>PNNB01000015.1 GCA_013823985.1 Sphingopyxis sp.
TTTCCACAACATTTCAGCCGTTCCCGTCCGCCATTAGCCACTCTGAAACCCGCCGTTCGTACATAAACTCCTCTACTTCGCCCTTTTCTTTGTGTCTTCGCGTCTTTGTGTGAGACTAATCGGGCGCGGCATTGCGGCGGAAGTGTTTTTTGAAGCCTCCGACAATCTTCAAAGCACCGTCACCCCTCCCCCGAAGCCGCAGCCCCGCACCACGCCGTCTTCCTTTTTCGCCTTATTCCTTCTAGCTGCCCCCACGTAATTTAGTTTCAATTGTAACAAATAATGTTATGACACGGGCCAATAGGAGAATCCCGTGACTGATAGCAAAACACCCCCCATCGACACTCCCGCCTCGCGTCGTAAACCCAAGGCGGATATTGAAACCATTGGTGGCCGCAAGCTGAAGCCGTCGACGTTGATGATGGGGCATGGCTATGATCCGACCCTGTCCGAAGGCTCGCTGAAGCCGCCGATTTTCCTGACCTCCACCTTCGCTTTTGAAAGCGCGGCGGCGGGGAAGAAGTTTTTTGAACATATCACCGGCAAGCGCGAAGGTCCGGCCGATGGCCTTGTCTATTCGCGCTTCAACGGCCCCAATCAGGAGATATTGGAGGACCGGCTTGCGGTCTGGGATGAGGCGGATGACAGTCTGGTTTTCTCCAGCGGCATGTCCGCCATTGCGACGATGTTGCTGGCGCTGGTCGGGCAGAATGACGTGATCGTGCATTCGGGGCCGCTTTATGCCGCAACCGAGACGCTGATCGCGCGCATCCTGTCGCGCTTTGGTGTCGCGTTCCTTGACTTTCCGGCGGGTGCGACGCGGGACGAGATTGACAGCATGATGGATCAGGCCAAGGCGCTGGCTGCCGAAAAGGGCGGCAAGGTGGCGCTGGTCTATCTGGAAAGCCCGGCCAACCCGACCAATGCCCTGGTCGATGTCGAGGCGGTGCGTGCGTCGCGCGATGCGGCCTTCCCGGGCGAGCAGAAACCCGCGATTGCGATCGATAACACCTTTTTGGGTCCGCTGTGGCAGCAGCCGATCAAGCAAGGAGCCGAACTGGTCGTTTACAGCCTGACCAAATATGCGGGCGGGCATAGCGATCTGGTCGCGGGCGGCGTTTCCGGCAATCAGGCGCTGATCAACATCATCCGGCCAATGCGCAATGTGATCGGCACGATCTGCGACCCCAATACCGCGTGGATGTTGCTGCGCAGTCTGGAAACGCTGGAGCTGCGCATGACGCGGGCGGGCGAAAATGCGGCGAAGGTCTGCGCGTTCCTGAAGGCGCATCCCAAGGTCGAAGGGCTGGGCTATCTCGGCATGATCGACGATCCGCGGCAGCAGGATATCTACAACCGCCATTGCAGCGGCGCAGGCTCCACCTTCTCATTGTTCATCCGGGGCGGAGAGGCGGAAAGCTTCCGCTTCCTCGACGCGCTGAAGATTGCGAAGCTGGCGGTCAGTCTGGGCGGCACCGAAACACTCGCCAGCCACCCGGCGGCGATGACGCATCTGTCCGTCCCGCAAGAACGCAAGGACGCGCTGGGCATCACCGACAATCTGGTGCGGATTTCGATCGGGATTGAAGACCCCGATGATCTGATTGCCGATTTTGATCAGGCGCTGGCGCTGGTTTAACGCCAGTCCAATATCGTCCAGCCATTGGCCTTGGCCATTTGGGTCAGCGGGCCGTGGGGGTTGGTGGCGAAGGGTTCGTCGGCGAAGCTGAGCAGCGGCGCGTCGGAGACGTGGTCGGAATAGGCGCGGATGTGGCAGTCTTCGCGTTTGAGGCCATGGGCCTGCATCCACGCCTTCACAAGGTCGAGCTTTGCCGCGTCGTAGCAATTATGCCCGTCGATCCGCGCGAGGACATGGCCGCTGCTGTTGGTGGCAAGGTTTGTCGCGATCACATCGTCGAAGCCGAGCCGGTGGGCAATCGCCTCGACATAAAGGCGGTAGGATGCGGTTGCCATGACATGCCGGTACCCCGCCGCCTTTTCCGCGGCGACGCGTTCGCGTAATTGCGGGTAGACATTATTGCCGACCACCAGATCGGCATGGCTTTCCAGATAGCGGGCGAATTTCTCCACCGGCACACGGTGACCAATCAGCAGCATCTGCGCGAACTGCTTCAACCGCGCACGATCCCAGATCTTCAGCGCATAGAGCGCCAGACCGACGGGCAGCAGCGGCGAGAGGAACAATCGCCACGGCGACTTGTTCAACGCCATATGCAGCAGGAAGCCATTATAGGTCGCGCGGCGGGTGACCGTTTTGTCCATGTCGTAAATGGCAAGCAGGGTTTTGGCGGAAGTCGTCATGATGTCCCTTCAGGCACAATCCACGCATGAATGTCTACAGACTTGTTATAGTTCGGATTATGCGCCAGTTATACAGCCATGGCTGACGCTGCCGACTTTATTCAGGAAACCCTCCCCGACGGCAGCGAAATTGTCCGTTTTTCGGGGAATTTAGCCATCGCGTCGATTGGCGATCTCGATGCCCGGCTGCACGACCTTCCCGATTCTGTGGCGCAGATTGATCTGGACAATGTCACCCATATCGACACCGTTGGCGCCTGGCTGGTCTACCGCACCGCGAAAAAGCACGGGGCCGCCATCGTCAACGCCGACAAGGACGCCGCCCGCCTGATCGAGGCGGTGAGCGGGGTCGACGACAGCGCGCCGGTCGCGCCGGTGCATGTGTCCCCGCTGAACCGCTTTCTGGGCGAGGTTGGCATGGGCGTCGTCGTCGCCTTTACGACGCTGCTCCATTTTCTGGGCTTTGTGGGTCAGGTGGTCAAAGCCTCGGCCATATTGATGCTGAACCCTGGCCGGTTCCGCTGGCATTCGGTGGTGCAGCATTTCGACATGGTCGGGGTGCGTGCGCTCGGCATTATCGGGCTGATGAGCTTTCTGATCGGCATCGTCATCGCGCAACAGGGCGCGGTGCAGCTTCGGCAGTTCGGGGCGGAGGTGTTCACGATCAACCTGATCGGCCGCCTGACCTTCCGCGAACTCGGCATTCTGATGACCGCAATCATGGTGGCAGGCCGCTCCGGCTCTGCCTTTGCCGCGCAGATCGGGACGATGAAAATTACCGAAGAGATTGACGCTATGCGCACCATAGGCGTCGTTCCAGCCGAAGCCCTCGTCGTGCCGCGCGTGATTGCGACGGTTGTCATGATGCCGTTGCTGGGCATTTACGCGTCGATGATGTCGATTATCGGTGGCGGCCTGTTGTGCTGGATCATCCTCGAAATCCCGCCCGAAACCTTCATCATCCGTCTGCGCGAAGTGACGCCCATGACTGATTTCTGGATCGGCATGATCAAGGCGCCGGTGTTCGGCGCGATCATTGCCATGGCGGGCTGCTTTCAGGGGATGCAGGTGGAGGGCAACAGCGAACAGGTCGGCCTGAAGACCACCGCCGCCGTGGTGCAGGCGATCTTCCTCGTCATCGTCCTTGACGCCTTCTTCGCCGTATTCTTCAGCGAAATCGGCTGGGACTGAGCGATGGCAGACGGCAACATCATCTCGGTTCAGGGGCTGTGCAACAGCTTTGGCGACCAGATCATCCACAAGGACCTCGACCTCGATGTCCGGCAGGGGGAGATATTGGGCGTGGTTGGCGGGTCAGGCACCGGCAAGTCGGTGCTGATGCGCTCGATCATCGGGCTGCAGGAACCGACCTCGGGCGACATCCATGTCTTTGGCGAAGAAATGATCGGCAAGGAAGAGGATGAGGCAACCGACGTCCGCCGCCGCTGGGGCGTGTTGTTCCAGGGCGGCGCGCTGTTTTCGACGCTGACCGTCGCCGAAAATGTGCAGGTGCCCTTGCGCGAATTTTACCCCGATTTCAGCCCCGACCTGCTGGAGGAAATCGCCCGGTATAAAATCCACCTGAGCGGCCTTCCGGCCGAGGCGGCGCATAAATATCCGTCGGAACTGTCGGGCGGGATGCGCAAGCGCGCAGGGCTTGCCCGGGCGCTGGCGATGGACCCCGAATTGCTGTTTCTGGACGAACCGACCGCAGGCCTCGACCCCATCGGTGCGGCGAATTTCGACAATCTGACACGGAACCTCAAGGAGACCCTGGGGTTAACCGTGTTCCTGATTACGCATGACCTCGACACGCTGTACGCCATTTGCGACCGGGTTGCGGTGCTTGCCGACCATAAGGTCATTGCCATCGGTCCGATCGAGCACCTGCTGGCGACCGACCATCCATGGATCAAGGAATATTTCAGCGGACCGCGCGGACGTGCGGCACGCAGGGGACATGCAAAGCGCGTCGACAAATAGGTCGTGGACAAGCGGTTGCCAGGGAGGCCATAAGACAGGGCGATGGAAACGAAATCCAATTATGTAGTGGTTGGTGCTATCACCCTCTTGTTGCTGGCGCTGCTCGCCGGTTTTACCGTGTGGCTTTCGCGCGCGGGCGAAGGCAGCAAGAAAGAATATGACATCTTCTTCCAGCAATCGGTCAACGGCCTCGCCAAGGGGTCGGGCGTGTCCTTCTCGGGCGTTCCGGTCGGCGAGATCAAGAGCATCGAACTATGGGAACCGGACCCCGATTTCGTCCGTGTCCGCATCACCATCAAGGATGAAGTGCCGATCCTGCTCGGCACCGTTGCGACGATCAACGGCGTCGGCTTCACCGGCGTGTCGGAAATCCAGCTCGACGGCGCCGTCAAAGGCGCGCCACCGCTCGAATGCCCCAAGGATAACCCCAAATCGGCCTGCCCCACGGGCGTTCCGGTTATCCCGACCAAGCCCGGTGCACTCGGCGAGTTGCTGAACAACGCGCCGCTGTTGCTGGAGCGGCTTTCGACGCTGACCGAGCGGCTGACCAATATATTGTCCGACAAGAACCAGCAGTCGATTGAACAGATACTCGACAATGTCGAAAGCCTGTCGGGATCGCTGGCGACCCAGGCCCCAGACCTGCGCGCTGCCGTGCAGGAATCGCGCCTGACCTTGCAAAAGGCGGGGTTGGCAGCGGACGAACTGGCCAAGGTGGCAGGCTCTGCCAACCAGTTGCTCGACAGCGATGGCAAGCCGATGATGGCAGAATTGCGCAAGACATTGCGCGCCGCCAATGGCAGCCTTGCCGCGCTGGAAACAACGCTCAACAACGCCAACCCCGCCATCGAAACGCTGAACACGCAGACCTTGCCAGAGGTAACGCAACTGGCCCGCGACTTGCGCGAATTGTCGGTGTCGTTGAAATCGGTGACCGAGCGGGTCGACCAGAATGGCCTTGGCGGCGTGGTCAGTGCGCCGGCCCTGCCGGACTATAAGCCAAGCAGCGGGAAACGGAATTAAGATGACCATGACGAAAAATCTGCGAAACGCCCTCTGTGTCGCCACTGCCGCATTGGCCCTGTCCGCCTGCGTCAGTTTCGGCGGCAAGGCCCCGCCATCGATGCTGGTCCTGACATCGGACAGCAGCGTGGCAGGCGGAACTAGCAAAAGCGGCGCGTCGGGGGAGGCGTTGATCGTCCTCTTGCCCGAAACCCCCCGCAAGCTCGACACGAACCGCGTGCCGGTGCAGGTCGACGACAGCAACATCGCCTATATCAAGGACGCGGTCTGGGCCGACAAGCCGTCGCGCCTGATGCAGATGCTGCTGATGGAAAATATCGCGGCGAAGAGCGACCGGCTGGTGCTCAACGAAACCGACGCCGGGGGTAAGGCGCAGCTGTATCTGTCGGGCAGCTTGCTGGAATTCGGCCTCGACGAAGCCGCGTCCGAAGCGGTCGTCGTCTATGACGCGGTCAAGATCAACCGGGGCCAGACGGTCGAAAAGAAACGCTTTGAATCGCGCAAACCCGTCACCGCCATCGACGCCCGCGAAGCCGGCCGAGCCCTCAACGCCGCCGCCAACGACGTGGCAGGCCAGATCAGCGCGTGGGTTGGATAGGCAGTTGGGCCTGGAGTTCGGTGCGCTAGATTAGAAGAGGCGAGCTCGTGAATCCGTCACCCTGGCGCCGAAGCGCCATCACCCCAACAGCGTCGTGTCTAATTAGTCTCACACAAAGACTCAAAGGCACAAAGATAGGGTAACGAACCCGATCTTATTCAACGGCCGGGTGTGTCTGGCGGAGAGGTCGTGCCACTTTAGGAAATAGAAGAAAAAAGAGAAAAAAGAAAAGAAGCTGTCAGCCAAAACCCCGGCACCCCGCCCTTATTTCTTCTTTCTCTTTTTTCTTCCACCCAATCCCCTGGCACAACGGCCGATAGCCGCAATGTCACCTAAAGCGGTCATTGTTCATCAATGAAAGCCGCAGGATGGTCATATCCTTTCAATGCCCATTTACCAAGGCATCGGCAGAAATTTGCTTTTCTGTCCCAGCTATTTGCTTGTCCATTCCAGGTCCGAAAAAACAAAATCGCCAGTTGAGCATATAATTTTCAAATTTGCGGTGCCGCCCAATGCAAGTTCAGGGGTGCCGGCCATTTCACCGATTTTAAAACTGATTTTCGCACCGTCCGTCACCGAAATACTAACCGGCAGTTGCTGTCCCAAATCGACATTACCGATAAGAAACGGTTCGTCCGTTTTTCCGTCCACCGTCATGTCCAGGAAAACCAATGCGGATTTCGCTTTGTGACTTGGCGCCACTACCTTCAAGGCCCAGATGTTCTTTTCATCGACACTCGCAATGTAGATCTGCGCAAGCGGTGAATATTCGCCTTTGCGAAATTCATTGGGTTGAATGCGTGCATTGATCGAGAAATTCTGTAAATTTACACTTTGTTCAATTGCCGAAAATCGGTCGGCAGGGGTATCGCAACCGTAAGTGATGGGCGTGGCATTTGCCGACGTAATGAGCAGACAAAAGGGTATAAGCCCCAACACATACCGAAGCCCATTCATATTAATCTCTCCATGATATTGCTCAGCCAACTACAGTGGTAAGTCATTCCATTGGATAGTAAAGAGATGTTCCGAAAAACCGCCAACAAGAAGACGGTTTGACTGATTGCGCCGTGAACGCCGTCGGGCCCCACACCAACTCACAGCGTTACGGCCATCACACCGGCCTGCAACCCTGCTTCAAGGCGCAGTTTCGATCCTAAACGGAAAAAGTGCTGCGATGATTTGTGCGCTTAGGCCGAGCATCCCGGCCGGAGTCGCCAAAGCGGCCCATTGATCGGCCATTGTCCGGTTGAACAACAGGCTGCCAAGCGCGGTTTCGAACAGGGCGAGAAGGATCAGAAAAACGAGCGCCATCGCCCAGCGCGCGGGACGCGTGGGAGGGATTTGAAACCGCCTGCTGACCCAAGGGCAGATAAAATAGGCCGCCGCCAGCATCACCGGCACTTCAAGCACCGTCGCGACGAATGTGCCGACATAGGGAATGACAAACAGAACCCGTACAGTGCCCAGCACAAAGCCGAGTGCGAAGAGCAGCAGAAAATAGACCAACCCGGCAATCACGGCACGTTGCATCGCGTTTCCTTAACAGCCGGAATGCCGAACCCTAGCCCAACGGCGCACCGAAGCCCTCCGGTGCTGGCCAGTCGGCGGAATGGGCGGCGAGGACTTTGAATAATGTTCCCATCTCGCCGGTTTTGACCAGGCGGTCGCGGGCGATGAAAATTTCTTCCCTTTTGTCGGGCGACGTTTCTGCAAGCGCAAGGGACCTTTGGCCGATGCCGAGCGACGACAGCCAAACGCCTTGCGTCGTCGGACCCGCCACCACCAGATTGCGCATCCGCGCGAGGTTGGCGAGTTCGAGGAAATTCACATGCGCGGTCAGATCGCAGGTGCCGGGGTCGAGGAAGGGATCGGCATAGTCATGCGCCTTCACCGCCTGCAACGTGCTGCCGAGCGCAGGCTGGGCGTAGCCATAGTCGATGACCAGGATCGCCCCGCCCTGCGTCGCTATGCGGTTGGCCAGTTCGTACATGATCGTCGCGGCATCGGGCGAGGATTCGAATATGCTGCCAACCGGCGAGTTCTGGAACGCGGCGGGTACTGAACCATCCATCGGGTAGGATCCGGGCATCGCTGCAAATTTGGTGCCCCGGTCGCGCACAACCACGCGCTCGCGCCAACCGGCATGGGTCAGGATCAACTGGCGGATGGGAAGCGCATCGAAAAACTCGTTCGCGACGACCAGCAAAGGCCCATCGGTGGGCAGGCTTTCGACCCGGTCGTGGAATGTGGCGAGCGGTACATTCTGAAGCTGCTGCGCGCGCAAGGCTTCGCTGGTTTCGACGAAATGCACTGAAGGGGCAAATTCGAATTTCGACATGGCGCGCAAGGCATCGGCGGCCAAGGTGCCCCGACCCGGGCCGAGCTCCACATAATGGCAATTGGCGGGGCTGTTCTGGCGCAAATAAAGGTCGGTCAGCCACATGCCGATCAGTTCACCGAACATCTGGCTGATTTCCGGCGCGGTTATGAAATCGCCTTCGACCCCGAACGGGTCGCCCGCGCCATAATATTCATTGTTCGACGCGCGCATATATTCGGCAACGCTGATCGGGCCGGAACCCTCAATCTGCTTCGCCAGACGAAGCGCGAGTTGGCCGGTGTCAGGCGACACTGCTGCTGCCCGAAACAGGCTCTACGCGTTTGCGCCGTCCGGCGGCTGTCGCGATGAGGAACAGGCCGATCAGGATCATCGGAATGGTCAGCCACTGCCCCATGCTGAGGCCGCTTGCCTCGACAAGCCATTGCAGCTGCTGGTCGGGCTCGCGCACAAATTCGACGGTAAAGCGCGACAGGCCGTAGATCAGCGCGGCGGTTCCAAACAGGAAGCCGGGCTTGTAACGGGCGTCGGTCTTGAAGAATAACGGCCACATAATCGCCGCCATGAGCAGTCCTTCGAGCGCGGCTTCGTAGAGCTGGCTGGGGTGGCGCGGTTCGGGGCCGCCATTAGGGAACACAATCGCCCAGGGCACATCGGTCACCCGGCCCCACAGTTCATCATTCACGAAATTGGCGAGGCGTACGAGGAACAGGCCGAACGGAATAACGCAGGCAATATAATCGCACACCCGCAGGAAGGAGAGCTTATATTTGCGCGCAAGCAGCCAGATCGCGAAGATCGTCCCCAGCGTCCCGCCGTGGAGCGACATGCCACCTTCCCACAATTTGAAGATGTCGACCGGATTTTGCAGGATCGAAGGCTGGTAGAAGAAAATATAGCCGAGGCGGCCGCCCACAATGATGCCGAGGGTGGCATAAAGGATCATGTCATCGGCATGTTCCCGCGACATCGGCGCACCGGGCCGGGCGAGCAGCTTGAGCAAAAGCCAATATCCCAACAGGATACCGGCAAGATAGCCCAGCGAGTACCAGCGGATCTGGAAAAATCCCAAATCCAGCGCAACAGGGCCTACCCCCAGATTTTCAAACTGGATATACTGGGTAGCGGTCGCAATAATTTCAAACGGCACAAGAAATCCTCAGTAAATTTTGACATTCCTATAGAGCGAAATAGAAGGTGCACAAAGAGTTTAGGAGAGAATCATAATGCCGACCGAACTGGACCTTGCAATCAACGCGACGATTACGCGACTGATGGAAAATGATGGTCCCCTGACTGTTACCCATGTGGAAAAATATGGGGTCAAAATGCCGATGCTGGCGAAAGCCCCGGCGAACATGGCGGACTATTTCGCGTTTTTCTGCGCCACCCATGCGGACAAGGAATTTCTGGTCGACGGCGATTGCCGCCTGACCTTTGGCCAGACCTATGCAGCGGCGCGCGCGCTGGCCGGTGGGCTGGTGGAAGGCCGACAGTTGCAAAAGGGCGACCGGGTCGGAATCGCCGCACGCAACTCGGCCAACTGGATTGTCGCCTATATGGCAATCATCATGGCGGGTGGCGTTGCGACCTTGCTCAACGGATGGTGGCAGGGCGGCGAACTCGCCGAGGGTATCCGCATGGTCGGCTGCCGCTATGTGCTGGCCGATGCCCAGCGCGCCGCGCGACTGGAAGGACAGGATATCGGCGATTGCCAGTTGCTGATCTTCAGCCATGATTGCTCGCCGGTCGACGGCCTGTCGGTGCTGACCTCGCAAGGCGGTGGTGCGGAAACGCCGCTGCCCGCTATCGACGCGCTCGACAATGCCACGATCCTCTATACATCGGGATCGACCGGCCAGTCCAAGGGCGCCTATTCGGACCATCGCGCCGTTGTGCAGGGCGCAATGAGCTATGTCGGCCAGACGCTGGTCTTCTTCGAATTGCTGAGCGCAACCGGCCAGACGATGCCGTCGCAGCCCTCGGCGCTGGTGAACGTGCCGCTGTTCCATGTCACGGCATCGGTGCCGCTGGTTTTGCAAAGTTTCGCCATCGGCCGCAAGCTGGTGCTGATGCCCAAATGGGACGCCGAAGAGGCGATGCGCATCATTGAAAAGGAACGCATCAGCTATTTTGTCGGCGTGCCGTTGATGAGCATCGAGCTTGCAACCCACCCGAACCGCCACAAATATGACCTGACCAGTTGCACGGCCTTTGCTGCCGGTGGCGCCCCGCGTCCGGTCGACCATGTAAAGAAAATCCGCAAGGAAATGAGCTGGGGCTATCCGCTGCTCGGCTATGGCCTGACGGAAACCAATGGCGTCGGCTGTGGCAATTTCACGGAAAACTATCTGCTCAAGCCCACCAGCACGGGGCCAGCGACCAAGCCTCTGGTCGAGGTTGCAATGCTGGATGATGACGGCAACCACATGCCGCAGGGCGAACGGGGTGAAGTCTGCATCCGCACAATCGCCAATTTCAACGGCTATTGGGACAATGAGCAGGCAACCCGCGATGCCTTCACCGACGACGGCTTTTTCCGCACCGGCGACATCGGTTATCTCGATGAAGACGGCTATCTGTTCATCGTCGACCGCAAAAAGGATATCATAATCCGTGGCGGCGAAAATATCAGCTGCCCCGAAGTCGAAGCCGCCGCCTATGAACATGACTCGATTGTCGAGCTGTCGGTGTTCGGCATCGCCGACGACAAATATGGTGAGGTTCCGGGCATCGTCTACCACACCAAGGATGGCGTAGCTTTGACGGAAGAGGATCTGAAAGCCTTTCTAGCTCCCCGCCTCGCACCGTTCAAGATTCCGGTGCATTATTGGCAGGCGCCCGAACCGCTTCCGCGTCTCGGCACGCAGAAGATCGACCGGGTTACGCTGCGCCGCGAATATAATGCAAAGGTCGGTGCACCTGTCTAACTTTGGGCACCGGCCTGCATTTTGGTTCGACCCCGAAGAAATAGGGGTATAGGAGGCCCTATGGCTTCGACCGCGGATCATATTGTTAAGCAGCGCGATATTATCGACCGGAAATCGCTGGCGGAAACGCTGGACGATATTGCGTCGGAACGCGAAACCCGGACCCAGCGCGGACGCGTGCTGGAACAGTTGCAAGCCGCACTGGCGCACGGCCGCGCCGAGATCGACCGCCGGCTGCAACTGCACCCGTCGCAAGGCTATCGCGCGGCGACCGAGCAGGCGTTCCTGATCGACCAGATTGTCCGGCTGATCTATGATTATGTGACCGTCCACGTCTATCCGGCCGCCAACCGGTCGGCATCCGAACGGATCGCGGTTTTGGCGGTAGGTGGCTATGGCCGGGGCGAGATGGCGCCGCACAGCGATGTCGACATCGCCTTTGTCACGCCCTTCAAACGCAGCTCATGGACCGAACAGGTGGTCGAGGCGATCCTTTATCTGCTGTGGGATTTGGGGCTGAAAGTCGGGCAATCCAGCCGCTCGCTCGACGAAACGGTCAAGATGGCGCAAGAGGATCTGACGATCCGCACGGCCTTGCTGGAAAGCCGGTTCGTCTGGGGCGACCGTGACATTTATGAACAGGCTGGCCGCCGGTTCTGGAGCGAAGTCGTCGGAAAGACCGCGTCGGAATTTGTCCGGCTGAAAATGATCGAGCGCGACGAGCGTCACAAGCGCATGGGCGACAGCCGCTATGTGGTGGAACCCAATATCAAGGACGGCAAAGGTGGCCTGCGCGACCTGCATACGCTCTACTGGATCGGGAAATATATCCATCAGGTTTCGTCCGCATCCGACCTTGTGGGCGTGGGCCTGCTGACGGCGGATGAATATCGGCGGTTCCGCAAGGCGGAGAATTTCCTGTGGGCGGTGCGCTGCCATATGCACGCGATCACCAACCGTGCCGAAGACCGGCTGACCTTCGACCTGCAGCGGGAAGTTGCCGAGCGGATGAATTTCGCCGATCGGCCCGGACGGTCAACCGTCGAGCGGTTCATGCAATATTACTTCCTCAACGCCAAAACAGTGGGCGATGTGACGGGGCTATTCCTCGCGCATCTTGATGAGGCAATGGCGAAAAAGGGCCGGCGATTCCTGCCGACTTTTGCGCGCAAACCGCGCAAGCTAAACGGTTTTCAATTGGATCGCGGTCGTCTGGCCTTGCCGCATGACAGCTATTTTGAAGAAGATCCCGTGCGGCTGCTGGAGATATTCCAGCTTGCGGATCTGCATGGGTTGGAAATCCATCCGCTGGCGATGCGTGCCGCACAGCGCGATGCCCGCCTGATAGACCGGTCGGTGCAACGCAATCCCCGGGCCAATGCGCTGTTTCTGGATGTCTTGTGCTCCCCGCGCGACCCCGAGACGGTGTTGCGCTGGATGAATGAATCGACGGTGTTCGGGCGCTTCATTCCCGATTTCCGGCGCGTCGTTGCGCAAATGCAGTTTGATATGTACCATCACTATACCGTGGACGAACATTCGATACGGGCAATCGGCCTGCTGGCGGAAATCGAATCGGGGGAGTTGAAGGCGGACCATCCGCTGTCGACCGCCATCATGCGGCAAATCGTTAGCAGACGGGTTCTGTTCGTCGCGACTCTGTTGCACGATATCGCCAAGGGCCGCGGCGGAGACCATAGTGTTCTGGGGGCTGAGGTTGCGGAAAATCTGTGCCCACGGCTTGGATTGAACCCGGCAGAAACCGAGACGGTCGCCTGGCTGGTGCGTTATCATCTGCTGATGTCGGCCACCGCGTTCAAACGCGACCTCGCGGATTTCAAAACGATATTGGATTTCGCACAAGCCGTGCAGTCACCGGAACGCTTGCGGCTATTGCTGGTCCTGACCGTCGTGGACATACGCGCAGTCGGGCCGGGCGTGTGGAACAGCTGGAAACGGCAGCTTTTATCCGACCTCTATGAAGCGACCGAAGAGGTGCTACGCCTTGGCCATAAGCAGCGCGGGCGTGAGGAACGGATTGCCGCGAAGAAGGAGCAGCTCGAAAAGCTGCTGAACCTGCCTGCACCAGAATTTACAAAATTGGCAAAGCGCCTGCCCGACGCTTACTGGATTGCCGAGCCGTCCGACATCATCGCCCGCAATGCAAAGCATTTGCTCGCCAACAAGGACGCCGATCTGGCCATTGACGCCTGCTATTATCCCGAACGCGGGGCGACCTTGGTGACGGTCTATGCTGCCGACCATCCCGGCCTGTTCTACCGTATTGCTGGCGCAATTCATTTGGCCGGTGGCAACATCATCGATGCTCGCATCCATACAAGCAGCGACGGCATGGCGGTCGACAACTTCCTGATCCAGGACCCCATCGGCCGTCCGTTCCGCGAGCAAGGTCAGCTAAACCGGCTGTCGCGCAATATCCAGGACGCACTGACCAACCGGGCAAAGTTGATGGCGCAACTCGACGCCAAGCCCAAGGCCCTGCGCCGGGCCGATGCGTTCAAAATTGCACCCTCCGTTTTCATCGACAACATGGCGTCCAACCGGTTCACGGTGGTGGAGGTCAATGCACTCGACCGACCGGCCTTGCTGAATAACCTGGCGCAGGCGCTGTTTGAATCCAAGGTGACGCTGCACAGCGCGCATATCGCCACCTATGGGGAACGGGCGGTCGACACATTTTATGTGACCGATCTGTTTGGTGGAAAGATTGAGAGCCGATCCAGGCTCAAGTCGCTTGAAACGCGATTGATCGATGCTGCTGCGGGCAGCCATCTGACAAAGGGCAAAGCCGCAGCATAAATAGGCGCGCGGTCGGACGTGACCACGTGTGCTGGATATGTGCAGGCATGTGCAGGCATCTGCACCGAATTTTCCGCCACTGTTCTAGATAAAAAAAAGGGCCGGTCTTTCGACCAGCCCTTCTTATTGTCTTGTTCGGTAATCCGAAGATTACATGCCCGAACCGGGACCGTAGGTGACTTCCACGCGACGGTTTTGCGGTTCACGCTCACCATCAGCGGTCTGTACCAGAGGTGCGGTTTCACCGAATGCTTCGGACGAAATCGCGCCACCGGCAACACCCTTGGACTCAAGGTATGCACGGACGGTCGTGTTACGACGCTGCGACAGACCGACGTTGTACGTTGCCGTACCCGACTTGTCTGCGTGACCAGCCAACATGACCTTCGCGTTGCCGCAATTGGCGTACTGGGCAACAGCGTTGTCCAGAACCGAAGCCGCGTCAGGACGCAGGTTCGACTTATCCCAATCGAAGAACACGATGTACGGACCCGAGTTGCACACCGGCGCAGGTGGCGGCGGTGGGGGTGGGGGTGGTGGGGGCGGTGCAACATATGGCGGAGGAGGAGGCGGAGGTGCCACTTCCACAGGTGCCGGTGCGCCACCGAAGTTATAAATCAGGCTGCCCATGATGCTGTGCGAACGGAAACGTGTATCCACTGCACGGCCAAGACGATCTACAACATTGACATTGTCAGCGTTGAAGAAGCGATACTTCAGGCCAACATCCCAGTTGTCGCTGATCGGCGCACGAACGCCAGCCAGAACCTGCCATGCAAAACCTGTGTCCGAATCGTCGAGCCACGAGGGTCCGCCATAGACGGCTTGCACGTCAACACGTGCAACACCCACGCCGCCGCCAACAAAGCCTTGAATGCCATCGTCGTCGCCGAAGTCGAGCAGGCCATTGACCATGAAGCTCAACGCATTTGCGTCACCGCCCACATCATAACTACCACCTGGTGCCAATGCAGTAGTTGCACCAGCCGTAATCTGGCGAGTAGCGCTATTAAATGTGCTGATATCAGCTTCGCGATACGATACTTCTGATTCCAAACGGAAACCACCAAAGTCGTAACCGACAACGCCACCGAAATCATAACCGGTGTCAGTGTCGAGCGACGCGGCGTCATTTACGCCTGCGATGTCCAACTGCATATCTTCAACAATCATGGCACCGCCATCAACTCCGACATACCACTGGTCGTCGCGGGCCAAAGCCGGTGATGCCAGAGCAGTAGAAGCGAGCGCCAAACCTATGGCTAACTTACGCATCAACTTTCCCCTTTTCTATCTTAGGAACGGAAATTCGAGAACGCAGGTCTATCGATTCTGTTCCACTGATGCAAGCAACTATGTCGTCATACTGTTGCTGAAATGTCGCTATTTAACGAAAAAAGTCCATTTTCTGCAGCGACTTTTTACGCAATAGTTCAACGGGTAACATGCCCTAACGACCAAAAATGGTGCAGCAGCCGTTTAATCGCGATACGCGCTTCTGCATCGACTGTCGGTCCACCGGTAGGGTCCGCAATAGCAGGTGCCGAAATCCAGTTTCCGGAGATGTGAACGAGATCGCTTTCAGACGCACGTAACCGAGCCCGCATTCCCTCTGTAGGACGCGCATAACGCCAGTCAGCACCCACCCAGATCGCAATCTGTACCGACCGTCCCGACCAGATGCCCGAAGCGCCGTCGACCTTCAGGAGGAAGGCACTTCCCTTTTCGGTTAGCATGGATATGTTCTCCTTCATTAGACGACTCGCCGGGAGAGGAGATCGCCTTGTTGATAATGATGTTGGCCGCAACGACGGTCGCCATGGCACTACAGCCAAAGGAGGGCGCGCCGCCCTGCCCTTCGGCCATAATTCTCGTTTCCAAATCGGCGGTTCCGGATAAAGCCCCGCAAACCGGACCCCGCCTGCCACGCACGCAGGCTGACCCCAAAGGACCCGCTGTGCTGATGCCGTCCTGCAAAGCAGAAGAGCGGAAGAAAAAGGATTTCCCGTTGGCCTGACCTTGAGCCGCCAGCATCCTGATCCGGTGTTCTATCAAACCCGCCTATGGACCGGCCGCATCGAGGACCACCATGAATCGCGAAAAGGTAATGCTGGCCACATGCCAGCCCGCTATCTGGCGCGGCACGGTGGCAACCGCATCCTCCACATAGGCCATCAGGTCGGTCGTTCACGCCGCATTTTCCCCATCGTCCCAAAGAGTCAGCGGCAGGCGTATTTCCTGTCCCGTTGCGGTCTTGGTGCTCCAGTCGGTGACGATGGCATCCCCCATCGCCGCCCCGGTTGGGCGCATCGAAAATGGCGACGTAACCCGCAATCCTCATTGCAGGACCAGCCCCAGACCGGCCAGCGCACGACGCGCACCACTTTCGGAGGCCTGCTCCAACAGACCTTGCAAATTTTCTTTAGCCATGTGTGATTCCTCTATGTATTCGGTTATAAAATCGGTTATGTCCACCGGATGGGCCGGTGGATCTTCTTGACATTATGCATCATTGCGCTGGTAGCCGGCGGCTATTGGGTGCTGCGGCATGAAGGCATCCAAAGCTGCAACAATATCGGCGGCGAGTGGGATTATGCCCGCTGGAAATGTAATACGGGTTAAGTCAAACCCAAAAGCTCCCGTTTTTCCTCTGCCGTCAGAAAATCCGCACTACCGACCTGTGCCCATAACCGCTCGCGATCTTCGGACAGCGCCGACAGGCTATTGAGGTCGACGGCAAACTCCAGCCCGTCGAACCAAGGCCGCAACCCTTGCGCCAGCGCATCGAGCAGCTTGTGCGCCAGCGGCAATATGCCTTGCGTCCATAGCGCGCGGTTGGCCTCGCGGTAATTGGCGTAGGTCGCATCCCCGGGCAGGCCGAGCAACACGGGCGGCACGCCAAAGGCCAGCGCAATTTCGCGTGCCGCCGCCTCTTTCAGCCCGGCAAAGTCCATCTCCGCCGGGGTCAAGGCCATCGCCTGCCAGCTCAAGCCACCTTCCAGCAGCATGGGCCGTCCGGCATTGCCCGCACCCTGGTAACTGGTCAGCAGCTCTTCCTTCAGCCGGGCATATTGCTCGGTGGTCAAGGTGCCCGCTTCCCCCGCTTCATAAACCAGCGCGCCCGATGGCCGTGCCGCATTGTCGAGCAAGGCCTTGTTCCAGCGCGTGGCGGCGTTGTGGATCGCCATTGCACCTGCCGCCGCCGCCATCGCGCCGAGACCATAATGGTCGTCGAGCGGATGTGCGGCGCGCAGGTGGATCACCTGTTCCACCGGCAGGCGCGAGGTTACTCCCGCCACGCGGTAGACATAGGCCACCGGCCAACCCCGGCTATCCGCCTCGATCGCCACCCGTTCGGGGCGCAGCGCAAACAGCTCGACCGGGCGCCCATCGGCCCCGGGCAAAATCTCGACATAGGCATTTCCATGCAGCAACAAATGCGTCGCCACCGTTTCGAGCAAAGCCTGCCCCGCGGTCCGCGCGCGGATCAGCCCCAGCGCCTCCGCAGCGCACGGCAGCAGCGGCGCCGACGCCACCCCATCGGCCACCAGACCCACCGCGCGCTGGGCAATGGCATTGGCATTGGCATTGGCATTGGCAAGATATAGCTCACGTACCTGCGCCACATAGGAACGGGGCCATTCGCCTAGCGCCGCCATACCGATGGTGCGAACCCCCGACAGACGGTCCTGCTGCACACGCATTTTCCCCGGACGCAGCAACCCGCGCCCGGTTGATTTCCAACCGAAGATATTCATGCCTATTCCTTGAAAAAGACCAGCGCCCGCGATGCGCGCAAAAAAGGCCGGAGAAAACTCCCCGGCCCCTGAACCCTCGCTCTAGCGCGAATCGCAATTTTCGACGATGCCTATTTGTACCGAATGAGCGTTACGCTGTCAATATATTTTTACCTATATGGTTATATTTGATCGTGCACAAGCCGATCATTCCACGCTTGTATCTTCAAGACATGGCGCATCATCAGCGGTCCAATCGATATCAAAGGTCGTCGGGACGAGCTTGGCAGCCTTCATGGAGATCTTCCTGCCAGAGGGCTGATATTCGATACGGGCCATGCTGTTATCAAAGCTGGATATCAGAGCATTCTCACGTTTCGCACGCTCGGCATCAATTTCTGGCCTCTCGACCCGCGAACCGCGCACCATGCGGATCGCGCCATCACGAAGATCAAATGCGCGGTAATATACCCGGCCAAACATTTCCGTATCGAACTGCGTATTATAGGACCAGCGGTCGGGTTCGGTGTCGGTAGGCAGACGCACGGTCGTCACGTCGCAACTATATTCCGGCTTGGTGTAAAAGGGCACATTCTGATCCTGACCTTGCGCCCTAATCCGGCGCGCGGGGGGCGAAAAGCCACCTCCCGGCAAAATGTAGGATTTGCCGCCGTCGCCCTCCTCTTCCCAGTCCACCGCGCCAGTGCCGCTTATTTTCAATATGCTGGCCTGCGCCTTAATGTCGTAGCGCCACTGCACGTCGTCGATTGTTTGCCACGTATCCCCGATCAATTCTTGCCGGAAACCGTTCAGCATATCGGACGACGAAATACTGGAAAATTGAACTTGCTGCTGCAGGCCTTCAATACCACGCAATATGGTCGTCGTAGTTATCCGCGCGGGCGCATCAAAACCTTCACGCGCATCGACCTCGTAAAGGCGGACCTTATCCGGCCTGTATGCGGGCTTCCAAGCCAATGGTTCCAAACGGCTACCCTCGGCGCGCAGTGGCAATATCCATTTATAGGGAAGGATGGGATCAGCGCCCGGTGCCACCACCGGAGGCAATGTGCCGTCCAGAAAATAATCCTTCCCATCGATCTTGGCACGGACCAGCACATGATCGAACATCTGTGCTGCCGGCAGCCGCTCGTCCAACCCCTCATCGCCTTCTGAATTATTTACAAGAACCGGTTCAGCTTGAATTCCCAGTTCAGCCAGCAAAGCAAGCAGCAAGGTCGATTTACCTTTGCAATCGCCATAGCGACGCTCCCATGTTTCATCGGCGGTGGCCGGGTTTAGATTGCCGTCACCCAAGCCAACATAAATATAGCGAACATCCTGTTGCACCATTTTCAGCGCCGCACTCGCCCGTTCCATTTGGCCGGCGTGCGCGGCCGCGATCCGGGCGGCTTCGCTTTTCAACGGGGACGCAGCCGTCAAGCTGGATGCTTTTTGATATAACGCCGCAAAGCGTTGGGAGACCTGGGTCCATTCCGCGAAATCGCTATATTCGACGATCCTCTTCCAATTGAAACGAGGCGGAGCATCCTTCGCCGCGTTTACGGTGGCCGGATTATCAAAGCGGAATTCCAGCCCATTGGCACTTTTCTGGGCTACCGCCGCCATGTCGTCCGTCATCTTTATCTGTGGTTGTTGCCCCTCGGTCCAACTCAGCCCAAGCCTGAACCGACCGGGCGATGGGCTGGCCTGCAGAAAAAGGATACCCGATACCGTGTCGCGCAAGGTTGGATCGTCCTGCCGGGCGGTAAACGCGACTTCGAGCTCATCGCCCACGCGTAGATCAGGTACGCGAACGATCGCGGTCAGGCTCCCGTCAAGGACAGCCTTTTCAAGTTGATCTTCGCGCCGGAGGATATCGAATTTCACTTTTCCAAGAACATCGATCGCTTCCGTGCCGCGAATGACCTTGATGGTATGAACGATCGGCGCACCGGATTCCGGATTCCATGTGAACGACAGGTTCCCAAGCTGGAGCGCGTTCGGGTGGATTATCTTGATGCGATAAGAGTTGTAATGCACTTGCCCCTTGGCATCGAGGCGTACCAACGTGTCTTGCGCACGCACAAAAAGAAGACCGCTTGCGTCCGCTGGCACAGGCAAGAGTTCGGACGGCACGACCCAATCGGGCGCTGGACCTATTTGGACCTCATCATTTTTGGCAAATGCGGCGGTGCTCAACAATGTCGATACGAGAATCAGCCGACCTAAATTACGCACATGTATCTCCCCATTATCGGCGCATAATGGACAGGCAAACGCGATATGCAAGGGGATAAGCTAGGGAACAGCAATGACTTCCGAAGTTAGCTGCGCCGCGATCTCGTCCATGCTGCCTGCAACCAGCAAAGGCTGCCCGCCGACGATGCCGATCTGGGTCTGGCCGTTTTCGGCGGCGCGGAGCCAGGCGACGTTGGATGCGACGACGAGGTAATTGCCCCCGCGGGAGTGGAGTGCGATAAATTTCATGCTGATGTCTCCTGACAGGAACCAGCGTTAGGGGCGAGTTATGTTCTTTGCATTAACGCCGCCCCACATACGTATGTGCGGACATTGCCAAGCCCTGCTTTTCCCATAGAGTGCGCGTCCACATCGCGAAGGGAGAGCGCGTCATGAAAAGTCCGTTTAGCTATCTGGCCCTGTGCGCCGCCGCATGGCTGGTGCAGCCCGCGCTGGCACAAGCGCAGGATGCGGACGCGCCGCGCTTTGTCGCCGAAACCCCGACCGCGCGGGTGGATTATTGGCAGAAGCGGGCCGCCGATATCAAGACCGGCCTGGAAGAGGCCGAAAACCTGCGATCCGTGCGGCTGGTCTTTGTCGGCGATTCCATCACCGACTTCTGGCATCTGGATGCGAACCCCTGGTTCCCGGGGCAATATTGCGGATGGTCCGTCTGGAATGAGAGTTTTTCCGGCGCGGTGCCGGCGCACAAGGCGCTCAACCTCGGCGTGTCGGGTGACCGGATCGAACATGTGCTGCACCGGTTGCTGCCCACCGCGCAAGGCGGCGAAGGTTGGCTGGACCGGCCCGATCTGCAGCCCGATACGCTGTTCGTGATGCTGGGCATCAACAACAGCTTCGATGCGGAAAAGCCCGCCACCACCAGCATCATAAAGGGCGTGCAAGCGGTCGTCGCACGCCTGCGCGAACGCAAGCCCAATGCGCGGATTGTCATCCAGTCGCTGCTGCCGACCGAGGATCCGGTCAAGAACCGCGATCTGGTGCAGCCCGTCAATGCCGCACTGCGTGCCCATGCCGCGTCGTTGCCGGACACCGCCTTTCTGGACCTCTACCCGTCCTTTGTCGACGAGGCGGGTCTCCAGCGGCGGGCACTTTTCAACGATGCGCTGCACCCCAGCCGCGACGGCTATCGCGTGTGGCGCGACCGGCTGGTTGCCTTTCTGAACGCAGCGCCGGGGGCTATAGCGCCCAGCGGCGGATGAGGTTGTGATAGAGCTGCGTCAGGCGCAGCACCTCGGCATGGCCGCCGCCATGTTCGGCGGTCAGATGCTGGACGCTCTGGTCCAGATCAAACAGCATTTCGCGCGCCTGCGTGTCGCGGACGAGTGACTGGACCCAGAAAAAGCAGCTGATCCGTTCCCCCTGCGTCACCTCGGTCACATGGTGGAGACTGGACGAGGGGTAGAGCAGCAAATGTCCCGCAGGCAGCTTGTACGACGCCTGCCCGAACGCCCCCTGCACCACCAGAACGCCGCCATCATAGCTGTCGGGTTCGGTGAGAAACAGGGTCGCTGACAGGTCGGTCCGCATCTGTTGCCCGGTAGCAGGGTCGACGCGAATGGCGTTGTCGACATGGTCGCCAAAGCCTTCGCCCATGCCATAGCGGTTGAACAAAGGCGGATAGATCGCATGCGGCAACGCCGCCGACAGGAACAGGCCGTTTTGCGCCAGCGCCTTCTGAATGAGGGCGCGCGCCGCTTGCGCTGCCGCGCCCCCTTCGGGCAACTGCCGGTTGCGTTTGGCGAGCGCCGCGCCCGGGCCGCTGGTGCCATTGCCGTCCACCCAATCGGCTGTGGAGAGGGCGCGGCCCAGCTCCACAGCGTCATGGGGGGGAAGGATATCGGGGATGGCGATCAGCATGATGCGAACCTTCAGAAGCTGGCGGTCAGCGACAGCGTGGCGGACCGCCCCGGCGCGACATAGGCAAAGGGGCTGCCCGACCGGTAGATCGCGTCATAATAGAGCTTGTCGGTCAGGTTGAGGACATTGACCCGCGCCTCTAGCCCCTCGCGCACCTGCCAGCGCGCGACGGCGTCGAAGCGGGTGTAGCTCGGCACATAGGCGGTGCCGGCCACCTGCGACCCGCCGAAGATTTTGCTCTGGTGATATACCTGTCCACCAATTTCAAAACGGTCGGTCAGCGCATAGGTGGCGAGCAGCGAGGCGCTGTGCTTCGGGATATTGGCAAAGGGCTTGCCCTCATTCGCGGCATTGGTTGAATTGACCAGCTTGGCGTCGGTGTAGGTGTAACCGCCGAACAATTGCACATTATCCCCCAGATTGCCCGACACGCCGAGTTCGACCCCGCGTGACCGCAATTCACCGACCAGTTCGTAGACGCCGGGCGACGTCTGTTCGCGGGCGTTCTTCTTGGTGATCTGGAACAATGCGCCGGTCAGCAAAAGGTCGCCGTTAAACAATTCGCCCTTAACTCCGGCCTCGAAATTCTCGTTCCGTTCGGGCTCCAGATTTTGCGTCACCGCAGCAAGGCCGTCATAGGCGACACCATTGCCGTCAATCTGTTCCCCGCTGGGGTTGGACGAGGTGCTGTAGGACGCATAAAGGCTGACCGCCTCGACCGGCTTGTACAGCGCGCTCGCTTGCCAGTTGAGGAAGCTGACATTGTTGGCCAGCCGCTCGGGTTGGAATCCGGCGGCAGTGCTGGCGTCGGGGTTGAACAGGGCGATGTCGTAACTGTCGTAACGCGCGCCGAGCGTAACCGCAAATTTCGGGCCGAACTTGATGGTGTCGATGAGATAGACGCCCGTCGATTCCACCCGCGTCTGCGTGGGGCCGGTGACCCCATCGACATAAGAGGTCAGCGTACCGCCTAGCACGGGATTGGGGTTCAGAAGATTGCGGACGAAGGGCGAGACCGACAGCACATTGCCATTCGCATCCTCGACAAAGGCGGAGGTCAGGAGGCGATAGGCATCGACTTTCTCCAGCGCATATTCCGCGCCGAAGACCAGCGTATGCGAAAAGCCTTCATTGCCCAGACGGATGGTCGCGTCGGCAAGGCTCGCCAGATAGCGCGTGTCCGAATAGCGCCGCTGCGCCCCGGGGGCGACGGTGAACTGGTCTTCGGGCAGCAGCGTTCCCGTGGCCGGACACGCACCCGTGGCAGTACGGGCAAAGCGGCACACCGCGCCGACCGGTCCGGCGAGGTAGCGGTTATAGCTTTCCCCATAGCGGGTGATGCTGCGCAGGGAGAGCGCGTCGATGGGATCATATTCTACCGCAAAGGTTCCGATATCGGTGCCATTGTAGAGGAAATCGCGCCCGATCACGCCGTAATAATTGTCCCGGTCGACCTTATAGGGTTGCTGCGTCGTGCTGTCGAACGGATGGCCCCAGTCCGGCACACCGTCGAGCCGGAAATGATAATAGTCCGCCGTGACCAGCAAGCCGTTGACCGGGTTCCAGCCCAAGGCGATGGCGGTGCCCTTTTTGGTGCTTTCCACATAATCGCGGCCCGGTGTGTCGGCCTGATGGTAAAGCGTGTTGACGCGCAGCGCGAGGCTATCGGTCAGCATGACATTCGCGTCGATCGTTCCGCGCACATGGTTTTCGGTCCCGACAGTTCCTTCGACCACGGCAAAGTCGTTGTCGATCTGCGGCCGTTTCGATTGCAGGCTGACCAACCCGCCCGTCGTCCCGCGTCCGCCGAAGCTGCCCGACGGGCCTTTGACGATTTCGATCTGCTCGACGCCGAAAATTTCGCGGCTCGACACGCCGGGGTCGCGCAGGCCGTCAATATAGACATCGTTGCGCGCCTCGAACCCGCGGATGAAGATACGGTCGCCAAAGGCGTTCCCGCCTTCACCTGTGCCCAGAGTCACGCCGGGGGTCGAACGCACGACCTCGCGAAAACTGGTGGCTCCGATATCCTCGATGACCTCCTTGGGAATGACTGTAATGCTTTTGGGCGTATCGCGCAGCGGTTCAGTAAACTTGCTGTTGGCCGAACTTTCGACCTTGTAGGGCGCATTGGGGTTGGCGTTGGGATTGGCATCGCCGTCCCGTTCCCCCGTCACGATAATCGTCCGCCGGTCTTCCGAGTCCGCCAGATCCTCTTCCGCCAGTGCAGGAGCGGCAATCGAGGCAGAGAGCGCGCCTGCCAAAAGAGCACGGGAGACGAGGGCGGGACGGGGCATGGTCATTCCTTTACTGCATTATTGCGAACGATTCGCATTATTATACAGCGCAGTTATTAAGAATGATTCTTATTTGCAAGACAAATAGGTGCCCGCACGGCAAAAAAGCGTGCGCAAAAAAAGTGGAGAAGCGCCGAAGCGCGGACTAGGGCGCGGCGGGCGCGGTGGCGCCTTCATTTTCCCAGTTGAGCACCCACATGGCGAGCCGCCCCGTCAAGGCCGCGCCAATCGCGATACCGATGGCCGTTGCGACCAAAGCCTGCGCGGGCACTATCGCGGCCCACGCCCCGCAGGCGAAGCGGGCGATGAAGACGGTCATATACAGGCACAGCGGCATCCAGCTTCCGGGCAGCAGGATGCGTCCTCCGGCGATACGCTTTGCCCGCGCTTCGGGAAGGACAAACGCGCTGACCGCGCCTGTCCCGATACCGCTCACCCAGGCAATGGCCGCGAAAACAGCGCCTGCAGACTGCGCAAAACTCAGCGCCCCGATGACGCTCCACAGGAAAAAGGCCGTTACCGGTATTAAGGCCACGACCAAGGGCACTTCGCGCGGCTTGAGCCGCCTTATGCCAAGCGCGATCAGACCGGCCAACAGGACATAAACCCAAATGGGCGCGCCGCCTAAAATCGATCCTGCCTGCATACCCGAAAACCCCTTCCCCCGATAGGTCCGGCAATCCCGCCGCGAGAAAGGGCCTTAAGGCGCATCTCGCACAGCTTCATTGCCGGTCTCTAGCTTTCAGATCGGCCTGCCCGCGTCAACCCAGACCCAACATCTTCCGTTCGCGGCGGATCCAGTCGGCGAAGCTTGGGCGGCTGTGCATGGTCGCCAAATAGGCGGTCAGCTTCGGATAGGTTGCGGCGTCCGGGATATAGCCGGCATGCGCGGCGTTGACGAAGGGGCTGGCTACCGAAATATCGGCGAGGGTCAGGCTGTCGCCGACCAGAAAGCCGCCGTCCTGCAGCACGCCTTCCAGATAGGCGCAAATGGGTCCCATGTCGGTCTCGCCCTTGGCAGCCAAGGCATCATCGCCGGGCTTGCCGACAAATTTGGGGGACACGATGCGGTTGAAGAACATCGCGCCCGATGCTGCGGTCAATATGGTGTCGGCAAATTCGTCAAACCAGATAACCCGCGCGCGGCCCTCGGCATCGGCGGGGATCATCGGCGTGTCGGAATATTTGGCGTCGAGATAGGTGACGATGGCGGTCGAATCCGAAATGGCAAAATCGCCATCGGTAAAGCCGGGCATCTTGCGGAACGGACTGCAAGCAAGAAATTCGGGGTTCTGGTCACCAAGGCCGATCGGCACAAGTTCGAGCGCCAGTCCCTTTTCAATGGCGAAGGCCAGCACTTTGCGGACGAAAGGCGAAACCGGGGCACCATATAATTTCATGATCTATTCTCCTGAAGATGTGGCCGGGATCGGCCTTGGCCTCCACACTGCCATATCAGTTGCTCTTTGCAACTCTTTTTCGCAGTGGGGAACAAATTCGCGCATGAATCATTTTACCTGCAATCAATGTGGTTTTGCGCGGACGTCATCCGACACGTCCGGAGGGAATATGTAATGGCGACTTTGCTGGATATTGCGGGCAAGCCCCTACCGCCGCGCAACCGCGCCAAGCGGCGGCTGCAGCAACAGGATTTGCGGGACCTTATAAAGATATTCGTCGTCCTTCTGCTCATCATATTGGGCTATTTCCTCGCCGCGCCGGACCGCGATGCCGCCGCCGAGATCCGCGTTGCGGCAAGCGCCAAGGCCGAAGCCTGAACTTCCGCCAACCGCCACCAGCGAAAAATTTGGACAACAGGAACGGTGACGGCTAACGCCCCGCCTGATGTTGAGACGCCTCTATGAATGGATGATGGAAAAAGCCGCGCACGCCCATGCGGAGCGGTGGCTGTTCCTGTTCTCGTTCATGGAATCGAGCTTCTTCCCGATCCCGCCGCACCCCCTGCTGGGCCTGATGTGCCTTGCCCGTCCGGACAAGGCGCTGCGGTATGGTATGGTCTGCACGCTCGCATCGGTGCTGGGCGGACTGTTTGGTTACGCCATAGGCTTTTTCGCCTATGAAACGATTGGCGTCACCTTGCTCAAGACACTCGGCCTGTGGGACAGCTTTCCGGCGGCCGCCTGTTACCTGCGCGAATTCGGGGCGGAGATTATCCTGATCAAGGGCGCCACGCCCATTCCGTTCAAGCTGCTGACGCTGACCGCCGGTTTCATCCATATGGACCTGTGGACCTTCATCTGGGCAAGCGTCCTGTCGCGCGCGTTCCAGTTCATGCTGGTCGGTGTGCTGTTCTGGAAATTCGGTCCGCCGATCAAAAGCTTTATCGACAAATATCTTGCGTGGGTCACCGCAGGTTTTCTGGTCCTCGTGGTCGGCGGCTTCATCGCCTTTTCGATGCTGGCGGGCGGCGGAGCGGAGAAGAGCGATAAATGCTCGAACGTCATCAAAATGGAAAATCCGTCCTCATCGGCTTAGGGCCTTGTTAAGCAGCAGCGTTTATCATGTCCCCCGGAACAAGGTGGACCCATGGACAATAGCTCACGCAATATCGTTAGTTTTATCGCGACCATTACGATTGCCGCCCTCGTCTTGATGGGCGCCCATTTTTACGCGCAAAGCGGCGAAGAAGCACCTGTTGCGGAAGAGAAAGCTGTCACCCAAGTGCTGCCGCAAAATGCGGTGCCGGCAAGCGAGAGCGATCTGGCCGAAGCAGCACTGGATGAGGTGGAGGATGACGATGCCGTCATCCGTGAGGCCGAAGTCGTGATCGAACAGGCCGAGGGCATTACCGGCGAGCCGTCGGCAACCGTCCAACGCGTCAACGCGACCCCTTAATCAGCGCGCGAAAATTCGGGCGTCGTCACCGAACGCCTTGAACTCCAGGGCGTTGCCGCTGGGGTCATAAAAGAACATGGTCGCTTGTTCCCCGATCTCGCCTTTGAAGCGGACATGGGGGGCGATCCCGAATGCGATACCTGCGGCATCGACACGCCGCGCCAGTTCTTCCCATTGATCCATATTCAGCACCACACCGAAATGCGGCACCGGAACATCTTTCCCGTCCACCGGATTGTGCGTCGACACCGACCGTGCGGCAGGGTCGAGATGAGCCACAAGCTGGTGCCCGAAGAAATTGAAATCGACCCAATGGTCGGACGAACGCCCTTCATCACAGCCGAGAATGTCGCCGTAAAAATGCCGCGCGACCGCCAAATCATGGACAGGAAAGGCGAGGTGGAAGGGTCTGAGGCTCATTTGGATTGCACCGGTTTGGGTAAGGGTTGGTCTGCCGCCGATGCCGCAGCCAGTTCGCGCAGCATCTGGCGGGTGCAGGCATCGAGCAAAGCGCCATCGCGTGGCTTGCCGACGCCAGCCTGCGCGGCTTCCTGCATGGCGAGGGCGACGACTTCGCGCGGCTGACCGGTTTCGTAGACGATCCGGTCGCCGACAATCCCCGCCCAGCGTTTTCCATTTGCCTGCACATCCGTGCCAGCGGCCATGCCCCGCTTTTGCGCGTCGGCCTGAACGGCGATTTCCACGACGCAGGCGATATCGCGCTGATGCACTTCCGAAAGGGCAGATGGCGTCGCAGGGGCGAGCATGAGGGCAAAGATAAGCATCGCGGACCCCTAGCATCAGCTTTCTGAATGCACAGCAACATATTGCAAAAAGCCGTCCCTGCCCTTGCGTGCCGTGTTGCTTTTGTCCCCGCCGATGGGCAAAGACGGCGCCGTGCAGAGAATCCCCGCATTCCTTTTGAAATATCCCCGCTGGTCCGCGTTGGTCGCCGGGGCCATTTCCGCCGCCGGATTTGAACCGTTGGGGCTATGGCCGGTCACGCTGCTCTGCTTTGCCCTTTTGATCCATCTTGTGGGCCACGCGTCCGGCGCACGGCGCGCCGCCATGATCGGCTGGCTGTTCGGCGTCGGCCATTTCAGCGCGGGCAACAACTGGATTGCGGTGGCCTTCACCTTTCAGGCGGCGATGCCGATCTGGCTTGGCTATTTTGCCGTCGTCACGCTGGCGCTGTATCTCGCAGTCTATCCCGCACTGGCGGCGGGCGGGGCATGGTGGATCAACAGCCGCGTCAAGCCCGCCGCCACGCCCGGGGCGTTGCTACCTCTCATCCTCGCCTTTGCCGGATGCTGGACGATCAGCGAATGGCTGCGCAGCTGGGTGTTTACCGGCTTTGCGTGGAATCCCCTGGCCGTCATCTGGCAAGCGCAACTCGAGCTGGCACGCGCAGCGACGCTATTGGGCACCTATGGTCTTTCCGCAATCGTCGTGGCGACATCGGGTCTGATCCTGCTGGCGCTGCATCGGCAGTGGCGGCCCCTTTTGGGCGGCGTCGCGGTACTGGCCGCGCTAGGGCTATATGGGGTGCAAATCCCCACGACACCCGGTCTTCCGAAAGGGCCGCGCCTGACCATCGTCCAGCCCGACATTTCGCAGGCTGACAAATATGAACCGGGCTATGAAGCGATCAATTTCGCCAAGCTCGCCATGAACAGCCGCCCCCTGCCCGACCAGGGCCCGCGCCTTCTGCTGTGGCCCGAGGCCGCGTTGCCGGACTATCTGGAGGATGGCTATCCCTACCGCTATTATCAATTCCAACCCGGCGAAAGCGCCGCAGGTGCCCGTGCGCGGCTGACGACCCTGATGCAGGACGGCGATGTGCTGGTGACCGGTGCGAACCGTCTCGTTATCGAAAAGGGCCAGTTGGTTGCCGCCCGCAACAGCGTCAGCGCGCTCGATTCGAACGGCAAGCTGCTCGGCCATTATGACAAGGCGCATCTGGTGCCTTATGGCGAATATCTGCCCGTGCCCTGGTTGCTCCGCCCGCTCGGTCTGGCACGGTTGGTGCCGGGGGATCTCGACTTCTGGCCCGGGCCGGGGCCGCAGACCCTGACCGTGAAGGTCGGGGACCAGCCGGTGCAGGTTGGCTTGCAAATCTGTTATGAAATCATCTTTTCCGGTCAGGTCGTGGACAGCGGCAAACGGCCGGACTTCATCTTCAACCCGTCCAACGACGCATGGTTCGGCACCGTCGGTCCGCCGCAGCATCTGGCGCAGGCGCGGCTGCGCGCCATTGAGGAGGGCATGCCCATCGTGCGCGCGACGCCGACTGGCATCAGCGCGATCATCGATGCCGATGGCCGGATTGTCCAGCGGCTGCCGCTGGGTGCATTCGGACGCATCGACGCGCGTTTGCCCGTTGCAAAGGCACCGACATTGTTCGCAACCTATGGCAATATCCTGCCGGTCGGATTTGCCTTGCTGCTCATCGCAGGGGCGCTGTTACCCCTTGCCCGCCGGAGCACTTCCCGCTAAGGGCCCGCTTCGATATAAAGAATTCTTTATACGCAGACACAGCCATAGACTGGAAAAACCATGCGCTCCAATTACCTGTTCACCTCGGAATCCGTATCCGAAGGCCATCCGGACAAAGTTGCCGACCAGATTTCCGACGCCATCGTCGACCTGTTCCTGTCCAAAGATCCCGAAGCACGTATCGCGTGCGAAACGCTTACCACGACGCAACTTGTCGTTCTTGCCGGTGAAATCCGCGGCAAGGGCATCATGGACGAAAACGGCAACTGGGCCGCTGGAGTGAAGGAAGAGGTCGAAGCGACCGTTCGCCGGACCGTAAAGGAAATCGGTTATGAGCAGGAAGGTTTCCATTGGGAAACGCTGCGCTTCGAAAATAACCTGCACCCGCAATCCGCGCACATCGCGCAGGGCGTTGACGCGTCGGGCAACAAGGATGAAGGCGCAGGCGATCAGGGTATCATGTTCGGCTATGCGTCGACCGAAACCCCCGACCTCATGCCCGCCACGCTCGATTACAGCCACAAGATCCTGCAGCGCATGGCCGCCGACCGCCATGCCGGCACCGCTCCTTTTCTGGAGCCTGATGCCAAGAGCCAGGTGACCCTGCGCTACGACAGCGAAGGCAAGCCGAGCGCCGCGACCGCGATCGTCGTGTCAACGCAGCATGCCAAGGGCTATGACCAAGGCGAAAAGGAAGCCGAACTGCACGCCTATGTGAAGGGCGTGATCGCGGACATCCTGCCCGCCAACCTGCTTACCGAAACCGAATATCACATCAACCCGACCGGCAGCTTTGAAATCGGTGGCCCCGACGGCGACGCCGGTCTGACCGGACGCAAGATCATCGTCGACACCTATGGCGGCGCAGCGCCCCATGGCGGCGGCGCGTTCAGCGGCAAGGACCCGACGAAGGTCGACCGCTCGGCAGCATATATCACCCGCTATCTGGCGAAGAATATCGTTGCCGCTGGTCTTGCGACCCGCTGCACCATCCAGCTTGCCTACGCCATCGGCGTGTCGAAGCCGCTGTCGCTCTATGTCGACACGCACCGCACGGGCACCGTGGGCGACGACAAGATCGAACAGGCGATCATGAGCATCGAGAAACTGGGGGGCCTAACCCCGCGCAGCATCCGCACCCATTTGGGCCTCAACAAGCCCATCTACCGCAAGACCGCCGCCTATGGCCATTTCGGCCGCAAGGCAGAAGGCGACTTCTTCCCGTGGGAGCGGACCGATCTTGTAGAGGACCTGAAAGCCGCGCTGGCCTAACGCCTGACTTGATTTCGACGGTCAAAGCGCTAATCGCGCCCGCATGACTGCGCACAAACCCGGCGACCCGACCACATTGAACCGCCTGTACGGGCGGTCCAAGGGCAAGAAACTGCGGTCGGAACAATCCGATCTGGTGGAAAGCCTGCTGCCGCAGATTTCTGTGCCCGACGAAGGCGAGTTGACCAGCCAAAGCCTGTTTGGCGACACGCGCACCATGCATTTCGAAATCGGCTTTGGCGGGGGTGAGCATATGGCGCAGCGCGCCGATATGCTGCCTGACCATGGCTTTATCGGTTGCGAACCGTTCCTCAACGGGGTGGCGATGGCGCTCACCCATATTCGCGACGGGGCGCTGCGCAATGTCCGGCTGCACATGGGGGACGCGCTGGAGATTTTACGCCGCGTGCCCGACGGCTCGCTCAGCTTCGTCTATCTGCTGCACCCCGACCCATGGCCCAAGGCGCGCCATGCCAAGCGGCGCATGATGAATGACGGTCCGGTCAATCTGATTGCGGCCAAGCTGAAACCCGGCGGCGAATTCCGCTTCGGCACCGACCATCCGGTCTATCTGCGCCACGCGCTGATGGTGATGCAACGGCATCGTGACCAGTTTGACTGGCTGTGTGAAAAGCCCGGCGATTTCCAGAAACGTCCCGGCGGCTGGCCGGAGACACGGTACGAGGCCAAGGCCCGCAGGATCGGGCACGAGGTCTGGTATTTCCGCTATCGCAAACGCGACGCTTAACGCGCCTTGCTGTTGTCCGCGTCGACCTTTTCGACCCATTCGGGGTAAAAGCTCGGCTGCCGTTTCGACCAGCCGGGGGCAGTTGCCGCCGCTTCGCTGATCGACTGGAGCAACGCCTTGCGCCGTTCGGGTTGCAGATGGGGCATCGAAGCCGCCGCACAAAAGGCCGACGGCAGCCACGGCCGGGCATCGGCACCAATCAGGCGTTCATATAGAAAGCGATAGGCGGCAAAACCGTCGAGGCGGCTCTGGCCCAGGTCAAAGGCCGATACAGTGATCAACTGCGTCAGGAACGGCTCGGCATCCTCGATCGAGCTGGAGTCCGGGATGAGCGCGCGGATTTCGGGCAGTTTATCGTAAAATTTATGCTGCGCCTTGATCGTTGTGGCTTCCACCGCGTCGCGGGACCACAGGGCAATGGCGTCTTTCCGGTCAAACGCAACATCGAGCGAGCGGCGAATATAGCGTTGCGTCGCGGCGCTAAAGCCAGCGAATTCCTTGATTTCTGCCAGGGTCATCATGCCCGGCCCGTCACTCTTGCTCTTTGTCATGGCACCAATTCCCCTGTCACCATAGACCATCATATTCGCCGATTTATCGTTAATGAATCGTTTACGGCACCAATGGCAAGAAAAAGTTTCGACCAACTTGACGGCCAATTCGACGAGAAACGCGGGACATAGTGCAACCTTCGTAAAATCGGCTATGTAAAGACCATGTATTTTGTCCAGCAACGCAAGGCCCTTGTCGGCCAACAGATGGCACTTTTGACCATCATCGGCTTTTGGGCCTTTTATGCGTTGATCCTGTCGTTGCGCGCCGCACTTCTCGACTTTCCGGCGCAGGCGACACTGTTCGAACGCCGCCTGATGGTGGCCGTAGTCGGTATCTTCGTGACATGGATACTCTATCTTGGACTGCGCCTCGCCGACCGGCAATCGCTGGGTTTCCGGGTCAGCCTGGCCTTTCTGGGTTCGATACCGGCGGCGATCCTGTTGGCGTCGGCCAATTTCTATATCTTCAACCTCTATGATCCCATCAGCCTGTTCAAGGACCCGAATGTGGGCCGGACGGTGGAGGATCTGAAGGACCAGCTTGGCCTGTCCTTCTGGCAGGAAATTGCCGATATTTCCGTCACCCATTATTTCTTCCTGATTGCCTGGGCGTCGCTCTATGTCGCCATCGGCTATGCTCGCGAAGTGCGCGAGGCGGAGCGCAAGACATCCCGCTTTGCACAGGCCGCTCAGGATGCAGAGCTGCGGTCGCTGCGCTATCAGGTGAACCCGCATTTCCTGTTCAACACGCTGAATTCGCTGTCGAGCCTGGTCATCACCGGCAAACCGACAGAGGCGGAAACGATGATCCAGAACCTGTCCAATTTCTACCGGACCAGCCTGTCGTCCGATCCGTTGGAAGATGTCACGCTGGAAGAAGAAGTCGACCTGCAACGCCTGTATCTGGAGATTGAAGGCGTGCGCCATCCCAAGCGCCTGCGGACCAGGATCGACATTCCGCCGGAGCTGATGCACCAGCATGTGCCTGCACTGATCCTGCAGCCGCTGGTCGAAAATGCCATCAAATATGGCGTGTCGCGCACCACGCGTCCGGTGACGATCACGATCAGCGCAAAGCTGCAGGACGAACATCTCGTCATCAGCGTCGAAGATGATGGCGAAGCAATGGACGTGACCCATGTCGGCGGCAATGGCATCGGCCTTGCCAATGTACGCGACCGGCTGGAAGCCCGCTATAAATCCGCCGCCAAGCTTGAGACAGAGGCTTTCCCCGGCGGCGGCTACCGCGCGACGTTGACCGTACCCCTCAGCCATAGGATGACAATATGAGCCGCTTGCGCACGATGATCGTCGACGACGAGCCGCTGGCGATCGAGCGCCTCGAAATATTGTGCAACGACCATCCGGTCATCGAAATTGTCGGCACCGCCAATGACGGCGTCGCGGCTTTGCGTCTGGCGCAGCAACTGACGCCCGACCTCGTGTTCCTCGATATCGGCATGCCGAAGATGGACGGCATCAATGCCGCACGCGCGCTGGGCCTGATGGACAAGAAACCGTCGATCATCCTCGTCACCGCCTATGACAATTTCGCGGTCGAGGCATTTGACCTCGACGTTGTCGATTATGTGCTGAAACCCGTATCCGGCGAACGGCTCGGCCGGGCCATTGCGCGCGCGAAAAGTATCGAGACAGCGCCGACCCCTGCGGCCAGCCCTGCGGGCCGCGGCGGGAACTATGCCAGCGAATTCTGGGTCTCGCACCGCGCAGAGCTGATCCGCATCGCCGCGGTCGATATCGAACGCATCGAGGCCGAGCGCGATTATATGCGGCTTTATACCGCCGGACGCAGCTATCTGCTGCACCAGACCATTTCAGCGCTGGAGGAGCGGTTGAACCCCGACCAGTTCCAGCGCATCCACCGCAGCCATATTGTCCGCCGCGACCTGATCACCGGCCTTCGCCATGAAGGCGGCGGCGTGTGGCACGCGCTGTTGGGCGAGGATCTGTCGATGCGCATCGGGCGCAAATATCTCGCCGACGTCAAAAAGCTCGCAGGCAAATAAAAAGGGCCCCGGCCATTTCTGGCCAGAGCCCCCACCGTAAAACTTCAAAGCCTTAGTCGCGCAGGGCGACGCGGCGGCTTTCGGCATAGGCCGCAATGCGTTGTTCCGCCTTCGGCATGGCGCGGGCCAGTGAGTCCTTTTCGCAGTTATTCTGGTCGATACGCTCTTTCAGCGTTATCGCCCGTGGGCTGGCACAGACGCGTTGTACAGCCGACTTGACGCGGGTTTTCAGGCGTTCCTGACCCTTGGCAGTCGACAGGTCGAGGTCTTCATGCTGGACCGAGACGGTTTTCCATTCGGCCATGGCGGGGGTAGATAAAGCCAGTGCCGATGCGGCAATCATTGCAACGTGAAACAGCTTGGGGGTAGCCATTTTGAACATCCTTTTTTTAAAGGCCGCGACGTTACGCCGTCGGCCTGTGGGAGAGGGTGCAGGCGGGCCGACTTCCGTAGCTGGGGAGCAAGTTTGCAAGCCCGTCCTGCAGAAATGCTTCTACCCCTGCTGTGTTGCCCGGGCATTACAGTTTCGATAAAGCGCTAAGACAGTCGATGGTTCGACCAGCGTCGACGCGAACGCACAAAAGGGTTCGACGAACGACACATTTTGCAATTATATTACAGAAATCCGACCCAAAATGCCGTTGGGCGATTAGATCAGCCCGGCAAGCGGACTCGACGGATCGGCATACATGCGGCGGCCCATGCGTCCGGCGCGGTATGCGAGGCGCCCTGATTCGACCGCCAGCTTCATCGCGGTTGCCATCGCGATCGGGTCTTTGGCCTCCGCAATCGCCGTGTTCATCAGCACGCCATCGCAGCCTAGTTCCATCGCGACCGCCGCATCCGAAGCGGTGCCTACCCCTGCATCGACCAGCACCGGAACCGAAGCCCCTTCGACAATCAGGCGGATGGTCACGCGGTTCTGGATACCCAGCCCCGACCCGATGGGTGCGCCCAAAGGCATGATCGCCACCGCGCCTGCCTCTTCCAACTGCTTGGCGGCGATGGGATCATCGACGCAATAGACCATGGGCAGAAAACCTTCCTTGGCCAGCACTTCGGTCGCCTTCAATGTTTCGCGCATATCGGGGTAGAGCGTCTTCGCCTCTCCCAATACCTCCAGCTTCACCAGATCCCAGCCGCCCGCCTCGCGCGCCAGCCGCAGGGTGCGGATCGCGTCGTCGGCGGTGAAACATCCGGCGGTGTTGGGCAGATAGGTATATTTTTTGGGATCGATATAGTCCGTCAGCATCGGTGCCTTGGGGTCGGAGACATTGACCCGGCGCACGGCGACCGTGATGATTTCCGCGCCCGAGGCCACCAGAGCGGCGGCATTTTGTTCGAAGTCCTTATATTTGCCGGTGCCGACAATCAGCCGTGAGGTGAATGTCCGGCCCGCAACGGTCCAGCTATCCGCCTGTCCGCCACCGACAAAATGCACGATCTCGAGCGTGTCGCCGTCGGCAAGGACGACATCGGCCAAAGTCGAGCGGGGTACGATCTCCATATTGCGCTCGACCGCGACCTTTGCGGGATCCAGTCCGATTTCGCGCACCAGATCGGCAACGCTCATTCCGGCGGCCACGCGGCGCGGGTCACCGTTCAATTGGATGGAAATGCTGTCGGTCATCTGGGAAAGGGCCATTTCGTCTCGCTTTTTCTAATTTGCGCCATATAGGAAGAGTGCAATTGCAATAGCAACCCGGCTTGCCAAAAAGGCGTCCTATGCGGCCACGATATGAAATCTTTTTCTATTTGGCGGCGGGCCTGATGCTCGCAACCCCCGCGCATGCCGAACTCCCCCAGCCGGTGCGGCAGATGATGGAGGCCGCCGCGCGCGAAGGAAATCCCGCCGAACTGGCCGCCGTGGTGAAATTTGCCAGGCTTACCTATCCCGGCGACAGCGTCGAAATCGACAATCTGCTGCTGGCGCTGGAAAGCACGCCTGCGCAACAAGTTGTGGCCCCATTGCCCGTCGCACCGCCAGCACTTGCCCCAGTCGTCGCCGCCGCACCGGCACCGCCTGCGCCTTCGCCCGTCAAATGGTCCGGACGCGGCGATCTGGGTGGCTTCCACACCAGCGGCAATACCGACAGCTTCGGCATCACCGTCGGCGCGGTGATCAAGCGCAGCGGTGCCGCCTGGTCGCATCAGGTCCGCCTGCGCGGCGATTATCAGGAAAGCGAAGGGAAGACCTCGCGCGAATATCTCAACGCCGCCTACCAGAGCGACTGGACGATCAGCGACCGGCACTATGCGCTCGGCATATTGGAATATGAACGCGACGTTCTGGCAGGGCTTGACCATCGGGCGACTTCCAGCCTTGGCCTTGGCTGGCGCATTGTGCGCGACGCCGATGTGGCTATATCGCTGGAGGCAGGCCCCGCCTTTCGCCACGACTGGAACCGCGGGGGCCTCGAACGGTCAAATCTGGCGGGACGCGGCGCGCTGACGAGCAGTTGGCAGATGAACGACAAGGTCAAGCTGTCGCACAATATGGAACTGGTCGCCGAAGAAAACAGCAACACCATCCGCGCTGTCACCGGCCTGCAGGCCAAGCTGACCGGACGTATTTCTTCACAGATTTCCTACGACCTGCGCTATCAGGACCGGCCATTATTCGGCAAAGAGGAAACCGACACGGTCACCCGGATCGGGCTGACCTATGATTTTTGAGGGAAGATGACGCGTTTTGACTGACCTGATTTTCGTATTGAACGGCCCCAATCTCAACCTGCTCGGAACGCGCGAACCGGAGATTTACGGCCATGACACGCTGGACGATATTGCCGCGATGCTTGATGACCAGGCGCACGAGGCGGGGGCGGAGATTGATTTCCGGCAATCGAACCATGAAGGCCATCTGATCGACTGGCTGCACGAGGCGCAGGCCGAAGGGGCGAAGGCCGTGCTGCTGAACGCGGCGGGGTATACGCACACGTCGATTGCGCTGATGGACGCGATCAAGGCGATCAAGATACCTGTTTTCGAGGTCCATTTGTCCGACCCGCACCAACGCGAAGAGTTCCGGCATTTAAGTTATGTAGGCATGGGCGCGAAGGCGGTGTTTGCAGGACATGGCGCAAAGTCCTATCAACTCGCGCTGGACGCAGCGTTACAAGTTTGACATTAGGCGCAGCACATTAAAATTTCGGGGCGCAAGGAGCAAAAAATGGCGGCAAAATCAGGCAGCAACGGCGGAATGCAGGTGGATACAGATCTGGTCCGCGAATTGGCCGAAATGCTGAACGATACCGGTTTAAGCGAAATCGAGGTTGAGGACGGCGATCGCAAGATCCGCGTGTCGCGCACGATGACCGCTATTGCGGCCCCCGTCGCTGCCGCGCCGGTCGCTGCGGCCGCACCCGTTGCGCAGGCCGCCCCCGCGCATACCACCGAAAGCGCACCGGCAGTTGCCGCGAACGCGCTGAAATCGCCCATGGTTGGCACCGCCTATCTGACCCCCGAACCCGACGCAGCCGCGTTCGTATCGGTCGGGCAGCAGGTCAAGGCAGGCGATACCGTCATGATTATCGAAGCGATGAAGGTCATGAACCCCATCGTTGCGCCGAACAGCGGCACCGTGACCGAGATCTACGTCGAAAGCGGACAGCCCGTCGAATTTGACCAGCCGCTCATGGTTATCGCGTAAATATGGGCATTGAGAAAATCCTGATCGCCAACCGTGGCGAGATTGCGCTCCGTATCCATCGTGCCGCGCATGAAATGGGAATTAAAACGGTCGCGGTCCATTCGACCGCCGATGCCGAGGCGATGCACGTCCGGCTTGCGGATGAAGCCATCTGCATCGGACCGCCCTCGGCCACCGACAGCTATCTGAACATTCCGGCGATTATTTCAGCGGCGGAAATCAGCCATGCGGATGCAATCCATCCGGGCTATGGTTTCCTGTCGGAAAATGCGCAATTTGCCGAAATCGTCGAAAGCCACGACATCAAGTGGATCGGCCCCAAGCCCGAACATATCCGCACCATGGGCGACAAGGTCGAGGCAAAGCGGTCCGCTGGCGCGCTCGGCCTGCCGCTCGTTCCGGGCAGCGACGGCGCGATCGAGGATGTGGCCGAAGCCAAGGCGATTGCGCGCGACATCGGCTATCCGGTGATCATCAAGGCCGCATCGGGCGGCGGCGGACGCGGCATGAAGGTGGTGAACAGCGAAGAAGAGCTGGAAAGCCAGATGCAGCAAGCCGGGTCCGAGGCTAAGGCCGCCTTTGGCGACGCGACGGTCTATCTCGAAAAATATCTCGGCAACCCGCGCCATATCGAATTCCAGATTTTCGGCGACGGCAATGGCAATGCCGTGCATCTGGGCGAACGCGACTGTTCGTTGCAGCGCCGCCACCAGAAGGTGTTGGAAGAAGCCCCCTCGCCGGTGCTGTCCACCGCAGAACGTGACCGCATGGGCAATATCTGCGCCAAGGCCATGGCCGACATGGGCTATCGCGGTGCAGGTACCATCGAGTTCCTCTGGGAAAATGGCGAATTCTACTTCATCGAAATGAACACCCGCCTGCAGGTGGAGCATCCGGTGACCGAAATGATCACCGGCCTCGACCTCGTCCGCGAACAGATCCGCGTGGCGGAAGGCAAGCCTTTGTCCTTCACGCAGGACGAAGTGACCTTCACCGGCCATGCGGTCGAATGCCGCATCAACGCCGAAGATCCCGTCACCTTCATGCCCTCGCCCGGCACGGTCAGCTGGTACCACCCGCCAGGCGGTCTCTATGTCCGCGTCGATAGCGGGCTGTACCATGGCTATAAGGTGCCGCCATATTATGACAGCATGATCGCCAAGCTGATCGTCTATGGCCAGACCCGCGAGGGATGCCTGATGCGGTTGCGGCGTGCGCTGGGTGAATTTGTGATCGAGGGGATGAAGACAACCATTCCTTTGCACCAGAAGCTTCTGGAAGATCCCGATTTCCAGAACGGCAATTACACGATCAAATGGCTGGAAGAATGGCTGGCCAAGGACGCCAGCTAGTGCTTTCCCGCCGGCAGGTGGCGCTGGGGCTGGCTCTTGTGCCGCTCGCCGGATGCGCCCCTGCCCGGCCGGACAAGGATGTGGCCTTCATCCCGGCCAAGCAGGCCAAGACCTTGGCGGCGACCGATCCGGGCCGTCTGGTCGAACTGGTCAAGATCGACCCCACCATCCGCCTCGACATGCGCTATGCGACCACCAACAATTTCACCGGCACTGTCCTGTACAGCGAAGCCCGCGCCTTCCTGACCGCGCCCGCAGCCGCAGCCGTCGCCCGTGCCAGCGCCGCCGCCCGTGTCGACGGTTTTGGCCTGACGATTTTCGACGCCTATCGTCCGTGGCGCGTCACGAAAAAGCTGTGGGATGCGACGCCCGTGGGTCCGAAGAAAAACTATGTCGCCAACCCCAAGCGCGGGTCAAAGCATAACCGGGGCTGCGCCGTCGACCTCAGCCTGCACGATCTGGCGACCGGCGAACTGGTGGAAATGCCAACCGGCTTCGACGATTTTTCGGAGAAGGCGCACCGCGACTATATGGGCGCCAGCGCCACAGCGATCGCAAACCGCGCCCGCCTGCAACGCTATCTGGAGGCCGAGGGCTTTGTCGGCCTGTCCAACGAATGGTGGCATTTCGACTTCAACGGATGGGAGAAGTTTCCCGTGCTCGACATCCCTTTTGACAAGGTCGGGTGAGGGTCGCTTGGTGCGCGATTACAATCTTGTTCATCAAAACGCTTCCTTTCATGAACATGAACTGCCAGTTCAGCCACGCTTCACAACGACTCGGCCATTAACCACTGCATGCCGGGGCATTGGGCACCTGCATCGGGGAATGATCATGAAGAAGATTATTTTGGCAACTTTGGTCGCGGCAACCGTGATGACTCCTGTCGTTGCGCAGGCGGCGGCGGTGCCGGTACAGACCAGCCACAATGCCCTGCAGGTGCAGGATGAAGCCGGGTTCCAGCGTGGCGAAGGCCGCGATGGCGATGGCCGCAGGGGCGAACGGCGTCGTGGCGGCGAAGGCCAGCGCAGCGGAAATCAGGGCTGGCGCGTCCAACAGGACGTACCGCCACAGGCACGTGAGGAAACACCACAACCTCCCCGCACGGTGCGCACCTGGTCGCAAGAGCGGCGCAGCAATGATGACAATGACGGCCGGTACAGCCGCCGCAATGGTGGAAACCAGGGCGGCTATCAACCGGGCGGCTATCAACAGCGTGACCGCGATGATGATGGAGCGCGCAACTGGAACCGTGGCCGTGAAGGCAGCATCAACCGCAGCGGTGAAAACTACCGGGGCGGAGATCGCAGCTGGAGCCGCGACGACGACAACCGGGGCAGCCGCTGGAATCAGGGCTGGCGCAATGACCGCCGCTATGACTGGCGGGGGCATCGGGACCGGTACCGGAACTATTACAGCCCCGGCCGCTATTATTCGCCCTATCGCGGGCACAGCTACCGGCGCTTCGGCATCGGCATCAACATCGGTTCGAGCTATTATGGCGAACGTTACTGGATCAACAATCCGTCCTATTACCGCCTGCCGCCGGCCTATGGCCCCTATCGCTGGGTGCGCTATTATGACGATGTGCTGCTGATCGACCTGCGGTCCGGCCGCGTGGTGGACGCCATCCACGACTTCTTCTGGTAAGAAACCAGACGATATACCGAACGAAAGCGAAGACCCGGACGTCCCAGATGCCCGGGTCTTTTTTTGCGCCCACTTTTCGCTTGTAACATCGCGCCAAGCTGCCCAATCTCCCCATTGTAAAACAGGGAGAGAAATATGTTCCGTTCCGTGCTTCTGGCCAGCATCGCATTGGCCGCCACAACCCCCGCTCTAGCGGAAACGCAGGCGATCATGGTCGGCAACCTCATTCCCGACGCCGTCACAGGACCCACCGGCCCTGCCGTGATCCTCGTGGAAAATGGCCGGATCAAGGATATCGCCAAGGGAACCACCAACCCATTTCAGGCCGATACCGTCGTGGACCTGTCCAGCAAAACGCTGGTCCCCGGCTTTATCGACCTCCACGTCCACCTGACCGGTGACCCCGGCGGTGACTTCCGCGATGAAGCCGTCGACCCCGACGAATGGGGCGTCGTCATGGGCGTCAAGAATGCCGCGCTGACCGTCAAGGCTGGCTTCACCACAGTGCGTGAGGCAGGCTCTGCCCAGAACACCGCCTTTGTCCTGCGGCGCGGCACGGCGGAGGGCAAGATTGTCGGACCGCGCATCGTGGCCGCTGGTCCGGCGCTGTCCATCGTCGGTGGGCATGGCGATGTGACCGGTTTCCGCAAAGATGTGCTCGCCGCGCTCGACACCGGATATACCTGCACCGGTCCGACCGAATGCGCCGAGAAAGTCCGCAAGGCGTCGCGTCTCGGCGCTGATGTCATCAAGATTACCGCAACCGGCGGCGTCCTGTCGCAACAGGGCCGCGGGTTGGAGGCACATTTTACCGATGCGGAAATGAAGTCCATCGCCGACACCGCGCATTCGCTGGGCCTGAAAGTCATGGCCCATGCGCATGGCGCACGCGGCATCGAGGCAGCTTCGGCAGCCGGGATCGACACGATCGACCATGGCACCTTTGCCGATGAGGCGGCGCTGAAGGTCATGAAGGCCAAGGGCACCGTGCTGGTTCCCACGCTGATGGCGCTGGAAGGCGTGCGGGCGCGGATCGGCAAAGGCATTTACACGCCGACGGTCGAGGTAAAGGCCCGGCAAGCGCTGGAGGCCGCCGGACGGCAGGTCACACGGGCAAAGGCCATGGGCGTGACCGTCGCCTTTGGCACGGACGCGGGCGTCTTCGAACATGGCAGCAATGGCGGCGAATTTGCCCTGTTGGTGAAGGCGGGGCTGACGCCTGCCGAAGCCCTGGCAAGCGCCACCACTATCGCGGCCAAGACGCTGGGTATGGAGAATGAAATCGGCAGGATCGCCGTCGGCTATTCCGCCGATCTCGTCGCGGTCAGCGAAAATCCGCTGACCAACATTACGACACTCGAAAAGCCGTCATGGGTCATGGTAAGAGGCCGCATCGTTCCCTGATTCGGACCCGATATGCTTGAAGACCCACCCATCAAGAAATTCGACGCCAACAATGATCCGGCCAAGCTGGCCCGGATCGGCGCGCATGTTACCAAGCGGTTGAACGCCAACCCGCTGGTGCAGCAGGTGGAGCATGCCGATGCGCAGCTCTATCTGTATCAGGGTTTTTTGAGCAAGGCGGACTGCAAGACGCTGATCAAGAAAATCGACGCCGATGCCGTCCCGTCAACGCTGTACAAGGGCACCGAACAGGCCGGATTCCGGACCAGCTATAGCTGCCACCTCAACCGCTGGGACGCCTTTGTCGCCAAAGTCGAGGCGCGGATGAGCGACGTTCTGGGCATTGAAAACGACTATGCCGAAACGATGCAGGGACAGCGTTATCAGGTGGGGCAGGAATTCAAGGCGCACCATGACTTCTTCCACCCCAGCCAGAATTACTGGGAACAGGAAGGCCCGTCGGGCGGACAGCGCAGCTGGACGGCGATGATCTTCCTCAACGAACCCGAAGAGGGCGGCGCGACCGAATTTCCGCATCTTGGTCTCGGTGTGCGCCCGCAAGCGGGCATGATGCTGATGTGGAACAATATGAACCTCGACGGCACGCTGAACTACAAGACACTCCACACCGGAACGCCGGTGGCAAAGGGTGTGAAGCATGTTATCACCAAATGGTACCGGCAGAATAACTGGCTGGAAATCAATACCCCCAAAGACGCATAGCTGCCGTCTGTCGAATAATATTTGCGGCTGATAACTGTTGCCCGAAGAGTGGACCCATTGCGGGCTGCCGTCGGCGGCACCAATGTTTATGGAGAATTGCTTGTGAAATCACTGAAACTCATTTTGCTTGCAGGGGCCGCGCTGTCGGCATCTGTTGCCACCACCGCCGTCGCCCAAACGGCACCTGCCGCCGCGACCGCACAAACCGAAGGCCAGCGTCTGGCCGCATTGTTCGCCGCCGATGACGAAGGCAGCCTGAAGCGCAATCCGCTTAATGCGCTGTTCCGTGGCGACATGCGCTATGCCGACCGTTTCGGCGATTTCATCAGCGACGAATATTTCGCCAATGAGAAAAAGGCCGCTGAAGCCAATCTCGAAAATCTGAAGACGATTGACCGCGAAAAGCTAAACGCCACCGACAAGATTGCCTATGACGTGTTCAAGCAGGGCCAAATCGACGCGCTGAAAGGTCTGTCGAAAGAAATCATGGACCTGACCGTTGTCCGTCCACTGAACCACTTTTTCGGTTTCCACACCTTTTACCCCACCTTCGCCAGCGGCCAGGGCGCAGCGCCTTTCAAGACGGTTCAGGATTATGAAAACAACCTGAAGCGCCACAAGGAATTCATCGTGCTGATGGATCGTTCGATTGACCGGTTCCGTCAGGGCATGGCGTCGGGCGTGTTCGAAACGAAGATGACGATCACCAATGTCGTCGACCAGCTCAACACCCAATTGGCCCAGTCGACCGAAGAGTCGCCCTATTTCGGTCCGGTCAAGAAATTCCCCGAAGGGTTCAGCGATGCCGACAAGGCACGCCTGACCACCGAATATCGCGACATCATCGAAAAGGGTCTCTACCCCGCCAACACCCGCCTGCGCGACTTCCTGCGCGACAGCTATCTGCCGCTGGCGCGCGAACAGGTCGGTCTGTCGGCGATGAAGGGCGGCGACATGCTCTATCAATACCAGATCGAGCAGACGACGACCTTGCCGCTCAAGGCGGACGAGATCCACAAGCTCGGCCTGTCCGAAGTGGCGCGGATCAAGACCGGCATGGAAAAGATCAAGAATGAAGTCGGCTTCAAAGGCACGCTGCCCGAATTTTTCGAACATCTGCGTACCGATCCGAAATTCAAGCCGGCCAGCCGTGAAGGTCTGACGCAGGGCTATTATGATATCGGGAAAAAGGTCGACGGCCTGATTTCGACCCAGTTTAAATATCTTCCCAAGGCGCCGCTGGAAATCAAACCCTATGAAGAGTTCCGCGAGAAATATGAAGCCGGCGGCAGCTACCAAAATGGTACGCCCGACGGTTCGCGTCCCGGCACATTCTATTTCAACGCCTATGACCTGCCCAGCCGCACCACGCCGGGCATGACGACGCTGTACCTGCACGAAGGCGCGCCGGGGCACCATTTCCAGATCAGCATCGCGCAGGAAAATGAAGCGCTTCCCGCCTTTATGCGCTTTGGCGGCAACACCGCCTATGTCGAGGGTTGGGCGCTTTATGCGGAAACACTGGGCTATGACATGGGCCTGTTTAAGGACCCCTATCAGCGGTTCGGCACCCTGTCCGACGAAATGCTGCGCGCGATGCGTCTGGTGGTCGACACCGGCCTGCACAGCAAAGGTTGGACCCGCGAACAGGCCATCGACTATATGCTCGCCAACAGCGACATGGGCAAAACCGACGCCACGGCCGAGGTCGAACGCTATATCGCCATTCCGTCGCAGGCCCTTGCCTACAAAATCGGCGCCATCACCATCCTGCGTCTGAAGGACAAGGCAAAGAAAGCCATGGGTGCGAAATTCGACGTCCGCGAATTCCACAACCAGGTGCTGAACACCGGCGCCCTGCCGCTCGCGGTGCTTGAAAAGAAAATCGACGACTGGATTGCAGCGTCGAAATAAACGCAATAAGCTCCCCGTCATACAGGGTGTGATGGGGGGCTTATGACGACACGGATTTTTGGCACACTCATTTGCCTTTGGGTTCTTTTCCTGCCCCTTTCCGCGCGCGCCGAATGGCATGAAGCCAGCAGCGACCATTTCCTTGTTATCGCGGACCAGAAAGAAAAAGACGTCCGCGAATTTACCGAACGTCTCGAACGCTATCACAGCGGCCTGTTGGGGATATTGAAACGGGCGGATGAAAAGCCCAGCCCCTCCAACCGCGTCACCATCTACATTGTCCGCAGCGCAGGTCAGGTGCAGAAACTTGCCGGCGACAAAAGTGGTGCGCTTCAGGGCTTTTATTCGCCGCGCGCGGGCGGCTCCGTCGCATTTGCATCGCGCGTCGAAAGCGATGGCATGAACATCACGCAGAGCGAACAGGTCCTGTTCCACGAATATGCCCATCACGTGATGCACGGCGTCAGCGAATGGGCCACGCCGCGCTGGTATAGCGAAGGCTTCGCCGAATTTTTCTCGACCGTCCGTTTTGAAAAGGATGGCGGCATGGGCATCGGCCTGCCCGCGAACCACCGCGCGGCGGAACTGAACTATGCGGTCGATGTCCCCATTGAGGCGTTGCTCGATTCCGAAACCTACAAGACCCGCAAGGTCAAAGGCTATGACGAATTTTATGGCCGTAGCTGGTTGCTTTACCACTATTTGCAAATGTCGGGCACCCGTCCGGGACAGCTGACCAAATACCGCGCCGCGCTCGCCAATGGCGCGACCGAGTGGGATGCGGCACAGACCGCCTTTGGTGACCTGAAGGTGCTGGACAAGGAACTGAAGGCCTATCTGAACAAGGGCAAGATGCGCTATCTGCCCATCGCCGCCGACAAGCTGGCGGTCGGGCCGATCACCATCCGCAAGCTGAGCGAAGCCGAAAGCGCGATGATGCCGATCATCCTCGAATCCAAGCGTGGCGTGGATGAGGAATCGGCGAAAGTCCTCTTACCCAAGGCGCAGGCCGTAGCCGCGAAATATCCGAATGACCCTGCCGTCCTTGCCGCCCTTTCCGAAGCGGAGCATGATGCGGGGAATTACACCGAAGCGCTTGCCGCCGCCGACAAGGCCCTGGTCGCCGCGCCGACGCTGGTGAATGCGCATGTGCAGAAAATCTACGCGCTGTCCCGCATTGCGGAAAAGGCCGAAAATGGCGAGGCGGCATGGAAGAAGGTGACCCGCGCCGTCACCGCGCTGAACAAGATCGAAACCGACCACCCCATCCCGCTCATCTTCTATTACCGCAGCCTGCAAATGTCGGGGAAGGACATTAGCGAGGTGGCCGCCCATGGGCTTGAACGGGCGTTGCAGCTTGCCCCCTATGACCAGGCCGTGCGCTGGCAAGTGGTGCAGCAATTGATGGACGACGAGAATTTCGGCGGGGCCTACCGCACGCTCATGCCGCTCGCCAACGATCCACACAACCGCAGCGAGGACAATCCCGCCATCCCGCTTCTGGCCGAAATCAAAGAAAAATACGAAGCGCAACTGGCCGCTGTACAAACGCCAGCCCCCGCCACCGGCGGGAAATAGGGAGAGAAAAATGCCGAGTTTAATCGCCAGCCTGACCGGCTTTGTGCTGCGCACGACCGGCATCTACCGGAAGATGTTTACAGGCGGGCCGCAATTTCAGGCCAATATCGCCCAATCCCGCGCCCAGCCCGTGCCCGAACCGGACGCCAAGGCGCGTGCCGCATTGTATGTCGAACAGACCGAATTTGCCGGACGGACCGTCTGGACGCTTGCCCCGAAAGACCGCGCGCCGACGGCACAAGTGCTCTTCTGGCATGGTGGTGGCTATGTCTATCCACCGGCAGCGGTGCACTGGGCCTTTTTTGCCTATATGGCAAAGGCGCATGGCTGGTCAGTGACCGCGCCGCTTTATCCTCTTGCGCCCGAACATGATGCCGACACCGCCCTGAAATGGGCGATGGATTTCACCCGCAGCTATGTCGATGGCTTGGACGGCAAGCCCTTTATCATGGGCGGCGATTCCGCAGGGGGCGGCATGACAGCGGCCCTTGCCCAACTGGCGCGGGACGCAGGCGACCGGCAAGCGGCGGCGCTCGTGCTGGTCTGCCCCTGGCTCAACCTCAACCCCGCGCACCCCGATCAGGCGACAATCGAACGGCGCGACGGCATCCTGACCATCAGCGGCATTTCCGACGCCGGACGCATCTACGCCGCCGGCCTGCCCCTTACCGATCCACGGTGCAGCCCGATCTTCGGCAGCTGGGACGGCCTGCCCCCGATCCTCGCCTTTGGCGGGGGCGACGATATATTGGTCACCGATGCCCGCGCCCTGAAGGCCAAGCATCCTGCCGTCGCCTATCGCGAGCTTGCGGGCATGGTGCACGACTGGCCGATCTTCACCTTCCGCGAATCGCGCGAAGCACAGGCCGAGATGGCCGCCTTTGCGGCGAGCGCGGTAACGTAGCGGATTTGGACGCCCCCGGCTTTTGCGCTATGATTGGCGCATGAGAATAGGAGAGTTCCCATGCCCGCGGTAAAGGCCGCCAATCCCCGCCAGATATTCGGGGCGGAAAAATGGATGCGCATCACGGCGGTCTCGCCCTGGCGCGGGGTCTGGCTGATCGCGCATGCTTGGGCCATCGTGGCACTTGCCGCCTCTGGCGCGGCGGCGGCGTGGCAGTGGAGCTGGATTGCAGGTCTGGTCGCAACGCCGGTCGCGCTGGCATTGCTGGGTGGCCGCCAACTGGGCCTTGCGATATTGATGCATGAGGGCGCGCACGGCCTGCTACATCCCGACCGCAAGATGAACAATTTTCTGGGCCAATGGCTGACCGGCGCAGCCACAGGCAGCGACCTGCACGCCTACCGCGCCTATCATCTGACGCATCATAAGTTCACGCAGCAGCCCGAGGACCCCGACCTGTCGCTGTCCGCGCCCTTCCCCACCAGCCGCGCCAGCCTGCGCCGCAAGGCGGTCCGCGACCTAACGGGCCAGACTTTCTTCAAGCAACGCACCGCCCAGTTCGCCGCCGCGTGGCGCGGGGTTCAGGCCATGCTGCGCAACGAAAGCGGCGATGCTGCGGCCAAGCGCGACACAAGCGCGGGCCGGATGCTCAACCTGCAAAGCCGTTCGGGAATAGACGCACCGGTGGCGAATATCGACGGCGCCAAGACCACCGCCCGCACCGTCGGCCGCTTCCTGACCGTTCAGGCGGTGTTGCTCGCCATCTCGCTGCTCTTCTGGGGCTGGCTGCCCTTCATGCTGTGGCTGGTGGCGCTGGCGACGACGTTCCAGCTATTCCTGCGCGTGCGCAATATCGCCGAACATGCCTGCACCACGACCGGCAGCGACGATCCCTTCTCGCACGCCCGCACCACCTATGCAGGGTTCCTGGAACGGGCAACCGTTGCGCCCTATTGGGTGAATTTCCATAGCGAGCATCATCTGTTCATGGGCGTGCCCTGTTACAGTCTGCCCGTCGCGCATGCCCTGCTGGGCGCGGAAAATTACCATCACCGGATGACGATTGAGCCCGATTACCGGACCGTATTGCGCAAGGTTACAACCATCCAGCCCGCCTGAACCGGATATAGAGCGTGAGGCAGATCGTCACCATCACGCCAACCACGGCATAATAGCCATATTTCCAGCGCAGTTCGGGCATGATGTCGAAATTCATGCCGTAAATGCCCGCAATCGCGGTCGGCACCGCAAGGATCGCCGCCCACGCCGCCAATTGCCGCGTAATCGCACCTTGCCGCTGCTGTTCCAGCAGGCCGCTGGTCTCGATCACCGATGTCAGCGTGTCACGCAGCCCCGCAACACGGTAGATGACGCGGCGGATATGGTCGAGCAGGTCGCGGAAATAGGGGTGAATATCGACGTCAATCTGCGGCAGGTGCAGGTTGAGAAACTGGCTTGCCAGATCTTCCATCGGGCCAAGGATACGGTGCAGCCGGAACAGTTCGCGGCGCAAGGTAAACAACCGCGCCGTTTCGGCCCGGTTGAGAAAACTCTCGACCGCATGGTCCTCCATCGCCAGCACTTTTTCTTCCAGCTCGTCCACCACCGGAAAATAGCCGTCGACCACGAAATCCAATATGCCGTGCAGCACATAATCGGGGCCATGCTTCAGCAACCAGGGCGTCGCCTCTAACTGGGCGCGCAGCGGCGTATGCGCGCGGTCCGAACCATGGCGCACCGTGATGATGAACTGGCGCCCGACAAAGATGGCGGTGTTGCCATATTCGATCTTCTCGCCCTTCAGATGCGCGGTTCGCGCGACCAGAAACAGATGGTCGCCATAGGGTTCCATCTTGGGCAAATGCCGCGGGTCGAGCGCATCCTCGACCGCCAGCGGATGCAGCCCGAAATGCTCCTGTATCCGCTTCAGCGCGCCATCATCCGGCTCGTGCAGGCCGATCCAGATGAAATCGCCCGGCTTTTCGACATGGGGAATGGGCTTGGTGATGTCGATATCCGACACGACCTTTCCCTCACGGTACAGGCGGGCGGCAATGACGCTCATGACGCGCGGTCTTCGTCGTCGCGTTTCAATGTTCCCACCTGCTCGATCAGATGGTTGACCTTTTCATGCAGCCGCAAAATCTCCAGCTCGGCGCGGAGATTGACCTCATAGTCATGCGCCGCCGCCTTACGGTCCTTATCCGCCTGCCGGTTCTGGCTCATCATGATGATCGGCGCCTGCACCGCCGCCAAGGTAGAAAGCAGCAGGTTGAGGAAGATGAAGGGGTAGGGATCGAAGGCCATCCCCATGCGGTTCAATATCTGCGAATTCAGGATCATCCAGCCGAACAGGACGATGGTGAAGGCAATGATGAACCCCCAGCTTCCGCCGACCGCCGCGACATGGTCCGACAGACGCTCGCCAAAGGTGGCGCTGTCTTCGTGGACGACGCCGATATCCTGCGTGGTTTCCCGCTTGTGGATACGCTCCAGCACCCGCCGCTCCGCCGCCGACAGCGCATCGCTCGATTTGCCGAGCAGCTCGAGTGCGAGATCGTCAACGGTGCGCGGTGTCGTCAAGCCAGCGCCTCCGCAATCAGGGCGCGGCTGTTGGCGATGCCGTAGAGCGCGATAAAGCTGCCCATGCGCGGCCCCGCGCTGGATCCGAGCAGCGTTTCATAAAGCGCCTTGAACCAGTCGCGCAGATTTTCGAACCCGCCCTCCTTGCCGATTTCATAGACGATATTCTGGATATCTTCCGCGCTGGTGTCGGCGGGAAGATCCGCCAGCCGTGCGTCCAGCGTCTGCAGCGCCGCGATTTCCACGCCCTCGGGCTTGCGCTTGTGCAGGGTCGGCGCGACAAAATCGCGGTTATAGGCCAGCGCAATCGGGATCAGTTCGGCCAGCTCGGGCGAATTTTCGGCGCTCGCCCCTTCGGCATAATTGCCGAGATAGGCCCACACCTGCTCCTCGGTCGCGCCCGCGCCCATCACGCCAACGAGATTCAGCAACAGGCCAAAGGTCACCGGCGGCTGGCCGACCGGCACCTTGCCATTGTGGATATGGTGCACCGGATTGCCGAGCCGCTTTTCCAGGGGCTGGTCATGCCATTGCGCGCGGAACTGGAAATATTCGTCCACCGCCTTGGGCACAACACCCAGATGCAATTGCTTCGCGCTTTTGGGTTCGCGATAGGCGTAAAAGGCGACGCTGTTTTCCGTGCCATATTTCAGCCAGTCTTCCAGCGCGAGGCCATTGCCCTTGGACTTAGAAATCTTCTCGCCCTTTTCGTCGAGGAACATTTCATAGATCAAGGCTTCGGGCGGACGGCCGCCGAGCACGCGGGCGATCTTGCCCGATTGCACGCCGCTGTCGGTCAGGTCCTTGCCGTACATTTCATAGTCGACGCCAATCGCGACCCAGCGCATCGCCCAGTCGACCTTCCACTGCAGCTTGGACTTGCCGCTCAAAATGGATTGCGTCACGCGCTCGCCTTCATCCTCGAACGCGATCAGGCCTGCTTCGGCGTCGATCACCTCGACCGGTACCTGCAGGACAATGCCGCTCTTTTCGCTGATCGGCAGGACCGGCGAATAGGTCGCGGCGCGTTCTTTGCGCAGTGTCGGCAGCATGATGTCCATGATCGCCTGATAATTGCGCAGAACGCCCTTCAACGCCTCGTCAAAGGCGCCGCTTTCATATTGGCTGGAGGACGAGATAAATTCATATTCGAACCCGAACTGGTCCAGAAATTCGCGCAGCATCGCGTTATTATGCGCAGCGAAGCTTTCATATTTTTCGAACGGATCGGGAATACGCGACAGCGGCTTGCCAAGATGTTCGGCCAGCATCGCCTGATTGGGCACATTGTCGGGCACCTTGCGAAGCCCGTCCATATCGTCCGAAAATTCGATCAGCCGCGACGGCGCATCGGACAGGGTGGCAAAAGCATTGCGCACCATCGTCGTGCGCAGCACCTCGTTAAAGGTGCCGATATGCGGCAAACCCGACGGACCATAGCCACATTCAAAGACAATCGGCACACCGCCCGGCTTCCCCTGCGGATAGCGTTTCAAAAGCCGCCGCGCCTCTTCATAAGGCCATGCTTTGGATTGGCTTGCGATCTCGCGGAGGTCAGTCACGTGTTGCTCTTTCGTTCTGTTTGCGCCACTCTTGCGCTTATGCAATCTCCCCTAACCTTTCCAGCGCTGCATGCAAGCCATGCCGGTATCTGGATGGCGACGCCCGATGGGCAGGTGCGCACGGTGGGCAAGGGTGAGGCTGTCGGGCGGGCGGCGGAGACGCCGATGGTTATGCTCAACGCGCCCCTGGTGGCGCAGCGGTTGGGCTATGCGGAATTATCGGGGCTGGATGTGCTCGAACTGTTCGCCTTTGTCCATCCGGCGCGCTTTGTCGTGCCCACGGCCAAGGGATTGGCGACGGTGCTTGGTATCGCCCCGGATTCGCCCGAGGCAGGCTGGAGCGACCAGAAGGTCCCGCACCTCCTCCTCACCGCCACGGAAAAACTGCTGGCTACCTTGGCGGACCCTGCATGGCCCGAACGCGAAGGCGCGTGGGACAGTGCGCAGGCGTTGATGCGGGTGCGCTGGCCGTGGGCGAATATCGTGCTGCGCCATCTGGCCAAGCCGGAAAAGCCCGAACGATGGCTGTTCGCGCGGCTGCCCGAATGGGAAGAAGCCGCACCGCGCACGCCGCCACGTGTTGTGACGCTCAACCCCGATGCGGTGCAGGCGCAGCTTGCGTCCCTCGTCGGCAACGGCGCCGAAACGCGGCAAGGGCAGCGCGATTTTGCGCAGGCGGCCGCGCGCATCTTTGCCCCGCGTGCGCGTAAGGGCGAACCCAATATGGTGCTGGCCGAGGCGGGAACCGGGATCGGCAAGACGCTCGGCTATCTCGCGCCCGCATCGCTTTGGGCCCACAATGCCGATGGCGCGGTATGGATTTCGACCTTTACCAAGGCCCTGCAACGGCAATTGGTGCGCGAGGCGCGGCGGATTTACCCCGACCCCGAACAGTTCAGGCAGAAGGTGGTGGTGCGCAAGGGCCGCGAAAATTATCTCTGCCTGCTGAACCTCGAAGACGCGCTGCAGGGCGGATTTGCGGGACGGGCAGCGACGCTGGCACATCTAGTGGCGCGCTGGGCCGCCTATACCAGCGATGGCGACATGATCGGCGGCGACCTGCCCGGCTGGCTGCCGACGCTGTTCCGCCGCAACGGATCGACCGCGCTGACCGACCGGCGGGGCGAGTGCATCTATGCCGGATGCCCGCATTACAAGAAATGCTTCATCGAACGCGCAACTCGGTCCTCGGTGCAGGCGGATATCGTGATCGCCAACCATGCGCTGATGATGGTCAACGCCGCACGCGGCCGCGACGAAGTCAGCCGTCCGACACGGATCATCTTTGACGAAGGCCATCATCTGTTCGACGCCGCCGATTCGATGTTTGCCGCCGCGCTGACCGGTCAGGAAACGGTCGAGATGCGCCGCTGGGTCATTGGCCCGGAAGGCAAGGCGCGCGGACGCAGGCGGGGTCTGGCGGCGCGGCTGGCCGATGTTGCGTCCTATGATGAGGAAGGCGGCCTCGCGATCGAGATGGCGCGCATCGCGGCCGAAGCCTTGCCCGGCGATGGCTGGCTGGGCCGTGTGGCCGAAGGCGTGCCGTCGGGGCCGGTCGAGCGGCTGCTGCACGCGATCCGGACGATGGTGTTCGCCCGCGACGAAAGCAATCTGGCCGAAAGCGGCTATGGTCTGGAAACCGAACTGGCCGACCCGCCGCCTGCGGTCGTGGATGCGGTCGCCGATACGCAGGTCGCGCTGGAGGCTCTCGCCCGGCCGCTGACCCTGCTGGGCGCGCGGTTGGAGGCGATGATTGCCGACCCGCCGGACTGGCTGGACGGCGGCGCAAGGGCGCGGGTCGAGGGCGCCATGGCGAGCCTTGGCTGGCGCATTGATACGGTGCGTGCGTGGATTTCGATGCTCGCGCGCGCAGTGGGGCCGGTCGATGCGGACTTCGTCGACTGGCTTGCGATCGACCGCTTTGAAGGGCGCGACATGGATATCGGGATGCACCGCCACTGGCTGGACCCGATGAAGCCGGTGGCTGAAATTGTCCTCAAACCCAGCCACGGCGTGCTCGCGACATCCGCCACATTGCGCAGCGGCGGCGATTGGGCCAATGCCGAGGCGCGGACCGGCGCGGTGCATCTGGATCACGCGGCCGAACATTTCAGCGCGACCAGCCCCTTCGACTATGCGGCGCAGGCCGAGGTGCTGATCGTCACCGATATCAAGCGCGGCGATATGGCGGCGCTGGCGGGGGCCTATGCCGCGCTGATCGGCGCATCGGGCGGCGGCGCGCTCGGCCTGTTTACCGCGATCCGGCGGTTGCGGTCGACCTATGCGCGGATCGCCGACCGGCTCGCCCGCGACGGCTTGCCGCTTTATGCGCAGCATATCGACCCTATCGATACCGGCACGCTCGTCGATATTTTTCGCGATGATCCGCATGCCAGCCTGCTCGGCACCGACGCCTTGCGCGACGGGGTAGATGTCCCCGGCGCATCGCTGCGGCTTGTGGTGATGGAACAGGTGCCCTGGCCCCGCCCCGACATTTTGCACCGCGCGCGTCGGCTGTCCTATGGCGGCACCGACTATGACGACCGCATCATCCGCGCCAAGCTGGCGCAGGCCTTTGGCCGCCTGATCCGCAGCGCTGGCGACAAGGGGCATTTTGTGCTGCTGTCGTCGGCCGTCCCCTCGCGCCTGCTCACCGCCTTTCCGGCGGGAACCAGCATCAGGCGCGTCACATTGGAACAGGCAGTCGCGGCGATAAAATCAGGTCTTTCCCCCGTCACAAATATCCGGCAGGACGATGCAAACACCCTGCAAGAAGGTAATCCGATTTGACGCTGACCCTGACCCTGTTCCGCCATGCCAAATCGAGCTGGGACGACACGATTCCGCGCGATTTCGACCGGCCGCTGAACAAGCGCGGGGAAAAGGCAGCGGTGACCATGGGCAGATGGGTCAAGGAAAACGGCCTGACATTCGACCATGTGGTCGCCAGCCCCGCCGTGCGTGTCATCGATACCATCGACCAATTTGTCAAAGGCACGGGCGAACGCATCGACCCGACATGGGACCGACGCATCTACCTCGCCTCCTCCGCCACATTGATGGATGTGCTGCGCGACCAGTCCGACGACTATAAAGACGTGATGATGGTCGGGCATAATCCGGGGATGGAAGATCTGGTCTTCGACATTGTCCCCGACGACGGCAGCTCGCCCTTGCGCGATCTGGTGTGGGAGAAATACCCCACCGCCGCGATTGCGCGGATGGAACTGGATATCGACAGCTGGGCCGATATCGACCGCAAATGCGGGAAACTGACCCACTTCATCCGCCCCCGCGACCTCGACGCCGAACTGGGGCCCGAGGACGAATGACGCCGGTCATCTGGCGCAAGGCCGGACCCGATGATGCCGCGGCCTTGTCCTATCTGGGCGCGGCAACCTTTTTATCGACCTTTGCCTTTGACCATCCGGGCAAGCCGCTGATCGAACATCTCGATGCCGAACATAGCGTGGCTTATTATGCGGCAAAGCTCGCACGGGCGAACGTGGATATCATCCTCGGCGAAACCCCGCTCGGCGCGCCGGTCGGCTACGCCCTGCTCGTCCCGCCCGAACATCCGCGTTTCCAGCAGGAGGACGACTGGGAACTGAAGCGCTTCTACCTGCTCGGCCCCTGGCAAGGCGGCGGCAATGGCCGGGACCTGATGGCACAGGCCGTCCAGGTCGCCCGCGACCGCGGCTCCAAAAGGCTGCTGCTCGCTGTCTACGAAAGCAACAGCCGCGCGATCGCCTTTTATGAACGCGCGGGCTTTGAACATATTGGCGAGACCGTGTTCATGGTCGGCGATGTCGCGTTTCAGGACCGGGTCTACGCCAAGCGGTTGGATTGAGGTGAAGGTCAACGCCTCCGCTCTCGTTGGGAGTTGGTTGGGGGTTGTGTTCTCCCGATAGCGCACAGCCCCTCACCGCTGCGACTAGCGATCAAAGATCGCAAGTCTCGCTGCCTCTCCCAAAGGGAGAGGAGGTGTGCAACACGACAAGGAACACCCCCTCTCCCTTTGGGAGAGGATACAAAGCCTTATGAGCGCAGCGAATTAGGCGAAGTTGGTGAGGGGCTCCGCCCTATCGACCACGCACACCCGCCACCTCAAATTCGTTAAAAAAAGCCCTTACGCCGCAGCGAGCGCGGCGTTCAGACGGTCGCGGACGGCGCGCAGGGCGGACAGGTCCACCGCAATCCCTGCGGAAGCCACAGGTGCCGCCACGGGCGCAGGGGCGGCTTTTGCGCCACCGGATGTGAGATATTTCCGCGCGCCCTTTATGGTGTAGCCTTCGCTGTGCAGCAGGCGGTGGATCGTGTGCAGCAATGCCACATCCTCCGGCCGGTACAGCCGTCGCCCACCGGCGCGGGTCAGGGGTTTCAGCATCGGGAACTGTTCTTCCCAATAGCGTAATATATGGGTGCGAACGCCAAGCGCCTCGGCCATTTCACCAATGGTGCGAAAGGCGTCCGCGGACTTTTCCGTCATGGCGCTTTACTTGACCTTTTGCCGCATACCCTGGCTGGCGCGGAAGGTCAGCACGCGGCGTGGGGTAATCGGCACTTCGATGCCGGTTTTGGGGTTGCGTCCGATGCGCTCGCTCTTGTCGCGCAGCACAAAGGTGCCGAAGCCGGAAATTTTGACATTTTCACCGTCGAGCAGTGCGGTCGTCATATGACCGAGAATCGATTCAATCATCGCGGCGGCATCCGTGCGTGACAGACCTACCTGTCTGTTAAGCACTTCGGCCAAATCTGCGCGCGTCAATGTACCTGCATCTGCCATTGTACCGTCTCCCGACGTGCGACCCGTCTGTTGAGAAGCAACAGTTATATAACAAAAATATGATGTTGTAAAACGACGATCGTCGAAAAAATGTCCTACATCCGGACGACGGAGGCACCCCATGTAAAGCCGCCGCCCATCGCTTCGAGCACGACAATATCGTCCGGCTTGATCCGCCCGTCGCGCACCGCGACGTCCAATGCCAGCGGCACGGAGGCAGCGGACGTATTGGCATGCTGGTCAACGGTCAGGACGACCTTGGCCGGATCGAGGCCCAGTTTCTTGGCGGTGGCATCAATGATGCGCGCATTGGCCTGGTGCGGCACGACCCAGTCGACATCCGCCGGGGTCAGCTCTGCCGCGTCGAGCGTTTCATGCATGACGCTGGCGAGATTGGTGACCGCGTGCCGGAACACTTCGCGGCCCTTCATGCGCAATTTGCCCACCGTGCCGGTCGTCGACGGCCCGCCATCGACGTAGAGAAGTTCATTATGCTGCCCGTCGGCGTGCAGCCGTGTGGCAAGCGCGCCGCGTGTGCCGACCTCGGCGCTCAGCACCACTGCGCCCGCGCCGTCGCCGAACAAGACGCAGGTGGTGCGGTCTTCCCAGTCGAGGATGCGGCTGAAGGTTTCCGCGCCGATCACCAGCGCGTTCTTGGCGGACCCGGCGCGGATCATGCTTTCCGCAACCGAAAAGGCATAGAGAAAGCCCGAACAAACCGCCGCCACGTCAAAGGCGACGCCGCCATTGCAGCCCAGTGCATGCTGCACAATCGTGGCCGATGCGGGGAAGGTCTGGTCCGGCGTGGCGGTCGCCAATATGATGAGGTCGATGTCCGCTGCCGTCATTCCCGCCGCGTCGAGCGCGTTGCGCGAGGCAATGGTGGCCAGCGACGCCGTTGTTTCATCCGGCTCGGCAATATGGCGGAAACGGATGCCGGTGCGCTCGACAATCCATTCGTCCGACGTGTCGACACGGGCAGCCAGTTCGGCGTTGGAGACGCGATGGCGTGGCAGGGCGGAGCCGGTGCCCTTGATCACGGCGCGAAGTGCGGTTTGGGTCATCCGATCTGCACCCGCGCGAGATCCTGCGCGATACGGGCGGTAATATCTTCTTCAACCAGCCGCGCGGCAACTTCGACCGCGTTGGCGACGCCTTTGCTGGTCGCGCTGCCGTGGCTTTTGACGACGACGCCGTTCAGACCCATGAACACCGCACCATTATGGTTGTTGGGGTCCAGATGGTGCCGCAGCAATTCGGTCGCGGGCCGCGATACCAGAAAGCCGAATTTTGACCGGAGCGAGCTGGTAAAGGCGCGGCGCAGAAGGTCGGTCACAAAACGGGCCGACCCCTCAATCGCCTTCAAGGCGATATTGCCCGAAAAACCGTCGCAGACCACCACGTCGCATTCGCCGCGGTTGATCTTGTCGGCTTCGATAAAGCCCTGGAAATCCATGTGCAGGCCGGTCGCGTCGCGCAGATATTGCGCCGCGTCGCGCAGCTCGTCGGTGCCCTTCATTTCTTCGGTGCCGATGTTCAGCAGCCGCACCTTGGGCTGTTCAAAGCCGAAGATGATCCGCGAATAGGCGGCACCCATGACGGCGAATTGCGCCAGATTCTTGGCATCGCAATCGGTGTTGGCACCCAGATCGAGCACCACCACATCGGTATCTTTCAAGGTAGGAAGCAAGGCGGCGAGCGCCGGACGGTCGATCCCCGGCATGGTGCGCAGGGCCAGCTTGGCCATGCCCATCAGTGCGCCGGTGTTGCCCGCGCTGACCGCAGCGCTGGCCTGACCTTCCTTGACCGCATTGATCGCGAGGCCCATCGAGCTTGTTTTGGCTTTGCGCAGCGCCTGGCTGACCTTGTCGTCGCCGGTGACGACGTCTTCCGCGTGCAGGATTTCGGACGCGGCGCGCAAATTGGGATGCTTGTCGAGGGCAGCCTTGATCTTCGGCTCATCCCCCACCAGCAGGAATTTGAAGCTGTCGTGCCGGTGCCGTGCCAATGCCGCGCCTGCCAACATGACAGGCACGCCTTCATCGCCGCCCATCGCGTCTATGGCGATACGCGGTTTCATCGACACCAGCAATTCTCCCGATACAGGATTAGGCGACCGCTACCACTTCGCGGCCGTTATAATGGCCACAGGCATCGCACATATGGTGCGGACGCTTCAGTTCGCCACAATTTGCGCATTCCTGGAATGCAGCAACTTTAAGCGAATCATGGCTACGGCGCATGCCGCGCTTCGAAGGGGATGTTTTTCTCTTGGGGACAGCCATCTCGGCACCTGTTCCATTTCAAAATCAATAAGTTCTGGCGCATGATAGGTCAAAAGGGTGGTCGTGGCAAGCAATCGCCAGAATCGGCCCTTAGAAACCGCACATGTCCGTGTGAGCGGCGCGCTATACCGCTTTTTCTGTGCTTTGCAACCATAGAGATAGCGGTTAAGCCCTCACCTATAACAGGGAGAGTATATATGTTGAGTTTACCCGTAACACTGACCATCGCCGCAGGCGCCGCCATTGTGAACGTCTGGCTGATGGTCCGCTGTGGCCAGGCGCGCACGAAGGAAAGCGTTTCCATCGGCGACGGCGGCAATGAATTTGTCATCCGCCGCATGCGTGCGCACGCCAATTTCGTCGAAAGCGCACCGTTCGTCCTGATGCTCCTCGCCGCGCTGGAGCTGACGCAGGGCACCAGCAACTGGCTCTGGGGTATCGGCATTGCCTATATCGTCGGACGCCTTGCCCATGGCCTTGGCATGGACGGCGGCGCCTTTGGCAAGGGCCGCATGGTCGGCACGCTGGTCACCATGCTGACCCTGCTCGGCCTTGCCGGCTGGGCCTTGTGGACGGTCTACGCGACCGTCCTTTAAGTGGGATCAGCGCGCGGCCAATATGTCGTCCGCGACGAACATATTGGTCTTGCGTTCATAGCCGAACTGGCTGGTCGCACCATGCCCCGGAATGAAGGTCACATCATCGCCCAGCGGCCATAACTTCTGGGTGATGGCTTTGATCAGGTCCGCATGGTTCCCGCGCGGGAAATCGGTGCGCCCGATCGACCCCTGAAACAGCACGTCGCCGACAATCGCCAGCCGGCTGGGCGCGTGGTAAAATACGACATGGCCGGGCGTGTGGCCCGGGCAGTGGATCACATCCAGCGTCAGATTGCCGACCGTCACCGTGTCGCCATCCTTCAGCCAGCGGTCCGGCTCGAACGTGTGCGCCTCCATCCCCCAGCGCGGACCGTCGTCGTCCAGTTGGGCGATCCAGAAACGGTCTTCCTCATGCGGGCCTTCGATCGGCAGGCCCAGTTCCTGCGCCAGCATGCCGGTCTGGCCGCAATGGTCGAGATGGCCGTGCGTCACCAGAAGCTTTTCCAGCTCCACACCCGTTTGCGCCACCGCCGCCTTCAGCTTGGGCAAATCGCCGCCCGGGTCGACCAGCGCCGCCTTGTTGGTTTCGGTGCACCAGAACAGCGTACAATTCTGCTGCAAGGGCGTTACCGGAATGATGGCGGCTTTCAGGGGCGGCTGCTTGCCGCCGGAGGGTGTTGCTGTGGTCATATCCTCCTATGTGGCGAAGCAGCGAACCGCTTGCAAGCCTTCACAGCCGCCGCCCCGCCCAGACCACCCGCCCGATCACCGCGACGGCGCTGCCTTTGACGTCGGGCCAGTCGGGATAGGCGGGGTTATCCGACAATATCGACAACCGGCCCGCCGGACCCAGCGCCAGCCGCTTGACCATCAGCACATCGTCCAGCCGGATCACATGGATACCATCGCGCAACGGCTGCGTCGGGGCACGGCGGTCGACCATGATGTCGTCCCCGTTGTTGAGAGTGGGCGCCATCGAATCGCCGTCGACACGGATCAGCGACAGGCTGGCGGGATCGAGGCCCTGTTTGCGCAGCCATTTTTCGTCAAAGCCGATCTTGCCCGCCAGCGCCTCCCCCTCGTTGATCGCGCCCGGTCCTGCCGAAGCCCCGACCGCGAGCTTGGGGATCAGGCGCATTCCGGCCTGCGCGGGCGGGGGCGCGATGCCGCCCAATATATGTTCCTCCACACCGAAGAAACGCGCCAATATTCCGCGCTCTATTTCGGGCAGGCGCTTGGGTGTGCCGCGCTTGATATATTGCTGAATATAGGCCGCATTTCGCCCGATCAGCTTTGAAAGACGGGCATAGTCCTGCCCGCTTTCGATGATCAGGCGATGCAGAACTGCTCGGGGTTCTTCATCAACCATATTTGCTCCACATCGGAAGGAAATTTCCTAGACTTGTAGGATTTCTCCTATCACAAATGTTCTATATTTGTTCCATTTGATTCGGGCAAGGAAAACCCGGTCGCACTCGGAGGAGAATCCATGCACATCAACCGCCTCGTAGAATGTTTCCTGCGCGAAAAAGGCATCGCGCCCACCAAATTGGGCCGCCTGGTCGCCCGCGACCCGCGGCTGGTGCTCGACATGCGCATGGGCCGTGAATTTCGCCCCGAAATGGAGACAAAAATACGCCGCTATATCGCCGCCAACGCCCCCCAGCTTGAAAACCGCAAGGATCTGCCTGCGTGACATATCCGAGACAATTGCTACGCCAACTGCACCAGCTTTTGCCGCATGGACAATGGCGCGTGGTGCAGGAACGGCCCTGGTTCAGCCTGACCTTCTCCGGCGCGCAGGTGATGCTCACCTACATGCCCGACGCACCCTATGCGGTGGAGGAGATCACCGCGGTTCTGGAGGCGCATGAATTCAGCCTGCGGAACCAGTTTGTCGCCGACATCGCGGTGGAGGCGGCGGATGGGGGTTTGGTGGTCGTGCTGTTGGTGCTGGAGGGTTAGGGATGGTGTGCCCCTCTCCCCTTGGGAAAGGATATGTAGCCCTATGAGCGAAGCGAATTAGGCGAAGTTGGTGAGGGGCTCTGCCCTATCGGCCACGCGCAACCCTCTCCCCTTGGGAAAGGAGTTCGAAGTAGCCTTAACCCGCTGCCCCGTTCATCCGCTTCAGCGTTGCAAGCGCAGCGGCCAGGGCGGAATCCATATTGTCGTCCTGTACGGCCGCGACATCGTGCACGACTTCAAGCGTCGGGCGGCCGTCGCGGGTGGGTTCGATGCTGACATCGGCGTCGGCAACGACTTCGACATGGGCGTCTTCGTCAACGATAGGTGCAGGCTGCCGCACGGCGAGGACCGCAGCGACGCTTTCCAGTTCGGCGAGCTGCTTCTGGCGCTCGGCCACGGCGGCTTCCAACTGGGCGACCATTTCGGCGAGTGTTGGCTGCACATCTTCGGCGGCAACGGGTGCTACGGCCGGTAGTTCTTCGGCCACAGGTGCCACAGGTGCCACAGGTTCCGGCGCCATTTCGGCAACCGCCATCTCAGCAACAGGCTCTTCCGCGCCAATCTCTTCTGCGACGGGTTCCACCGTTACTTCGGTGGCGACATCCGCAAGGTCGAGCACCGGCAAATCCTGCGTCGCCAGCAAGGGGCGGCGCGGGGGGGCGTCGGGATGGGTGTCACCGTTGCGCAGCTTGGGCAAATCGGCGAGCTCGGTAATGGCATCCTCGTCATGCTGCCAAGGCATTTTCGGCAGCGACAGCGCAGGGACACGCAGGCGGGCCAGGCGGTCGGCGAAGGTCGGCTTTTCGTCTTCGTCGTCGATCATCCAGTCAGGGACCGACGGTTCAGCGGTCTGAACAGGTGCCGGCCGTTGTGCGGGCTTGCCATCGAAACGGAGCAATAAATAGGTCAGTGCCGACAGGGTAAACGCCCCTGTGCCAAAGGCAATCAAGGCGCGCGCGGTGTCGCCCAGGGGAGCGCGGGCGGCGGGTACCAGTTCGGAAAGTCCGGTCGCTCCGGTCACCGATTCGAGCATGGTGACGGGAACAAACATCGTCGCAACGGCGGCCAGAGTTGCACCGGCCATGGCCATGGCAACGGCTTTAACTTGGCTGTTTGGCACGCTTTTCGGCATTATGTACTTCCTGTTGGTCCACCCTTGCGCTCACGCCGCTCGGGCAATTGCCTTATCCCCTATCAGCAAATGGTAAACAGGATCGTAACGATAAATATTCTTCTGCCAACTGCGTTCATTCTGAACATAAAGCCGCGCGCGGTCGCGCATCGCGTCCCAGCCTGTGCGGTTGGCCAGCAGGCGGTCCAGCGCGACGGCTGTATCGGCGGGATCGTCGGCGGCGAACAGGGTTCCGGTGTCGCCGTCGCGGATCAGTTCCTTATGCCCGCCCACATCCGATGCCGCGACCAGCCGCCCCTGCGCCATCGCCTCCAACGGCTTTAGCGGGGTGACCAGATCGGTGAGGCGCATGCGCTTGCGCGGATAGGCCAATATATCGACCAGACTGTAATAACGCTCCACCTCTTCATGCGGCACGCGGCCGACAAAGTGGATGCGGTCGGCGGCAGGCGAGGCCTGCGATTGCGCGCGCAATGCCTGCTCCATCGGTCCGCCCCCGACGAGCAGCAGATGGGCATCGCTTTGCATCAACGGCATCGCGGCAATCAGGTCGTCGAGCCCTTCATAATCGTAGAAGCTGCCAATATAGCCGATGACATCCTTGCCCGTCAGGCCAAGCTGCGCGGCCAGCGCACTGTCGGCAGGCGGGGGTGATCCGAACAGTTCAAGGTCAACGCCATTGGGCGAGATGGTGATTTTGGACGGCGGCACACCGCGCCCGACCAGATCGGTCTTCAACCCTTCGCAGATGACTGCCACCGCATCGGCGTGGTTCACGACATAATTTTCCAGCGCGCGGGTCAGGCGGTATTTCGCCGATCCTTCGCTGCCCGTGCCATTGCCGACCGCCGCATCTTCCCAAAAGGCTCGGATTTCATAGACGAGCGGCACGCCCAGACGCTGCGCCGCGCGAAAGGCGGCCAGACCGTTCAGCGCGGGCGAATGGGCGTGGAGCAGATCGAACGGCCAGCGCGCATGCAACGCCACGATCGCATCGGCCAGAGCGGCAATTTCCCGCCATTCGCGCAAGGGCGAAGGGCCGGACGCTTCGCCCAGCGTGCGGTGGAAGGTCAGCCCTTCGACAACTTCGCTGGCGGCGTCGGGATGCTGCCCGTGCTGATACTGCCGGACACCGGTCATGCCGGCGACGTCCCACCCTGCGGCGGCCTGCGCCTTCATGATGGCGCGGGTGCGGAATGTGTAGCCGCTGTGCAGCGGCAGGCTGTGATCGAGAATGTGGAGTATGCGCGACATGGGCCAAATCCCTGCCAGAAAAGGATTAACGTCACGTCAACCCGGCGCGGATATAGGCAGCTTATGGCAGGCGCAATTCGCCCAAAAGGGACGCATCCCCGGTGATCGACAATTTTTCGATCCTGCTGAGTCACGCCCTGCTCGCCTTTGCGCTGTGGCATCTCATGAACCGGCCCGACCTCGATGTCGAAGATCCGCCCGCGCCGGACGAAACACCCACAGGATTTGCAAAGCCCCGACGTCCGGCGGCAAAGGGCACGCCCGATGCGTGACCTGATATTCGTCGGCTATATCGCGCTCATCATGCTGATGGCGTTCAAACGGCCGTTCCTCTTCACGCTCGTCTACGCCTATGTCGACATCGTGTCGCCGCAGCGGCTGAGCTATTTCCTGCTGAACTCGGTGCCCTTGTCGCTGATCCTCTTCGCGCTCGCCTTTGCGGGCTTTGCGCTGGGTGATGATAAAAAGGATGTGCGCGTGTCGCCGCGCTGGTTCCTGCTGATCATGCTGCTCGGCTATTGCGGTTATACGACCACTGTCGCGGCGGAGCCTGTAGCGGCGCTCGACAAGTGGAACTGGGTCTGGAAAGCGCTGGTTTTTGCGGCCTTCCTGCCCCTCACCTTGCGCACCAAATTGCGGATGGAGGCGACAATTTTGACGATGGTGCTGTGCGCCTCCGCGCTGATTGTCACCGGCGGCATAAAGACCGCAGCGGGTGGCGGCGGCTATGGTTCGCTCGTCATCCTGATCGACGACAATAGCGGCCTGTTCGAAGGCAGCATTGTGTCCTGCGTCGCCATTACCATCATCCCGCTGATCCTCTGGCTCGCCAAGCACGGGACGATTTTCAGGCCCGACTGGAAAGTGCGCGTCTATGCCGCCTGCCTGATCTTCGCCTGCCTGCTGATCCCCGTAGGGACGCAGGCGCGCACGGGCATTGTCTGTATCGCGGTGCTCGGCATCTTGCTGCTGCGCTATGTTCGGCACCGGATGCTGTATCTCGGCGCAGTCGCGCTGGTCGGGCTGGCGGCGGTGCCGTTCCTGCCGTCGAGTTTCACGACCCGCGCCGACACGATCAAAAACTACAAGGCCGACGAATCCGCCTCCACCCGCCTCGCCGTCTGGGCGTGGACGTGGGAATATGTGAAGGAACATCCGCTGGGCGGCGGCTTCGACGTCTACCGGCAGAACCGCATCCGCTATGATATGGAGCAGCGCGGCGATCCCAATGCGCCGGTTCCCGAAGATCTGCCCGCGGTGCGCGAAATCGTCGACGAAGGCCGCGCCTTCCACTCGAGCTATTTCGAAATGCTGGGGGAGCAGGGCTTCCCCGGGCTGCTCATGTGGCTGATCATCCATCTGGGCGGTGTCTGGCGGATGGAAGTCATCAGCCGCCTCTACCGCAAGCGCAATCGCCCCGACGAAGCCTGGGTCGCCCCGCTCGCCACCGCCTTGCAGAACAGCCAGATCGTCTATCTGGTCGGCTCACTGTTTGTGGGGATCGCGTTCCAGACCTTTTTCTACATGCTGATCGCGCTGCAGATCAGTTTCGACACCTATCTCGCACGGCGCCGCAAGGAGGCGGCGTGGAAGCCCATAACCAGCCGGAGGAAACTGGCCGAGGCATAAGGGTGAAGGAACAAAGCCCGACGGTGTTTGGTTGTGTGCGCCGATGAACGTCTTTAAAGCCAAGTCATGACCACAGCGACACCACCTGCAGCACCCGCCACCCGCCTCGATACCGAAGCCATCCTCCCCCGTCTTGAAGCCTATTGGACAACCATTGTCACCTGGGTGGAGGGCAATGCCGTAGAGCTGGGCTTTGCCATTGCGGCGGCGGTGGTCGTGTTCCTGCTGCTGAGCTGGCTCAAGCGCGTCGCTGCCAAAATCGCGCGGGAAAGCGAACATCGCGCCGAGCTGAAATCGATCATCGCCCGCACGCTTGCACGGACGAGCAAATTCTTCCGCGTGATGGTCGCGGTCGAGGTCGTCAACCGCTACGCCAACGCGCCCGATATGCTGACGCGCACCGTGGACGTGCTGTTCACCATCGCGGTCACGATCCAGATCGCGGTGTGGCTGCGCGAGATCATCCTCGGCCTCATTGAACGGCGCGTGAGCGAGGGCCAGCATGAGCGGGACACGCTGGCCAGCGCAATGGTGCTGATCCGCCTGTCGGTCAGCTTCGCACTGTTCGCCATCGCCGCCATCGTCATCCTCGACAATCTGGGCGTCAATGTAACCGGTCTGGTCGCAGGTCTGGGCGTCGGCGGTATCGCCATCGGCCTTGCCGCACAGGGGATATTCTCCGACCTGTTTGCCGCCATCTCGATCATCTTCGACAAGCCCTTCCGCCGGGGCGACACGGTCACCTATGACACGACCACGGCGCGGGTGGAAAAGATCGGCATGAAAAGCACCCGCCTGCGCGCGCTGACGGGGGAGGAGAAGATTATTTCGAACAGCAAGCTGCTCGAAAAGGAAATCACCAACAATACGCTGACCGTCTACCGCCGCGTCGTCTTCCCGCTCAACCTTGTGTACCAGACCCCGCCTGCTGTGGCCGCCAAGGTGCCCGATCTGCTCAAGGAAATTGTCGAGGCCCATGGCTCCGAATTCATCCGCGCAGGCTTTTCGACCTTTGGGCCGAGCTCGCTCGATTTCCAGCTTGTGTTCGATGTAAACAGCGATGATGTCGAGGAAATGTTCAAGGCGCGGCATGCCATCGGCATCGCCATCGTCGAACGCTTCGCCCGCGACGGCATCGAATTCGCCTACCCCACCCAAACCACCTTCACCGCCGCGCCCGATGGCACGTTGGTCATGCCCTACGCCCCGGCGGCTGCATCGGCGCCGAAGCCGCGGGCAAAATCCTGAAATACGGCAGCAGATTAACAGACCCGTCACCCTGAACCCCACCCGGGTCACGCTAAACCCCACCCGTCACCCTGAACTTGTTTCAGGGTCCATGGTGCAGCAGCACCCTTTCGCTTTTGGAAAAACGCAACCGCGCGTCACGGCTTGGCTTGCCACAACGGCCGCAGGAATGGACTGAGAAATAGACCCTGAAACAAGTTCAGGGTGACGGATGCTAGTGAAGAGCATTGCGGGGTGCGCAAACCACTTTCCCGGAGAATCACCTAACCCCCTTCCGCCAGCCCTTCCCCCGCCATCGCCACAGCCAAGCATGCCGTAACGGCAAAAGCGCGGGGGTTGTAATACGGCGCCAATCGGGCCACGATAGTGCAAAACAGCCCTTAGGAGGAATGCCCATGACCACCATAACCCCCGCCGAACTCGCCACCAAAGTCGGTGAAAAAATCGGCACATCCGAATGGATTTTGGTCGATCAGGAAATGATCAACAAATTCGCCGATGCCACCGGCGACCACCAGTTCATCCACGTCAACGAGGAAATGGCAAAGATGACCCCCTTTGGCGGGACCATTGCCCATGGCTTTCTGACGCTGTCGCTGTTCCCTGTCATGTCGGCCAAGTCCGACACGCCACGTGTCGAAGGCGTCAAGATGGGCGTCAACTATGGCGGCAACAAAACTCGCTTCCTCGCGCCTGTCCGTTCCGGCAAGCGCGTGCGTGGCCATTTCAAACTTCTCGAACTGGTCGAAAAACGCCCCGGCCAGTGGCAGCAGACGCTGGAATTCACAGTCGAGATTGAAGGCGAGGACAAGCCCGCGCTTCAGGCCGAATGGATCAGCCAGTTTTTCGTTTAATTTTCAAACCAAGGAATCACTCCCATGCGTGACGCAGTTATCGTTTCCACCGCCCGTACCGCCATCGGCAAAGCCTATCGCGGCGGCTTCAATGCCACCAGCGGCCCGACCCTCGGCAGCCATTCCCTGAAGGCCGCCGTTGAGCGTGCCGGTATCGAGGGCGGCGAAATCGACGACGTCCTGTGGGGCTCCGCGCTGCAGCAGGGCACACAGGCGGGCAACCTCGCCCGTCAGGTCGCGCTGCGCGCCGGTCTGCCGATTTCGGTATCGGGTATGACCATGGACCGCCAATGCTCGTCGGGCCTGATGTCGATCGCCACCGCCGCCAAGCAGATCATCGTCGACAATGTCGACATCATGGCCGCCGGTGGCCAGGAATCGATCAGCCTTGTGCAGACCAAGGAAATGCGCGTCGCCCCCGACCGCGAGCTGATCGAAATGCACAACGCCATCTATATGCCGATGCTGCAAACCGCCGAAGTCGTTGCCAAGCGCTATAATATCAGCCGCGACGCGATGGACGAATATGCGCTGCAGTCGCAACAGCGCACCGCCGCGGCGCAGGCCGCCGGCTATTTCGACGCCGAAATCGTTCCCGTCACCACCACCATGAATGTGACGAACAAGGAAACGGGCGAAGTGACCCAGAAAGAAGTCACCATCGCCAAGGACGAAGGCAACCGCGCCGACACGCAACTGTCCGGCCTGCAGGCGCTGCAGCCCGTTCTCGGCCCTGACATGACCATCACCGCCGGCAATGCCAGCCAATTGTCCGACGGTTCGTCGGCAAGCGTCCTGATGGAAGCCAAGGTCGCCGAAAAGAAGGGCCTCAATCCGCTGGGCCGCTATGTCGGCATGGCCGTTGCCGGAACCGAACCCGACGAGATGGGCATCGGCCCTGTCTTCGCCATTCCGAAACTGCTGCAGCGTTTCGGCCTGAAGATCGACGATATCGGCATCTGGGAACTGAACGAAGCCTTTGCCGTGCAGGTTCTCTACTGCCGCGACAAGCTGGGCATCCCCAATGAGTTGCTGAACGTCAATGGCGGTTCGATCTCCATCGGCCACCCCTATGGCATGACCGGCGCACGCTGCACCGGCCACGCCCTGATCGAAGGCAAACGCCGCGGTGCCAAATATGGCGTCGTCACCATGTGCGTAGGCGGCGGCATGGGCGCAGCGGGGCTGTTCGAAATATTCTAAGGCACTTTGGGAGACAGGCCCTTTGGGGCCTGTTTCCCTTGCTTCGACGGACCAGCCCCTCTCCCCTTGGGAGAGGATACGCAGCCTTACGAGCGCAGCGAGTTAGGCGGAGTTGGTGAGGGGTTCCACCCTATCGATCGCGCGCAACCCTCTCCCCATCGGAGTGGGAGTTCCGGGTGACGGAACCCAAACGCCGTTCGCCGGTTTTGCTCTCCTGAAAAGGAGACGAACATGACGAACCATACCGAAATCAAGGAAAAATTCTGGAAGGCGCTGAAGTCCGACCGGACAATGTTCCTGGGCCTTGCCGAGGGCGAAGACGGCCATGCGCGGCCGATGACGGCGCAGCTGGACGATGACGGGCTGGAAGGCAATCTGTACAGCGGCCCGATCTGGTTTTTCACCTCGACCGAAAATGGCCTCTACCAGAAAATCAACCAGGACGCCCGCGCCATGGCTCATTTCACGTCCAAAGGGCATGATGTCTGGGCAACGGTGCACGGCACGCTGACCACGACGCGCGATCCTGTGGTTATCGATCGGCTGTGGAACCGCTTTGTCGCGGCATGGTATGACGGCAAGGACGATCCCAAAATCGCGCTGATCCGCCTTGAGCCGGAAAATGCCGAAATCTGGATCGACGCGTCAAGCGTTGTTGCAGGCATCAAGATGCTGCTCGGCATCGATCCCAAGGAGGATTACAAGGACAAGGTGGCCGAAGTCACCCTATAAAAAGCTGGCGGGCGAGGAGACTTTTCCGCCCGCAAAATCAAAATGGTCGGGCCGGTCTTCTGCAAGAAGTGCCGGTCCGTCCAGATCCACCCAGTCCGCGCGCTGCGCGACCAGATAGGCCGGCCCCACTGCCAGACTGGTGCACAGCATACAGCCGACCATGACCTTCAGCCCCCGTTCCTGCGCCGCGTCGGCGATTTTCAGCGCCTCGGTCAGGCCGCCCGCCTTGTCGAGCTTGATATTGACCCCGTCATAATAAGGCGCCAGCCGCGCGACGTCGGCGGCGCTGTGGCAGCTTTCGTCCGCCAGCAACGGCAAGGGTGCGCGCACATCGGCCAGCACGGCATCACGTCCGGCGGCCACCGGCTGCTCGATCATTTCGACGCCCAATTGCGCCAGCGCCGCAGCCTCCACCGCGATGTCGCAATCGCCCCAGCTTTCATTGGCATCGACAATTAACCGCGCATCGGGCGCCCCGGCCCGGACGGCGGCGACGCGGGCGATATCGCCTTCTCCGGTCAGTTTGAGTTTCAACAGGCCAAAGCCGCGCGCCGCAGCCTTGGCGGCATCCGCCTCCATCACTTCCGGTTCGCCGAGCGAAATGGTAAAAGCGGTGACCAGAGGCACCGGCGCTGTGGTAAGACCGGCATAGCGCCACAGCGGCACACCCGCCGCCTTGGCCTCAAGGTCCCACAGCGCGCAATCCAGCGCATTGCGTGCCGCGCCGGGCGGGAGCAAAAGCTGCACCTGTTCGCGTGCCGCATCCGCGTCCAAAGGCTCCAACTGCGGCAGCACCGCCTCCACCTCGGCAAGGCAGCTTTCGGCCGTTTCGCCAATATAATAGATGGCCGTGCTTTCCCCGAGCCCGTAATGCGTCCCGTCACCCACGGCGACCACGAGCACATCGACATAGGTCTTTGCGCCCCGCGCGATGATAAATTGTCCGGCCACGGGCCAGCGTTCGACAGCTGCACTTATACGTAACGCCATGACCCCACCCGATTTTTATCCCGAGGCAGACTGGCGACATCGGGCTGGGAATGCAAGCCGGGTTTCGGGGGTGGGGGGTGTTGTCGAGAGGGCAGAGCCCCTCACCGCTGCGACTAGGCGGCAAGCCGCCAAGTCTCGCTGCCTCTCCCAAAGGGAGAGGGGTGTGCAACATGACAAGGAAACCCCCTCTCCCTTTGGGAGAGGATATGAAGCCTTATGAGCGAAGCGAATTAGGCGGAGTTGGTGAGGGGCTCTGCCCTATCGACCGCACCCAACCCCTCAACCGCTATGCGCAGCGATCCATTCTTCCAGCACCGGCGCGATCCGTTCGCGCCATTTGCTGCCGTTGAAGATGCCATAATGGCCGACTTCGGGCGCCATATGGTATTTCTTGTGGCTGTCGGGCAGGCCGGTCGCGATTTTCAGCGCGGCTTTGGTTTGGCCGAGGCCGCTGATATCGTCACGCTCGCCTTCAATGGCGAGCAGGGCGATGTCCTTGATCGCGCCCGGATCGACCAGCTTGCCGCGATAATTGAACTCGCCCTTGGGCAGCAGGTGGCGCTGGAACACGGTGTCGACCGTCTGCAGATAGAATTCCGCCGTCATGTCACAGACCGCGCGATATTCGTCGTAAAATTCCTTGTGCCGGTCCGCACCTTCGCCATCGCCTTTGACGAGGTCGGAGAACATGGACCAATGGCTGATCATATGGTTGCCAAGGTTCATAGACATGAAGCCCGAAAGCTGCAGGAAGCCGGGGTACACGCGGCGGCCGGAGCCTTTATAATAAGGCGGCACGGTCGCGATGACATTTTGCACGAACCAGTCGTGCGGACGGCGGGTCGCGTGGTCGTTGACTGCAGTCGGGGCTTCGCGCGTATCGATCGGGCCGCCCATCATGGTCAGCGTGCGCGGGCGCAGCGGATGCTCGTTCGCGCTCATGATCGCGGCTGCGGCATAGGCCGGTACCGACGGCTGGCACACGGCCAGCATATGCGCGCCGCGTCCACCGGCATCGGGACCGATAAATTCGAGCCACTCGATCAGATAGTCAATATAGCTTTCCAGATCGAAACCGCCGCCGGTCAGCGGCACGTCGCGCGCGTCTTTCCAGTCGGTGATATAGACGTCATAGACGGGCAGCATCCGCTCCACCGTCCCGCGCAATAGCGTGGCGAAATGCCCCGACATCGGCGCGCAGATCAGCAGGCGCGGCTTTTTGCTGCTGCCTTCATAGACGAAATGCTTGAGCTGGCCGAAGGGCTTGCGCGCTTCGTTGACTTCGGTGACGGGCAGATGCTTTCCGCCGATATCGACAAAGTCGAGTCCGAAGGCGGGCTTTCCGCGGGGCATTACCGAATGGGCAAAGACGTCGAGCGCGGACGCTGCAATGGGGGCCATACCGCCATAGCTGAACGGACCCGATGCAAAATTGTTCAGGAAATCGGCCTGTTTCTGCGCGATCCAGCCTGCGCCTGCAAGCCAGCTGCGTTGGATGTCATAACCGGTATAAAGCATGGGTACGTCCTTAAATTAACTGTGCGGCGGCGTTTCCGGCCCCTGCATATCGGGCCCGACATAAGCCTTTATTGTGCATTGCACCATAAAAAACTTAACACTTCCTCCCTCTGCGCAATTGTTTGCGCCCCTGCGCACTGCTAGGCGCTACGCATGACTGACCAGACCCTCTTGGCTGAAACACCTTCCGACGCTGCGGAAAGCACCAAAACCGAAAACACCCCGCCGCCCCGCAAACTGGCCCAGTTGCGGATGGTCGCCCATTTCGCCAGCCATTATCCGCGCCAGATCCTGTACGCGGCCATTGCCCTTGCCGTTGCGGCCAGCGCGACGCTTGCCATCCCCGCCGGTTTCCAGCGGATCATCGACAAGGGCTTCATCGCCAATGGCGGCGATATCGACCCCTATTTCCGCTATTTGCTGATGATCGTAGCGGTCCTCGCCGTGGCGACCGCACTGCGTTTCTATTTTGTGAGCTGGCTGGGCGAGCGTGTCGTTGCCGACATCCGCGTGGCGGTGCAGAAAAACCTGCTGCGCCTCGCGCCCCGTTTCTTCGAAGAAAACCGCCCCGCCGAAATCGCCAGCCGCATGACCGCCGACACCGCCGTGATCGAACAGATTGTCGGCACCACCGTCTCGGTCGCGGCGCGCAATCTCGTCATCGGCGTTGGCGGCATCGCCTATCTGTTCACCCTTGCGCCCAAGCTGACGGCGGCGTTGCTGATCGGCATCCCGATCGTCATCCTGCCCATCGTGTTCATCGGCCGGCGGCTGGAAAAGGCGTCACGCTCCTCACAGGACCGCGTGGCCGATATCGGCACCATCACCTCGGAAAGCCTGGGTGCGCTGAAAATCGTGCAGGCATTCGGGCAGGAGGGGCGCGAACATATCCGCTTTGCCGACGCGGTTGAAAGCACCTTTGCCGCGGCCAAGCGCCGCATCGGCCTGCGCGCCATGCTGACCGCCATTGTCATCGCCCTGATCTTCAGCGCCATCACGCTGCTGATGTGGGAAGGCGCGCAGGGCGTGGCCGAGGGGACGATTTCCGGCGGTACCATCGCCGCCTTCGTGCTGACCGGCGGTCTGGTCGCAGGTGCGTTCGGGGCCCTGACCGAAGTCTATGGCGATCTGGTGCGCGGGGCGGGTGCCTCGGGCCGGTTGGCCGAACTGCTGGCGGCACAGCCCGACATCGCCCCGCCCGCCAAGCCTGTCGCCCTGCCCGTGCCACCGCGCGGACAGCTCGAATTCCAGAATGTGAACTTCCGCTACCCCACCCGTCCCGAAGTGTCGGCGCTGGACAATTTCAGCCTGAAGGTCAGCCCCGGCGAAACCGTCGCGGTGGTCGGTCCATCCGGCGCGGGCAAGTCGACCCTGTTCCAACTGGCGCAGCGTTTCTACGATCCCGAAAGCGGCGCGATCCGCATTGACGGCGTGGCCCTGACCAGCGCGGACCCGGCCGAAATCCGCCTGCGCATGGCTTATGTGCCGCAGGACACGGTGCTGTTCGCCTCCTCCGCGCGCGACAATCTGCGCTATGGCAACTGGCTGGCCGACGACGATGCGATCTGGCACGCCGCCGAACAGGCCAATGCCGCGACCTTCCTGCGCGAATTGCCGCAGGGCCTTGATACCTATCTGGGCGAAGGCGGCGCGCGCCTGTCAGGCGGGCAGCGTCAGCGCATCGCGATTGCCCGCGCCGTGTTGCGGCAGGCACCGATCCTGCTGCTCGACGAAGCCACCAGCGCGCTCGACGCCGAAAGCGAACGTCTGGTGCAGGATGCGCTCGACCATCTGATGCAGGACCGCACCACCATCGTCATCGCCCACCGCCTCGCCACTGTAAGGTCGGCGGACCGGATCATCGTGATGGACCAGGGCCGCATCGTCGAAGAAGGCGACCACGCCAAACTCAGCGCCGCCGGCGGCCTCTACGCCCGTCTGGCGAGTTTGCAGTTTGATGCTTAGGGGGCGGACGGTAAAAGCCCCGTCCCCGGACTCTGAGCTAAAATCCCATGACCTTATGCCCAAGTCCCGTCACCCTGAACTTGTTTCAGGGTCTTAGTTTTCAACGTCGCTGAATAAGACCCTGAAACAAGTTCAGGGTGACGGTTGCTCTGAAGTCAACAGTAGGTTTCCTCACTTCCAAGGGGAGAGGGGGCTGTGATTCTAACGAAACTAAAAAAACCTCAGAACGACGCGCGGAGCCGTTCGATCATTGCCAGCGGTTCGGGCATCGGCTTTTCCGCGCTGCGCATTTTCTGGCTCATCCGTTGCAAACGGAAATAGAGGTCCTCGCTTGCGGCGATCAGGGTACGGGCTTCTTCGGGGAAGCGGTCGACCTGGAACGAGTCGCTCGCGGGGGAATAGCCCAGATCGCGCGCATCGGTCAGGCTGTCATAGTGGGAAATTTCACCGGCCAGCAGCGCTTTCTGGTTAAGCAACCACGCAATGCTGTGCATCAGGCGCGTCGTCACCTTTAACGATTCGCAGGAAAAGGCGACGGAAATTTCAGGGGAAAGATTGACGGCCATCTGGTCACGGTCAAAATAGAAACGCGCCTCGTCGGCCAGAACCATCGCTTCGACGTACAGCGATTCCAGCAGTTTCGGGGTGAGTTCGTGATGCAGACTTTCCATCCGCATTCTTATGCCATGCGCGCGGCAAAATTGTTAGGGCTAATCGGCCCGAAACGGGGTCAGCGGCGCGACTGTGCCGGTATGAAACGCCTGATAGATAAATGTAAAATGGTTAAGATCGCGAAAAGGGCGATCAGGCAATGATATCTGGCACAAGCTGGTCTTCCAGCCGCATGATGCGGTCCTTCAGGATCAGTTTCTTTTTCTTCAGCCGGGCAATCTGCAACTGGTCGACCATGGGCTGCGACATCAGCGCGCCAATGGCATCATCAAGGTCGCGATGCTCAATCTTTAACTGTTCGAGCTGCTGCTGGTAACCTTCGTCGTTCATAATCCCCTCTAACCTTATTGGGGTTAACAAGTCATCGTCAAAATAGGACCCACTATCCCATAACCACAAAACGGACCGAATTGGGGGAAGACATCGTTAAGCTTTCATGATTTACTCTCGTTCCATGTCGTCGAGTCTCGTGAAAAGGAGAATGAGGTGAACAACAGTCACATGTCCGCATTGCGTTTGAAACATGCCGAACTGGAAGCAAAGCTGGAGCGTGAAGAGAACCGCCCGCTGCCCGATACCGGGCTGATCCATGCCCTCAAAAAACAGAAACTCCACCTGAAGGATATGCTCACGCAGGAATCGCTTCCTGCCTGACCCTCGGGCTTTTTCCCGGAATAAAATTTGAGCGGGGGTATCGCTTGCCCACTCGGCATCTGCTAGGTGCGGAATATGGAAAGCGCTACCCGTTCCGCCCGTAACATATTGACCGGCCTGCATGAAGTCATGGCGTCCAAAAACCATGCGCAGGCCAAGCTGAACCATGTCGTCAATATTATCGGCGAGGCGCTGTCGAGCGAGGTGTGCTCGATCTACCTGCTGCGCGATGGCGCGCTGGAGCTGTTTGCGACACGCGGTCTGAACGAGGCGGCGGTGCATGTCACCCGTCTGGGGCTGGGCGAAGGTCTGGTCGGTACGATTGCCGAAAATGTCGAGACGCTGAACCTCGACGAAGCCGCCGCGCATCCCAATTTCCGTTATGTCCCCGAAACGGGTGAAGAACGGTTCCACAGCTTTGCCGGTGTCCCCATCGTCCGGTCCGAACGCGCCGTCGGCGTGCTCGCCGTGCAGCATGTCGAGCCGCGCAAATATGAAGAGGTGGAGATCGAGGCGCTGCAGACGGTGGCGATGGTGCTGTCCGAACTGATTGCCAATGCCGATTTGATCGACGATCCCGAAATCGGTTCGGGCATCGAAACCGGCACGGTCAGCCTGACCGGCCTGCCGCTGGTGAAGGGCGCCGCCGCTGGGGTCGCCATTTTCCACCAGCCCAATGTCCGCATCGAACATACCGTGGCCGAGGATACCGAGGCCGAACGCCAGCGCGTCTATTCCGCCTTCGACAAGATGCGCGAACAGATTGACCGCATGGCGAGCCAGATCGATTTCGGCACCGGCGGCGAACATGAAGAGGTCATCGCGACCTACAAGATGTTCGCCTATGACGAAGGCTGGAGCCGCCGGATCAACGAAGCCATCGACAGCGGCCTGACTGCCGAAGCCGCGATCGAACGGGTGCAGCAACGCACGCGGATGCGGATGCGGCAGATTGACGATCCGCTGCTCGCCGACCGGATGCACGATCTGGAGGATCTGTCGAACCGGCTGCTGCGCATCGTGTCGGGGCAGATGAGCACGGCGGCGCAACTGGGTCTCAAAAAAGATACCATCCTGATTGCGCGCAACCTCGGCCCGGCCGAACTGCTCGAATATGACAAGCGCCGGTTGCGCGGGGTGATATTGGAAGAAGGTTCGCTCACCGCCCATGTCGTCATCGTGGCGCGCGCGATGGGCATTCCGGTTCTCGGCCGTGTGCGCGGCATTCGCCACAAGGTGCGCGATGGCGAGATGATCCTTCTCAACGCCGACGAAAAGAGCGTTATCGTACGGCCGTCCGCCAGCACCGAGGAAAGTTTCCAGCACCAACTGGTCGACCGGCAGAAGAAAAAGGCCCGCTATGCCGCGATGCGCGACGATCCGGCGGTGACGAAAGACGGGCTTCCCATCACCCTGATGATCAACGCAGGGCTGCGCGACGACATGTCGGCGCTGGCGACCACGGGGGCAGAAGGCGTCGGCCTATTCCGCACCGAATTCCAGTTCCTGATTTCCGCCACCCTTCCCCAGCGCGAGCGGCAGCAGCGTTTCTACCGCGACGTGCTCGATGCCGCCGGGGACAAGCCTGTCATTTTCCGCACGCTCGACATTGGCGGGGACAAGGCGCTGCCCTATCTGAAGGACGAGACCAGCGAGGAAGAAAATCCCGCGCTCGGCTGGCGCGCGCTGCGCCTGTCGCTGGACCATGCAGGGTTGATGAAGACGCAGGCCCGCGCATTGATCGAGGCGTCGGCAGGCCGCACGCTGAACGTCATGTTCCCCATGGTGTCCGAACCGTGGGAATTTGACGCGGCCAAGGCCATCTTCGAAGGGCAGATGAACTTTCTGGGCAAGCTGAAAAAGCAGTTGCCGAGCAAGGTGCGCTATGGCGCGATGCTGGAGGTTCCGGCGCTCGCCGAAACGCTGGATATCCTGCTGCCGAAAATCCAGTTCCTGTCGATTGGCACCAACGATCTGACGCAATTCCTGTTCGCCGCCGACCGCGCCGACCCGCGCCTTGCCGAACGCTATGACTGGCTGAGCCCTGCGATCCTGCGCTTTATCAAGCGGGTGGTCGACGCCACCGACGGGCATGGCGTCGATGTGGCCGTGTGCGGCGAAATGGGTGGACGCAGTCTGGAGGCCCTGGCGCTGATCGGTCTTGGCATTCGCCGCCTGTCGATCACGCCCGCCGCCGTCGGTCCGGTCAAGGCCATGATCCGTTCCACCGATCAGGCCGCCATCAAGGCAAAGATGACGGAATTGCTCACATCGCCGACGCAAAATCTGCGCTCTGCCTTATCCGTCTGGGCCACGGCTCAGGGTATCGAAACAGGCTGAATTTACACCCTTTATCGATTGACTTTCGACCGCACGATGCCATTGTCCGGCATCCGCCCGGAGAGGTGGAGGGAGAACGGGCCGTGGAGATTTGCAGTGGGTGACGATTCACCGAGCGAGGAAGAATTTCGTTTTCAGACCGTCGGCGAACAGCTGAAGGCGGAGCGTGAGCGCTTGGGTCTCAGTCTTTCCGACCTCGCTGCGAAAACACGTGTGCCGATGCGGCATCTGGAATCCATCGAAAAATCCGACTTTGCCGCGCTTCCCGGCTCCACCTATACGCTTGGTTTTGCGCGTTCTTATGCCCGTGCAGTTGAGATGGACTCCGCCAAGGTCAGCACCGATCTGCGCGCCGAACTCGCCCAAGGCGGGCATGAAGGATATCAGGCACCGCTGCAGAATTACGAACCCGCTGACCCGGCCCGCGTGCCCTCGCGCGCGCTTGCTTGGACGGCGGCGGGCATCGGCGTCCTTCTGGTTGCAGCTTATTTCGTCTGGCGCAGCATGACGCTGGGCGGCGGCGGCGACATTTCCATGCCCGTACCGGCGGCTGAAAAGGCGGCATCGGCGGCCACAGCGCCTGCCGACACGGCCATTGCCGAAGGCCCCGTTGTCCTGACCGCCACCGACAATGTGTGGGTGAAGGTCTATGACGCCGACAACAAGCGGCTCTACGAAAAAGAAATGGTGAAAGGCGACAGCTTCACTGTCCCCGCCGATGCGAACAAGCCGATGATCGTCACCGGACGGCCACAGGTCCTGACCGTAACGGTCGGCGGCAAGGAAGTTCCGGCGCTAGGCCCCGCAGACAAGACGGTCGCCGACCTTGAAATCAGTGCGAAGGCCCTGCTGGCCCGTGTTCCCGCCGGAAGCACGGCGACGAGCACGCCCGCAGCGACCACCACAAGCAGCAACAGCAGCACCGGATCCAGCGCACCACGGGAACGGACCGTCGAACGCCGTGCGTCGTCGGCCACTCCGCCAGCGGCCCGCGCCCCCGAACCAACGGTGGAGAAAGCCGCGGAAGCACCTGCTCCGGCCGCGCCAGCGACGGAAAATAGCGGGAATTAAGGCCGATCCCGCTTTTTCGGATTCCAAACTTTACATTCCCTGTTGCGTTCGGCCTTTATTGCGTGAATCGGGCAAGCTATAGAAACCTGCTTTGGTCGACATTCTGGAGGGTAGCCCAATGACAATAAGAATCCTGCTCTTAGGCAGCGCCGCCTGCATGATGAGCGTGTCCGCGATTGCCCAAGAGGCGAATATCGAGGGCCGTGTCGGCAAGTTGGAAAAGGAAATGCGCGCAGTCCAGCGGCAGGTCTTCCCCAATGGCGCGGGCAAGTTTCTGGAACCCGAAATTCAGTCGCCCACGGCGCAAAAGCCGACGACATCCTCGTCGACCGCGACCGCCGACCTGCTCGTCCGTGTCGATGCGCTGGAAACGCAATTGGCAACGCTGACCGGCCAGTTCGAGCAGCATGACAATGCAATGCGGCAGATGGAAGTGCGGCTGAAGGCGATTGAAGCGCAGTTGAAGACGCAGGCCGATCAAGCCGCCGCAGGCACCGCCTCGGTCGCGCCTGTTGCCACCACGCCCGCCCCGACAATCGTGGCAACCCCCGCCGCCGCCAAGCCCAAGCCTGCAACACCTGCGCCGGCCGTGGCCGCCAAGCCGACCGCCGCGCGGACAGCCGCTGTTGCTGCAATCGAAAAGCCCGCGACCGGCGATGCGTTCGAAGATGGCTATACCTACGGCTTCCGTTTGTGGGAGGCGAAATTCTATCCCGAGGCACAGGTCACTCTGGAAGAAACCATCAAGAAGAACCCCAAGCACAAGCGCCTGAGCTACGCCCGCAACCTGCTCGGCCGCACATGGCTTGACGACAAGAAACCGGCAACGGCGGTCAAGGTGTTCTACGACAATTACAAGACCGACCCACGCGGCGACCGTGCACCGGAAAGCCTGTTCTTCCTCGGCTCGGCGCTGACCGACCTCGGCAAAACCGCCGAAGCGTGCGAGGCGTTTAGCGAGTTGGCGAAATCCTATCCCGATGTCGCCGCAGGGCGTCTTGCCGACCGGATTGCGGGCGGCAAAACACGGGCCAAGTGCAAATAAGCCAGCCAACCGAATATCTCGACCGTTTCCGGCGGGCGCTTGACAGCTTTGCGCCGGAACCGAGCGCCCCGATCCTTCTGGCCGTGTCCGGCGGCCCCGACAGTCTGGCGCTGCTGCTGCTTGCGGCAGAGGCGTGGCCGGGGGCGGTTGTCACCGCCACCGTCGACCATGGCCTACGCCCCGAAGCCGCGCAGGAGGCAGACTTTGTGGCGCACATCTGCGCAACGATAGACGTCCCGCACCTGACCTTGCGCCCCGAAACCGCGATTACGGGCAATCTCCAGTCGCAGGCCCGTGCGGCCCGCTACCGCCTGCTTGAACAGGCCGCCGACGACCGGAACTGCACCCTGATCGCGACCGCGCACCATGGCGATGACCAGTTGGAAACCGTCCTGATGCGGTTGGCGCGGGGCAGCGGGATTGACGGCATGGCGGCAATCCGCAGCCGCAATGGCCGTATCATCCGGCCCATGCTCGCCTTTTCCAAGGCGGAGTGCGAGGATATCTGCGCGCGCGCGGGCATCGACCCCGTCCGTGACCCCAGCAATGGCAATGCCGAATATGACCGCGTCGCCATCCGCCAATGGCTCGCCCAAGCACCCCATCCCTTCACCATTGGGCGCACCAACCGCACCGCCCGTGCCTTGCACGACGCCTCCGACGCGCTGGTCTGGATGGTGCAGAATCTGGCGGAAGAGCGGATCGTGGAGGATGGCGGCACGCTGCGGTGCGATGCGACCGGCCTGCCCCGCGAACTCAGGCGCCGCCTGCTGCTCGCCGGCATCGCCCGCCTCGACCCCGCGCTGCAGCCCCGGGGCGAGGCCGTCGACCATCTGCTCGCCGAACTGGACGAGGGCAGGAACGCGATGATCGGCAATTTGCTGTGTAGCGCAGGACCGCTTTGGACGCTTGCGCCCGCGCCGCCACGGTCGGCATAGCCCCTCCCGCAGCCATGCACAGGAAAGTCCGCATAATCCGTGCAAAAATTGCGTTTCGTTATATTGTCATTCACGCATTCGCGCTTACATTGCCCTCATGTCCCGCGCAGTTCGCGTAGGGTGTAGACAATCAAGGCGTAGATGATGAACGACGAACCGGAGTCCAAAGGTAATCCGCTGTTGCGCAATATGGCCATATGGTCGGCAATCATTGTCGCCATTTTGCTGGTTGCGTCCATTTTTGGCGGCACTTCGGATCCCGCGAAAGGCATCAGCTACTCGACTTTCCGCGAAAAGGTGGAAGCTGGCGAGGTGAAGTCGGTCGCGATTGCGCCCGAACGGATCACCGGCAAGCTCCAGAATGACGAAACCTTCGTCACCATTCCCATTCCCGCCGACAGCGGCCTCTATCCGTTGCTCGATGAAAAGGGCGTCGATGTGCAGGGCAAGGCCGAAGAACAGCCCAGCCTGCTGCTGATCCTGATCTATCAGGCCCTTCCTTTCCTGCTGATCCTCGGCATCGCCTTCTTCGTTCTGCGCCAGATGCAGAAAGGCGGCGGCGCCGGTGGCGCGATGGGCTTTGGCAAGTCCAAGGCGAAGTTGCTCACCGAAAAGCATGGCCGCGTCACCTTTGAAGATGTCGCCGGTATCGACGAAGCCCGCGAAGAGCTTCAGGAAATCGTGGAATTTCTGAAAGACCCGCACAAATTCTCGCGCCTTGGCGGCAAGATCCCCAAGGGCGCTCTGCTCGTCGGCTCGCCCGGCACCGGCAAGACCTTGCTCGCCCGCGCCATTGCGGGTGAGGCGGGCGTGCCCTTCTTCTCCATCTCCGGTTCGGACTTCGTTGAAATGTTCGTCGGCGTCGGCGCAAGCCGCGTGCGCGACATGTTCGAGCAGGCCAAGAAAAACGCACCGTGCATCGTCTTCATCGACGAAATCGACGCCGTCGGCCGGAGCCGTGGCGCAGGTCTTGGCAACCAGAATGACGAGCGTGAGCAGACATTGAACCAGTTGCTGGTCGAAATGGACGGGTTTGAAGCCAATGAAGGCATCATCATCGTCGCCGCGACCAACCGTCCCGACGTGCTTGACCCCGCATTGCTGCGTCCCGGCCGTTTCGACCGTCAGGTCGTCGTACCGCGGCCCGACATTGATGGCCGCGTAAAGATCCTCGAAGTACACATGAAAAAAGTACCGCTCGCCCCCGATGTGGACGGCCGCGTCATTGCCCGTGGTACCCCCGGCTTCTCCGGCGCGGACCTTGCCAATCTGGTGAACGAAGCTGCCCTGCTGGCCGCACGCCGTGGCAAGCGCCTTGTCGCGATGCAGGAATTTGAAGACGCCAAAGACAAGGTCATGATGGGCACCGAACGCAAGTCGATGGTCATGACCGACGATGAAAAGAAAATGACCGCCTATCATGAGGCTGGCCATGCCATCGTGTCGATCCACGAACCGGCGTCCGACCCGATCCACAAGGCAACGATCATCCCGCGCGGCCGTGCGCTGGGTATGGTGATGCGCCTGCCGGAACGCGACAGCTACAGCTATCACCGTGACAAGATGCACGCCAACCTGTCGGTATCGATGGGCGGCCGCGTCGCCGAAGAGCTGATCTTCGGCTATGACAAGGTGTCGTCGGGCGCATCGAGCGATATCCAGTACGCCACCAGCCTTGCGCGCGACATGGTCACCCAGTGGGGCATGTCGGACGAAATGGGCCCGCTGCAATATGAAGAGCGGCAGGACGGCTATCTCGGCTATGGCATGTCGCAACGTTCGGCCATGTCGGACGAGACTGCGAAAAAGATCGACGCCGAAATTCGCAAGCTGGTCGAAGGCGGTCACAAGCGGGCGACCGACCTGCTGAAAAAGCACAGCAAGCAATTGCATCTACTGGCCAACGCGCTGCTCGAATTCGAAACCCTTTCGGGCGAAGAAATCAAGTCGTTGCTGGCCACCGGCAAGTTCGAGCGTGACGATGGCGCGATTGCCAAGCCGTCGAGCATCCCGCAAATCGGCACCGCCATTCCCAAGGCAGGCCGCCGCAAATCGGGCGACGTGACCGGCGAACCTAACCCGCAAGGCGCGTAAGCACCCGGCGGGACCGGCCCCATGCCGATCTATTGCGATGAATCAGGCGGCGTCGGCCGGGGTGTCATGACCCTGGCCGCGCTGTCCATCGAGGCGGCGGACGCCGAAAAGACCCTAGCCCGTTTCCGCGAAGTTACCGGCCTGACCGGCGAGCTGAAAGGCAGCCGGATCGATCTGGCCGAACGGGCGCTGCTGTTCGAAATATTGGACGACAGCCCCTGGACCGCGACGGTCGGCATCGCCATCTCCGCACTCATCCCCGAACAGGGCAGCGACCGGGGCGACCATGATGTCGCGATCTACACACGCCTGCTGGAGGATGTGGTCGGCGCCATGCTGCCCCTGCCCGACGGGTGTATCAGTGTCTTCATGGACGATGGCCGCTACGGCCCCGAAACGCTGGCGGGCGTGCGCAAGGATATCGCCGCGCTCATCGGCCCCTGTGGTCAGGCGCAGCTTGAGCTCAGCCACCGCCTGCCCGGGCTGCAAATTGCCGATGTGATTGCCAACAGCTTCTTCAACCGCGCCATGGTCACAGAACGGCAGGCCCGCATGGCCGCCATCGTCGCGCCCTATCTGGAAAGCGGCCAGGTCCGCCTGCGCCTGTTGTCAGCTGGCACCCAGACTGACGATGAGCATGGTAAACAGCATCAAGGCGGTCATCGCGAAGAAGCTTAAAAAGCACATCCGCCAGAACGCCCCGAAACGCGACGTTTGATAGGCATGGTGGAGTTGCCGGTACATGTGGATCGGCGGGTAGAAGGCGAGCAGCAAGCCGCCAATCGCCCCGAACCCTGTGTTGATCAATATGGCGCAAATGATGCCGAGCAGCATCATGAAGGTGATCGAATAGGTCACGAACACCGCATGATCGAACATCTTGAACCGCCGCCGCCAGAAAAAGAGCAGCCAGACAAAGGGCACCGAAATCGGGATCAGCGCCCAGCTATATTTATAGGCATTTGACTGGATCTTGTAGAGCAGGAGCTGCGGATTCTTGCCGGCCGTTTTGACCGCCTTGTTCAGCGCACCCGAACCGGGGAAATTGAGGTCGGTGAAAGTCCATTCCGTATCCTCGTCCAGGCCGTTCTGCAGGCCGCCCGCCGCCGTGTTGATGACCCGCGCCGCCATTTTCGCGCCTTCCAGGTCTTCCTCCAGCTTTTGGGTCGGCTGCCCCGCCTTGCGCGCAGCCTCCAGACTGGCCTCGAGCCGCGCAACGTCCGCGTCGATCTTGCGCTTTTCCGTCAGGAATTGTTCATTGGCGGCTTCCATCTGCCGCAACTGGCGACCCTGACTTTCGTCAAGCTTCTGCAAGCGTTCGCGGTTGCGCGCAATCTTGCCGTCGATACGCTCGATATCCGCCGCATCCGCCTGTGGCGCAGCCTTCTTCTCCGCCTCCAGCGCGGCAATGGCCTCCTCAATCTCCTTGCGGTCGGTCTGATATTCCTTGCGGACCGACTCGATCGTGTCGGGCGCCGGTATCGACGCGCCGCCATCGGGGACCAGCCAGTTGAAAGTGGCAAAGGTCAGAAAGACCGAAAAGAGGAACAGCGCCAGGGGCGACACAAATTTCGCGCGCTCGCCATGCACATAACGGCGGGTCAGATCGCCCGGTTTCCAGAACAGCAAAGGAAGGGTCCGCCAGATCTTGCCGTCGAAATGCAATACACTGTGCAGGATATCATGGCCGAATTCGTGCAGCGTCCGGTGCACATGCGCCTTCTGTCCGCACATATGGCAATGGGCACCGATCAAAGCCGTGCCGCAGTTCAGGCACGCTTTTTCCGCACCCCGGCCTTCGCCAGCCTCGGGTTCGACGGCACGGGCAAGCGCCGCACCTGTAATAATATCTGCTGCTCCGGCCAGTTCCCCACTCATGCCGCCTGTCTATCAGCGGGAATCGCGATTGCCAAAAAGAAAAGGCCCGGACGATGCCGGGCCTTTAGAACTTTATCTGGGATGGGACCGATTACCGGTCGTAATCGCGCTGCATGCCCGCACCACGTGCAGGCGCGGCGGCGGTCAGGCGAAGCGCCTCTGCCGACAGGCTGATCGAACCGATTTCATCGGCTTCTTCATCCTCGTCTACCTGGACCTTCTGCAGCGACTGGACCAGTCCTTCCTGCAGATGCTCGGGACGAACGGTTTCTTCAGCGATTTCGCGCAAAGCGACGACGGGATTTTTATCGCGGTCGCGGTCGACGGTCAGTTCTGCACCACCGGAAATTTCGCGCGCGCGCTCGGCCGCCAGCAATACGAGGTCAAAACGGTTGGTGACCTTATCAATACAATCTTCAACGGTAACGCGTGCCATGCTGGCTCCTGATTCTTCACAAATTTCGGAAAAGTAGAGCGCACCTAGGGTTTGCCCGCCAAAATGTCAATGAAAACGGCACCTCCCTTGCCGTAACGCGGCCAACGCACTACCTCGGTTGCATGGAGGCCCCTTCCCCCGCGTCATCCTTTCCCGGAAAGCTGTTTTGCGTGGGCGACCACGAACTTCATGTCGTGCATGCGCCCGACGAACGGCTGGCGGCGATGCATGCGCTGATTTCCGCGGCGAAGGAGCGGCTGCGAATCTTTTTCTATATGTTTGCACACGATGAAACCGGGCAGGAAATATTGGCGGCGCTGGTCGCCGCGGCGGAGCGGGGTGTTGCGGTCCATCTGATCATCGACAGCTTCGGGTCTGCCGATATCAGCGACGCCTTTTTCGCTCCGCTGGTGCGGGCGGGCGGCTATTATCATTGTTTCAGCACACGCAAGGGCCTCGGCTATTTCATCCGCAACCACCAGAAAATGCTGATCGCCGACGATGCCCATGCGCTGATCGGCGGGTTCAATATCACCGACCAATATTTCGGACGCAAGGGCGACGACAGTTGGGAGGATCTCGGCCTGATCGTATCGGGGCCGGAGGTCGGGCACCTCGCGCAATATTTCGACGCGCTCGACGCCCTGTCGCAAGGGGGCAAGGTCCGCTATCTCGGCCTGCGCACGATCATCAAAAGCTGGCGGCCCGGAATTGGCGAGGTGCAATGGCTGTTGGGCGGGCCGACGAATCGCATTTCCCCCTGGGCGCTGACGCTGAAACGGTCGTTGCAGGTGAGCAAAAGGTTCGACATCGTATCGGCCTATTTCTCCCCATCGCAGACCATATTGCGCCGGATCGCGCGGGTGGCCAAGCGCAACAAGGGATCGCGGATGATCATGGCGGGCAAGACAGACAACGGCGCGACCATCGCGGCGGCGCGGGTCCTGTACCGCTATCTGCTCAAACGCCGTGCGCGCATTTACGAATATCAGGCCCGCCCGCTGCACATGAAGCTGATGGTCATAGACGATGCCGTCTATATCGGTTCGGCCAATCTTGATGTGCGCAGCCTGTTCATCAATCTGGAAATCATGCTGCGCGTGAAGGACCATGACCTTGCCACCCATATGCGCGGCATGATCGACACGCTGGTCGCCCAGTCGGAAGAACAGACCACCGCCCTCCTGTCCCGCCGCGACAGCTGGTGGAGCCGCTTCAAAGGGGGCGTGGCCTATTTCCTTGTGAACTCGGTGGATTATACGGTCGGTCGCCGGATCAAGTTCGGGTTGCTGCGGAGCCGGTAATTCGGACGTTGGGTACAGTCCCTATCCTCACCCCGCGCGCGCCTTCCATTCGGCCTTGTTCTGCCCCCAGGCATGGACGGGGATATCCTGAAAGGGATCGGGCAGACGCGTTTCGCCCTGGTCATAGGACCCCAGCCGTTCGGCAAGCGCGACGGAAGCGGTGTTTGCCGGGTCGATGGTGTGGATGACATTGTCCCAGCCGAGCACATCAAAGGCATAGTCGATGCTCGCCGTCGCGGCTTCCAGCGCATAGCCCTGCCCTGCAAATTCCCGCGCCACGCCCCAGCCGACTTCGGTGCCGGGCCAGCCTTCGGGCATCCACGGGCCGGTGCGGCCGATCCATTGGCCGGTGTCGCGCAGGATCATGGAAAACATCGCATAGCCGCGCACCTGCCATGCGCCGACCATCGTGCACAGCATCCGCCAGCTTTCGCCCCGGCCTTTGGCTCCGCCCAGATGGGTCATGGTCACAGGGTCCGCGCAAAAGGCGGCCCAGCCTTCGAAATCCTCCGCCGAGGGCGGGCGCAGGATCAGGCGTTCGGTAATCAGAAAGGGTCCGCCGCTCATATCATCTCTCCCGCTCAACAGGCGGGCTGTATGCAGCGGGCGTCGGCAGGGCACAAGCAAAAGCGGCACCGCCTTTTAAGGGGCGATGCCGCGATATACTGCACCGGGCAGATGGGGAGGGGGAATCCCGGAGCAATTTCTGTGGGGCTGCTTCTTTCGAAACAGCCCCCAATTGAAGTGTCCTTCTAGTGCGACCCGCAGGACCCTTCTATAAACTTAGCGGCAGCGCGAACCGCCACGGTCGATTTCACGACCCAGCAATGCGCCACCGGCGGCACCCAGGATGGTGCCCAATGTCTTGTCGCCACGTCCGGCAATTTCGTTACCGGCAAGGCCGCCTACGGCGCCACCAATCAACAGGCCGGTTGTGCCATCCTTGCGGCGGCAATAGGCGCGGCCATCGTCACCACGCCATACGCGGGTGTTACGGCTGACGCGTTCTTCACGGCGGCCTTCACGATAGCCACGGTTGTAGGCGCGTTCGCGGCGGCTATCAAAGGCGCTGCTTTCGGTGACCGAAGCGTGCGCGGTTTGGGCATTAAATTGCGGCGCGGCATATCCGACAGACGGGATTGCCAGCGTGGCGGCGACCAATGCGATGATATTTTTCTTCACGTTCATTCTCCTTTGTGAACCTTCTGGGGCGTAAACGCCGGAACCTGAACCTTGGTTGCATGGCTTTTCGACGAAGAGACGAAACGTGGCCACGAAGCGGCCAGAGGAGATTTTTTCGCGCTTGCACCCACAGACATGCTGTCCCTAAGATGCGCCATGGCTAATGTTATCTCTTTCCTGTTCGGAACCATCGCCCTCATTCTCGCCATTATCGGCTTCATCCCCTTGCTGGGCTGGCTGAACTGGCTGATCATCCTCATCGCCGGTGTCGGTGCCGCCTTCGGCGCTGCGTCGGATAAGAATTCGGGGCGCAATTTCTGCTTCGTGGTGATGGGCATCTGCGCGCTGCGCCTTTGGATCGGCGGCGGTATCATTTAAGCCGCGTGCCCGCTAGGGCGGGACTGTATGACCGACAAAAGCGAAACACCGCCGCCCAATGGCCTGCCCTTTGCCCTGGGCGCCTATCTGACATGGGGCTTTGTCCCGGTATATTTCAAATTGCTGAGCCATGTTCCACCGGTCGAGATCGTGGCGCAGCGGATTCTCTGGTCGATCCCCCTGCTGCTCGTCATCATGGCCTTCCGCAGCCAGCTATCCGACTATGCCGCCATTTTCCGCGACCGTGCGTTGTTGCGTAACCTGATCGCGTCGGCGGTACTGATTGCGGTGAACTGGGTGATCTATATCTGGGCCGTGTCGACCGACCATATATTGGCGGCGAGCCTTGGCTATTATCTGAACCCGCTGGTCAATGTGCTGCTGGGCCGGATGTTTTTGGGCGAACGGCTGCGGCCGATGCAGCTCGTCGCGGTCGCCGTCGCAGCGGTGGGCGTGGCGATCCTGATCGGCGATGCGCTCGATACGCTGTGGGTGTCGATCTCGCTGGCGCTCAGCTTTGGCGTCTATGGCCTGATCCGCAAGATTACGCCGGTGGGCTCGGTTCCGGGTCTGGCGGTGGAAACGACCCTGCTCGCCCCGCTCTCGCTCGCGGCGGCGCTCTGGTTTGCGACGCAGGGCACGGGCGGGTTCGGTGATGATTGGGAAACATCGGGCCTGCTCATATTGGCTGGCGCAATCACGGCCATCCCCCTGCTGCTGTTCGCCACCGCGGCCCGGCGGATGAGCTATGCCAGCCTCGGCTTCGTCCAGTATCTCGCGCCGTCCATTGCGTTCCTGCTGGGTGTTTTCGTCTATGACGAACCGCTCAGCACGACCAAGCTCGCCTGCTTCATCCTGATCTGGATCAGCATCGCGATCTTCTGCGTCGACGCGCTGCGCACCTATCGCGCGGGCAAGGCCTGAGGCAGCGCCTCAGCCCCGATAGACCCAGCCCAGCGTTTCGCCCGCGTGGAAGGGAACAATAGTGGTGCCATTGGCGTCGACCGTGTCGGGCACAACCGTTTCCCCGCGCGCCAGCGTGATCGTGCCCTCGTTCAACGGCAGGCCATAGAAGCGTGGGCCGTTTTCGGACGCGAACGCCTCGAACCGGTCGAGCGCGCCTTCTTCGTCAAAGACGGCGACATAGCTTTCCAGCGCATAGGGCGCGTTGAAGATTCCGGCGCAGCCACAGGCGCTTTCCTTGGCCGATTGCGCGTGCGGGGCGCTGTCGGTGCCGAGGAAATATTTGGTGCTGCCCGACGTCGCCGCATTGCGCAGCGCGAGGCGATGCACTTCGCGCTTGGCGACGGGCAGACAATAGGCATGCGGGCGAAGGCCGCCCTGGAACATTGCGTTGCGGTTGATGTGCAGATGCTGCGGCGTGATCGTCGCGGCGACATTGGGGCCGCAGGCATCGACAAAGGCCGCCGCATCGGCGGTGGTGATATGTTCGAACACGATCTTCAGTTCGGGCAGGTCACGAACGAGGCCCGACAGCGTGCGCTCGATAAACACAGCCTCGCGGTCGAAAATGTCGACATGGCTGTCGGTCACCTCGCCATGGATCAGCAACGGCATCCCCACTTCGGCCATTTTCTCCAGCGCCGGGCGGATACGCGCAATATCGGTCACGCCATGCGCGCTGCCGGTGGTGGCGTGCGCCGGATACAGCTTGGCCGCCGTGAACACGCCCTCGGCAAAGCCCCGCGCCAGCTCGTCGCCTTCGACACTGTCGGTCAGATAGGCGGTCATCAGCGGCGTGAAATCCACGCCTGCGGGGACAGCGGCGCGAATCCGGTCGCGATAGGCGACGCAGCCTTCGACGCTGGTCACCGGCGGCGACAGGTTGGGCATCACAATGGCGCGCGCAAACTGGCGGGCGGTATAGGGGACAACGCCCTGCATCACGGCGTCATCGCGGAAATGGAGGTGCCAGTCATCGGGGCGGCGGATCGTCAAGCTGTCAGTCATCTCTTCCCTTTAGGCGAAGCGGACCCTATCTGTCACCCATGTCCAACCCCCGCCTGTTCGATCGCGCCGTTCTCCGCCTCTCTCCCACTGAAGAGGGCGAAGATGTGCGCGGATTCCTGCAAGGTTTGGTGACGCAGGACACCAAAAGCCCCCTGCCCGCATGGTCTGGCCTGTTGACCCCGCAGGGCAAGGCGTTGTTTGATTTCATCCTTTGGGAGGATGGAGCAGATGTCCTGATCGATTGCGAAGCCGCGGTCGCCGAGGCCCTCGCGCGGCGGCTGTCGATCTACCGCCTGCGCCGCAAGATTGCGATTGGCGTGGACGAAACTCTGGGCGTATTCTGGTCACCCGAAGGCGAAGGCGACCCCCGCCACCCCGCGCTCGGGCGGCGCTGGATTGGCGCCATCGGCGCTGAGGATACAGATGTCAGCGAGCCTTTCCGCCGCCACAGGCTGGCGCTTGGCATCGCCGAAGGGGTTGCCGAGCTGGGCAGCGACCAGACGCTCTGGCTGGAAACCAACGCGGCGGAACTGGGCGGCGTGTCCTTTTCCAAAGGCTGCTATGTCGGGCAGGAAAACACCGCACGCATGAACTGGCGGCAAAAGGTCAACCGCCGTCTGGTCGTCGTCCCGCTGGCCGATGCCGACCCCAAAAGGCAGCGGGCGGCCTATCCGGAAATGGGGCTCTCGGTAGAGCTGCGGCGGGTGGAGGATATGGCAGGGCTGGATTTGCCGGCGTGGCTGGCGGGTGCGTTGGCAACGGGTGAGGCGTAATCGGAGGTTTGGCAGCCCTCTCCCTTTGAGAGTTAGTAAAGGGTTGGGTGCTCCCGATAGCGCACAGCCCCTCACCGCTGCGACTAGGCGGCAGGCCGCCAAGTCTCGCTGCCTCTCCCAAGGGGAGAGGAGGTGCGCAACAGGGCAAAGAAACCCACCTCTCCCCTTGGGAGAGGATACAAAGCCTTATGAGCAAAGCGAATTAGGCGGAGTTGGTGAGGGGCTCTGCCCTCCCGACAGCCCACACCCCTAATCCAGCAACTCCAACTTCACTCGGGCCGTACCGCTCCGGTGCATCCCGATCTCCCGCGCGGCGGCGTAGCTGATGTCGATGATGCGACCTTTGCCCCACGGGCCGCGGTCGTTGATGCGGACGATGACTTCCTTGCCATTGGCGAGATTGGTGACCGCAACCCGGCTGTTGAACGCGAGCGAGCGGTGCGCGGCGGTGAGGGCGCCGGGATCAAACCGCTCCCCGCTCGCGGTGCGGCTGCCGGCAAATTCATTGCTGTAATAGCTGGCCATGCCATCGCCGACATGGCGCCTGATATCCCCCGCCTGCGCCAGCACGGGCAGCAAGGCGAGCGCCAGCAACGGCGTGCGATACACTGTTTTCATGGACCCCTCCATCGATTCGCCAAGCTTACGCCCAAGTCAAAAACCCGCCAATCCGCCTATCGATACGGCGCGCCATTATCGGGCTGAGGTGATGGGCGGCAAAGGTCTGTAGACCCGCCCTCACACCTCTGCTATACATGTATAGCAAGGAGATTAATCATGTTGGCAATCCGGCTTGATGCCGATCTGGAAAAACGGTTGGCCGATTTGGCCGCGAAGACCGGGCGTACCAAGACATTTTATGCGCGCGCGGCTATCGAGGCGCACCTGGAGGAATTGGAAGACTATTTCCTTGCCGAAGAGCGCTTGGCCAATTTCCGGCCGGAAAAGGCCGTATCGCTTGAATCCCTGAAAGCCGAACTGGACAGGGGCAATTGAGTGCCGTCTGCCAAATGGACGATCGCGTTTGACCCGGCTGCTGCGAAAGAACTGAAAAAACTGGGGCGCGAGCCGGCGCGCCGCATCATCGACATGCTTGAAACCCGTATCGCATCGCTCGACGACCCCCGCGAGTTAGGCAAACCCCTTCTCGGCGATTGGAGCGGCTATTGGCGCTGGCGCGTTGGCGATTACCGCATCATCGCGCGCATAGAGGATGAGCGGGTCGTGATTTTTGTCGTGCGCGTCGCACACCGTCGGGAAGTCTATTGAGCTCTAAGAAGCGTCTCTGCGACGAGCTTGGTTGCCCTCATCCCATTTCACAAGCAATGCGCCCTGCGTTGCGATTGCCATATCGACGCAACGCATAACCCTCCTCAAACGTCCAGATTGGCCACGTTCAGCGCGTTTTCCACGATGAAATCCCGGCGGGGTTCGACGACTTCGCCCATCAGCTTGGTGAAGATATCGTCGGCGACATCGGCCTGATCGATCTCCACGCGCAGCAGGCTGCGGTGGTTGGGGTCGAGCGTTGTTTCCCAGAGCTGTTCGGCGTTCATTTCGCCCAAGCCTTTGTAGCGCGAGATCGACAGGCCCTTGCGGCCAGCGGCCAGCACCGCGTCGAGCAGTTCGGACGGACGGGTGATCGCGCCCTTGTTGCCAATGCCCGCGGGCGTCACGGCGCGCTGCACCTGATCGCCGAGGGCGGTGATGTCTTCGCCTTCGCTGTCGGTTTCGGGTTCGGCCTCCACAACGGCGGCGTCGCCTGCTTTCACCAGCCGTGCCGGTGTTTCATAGCTGGCGCTTTCCTCGCTCGCCAGCTTGTGCAGCTTGCGCGCTTCGGCAGAGAGCAGGAAGGCAGCCTCGATGATGTGGTGGTCGGTCACGCCGCGCCACAGACGTTCGAAATGATAGCCGCCATCTTCGGCGACGCGGCCGGTCCATTTGCCTTCGACATCCTGCGCGCCCATCCAGGCGGCGGCTTTGGCAACCGCTGCGGTGCGATCGCTGGCCTCGGGGTCGAGCGCGCCGGTTAGCGCCATCGCCTCGACGATTGTGGGGTCATATCGGCGCGGGACGAACGCCATCAGGCTGCGCATCCGGCGGGCATGGTCGACAAGCGCACCGAGATCGCCACCGGCGCGTTGGCCACCTGCGCCTTCGAGGACGATCCCGTTCAGGCCCACCTCGACCAGATGGTCGTCAAGCGCGCGGTCGTCCTTGACGTAGATTTCGCTGCGGCCCTTGGCGACCTTGTACAGCGGCGGCTGCGCGATAAAGAGATGGCCGTTTTCGATAATCTCCGGCATTTGCCGGTAGAAGAAGGTCAGCAACAGCGTGCGGATATGGCTGCCGTCGACGTCAGCGTCGGTCATGATGACGATCTTGTGGTAGCGCAGCTTTTCAATGTTGAAATCCTCGCGCCCGATGCCGGTGCCCATCGCCTGGATGAGCGTGCCGACTTCCTTCGACGACAGCATCCGGTCAAAACGCGCACGTTCGACGTTCAGGATCTTACCCTTGAGCGGCAGGATCGCCTGATAATGGCGGTCACGGCCCTGCTTGGCAGAGCCGCCTGCGGAATCCCCTTCGACGAGGAAGAGTTCGGATTTCGCCGGGTCCTTTTCCTGACAATCGGCAAGCTTGCCGGGCAGCGAGGCCACGCTCATCACCGATTTGCGGCTGGCTTCGCGCGCCTTGCGGGCGGCTTCGCGGGCGGCGGCGGCGTCGATGACTTTCTGGATCACGGTGCGCGCATGGCCGGGATTTTCCTCCAGCCATTCGCTCATCCGGTCGGCCATCAGGCTTTCCAGCGGCTGCCGCACTTCGGACGAAACCAGCTTGTCCTTGGTCTGGCTTGAAAATTTCGGGTCGGGCAATTTGACCGAGACAATCGCGGTCAGGCCTTCGCGCATATCGTCGCCGGTCAGGGTGACTTTCTCTTTCTTCAGCACGCCCGATTTCTCGGCATAATTGTTCAGCGTGCGGGTCAGTGCCGAGCGGAATGCCGCCAAGTGCGTGCCGCCGTCGCGCTGCGGAATATTGTTCGTGAAGCACAGCACATTTTCATAATAGCTGTCGTTCCATTCCAGCGCGACGTCGATGCCGATGCCGTCGCGGTTCGACGAAATGGCGATCGGATCGGCAAGCAACGGGGTCTTGTTCCGGTCGAGATATTTGACGAACGCGCCGATGCCGCCCTCGTAAAACAGGTCATGTTCCTTGATATCCTCATGCCGCTTGTCGCGCAGCAGGATGCGGACGCCCGAATTGAGGAAGGCCAGTTCGCGGTAGCGATGCTCCAGCTTGTCAAAGTCGAATTCGAGGACATTTTTGAACGTCTCGGTCGAGGCCATGAAGGTCACGCGCGTGCCCTTCTTGCCCTCCGGCGCGTCGCCCACGACCTTCAACGGCCCCACGGCATCGCCATGTTCGAAGCGCATCCAATGTTCCTTGCCCTCACGCCAGATGGTGAGTTCGAGAAATTCCGACAGCGCATTCACAACCGACACGCCCACGCCATGCAGACCGCCCGATACCTTATAGGCATTGTCGTCGGAGGTGTTTTCAAACTTACCGCCTGCGTGCAGCTGGGTCATGATAACCTCGGCCGCCGACACCCCCTCTTCCTTGTGCATACCGGTCGGAATACCGCGGCCATTGTCCTCGACACTGACCGATCCGTCGGCGTTGAGTTCGATCAGCACCAGGTCGCAATGCCCGGCCAAAGCCTCGTCAATCGCGTTGTCCGACACCTCGAACACCATATGGTGCAGGCCCGACCCGTCGTCGGTATCGCCAATATACATGCCGGGCCGCTTGCGCACGGCATCAAGGCCCTTCAGCACCTTGATGCTGTCTGCGCCATATTCATTCTGGTTGGGAGATGCGGCGCTGTCGCCGGTACGTTCTTCAGGTGTTTCTTGCATGGCGGCACTATAGGGCAAGCGGCACCAAAACCCAAGCTAATGCGACCGTTTTCCACATCTATTTGACGTGTAAAATCAGGTGGTTGGCGGTTTCCAAATGTTGTGGGAATTATTTCGTCAAAAGGAAGAAGGAAAAGAAGGGAAATGGGGGAAAATGATGGTGCGTCATATCCTGTCGCCGTGGCGCGAACCTGCCTCCTTTTTTCTTTTTCCTCTTTTTTCTTCTATCCATAAAAATGGCACTGCCCCCTAAAACTTCCTTCTTCCTTCTGGCGAAAAAACTGGCACAACCGGATATCCGAATTCCAACCCAAGGCGCCCCATGACTTTTGACCCGCTCGCCGAGCTTGACCAGCCTTTTGGCTCCTACCCCGATCTGATTGCGCATTGGGGCACGGACCGGCCGGGGCGGGTGGCGTTGGATGATGGGCGCGAGAGTTTGAACTGGGGGCAAGTGTCGGCGCTGGTCGACCGGATGGCCGCGCAGTTGCAGCGGGACGGGTTGCGCAAGGGGCAGGCGGTCGCGATTCTTGGCACGACGTCGGTGCGCTATGCGCTTGCCTATCTGGCGGCGGTGCGTGCGGGTGGATGTGCGGCGCCGCTGACGACCTCGGCCGCGCCGGGGCAGTTGAGCGCGATGCTGCGCGACAGCGGAGCGATGCACCTGTTCATCGATGCGCCAAAGCGCGCCGATCTGGCGGGCGAGGCGCTGCCGCCGCTGACCACCATCATGCTCGACGCGCCATTGCCCGATGCGCCCGACATCTATGGCTGGATGGCGGAGGAAGGCGCGGTGGCGGCGGATGTCGGCTGCACCGCCAGCGACCCGTTCAACATCATCTATTCCAGCGGCACCACCGGCACGCCCAAGGGCATCGTCCATTCGCGCGGGATGCGCTGGAAACATGCCGCGGTCGGTCCCAATGCGGGATATGGCGAGCCGGAGCAGAAGTCGCTCATTTCCACCCCGCTTTATTCCAACACGACGCTGGCGCTGGTGATGCCGACGCTTGCCTATGGCGGCAGCCTCTACATGATGCCCAAATTCGACGCCGCGCGTTATCTGGAGATTGCCGCGCGCGAACGCATCACGCACACCATGCTGGTGCCGGTGCAGTATAAACGGCTGATGGAACATGACGCGTTCGACAGTTTCGACCTGTCGTCTTTCCAGCTCAAATATTGCACCAGTGCGCCCTTTTCCGCTGCGCTGAAGGCCGAGGTGGTCCGCCGCTGGCCGGGCGCATTGATCGAGATTTATTCGATGACCGAGGGCGGCGTCGTGTGCCTGCTGCACGCGCATAAATATCCCGACAAGCTGCACACCGTCGGCCAGCCCGCGCCGGGCAGCGAGGTGTTCACCATCGACGAAGAGGGCAACCGCCTGCCGCCGGGCAGCATTGGCGAGCTGGTCGGGCGGTCGCCGACGATGATGTCCGGATACCAGAACCAGCCCGAAAAGACGCAGGAAGCGAGCTGGTATGACGAAGAAGGCGGCCGGTGGCAGCGGATGGGCGATATCGGCCGCGTGGACGAGGACGGCTTTGTCGAACTGGTCGGCCGCGCCAAGGATATGATCATCTCGGGCGGGTTCAACATCTATCCCGTCGATCTGGAGGCGGTGCTGTTGCAGCATCCCGCGGTCGAGGAAGCCGCCGTCATCGGCATGCCGAGCGAGCAATGGGGCGAAACGCCGGTCGGCTTTGTCACCCCGGCCAAGGGCGCAACGCTCGACACCGCAGCCGTACTGGCCGCGACCAACGCGCTGCTCGGCAAGACGCAGCGCCTGTCTGCGCTTTACGATATTGCCGAAATGCCGCGCAGCCATATCGGCAAGCTTTTGAAAACCGACCTGCGCGACCTGGCGGCGGAGAAGCAGCATGCATCCTGAATTCGGTCCCAATCTGACGGTGGTGATCTCGGTCCTGCAGACCGCGCTGACCCCGGCGTTTCTGCTGGTCGCGGTGGGCAGCCTGCTCAACGTCCTGACCGGCCGCCTGTCGCGCATCGTCGACCGGTCGCGCGATTTGCAGCAACTGCACGGCGTCACCGAAGGCGTCGCGCATAAACGGGTGGTGAGCGAATTGCGGATCATCGAGCGGCGGATGCGCGTGGTGGGTTCATCGATCCTGTTCGCGGTGCTGTCGGCCATCACCGTCTGCATCATGATCGCTTTGCTGTTCCTGATGGGGCTGACGAAGTTCTCGGCACCGTGGATCGCGGTGTCGGTCTTCATGCTCTCCCTCGCCCTGCTCGCCACCTGCCTGCTGCAATTTGTGCACGAAATCCGGCTGGCAACGCACGCGATCCATGTGCCGGAGGAATATCTGGAACTGCCGGAAAAGGGGTGAGAGGGAGGATTCGCGCCGCCCGTCTATCAAAGCCCCGTCACCCTGAACTTGTTTCAGGGTCCATTTATCAGCTAATCTCTCCGCCCTGAGAGACACGCCTCCCATTGACGCGCGGTTGCGTTTTCTTTCACCCATAGGGTGCCGCAGCACGATGGACCCTGAAACAAGTTCAGGGTGACGTTGAATTTTAAGAATTAACGTTCAAAACGGTCAGGGAACCACCCCCAACACCCCCCTCAGCCCTTCAACGTCCCCACCCGCGCGACGACTTCGTCGCGGATCTTGGGCGTTACGAACTTGCCGATTTCCCCGCCATAAATCGCGATTTCCTTCACGAGCCGCGAGGCGATGGGTTGCAAGGCGACGTCGGCCATCAGGAAGACCGTGTCGACGCGGTTGTTGAGCTGCCGGTTCATGCCGGTGAGCTGATATTCATATTCGAAATCGGTCACCCCGCGAATGCCGCGAATGACCGTCGTGGCGCCCACGGATTCGGCGAAATCCATCAGCAGCGAGTTGAACCCGACCACGCGGATGGTCGCATCGCCGATGCTGGCAACCTCGCGCTCCACCATCGCGATGCGTTCATCGTCAGAGAACATGGGCGATTTGGCGGCGTTGGTGGTCACACCGATGACCAGTTCATCCACCAGCTTCGCGCCGCGCCGGATGATGTCCATATGCCCCAGCGTGATGGGGTCAAAGGTGCCGGGATAAACGCCGATGCGATGTGTCATTAACGGTCCCTCTCCGTAATATAATTGGCAATGGCGCGCAGCAGGTCCGCCTCGCTGCCATAGCTTGCCAGATGCTCGTTCGCCTGCGCGACCAGCATCGCCGCCTGCTGCTTGGCGCGGTCGAGGCCCATGAGCGACACGAATGTCCCCTTGCCCGCATCGGCATCCTTTTGCAGCGCCTTGCCCGCCAGTTCGGGGTCGCCTTCCACATCCAGAATGTCGTCGGCAATCTGGAACGCAAGGCCGATATCGCGGGCATAGCCCTTCAGATGTGCGCGGCCTTCGGGCGGGATATGGCCAAGGATCGCGCCCATTTCGACACTCGCCGCGATCAGCGCGCCGGTCTTCAGCGCCTGCAACCGTGTGACGATCGGCAGGTCAAAGGTCGTCTTTTCCGCCTCCAGATCCATCATCTGCCCGCCCGCCATGCCATCGGGACCACTGGCCAGCGCCAGCGTCGCGATCAGCTCGCTGCGGATGAAGGGGTCGGTATGGGTGCGCGAACTGGCAAGGATTTCGAACGCCAGCGCATGTAGCGAGTCGCCCGCCAGCACCGCCGTCGCCTCCCCATAGGCGCGGTGCACCGTGGGCTTGCCCCGGCGCATATCGTCATCGTCCATGCACGGCAGATCGTCATGGATCAGCGAATAGACGTGGATCGCCTCCACTGCCGTCCCGACGCGCAACGCGACGTCGCGGTCGACATGGAACAGCGCGGCCGTCGCGGTGACCAGCAAGGGCCGCAGCCTTTTACCGCCGCCAATCGCTGCATGGCGCATCGCGGCATAAAGCGGATCGCGCGCGTCACCGGGCAGCGCGAGCAGCCGGTCAAATTCGGCGTCTACATCCGCGGCAATCTGGTTCAGCGCATCGTGCAACATATCCAGTCAGCCAGCATCGAAGGGCGTGGTGCCCGAGGGCGCACCGTCGGGACCCAGCGTAATCGCCTCGATCCGCGCCTTTGCCGCGTCCAGCCGTTGCTGGCACAGCGCGCGCAACTGGTTGCCGCGTTCGTAAAGCGCAATCGATTCGTCGAGCGGCGCTTCCCCGCTTTCCAGCTTGTGGACGATATCCTCAAGCGCGCGCAGCGCCTGTTCGAAATTCAGTTCGGGTGCTTCGGAAGACATCCCCCTGCAATGGCGCTACCCGCTGTTCGGGTCAAGCCTTTCGGGCAATCGCAAAATTCTTTGGGCGACGCCGTTTTTTACTTTTCAACGGCGAAAGGCTGCGGCAAACGGGCCGCCTTATGAAAACACCTCTCCTGATCCTCGCCCCGTTGTCCATGCTGGCGTTAGCGGCATGCAACCAAACCGAAACCCCTGCCGCCGGTGAAGCCGACGCGACCAAGGCTGCGGCCGCCGTCGAAGAGATCGAAATGCCGCCCGCGATCACTGCATCCGGCACCTATCGCTGCGCCGACAACACGATCCTCTATGTCGATTTCCTCGGCGCGAATGAAGCCGCCGACATCCGCGTAGGCGACAAGGCCGCGACCGCCGTCCGCGTCACCGCCCCGGCCCCCGAAGCCCCCGCCGCAGACGCCGCCGCACCCGAAGCCGCCACACCAGCCGCCGAAGCCGCACCTGCAGGCCCGCTGAAATCCGCCGACGGCGAAAGCACGCTTGCGGGCTCCGGCAAGGAAATCAAGGTCAAGCTCGCCGGCAAGGGCGAACAAACCTGCAAAGGCAGCTAAGCGCTTTTACAGCACAATCCACACAACCACGGGGGCCGTACCGCACAGGAACGGTCCCCTTTTTTGTGGGGCAAGGGGGGGGGCGCCGCTTTTCCAACAACCACTTACAACACCCCGTCACCCTGAACTCGTTTCAGGGTCCATCGTTCAGCGATGACCGTCGATAGAGCCTAAAGCAACCTCGCGTCACAGCTTTGCTTGCCACTCAAAGGGCAGCAATGAGCCGACAAATTGACCCTGAAACAAGTTCAGGGTGACGGTGCTTTTAAGGTAGCCGAAGAGCCTCAAAAACCCTCACCCCACACCCTCGCGCCAAATTGGTCTCACGCAAAGACGCAAAGGCACAAAGATGAGGGAACGGAGGGGTCGTGCCAGTTTTTGAAGTAGAAGAAAAAAGCGAAAAAAGAAAAAAGGCACCAGCGGATCACAAGCCCGGCGCCCCACCCTTTTTTCTTCTTTCTCTTCTTTCTTCTATCCAATCCCAAGGAACTGCCGTCGATGGCCGCTTTACCCTGGAAGCCATAAACAGATGCAGGAATAGCTCCTGAACGAATGTCCGGATCCAAGGGGACCGGAAACTGTTGGGAATGTCAGGAATGTTGTGGAAAGCTGACCTTATTAAAACAACAATCTACATATCATATACTTACTATAGATTACTCACAAACATAGTTACCGTTTTCAGTGCAGTCTACCGCATCTTCGAAGGCCAAATAGGTAATTCCCAAACCGACTAATAGTACGCCACCGGTAATCAGCCACCAATTTGGTCCCTTATCATTAGGATCATCATTGGCTTTTGCCACGGTGGTATTGAAATAGCTGGTTGCGAGTGGAGTACCATTCACTGATAGCTGGTATGAGTGCTTGGGCGACAAGGACAATTTGATCACTTCGCCCGTAATGGTGCGATTGTCAGCCAGCAAATGCCCATTCGATAAACGAAGGGTTTGCCCTGCAACCAGATCAAAAGTCACTGGCGGGTCGTTGTCGCGTTCTTTTTGCTTTGCGTCTAAAGAAATTCGCACGCTCGCCATTACCGTAGCGGCCCGACCTGTGATCGAAGAAAGATCGTTCGCATAAGGAAGATCGGCACGGTTCTTGGCTAACGCTGGGCACGTAACTGACAAAGCAAACATGGATATCAGAAATGAAGTAGTGGTTCGCGTCATTATGATCCTATCGAAAATTCGGGCATTTGCATTAGCTCTCAGTAAGGAAAGCTGATCGCGAGAATGCTGGCGCTATAAAGTGTCGTAATTCCTGCCGAATTCATTGGCAGAGCCGTTTCACATCACAGCGCCTTACTGTGTGCGTACGATGTTTATTACTCCTGCCCCTTTGGGCATCTCGACACGGTCGATCTGGCGATTGTTGCTTAGCGACTGCGCTTCGGTAAGGCTGATCGGCGCTCCGTCGCTAGTGATGACCGTGACGTTGGGCTGATCGAGCTGAGATAGGCGCGGGTTGCCTGTCCAGACAACGGATCCGTCCGCATTGATCGTAACCTGCTCGGCGGTGATCTGGACTACGTTGCCAGACGCGATTGTTGGAGCCCGATCGCTTTGCGCGACTACCTTCGCATTGGCATCTATTGGCACCTGCGCGGCGGTTAAGGGTGTTGCATCCGATGGGCCGTTAAGCACAGTGACCGCGCCCGATTGGGCAAAAGCTGACGTTGCAGCGAGAACCGTTGGCATGATGAACGATAATTTCAGAACTGTATATTTCGACATGATAACCTCCTCACGTTGTGGAGTATGTTCGGATAGACATCAGGATTGGTTACTTCATTCGATCTTTTGACGTCGGCATGTACCGTCCGGCCAAAGTTTGCGTCATGCCAGCTATGATCTTCAGAAATTTGGCAAGGGTACTCAATCAAATCCGTTCGACTTCGCGCGATGTAACCAGCTGCCCTGTTTGCACGAACAACACGACACCCACGAAGGGTGAAACACAATTTTTGAGGATTGGATTGATATGACTGCTACCCGTACGACAACTTTGGCTGCTCTTGCCGGCGCGATGGCTCTTGTCTCTGCTGCCAGCTTCGCGGCGGAAACCCCGACCGGCAGCAAGGGCCGCGCTTTGGGCGCTAATGATACCGTTCATTGCTATGGCGTGCATAGCTGCAAGGGCAACTCCGATTGCGCAACTTCTGAAAATGAATGCAAAGGCCAGAATGCGTGTAAAGGGCACGGCTTCAAGGCATTGAAGGCCGGACAGTGCCTGTCAAAGGGCGGCGTGATCGGCGATCTGGGCTAAACCCGAGGGCTGCGATGGTCCGGTGCTTGCCGATCCCCCATGAGCAAGCACCGGATCTGCATTGTAATGAAAAGCATATCATGACACCCGAAATCAGCCCCTATGCCGGCTTTGGCATTGGTCTTCGCACAGACCATTATGGCGACTTTATCGAACATGATGTGCCCGTAGATTTTGTTGAAGTAATTTCCGAAAACTTCATGCTCGAAGGCGGGCGCCCGTTGCGTATCCTGGAACAGATCCGCACCAAATATGATGTGATTTTGCACGGCGTATCCATGTCGGTCGGTTCGGCCCACGGCATCGATGAAGCCTATCTTGCGCGGCTGAAGTGTATGGCCGAGCGAATAGACCCCCTATGGATTTCCGACCATTTGTGCTGGACGCGGACCAGCGCCCATAACAGCCATGATTTGCTGCCGCTGCCGCTGACCCATGAGGCGCTGGATACGGTGTGCCGGAACATCGACCATGCCCAGAACATATTGGGCCGCGCCATGCTGTTCGAAAATCCGTCCAGCTATCTCACTTTTCCCGAAGATGAGATGACGGAATGGGAATTTATTGCCGCCATGGCACGACGGACCGGTTGCTTCCTGCTTCTCGACATCAACAATATTTATGTCAGTGCGCATAACCATGGCTATCGGGCAAATGATTATCTTGCCGGTATTCCGCACGACCATGTCCGCCAGATCCACCTGGCAGGGCATACGCCCGGCCCGATCATCATCGACACGCACGACCGCGATGTCGCCGATGGTGTGTGGTCATTATACAAGGAGGCGCTCCGCTTCCTCGGACCGGTTGCGACTATGATCGAACGCGACGGCAATATCCCGCCACTCGCCGAACTTTTGAACGAACTGGATATTGCCCGGTCGTTAGCGGGCTATGACGCCCTTCAGGCGGTGTCATGATCTCGCTTGCCGAACGTCAGTACCAATTCATGGCGAGTCTGCTCGCCGAAGACGCCGATCCGCTTGAGGATTCGTCGTCGAAACTCAGCGCCGGCTTGGCCATCTACCGCAATAACTACCGCACGACATTGATCGAAGCCTTGCTCGATACATTCAAACGGACGGCGCGCTGGATTGGCGACGAGGTGTTTCACCAGGCTGCTGCGCACCATGTCATCGTCAATCCCCCTGGCGGCTGGACGCTCGACGATGTGGGTGCAGGATTTGATCGCACACTTGCCGAGCTTTTTGCGAAAGACCAGGAAGTAAGCGAACTGGCATGGATCGAATGGTCAATGCATCGCGCCTTTGGTGCGGCCAATGCTGAACCATTGACGGCGCTAGCTTTCGCAGATGCAACGGCCGGATTTGGTGAAAAGGACTGGAGCACCCTCGGCCTTGACTTCGTCCCGGGTATCCGCACATGTCTCGTGCACCATGATGTTGCCGCGATCTGGCACGCATGCGATACCGACGATGTATCCCTCCCGCTATATGCGCGGGACGAACCCTTGGCCTGTCATGTGTATCGTGACGGGGAGCAGCCGGCCTTCATTACCGCCCCCGCATTCGAAAACCCGGCGCTCGACGCGATGGTGAACGGGGCGCATTTTGGTGACGTTCTCGACGTGCTTCTCACACTTCGCCCTCAAGAGTCAGCCGTTGCGGACGCAGGCGCGATGCTGGGCCGCTGGCTGAATAATGGCTTTATTATAGGGCTACGCACCTAGGGCGCTTTACGACGTATTTAGAACCGCTTGGCGAGTAGCGCATCACTCGAAAGCCGGCCGGGACCGCGCACAATCAGCACCAGTGCGAGTGCGACCCAGATCATGTGTACCGACCACCAAGCTTCCGGATAGACGAAAATCTGGATGACCATTGTCATGCCGAGCAGAGCGAGTGCGGACAATCGGGTAAACAGACCAATGACAAGCAGGAATGGAAACAGATGCTCTGCATAAGTCGCCATATAGGTCGCAAATAGAGGCGGAAGAGGGACGTTGCTATATTCTTCCTGAAAAAGGAATTTGGCGGTGTCGCTGATCGAGAGCCAGCTGCCCTCTTCAACCTTGGTACGGCCCGAGCGCCAAAAAATCCCCGCCAGGGAAACGCGGACGAATAATAATGTAAGTTGCTCGACCCAGCTGTCGGGAAGCGATGAAACCAATCGGTTATAGGGAGCGGTAATTTTCATTTTCTCTCCGTTTCGCCAAAGGGCGCAGCGTCGGGCAAAAGATAATAATGGTATTGCGGATGGACCCCGACGCACATGGCGCGACCCGAAGGTGGTTGGGCTAGGAAATGTCCGATGGTTCGCAGGTGGGGGATGTCCGGCCAAGGGAGGGGTGGGTTCCGGAACAGGGAGCTGCATTACATCGAACATTGCGTCCATCCGCAAAGTCAGGACAGGCCTATCCTTTGTTGCCGGCTTTCTGTGGAACCGGCTTTGCATTACCGCTGTGGGCCGTCAATGTGCCACCCATCTTTATGCACGATCCCTTTGCGACCAGCTTCCAGGCATTTCCCTGATAGTCGACCGTCGAAGTTCCGGCGCAACTGGTTCCAGGTCCTGCGGCGCAGTCATTCTTGCCCTTGAGCGAGACGCCATAACATTTTTCTTTTCCATCGGCCGCTTGCACGGGTGCAGAAGCCAAGGTTATAGCTGCCGACAATGCAGCGGCCGCACCCGCCAACTTTAGCAATTGATTGCTCATAAACTCTCCATGTTCCAATAGGTCGAAAGTTACCGGATCGCTGATAGAGCGAGCCTGTGACCCATTCGCAAATTGGGGCGAGACGGTTACAGGGAGCTATGGATTTTTACAAAGACACTAGATGGGGTGATGGAAGAGTTATCCATGTGTTGACTTAGGGGATTCAAGCTAAAGCCGTCTCATACTTGTGCGCCAAGGATTTAATGAACGTCTGCTTTGTTGTCGTATCCCGACAGTCCGCTTTCGTTTTAAATTTCCAAATTAGAGACATATTCCCCCTCTCCCCTTGGGAGAGGATATGTAGCCTTATGAGCGCAGCGAATTAGGCGGAGTTGGTGAGGGGTTGTGCCCGGTCGATAGCGCACAGCCCCTCACCCAGCTGCAGCTAGGCAACACGTTGCCAAGCTTGCGCAACCCTCTCCCAACGGGAGAGGGAAGGACTTCCTTATTCTTTACGCCCTCGCCCGTGCCGGATTGATCTCAATACAAAGCGGTCTACCGAGCCTATCGGAAGGAGTTTTTCTGCCTTGCGCCAGAATCCCCCTCTCCCGTTGGGAGAGGATACGGAGCCTTGGCCGAGAGGCCTAGGCGCAGTTGGTGAGGGGCTCGACGGTGAGGTTGGTGCGCCAGCGTCCGCTCTCCGACACCGTCACCCTGAACTCGTTTCAGGGTGACTATGCCGTTCACGCAATTACCGAACCGGAAAAACTATTCCTTCCAACCCCAGAACAGGTGGCACGGCAATATATTCCATGGTTCGAACCCGTTGTCGATCTTGCGGAAATAGGGTTCCATGAAGTCGCGGGCGCGGGCGCGGAATTGGTAGACGAGGAAGGCGCCGCCGGGGCGGAGGGCCTTGGCGGTGTTTTCCGCAATCACCGGGCCGAGATTGTTCGGCAGCGTCGAAAAAGGCAGGCCGGACAGGATATAGTCGGCATTTTTGAAGCCGAACTGCGCGATAATCTCGTTCACATCGGCGGCCGACCCGTGCACCGCGATGAAGCGGCTGTCGCGGATGGTCTTGCGCAGATAGACAATGAAATCCTCGTTCAAATCAATGACCAGCAAGGTCGCATCGGGGCGCAGGCGGTTCAGCACCGGCTGGCAGAATGTGCCGATTCCCGGGCCATATTCGACAAACAGCTTGGTATTGTCCCAATCGACCGGCGCAAGCATCTTCGCGACCGTGCGGTCGGAGGACGGAATGATCGATCCGACCATGACCGGATGCTTGATAAAACCTTTGAAAAACACACCCCAAGGGCCAAAAAAACGGCTGATACGGGTCTTTACGCGCGTCAGCAGCGGTGTTTTGGCCAAGGTGGATGAGGACATATTGGGGGTTCCGCGACGCTATTGTGACAGTTGCATTGCACTCGCAAATCAGGCTGCTTTATGCAACTGCATTAAGCAAGATTATGTTCCGCGCGGGTTGCACCGTTCCGCAAATAGGTTCTATGCACCTGTTATGGCACGGCTTCCCATCGGCTCCACTTCTGTCATTTTTATCGCGCAACGCAGCGACGCGGATGCCGAGGGTTATGCGGCCGCCGCACATGCGATGGATGTGCTGGCCGCGACGCAGGCCGGATATCTGGGCATGGAATCGGTGCGCGGGGCCGATGGCCTAGGCATTACCGTCAGTTATTGGGCCAGCGACACCGACGCCAAGGCGTGGCGCGACCATCCGGAACATGCCGCAATCCGCGACGCCGGACGCGACCGCTGGTACACGCATTACAGCCTGCACGTCGCCGAAGTCACGCGCAGCTATGACTGGGTCAAGGCATGAGCGCGGTTCCCGCCATCCCCAACAGCCGCGTGGTCGTGCTGTTTCTGGTGATGCTCGTCGCCGCCGCCGGGAACACCGCGATGCAGTCGGCCTTGCCCGCCATCGCCAGCGAACTCGACATGCCCGATGTGTGGGTCAGCCTTGCCTTTAGCTGGTCGGCACTGCTCTGGGTGATCACCGCCCCCAAATGGGCGCGGCTGTCCGACCGGCGCGGGCGCAAACAGTTGATGAGCATCGGCATTATCGGCTTTGTCGCCTCAATGGGGCTGTGCGGGCTTGTGCTGTGGATGGGCCTTGCGGGCTGGATCGGGCCCGTTGCGACCTTTCTCCTCTTTGCCCTGTTCCGCAGCCTTTATGGCGGATTCGGCTCCGCAGCGCCGCCTGCGGTGCAAGCCTATGTCGCCGCCCGGACCGAGCGGGAGGAGCGGACCAAGGCGCTGTCGATGCTCGCCTCCTCCTTCGGCGTGGGCACGGTGATTGGCCCTGCGGTCGCGCATTATCTGCTGTTCCCGCCCTTCGGCCTTGCCGGACCGCTGATCATGTTCGCGGCCTTTGGCGTTGCGGTGCTGATCGCGCTGCATTGGCAATTGCCCAACGATACGCCGAAATTTGCGGCGCGCGGGTCGGTGGCGGCCTATCCCAATGCAGGGTCGATGAACACGCCCGAAGCGGAGCAGGAGGATGGGCAGGCGCTCGATTCCACGCTGCCCGAAAACGAAGTCCGCCTGCCCTGGCGGGACGAGCGGATGCTGGCGTGGTTGCTGGCGGGGCTGATCGGCGGCCATGCGCAGGCGATCCTGCTCGGCGTCGTCGGCTTTCTGGTGCGCGACCGGCTGGGGCTGCACGACCGGCCGTGGGAGGCGGTGCAGGCAAGCGGGTCGGTGATGCTGATCGGTGCAATGGCGACTCTGCTCGCGCAATGGGGGCTGATCCCCATGCTCTCGCTCGCCGCGCGCAGTTCGGTGCTGCTCGGCTCCGTCCTCGCGCTGATCGGCGTGGTGCTGACCGGGGTGAGCCATGATTTTTACAGCATCAGCACGGGCTTTGCCATCGCCTCGCTCGGCTTCGGCCTGTTCCGCCCCGGCTTCACCGCAGGCGCGTCGCTGGCCGTCCGGCGGCATGAGCAGGGCGATGTCGCGGGCAAAATCGCCTCGATCAACGGCGCGGCCTATATTTTTGCCCCCGCGGTCGGCGTTGCGCTGTTCAGCGTGTGGGAACCTGCGACCTTCCTGATCATCGGAGCGGCCCTGCTGTTCCTGATCCTCTGGGGCCGCCGCGCGCTTACCGTCCCGGCCTGACCCGACTTTCGCTGCAGCGCAAAAAAAAGGGCCGACCGAAGCCGACCCTGAAAAAGTCTTTAGGAGAGGATGCCTATAAGGCACTTTCGATATGAGCCGAGTCCATTTTTTGTGCAAGTGCGAACAATGCAATTACTGTTGCATATTCTGCAACTATCAAATAGTCGTTTCGCAATGAAAAGCGTGCCGTTCCCACGGATGCGTTGAAAAACCCTTATTTGTTGCAGCGCGACAAAACCCTAGGAGCATGTGATGCGTCGTTTACCTCCCTTGCGCTCACTCGAAGCTTTTTTGCGCGTGGCCAAGCTTGGCTCTGCCAAAGCAGCGGCAAGTGAGCTGGCCTTGTCCCCCCCTGCGCTCAGCCGCCGGATCAAGGGGCTGGAGGATTTTATCGGCAAACCGCTGTTTGACCGGCGCGCACAAGCGATGGTCATCAACGCCGATGGCGAGGCTTTGCTGGCCGCGGTCGAACCCGCGATGGACGCAATGGCCGAAGCGGTAGAGGAACTGGCCGGTCGCGGCGGCGAATACCGTCTGCGGCTCGGCGTGCTGCCGCTGTTCGGAACGCAGCGCCTGATCCCGAAGCTGCCCGCGCTGCGCAAGGCCTTCCCGAAACTGCATATCGACGTCGACACCTCGGGCCATGCCGAAAATCTGCTGGGCGATGTGGTCGATGCCGCGATCATCATCGCGGCGGAGGTTGATCCCAAGCTGTACAGCGTGCGGCTCGACAGCAATGTTGTCTACGCCATCGCGTCGGAAGAATGGGCGAAGGAACAGGACATCAAAACCCCTGCGGACCTTAGCAAGCATACCGTCATGGTGCACAGCGACATGCCGATGATCTTCGACGCCTGGCGCGAGGCGATGGGCGAACCGCGCCTGAAGCCGCTCGCCATCGACCATATCGACAGCGGCCCGCTGATGCTCGAGGCCGCGGCCAATGGCCTTGGCGTCGCGATCATGCACGGCAGCCACTTCTCCGACGCCCGCGACCCGCGCCTGACGCGCCTGTTCGATCAGGAGGTCGAAAGCCCCTACAGCTACTGGTTCGTCTGCCGCCCCCGCGCCCTGCGCCAACGCGCGGTGAAGATTTTCCACGACTGGTTGCTGAAAAGCGGGGTTTGAGGGTCGGGGTTGTCCCCCTATCCATACGTTCAACGGACGTAATAACGATCGTGGGGAACTTGATACTCGCGAAGCCTAGCATCCTCGCGTTGGCATCGCCGACAGAATTTTTTCGGCACGTTCGCGGTGCATAGCCTCATGAGTCTGGTGGCGAATATATTGGCGTGCAGTCTGGCCCATGGCTTCACATTCCACGGGATTGCGCGCCACTTTGTCCATCGCGTCAGCAAGTGCCGCTGCATCGCCAGCGTGCACCAGCCACCCGGTTTCCCCTGGGCGAACGAAGTCGAGATTCCCGCTCCGGTCGCTCGCAATGGCGGGAAGACCGCGTGAAAAGGCATCCAGCAGGATGCGGGGTTGTTCATCTGACAGAGTGGGGACAATGATGGCGTGGTAACCGTCAAGCAAAGCCGAGAATTGATCGCCATATGGAACGGGATCGAGCACCCGAACGCGGTTTGGAAAGCGCGCTGCGATTTCGCGGCATCTGGTTCCGAACTCACCCTCTCCGATGATGTCGATCGTGACGCTGCTCATCTCTATGGCATTCAGCAATACTAATATCCCCTTTGCTTCGGTCAAGCGGCCGGCAAAGAGAAGGCGAAATTCAGACCCGTTTTTGAATTTGCCGGATATGTCTTCAGGCGCGATCAGCTGACGCTCGTCAAGCCAGCTAGCCGGCAATACATGCAACGATCCCGTCGCTTCATGGCCCAGCTCTTGTCGATATGTTTCGCTGGTGAAAAAACATATATCGCACGCGTTGACGCACGCGACGTTTAGTTTCTCGTAAATGCGACTCTTCAAAATCTTCAGAAACGACGCTTTGCTTTCATCGACACGCCAGAAACTGGATTCAATGACGATCACAAGAAACTTCTGTGCCCTGCGCGCCAGTGGCATGGCGATCCATCCGAGTGGAAATGGCCAACCCGCTACTCCGATATGAACGATCTCCGCCGGACGGATTGCCCGGCGGATGATCCAGGCAATCTCGGGAATTCGAAGCCATGACAATCGGCCAAGCGGCGGCACGGACACAATGGTCAGCTTTAGGGTGTCACACGCAATCCAGCCCGAAGGCGGAAGAGCATCCCTGACGGGGCAAACCAGCGAAAGTTGTTCAATCGTGGTGAGATGTAGAAACAAATCCTTATGCCACAGCGGTTCTGCCCAGAACTGCCCATCATGCCGATAAAGCTCCACATTGAGGACTAGAGTATAAGGCTGCCTGATCATGCTGCAGGGCACCAATATGCACGCAGAACCGCCGATCGATAGGCCAATTCGTGCCTCCTGCTGCTGACATTGATTGTGAGCGCAAACGCGCGTTGTCGATCGTGATAAACGATTCCAGGTAAATATTGCAAATTCAAATTATTGCGCGCCGGAGACTATGTTAGGCGCCAGTCCCCGGCGTTCTGCATAATTTTATCACGCAACGGCGCGAAGGCGCGAAGACGAAGGTTTGAAGACGCAGCCTTTGCGTGAGAACCCACCTCCTCTTTAGGGGAGAGGGGGCGTCATCCTTGCCGCACTACCGGAAACGCATTAGCATCCATCGCCACACGCCACGCCATTTTACAAACGGGAGACAGGTCCGAAATGCCATTTCTACGCAAGCCCTACCGGAAATGGCTTATCCTGATCCTCTTCCTCCTCGCCGGCTATTATGGCTGGACGAAGATCACCGCGCCGCAGGGCAGCCAGAAGGTTTCGTTCATCGCTGCGAAGAAAAGCTGCCATGCGGCGGGGCGGCTGAACTATTGTGTTTACCGCGCGCAAGCGGGGACCAACGGGAATGTGGTGTACCACCTGCATGGCCGCAAACTGGATGCGCATATCTGGAATGACGACACCTATTGGACATCCATGGTGCAGGCCGATTGGCAACAGACGAAGACCCTGCCGCCGATTGTCGTGGTCGTCTCCTATGGCCCGACATGGTTGCTGACGCCGAAGGGGGCGAAGCAGGATAGCGGGTTGCTCGACGATTTCATGGCCAAGCTTCCCGAGATCGACGCAAAGACCGGCGCACCTGCGCAACGGCTGTTGCTGGGCGAGTCCATGGGCGGTCTCAATGTCCTGATCGCGGGCCTGTCCCATCCGCAGCGTTTTGCGAAAATTGCATCGCTGTGCCCGGGGGTTTACGCCATATCGCCCTTTGCGTCCTTTTCCGCGATGCGCGCCACGCTTGCGCGGACGGGGGCCGACCCCACTATCGGGTTCGGGATCTGGTTGCTGGCAAAAACCTATGTCGCCGACGCGGCGGAGTGGAAGCGTGTCTCTCCGCTCGAGCTGGTGAAGCGCGCCGATGGGGACTATCCGGCGCTCTATCTGTCGAACGGCCTGTACGACGCCTATGGCAATTTCGAAGGGTCGCAGATGCTCGCCACTCAGGCGGCGCAGCGGGGCATTTCGGTGGAATGGCATCCGCTCTATGGCGGGCATTGCGCGATCGACACCGCATCGCTGGCGCGCTTTCTGGCGTCGTGAAGCGGGTGCCGGGAACAGTCCCTAACCGGCTTGCCGCTTCTCCGTGGCTGCGATGGCGAACAACAGGCTGGAAATCCACCAGAGCGTTGACAGCAGGATCGTCAGCACCCCGCCCTTGAAATCACTGCCCAATATGCCCGCAAGCAGGCCGATGGCGCATTGTGTGGTTCCGGCCGCGAGCATGGCGGCGGGAAGTATGGTGCGGTGGAGGCTGGAGAGCCAGGCGCCGACAATCGCAATCAACAGGACCAGACCGAACAGCAGGTTAACAATATTGCCTTCATCGCCGATCATGCCGACGGCCAAGTTGGACCCGAAAACGAGGAAACCGGCCAAGATGGCAACAAATCCCCCCGCGCGGGCGAACCAGTTGGCGGTAAGAAGAACGGTCAGTTCAACAAGGGCGCCGACGATCCCGATGATAACGGTCGCGAAGATGAAGTCGGCTGTGGTCCATTGTACCTCGCGGTTGAATTGCATCGCCACACAGGGCGACAGGACCAGCATAGCCGCACCGCCCCAGCCTAATATCCGCCAGACAGGAATACGTCGCGGTCCGGGTCCCCCAAAGCCAATGTCGTTCATCAAATTTTTGCCCCATTTGGTGATTGTCCGCAAAGCATTGGCAGACTAGGGGGTGAGCGGCATGATGGGGCCATGAGCAATTGGTGATTAATGAACGGGGCAAGCCTATATTTTGCTGAATTCCGGCTTGATCCGGAAAATCGGCTGCTGACGCGGGACGGGACGCCGGTGGATCTGAGCGGTCGCTATCTCGACGCTCTGGCCCTGCTGGTCGGCGCGCCGGGGAAGCTTGTGTCCAAGGAACGTTTTCTGGAAGAGGTCTGGCACGGCGTGCCGGTAACCGATGAGGCGCTGACCCAATGCATCAAGGCGCTCCGGCGCGCGCTGGGGGATAGCGCCGCGCGGCCGCGCTTTATCGAGACTGTGCCCAAATATGGCTACCGCTTCATCGCTGAAGTGTCGACGGACGAACCAGAGGTCGCCGCAGCACCAGCTGCTCAGGCTCCCGTACAACCCGCACCCGTCGCACCACCCGTGGTTGCACCCATCAACTTCGCTGGGTCCGCCCTTCTCGAGGCACCGCCTTTATACGCGTTCGATTGGGCGCGTTATTGGCTGCTGGCAGGGGCGGGGGTTCTTGGCGGAGCGTTGGCCGGTGTGTTTGGCGGGCTGTTCTACGGATTTATTGCGGCGGGCAAAAGTGCGCAGGCGGGCAGTTCGATTGTGATGGTCATGACGGCGCTGACGGTCCTCTTCTCCCTCTTGGGTTCGACCGGAATTTGCATTGGCCTCGCCGCCGTGGTGCAGCGCCGTGCGGGCTGGGCCGGCTTTATGGCCGGCGGCTCCCTGGGCGGAATGGTCATGGGTGGATCTGTCAAGCTGCTGGGGCTGGATGCGTTCAGCCTGCTCTATGGAATCGCCCCGGCATCCATAACCGGCGGAATGGAAGGTGTCGTGATCGGCGCGGCGGTCGGCCTTGGCCTGTGGTTTTCCCGCGAAACAGGACCCGTGCGGCTGTGGCCTGCGGCGGTGATCGGTGCGGTGATCGGGGTCGCGATCCCGGCGCTGGGCGGCAAGCTGTTGGGCGGCAGTCTATTCGCGGTGACGCAGATAATCCCGCAATCGCAATTCCGTCCGGACGAGATTGGCGCACTGGTGGGTGAAAACGGGTTCGGCCCGGTCAGCGCAATGGCGTCGGGCGCGCTGGAAAGCATATTATTTGTCGTGGGCGTGGTGTGGGCGATGGCACTGGCACGGCGGCAGTTGAACAATAGAGACAATCCCGCCCGAACTGCGTAAAGAACCATATAGGTTCATTTTATTGACATCGTAACGCTTATTCGGTAAAGATACCAACACTGGACGGCCTACGTCCGGTTCCCTCTCCCCCAAGCAAGGACTATCCCATGCCTTCCAAAACCACGCCACCTGAGTGGCGGCGGGCGTTTTTGCGTGCGCTTGGCCGCTGCGCCAATGTCCGCGAAGCCGCCCGGGCCGCCGGTATCGACCACAGCACCGCCTATCAGTACCGCATACGCAATCCGCATTTCGCCAGGCTCTGGGCCGATGCGCTCGCCACAGGGCGCGCGGCGCTGGCAACGGGCCGCGTGCCCGAGGATGTCGCCCTCGAAGACGCCCGCCCCCGCACCATCCGGTCCTCCCGCACCGGCAAGACCTGCGTCATGGCCACCGGCGAAGGCCGCTGGAACGAGACGGTGGAGGAGACTTTCTTCACCTGCCTCGCCGAAACCGGCAATGTGCGCGCGGCGGCGCGGGCGATCAACATGTCGACGGCCGCGCTTTATAACCGGCGCAAACTCTGGCCGTCCTTTGACCAGCGCTGGGACGCGGTGGTGCTGCTCGCCACCGAGCGGCTGGCCGTGTCGCTGCTGACCTCGGCCCATAATGTGCTGGAACAGCCCGATATGCCCCTTCCCGAATTTGCCGACATGTCGGTCGATCAGGCGATCCGCGTTGCGCAACTATACGAGGCGCGACGCCGCGAAAATGGCAGCCTGCGCCGCTATGATCCCAAAAGGCGGCCCGTCGATGTCGAGGGGTTGAAGGAGGATATCATCGGCAAATGCGCGCGGATGGCAAAGGCCGCCGCGCGATGAGCGATCGCTTCTTCGATGCCATTAACGGCCCCCATGGCAGGACCGTCATCGGCACTTTGGACCAGTGGACCGCCGAGGCGCTCAGCCGCGATTTCCGCACCTTCCACCATGCAGGCCAATGGCCGCCCGACAGCGACTGGCGCACATGGATGATCATGGCGGGGCGCGGCTTTGGCAAGACACGCGCCGGGGCGGAATGGACGCTGAAACAGATGCGCGATTTTCCCGGCTGCCGCATCGCGCTGGTCGCCGCGACGCTGGACGAGGCGCGGCGCGTAATGATCGAGGGGCCGTCGGGCCTGCTGCGTCTGGCGACGAACGACGAAGTCCACGCATGGTCCGCGGCGCAGCGCACGCTCTGGTTCAAAAATGGCGGGGAGGTGACAGTCTTTTCCGGCGCGAACCCCGAAGGGCTGCGCGAGCCGGAGCATCATTTTGCCTGGGCGGACGAACTCGCCAAATGGAAGCATCCGGTCGACAGTTGGAACAATCTGCAAATGGGCCTGCGCATGGGCGACTTCCCCCGCGCCGTGGTAACAACCACCCCCCGCGCGTTACCTTTGCTGCGCCGGATATTGGAGGCGGCGGACAGCGTGCTCACGGGCGGCGCGACACAGGAAAACCCGCATCTGCCCGACCGTTTCATCACTGCGATGCAGGACCATTATGGCGGCACACGACTGGCATTGCAGGAACTGGAAGGTCGCCTGTTCGACGATGTCGAGGGCAGCCTGTGGCCGCTGGATCTGATCACCCGATGCCGCATCGCACCCGCGCTACGGCCCCGCAGCGTGCGCACCGTCATCGGCGTCGATCCCCCCGCGTCCGCCAACGGCACATGCGGGATCGTGGTGTGCGCGGCGGGCACCGACGGCAATGCCTATGTCCTTGCCGACCGCTCCGTCACCGGTGCCTCGCCCGAAGGCTGGGCCCGCGCTGTCGCCGATGCCGCCGCATGCTTCAACGCCGACCGTGTTGTTGCCGAACGGAACCAGGGCGGCAATATGGTCCGCTCCGTCCTGCTCGCCGCGTCGGCGACGCTGCCGGTGGAACTGGTCCACGCCGCCGTCGGCAAATCCGCCCGCGCCGAACCCGTCGCCGCCCTCTTCGAAAACGGCCGCGCCTTTTTCGCCGGGGAATTTGCCGAACTGGAAACCGAACTATCCGCCCTCATCCCCGGCGGCTACGCCGGCGAAAACAAAAGCCCCGACCGCGCCGATGCAATGGTCTGGGCAATCTGGGCACTGCTGCTGAAACCGCGAAAAGCGGCGCCGCGGATCAGGGTGCTTTAGGGTTGGTGTGTTGGCGTGGGGGAGAAGAGAACCCCCTCTCCCATTGGGAGAGGATACGAAGCCTTGGCCGAAAGGCCTAGGCGCAGTTGGTGAGGGGCTCCACGGCAAAGGTCGCGCACAACCTCCCCCGTTGAAGGGGAGAGGGAAATAAAGCACCGCTACACCTCAAACCGACGGTCGTTTTTCCATTTCCGCGCGGTCGAGGTGCACATCACCGATCGCGACGGATTCATGTTGAACCACGGCAAAGCCCATCGAGGCAAAGGCCGGTTGGGCCATCAGACTGGCATGCGTCCACATGCGCGCGTCACCGCGCGCAAGACTGTGTTTCTCGATCCAGTTGAAGAGCGCCCGGAACAAGCCAGTCCCTTGCGCAACCGGTCTGATAAAGGCGAGGTCGATATATCCGTCAGCGGCAATGCTCATAAAGCCAACGACCCCGGACGCGTCGCGCGCCATGATGATGGCTTGCTGATCGAGACGAGCCTCCCAATCATTCCCGCTTTTGCGCTCCGGCGCCCATGCGGCGCGTTGCACTTCTGTGTACTTGCTATTTCCGGTCCGGATGGCTTCGAACATCACGTCCGAAAGCGCCCCATAATCCGCGCGCGTCGCCCTGCTGAGTGTGAATTTACCGGACATCGAAGGTTTGCTATCAGAAAAGAGATAATCCGACAATTGAGGGGGTGGTAGCGGGAAAAGACGAGAACCCCCTCTCCCCTTGGGAGAGGATACGAAGCCTTGGCCGAAGGGCCTAGGCGTAGTTGGTGAGGGGCTCCACGGCAAAGATCGCGCGCGAACACCCCCACCCCATCGTCAAATCTCGCGATCGCCGAACTGGACGAAATCGACTTCGCCATTGGTGGCACCGCAGGTGAAATCGTCGTCCTTGCCGCCCGAAAGCCGCCCTTCGACCCGCCAGCCTTCGCCGTCGCGGGTCACGGTGCGGATTTCGTCGACGCGTGCGCCGTCGCGTTCTGCCGCGCTGGAGCAGGCCTCGACCGCGCTTGCCACATCGTTGCGGCCGGTGCTGTCGGGGATGCTGTCGCGGGTGCTGCTCGGATCTTCGTCATAGGGACGCTGGTCGGGATAGCGTTCGCTGTCGCGCTTGTTCTTGCTGCCCTTGCTCGCCGCGTCGGCGACAATGGCGATTCCGGCGAGGATCGCAATCCCCGCCAGAATGTCACCGCCATCGACACGGTCGCGGTGCCGATAGCGGTGACGTCGGCCCCAGCCATTATATTCGCCGGCCGATTTCAAGACAGAGTGCCCGCGATCAAGCGACACCGCCGCAAAGGCGGGTGCCGCCGATGTGGCAACGACTGCCGCTGTGCCCAAGGCCAGCGCTGATTTCTGAAAATACCCCATATATGCCTCCTGTTACGGGGTGCGATAATCCCCCATTCATCCGCGATAAGGGGTCCAGCCTGTCGCCAGGCTGAACCCTATTCCATATGCGTTACCGCCAGCGGTCGAGACCGCTATAGTCGATATCGACAACCCGTCCGCGCTCGACATAGCAGGTAAACCGGCCCTTGTCGTAACCCCGGCCATAGCCGCCGCCGTAACCATCACGGTCGTAGCGATCATAGCGGTCATAGCCCCGGTTGTTGCCGCGCCAGCCGTCCTGGACAACCAGATTGCCCTTCACGCGATAGCCATAGCGGGTGCGTTCGATATCGCGGATCTGCGTCACGTCCGACCGGCTGTATCGGCTGGCCCAACGCTCGACGCCGTTGACGCACTGGTTCACCGCCGCACGTCCGCCGCCATAGCGATTGGCATAGCCATAGCCCGCGCGGTCATAATCATAACGGTCGCCCCGGTCATAGCCGTAACGGTCGCGGTCGTTATCCGACGCTGCAATCACTGCGGCGAGGCCACCGAGCACAACGGCTCCGGCAATCACTTCGCCAGCGCTGATGCCATCGCGGTCATAACGGTCGCGGGCCTGTGCAGGGGCGGATACGCTTACCAAAGCTGCAGCAGCAGCCCCGGCGCCTAGCAAGCTTTTGGTCACAAAATTCATCGTCATTCTCCTGTGCCGCTTCGGGTTGTTTCCCGTGCGGACAAGTAAGGAATATGTGATTCGCGGTGACGCTTTCCTGAATTGACTTGTCAGCTTTTGTTCAGGAAAGTGACGCGTTTTATGAACAACCCTTCCCCAGCCCCCGCACGCACATCATTGCGAAGCCCGCCAATAGCCGATAGCATCGCCGCATGACTGTTCAGGGAAGCTGCCATTGCGGCAATGTACATATCGAACTGCCGCACGCGCCGGAGTGGGTGTCGGACTGTAACTGTTCGCTCTGCCGCCGCACCGCGTGGCGCACGGCCTATTACCCGCCGGAACAGGTCAGCATCTCGGGCGAGACAACGGCCTATATCTGGGGCGACCGGATGATCGGCATCCACCACTGCCCCACCTGCGGCTGCGGCACGCACTGGGCTACGCTGGGGGAGGACTTCGGCAAAATGGGCATCAACGCCCGCCTGCTCGACGGTTTCGACGAGGGCGCGGTTGAGGTGCGCAAGATGGATAATGCGGGGGATTAGACTTTTTGGCTAAAAAGGAAATGACGAAGAAGGAAGAAGGTGCCAGCTGCGACTTTAGCGCTGCGGCTATATTCAGACCCCTCTTTTTGCTGCCATTGCTGTTGTCATGCACGCAACCGCCGCCGCAGTCACCCTGGAAGTGCTTATCAGGTGTCAAGAGGTATATTTACAAAATAGATAATGGAGAATCGATTCAAATAAATATAAATTTCGACGAAAGAAGCGCTGATATTTTTGGAAAAGTAGAAAATCTACACGAAAACCTGTATCGAAACGAAGACATGAACTTTGATGTAACAAATCAGCTTTTTATTTTTGGGAATTTACTAATCAGTAGTGATATTTTTACTAATAAAAAATGGTCTAAAGGAGAAACGAGTTGTATCAGGACTAAAGTTTTTGTAAAAGATGGCACTAAAATTGCTTCGGTTGAGTGCTCCGAAAACAGATCTCTTGGATTTCTAAGATATAGTTTTGACCGCGATCATGGCGTTACGCACATTGAGTCCTATGGCTGGGACAAACTAGAGGACAAGCGGTTAATGGGTACCGAAGGCCTTGGCAAAATGTGCGCGAATTAAGAGCCACGCCTACAATTTGCTTCTACCGCCTTCTTCCTTTTAGCCCATTATGTGACTCAACCTCGTCACATCATAATCTTACTGCGTCGCCACCCACCATATATTCCCCGCCGGATCCTTGAACCCGCCGCGCAGATCATCGTCGGGCGTTTTGCGCATGGGCGGCTGGACACCCTCTGCACCCTGCGCCAGCGCGCGTTCGTAGACTGCCGCCGCGTCGGGCACATAGAGGTGGATGTGCACCCCGGCCGACAGATATTGCGTCGCCCCGCCGCCGACCATGACGATGCTGTCGTCGATCCGCATCTCTACATGCATCAGCGACCCGTCCGGCCGGTCAAACCGCCGCACCTGCCCCGCGCCAAACACCGCCGCCAGAAAGGCGATCAGCCCTTCGGGATCGGCGCACATCAGATAGGGGCTGACCGAAGAATTGCCCTCAGGTTTCCACGCGCTCATACCGACTCCTTCCACGCATCCGTTTACGCGGAGGCGGATGGGGAATGCGAGAGAAGAATGAGGGTCCGATCGCCTTTTGTATATTGCCAAAGCAATCCGCACCGAACACATATCCGGCTGCTTCATCCTTTCGACCCTATGCCTGTTCGACCTGCGGCAAAAATGAGGAAAGCATATGCGACGCACATAATAGGCGGGATATGTCAGAATGAATTTTTTGCGAATTTCGATACAATCAGCACTGGGTCTATTAATAGCGACAGGCAGTTCTCCTGCCAGTGCCGCAGATAAAAAGAATGAAACGGCGGTGCGGGCATTGTCCGCCGATTATGCGGAATGTGTTCTTGGGTATCAAACCCGGGTTGTTTTGGCACGCGAGTTTCTGGTCAAAGATTTGCCATCGGAATCGTTGCCCAAGGGGAAATTTAGCAGACTGATAAACGGTGAGTGTCTCGTGAAAGTCGCAAAGCCGGAAAACGGGATCCAAATGACTTTTCCGGGCGAACTCTACCGCTATGCTTTGGCGGGGGCGCTTATCCGCAAAGACTTCGGCCAGACTTCATTTACCGATTTCTCCAAGGTCCCCCCTCTGCAGCATCGGCCATTCCCGGTCTTGGATGAGACCGCCGTGCCTAAGAAGAAAAAGAAAGCTGATGAATTTCGCGAAGAATATCGGCTTGCATGGCTCGATGGCTTTATGGCCCGATATGCCGAATGCGTGGTGCGCCGGATTCCGCAGGAAAGTCGTGATCTTTTGGCTAGCGAAGTAGCCAGCGTTCAGGAAAAGGATAATTTTGGTGTGATGGCTGATGCATTATCGAAATGTATGCCCGAAGGCCGCACCATCCGCTTTGGCAAAGAAATGCTGCGCGGTTCAGTTGCAGTGGCCTATTATCGCCTGGCCGACGCTGCCACCAAACTCGCGGCCGAGCCAGCCGGGACTGCCGCCCCTTTGCAGACTGTCCCCAACCCCGATTGACCACCACGCTGTATTGGAGAAAACCGATGGACCTGTATTTCGCCCCCCTGTCCTGCTCGCTTGCCACCCGGATCGCTTTGTATGAATCGGGACAGGAGGCTGGGTTTCATCAGGTGGTTCTGGCGACCAAGCAGACGACGGACGGGCGGGATTATCTGGCGATCAATCCCAAGGGGCAGGTGCCTGCGCTGGTCACCGATGCGGGCGATGTGCTGACGGAGGGGCCGGCGGTGCTGCAATATGTCGCGGACCGCGCACCGGAAAGCGGGCTGGCGCCGGCGGCGGGCACGCTGGAGCGGACGCGGTTGCACCAATGGCTGAACTATATCGCGTCCGAACTGCACAAGGCGGTCTATTTCATGCTGTTCAACCCCGCCATTCCGGCAGCGATGAAGGATTATGCGCGCGGGTCGGTGGGCGCGAAATATGACTTGTTGTCGGCACATCTGGCCGACCGCGCCTATCTGGTCGGGGACAGCTTTACCGTCGCCGATGGCTATCTGGTGGTGACGCTCGGCTGGGCGCAACCGGCGGGGGTCGATCTTTCCCCCTGGCCGGTGCTGACCGCCTATCGCGACCGCATCATGGCGCGGCCCGCCGTGGGACGCGCCTTTGCCGACGAGGCGGCGTTACTTTAACTCCAGCCCTGTCCATTTGGCGAGGAAGGCGTAGATGTCGGAATATTCCTCGATCAGCTTGTCCGTCGGCTTGCCCGATCCGTGGCCCGCGCGGCTTTCGATGCGGATGATCTTGGGCCGCGATCCGGTCTTTGCCGCCTGCAGCGCGGCGGTATACTTAAAGCTATGCCCGGGCACCACGCGGTCGTCGGTGTCGGCGGTGGAAACGATCACCGCCGGATAATCCACGCCCGATTTGATATTGTGGTAGGGCGAATAGGTCAGCTGCATCTTGAGGTCCGCCTCTTTCGCCGGGCTGCCATAATCGTCCACCCAATACCGGCCCGCGGTGAAGCGGTCGAAGCGTGTCATATCCATCACGCCCACGGCGGCATGGCCCGCGGCGAACAGGTCCGGCCGCTGGTTCAGCGACGCGCCGACCAGCAGGCCGCCGTTGGAGCGGCCCTCGATTGCAAGCTTGCCCTTGGCGGTGTAGCCCTTGGCGATCAGATATTCGCCTGCCGCCGCAAAGTCGTCGAATACATTCTGCTTGTTCATCAGGCGGCCCGCATCGTGCCACGGCTTGCCATATTCGCCCCCGCCCCGCAGATTGGCTAGCGCAAAGACACCGCCCGACTGCAGCCAGGCCATGCGCGTCGCCGAATAGGTCGGGGTCTGCGAAATGTTGAACCCGCCATAGCCATAGAGCAATGTCGGCGCGCCCTTGCCAAGGGCGAGGCCTTTCTTGTGGACGATGAACATCGGGATCTTCGTGCCGTCCTTCGACGGGTAGAAGACCTGCTCGATTTCATAGTCCGCCGGATTGAAGCTCAGCTTCGGTTCGGCAAAGGCGGTCGACTGGCCGGTGCGGCTGTCAAAGCGGTAGACCGCGCCCGGCTGGTTGAAGCTGGAAAAACCGTAGAAGGTTTCGGGATCACCCGGCGTGCCGGAAAAACCGCTCGCCGTGCCGATGGCGTTCAGCGAGATTTCCTTGGCCGGACCGCCCGCCAAATTGGTCATCATCGCCATCGATTTCGCGTCCTTGATATAGGACAGGATCAACCGCTCCCCCACAATCTGCGCACGGGTCAGCGTCTCGGCGCGCTCGGGGACGACATCGGTGAAGGCAAAGGCCGGTTCCATGCAGACATTGGCCGGGTCGGACATATCCTCGCATTGCGCGCGGTTCAGCACCTGCTGGCTGAGGTCGACCGACACCACCTTCAACCGCGGCGCGTCCTTGTTGGTCACGAACCACAGCGTCTTGCCCATCCCCTCGACCAGTTGCCATTCATGCTCCAGCCCCTTGACGAGCGGCACAGGCTTCCACGTCGGTTTCTTGCCGAGCGGCATGATGTGCAGCTCATATTTTTCGTCCGTGCCCTGCGACGTGGTGATCAGCGCCCATTTGCCGTCATGCGTGACCTGCGCGCTGTGGCCATATTCGGGCTTGTCGGGCGTCGCATAGATCGCCTTGTCCTGCGCCTGCGGGGTACCGATCTTGTGGTAATAGATGGTCTGGTTGTAATTGAGCTGCTGGAACGCGGCGCCTTCCTTCGGCTCGGCAAAGCGCGAATAGAGGAAGCCGTCATTGCCCACCCAACTGATGTTGGTGAACTTCGCCCATTTGATTTCATCGGACAGGATCTTGCCCGTCGCGGTGTCGAGCACCTTGATCGTCCGCCAGTCGGAACCGCCATCCTGGATCGAATAGGCCAGCAGCTTGCCATTTTTCGACGGCACCCAGCTATCCAGCGCCGTCGCCCCGTCCTTTGCCCATGTGTTGGGGTCGATCAGGATACGGTCCTTGCCCGTCAGGCCCTTGCGCACATAAAGCACCGACTGGTTCTGCAGCCCGTCATTCTTCGTAAAGAAATAATGCCCGCCCGCCTTTTCCGGCAGGCCGAAGCGTTCATAGTCAAACAGCTTCTTCATCCGCGCGGCAAGCACATCCTTGCCGGGCAGCGTGTCGAGATAGGCATCGGTCACCTTATTCTGCGCCTTCACCCAATCAGCGACCGCGGGGTTGACGCGGACATCATCCTCCAGCCAGCGATAGGGGTCGGGGATTTTGATGCCAAAAGCGGTGTCGACGACATCGACGGTCTTGGTCTGCGGATAGGTCAGACCTTCGGCCACATCCGCCGCCATATCCGAAGTAGCCGCATCATCCGCCCACGCACCCTCAGGCCCCGCCATCACCATCAACGCAACCCCCAACCAAAGTGCTTTACGCATTTTTTCATTCCCTATCTCGCAAGAATCTGTCGCCCTACGCCTAGTGGCTTGCGTGGCTTTGGCCAATAGTTTCCTTGCGCTATCGACAGCCCAGAGCCCCTCACCGCTGCGACTAGGCGGCAAGCCGCCAAGTCTCGCTGCCTCTCCCAAAGGGAGAGGGGGTGTGCAACGGGTCAAAGAGATGCCCCTCTCCCCTTGGGAGAGGATATGTAGCCTTATGAGCGAAGCGAATTAGGCGAAGTTGGTGAGGGGTTCTGCCCTATCGATAGCGCCCGCAGCCCTTCAGCCGCTTGTCATAATCCACGAAGTTGAAGAAAACATAGCCTTCCCGCATGGTCACAATGCGGTGTTCCGAGAACTCGACCAGCCAGTAACTCGGCATCAGGTCAAATCCTGCCGGTTCCGTCTCCATCGGGTCAAGCGCGGTTTCGCGCTCCGTGTGCCACATATCCCGTTGCAGGCCGATCACATATAAGGCCCTCGTCTTATCGTCTTTATATTTGCCTACGGGCCATACAAAAGTCAGTTGGATTGGCGACCGGTCCGGTCGGCCCTCGGACGATGTCATGGATGTGACGAAAGCTTTCTGCTCGTCATAGTCGACTATCCCAAATTTTTCCGAATAATAGAGAGGCCACGGTTCCGCCCGGGGCCTTTGACCTGTCATCTCGGCAACAGCCGCTTCAATCGCAGAACAGGCCCGCGCCGGGTTATGCGGCCGCAAGGAAACGATGCTCGTAGCGGCAACGTCCCCCGCGACGGCGACGCTCAGGATCGGCAACATCAAAGCCAGGGCGAATTGACTAAGCTTCATGTGACACGCTCTCCACTCAGGACGCCAAGCGTGCGGATAGTGGCAATTTTGCTCTCCGCCCGCAATGGAGTCGTTTCCGGGCGGTCCGCTTTCCTTTTGGCTCCCAAAATTAAAGACATATTCCCCCTCTCCCCTTGGGAGAGGATACGCAGCCTTATGAGCGAAGCGAATTAGGCGGAGTTGGTGAGGGGATCCGCCCTATCGACAGCGCACAGCCCCTCACCGCTGCGACTAGGCGGCTAGCCGCCAAGTCTCGCTGCCTCTCCCAAAGGGAAAGGGGGCTGCCCTCATCGGCCGCCTAAATCTGGGTGTCCGGGACACACACGGCTGCGGCAAATCTGATTGCAGCTTTAGGGTCTTTTTCCCTCGCCTTTTTCCATTCCGCGATCGCCTGATCATTCGCCGCTTTATGTGTTTTCTGAAAGGCGTCTTGGGCCAGTTCGCACAGTTCAAGCGAGTTGAACTTTTTAAGCTTCACACCCATTTTCGGTACCGAAGAATGTAACACAAATTTCCGTGTCGGTTGGACCGTGGCTATCAATGGGATGGCTATCAAAACTATACCAATCTTTCGCAATGCTGCCTCCATTGAGTGGAATTTTTCTTAAATTCAGATAGCTACATTTTGATTGCTCGCAAAGATCATTGGAGTCTGTTCCCCTCACGCATCAAACAGCTTTCGCGTTACTCTTGATCGTAGAAAATGTGACCGCGATTATCGGGTGTCAGAAGGCGATAGATCGGTGCTGGTGAAACTTCGTCAGCTTCCAGTTCCAGCGTTACGAGGTTCGCTTTTAACCAACCTGTTTGCCGGTCAAAATTATCGCGTACCCGTCGGAATGCCGCGTCCTGCGCGTCGATAGTCGAGGATGCCAGTACGAAACGGTGACAATAAGATCCTTTCGGCCGGTATGTTTCGTCATCGCCGGTTGGCGGTGAAGCCGTGCTCCAGTCCAACTGGCCGTGGATAAGGACGTAGTAACATTGCATGTGAAGCAGGATGCTTGTCGCGTTCTGGAATTACAAGGGCTTCGCCCCCAACATCGCGCTTCCCACACAACAAAAAAGGGCGGCATCCGTGTCGGATACCGCCCTTTCTGTAAATTCGCGAGGCCGGGTTTATTCGGCGTCGTCGTCCAACATTTCGACGGGGCCGCTGTCCTGGCCCTTGGCGTCGACATTGCGGTCGACCAGTTCGATGACGCCCATCGGGGCGGCGTCGGAGCCGCGGAAGCCGGCTTTGATTACGCGGCTGTAGCCACCGTTACGGTCGGCATAGCGCGGGGCCAGTTCGTCGAAGAGTTTCTTGAGTTGCGTGTCGTCCATCAAACGGCTCATGGCGAGACGACGGTTGGACAGGCCACCCTTTTTCGCGAGCGTGATCAGCTTTTCAACATAAGGACGCAGTTCCTTTGCCTTGGGCAAGGTGGTCTTGATCTGCTCATGCTTGATCAGCGACGCCGCCATGTTGCGGAGCATCGCGGTACGGTGCGAGGTGGTGCGTTGCAGCTTACGGTGGCCAACTTTATGGCGCATAGATACTTCCTTCGTTTGTAGGGGGGCCGTGTCAGGTACCCCGATCCAGGCCCGCTTGAGGGGGAGCCCATTGCCCTTTTTTCCCTCTCCCACCGGGAGAGGGGGAATCTTTTAGCCCAGCAGTTCCTGCTCAAGCTTCTTGGCCATTTCCTCGATATTCTCGGGCGGCCAGCCGGGGATGTCCATGCCGAGGCGCAGGCCCATGGACGACAGCACTTCCTTGATTTCGTTCAGCGACTTGCGGCCGAAATTGGGGGTGCGCAGCATTTCGGCTTCGCTCTTTTGCACGAGGTCGCCGATGTAGATGATGTTGTCGTTCTTGAGGCAGTTTGCGCTGCGGACCGACAGTTCCAGTTCGTCCACCTTCTTGAGAAGGTAACGGTTGAGCTGGTTCGCGTCCGATTCTTCCGACGATGCCGATGGTGCAGCCATGCCGATCATCGGCGAGCTTGCGGCCATCGAATCTTCGAAGTGGACGAACACCTGCAACTGGTCCTGAAGGATGCGCGCGGCATAGGCCACGGCGTCTTCGGGGGTGACGGTGCCGTCGGTTTCGATGGTCAGGTTGAGCTTGTCATAGTCAAGTTCCTGACCAATACGCGCATTGTCGACCTTGTAGGCGACCTGACGGACGGGCGAATAGAGGCTGTCGACAGGGATCAGACCGATCGGCGCGTCGGCCGGACGGTTGGCAACGGCGGGGACATAGCCCTTGCCGGTGTCAGCGGTGATTTCCATGTTCAGCGTCGCGCCGTCGTCGAGATGGCAGATGACCAGATCCGGGTTCATCACCTGGATATCGCCGGAAACAGCGATATCACCTGCGGTGACCGCGCCGGGGCCGGTGGCCGAAAGCTGAAGACGCTTGGGGCCTTCGCCTTCCATCTTCAGGGCGACTTGCTTGATGTTGAGAACGATGTCGGTGACATCTTCACGCACGCCGGCAAGCGACGAGAATTCGTGCAGCACGTTCTCGATCTTGATCGACGTGATCGCTGCACCTTGCAGCGACGAGAGCAATACGCGACGCAGCGCGTTGCCCAGTGTCAGGCCAAAGCCACGTTCCAGCGGTTCGGCGACGAAGGTAGCTTTACGCTTCGCATCGCTGCCGGACTTCAGTTCGAGGGCGTTGGGCTTTTTCAGTTCCTGCCAGTTCTTGATATTGACGGACATGGATTTCCCCTAGCTAGGTTGGGACTGAACCGGTTCTTGGTGCACCGTCCGGTCAGGCCGATTGAAACTTGTTTAGGGACTGCCCCCTTATCGGAGACCTTCCCTGTGGAGTTTGGGGCCGAACTGCGCGAGCAGGTCTTCCCCAAGCTGAATTCAGACGCGACGGCGTTTCGAAGGACGAACACCGTTGTGCGGGATCGAGGTGACATCACGGATCGAGGTGATCGTGAAGCCCACGGCCTGCAGCGCGCGCAGAGCCGATTCACGGCCCGAACCGGGGCCCTTGACTTCGACTTCGAGCGTACGGACGCCATGTTCGGCGGCCTTTTTGCCGGCGTCTTCTGCTGCAACCTGTGCAGCATAAGGGGTCGACTTGCGGCTGCCCTTGAAGCCCATAGTGCCGGCGGACGACCAGCTGATCGCGTTGCCCTGGGCATCGGTGATCGTGATCATCGTGTTGTTGAAGCTGGCGTTGACATGGGCAACACCGGCCGAGATATTCTTGCGTTCCCGCTTCTTAATGCGCTGTGGTTCGCGTGCCATAATATGTGTATCCTATTCGAAATATGCGTGAAAAAGTAGGCGGGCGGTGGCCCGTGCTTACTTCTTCTTGCCAGCAATTGCCTTGGCCTTGCCCTTGCGGGTGCGCGCATTGGTGTGCGTGCGCTGGCCACGGACCGGAAGACCCTTACGGTGGCGCAGGCCACGGTAGCAGGCGAGGTCCATAAGACGCTTGATGTTCATCGACGTGGTGCGGCGAAGGTCGCCCTCTACGGTGTAGCCCGCATCGATGGTTTCGCGGATTTGCAGAACTTCGGCGTCCGAAAGATCCTGCACACGGCGGCTGTGATCAATTCCCAATTTGTCCGCGATCTCGAGCGCTTTTGTGCGACCGATACCGTGAATATAGGTAAGCGCAATGATCACGCGCTTATTTGTTGGTATGTTTACCCCGGCAATACGAGCCAATATTCTTACTCCTGCTCCACAGGTGCCCCGAAAGACTAACCCTATCTCTACGCTGATGATATTCCTAAACTAAAAAATCCAGCGGGCGCAATAAAGCGCTGCTGGCTATACCAGATGTTTGGAATGTCCCCGCCACTAACGCGAGTCTCTTAAACTGTCAAGCCGACGATTGGGCCGTGAACGCACAATTATGCGTTTACGGCCTCGCTTATCCGTTACCCTTTGTCTTGGTTTTGCCACTAACAGCATTTTCTTCGATAAACTGAATGATCTTGGTGGCGATGTCCTTGCCACAAGCCTTTTCGATCCCCTCGATTCCGGGGCTGCTGTTCACTTCCATGATGACCGGCCCGTGATTGGAACGCAGCATATCCACGCCTGCAACATTCAATCCCATTGCCCGCGCGGCGCGAACGGCTGTTGACCGTTCTTCTGGCGTAATCTTTATCGCTTCAGCCGATCCGCCACGATGCAGGTTGGACCGGAAATCGCCCTCGGCACCCTTGCGCTGCATGGCGGCGACAACCTTATTTCCGATGACGAAGCACCGTATGTCGGTCGCATTTGCCTCTTTGATGAACTCCTGAACCAGGATGTTCACATTGGCGCTGCGAAAGGCTTCGACCACGGAACGTGCCGATTTCTCCGTTTCGCCCAGCACCACCCCGATTCCTTGGGTGCCTTCGAGCAGCTTGATGACCACGGGGGCGCCGCCGACCATCTTGATGACTTCATCGGTCTGCTTGGGATCATGCGCGAAGGCCGTGACGGGCAAGCCCAGGCCCTTCTTCGCCAGAATCTGCAGCGATCGCAATTTGTCGCGCGACCGTCCGATGGCAACGCTTTCGTTCAATGACCACACGTTCATCATCTCGAACTGCCTTAAGACCGCGAGGCCATAGAATGTAATCGAGGCCCCGATCCGGGGGATCACGGCATCATATTTGCCGAGCTTCTCGCCCTGATAATAAGCCTCCGGTCGGTGCGAGGTAATGTTCATGGTCACGCGAAGGGTGTTGAGGACATCGATCTGATGCCCGCGTGCCACCGCCGCTTCCACCAATCGTTGGTGGGAGTAAAGGTCGGCGTTTCGCGCCAACATTGCAATTTTCATGTAAGGTTATTCCTTATTGCGCTGGCTTGCCCAGCATCCAGCGCCGTTCACTATTTACCAAAAAGCCGCGCCTTAACGCCCGACGCCCAATTAGCAAGGGAAACGCCATTGAACGTCGATTTGCCAAGGTGAGCTGGCCATTCCAGCATAATGTACCGAAGCAAAATGTCGCGGATATTACATATCGTTCCTGCTTGTCCCCGTTTGAGCTTCGCACATAGCGCTTGTCGATCAAGGGCGCTTCGTAGCGTTTCGGCTTCTCCCCGGCGTTCAGTCGGAACCAGAATTCGACCCAGAGCTCCCCATCGCGAACCAGTGGCTTAACGCGGGTCGCATGGATGGACGATGTTGCGGCACCAGTGTCCATTTTCGCATGCACGTTCTGAAGGCCGAGGCTTGGTATATCGACCATTTCGCACCAGCCAATTTCGACTTTGGTATTTTTTCGAAGTTGGCGCCCCCTGCTCATACCTCTTTATTTGGGCGCTTCTGCTTGTTCGCCGCCGGTGTCGCTTTCGCTTTTGATATCTGGCGCTTTCCCCTCACCTTCGGTCGGCGTTGCGTCTTCCAGATTTTCGACGTCCAGCGAGAAGCCGTCTGCGCTGGCCGCTTCATCGGAAGCAGGTGCGAACGGTTTCAGCAAGCGGCGGAATTGGTCACCCAAAACGGTATCCACAGCGGGCGCGATTTCGCTGACCTTGTAGCGCATATAGCCGCCCACGACATAGGAGAAGCTGATCTTGGTTGCCTGCCCGTCTTTCGAAGGTTCCATGGCAACAGTCAAAGTGCCCGTCACGGCTTCGGATTGCAGTGGCCCCAAACCACCCTGCATGCGCAACACTTTCCCCGACTGAGCAAAGATGACGCGCATATGCTCGACACTGCCGACGGTCTTTACCTTGCCATCGGCACCCTTTTCCTGAAACAGCTCGCAAAAACAGCCATTCGCCTGCGCATCGATGTAGAAGCCATCGGTCGAACCAGACCAGCTGTGCGATTTGTTCCACCAATCCTTTGGCGCAATCAATCGCTTCCAGATTTCATCCGGAGAGGCTTTGACCGATGCAATATGCACCACATTAAAGCCGGTGTCGGAGCTCGCTTTGACGTCTGCAAAGGCTGGCGAAGCGAAAGCCAGATAGCCTGCAGCGAATGTAATGGCAGTTCTCATAGTGCAACTTTGCCGCGCCTGTTTACGCACGGCAATGGCAAAAATTACTTTTGGCCGATGATTGCTTCTATTTCTTGCGTCACTTCGTCGATCGAGCGCATTCCATCAATGCGGCGTACGAGACCACGCGCGTCATAGATTGGCAGGATCGGCGCTGTCTTTGCGCGATATTCGGCCATGCGCGTGCGCACCGTTTCTTCATTGTCGTCGGGACGACGCTTGAACTCGGTCGAACCGCAATTGTCGCAGACGCCTTCCGACTTGGGCAGCTTATAGCGGTCATGATAGCCTTCACCGCACGAAGCGCAGGTGAAGCGGCCGGTAATGCGATCCACCAACGCATCTTCATCGACGTTCAGTTCAATCACATAATCAAGCGTGCGGCCACGATCGGCCAGAATTTTGTCGAGCGAATGGGCCTGCGCGGCGGTGCGGGGATAGCCGTCAAAAATGGCGCCCTGATTGTGCGGCATTGAGTCAAGCTTGTCGCAGATCAGATCGTCCACAATCTCGTCGGACACCAAGGCGCCCGAATCCATAACGGCAGCAACGCGATCACCCAAAGGCGTTCCCGCTTTGCGCGCAGCGCGTAGCATGTCACCAGTCGAAAGCTGGGCCATACCGAAATCATCAACCAGGTGACTTGCTTGAGTACCTTTTCCCGCACCTGGCGGTCCCAACAGGATGATATTCATGAAACGCCTAACCCCCAATCGTTCCGATGGCCCCTTTAACGGGCGCGACCACCTTTAAGTTTCGCCTTTTTGAGCAAGTCGCCATATTGATGCGCGAGCAAATGGCTCTGGATCTGTGAAATCGTATCGATCGTCACATTGACCAGAATGAGCAGGCTGGTGCCGCCGATCGCAAAAAACTGCTGCTGGCCGGTTTGCGCCATGACATAATCGGGCAACAGGCACACAAGTGTCAGATAGGCAGCGCCGAGAACGGTGATGCGCGTCAGGACATAGTCCAGATAGGACTCTGTGTTTTTGCCGGGCCGGATACCTGGAATAAAGCCACCCGCCTTTTTCAGATTTTCAGAGGTTTCTTCCGGATTGAAAACAACGGCCGTATAAAAGAAGCAGAAGAAGACGATGCCAAGGCCATAGAGCAGCAGATAGACAGGCTGACCATGAGCGAGATACTGGTTCAGGGTGATCACGAAATCGCCCATCGCGCTTTCACCGGCGACCTTGTTACCACCCAACTGCGTGATCGTAATCGGCAACAGCAACAATGACGACGCAAAGATCGGCGGAATAACACCGGCAGTATTGATCTTCAGCGGAAGGTGGCTGCGATCGGCCTGCATCATACCGCGCTGTGTCGCACGCTTTGGATATTGGATCAGAACGCGGCGCTGACCCCGTTCCATGAAGCAGATCAACAAGGTCAATCCCACGAACATCGCGATGAAACCGACAATTACGAAACCGCTGATCGAACCCGTGCGGCCGCCTTCTAGCAGGTTGGCGACAAGCCGCGGAAGCTGGGCAACGATGCCCGCCATGATGATGAGCGATATACCGTTACCGATACCGCGCGAGGTGATCTGTTCACCCAGCCACATCAGGAACATCGTACCACCAATCAGGCTGATGGTCGCGACAACGCGGAACATCAGTCCCGGCTCTACAACGGCACTAATGCCATTGGCCGCGGCGAGGCTTTCAAGACCGGCAGCAAGGAAATAGCCCTGCAATGCCGTCAAAAATACCGTGCCGTAGCGCGTATATTGGTTGAGCTTTTTGCGACCGCTTTCGCCCTCTTTTTTGATCGCGGCGAGTGTCGGCGACAGCGAAGCTGCGAGCTGCACCACGATCGAAGCGGTAATATAAGGCATCACGCCGAGCGCGATGAGACTCATACGCTCAAGGCTGCCGCCCGAAAATGTGTTGAATATGTCGAGAACGCCACCAGCTGCATTATTTGCGTAGAGGGCGGCTTGGGCGACTGGGTCTACACCGGGCAAGGGAACAAAGCTTAGCAACCGGAAAATAATGAGCGCACCGATCGTAAACCAGATGCGGTTCTTCAATTCTGTAGCTTGCCCGAACTTCGAAAGATTGAGGTTCGAAGCCATTTGATCGGCCCGAGATGCCATGTGTTACTTTCCTTATTCCCGGATCAGGCGCGCTGGACAATCAAAGTTCAGCGTCACCAGATCCCAAATTTCGCCTGACACTCATCGGCTATCCCCCGAAAATGTCAAACCCCGCCAGCCCATATCGGGAAGCGGGGCTGGCATGACAAGAGCGAAGTCTTCGCCGCCCGTCTTATTTCTTTGCTTCGGCGCTCTTAGCAGCGTTTTTAACCGACGACTTTTTTGCAGCAGCCTTTTCCGATGCCGAAACGGTCACCAGAATGTCGACTTTACCGCCCGCCTTTTCAACAGCTTCAACAGCTGCCTTAGAAGCACCGGCGACCGAGAAGTTCACTTTTGAAGTGAGCTCGCCCTTGGCCAACAAACGGACGCCGTCCTTGCCACCGCGTGCCAGGCCAGCGGCCTTCAGGGCAGCGTGGTCGACAACAGCCTTGATGTCGATTTTCTTGGCGTCGATGAATTTCTGGATCATGCCCAGATTTACTTCGGCATGGTCTTTGGCAAAGATATTGTTGAAGCCGCGCTTCGGGATACGCATGTGGAGGGGCATCTGGCCACCTTCAAATCCGTTGATCGAAACACCGGAGCGGCTGGTCTGGCCCTTTTGGCCGCGACCCGAAGTCTTGCCCTTGCCCGAACCGATACCACGGCCCACGCGCATACGGCGATGGCGGGCGCCTTCATTGTCTTTAATGTCATTCAGTTTCATGTGTTGCACTCGCTTTCGCTTTAATTCGCGCTTGTCCCTGCTTGTGCAGGAACCGCGTGCCTTGTGGCACTATTTTCGTTTAATCAAGCCCCCCGACAAAGCGGAGGGCTGTGATATTTCAATTCTGCACTTCAACCATATGCCGAACGGTGCGGATCATCCCACGAATTTCGGGGGTGTCTTCCAGTTCGACAACGCGGTTCATCTTGTCGAGGCCAAGCCCCTTCAACGTCGCACGCTGCGAGGCGGGACGGCGGATGGGTGAACCGATCTGCTTCAGTTTGATCTTCGCCATATCAATTACTCCGCAATAGCTTCAGCGTCGGCTTCAGCAGACTTGCTGCCACCGCGACCCAACAGATCGGCGATTTTCTTGCCACGACGTTGCGCAACCGATTTCGGGCTTGTCTGGTCGGACAATGCCGCGAAGGTTGCGCGGATCATGTTGTAAGGGTTCGACGTGCCAACCGACTTGGTCACAACGTCTGCAACGCCCAGCGATTCAAACACGGCGCGCATTGGACCACCGGCGATGATACCCGTACCGGCAGGAGCCGAACGAACGGTTACATTACCGGCACCGAAATGGCCGCGACCATCATGATGCAAGGTGCGTCCGTCCTTCAGGGGAACGCGGATCATCGACTTCTTTGCAGCCGCAGTTGCCTTGTTGATGGCTTCCGGCACTTCGCGTGCCTTGCCATGTCCGAAGCCTACGCGACCCTGTCCATCACCAACGACGACAAGTGCAGCAAATCCGAAACGCTTACCGCCTTTAACGGTCTTCGAAACGCGGTTGATGTGGACGAGCTTTTCGATCGTGCCATCATCTTCTTCCTGTGCAGGACGACGCTCGTCGCGACGGCCACCACGGCCACGGCCTTCACCGCCGCCGCCACGTCCGCCACGTCCGCGACGCTGGCCTTCACCGGCTGCGTCTACGGGTGCGCCGCCGTCAACGACTGGCGCATCTGTCTGGGTATTTTCGTCAGCCATCATCAGAACTCCAATCCGCCTTCGCGCGCCGCATCGGCAAGCGCCTTGACGCGACCGTGGAAGAGGAAACCGCCACGATCAAAAACTACGCTGGAAACGCCAGCCTTCTGGGCAGCAGCCGCGACGCGCTTGCCGACATCGGCAGCAGCTTCGGCGGTCGAGCCGTTCTTCGCCTTGACATCCTTGTCGAGAGTCGAAGCGGAAGCAACGGTCACACCCTTGCTGTCATCGATGATCTGGGCATAGATGTGACGACCGGTGCGGTGCACCGAAAGACGCGGACGGCCAGCAACCTGGGCCCGCAATTTCGAACGAACGCGAAGGCGCCGCTTTGCAAAAAGAGATAGTTTCGCCATGGCTTACTTCTTCTTTCCTTCTTTGCGGAAGATATACTCGCCGCGGTATTTGATACCCTTGCCCTTGTAAGGCTCAGGCTTTCTCCAGCGACGAATTTCGGCAGCAACCTGACCGACCTTCTGCTTGTCCATGCCCGAAATTTCCACCGTGGTGTTGTCGGGCGTCTTGATCTCAATGCCTTCAGGAATGGCGAAATCGACATCATGGCTGTAACCAAGCTGCAATTTCAGCATTTTGCCCTGTGCGTTTGCACGATAACCAACGCCGGTGATTTCCAGCACCTTGGTGAAGCCTTCGGTCACACCGGTGACCAAATTCTGAACCAGCGTGCGCTGCATACCCCAAAATGCGCGAGCTGCCTTGCTGCCATCGGCAGGCATGACCGAAAGACCTTCGTCCTTCATCTCATAGGAAATGAGATTGCTCATCGGCATTTTCAGTTCGCCCTTAGGGCCCTTCACCGACAATGTACCGGCATCCATGCTGGCGGTGACGCCGGCTGGGATGGGAACAGGTTTCTTACCAATGCGGCTCATTAGAATACCTCCGCCAGGATTTCGCCGCCAACGTTCTGGGCGCGCGCTTCGGCGTCGGACAGAACGCCCTTTGGCGTCGAAACGATGGTGATGCCCAAACCGTTACGGATAACGGGGAGCTCTTGGCTTCCCGAATATACGCGACGACCTGGCTTCGAAACGCGGGCAACATGCTGGATAGCAGGTGCGCCTTCGAAATATTTCAGTTCGATACGCAGGCCCAGATGCTGGCCAATGTTTTCTTCGCTGTAGCCGCGAATATAACCTTCGCGTTGCAGAACATCGAGAACATGGGCACGCAATTTGGATGCGGGAGAAACGACAGAGTCTTTCTTCGCCCGCTGGCCGTTGCGGATACGGGTGAGCATATCACCCAAAGGATCGGTCAATGACATCTTCTTCTATCCTTACCAGCTCGACTTTGTGACGCCTGGGATCAGGCCCTTATTGGCCAAATCACGCAGTTGGATACGGCACAGCCGGAATTTACGGTAATAAGCACGTGGGCGACCTGTGGTTTCACACCGGTTACGAACGCGATGCGGGTTTCCGTTGCGCGGAATTTCCGCCATCTTCAGACGCGCAATCAGGCGCTCGCTTTCGTCGAGCGAAGTGTCCTTCGCCATCGCCTTCAGCTTCGCATAACGACCGGCATATTTCTTAGCCAGCTTCTTACGACGCTCATTCTTGTTTATGGAGCTCAGTTTAGCCATTATGCAGCCGCCTTTTCTTCAGCTTCTTCTACAGGGAAGGGGAAGCCGAACAGCTTGAGCAGTTCGCGCGCTTCGTCGTCCGTGTTTGCCGAAGTCGTTACGATAACATCCATGCCGCGCACCGTGTCGATGGCGTCATAGCTGATTTCAGGGAAGATGATCTGTTCTTTCAGGCCCATGGCAAAGTTGCCACGTCCGTCGAAGCTCTTCGGGTTCAGGCCACGGAAGTCGCGAATACGCGGCATCGCGATGGTGACCAGACGGTCGAGAAATTCGTACATCTGGGCGCCACGCAGCGTGACCTTCACGCCGATCGGCATGCCTTCACGCAGCTTGAAGCCAGCGATCGACTTTTTCGCCTTGGTGATGACCGGCTTTTGACCAGCAATCAGTTCCATTTCGGCAAGAGCGGTCGTGACCTTCTTCTTGTCCTGTGAACCCTCGCCCACACCCATGTTGAGTGTGATCTTTTCGATTTTCGGCACAGCGAAGCGGTTGGTGTAACCAAACTTCTCGGTCAGCGCCTTGACGATCGTGTCGTCATAACGCTGCTTCATGCGCGGAGTGTATTTCTTATCAGCCATTGATCGTCTCCCCGGACTTCACGGCCACACGGACCTTTTTGCCGTCCTTGGTTTCAACGCGAACGCGCGTCGCCTTGCCCGTCTTGGGGTCGGCCAATGCAACATTCGAGATGTGCAGCGGAGCTTCAAAGCGGTCGAGACCACCCTGAGGGTTAGCCTGGCTAGCTTTGCGGTGACGCACGGCAACATTGACGCCGGATACGACGACCTTGCTGTCCTTTGGCATCACGGCGGTTACTTCGCCCGACTTGCCCTTGTCCTTACCGGCGAGCACGACAACCGTGTCACCCTTTTTGATTTTTGCGAGAGCCATTGTTATAGCACCTCCGGTGCCAAGCTGATGATTTTCATGTGGTTCTTGGCGCGCAATTCGCGAACAACCGGTCCGAAAATACGGGTGCCAATCGGCTCCTTGTTGTTGCCGATCAGAACGGCAGCGTTGGAGTCGAAACGAATGACCGAGCCATCGGCGCGGCGGATGTCTTTGCGGGTACGAACGATGACGGCCTTGTGCACGTCGCCCTTCTTCACCTTGCCACGCGGTGCGGCTTCCTTGATCGACACCACGATGATGTCGCCCACGCCGGCAACGCGACGCTTGGAACCGCCCAGCACCTTGATGCACTGAACGCGCTTTGCACCGCTGTTGTCTGCGACATCGAGATTGGATTGCATCTGAATCATGGGATCAATCCTCCGTCGTTGCAGCAGCGACCGGAGCAGCGGCAGCGTCAGCTACCAAGCGCCAGGTCTTGTTCTTGGAAATCGGCGCGCACTCTTCGATGCGGACGACTTGGCCTTCCTTGACGACATTGTTTTCGTCATGGGCATGATATTTCTTCGTGCGACGGATGATCTTGCCGTAAAGCGGGTGCTTCACTTTGCGCTCGACGAGAACGACAATGGTCTTGTCATTCTTGTCGGAGACCACGGTCCCGGTGAGAATACGTTTTGGCATGGGTGGCTCCTTATGCCGTCTTTGCAGCGGCGCGTTGGCGCTCGCCCTGCAGGGTTTTGATGCGGGCGATGTCACGACGCACTTCACGCACGCGGGCCGGCTTTTCCATCTGGCCAGTGGCCGATTGGAAACGCAGGTTGAACGCTTCGCGCTTCAGTTCGCCGAGTTGAACGGCGAGCTGGTCGTCTGTCTTGACGCGCAGATCTTCAGTCTTGCTCATCTTATGATGCTCCCAGATGCGAGGTGTCGCCGAGACGCGCCACGACCTTGGTCTTGATTGGCAGTTTCATCGCAGCGCGCTGGAAAGCGACAGCCGCGATCGGGCCAGGAACGCCGTCCAGTTCGAACATGATACGGCCGGGCTTTACCTTTGCGGCCCAATATTCGACCGAACCCTTGCCCTTACCCTGACGGACTTCGGCAGGCTTCTTCGTGACCGGAACGTCCGGGAAGATGCGGATCCACAAACGTCCCTGACGCTTGATGTGACGCGTAATCGCGCGGCGAGCCGCTTCGATCTGGCGTGCGGTAATCCGCTCGGGTTCCAGTGCCTTCAGGCCGTAAGAGCCGAAGTTGAGGTCCGAACCGCCCTTGGCTTCGCCTTTGATGCGGCCCTTGAACTGTTTGCGGAACTTGGTTTTCTTTGGTTGCAGCATGTCTAGTTCCTAAACTCAGCGGCGATCGGACTGCGGACGGACGCCGGAAGTCTGCGCTTCCATCATCAGCCGGTCGGTTGCCATCGGGTCATGACCCAGGATTTCGCCTTTGAAGATCCAGCACTTGATGCCGATGATGCCATAAGCGGTCAAAGCTTCGGCTTCGGCATAGTCTACGTTCGCACGCAGCGTGTGCAGCGGAACGCGGCCTTCACGATACCATTCGACGCGGGCAATTTCTGCCCCGCCCAAACGGCCACCGCAGGTGATCTTGATACCTTCCGCACCCAGACGCAGAGCCGACTGAACGGCTCGCTTCATGGCACGACGGAATGCGATACGACGGATCAACTGGTCGGCAACGCCTTGTGCAACAAGCTTGGCATCGACTTCCGGCTTGCGGATTTCAACGATGTTCAGCGAAACGTCGGCGCTGGTGAACTGGTTGATCTGCTTCTTCAGCTTCTCAATGTCCGCCCCCTTCTTGCCGATGATGACACCGGGACGGGCAGCATAGATCGAAACCCGGCAATTCTTTGCAGGACGCTCGATCACAACCTTCGAAATCGCAGCCTGGGGCAGGGTTTCAAAGATGAACTTGCGGATCTTGATATCTTCCAGAAGCATGCGGCCATAGTCCGCACCTTCGGCGTACCAGCGGCTATCCCATGTCCGGTTGATTTGCAGGCGAAGCCCGATAGGATTTGATTTTTGACCCATGACTTATGCCTCTTCTTGGCGCTCGCGCACCACAATGCGCAGGCGGCTGAACGGTTTGATAATCCGGCTCGATTTGCCACGGCCACGGGCCATGAAACGCTTCATGGTCAATGCCTTGCCCACGCTTGCTTCGGCAACAAACAGGCTGTCGACGTCAAGATTGTGGTTGTTTTCAGCATTGGCGATGGCGGATGCCAGAACCTTGCGAACGTCGCCGGCCATTCCCTTGGTGGAGAAGGTCAGGATGTTGAGCGCGTCTTCAGCCTTTTTGCCACGGATCAGCGCAGCAACCAGATTCAGCTTTTGTGCCGAACCACGGATGGTGGTGCCAACAGCCAAAGCTTCATTGTCAGCGACGCGACGGGGTGCGGATGCCTTGCCCATTAGCGTTTGCCCTTCTTGTCTGCGCCATGGCCGTGATAGGTACGCGTAGGAGCGAACTCACCCAGCTTGTGGCCAACCATGTCTTCATTCACCGAAACGGGAATGAACTTGTGGCCATTATAGACGCTGAACGTCAGGCCAACGAATTGCGGCAGGATTGTCGAACGACGCGACCAGGTCTTGATCGGCGCAGCCTTCGAGGCTTCCTGAGCGGTTTCTGCTTTTTTCAGCAGATAGAGGTCAACAAACGGACCTTTCCAGACGGAACGAGACATGAGTTACCTCTTCTTCTTAGCATGCCGCGAACGGATGATCATCCGGTCGGTCGACTTGTTGCTGCGGGTACGCGCACCCTTGGTTGGCTTGCCCCAAGGCGTAACCGGATGACGACCACCCGAGGTACGGCCTTCACCACCACCATGGGGGTGATCGACAGGATTCTTTGCAACACCGCGGGTCAGCGGGCGAATGCCGCGCCAGCGGTTGCGGCCAGCCTTGGCGAGCGTTGTGTTCGAATTGTCAGGGTTCGAAACGGCGCCCACGGTGCCCATGCAGGTCCCGAGGATGTAACGCTGTTCACCCGAATTCAAACGCACGATAACGCGACCGCCGTCACGACCGACGAGCTGCACATAGGTGCCTGCCGAACGGGCGATCTGACCGCCCTTGCCGGGCTTCATTTCGATATTGTGGCAGATGGTGCCAACCGGCATCTGGCTCAGCAACATCGCGTTGCCTGGCTTCACGTCGGTCTTTTCACCGGCAACAACGCTGTCGCCAACGGCGAGGCGCTGCGGCGCGAGGATGTAGGCGAGTTCACCGTCTTCATATTTCACAAGCGCGATGAAGGCCGAACGGTTGGGGTCATATTCCAGACGCTCGACAGTTGCAGGCATATCCCATTTGCGACGCTTGAAGTCGATCAGACGATATTTCTGCTTGTGTCCGCCACCGATGCCACGCGAGGTGACATGGCCTTTATTGTTACGGCCGCCGGTCTTTTTCTTGCCTTCGGTCAGCGCCTTGATCGGGCCGCCCTTGTAAAGGCTGGAACGATCAACGAGCACAAGGCCGCGACGGGCGGGGCTAGTTGGTTTGTAGCTTTTGAGTGCCATTATCCTGCCCTTAAATTCCGGTGGTCACGTCGATGCTCTGGCCTTCAGCCAAAGTAACGATCGCTTTCTTGACGTCCGAACGCGTGTAGGGCTTGCCCTTCCAGCGCTTGGTCTTGCCTTTTTGCACCAGCGTGTTGACGTTCAAAACCTTGACGTCGAACAAGGCTTCAACAGCTGCCTTGATCTGCGGCTTGGTCGAATTGCCGTTCACCTTGAAAACAACGGCGTTGTTTTCGGAGAGCAGCGTCGCCTTTTCGGTGATGTGCGGGGCAACGATCACGTCATAATGACGTACGTCGATTGCTTCTTTTGACTTAGCCATTGAACCGTGCCTCCAGCTTTTCAACCGCAGCGCGGGTCAGAACCAGCGTTTCATGCTTCAGAATGTCATACACATTCGCGCCAACAGCAGGCATCACATTGATGCCGACCAGATTGGCAGAAGCCATGCGGAAATTGTCATTGACGGTATCACCGTCGATTACCAGCGTGGTCTTGCCGAAGCCGAGCTTGCCAACCTGACCCTTGAGAGCAGCGGTCTTGGCTGCCTTGAGGTCCAGATCTTCCAGAACGATCAATGTGCCGGCCTTGGCTTTGCTCGAAAGCGCCATTTTGAGGCCGAGGCTACGGATCTTCTTGTTCAGCGACGGGTTGAAGTCACGCAAACGGGCACCATGGGCCTTACCACCACCGATGAAGATCGGAGCAGCGCGGTCACCGTGACGGGCAGTACCGCCACCCTTCTGGTTACCGAATTTCTTGCCGGTGCGGGCAACATCCGAACGCTCACGCGTTGGACGGGCCGTTCCGCGGGCCTTCTCACGCTGCCAGGTAACAACGCGATGCAGAATGTCCGCGCGCGGCTCAATGCCGAACACATCATCATTCAGATCGATGTCGCCCTTTGCTTTGGCGTCGAGGGTTTGAACCTTGAGCTTCATGGCTTAGCCCTCCTTCTTTTCTTCGCCGGCATCGGCAGCGGGTGCTTCATCAGCAGCAGCTTCGACAGCGGGAGCAGCTTTAGCGGCAGGCGCTTCAGCTTCTACAGCGGGAGTGTCGGCAACGACTTCTTCGGTGGCGACGACGATTTCTTCTTCCACGACGGGAGCTTCATTGTCGTTCTTCAGGGCACCAGGGAATGGAGCCGCTTCCGGGGTCGGAACCTTGACGGCATCACGAACCAGCAACCAGCCATTCTTCGCACCGGGTACGGAACCCTTTACGAAGATCAGGCCACGCGCCACGTCGGTGCGGACAACTTCCAGATTTTGCTGAGTGCGTTGACGGTCGCCCATGTGGCCGGCCATCTTCTTGTTCTTGAAAACCTTACCCGGATCCTGACGGTTACCCGTCGAACCGTGGGCACGGTGGGTGATCGACACACCATGCGATGCACGCATACCACCGAAACCCCAACGCTTCATGGCGCCGGCGAAGCCTTTACCCTGCGTGTGGCCGGTGATGTCGACCAGCTGACCATCAACAAAGTGGTCTGCGGAAAGAGAAGCGCCAACAGGCAGAAGGCCGTCGGCATTTTCAACGCGGAATTCAGCAACGCGAGCCTTGGGCTCGACCTGTGCCTTGGCGAATTCGCCACGTTGCGGTTTGTTTACATTTTTCGCTTTACGGGCGCCGGCACCAAGGCGAACAGCAAAATAGCCGTCCTTCTCCTCGTTGCGGGCTCCAACCACTTGGCAGCCTTCCAGCGCCAAAACGGTCACAGGTACGTGACGGCCGTCTTCATTGAAGAGGCGCATCATACCCATCTTTTTCGCGATCACGCCAGTGCGCATGATCCATACTCCAACTTATGTCAGAGGCCCGGCTGGCAGGATTGCCAGGAGGGCGTGACGCCTAAATCCAGCCCTGAATTTTAAAGCATGCCCCGTCCGGGCTAGGCACCGATGGCTCAACATAAGAGCCATTCGGTAAGACGGGGAACGCAGCCCGGTCAAATCCCTGAGGGGACTCTCCGGCGGTATTCCTTATGTCTCACTCCGCAAAATGCGGAGGTATCGGCTTACGCCAATTTGATTTCGACATTCACACCGGCAGCAAGGTCGAGCTTCATCAAAGCATCAACGGTCTGCGGCGTGGGTTGCACAATGTCGAGCAACCGCTTGTAGGTACGAACTTCGAACTGCTCGCGCGACTTTTTGTCGACGTGAGGTCCACGGTTCACCGTGAACTTTTCGATACGGGTAGGAAGTGGAATAGGTCCACGGATGAGCGCGCCGGTGCGGCGTGCGGTGTCTGCGATATCGCCTGTGGCCTGATCGAGGACGCGATGGTCAAATGCTTTCAGACGGATGCGAATATTCTGCGTTTCCATGGGTTCACCAAATTCCAAATTCTATCAATATCAAAGAGCCGAAAAACAGCATGTCCGACTTGCCTTTTGGAAGCCGGAGCAGCTGTTTTGAATTTCTAAAAACCGGCCCGCCCGAATCAAAGACTCGGGCGGGATGCGCGGCCTATATTACTTAGAGATTGCGCTGACAACCCCTGAACCGACAGTACGGCCACCTTCGCGAATTGCGAAGCGGAGACCTGGGTCCATAGCGATTGGTGCAATCAACTTGACCGAGATGGTCACGTTGTCGCCAGGCATAACCATTTCCGTGCCTTCAGGAAGGATCACTTCGCCGGTTACGTCGGTGGTGCGGAAGTAGAATTGCGGACGATAGTTCGCAAAGAACGGCGTGTGACGGCCGCCTTCATCCTTCGAAAGCACGTAGATTTCTGCCGAGAACTCGGTGTGCGGCGTAACCGAACCGGGCTTGCAGAGAACCTGACCACGCTCAACTTCTTCACGGCCTACGCCACGAACCAGTGCACCGATGTTATCGCCAGCTTCACCCTGGTCGAGCAGCTTACGGAACATTTCAACGCCGGTAACGGTGGTCTTCTTGGTGTCCTTGATGCCGACGATTTCGACTTCTTCACCAACCTTGACGATTCCGGTTTCAACGCGGCCGGTCACAACGGTACCACGACCCGAGATCGAGAACACGTCTTCAACTGGCATCAGGAAGGGCTTGTCGACAGGACGCTCAGGCTGCGGGATGTAGCTGTCAACGGCAGCCATCAGAGCAAGGATCGATTCCTTACCGATGTTGTCGTCACGGCCTTCGAGAGCGGCCAGAGCCGAACCCTTAACGATTGGAATATCGTCGCCTGGGAAATCATAGCTCGAGAGAAGCTCGCGAACTTCCATTTCAACCAGCTCGAGAATTTCTTCGTCGTCAACCTGGTCAACCTTGTTCATGTAAACAACAAGCGAAGGCACGCCAACCTGACGGGCAAGCAGGATGTGCTCACGAGTCTGCGGCATGGGGCCGTCAGCAGCGTTCACAACGAGGATCGCGCCGTCCATCTGGGCAGCACCGGTGATCATGTTCTTAACATAGTCAGCGTGGCCTGGGCAGTCGACGTGCGCATAGTGACGGTTGGTGGTTTCATATTCGACGTGTGCGGTCGAAATCGTGATACCACGCTCGCGCTCTTCAGGAGCCTTGTCGATGTTGGCGAAGTCAACAGCGGTACCGCCGGTGGTTTCTGCCAATACCTTGGTGATCGCTGCGGTCAGCGTGGTCTTGCCATGGTCAACGTGACCGATGGTGCCGATGTTGCAATGCGGTTTCGTCCGCTCAAATTTAGCCTTTGCCATTTTTTCAAACCTTCTTTCGAATAGGGTATAATGTGACCAGTTGGGACGCGCCTGCTGAATCAGGCGCCGCCCTTAATCTTGTTTTGCCTATCAGGCAAGCTTCTCCTTGATTTCCGCTGCAACGTTCGACGGAACTTCATCATAATGATTGAAGAACATCGAATAGTTAGCACGTCCTTGTGTGAACGAGCGGAGCTGGTTCACATAGCCGAACATGTTGGCCAGCGGCACCATGGCCTCGACTACCTGTGCGTTGCCGCGGCTGTCGGTGCCCTGAATTTGGCCACGACGCGAGTTCATATCGCCGATAACATCGCCCAGATATTCTTCGGGAGAAACAACTTCAACCTTCATGATCGGCTCGAGCAGCTTGATGCCTGCTTTCTGTGCCGCTTCACGCATGCCGGCACGACCGGCAATTTCGAATGCCAGCGCCGACGAGTCGACGTCATGGTAGGCACCGTCATAAAGGGTGATTTCGAAGTCGATGATCGGGAAGCCGATAAGCGAGCCGGATTCTGCCGTTTCGCGCATGCCCTTTTCGACCGAGGGGATATATTCCTTGGGAATGTTACCGCCCTTGACTTCGTCCTTGAAGGTGATGCCCGTGCCACGCTCACCGGGCTTAACGGTGAACTTGATGCGGCCGAACTGACCCGAACCACCCGACTGCTTTTTGTGCGTGTAGTCGATGTCGACTTCGCGCGCCAAATATTCGCGGTAGGCCACCTGAGGTGCACCGACATTGGCTTCCACCTTGAATTCGCGACGCATACGGTCAACGATGATGTCGAGGTGAAGCTCGCCCATGCCCTTGATGATCGTCTGACCCGATTCATGGTCGGTCGATACGCGGAACGAAGGATCTTCAGCCGACAGACGGTTGAGCGCGATGCCCATCTTTTCCTGGTCAGCCTTGGTCTTGGGTTCCACCGACAGTTCGATAACCGGCTCGGGGAATTCCATACGTTCCAGAACGATAGGGAAGCGTTCGGCGCACAGCGTGTCACCGGTGGTCGTTTCCTTCATACCGGCAAGCGCGATGATGTCGCCTGCAAATGCTTCATCAATGTCCTTACGTTCATTGGCGTGCATTTCGAGCATGCGGCCGACTTTTTCCTTCTTGTCCTTCACCGAGTTCAAATAGGTGCCCTTGGTCAGGGTGCCCGAATAGATGCGGATGAAGGTGAGCGAACCGACGAACGGGTCGTTCATGACCTTGAAGGCAAGCGCAGAGAAAGGTGCTTCGTCCGTAGGCGGACGGCTGTCCTTCTCATCGCTGTCCATCTTCACGCCCTGAACATCAGGAATGTCGAGCGGCGAAGGCAGATAGTCGACAACAGCGTCGAGCAAAGGCTGAACGCCCTTGTTCTTGAACGCCGAACCGCAGCAGACAGGAACGAACGACTGGTTCAGCGTACCCTTGCGGATCAGCTTCTTCATGGTCGCAACGTCCGGCTCATTGCCGTCCAGATAGGCTTCCATGGCGTCGTCGTCTTGCTCGACGATCAGTTCGATCAGTTCGTTGCGATACTTGGCCGCTTCGTCAGCGAGGTCGGCGGGGATATCTTCGTAGAAGAATTCAGCGCCCAGGCTTTCATCTTTCCAGATGATCGCGCGGTTTTCGACCAGGTCGACAAGACCCTTCAGATCGGACTCAAGGCCAATCGGAATGTAGAGAACGGCAGGCTTCGCACCCAGGCGATCGATGATCGACTGAACGCAATATTTGAAGTTCGCGCCGGTCCGGTCGAGCTTGTTAATGAAGCACATGCGCGGAACGCCGTACTTGTCGGCCTGACGCCATACGGTTTCCGATTGCGGCTCCACACCGGCAACGCCGTCGAAGCAGGCAACCGCACCGTCGAGCACGCGCAGCGAACGCTCGACTTCAATGGTGAAGTCAACGTGGCCGGGGGTGTCGATGATGTTGATGCGGTGATCGTTCCAGAAGCAGGTCGTCGCAGCAGAGGTGATGGTGATACCACGCTCCTGTTCCTGCTCCATCCAGTCCATGGTGGCCGCGCCATCGTGCACTTCACCGATCTTGTACGACTTGCCGGTGTAATAAAGGATACGCTCGGTGGTCGTGGTCTTACCGGCGTCGATGTGCGCCATAATACCGATGTTACGATACATATTGAGTGGATGGCTGCGTGCCATGGTCTTTACTCCGAAGTGTGGGCCGCCAATACGGTCCTGTTTAGTTTCCCAGCGTTGCGAACCCGCTGATTATTACCAGCGGTAGTGCGCAAATGCACGGTTGGCTTCGGCCATACGGTGCGTATCTTCCCGTTTTTTGACAGCGTTGCCGCGGTTTGACGCAGCATCCATCAATTCGCCGGAAAGACGAGCAGCCATGGTGGTTTCGCTGCGGTTACGCGCAGCGCCGATCAACCAACGGATAGCCAAAGCCTGCGCACGCTCGGGACGAACTTCGCAAGGCACCTGATAGGTCGCACCACCAACGCGGCGGCTGCGGACTTCGATACCGGGCTTTACGTTGTCCAGTGCTTCGTGGAAGGTTTGCAGCGGATCTTTCTTCGCGCGGGCTTCAACCGTTTCCAGGGCACCGTAAACAATACGCTCTGCTGCGGACTTCTTACCGTCCAGCATCAGGTTATTCATGAACTTCGAAAGCACGATATCACCGAATTTGGGATCGGGAAGAATGATGCGCTTTTCGGGACGACGACGACGTGACATATTAAATTTCCTTTGTCTCTTTGGACCGCCTGGCTGCGCAGTTGCGCGCCACACCGATCCGCCAATGGGAAGCGGTTCGAATTACTTCGGACGCTTTGCACCATATTTGGAACGCGATTGCTTGCGGTCCTTGACACCCTGCGTATCGAGTACGCCGCGAAGAACGTGGTAACGCACACCGGGAAGGTCGCGTACGCGGCCACCGCGGATCAGCACAACGCTATGCTCTTGCAGGTTGTGGCCTTCGCCAGGGATGTAGGAAATAACCTCGCGCTGGTTGGTCAGACGGATCTTCGCAACTTTACGCAAAGCCGAGTTCGGCTTTTTCGGGGTCGTCGTGTACACGCGGGTGCAAACGCCGCGCTTCTGTGGGTTTTGGTCCATCGCAGGGACCTTGGACTTGGTCTTCTGCGGTGTCCGGCCCTTGCGGACCAGCTGGTTAATCGTTGGCATATCTTCACCTTAAAATAAGCGGTTACTTTATGCAGCAAGGCGTTGTTGCGGTGGAGGCGCAGCCTTTTACCCACCCGACCTGTCACATAATGTGCTAGCTAAATTGAGTTTCCACGACCCATGCGAGAATCACACGCATAGCTTCGCGAAGGCGCGCCATTAGCGCCGGACTGCCTGTGGGTCAAGGTTCAAGAAAATAATTGCAATTGAAACCTTCGGACCACGGCACCGCCCTTTCAGGATTGCCGTTCCGACAACACCGCTTCCTCGATACGGATCCGCCACCAGAGCAGCGCTGCGTTCAGGACCGAAAAGGTGACCGCCATCGCGGGCGCGCCAAGCAACAGGGGGACCAGCGCGATTTCGACGACGACAAGCGCATAATTGGGGTGCTTGATAAAGCGATAGGGTCCCTTTTTGACCCTTGGGAAATGCGGAGCGCTGATGATGCGGGTGGTCCACCACCGGCCAATGCTGGCCAGAGTCCAGAAGCGGAAGGTCTGGCTGGCGATGAAGGCATTGAGCAGAAGCAGATTGGGCTGTGCCGACGGCACGGCGAACAGTGCAATCGAAATGAGCCAGCCGCTGTGCAGCACGATGAACAATGGATAATGGTCCCGCCCATGCTCCCGCCCGCCTTCACTCAGCAAACGGCGGGTATTGGCATTGGCATAAGCCAGTTCGGCCAGCCGCTGCACGATGACATAGGCCAGAACAATCTGCGCCCAGAGTGGCCAGTCGAGCGGCGTCATGGCCTCAGCACGCCCATTGCGCCGACAAATCCCGGGCCAAGCGCGGTCATCAGCATCGGTTTGGCAATCGGCCCTTTGGCCAGAAGCTGTTCAAGAACGAACAGCACCGTCGGCGAGCTCATATTGCCATGATTGCGCAGCACCGAGCGTGTTTCCGGCAGATCATCCTCCAGATAGTCGGCCAAGGCATCGACAACCCTGCCCCCGCCGGGGTGGCAGGCGGATTCGCCCAGATCGGCCTTGGTCAAAGACTGCTTTTCCAGAAAGGCGTCACAGACCGGCGCGAAATCGCTGTTCACAAAGGACGGGATATTGCGGGCAAGGACGAGATCAAAGCCTGTTTCCCCGATTTCCCAGCCCATCATGTCGAGCGTTTCGGGCCAGATATGGCTAGCAAAGGCCGACAGTTCCGGCCCTTCGCCCGCCCCAACAACCGTCGCCGCGCATCCATCGGCGAAAAGGGCAAGAGCAACCATGTCTTTCTTGTCCATGCGGCTATGGTCATAGGCGATGCTGCACAGTTCGAGGCTGACGAGAAGGACGGGCTTTTCGGGCGACGCGCGGAACAGGTCAGCGGCCACACCAAGGCCGATGGCACCCCCTGCACAGCCATAGCCGAAAAGCGGCACGCAGCGTGTGTCGGGCGCGAAACCCATGGTCGCGATCATCCGGCTCGGCAGGCTGGGCGTCATCGTGCCGGTGGTTGATACGAACACGATCTGCCCGATATCCACAGGCGCAAGTCCGGCGCGGTCGAGCGCGGTGAAGGCCGCGTCCTGAAACATCCGCGCCGCCGCATCTTCATAGACCTGCGCCCGTCCCGACCAGGACCGTTCGCTAAAATAATATTCGGGTGGCATGGCGATGTGGCGCCGGTCAATTCCGGTGTTGCCGAGTATGTCCGCCAAGCGTGCAGGCATCGCCTTGCCTTTGTCCTTCGCCAATATTTCAAGAACCTGTTGTTGGGTCAGCAGATGATCAGGCAACGCCGTGCCAATGGCGCGGAGGCGGGGGGAGAGATGCGACATATGGTTCAACCGTTACACAGGCCCAGAGGAAAGAGCCAACTATATATAGCATCTCACGCAATAATCATAGTGTGACAATGTATATGATGCGGTATTTCTCTCTTCAGAACTCCATCACCCTCACTGCAGCTTCCTTTCTCCTTCAGGGGAGAGGGGAAGTTCGTGCGCGAACCTCACCGTGGAGCCCCTCACCAACTACGCCTAGGCCTGTCGGCCAAGGCTTCGTATCCTCTCCCAACGGGAGAGGAGGAGAACCGGACTATCCTCCCAAACCCTACCCCCGAACTTTATGCCAAGGCCCGCGGATCGCCAGCGTCATCGTCGGCGCGTAGAAGTTCACGAACATCGTCGACCCGTCGGGCGAAAAGCAGGCGCCTGCAAATTCCGTCTGCACGCGGCTGCGGGCGAAGACATAGGCTTTCCCATCGGGCGTAATGCCGCGTAGGTGATTGTCGGCGATGTCGGTATATTGGTCTTCACACACCATCAGATGCCCGTTCGGCATAACACATAGATTGTCGCCATAATTATAGGCTGCGGCATCGCGCGATTCATAAAAGAGCTCGATCCGCCCCGGCGCATCCGTTTCGCCGGAAAAGCCTTCATTGACCGCCGGCACATAGCGGAAAATCTGGCCGAGTTTCATTGCCCCGCCATCGGTGCAGGCGAAGTAGAGTTCACCCTTGCCCCACCAGATGCCTTCGCCGCGCGCAAACAGGGTGGCGCCCGATGCATGGCCGCGCAGCCGCAGATCATCGTCCGGGCTTTCCGGATTGTCGAGCGCGATCCAGTTGGCGCGTAGCGGTTTGCCACGCTGCACAGCGGCTTCGGTCCAGTTACGGCTGTCTTTTATACCGGCCTCACCCAGCGCCAAAGCCTCAAGCCGGCCACCGTTGGCGAGGTCCCCGCGCACATTGGGGATGAAGCGATAGAGCAAGCTGTCGTCCCGGTCCTCGGTCAGATAGACAATGCCCGTGCGGGGGTCGACGCACGCGGCTTCATGGTTGAACCGGCCAATGGCCTTCAATGGAACGGGGTCGACCAATCCCTTATGGGCCGACGGCACTTCGAAGACATAGCCATGATCCTTGCCCACGCCCTGCCCCGCACGCGTCACATTTTCCTCGCAGGTCAGCCAGCTACCCCATGGGGTAATCCCACCGGCGCAGTTGCGGATGGTACCCGACAGGCTGAGCCACTCCGCTTCTTTCCGCCCCGATTTGAGGTCATATATCAGTGTCGTCGTCCCGCCGGGAAGCGGCATTGCACCCGCGTCCGCCATCCGGTCATAGGTCAAAAAGTCGCTGCCGACTTTACCGGGAATCGGACCAAAGCGCAGATCGCGCGGGCTCAGTTCATGGTTGCGCACCAACGCGACCTTGTTCTTGCCCGCAGCAAAAGCGCCCATCCCGTCGCCGGCATTGGGCACGACAAATCCGTCGTCCATCAAATTGCCGAAACGGGAAATCACTTGATAGGAAAAGCCTTTGGGCAAATCGATCAGATTGTCGGGATCGGGTAATAAAGCGCCATAGCCCGTCACTTCGCTGCGTGCCGTCGGCGGCATCTGGGCAAGCGAGCGTTGTGCGAGGCCCGCAAATGCGAGACTGCCCAGACCGAAATTGAAACTACGACGACTAAATTGCATGGTATGACCTCTTGGTTGAGCTAGAGTCAGGACTTGGGCTTCATGCTATTCGATGCGAAAGATGACAAGCGTGTTGCACCTTGGTAGAGCGCGGCACATTTTAGATTGAAGGCAGTTTTTTCATGACCGTTCGTACGCGCGTTGCGCCATCCCCAACCGGTGACCCCCATGTCGGCACCGCTTATATTGCGCTGATCAATTACTGCTTTGCCAAAAAGCATGGCGGCGAATTCCTGCTGCGCATCGAGGATACCGATCAGGCACGATCGACCCCGCAATCGGAAAAGATGATCCTGGATTCGCTGCGCTGGCTGGGCCTGAGTTGGGACGAAGGTCCCGATGTCGGCGGCCCGCACGGACCTTATCGCCAATCCGAACGCAGCGCGATCTATACCGAGCATTGCGACCGGCTGCTTGCCGACGGCCATGCGTTCAAATGCTATTGCACCTCGGAAAAGCTCACCGCGATGCGGCGGCACCAGATCGCCGCGAAACAACCCCCGAAATATGACGGCACCTGCCTTTCGCTGACCGATGCCGACCGCGCCAAGCTGGATGCCGAAGGCGTCAGCCATGTCGTCCGCATGAAAATCCCGACCGAAGGGACTTGCGTGGTGCAGGATACGTTGCGCGGCGAAATCGAATTTGAATATGCCGTTGTCGATATGCAGGTCCTGTTGAAGTCCGACGGCTTGCCGACCTACCATCTGGCCAATGTCGTGGACGACCATTTGATGGGCATCACCCATGTGATGCGCGGAGAAGAATGGATTTCTTCGGCGCCCAAGCATCTGCTGCTCTATCAATATTTCGGCTGGGAGCCGCCGGTGCTGACTCACCTGCCCTTGCTGCGCAATGCCGACAAGTCGAAGCTGTCCAAGCGCAAGAACCCGACATCGATTCTGTTTTATCAGCGCGCCGGTTATTTACCGCAAGCGATGCAGAACTTCCTTGGACTGTTCATCAAAAGCGCAAGCGAAGAGGATGAAAAGACCAGCCTGCAGGACCTGATTGACGGATTTGATGTCCACAATATCTCGCTTGGTGGCCCGGTATTCGACACGTCCAAGCTCGATTGGCTCAATGGCCGTTATTTGCGCGAAGAACTGGACGTCACCCAGTTTCTTGATGCGGTGAAGGCTTGGGCACTAAACGACACCTATCTGACGCCGATTGCCGAAATGGCGCAGGCGCGCATTACCAAATTGTCGGATTTGGGAAGCCTGACGGGCATGTTCTTCATGAACCGCATCGACGGGCTCACCGCCGATGCCTTGCGTGATGGTGTGAAGATCGATCAGGACCAGCAGCGCGCGGCCTACACGCTGGCGCTGCAGCAATTTGACGGGCTGATCGAATGGAACAAGGAAGGTGTCGAAGCCACGCTGCGCCGCACCGCGGAAGTTCTGGAAGCCAAGCTGAAGGATGTAATCCGGCCAATGTACATCGCCATCACCGGCCAGCCGCAGGGCGTGCCGCTGTTCGATGCGATCGTCCATCTCGGCCGCGACATCATCCGCGAACGCCTCCGCCACTCGATGGAACTTCTGGGACCCGCCAGCAAGAAAGAGGTCGAGGCCTGGGCAGCGTTGCTGACGGCGGAAAAGGCGGATTGACCTTGCTGCCGCGTCGTTGACCCATCATGCCTGACATCCACTTGCACGATAGCTGGAAAACGCCGCTTCTGCCGGAATTTTCGTCGGACTATATGGCGGCGTTGAAGCAGTTTCTGCTGGCGGAAAAGGCAGCGGGCAAGACCATCTACCCAAAGGGGAACGAATGGTTTCGGGCGCTGGACCTCACGCCGCTCGATAAGGTGCGGGTCGTGATATTAGGGCAGGATCCCTATCATGGCCCTGACCAGGCGCACGGCCTGTGCTTCAGCGTCAAGCCTGGCGTCCGGCCGCCGCCCAGCCTTGTGAATATTTACAAGGAACTGGAAAGCGACCTTGGACTGACCCGCCCGCGCCATGGCTTTCTGGAACATTGGGCGCGGCAGGGTGTGCTTCTTTTGAACAGCGTATTGACCGTGGAAATGGCAAAGGCCGCGTCGCACAGCCAAAAGGGGTGGGAACGCTTTACCGATGCGGTCATCAAGCTGGTCAATGACAAGCCCGATCCGGTCGTGTTTCTGCTTTGGGGCAGCTATGCCCAGAAAAAGGCGGCCTTTGTGGACAACACGCGGCATCTTGTTCTGAAGGCAGCGCATCCTTCGCCTTTGTCGGCCTATAACGGCTTTCTGGGATGCCGCCATTTTTCGCAAACCAATGCCTTTCTCGAAAAACACGGACAACCGCCCATAGACTGGAGCCTGCCTGATGTCGTTTGATGACATACCGCACCGGCGGTTCAATCCGCTCAACGGCCAGTGGGTGCTGGTGTCGCCGCACCGCGCAAAACGGCCGTGGCAGGGTCAGCAGGATGAACCGGATAACAGTGTGCGTCCGGACTATGATCCGGGATGCTATCTGTGCGCCGGAAATGAACGTGTCGGCGGTGTGCGCAATCCGGACTATTCGGGTGTATTTGTGTTCGACAATGACTTTGCCGCGCTTTTGCCCGGCGATGACGGGCCCGGGGATGGCGGCAATCCCCTGTTTCAGGCAGCACCCGCAAACGGGACCTGCCGCGTCATCTGTTTCTCGCCCGACCATGGCAAAAGCCTGCCCGAACTGCCGGTACGTGCCATTGCCCAAATCGTGGACGTCTGGGCCGCGCAGGAGGCTGAGTTGGCGAAATCCCACGCTTATGTGCAGATTTTCGAGAATAAGGGCGCCATGATGGGCTGCTCTAGCCCGCATCCCCATGGCCAGATCTGGGCGACAAGCTATGTGCCTGCCGAACCCGAACAAGAAAATATGTCACAATATCAATGGCATAAGCAACATGGCACAGCGATGCTCTTGGCCTATGCCGAGGCCGAGCGCGCCGACGGCAGCCGCACCGTCGCCGCCAACGCCCACTGGCTGGCGGTCGTCCCCTATTGGGCAAGCTGGCCTTATGAGGTCCTCCTTCTCCCTCTTTTTGCCGCTCCAAGCTTCAGCCGCGTTAATGAAGAGCAGCGCGATGCCCTCGCCGCTATCCTCAAAGCCATCACCACAGCCTATGATAATCTGTTCCAGACCAGCTTCCCCTATTCCATGGGCTGGCACGGTGCACCGTCGGCGGAACGGGACTCCGCCCATTGGCAATTGCACGCCCATTTCTACCCTCCGCTGCTCCGCTCGGCCAGCGTCCGCAAATTCATGGTCGGCTACGAAATGCTCGCCGAAGCACAGCGCGACCTGACCCCGGAAACCGCTGCAGCCCATCTGCGCGCCCAAAGCCCTGTCCATTACCGGAGCGCGCCATGACGATGAGAGATGACGAACTGCGCAGCCGGGTTACCGCCGCTTTCGAATGGCATTTCGGACAGCGCCCCACCCATGTTGTCCGCGCGCCGGGACGGGTGAACCTGATCGGCGAGCATACAGACTATAATGACGGCTTCGTCCTGCCCTGCGCGATCGGTCCGTCCACCATGGTGGCCATCAGCGGCCGCAGCGATAGGCAGGTCCACATACTTGCGACCGACTTTGGCGACGCGACCGACATATTTGACCTCGAACACATTGTCTCGAGCGAGCAAGGCTGGGCCAATTATGTGCGCGGCATGGTCAACGCGCTTCAACTAGCCGGTTTTGAACTTCAGGGTGCGAACCTCGCGGTCGCGGGCAATATTCCCAAAGGCGCCGGGCTCTCGTCTTCCGCATCCTTGGAAGTTGCCGTCGGACAGGCGATGCTGACGCTGCGCGGAACAGACATCGACCGCACCCGGCTCGCCCAAATTGCACAGGCGGCCGAGTGCGATTTTGTCGGCACCCAATGCGGCATCATGGACCAGCTTATTTCGGCACAAGGCAAGGCCGCTCACGCGCTGTTGATCGATTGCCGGACGCTCAGCCTTACCGACGCGCCCGTCCCCGCCGACCTCGCCATCATGATAGTGCATTCCGGAGTTACACGGGGTTTGGTCGAAGGCCATTACAACGAACGCCGCCGCCAGTGCGAAACCGCTGCGAAGGCGATGGGCGTGGCAGCCCTGCGCGATGCCGACATGGCGATGCTGACGGCGGCAAAGCTTGACCCCGCAACGCACAACCGCGCCCGCCATGTGATTAGCGAAAATCGACGCACTATCGAAGCGGCGGCCGCCTTGGAAAAGGGCGATCTGGAACGACTAGGCACCCTGATGGCCGAAAGCCATCAATCGATGCGCGACGATTTCGAGATTACGGTTCCAGCGATAGACCGCCTGGTCGACATTTTGCAAAAAGCCATTGGGCGTGAGGGCGGCGCCCGCATGACCGGGGGAGGATTTGGCGGCGCGTGTGTGGCCCTGATGCCCACATCGCGGATCCCCGATGTGCGGGCTGCCGTCGAAAGCGGTTACCAGACACCCGATGGAAGCATGCCGATGATTCTTTTAGAAACAGCCGGGCCCGGCGTGCACGTGATGGGCTGAGCAATGGTGCCGCCTATAGGATTCGAACCTACGACCCCCGCATTACGAATGCGATGCTCTACCAACTGAGCTAAGGCGGCGATGGCTTTTGGCCAAGGCGGCCCGCATAGACATGTGTTGGGGCGAATTCAAGCCTCCATTGCGCACAAGAAAAACCCCGGTGGCACGCCACCGGGGTAGTTTGTTTTGCTAGTTACGTCCCGAGGGCTTATTAACGCAGCAGGTTCAATACGCCCTGCTGGCTTTGGTTGGCCTGTGCCAACATTGCGGTCGATGCCTGGCTCAGGATCTGTGCAGATGCGAGCTTGGTCGATTCTGCCGAGAAGTCTGCGTCCTGAATACGCGATTTCGATTCCGTCAAATTGGTGGCGGTCGATGTCAAATTGTTGACAGTCGCGTCGAGACGGTTCTGTACAGCACCGATTTCAGCACGCTGCGTAGCAACGGTGTCGATCGCGGTGTCGAGCAGGTTCAGGGCTGTACCGGCGCCAGCAGCGGTCGACAGGTCGACAGCAGCGATACCGAGGCCAGCAGCCGTCATAGCGACCAGGTCGATATCAACGGTTTCGCCGCTTTCGACGCCCGTCTGGATGCTGATGGTCTTGGCGGCGTCGATCAGGACGGTGCCGTTGAAGTCGGTACGCGAGGTGATGTCACCGATCTGGGCAACCAGTGCGTCGGCTTCAGCGTCGATGGCGGTACGGTCAGATGCAGCGGCCGTGCCGTTGGCAGACTGAACGGCCAATTCACGCATACGAAGCAGGATGTTCGAGATTTCGCCCATCGCGCCTTCAGCGGTCTGTGCGAGCGAAATACCGTCATTTGCGTTACGAACGGCCTGGTTCAGGCCGCGTACCTTGGCTTCCATACGGGTCGAAATGGCAAGGCCAGCTGCGTCGTCTTTGGCAGCGTTAATGCGCTTGCCGCTCGACAGACGCTCCATTGCCTGGCCCAAGTCACGGTTGGCCATACGCGAAGCATTCTGAGCGCGAAGTGCGCTAACGTTTGTGTTGATTACGGTCATGATAATTCCTTTGCTGTCTCTCAAATGGGGCAGCCCGATTGGATGAGCAGCCACGCAAAGCAGTAACGGCGGAACCTCCGACACCTTTAACCTTAACTTGTCGGAATATTGGCGGAAGGCTTCTCTAAGTCACAAGAAACCCCGAAATTCCTAGGGTTTTCCTAATTTGGCACGAGCATTGCTTATATACCCGCAAAGGCAATTCCGCCTTCGGACCAAAGCATATGTCGACCATTGACCAGAGCCGGTTGCTGCAAATGCGCTCCACAATATTGAGCCAGAACGGTGCGCTTCAACGTGCCGCTGGACGGGGTGTGGATACAGGAGAGACCGTCGCCAACGCCCCTTTCGCCAAAACCATGACCGATGCGCTGCAGATGGTGAATGCGCAGCAGGCCAAGGCGAGCGACCTATCCGCCGCCTATGAGCGGGGCGATACCCACGACATCGTATCGGTGATGGTTGAACGGCAAAAGGCGTCGATCGGCTTCGAGGCGACCATGCAAGTCCGCAACAAATTGCTGTCCGCCTATCGCGACATCATGAACATGCCGGTATAATCCATGGCCGAGAACCAGATACTTTCTGCAGATGCCATGCCCGCGGGTGGACAAGTGACCCGCTTTGCGACCCCCGCGTCGACGGGTGGCTTTGGCGCATTGCGCGACATTACCAATCAGCCAGCCGTTCGGAAGGCGCTGCCTGCGCTCGCTTTGACTGCGGCGGTCGGTATTGCTGCCATTTCCTATTTCGCACTGAGCACCCCTGCGCAGGCTCCTCTGTTCCAAGGTCTGGCCGAAGGCGACAAGGCCGCGGTGGCCGATGCACTTCAGGCGTCGGGCATTAATTATACCCTCGATCCCGGCACAGGCGCGCTATCGGTTGACGCCGGCAAGGTGCACGAAGCGCGGATGCTGTTGGCGGGGCAAGGTCTTCCCAAAGCCATGCCGTCGGGCGATGCTGTTATTGCATCCCTCCCCATGGGTTCGAGCCGCGCCGTCGAAGGCGAAACCTTGCGCGGTGCCCGCGAAGCCGATCTGGCGCGTACGATTGAAGCTATTGATGCCGTAAAGACCGCCCGGGTTCATCTGGCCATGCCGGAACCCAGCGTCTTCGTCCGCGAAGCACGCGAACCGGCAGCCTCGGTGATGCTCACCTTGCAACAGGGCCGCAGCCTTTCCGAAGCCCAGGTGCGCGCAATCCGCCATTTGGTCGCGTCGTCGGTTCCAGGCCTCGCCGCCGACTCGGTCTCCGTCATCGACCAGAGCGGCGCACTCATTTCCTCACCCACGGGCAATGCCGATCAGGAAATGTTCCAGCTGCAGATGCAGATGGAAGAACGGTACCGGCAGGCGGTCATCACGCTTTTGACCCCCATTGTCGGCGCCGGCAATTTCTCGGTTGAAGTCAGTGCGGACGTCGACCCCAGCGAAACCCAGTCGACCCGCGAAACCTATCCCAAGGACGACCGCGCCCTGCGCAGCGAAGAAGGCAACAAGAGCACCCAGAATGCGACCACGCAGGGTGCGGCCGGTATTCCCGGCGCTTTGTCGAACCAGCCGCCCCCCGCAAGCCAGTTGGCGAACACACCGCCCGGACAGACCACGCCGCCCGTCAATGGGGAAGTGCAGAGCGAAGAGACCTATACCCGCAACTTTGACGTTGGCCGGGAAATCGCCGTTACGCATCAACCCCAGGGCAATTTGCGCCGCCTTTCGGTTGCCGTGGCCTTGCGCGATGTCAAAGGGCAGAAAAAGCCTGCCGCTGCCGATGTCGCAGCACTCGAAGCGCTCGTGAAGGGTGCGGTCGGTTTCAACGGCGAGCGCGGTGACGTCGTGGCCATTTCGTCACGCCCCTTCGCCGAAAGCCCCGAAGCCGTCGTCAATTTCTGGGATGAGCCATGGTTCTTCCCGCTGGTCCAGCAGGTCGGCGCCGTGCTCGCGGCTCTTCTCGCCTTCCTTTTCATCGGACGTCCGATGATCAAGGCCGTTAAGGCAAGAGCGACCGAAGCCAAGGAACAGGCTGAAGTCGAGCAGAAGCTGCTTGCCGCCACCGGTCAGGGTCAGGGCCAATCCCGCGGAGCGGTGCCGGTCACCATTGAGATGATTGAGGCAGCGCCAAGCTATGAAGCGCGCGCGAACCTCGTGCGTTCGTTCATCCGTCAAGATCCCGAGCGCGCCGCCCTGGTCGTGCGCCAGATGATCCAGGAGCGGGCGAATGGATGAAGATCTGGACCTCGCTGAATCGTCCATGGGTGCGCCAGCTGTTCCTGCGATCAGCGGCGAATTGTCTGCAGCTATCTTAATGATGCTGCTCGAGGACGACGACGCCACCGCCATATTGCAACATCTTGCCCCCGACGAAGTCAAAGCGCTCGGCAAGGGCATGTTCGAAGCATCGAGCGCCAACGAAAATGATGTCGAGCGCGCGTTGGAAACATTTGTTTCCAGCAACCGCGATCTTTCCGCACTGGCCGTTGGCGCCCCTGTCCGCATCCGCGAAATGATGCACAAGGCATTGGGCAATGTCCGCGCCGGCAACATCCTGTCCGAAATCGAACCCCAGTCCAGCGCACCATCGCTCGACATTTTGCGGTGGATGGATGTCGCGTCTATCTCGGAACTTGTCACGTCCGAACATCCGCAGGTTGCCGCCGTCATCCTGTCCGTGCTGACCCCTGAAGTGTCGGCACAGGCGATTGCTGCGCTGGACGAACCGACCCAGACAGATCTTCTGTTCCGCTCGGCGAATCTGTCCTCCATTTCCGCAGATGCGATCGAAGATCTCGAAGCGATATTGATCAACTACACCAGCCGCAAGGCACATGCCCCCGATGTAGCGCTGGGCGGGCGCAACGAAGTCGCGCGCATCGTCAAAAATCTCCCACGCCCGACAGCCGAGAAATTGCTGCGTGCGTTGCGCAAAAAGGATCGCCTGCTTGCCGATGCCATCGAAGAAGAAATGTTTGTCTTCGACGATCTGGCCGCACTCGATGCCAAGACGCTGGGCACGATCCTGCGCAATGTCGACTCCGAACAGATCGGACTTGCGGTCAAGGGTGCAAGCGAATTGCTGGGCGAGAAGATGCTGAGCACACTTTCGGCCCGTGCCGCCCAGACTATCCGCGACGATATCGCGGACATGGGTCAGGTCAAACGCACCGATGTGGAAGCTGCGCAGAAGGCCGTCATCGCGGTTGCTCGGCAGATGGCAGCATCTGGCGAAATCCAGATGGGCGGAAAGGGCGACGATTATGTCTGATAGCCCAAAACGCGTATCGCTGCTGGCGGCCACCGCACGGGGCACAGGTTTTCGAACCAGCGCCATTCGCACCACAACGCCACAGGCCGAAAAGCGGCCGGACGAATATGCCCGCGGCCTTGCCGACGGGCAGCAAATGGCAGAGGCCGCGTTCGACGCGGAGCGTACGGCTTTCCAGAAATTGCTGGCCAATGCCCAGGCATTCCAGAGCGAGGCTGGCCCCGAACTTTCGCTGCTTTTGCGCGAAACCGTGGTGCGTCTCGTCGGCCAGATTACCGATGGCGTTACCATCGATGAAGACTTGCTGAACCGCCAAATTGCGCGCGCCGTCGAAATCATCACCGAGGCCGATGAAGCGCGGCAAATTCTCTTGCATCCCGACGACGCCGCATTGGTCGGGAAAACCGTTGGGAAACTGGCTGTGCACAGCGACCCGAGCTTGAGCCGCGCCACGATCCGGATCGAATGTTCGCAAGGCTGGATCGAACATGGCGTCGCACTCGGGATCGAACGGCTGCGCGAAGCGCTGCATTGCGAAGGGATGGCCGCATGACCGCCCGCCTTGCCGAAGCTGCCCGCGCAATATTCCAATCGCTCAATCTCGAAGCGGCGACACCACGCCGTGTCGGCTCGTTGACGGCGTGCAAAGGCCAATTTCTGGAAGCTGCCGCCTTCCCCTATCCCGTCGGCACAGCCGTCCGGATTTCGCAAACCGACGGCGGATTTGTGACCGGTGAAGTTGTCGGCTTTCGCGGCAATAAAAGCATCATTCAGCCATTTTCCCAACGTCTGTCCGTTGCCACTGGCGCACGGGTGGTCCCATGTGGCCGTCACGATCACATCGCCTGCGGCGAAGGATTACTTGGCCGCATCATTGATGCGCAGGGCGTACCACTGGATGGCCGCCCGCTCACCGGATGCCATGAAAGCTGGCCGATTTCGGGCGTGGCCTCCAGCCCTCTTGTACGCGGGCGCATCACCCGTCCGATTGATTGCGGCGTCCGCGCCATCAACGGCCTTCTTACCATCGGCGAAGGTCAGCGCGTTGCCGTTATCGCCGGATCGGGCGTGGGCAAGTCCGTCCTGATGGGACAGATCCTCGAAGGTATTGATGCCGATGTGATTGTAACCGGCCTGATCGGTGAACGCGCCCGCGAAGTGAGCGATTTCATCGAGACCAAGCTGACCCCGCGCATTGCCGCCAAATCCGTTGTCGTCGCTGTCGCCGCCGATCATTCGCCCCTGTTGCGCTTGCGGGCAGCCATGCGGGCAACGGCCATTGCAGAATATTTCCGGTCGCAGGGCAAGAAAGTCCTGCTGCTGATCGATAGCCTTACGCGTGTTGCCCATGCGCAGCGTGAAATCGGTCTTGCCCTGGGCGAGCCGCCCACGATGAAAGGATATACGCCTTCCTCGCTCGCGCTCATTCCACAATTGGTGGAACGCGCCGGCATCGATAGCCGAACAGGCGGCTCCATTACCGCGATCTACACTGTTCTTGCCGATGGTGGCGATCTGGAAGACCCCATCGTGGATGCGGCGCGCGCCATTGTCGATGGCCATATCATCCTGTCGCGGACGCTTGCCGAGAACGGCCTGTTCCCCGCCATTGATGTCGCCCGCTCGCTTTCCCGGATCATGCCCGACATCGTCGATGCCGAGCACATGGCGGCCGCCGCCCGTTTCCGCCAACTATGGTCAACCCATGAGCAAAATCGCGACCTCCTTTTGATGGGAGCCTATACCGCCGGAAATGACGCGGTTCTGGATGATGCCATCGCCATGCACGGCGACATGCTGAATTATGTGGGCCAACCAATGCACAGTTCCATCGGCTTTGACGCATCGCGCGAAGCCCTTCTGGAAGGGTTCGGCCTGTGACCCAGAATGTTGACCGCCGTGCCCGTATTGTCCGCGTCCGGACCGCTGAAAGCCGGATTGCGCAGATGGAACTCGCCAAAGCCAAAGGCAGCGCAAACCAGATCCGGTCGATCGTTGATCGTATCGTTGCGCTCAACAATGAAAATGTGGCGACCTCTGGCACGACGGACGGGATGGCACTTGCCGCGATCGCCGAAACGCGTGTCCGCCTCGATGCCGCTTTACGCGCCACGTCCGTTCCACTGGAACAGGCGATGCAGCGCGTCCAGCGCCAGCAGAAAAACAGCATCCACACCGAACTTCGCGAGCAGGGCGCCCGTCGTCTGCTCGAAAAGGCAGAGGTGGAGCGTGCCAAACATAACGAACGCAAGGCCGCACATGCACGCTGCCATCCCGGCATCGGTGCCAAAGGGGAAGACATATGAATCTCGCATCCGTCCTGAATATCAGTGCGCCGGCAGGTGCCGTAATCCAGAATAGCAACGCTGTCGAAGGCGGCGCTGGTTTTGATGCGCTGATGGAAACGGTAGCAACCCCTGACGCTGCGGCTCCAGTTCCGGCACCGGCGGCGAAAGCGGACATTTCGTCGGGATCTCAGAGCCCGGTCGATGCGCTCGTCGCCCTGTTTGACAGCAACGAAGCCGCGGCATTGAAACTGCCGGCAGCGGCAGCTGCTGCCGTGCCGGTAACCGTGTCCGCTGCCGCATTGGACGCGGAACCCGAACAGCCTGTTACACAGCCCCAGCCAACCATTGACGCGCCCCCCGCCGTCCGGGACCTCGCCCTGCGCGCTTCGGCCAAGGTCGCCAAAGATGGGGCGGCGGATCTGGAAAAACCCCGCGCGGCTGAACCTGGCAAGGGCGTGGCTCAGGTCAAGCAGGACGTGAAGCAGGTCGCTTTGCCGGTCGTTGCGGCCCTGTCGAAAGAGCTCGTAAAGCCGGTCGACAGCAGCGATGAAGACACCGAAGAGCCCGAAATTACGGCCCTGCAATCCGACGAAACCGCAGAACTTACGTCCAAAATCCAGATCGCTCAGGCACCCCAGATTGCGGCATCCATCGCGCAACCCGTCGAGACCTTTTCCAAGACCGACACCGCCTCCGACCGCGCCCGACTTGAATTGGGAACAGACACCCAGAAAGCGCCGGAAGCTTCAGCCGCATTAACAAAGACCGTCAAAACGGTGCAGGTCGAACCATCTGTCCAGGCATTTACCTTGCCGACACCAACGGTGGTTTCGACAACCTCGATGACAGCACCTATTTTTGGAGGGCCCGACAACGTCACCACTCACCATCTGGATTTGGCCCGCGACAGCCAGTGGATTGACCAGCTCGCCCGCGACATTGTTGCCGTTGCCGGACAGGATGGCAAACTGCGCTTTGGACTTTCGCCAAGCAATCTTGGCCAGTTGGAGGTTTCGGTCGAAACGAAGCAGGATGGTGTAAACATCCACATGCAGGCCAGCACCGAGGCCGCGGCGCGGATCTTTGCGGCAGAGCAACCAAAATTGGTGGAAGAATTACGTCAGTCAGGCGTCCGGGTTACGAACAGCGACTTGCTGGGTGGCCAGCAGATGCAGGGACAACGTGATCAGTCACGTCCCCAGAATTCGGCAGGGCAGGCATCGGCACAGCTGACGTCCAACCTGAATTCCAATCGCACTTCCACACATAACCAGAATACGTCGCGCAATGGGCGTTTTGCATAAGAAGGACCCGAAGAGATGAGCAAGACCAAGGAAAAAGCAGAAGGTAAAGGCGGCAAAAGCAAAAAAATGCTGCTGATTGGCGTGGGTGCTACGTTGCTGACTGCCGGTGGTGCTGCTGGCGGAATGTATCTGTCTGGTGGTGTCACCGGAAAGGAAGCTGAAGAAGACCCGCACCGGCCTAAACTAGTCGAACGCAGTGAAGAACCTGCCGAAGCTCCTGCTGAAGGAGAAGAAGGCAAGGTCGTGCTGAAAGAAGGCACCGTTTCCGTCAAGAACGACAAACAGAAGGTGGATCCGAAAAAGTTCGAGGTAACCTACATCGCGCTGGAGCAGAGTTTCACCGCGAATCTTGCCGACGGCGCCGGTTTCGTCCAACTCGGCATCAGCCTTGCCACCTATTATGACGGCAAGGTCGTACAGAATGTCGAGCGGCAGGCCGTTCCTATTCGTTCCGCCGTGCTTATGGTCTTGTCGCAACAGGATGCGGCTGTTTTGTCCACGCCCCAAGGGAAGCAGATGCTCCAGCGCGACCTGACGCACGCCATAAATGACGTGCTGCGTCAGAAAGAAGGCTTTGGCGGTATCGACAATGTCTACTTCACCAACCTGGTGATCCAGTGACGGCAGCACTCCCTCAAACAGCGCATCTTATGCGCAGTGCCAGTGAAACGGCCGAGCTAACTCAGCTCGAGCCCATGGCGCAGCGCATCGCACAAGTCATGCAGCAGTTGCTTGCCAGCTTTACAAAGGGCGCTTTTGCTATTTCGGCGGGCACGGCAAATGCCGCGCGCTATCCGGAATGGCGCATTGCGCAGAATCCTTTCGGCGCCGTTTTGCGTTATCGTCTTCCCAAGCGCGGCGATGAAATGCTTGTTCATCTGCCGGGGTTTCTCGTCTGCCAGATTGTTGATGTTTATTATGGTGGCAGTGGAAATGTGCAGGCGCGCGGCGAATTCTCCGCAGCCGAGATGCGCTTTATCGACGGCTTTGGAACGCAGCTGGCCCCGCTTCTAAAGGCGGAAATAGACCCGGATCCCGGTTCGGTAATCGAATATTCAGGGGCCGAGATCGATCTGCTGCAGCTGAACTGGCCCAGATCGCGTGATGCCATTGTGGTGCAGTCCTTCTTCGCGGAGAGCGAAAAGGTCAAACCGGCTCCGGTCGGGCTGATCCTGACGACCGATACGGTTCGTCTTTTGGAAAACCGTCGCAGCGCCGACGAAAATCCGGAAGGCCCCACCGATGCAGCGTGGAGCGAACGTGTCCGTACGGCTGCCATGCGCGTCAAATTTCCGGCACGTACCGTGCTTACCCATTGCAACGTGCCGTTCAGCAAGATGCTGACGCTCGCGCCAGGCGACATTTTGCCGCTGTTGCTGCCCGCACAGATTCCGCTGATCGTTGCCGGCCGTGTTTTCGCACGCGGCACTTTGGGCGAATCCAACGGCCGCGCCGCTTTAATGATTGAAAATATTGAAAGGGAAATGGACCAATGAGTGATATGACCGAAGCCCCAAGCATGAGCGCCGTTGCCGGAGCGATGAGCATGGGCGATAATATGGATTTGCTTGCGGGCATATCGTTACGGATTTCCGTCGAAGTGGGATCTGCGTCGATGACCCTCTCTGAATTGCTGCGCCTCGGTGAAGGCAGTGTGGTTGAGCTTGACCGCCAAGCAAATGATTTTCTTGATATATTTGCCAATGGCACACTTATCGCACGCGGTGAAATTGTCGATGTCGATGGACGCTATGGTATCCGCGTCGTTGACGTTGTCGCCGCCGACCGCCGTCTCGCAGGATTGGAGCGCCGGTCATGATCTTCGAATATCTCCTTCGCCTCTTTCTTGTCGTACCGCTGATCGGTGGTCTAGCCTGGGGCTCGCTGTGGCTTTGGAAACGGCTTCAACTCGGCTTACCCGTAAAACCCGACACCAACCGTCCGGTCCGGGTGGTCGATGCCGTGACATTAGGGACGAATGGCAAGTTGCTGGTCGTCGAATTTAACGGTGACACACTACTTTTAGGCGTATCGCGCAACGGCATAAGCAGATTGGCATCGAATTTGCATAGCGAGTAGCATGCGTAAACTCATACTATTCTTCATCGTCGGCTTCGCGCTTTTTTCAAGCGATGCAGCCTTTGCTACATCCACGGGAGCAGGGATAGAAAAAGCCCTGCAAACCGTCTCCGGCGACGGCCGTCCGCTGTCCCTGTCGCTGCAAATATTGCTGCTGATGGGGCTGCTGACGGTTTTGCCGTCTCTTATCCTCATGATGACGAGTTTCACACGGATCATCATTGTGCTGTCAATTTTACGACAAGCTTTGGGGCTGCAGCAAACGCCTCCGAACCAAGTTCTGGTGGGGCTGGCCCTGTTTCTCAGCATTTTCGTGATGCAGCCGGTGTTCTCCACGATCAACACACAAGCGCTGGAACCCTATGGGCGTGACGAGGTGACCTTTGAACAGGCCCTGTCCACCTCGGCCAACGCTATGCATGGCTTCATGATCAAACAGACACGCAAGTCTGACCTCGCGTTGTTCAGCGGCATCGCGAAGGCTGGGAAATTTGCAAAGCCGTCCGACGTGCCCTTTTCCATTCTCTTGCCTGCCTTTGTGACCAGTGAACTAAAAACCGCATTCCAGATCGGCTTCATGATATTCCTACCCTTCCTGATAATAGACCTGATCGTCGCCTCGGCGCTCATGTCACTCGGGATGGTCATGCTCTCGCCCACCATCATTTCCATGCCGTTCAAGCTACTCCTGTTTGTCCTGGTCGACGGCTGGGCACTGACCATGGGCTCACTCGCAAGTTCGTTTGTAAGTTAACACCATGGACCAAGATTACTTCATTGGTGTAGCGCAACAAGCGCTGTGGATTTTGGCCTTGGGGTCTGCGCCTATATTGATCCCTGCGCTCATCGCCGGCGTTGTGCTGGGCATGGTGCAGGCGGCGACATCCATAAACGAACAAACGCTTAGTTTCGTACCTAAGCTGATTGTCGTCTCCGTCGCATTGGCGATTTTCGGATCGAGCATCATGATCCTGCTGGCCGACTTTACGAAAGACATTTTTGCCCAAATCCCGCTGCTAGTTCGATGATCCCTCCGGGCCTTGAAAATGTGGAGCAGCAGCTCTTGATCTGGATGATGGCGATGATCCGGCCCGGCGCGGCGTTCATCGCAGCGCCCATGTTCGGGGCGAATGCTGTGCCCATTCAGTTGCGGCTGGTGCTTGCACTGGCCGTAGGAATTCCCTCGGCGGCTGCGGTCAATATGGCGCTCCCGGCCGCGGGGATCGTCTCCATACCAGGCTTTCTCATGATCCTTTCCGAAGTCATCACCGGACTTGCCCTTGGCTTCGTCATTCAAATCGGTTTCGCCGCAGCACTGGTTGCGGGCGAAGCAATCAGCAACGCCATGGGTTTGGGCTTTGCATCCATGGCCGACCCCTCCAGCGGACAATCCAGCCCGGCAATCGGCCAGTTTCTATCAATGCTGGCCATGTTCCTTTTTCTCGCCGCCGACGGCCATCTGGCGCTCGTTTCGATTATCGCCGAAAGCTATCAAGCGCTTCCTCCGGGGCAATCCTGGATTTCCTACTCCGCCATTGGCGGCATCACCAAATTCGGCGGCCTTGCTTTTTCCGCAGGCCTCAGCATAGCTCTGCCGGTCGGCTTTGCCCTTGTTCTGGTTCAGATCATCATGGCCATGATTGCCCGGTCGGCACCGACATTGAACCTTTTTGCGGTGGGTATGCCTGCCGCATTGCTCGCCGGCGTCGTTTTGTTGGGCATGGCTACTCCGGTCATGGCGGATACAATCAGCCACACGATCCGCATGGCGCTGGAGCAGGCGCAATTGTTGGGAGGCGGCGGTGGCTGAGGCACCCGACAAGGACCAACAGACCGAAGCCCCCACCCAAAAGCGCAAGGCAGATGCGTTAAAGGATGGCGATGTTCTCGCATCCAAAGAGCTGGCAACAGCCGTTATGATGGCTGCGGGTGCGGCTTGGATGGTCGGGCTAGGCGGTTGGTTTTTCTCAGCCAGCAAAGAATTATTGAAAAGCGGTCTAACACTCGATCTGACAGACCCCGACCGATTTGAGCCGCTCGACGCCCTTGCCGGCCCGCTCACCAGTATCGCCATCCCGTTTTTCGGGCTTCTTGCCCTCAGCATCATTGCCGCTTTGGCTGCACCCGCAATGCTCGGCTCTCTTGGAATGCGCAGCAAAGCCATGGCCTTCAAGGGAAGCCGTATCAATCCGCTTTCCGGTCTCAAGCGCATTTTCGGGATGCAGGGTCTGATAGAACTCTTCAAGGCAACGGCAAAGGTCGTTGCTTTGGGCTATGCAGGTTATTGGGTCATGGCGAGTGATATTGCCTCTATGCCAGGACTTGCCGCCACCCATCCAGCTGCTGCCGTCGAGATGCTGGGCGACAAGCTGATATTGACCATAATCGTCCTGACCATAGGTCTGGTGCTGATCGCAGGAATTGACGTTCCCGTGCAGTGGTTGCGCCGTAACCAGCGCCTGCGCATGTCGAAACAGCAACTCAAAGAAGAAATGCGACAGAGCGATGGTGCTCCGGAACTCAAACAAGCGCAACGCGCGCGTCAGCAGGAAATGGCGATGTCGTCCGCGCGCAAGGGGATGACCGAAGCCAGTGTTGTGCTAACTAACCCGACCCACTTCGCCGTCGCCTTGCGTTATCGCCCCGGCCTCGACATCGCGCCAATTGTGGTCGCCAAGGGTCGCGGTGAGGTGGCGCAAGCAATTAAGGCTATGGCGAAAGAGAACCATGTTCCTACCTTGGAATATCCGCAACTCACCCGTGCCATTTACTTTACCACCCGCACAGGTCGCGTCGTTTCTGAAGATTTGTTTGTCGCGGTTGCAGCAATCCTTGCCTTTGTCTTCCGGCTTGAAAGCTCACTTGCAAGTGATCTTGTGAAACCGGTTGTCGAAGTACCACCTTCCAAACGATTTGACGCAGACGGGCGACCTTCGGCCTAAATCCTAACGTCTATCAGCCGTATTGAACTGCGAAGGATAAGGAAATGATCTCGAATATAGCAAATAGCCTTGGCTTTGGTTCGGGCATCGACACACAACAGCTCGTCAAAGATTTGGCGGCCGCTTCGCGCACGCCAAAGGCGCAACGTTTCGATGCACTTTCGCGCGCCAATCAGGCAAAGGTCAGCGCATTGGCCCAAGCCCGTAGCGATTTGGATAGTTTTGCCGACTCCCTCGCCGACCTGTCGGCAGGTGGCACGTTGCGTAGCAAACCCGTTACATCGGACGATGCCGCAATTGCCGTTACAGCCAATCCTGGCACACTGCTTGGGAACTATGCAGGCGAAATTGTCGTGAGCACTTTGGCCCGCGCCCAAACAAACTACTCGGGCTATGTGGCATCAACCACAGATCCTATCGGTCAGGGCGGGATGACATTAACCGTCGGGACAACAACATTTGCCGTAACAGTCGACGCGACCAATGACAGTCTGACCGGTTTGGCTAATGCTATCAACGCCACCGGAAGCGGCGTGCGCGCGAGCGTTATCAACGATGCCGGAAATTTCCGGTTAGTCCTTAAAGGCGAAAGCGGTGCTGCAAAAGCATTCACCCTTACGGCCGATGCAGGCGCTGCCCCCGGCCTATCGCAATTCGCCACGACGGCAATGACTTCCGGACAAACAGCCAGTGACGCGAGTTTTACCGTGGACGGCGTGGCATACACCCGGGCAACCAACAACTTCAGCGATGTGGTTCCAGGTCTCACAATAACTCTGAAAAAGGCCGATCCACTTGCGCCTATAACAATCGGCGCTACCCGGCCGATCGATACCTTGAAGCAAACGCTAAACGATTTCGTCGCTGTTTTTAACACGTTGAAAAAGGATACAGAGGCGGCACGAGAGGCCAACAAAGGAAATCCTGCTTTGCGCGGCTTTGAACGCCAGTTAGGCGCCTTCATTTCGCAAGCGCTAACCGCTGATCCGAACATACAGTCACTCTCGGATGTTGGCATTTCCACAAACCGGGATGGCACGATTTCGCTCAACAGCGCAAAGATGGAAGCCGCTTTACGCGACTACCCCGACGCCGTTGAAGCGCTTTTCAATCCACCCCGCGATGGCGTCCGCAATGAAACGACAGACCCAGGCATTACCTTTGCGCTAGATGCCCTTCGCGATGCCGCTGTTTCAACGAGCGGGCCGCTTGAACAGGTGCGCGCGTCGCTCCAGCGTGAAGCCGACCAAATTTCCAAGAACCGTGATCGAATGGAAGTTCGCGAAGAAGCCTATCTGACAAAGCTTGAAAAGCAATATGCGGGCATGGACTCCCGGATCGCTGCCTTGAAAGCAACGCAAAGCTACCTTGAGCAGCAGATAAAGCTCTGGTCCAGCAGCGATAATTGATAGCCATGCAACCACGCACTCATCCCGCAATAGCGAGCCAGCATTACCGAATGCTGGAACTGAAAAGCCGCGTTGAAAGCGCCAGCCCCCATGGTTTGGTCGGACTGCTCTATGAAGAGTTGATCCGTTCGCTCGATCTGGTGCTCCATTCTGTGAAAAAGGGTTACAACCTTTCCGGGAACAGCCATGTCGCAAAAGCGGTGTCGATCATTGTAGCTCTAGAAGGCAGCATTGATTTTGACGCCGGCGGAGACCTAGCGCCCACTTTGGCGCGGGTTTATGCGGCATGTCGAAAAGGACTAAACGAAGCGGCCAAGAGCAATGATGAAAAGAAACTCGCGGAAGTTCGTGATGCAATTAGCGATATCTACTATGCGTGGCAGGCATTGCAGCCGGGTTAAATTACCCAGCCTACGCTGATCTGCGATGCGGCCTGTGGCACATCAAGCCGCGCCTCGCTAAAATCAACTTTCGCACCGGGCGCCAGTGTCCGCACTTTGGCCTTCATTTTCCAGCTATAAACCGGCCGGCCCCCTGCATCCTTCAGCGTTACCAGCATTTCAGGAACCGTTTGCGCGGTGCTGGTCGGATTTACGATGCTTCCGCTCGCAATGAAAAATGGCGTGCCATCCTCGCGCTCATTCAGTTCCAGATTCTCATTCAGTACGATCTTTAAATCGGGTTCGGTACGCACGATACTTAGATTTGCTCCAAGATCCGGAATGCCGAAATACCAAGTCGCACCGCCTGCTGCGGCAACAACCAAAGCAAAAGCGACCGCAGCCATTGTCCACAACTTGGCCGGATTTCGGCGTGGTCGGAAAGGCGGTTCATGCGCAAAATGGCTTTGTTGGGATGTATCTTCGAAATAGGAACTCGTCGTTCCGTAGGATTCAGTAACATCACGCTTGGTATCGGGTTCCTCCGATGATGCTTCCTCAAAGCGCGTAAAGCTCGGTGGAACCGGCTGGTCGGGCAATTTTGCAGCCGGTGCAAAATCTTCCACCGTTTCCTGGGGCATCGCGCTCGAAAAGGCTTCAGCAACCGGCGTGGAATTCATCGGTGCAAATATTGGTGGGGCAACGACAGGAGGCGCTGGTGGTGTCGGCGGAATGATACCATCCTGATACCAGCTATGCTTGCAATTGGCACAGCGGACCTGACGACCGTCCACGCCAATAGCAGAATCCGGAACGACATAGCGGGTGCGGCACGAAGGGCAAACAAGCAGCATTAGCCCTCATAAACATGACCGGCCCGTGACTTGCAACCCTGCTGTCATAAAATGCTGTGGACGGCGGTAAAGAATTGTCGAATTTGGTTCCGGTTTTACGCACCGTGCAGTTGCATAAGAACTAGTTGCGGCGTCGCGGACAAGCGACCTCGAAAACGAAGCAATGGACAAAATCGATCAAATCCTTAGGACGCGTATATGGTCTTAAACCGGACGCAACTTACTCCGAGACAGGATACCCCCGCCATTGGAGGCGCATGTCGTTTTTGCGCGCCGGATATCTGGCTTGCCCGCCTTGCATTTGGAGAGTGTTCGAACTGATGCAGAGCGTCGTCGAATTCGATAATGTGGGATTACGCTATGGGACCGGAGCGGAGACGCTGACGGACCTCAGCTTCACACTTTATCCTGGCAGTTTTTATTTTCTGACCGGCGCTTCAGGTGCCGGAAAGACATCGCTACTCAAACTTCTGTACCTTGCGCACCGCCCCAGCCGTGGCGCGATCCGCATGTTTGGCCACGACGCGATCACCCTCCCGCGCGACCGGTTACCCGGTTTTCGGCGGCGTATTGGGGTCGTATTTCAGGACTTCCGTCTGGTTCCGCATCTATCAACTTTCGACAATATCGCACTTCCGCTGCGGATCGCCGGGATTCAGGAAAAGGACCTAAGGAGTCCTGTGACCGAGATGCTGGACTGGATTGGCCTAACCGAGCGCGCCGATGCCCGTCCTGCAACGCTTTCGGGCGGTGAGCAGCAGCGTGTCGCCATCGCACGCGCCGTCATCGGTCGGCCAGAAATGCTTGTCGCCGATGAACCTACAGGCAACGTCGATCCCGAAATGGCGCGCCGTCTTTTGCAATTGTTCGCAGCGCTCAATAAACTGGGGACGACTGTGGTGGTTGCCACGCATGATATTCATTTGCTGCAGGAAATCGAAGGCGCTCAAATGATGCGCCTCGACAAGGGCCGTCTTTCTGACCCCACCGGCTCGCTTCGCCATCCCCCGCGTCCGCTGGTGTTGAAAAATTAGGCGCGGGTGATGTTGCTCGATTTCGCCCTTCCCGCGCATGATCGCAAATTGATACCCGAGGGCCGCCTATCCGGACCGATGCCATGGGTGATTGCAATCATGCTGTTTTTGACATTGCTGATTGCGGCAATGGGTCTGAGCCTAGCTTACGCCATACGCAATGGAGGCGACGACCTGGCGCAACAAGCCACAGTCCAGATTATCGAGCCTGACCCTATCGAGCGGGCCACCCAGAAGGTCGCAGTAAGCCGGGTATTGCGCGAACTTCCGGAGATTGCTGATGTAAATTCGGTTCCGGATGGCGAGGTGCGCAATCTGTTAAAGCCTTGGCTCGGGAACGACGTCATTGATGCCGACATTCCTGTTCCTGCGTTGATCGACATACGCTTCAAAAAGGCGCCTGATGGAGCGACCATCAGGGCACTCAAGCGCCGGCTGGAGCCTGTCGCGCCCAAAATCCGCATTGATTCCCACAGTAGTTGGATGGCGCCCTTTTTCGACCTGATGTCTTCGCTGATCTTTCTTACCTTCGCTATTTTTCTTCTTTTGCTCATCGCCACATCGGCCGTGGTCATTCTTGCCGTGCGCAGTACGTTGAACACCCACCGGGGGACGATTGAGATCATGCACATGATGGGCGGAACGGATTTACAGGCCGCGCGCCTATTCCAGCGTCGCGTGGCACTTGACGCCCTTTTGGGTGGCGTCGTCGGTTTTGGTGCCGCTGCAGCGGTCATTCTGACATTGGGGGGACGCATTGCCGCAGTTGAGCCAGCTTTGCTGGCCGATGCCTCCTTACCGTGGTACGGGTGGCTCATATTAGCGATTATTCCACTTGCTGTCATGGGCCTCGCCATGCTTATGGCCCGTTGGACAGTGGTATCCGCACTCAAGAAGATGTTATGATCAGACGGATTTTTTCCTTTATTATCCTGGCATGGATGCTGGGCTTTGTGTGGTTCGCGCTGCTGTTGCCGCAGCCTGCGGCCATTGCGCAAACCGACGCCGTCGTCGTACTTACTGGCGGACCAAACCGGATCGACCGAGGACTTGAAATTTTGAAGGCGGGCAAGTCACGCAAGATGCTGATTTCCGGAGTTGACCGCGATGTAAAACCTGCCGAGCTGGCTGCGCAATATCCCGGCTCTGCGCGCTACTTCACCTGCTGCATTGACTTGGGATTCCAGTCTGTCGACACGCGTTCCAATGCCTTGGAAACCGCGCGTTGGGCGACACGCAACAAAGTCAAATCCCTCAGGCTTGTCACGCATGACTGGCATATGCGTCGTGCCCGGTTTGAACTTGACCGTTCGTTACCAAATGACATCACGGTTACCAACGATGCGGTCGCAACCCAGCCGTCGTTGAATGCCCTGTTCAAGGAATATAACAAGTACTGGCTACGCGCGGTTGCATCGCTTGCGGGAATTTAATGTGATTGCAGCCATTCGCACGATAGTCTTCACAATCATCTTTTTCGGCGGGTCGAGCTTTTTTGCCGTCACCGCATTTTTCGGCAGCCTCTTGCATCAAGGGTTGATGCGCTGGGCGGTCCGCGGATGGGCTCGATATCAGCATTTTTGCGCAAAATGGATATTGGGCATTGAAGTTCGCATTGAAGGTTCATTGCAGGACCGGCCCGTGCTGTACGCCATCAAGCATGAAAGCATGTACGAAACCATCGATATGCCGAGGGTGTTCGCGCGGCCATCTGTTGTTGCGAAACGGCAATTATTCGACATCCCCTTTTGGGGGAAAGCGGCGCTCGCTTACGGAATGATCCCCGTGGACCGGGAAGGCGGTGCCACCGCACTTCGGGATATGCTCTCCCGCTCAAAGGCATTGTTGTCGGATGGGCGACCCATTGTGATCTTTCCGGAAGGCACCCGCGTATGCCATGGCGAAAGCCCTCCATTGCAATCCGGTTTTGCCGGTCTTTATAAAATGCTCAACGTGCCGGTAGTGCCCGTGGCAGTAAACAGCGGCCGGTTGATGCCCCGCAACCATTGGCTTCGGAGATCGGGGACGATTATATACAAGGTAGGCGAAGAAATTCCGGCTGGACTGCCGCGCGCCGAAGTAGAGGCGCGGGTCCATGCCGCTATGAACGCACTAAACGATTGAGGTCGCCCAACGCAGGAACAGTATTAATGCTTGCGCCCGAAATCTGGCGCATCATCATCCTGACCCTGCTCCACAATGGACCGGCGAATATCGCGAGTCCGTGTAAACAGAGCCTCCAGTTCATCACCCTTGTCATAGCGGATCGCCCGTTGCAGCGCGGAAAGGTCCTCCGAAAACCGCTGGAGCATTTCAAGTACGGCATCCTTGTTCGACAGGAACACATCGCGCCACATGACTGGGTCGCTCGCGGCAATGCGGGTAAAATCGCGGAAACCACCGGCAGAATATTTGATGACTTCGCTTTGTGTCACACCCTGCAAATCATCCGCCGTGCCGACGATTGTATAAGCGATCAAGTGCGGAAGGTGGCTTGTGACCGCAAGGACCATGTCATGGTGCCGTGCGTCCATGATCTCGACCTCAGCACCAAGCCTTTGCCAGAATGTGCGCAGCGCTTCGACGGCCGCCTCTGGCGCATTATCTCCCGGAGTCAGAATGCACCATCGGCCCTTGAACAGCGTCGCGAAGCCTGCATCCGGGCCACTTTTTTCCGTACCTGCTACAGGGTGCGCGGGGATGATGGTGGCGTTGGGCAGCACCGCGCTCAGCGCCTCGGCCACACTTTGCTTGCACGATCCAACGTCGCTCACGACTGCGCCGACCGGCAAATCCACTGCAAATTCTTCGGCCACAGCGCCCATCGCACCCACGGGCACGCACAAAATGACCAGATCGGCATCGATAACCGCTGCACCCACTGTGTCAGTGATGTCATCGCAGATTGCTAGAGCTTGGGCGCGTGCCCGCACGTCAGGATCGGCGTCAAATCCGGTAATGCGTACCGCTGGCATATTCGCCCGCACAGCCCGCGCAACTGACGAACCGATAAGGCCGAGACCAACGACAGTCAGACGCGCAAAGGGCAGCATCAGCCTTTTGTCTCCAATATGGTGCGCAGCGCTTGAACGAGCCCACGGTTTTCCTCTTCGGTGCCGATGGTAATACGCAGCCCGTTGCCGAGTCCCTGCCCGGGCAACCACCGGACAATATAGCCCGCATCCATGAGCGCCTTGTAAACGGTTTCCGCGCTGACCTTGCCTTCGAACATGACCATCAGGAAATTCGCCCAGGACGGGACTGCTTTCAAACCGTGATTTGAAAGGGACGCAATCTCGTTTGCCATCCAATCGCGCCATTCACGGTTATGTGCGCGGCTGTGTTCGACAAATGCCGTATCGGATAACGCCGCTATGGCTGCAGCTTGTCCGGCAGCGGTCACGTTGAATGGCGCGCGGATCCGGTTCATCGTCTCGATTAGGTGCGGCTGGCCATAAGCCCAACCGATACGCTCGGCTGCTAACCCAAATATTTTGGAAAATGTCCGAGTGATGAGGACATTGCCATGCTGGCGGGCCAGATTGAACGCGGCGGGGCCGTCATCTTCCAAATATTCGCCATAGGCTTGGTCTAACACCAGAACGCAGTCCGAAGGCAGGCCGGCATGCAAACGGACCATTTCCGCGTCGTTGCAATAGGTGCCCGTCGGATTATTTGGGTTGGCGACAAATACAACGCGCGTCCGCTCGTTGACCAGTGCCAGAAGTGCGTCGACATCCGTGCCATAATCGAGGTCGGGTGCGACGACCACTGTCGCGGCGCATTTCCGGGCGGCAATATCGTAAACGGAAAAACCATAGCGGACGTAGATGATTTCATCCCCTGCCCCGGCATATCCCATCGCGGCCAGATTCAGCAGTTCGTCGGAACCGGTGCCGCAGACAATCCTGTCGCTTTCAAGATGATAATGTGCACCCAGCGCTTCCCGCAAAGCATTGCTACCGGGATCGGGGTAGCGGGCCAGCGATGATTTGGCATCGACAAGCGCCGCCGTTGCTTCCTCGCTGCATCCCAACGGATTCTCATTGGCCGATAGCTTGATCAAAACGCGTCCATCGTCCGACTTCGCTTTACCGGGGGTATAGGCGTGGATGGCATTGATCCACGGTTTGGCTTCTGGGTTGCTCATGCGCGCCGCCATAGACGTGGCAACGCGGGAGCGCAACGCCCAGCCAGTTGGATCGAAAATTGGCGGACACGTGGCCCCAAATGGAATTTGTCCCGTGGAAAAGTACAGATATATTGTTGTCACCGGTATTTACGCTGATATGGCAACCTCATGCATGGGGATGAGCGTTTCGGACTCGATAGGAAGATTCGCCTGCTGGGACCAGTCAAGCTGGACAGTGGTGCTGAATTCGCGCCGGTTGACTTTGCGTACGAAACCTACGGCACTTTGAATGCGGACAAGTCCAACGCTGTTCTGATCTGCCACGCCCTTACCGGTGACCAATATGTCGCCTCCAAACATCCGATCACGGGCAAAGATGGCTGGTGGACTCGCATGGTCGGACCGGGAAAGCCCATCGATCCTGCTCGTCATTGCATCATCAGCATCAACGTCATGGGCAGTTGCATGGGCTCATCCGGTCCAGCCAGTATCGACCCTTCAACTGGCAGCCCTTATGGAATGGCGTTTCCGGTCATCACCATTGGTGACATGGTGCGCGCACAAGCCATTTTGCTTGACCATCTCGGTATCGGGACATTGTCGGCTGTTGTTGGTGGATCGATGGGAGGGATGCAGGCACTCAGCTGGGCCGCTCTCTATCCGGAACGCGTTCGGTCTGCTGTTATCATAGCATCAACGGCACGTCATTCCGCGCAGAACATTGCCTTTCACGAGGTGGGACGCCAAGCCATCATGGCTGATCCGCGCTGGAACAATGGCGCTTATTACGGACGTGAAGCACCGGCATCGGGTCTCGCCGTCGCGCGTATGGCCGCACATATCACCTATTTGTCCGAAGCCGGTTTGACTGAAAAATTCGGGCGCCGCCTACAAAATCGGCCTGACGGAACAATGGGCTCGAAGAGCTTCGGTTTTGACGCCGACTTCCAGGTCGAAAGTTATTTGCGCTATCAAGGTCTAAGTTTCGTGGACCGCTTCGATGCCAATTCCTACCTCTACATCACCCGCGCAATGGACTATTTCGATCTGGCGGAACCATATGATGGCGTACTGGCCAAGGCTTTTGTCGCCACCAATTCCCGTTTCTGCCTGATCAGTTTTGACAGCGACTGGCTTTACCCGACATCGGAATCGCGCCGCATAGTCCATGCCCTGAATGCCGCAGGTGCAGCTGCGAGTTTTGTCGAACTGTCGAGCCCCTTCGGGCATGACAGCTTCCTGCTCGACGCGCCCGAAATGAATCGGATTGTCGACGGATTTTTGCGTGCAGGGGAAAATCTGTGACGACGCTGCGGTCCGATCTTGCCATAATTGCCCGCAATGTACGTGCAGGTTCACGCATCCTCGATGTCGGCTGCGGCGACGGACAGTTGATGGCAGCCTTGCGCGATCATAAGCAGGTAGACGCCCGCGGGCTGGAGATTGATCCGGTCAATGTCGCAACCGCGGTGTCGCGCGGCTTATCGGTGGTGCAAGGGGACGCCGACAGCGATCTGGTTGATTATCCCGATGGTTGCTTCGACTATGTCATTCTCAGCCAGACGTTGCAAACTACGCGCCGGCCGGATTTTGTTCTCGATCATATGCTGCGTATCGGAAAGCAGGCTTTTGTTTCCTTTCCCAACTTCGCCCAATGGCGGATCCGGATGGCGCATATGTTTGGCGGCCAGATGCCGGTGACCGAACAGCTTCCTCACCGCTGGTATGACACGCCAAATATCCACCATGTGACGATCGATGACTTTCGAAGTTTCCTGAAAGATCACGGCGTGGAGATCGAAGGGCAATGGTTCCTGTCCGGCAATAAACCACGCAAGCAGGCGCTGGCCAATTTGATGGCAGAACATGCAGTTTTCCTCCTTCGTCGGGGGTAGCTGAACGACGCTCAGCACGATGGGTTGTCGACCATGAATCAGGTGGTGTCGGTTATTTGACAGTCGGACTTTTGACACCGGCCCAAAACGGCTTAACCGTCTAAATTACTTACATAATCTTCAAATTGGCACGGCAATTGCTCTACTTCCATCGTGCGCACCTGTTTGGTGCACCGACGAAAGGAAACGGTCATGCCGTCATTGGACAATATGTTTGGCATCCATGCCACCGCCCTAAAGCTGCGCGAACAGCGTATGTCGATGCTCGCCTCGAACATCGCAAACGCCGCTACCCCCGGCTACAAGGCACGCGACATCGAGTTTTCGTCCGCTCTGAAACTGGCGGAACAGGGGCAATCCCCTGAAACCGCGATCCAGTATCGCATTCCCGTCCAGCCTTCTCTGGACGGAAACACCGTCGAACTGGCCACCGAACAAACCGCGTTTGCGGAAAACGCGCTCGCCTACCGGTCGAGCCTTTCCTTCTTGCAAGGCCGCATCGGCACGCTGACCCGCGCGCTGAAGGGAGAATAAGAATGGCCGAAAATCTCTCCATTTTCGATATCAGCGGACGGGCCATGTCCGCACAGCTTGTGCGCCTGAACACCACCGCATCCAATCTTGCCAATGCCGGAACCGTATCGGGCAGCGAAGGCACCGCCTTTCGTTCGATGAAGCCGGTGTTTCGCACCGTGATGGGCGAAGCAGGCAAAGCCACTGTGCAGGTCGATCGCATCGACAGCAGCAAAAGTGCGCCGGTCAAACGCTATGAACCCGACCATCCGCTGGCCGATAAAGACGGCAATGTCTGGGAAGCCGCCGTCGATAGTGCAGCCGAAATGGTCGAAATGCTCGAAACATCACGCCAATATCAAAACAACGTGCAGGTCCTTGCAACCGCCAAGGGTCTGATCAGCGAAACCTTGCGGTTAGGACAATAATCATGACGAGCTTATCTGCTGTAAACTCCCGGAACCTGCCGGTCCTGTCTAAGGACATGGCAGAGAAAAAACTGGGCCAAAATGATTTCCTGCGCCTAATGACCACACAGTTGAAGGAACAGGATCCGTTCAACCCCGTCGATAACCAGGCAATGGTTGCGCAGATGGCGCAATTTTCAAGTGTTGCCGGGATTTCCGAGATGAATACGTCGCTGAAATCCATTTCCGAACAGATTTCAGCGCAGACCGAGCTGTTAGCCAACATCAAGGCGTCCACCACCCCCGCAACCACTGCGGCAACTAACCAGGGAGTTTAACCCATGTCTTTCTACACTTCGCTATCTGGCCTGAAGGGTGCCCAAACCGACCTTTCGGTTATCTCGAACAACCTTGCCAACGTCGGGTCGACCGGTTTCAAGAAAAGCCGTGCCCAATTTGGTGACCTTTTCGCCAGCGCGCCCACCCAAACCACCAAGATGATCGCAGGGCAAGGCACCCGCTTGAACGCCGTCGTCCAGCAATTCACCCAAGGTACGTTGGAGGCATCGGACAAAACGCTCGATCTGGCTATTGCCGGCGAAGGCTTTTTCGTATCGCGTGGCGATCCCCCCCGGGCAGCCGTAACCTACACCCGCAACGGTGCGTTTCAGGTGAATGCGAACCGGCAGGTCGTGGACACGATTGGCTCGACCTTACAGTTACTGCCCGTTGATGCGGCAGGGAATGTGACCTCCACCGCCCTTTCGAGTGCCTTTGACTTCGTTTTGCCCGCCAATGCGCCGGGCAACCCGACGGTCGCTCTGGTGAACGTATCAGTCGGGATCGATGGACTAGTGACCGCCACCTATGCCGACGGTTCCGATGAAATATTGGGCAAGGTCGCAATGGCCAGCTTTACAGCGCAGGAAGGCTTGCGTCCGGTCGGTGACAGCCATTGGCAGTCGACCGGTGACAGCGGCGCGCCCGCCATTGATGCAGCGACAAACGGCCCGCTTGGCACCATTCGTTCAGGTGCTCTCGAACGCGCCAACGTTGACGTGACCGAAGAATTGGTCGCGCTGATTTCGGCGCAACGCAACTTCCAGGCGAATGCCAAGGCGATCGAAACAGCGTCCAACATGACGCAGGCCATCGTGAGCATCCGTTGATTTTTTGTCTCCCCGAGATCGTCATCCTGAACCTGTTTCAGGATGACGAACATGGGACGAAAGGCTGAACCATGGACCGTTTGATTTACACCAGTCTGACCGCAATGCGCGGGTCTATGGCTCGCCAGACAGCGATCGCCAACAATCTTGCCAACGCGAATACGCCCGGGTTCAAATCCGATTTGGCAGAGGCTCAATCGCTTTGGCTCGATGGACAAAGGCTCGACACACGCGCCTTTGCTTCAGAAGAAGTGCTCGCGGCGGATATGCATGCAGGCACAGTGGTTTCAACGGGTCGCGATCTCGACATTGCGATGTCGGGCGATTCCATGCTGGCGGTGCAAGCCGAAAATGGCGAGATTGGCTACACCAAGCGGGGTGACCTTTTACTTTCAGCCAGCGGACTTTTGACCACGGGAGACGGCCGCCCTGTCCAGGGTACGCAAGGCCCTGTCACTCTACCCCCAGCCGACAGCATCAACATTGATGAGCAAGGGAATGTCTGGATTGTTCCGCAAGGCGGCGATGCCAGTCAGCCGCAGCAGGTCGACAAATTGCAGATTGTAAGCCCCGCAGGCTCCGATGTCGTCAAGGGACTGGATGGCCTGTTCCGCGTGAAGGGTGGCGGGGTCCTACCCGATGATCCCGACGCCCGTATCACCACGCGCAGTCTGGAAAGCTCTAATGTCAGCGCCACCGAAGCATTGGTCAAAATGATCGAGGCCAGCCGGTCGTGGGACACGCAACTCAAATTACTCGGCGACGCGCGCGATATGGATGCTGCGACCGCCGACCTCATGTCATTGCCGCAATAAGGAATAAAGACCATGTCAAACGGAGCTCTTCATGTCGCCCGCACAGGTCTGGATGCGCAAAATATGCGTATGCAGGTTATCGCAAACAATCTGGCCAACGTTAATACCGTCGGCTTCAAAAGAGACCGCGCGAGTTTCGAAACGCTCGCCTATCAGGCGATGACGGTTGCGGGAGCGGCCTCGTCCGCAGAAAACAAATATGCGATCGGCCTAAATCTGGGCACTGGTGTCCAGGTCAACGGTACAGCACGGATCGACACGCAAGGTACGCTGACCACCACCGGCAACGGACTTGATGTGGCTATTGAAGGCGCTGGTTATTTTCAGGTCCAGATGCCCGATGGCCGTATTGGCTATACCCGTGCAGGCGATTTTAGCATGTCTGCTGAAGGCACGCTTGTCACGCCGGACGGCATGCCCGTGCAACCCCAGATCCAGATCCCCGAAGGCGCCACTTCGGTTTCTATCGGTGCGGATGGCACTGTATCTGCCCAGATTGCTGGACAGGCTGACCTTACCGAAGTTGGCCGTATCGAAATTGCGCGCTTTGCCAATTCGGCAGGCTTGCAGAATATTGGCAACAACCTGTTGGTCGAAACACCCGCATCGGGCGCACCGCAAGTGGGCGGCGCTGGTGAGGAAGGGCGTGGTTCGCTGCGCTCGGGTGCTCTGGAAGCCAGCAATGTCAATGTCGTCGAAGAACTGGTCGACATGATCGAAACGCAACGTGCCTATGAGGTCAACAGCAAGATGATCCAGGCCACAGATGAAATGATGCGCAATGCAACACAGAGCCTCTAACCTGCGCTGGCAGCTTGCCTCGGTGCTGACTTTGCTTGTCGCAGCAATGCCTGCGACGGCAAAAGAAGCCAAAGTGGTGGAAAGCTTCGCGCCAACAGCTCCGGCCGGTCCGGCGAGCGTTCCGACCAATGGGGCTATTTTCCTCTCGGAAAATTACAGCCCCTTAACATCCGGCGCGCGCGCCAGCCGTATTGGGGATTTGCTGACCATCGTTCTCGTCGAAAGGATGAGCGCCACAAAAAGCAACAGCGCGACCACAGGCCGGACCGGAAGTGTCGGCCTTACGCCGCCTACAACGGGTCCGCTTGGCCTATTTAATCCAAGCGATATAAACATGAGCGGCGATCAGTCGTTTAAGGGCAAAGGTGAAGCCTCGCAATCCAATGCCCTGTCCGGAGAAGTAAGTGTGACCGTTGCCGCTATCTATCCCAATGGCACGATGCTGGTCAAAGGCGAGAAGTTCGTCACGCTGAACCGCGGCGATGAAAAAGTGCAGTTTTCCGGGATCGTCCGCCTTGCCGATATCGGCGTGGACAATCGGGTCCCTTCCACCCGCGTTGCCGATGCGCGTATCCGCTATACCGGCAAGGGCGAAATCGCCCGCGGCAGCCAGCAGGGCTGGTTGCAGCGCTTCTTCTCCAGAATAAGTCCATTCTGATGCGTGCGCTGCTCATCCTTATCGCCCTGTTCTTTTCCACCTCAGCCCAGGCTGAGCGGATCAAGGATATGGGCCAGTTCGAAGGTCTCCGGGCCAACCAGCTCACCGGCTATGGTGTGGTCGTCGGCCTCGCCGGGACCGGGGACGATAGCCTCGACTATGCGACGCAAGGGGTCAAAGGCGCCATTTCACGCTTTGGCGTAAACCTGCCCGCAGGCATCAACCCCGCGCTGAAAAATGCCGCGGCGGTCGTTATCACCGCGGAACTGCCGCCTTTTGCTAAACCGGGCCAACGTCTTGACGTCACGGTATCCGCGCTGGGCAAAGCCAAGTCGCTTCGCGGCGGCACGCTCGTGATGGCCCCGCTTTATGGTGCAGACGGGCAAATCTACGCCATGGCGCAAGGCAATCTTGTCGTCGGCGGCCTCGGTGTCGATGCCGCTGACGGGTCGAAGCTGTCGGTAAACATCCCCTCCGCAGGCCGGATCGGCAGCGGGGCGACTGTTGAGCGCAGCGTCGACACAGGCTTCGCCCAAAGTCCGCACCTCACGTTCAACCTCGCGCAGCAGGATATCAGCAATGCCGGCCTTGTCGCCGACGCCATCAACCGACAACTGGGCGGCAATGTAGCCCAAGCTATTGATGGTGCATCGATCCGTATCAACGCCCCCCCAGGGGGTGAAACGCGTATCCGGATGATGGGCATTATCGAGAATATCGAAATCAAGAAAGCTCAGCCGCCCGCACGCGTCATTGTCAATGCCCGCACCGGGACGGTTGTCATCAACGGCGCCGTTCGCGTCGGTCCTGCTGCGGTCAGCCATGGCAAGTTGACGGTAAAGGTCGATGAAAACCCGACCGTCGTCCAGCCTGCGCCATTTAGCCGTGGCCAGACAGCGCTGGAGCCTTCGAGCGACATTGCTATCCAGGAAAATACAAACCCGGCCTATTTGTGGGATAAGGGTGCATCCCTGTCCGACATCGTGAAAGCGATCAACAAGCTCAATGTCTCACCGGGCGATCTGGTGGCGATCTTGGAAGCCTTGTCACAAGCTGGCGCCTTAAGTGCAGAATTGGTTGTCATATGAAGGTTGCGCTCAATCTCGCCAAACCCGTTGCCCCTGCCGCGAAGCCGGATCCGGCTTTGCGTAAAGCAGCCGAGGCATTCGAGGCCGTCATGCTTCGCCAGATGATGGCGAGTATGCGGCAGGCGAAATTGGGCAATGACGTCTTCGGATCGAGCGCCACGGACAATTTCCGCGAAATGTCGGACGCCAAACTGGCCGACAATATGGCGGGCCTTCGCCAGTTCGGCATTGCCGACATGGTCGAGCGCCAGCTGACCAAATCGGTTCCAGCCGTACCCGCGCCACCTGTTCCGGCGGCGGTGGGGACCAAAGGCGGCGCGCTTGCTGCGGCATCTGCAGAGAATAAAGGAGCGATCAGATGAGCGACCTTCTCGCAATTGGTGCCTCGGGCATTAAAGCCTATGGCCAAGCCTTATCCGTCGTCGGCGACAATATCGCCAATGCGCAGACCGAAGGTTATGTCCGCCGCAGCGTCCGGCTGGCCGAAGCCCCTTCTGGTGGCGATATTGTTCTTTCACGCAATAGCATTCGCCCGGGCGGCGTGCTCGCGGCAGGTGTAACCCGCGCCACCGACCAATGGCTTATCGACGACGCACGTATTGCCGGTGGCGAAGCCTCTCGCCAAAGTGCCAAGCTCGACTGGGTCACAGCCACGGAAAGCGTGCTCGCGGATGGCGGCGCTGGGATCGGAAATTCGGTAACAGCCGTCTTTACCGCCGCAGAGCAATTGAGTGGCAATCCCGGCAGCGATACATTGCGCCGACAGTTTCTGACGTCCGTAGACGAAAGCGCGGCCAACTTCCGCCGCACCGCCAGTGCCCTAGGTTCGGCCGCCACCGGTGTTGCAACCGAAGCACAAGGCGCGGTCACGCAGCTGAACACCGATCTTTCGGCACTATCGCGTATAAATGACGGTTTACGCCGCGCGCGCCCGGGTTCTAGCAATGAAGCCACCTTGCTTGATGAACGCGACCGCTTGGTGGGCACCATTTCAAATGCAACCGACGTTGCAATATCCTATGACTCACGCGGTGCCGCTATCGTCAAAACAGCGTCGGGCGACACGCTTGTCGATGGGGCAACGACCGCCACTGTTTCAGTCAATGTCGCAGCGAATGGGACGCTGAGTTTCAGCGTCAACCCCGGTGCGACATCTTTGAACCCCGGATCGGGAGCACTTGCTGGATTGCGCGATGCCGCCGACCATATTTCGGACCAGCGCACCGCGCTGGATACTCTTGCTACCCAGTTTTCAACCGAATTGAACGCCGCACATCAGGCAGGACTCGACGCCAATGGAAATCCGGGCGCTGCGCTTTTGAACTTGAACGGTGGGGCTGCGGCCATGGTCGCCGTGGCGCTCGCGCCCGATGACGTAGCTGCCGCCAACGGGGCCAGCCTGAACGGCAATATTTTGGCATTCAACAATTTGCGCGGCCCTGGTGGCGTCGAACAAAACATCTCCGCGATGATCGCCGCACAGGCACAAACCACTGCTGCTGCTCGCGCACAGGAGGCCGCCGCAAGCAGCCGCCGCGACGGGTCGTTTGCTGCGCGTGATGCCATTGGTGCCGTTGATCTGGATCGCGAGGCTGCGGAGTTGCTGCGGTTCCAGCAAGCCTATGAGGCCGCCGCACGCACCATTCAGGTCGCACGCGAAACCATGCAATCCCTTTTGAGCATCTTTTAGGATGAGGCCATCATGATCAACGCAACTGGCAACCGAATGACGCAAGAAATCCAGCGGCAGTCCCGCATGGCGCAGCGCATTGCGGACAAGCAAGTCCAGATTTCGACCGGCAAACGCCTTCAGCGTGCATCCGACAACCCGGTAGCCACCACCCGCATATCCGATCTCGCACGGTCGCAGGCGAACGACGCCGCGCGTGCATCGAATATCAATCTGGGCATATCCTTGACTTCGCAGGCCGACGGCAGCTTGCGCCAAATATCGGCGTTGCTCGCGCGCGCCAAGGAACTGACGCTTGCCGGTGCCAATGCTGCGACTTCCGCAACTGACCGCGGAACCATCGCAGTTGAGCTGGCTTCGCTGGCCGATGAAATTGACTCGATGGCGCTGGCAAAGGGAGCAAACGACCAGCCCTTGTTTGCAAGCGGATCAAATATGGCGATCCGTTTCGACGACAACAGCATATTTGCGCCCGTGCCAACCCGCGCCGAAGTCTTTGAAGTCGGGGGCGTGTCGATTAGCCAGACCATCCGCGATACCGCTACCGCGATAGCCGCTGGTAACATGGCGCAAGTCGCAGCCGGAAACACCGCTGTCGATGGCGCCATAAACCATGCGTCCGATATGATCGCTGTCGTCGGTTTGAACGCCGCACGTCTCGACCGCCTGAATGAGAATAGCGCACAACGCGCGATCAGTACCGCTGAAGAACGCTCGGCACTTGAAGATACTGATCTGAGCGCGGCGATTGCCGAACTCAACGGTATGACACTGACGCTCGAAGCGGCGCAGGCGGCCTTTGCCCGCATCAACCGCCGCACGCTAATGGACTTTCTGAGTTAAGCACGGAACTGGCGGGCGACAAAAGCTCGCCACCTATTTTACGCGAAATTCGCGCTCTGCTTAAAAAAACTACTTAATATCCGACACCTTCAGCCGTTTACCATGATTGATAAACGCGCATAGGGGCCAGCCATTTCATGTTTGCAATAATCGGTATCATCGTCCTTTTGGTCATGGTGTTCGGCGGTTTCGCCCTCACTGGCGGCAATCTCGGACCCGTGATGCATGCGTTGCCGCATGAAATGCTGATTATTGGCGGCGCCTGTATGGGCGCGCTCATCATCGGCAACTCGGGCAAGGAGCTCAAGGGACTGGCCGGTGGTCTGGCAAAAGTCTTCAAGGGGCCACAGTATAAAAAGCAGGATTATCTCGACTGCATCTTTTTGGTGTCGAAGCTGATGAAAATGCTGAAGACCGAAGGCCCCGTGGCGGTTGAGCCCCATATCGAAGATCCCGCAAACTCAGCGCTCTTTTCCGAATATCCAAAGCTGTTGAAAGACCAGACGCTGGTCCACCTGATCTGCGACACGCTGCGGCTGGTCGTGGTTTCCTCAGGTACACTCGACCCGCATGCGGTCGAAGAGGTTATGGATAACAGCATCAAGAACCACCATCACCATGTCGTCAAACCGGCCGAAGGTCTCCAGGGCCTTGCGGATGCACTGCCTGCGTTGGGGATTGTGGCCGCGGTTCTCGGCGTTGTGAAGACCATGGGGTCGATCGACAAGCCGCCTGCAATTCTGGGCGGCATGATCGGGTCGGCGTTGGTCGGAACCTTTTTGGGCGTTCTGCTGGCTTATGGTTTGGTCGGTCCATTTGCGAACCGGGCAAAGCAGGTCATCGAGGCCGATGCGGCTATCTATCATGTCGTCAAGCAGATGATCATTGCATCGCTTCACGGCCATCCGCAGCCGCTCGTCATCGAAGCTGCACGTTCGGGTATCGAACACAGTAACCAGCCAACCTTCGCCGAAGTGTTTGACGGGATGCGGGGGCGGTAATGGCGAAGTCGAACGAGCCCATTCGCCCGGTCATCGTCAAGAAAGTTTACGAGGCGCCCCATGGTGGACACCACGGCGGCGCATGGAAGGTGGCCTATGCCGACTTCGTGACCGCCATGATGGCGTTCTTCCTGCTCATGTGGTTGCTGGGCGCAACGACGGAAAAGCAGCGCAAGGCTTTGGCCGACTATTTTTCGCCGACGTTGGTTTCCAGCAAACAGGATAGCGCCGGATCGACAAGCTTCTTCGGGGGCGATTCCATCACGTCGGTCGACAAATACCCCCATCGCGCCGGCCAGACGGGTACGCGCAGTATGACGATCCCCCGCGATGCCACAGGCGGCCCCAAAGAAGCCTCCGGAATTGGCCAGGATCGCGCGAAGTTTCAGGAAGTACGCAAATCGATCCTCAACAAGATGAAAGAACGCAAGGAAATACGGCGCATATCAAAAAGCCTGCGCTTCACCGAGACGCGTGACGGCCTTCGCATAGACATGGTCGATGAAGCGAATTTTTCGATGTTCATTTCCGGAACCGATATTCTGACCCCTGATGCCATCCGGCTTTTGAACGAAGTTGGCGGAACTTTGGCCGAGCTGCCTAACGGGCTCATTGTGCGCGGACATACCGATGCGCAGCCTACCTCAAGCCGGCTGGGCGTAAACAACTGGCAGTTGTCATCGGCCCGTGCCGAAGCAACCCGGGCGGCCTTGGCACGCTCCGGCGTTACGCCGAACCGGTTTGTGCGCATCGAAGGCGTTGCAGACCGCGAACCTTATGTCCGCGAGAATCCCTACGACCCCCGGAATCGGCGCATGTCGATCACACTTGGATGGCGCACCGTCGCCGACTAGGGGCAAAAAGATATCCGAAATGGATATATCAGTTTACAAAATGTGACACTTTGCAGCGTCTTTAGTCCGTTTCGGATTCGTTAACGCTTGGCGCCGGTTTTGTTAGGATTTCGTTTACCATGATTGACAAGAAACGGGGCCAAGGCAGTCATCCGACAGGAAAAAAGCATGGTAACGTCAACAGCACAAGCACCGGCAAAATTTGAAAAGCCCCTCACCATAGAGGACATGCTGATCGGCAAAAGTCCTATCATGGGTACCTTGCGTGACATGGTGCGCCGGGTTGCTAACTCCTCTGCTTCGGTCATGATCTGCGGCCCATCCGGCTCTGGCAAAGAAGTAGTTGCTCGCGCAATACACAATGCCAGCCCACGTGCCTTAAAACCCTATGTCGCACTCAATTGTGGCGCTATTCCGGCAGAATTGATTGAATCGGAATTGTTCGGTCACGAACGTGGTGCATTTACCGGCGCACAAACACGCCGGACTGGCCATTTCGAAAATGCCGACAAGGGCACGCTATTCCTCGACGAAATCGGTGACATGCGCTTCGATATGCAAGTCAAGCTGCTTCGCGTTCTCGAAGACGGCCTCATCTCCCGCATCGGCGGCAACAGCAACATCCCGGTTGATGTCCGTATCATTTCGGCAACCCACCAGAAGATCGATAAAGCGATCCTGGACGGCCGTTTCCGCGAAGACCTGTTTTTCCGCCTGGGAGTTGTCGTCCTGCAAGTGCCTGACCTCGCCCAGCGGGTCGAAGACATTCCCCAGTTAATCGCACATTTCCAAAAGGGCCGCACCGGACAAATCTGTCATTTTGATGCCGATGCCCTGCAACGTTTGTCCATGCATGACTGGCCGGGCAACGTCCGTGAATTGCGCAATGTGATTGAACGCGCCAATATCCTGTTCGGCGGCGAAACGATCGATGCCTTTGGCGTCGACCAATTGCTCGGCAAAACAATGCCCAAGCTTGCACCTCTTCCTGTTCTTCCCGCGGTAGAAAGCGCACCTGTATCGTTCAACGCACCGATTGACCTTAAAGCACAAGTTGAGCGCATGGAGTTGGAGCGTATCCAGATGGCACTGCAGCATGCGGAAGGCGTGATTTCGGAAGCAGCCCGTCTGCTAACGCTGAAGCGCACAACCCTGATCGAGAAGATGCGCAAATACCGTCTTGAGAAAATTGCTGCCTAGTAAAATTCCACCAGTGGCACTTCATCACGGCGCCGATATTGCCGGTCTTGCTGTTTGACCTCAGAGGCGCGGGGCTCGGCCGAGACCGGTTCGGCCCGAATGATCTGGACGGTTGCCGTACCAACACGACTCACGCGCGCAGGCGGCGTCGGTGCCGTAGCGGGGGTCGCAGCCAATAGCAGAGGCAAAAGGGCAAACACCGTCAAAGGTAAACGCTGCTTTAACCATGCGGCGCAAGTCGAATAGAGGGTGAAAGCCCTGATCATACCCCCAAACAAACGACCAATGCGCCGGATTCTTTAAACTGTACCGTTCTGCAACAGACTTTCCGGCACATAGCGTTGAACAAAGGCTGTTGCGTGTGCTGGACCGCTTTGCTAGGGGCGCTCTCCTACCTGTCGAGGCGCGTGCGGCCATGGCGGAATTGGTAGACGCGCAACGTTGAGGTCGTTGTGGGCGAAAGCCCGTGGAAGTTCGAGTCTTCTTGGCCGCACCAGACAGTTATGTTCGCCCCAGCCGCGCGACGATTGTCACGAAAAATGCCGTGGACCATCCCAACAATAACAGGCCGTTGATGCCCTCGATTGCCGCAACCAGACGCCAGTCGGGATCAATGTAGCGGTCGTCAAAGCCGATACCGGCATAGCTGATGGTGGAAAAATAGACGGCAGTCTCGATATCGGTCACGGCACCGAGAGCTTCGAAGAGAAACGCATAGAGCCATATTTCGAGGCCATGCAGCGTGAAAAGCCCGACAACGAGGGCAAGCGTAAAAAGCATTGTACGTGTGGACATGGCGGCCAAGTGATGCGCGCGCTCCACTTGAATTTCGTTGCGCAAACTCCGTCCCAACAGTGCCAGTCCCGCCCCGTGTATGACCACGGTGAGCAGGACGCTCAATGTCGAGACAAAGAGTTGAGCGAACATCTATCTACATACAGTCAGCGCACAATGTGGCCGTTGGCATCAACACCAGCCGCGCAGCGGAAATTGGCTCGCCGCAGGAATGGCATTTGCCATATTGCCCCTGATCCAGACGGCCAAGCGCGGACCGGACGGATGCCATTTCCCGCAGGACGAGCGCGTCTTCGGCGGCAAGCGTGTCTTCATCTTCAATCTGGATGGCTTGCTCTTCGGAATCGGCGCTCATCGGTTGCGTCAGCTGGGCTTCAATCCGCCCAGCGCGCGATTCCAATTCCTCCAAACGGGCCATAAGCTTCGCGCGAACGTCCGCCTCCCCGGTCATGGCGCCACCTCGCTGGCTTTGAGCGCAAGTTGAACTGTGTCCAGTAGCGCCAAGCGTTCTTTCTTCAATTCCTCAGTCCTGTCTTCGGACGCAGGCTCAATACCACTGTCGATCCGGTGAATTTCGCGGTTGAGGACATGGTAGCGTTCGGCGAGTGCGGCAAACCGCTTGTCTTGCGTCTTTAACGCATGAATTTGTGCAGCGGCATCCGGGAATTCGTCGTGAAGCTCATGTGGCGTATGGGACATGTCATTTTCCTTGGTTAAAGCACGTAACAGGTTAATGGCTGAACGCACTTTAAGTTGCATTGCGCTAGATCAAGAACCGACGGCATGCAGAGGTGTTTCGCGATTTCGCGACAAACGGAGGCACCGAACCAAGGAACAATCCGCACATTCCCGGCTTTAGAAATCTCGAATTGCGTAAATCAGCCATCCCGAAATCCATTCGGGTCGCAATGAGCCGAACGGAGAAACACGGTGCCCCTTGCTGAAATTGAAAAGCCTACAACCGAGATTACGGACCTGTTCGAGGATTTTGTCCGCGATGCAGCCTTCCCCTGCGTCGGTGCAAAGTCCGCCTTGAATAAGGGGCAGATGCACTTTGTTGTCGCAGATGACATTCGGTCGGCGTGGGATGATCTGCGGATCTGGCCCAAAATTGTGTCGCTTGCCAATTCCTACCGCAATGACCCGGTGCTGTTTCAAACGCTCGTCGTCATCTTCCGCAATAATGGCCCCTTGAGCGAACGGCGGTTCGAACGTGCGGTGTGGGACCGGCTGCAATCGCTGAGCGACAAGGATGACTGGCTCGGCCAGACCGTTGATCCCCGTATCAGCAACGATCCGGACGATCCCCATTTCGCGGTCAGCTTTGGTGGCGAGGCTTTTTTTGTTGTGGGTCTTCATCCCAATGCCAGCAGACCCGCCCGCCGCTTCGCCTATCCGGTCATGGTGTTTAACCTGCATGACCAGTTCGAACAGTTACGCAATGCAGGCCGTTATGACCCGTTGCGCGATACGATTTTGAAACGGGACAAGGCCCTGGCCGGAACGATCAACCCGATGTTGGCGCAACATGGCGATGCGTCGGCAGCCCGCCAATATAGCGGACGTCGCGTCGAAGACGGTTGGGTCTGCCCCTTCAGCCGGAAAGGCGCAGCGTCGTGAACAATCTGGAAATCCGGCCCCGGTCGGGCGTCGCGTTCACCATGAACAAGGGCGACCTGCTGACCGTGATTGACCCGCAGGGCGAACAGGTCGCCGATCTGGTGGCCTATGCCCAAACCGATATTCGTGAAGTGATCTCGTCCGGGCGTACACTTGATTATGCGTCGCGGCTGTTTTTGACCACGGGCGACCCGCTCTATTCCAACCGCAGCAATGTGATGTTGACGATCGTCCATGACGATGTCGGCCGGCACGACTTTTTACTGACGCCCTGCTCAAAGGACACCTTTCGCATCATCTATGGCGACACCAACCCGCATCAGGGCTGCTTTGGAAATCTCGCGGAGGCGTTGCGTCCTTTCGGAGTTGAGCCCGATGATATTCCCGTCGCCTTCAATTGCTTCATGCATGTCGCGATTGACGGAAAAACAGGCGAGATATCGGTGCAACCACCACTCAGCCGCGCTGGCGAGGAAATCCGCTTTCGGGCGGAGATGGATTTGATCATCGGATTGACGGCCTGCTCCGCACTGCAGTCCAATAATGGTTCGTTCAAGCCCATATATTATTCGGTAACGCCTGCCGACGAACTTATTGCAGTGGAGCCCGTATAAAGATCACGGGTTTGCCCCATGAAACCTTTTTCCCTGCGTGATGTTTCCAAAGAACACAGCAGCAAGAGGAGATATGACATGATCGATGAAACGAAAACGCCAGAGCGTCCGGTCGAAGAACCAAATGATTGGCCGGACGAAGTGCCCCCCGACCAGGGCGATGTAGATTTCCCCGGCGGCGCGCCTCAGGAACAGCCCGACGAGATTTAACGCCGTTCTTTGGTTCGACAATGCGCAAGAAAAAACCCCCGATGGCAACGAGCCTTCGGGGGTTTTACTATTTGACGGCTAATATGTCTTAAGCACGGCCGGGCGTGAACGATGGGGGATCGCTCGCAGGAAATGACGCATCCGACATGTCGTCTACATCTTCCCATTCGTCGCCCGGATGATCCCGCATGGAATCAACGCCAGCATTGCGAGTCTGGTCGAAATTTTCGACATCGGTTTCATCGTCGGCAAATGCCGCAGAGAAATCGTCTTTCCACTCATTAGCTTTCGACAACCATTGATGGCGTGTCGCGTATAGACCGGCACCGACAGCAACACCAATGCCAACTGCGGAGACGACCGCAGTCAACCACGTCGGTACTTCTGACGAGCGGGCTTTGCGAAACTTTCCGTCGCCTTTGCGTTTTGGCGTGACGCGATGGGATTTTGCGTTTGCGCTCCGCACTGCATGGGCACTGCCATTGGTGCTTTTGGTGCCAGTCTTGGCATTTTCGGAGTTCGATTTTGTTCGGGTCGCGGTTACCATTTCTGCTCTCCTACGTGTGATGGGGTGGGAAGAGGAAAGCGATGCGCGGGCACTTAAGTTCCGGCATCCAACAACATTATTGCACGGTCGGTCGCCAAACAATCATATCAAATAATTCTCGACTTTCTTCCTGAACGGGAACCTAACGCTTCATTACTGGTTCCCCCAACACCCAAAGGGAGAATTCAAATGAACATCATTATATTATTGGTAGTTGGCGGCGTCATTGGATGGCTGGCCAGTATTGTTATGCGTACAGATGGACAGCAGGGTATTTTTCTAAATATTGTTGTCGGTATTGTCGGTGCAATACTTGCTGGTTTCATCATTACCCCGCTTATTGGCGGTGCCCCCATCACGAACGGCGCGTTCGACATTATGTCGCTCATCTCGTCTTTCCTTGGCGCCGTTGTTCTGCTCGCGATTGTTAATCTCTTCCGTCGCGGTCGGGTTCGTTAAACATTTTTAATGGAGTGAATTGACTATGAAGAAGAATATTTTGATCTTGTGCGGAGCTGTTTCCATGTTGGCTCTTGCGGGTTGCGATACCCCAGCAGAAAATGCCAACGAAGCTGCCGCCGAAAATATGGATGCGCAAGCGGATGCCACACGTGAGCAAGCCGATGCGACCGCTGATGCTATGGAAGACAAGGCTGACACCTTGGATACCAAGACCGACGGTGTAGATTCTGCCGCCGAACAGAAGATGGAAAATGATGCCCAGGCTGTTCGCGACCAAGCAGAAGTCAAGGCTGATGCCTTGGAAAACAAGGCAGACGCGAAAGACTAATTATCCGGTCTTTCCCCGACTTCAAAACCCGCTGGCATTGTCAGCGGGTTTTTTGTGTCAATCGTCCGAAAGATGGTGGAGATAGTTGGGGTTAAAGACGGCCAGCTTTTTCAGCCGCTCAAGATCCTTCACCTCCAACTGCCCGCGTTTTAAGCTGACATACCCCGTTCTGTTCAATTTAGCGATCGTTCGACTTACATGAGGCTGGGTCATTCCCAGGGCATCGGCAATGTCGAGCTGGGTTAAGGGGAAATCACACCGCTGTCCCTGCACAAGCCCCACGGTTTTAAGCCGCAGGTAAAGTTCGCACGCGAGATGGGCGACGCTTTCCAGCGCGTCACGTTGCCCGACGCTGACCAGCCATTCGCGCTGGATGGAATCGGTCACCAGCGATTCCCACCACAACGCGCGCAAAAGCTTTGGGTGCGCATCGCTTATCTCTTCAAATTCTTTTGGCGCGAGGCGTGCATAGCGCACCGGCGTGATGGCCGAGATGGAATGATCCATCGCGTTCAATATGTAGACGTGCAGATCGGCAAGGTCGCCCGGCAGGAAAAAGGCCAATATCTGGCGGCGACCGTCCTCCATCATCTTATAGCGGCACGCCCAGCCATCGATAAGCAAATTCACGGTGCGTGGCTCATCACCCTCGGAAATGATGTCCTGCCCCCGATCGGCTGATGCCACCCGCCGGGATGCCATTTCGTTGATGGCATCCTCGCTGCCGCTGGATGTCCGCATGAATGCGTTCAATTTCGCGATCAGATATTGTCCGGGGTTTTCCAAATGATCGCTCATGTCGCCCGAAATGAACCTATTGCAAGAACACGTCTAGTGGCTTGCTCATTGCGCTGCGGCCACAGGGAAGTGCAACGTCGTGGAACTTCCCATATTTGGATCACTGATGAAGGTGACATTGCCATTTAGCTGGCTCGCAAAGCCTTGCATCAACTGGGTTCCCATATCGCGGCCAAGACTGCGATTGACGTCGTAACCCTGACCATTGTCCTCAATCGACAAAATTGCCTTTTCCCCTAACAGGGCAAATGTCATTTCGATCTTGCCCGGCGCCTGCGCTGAAAATGCATGGCGGAAGCAGTTTGTGACGGCCTCGACAATGAAGAGGGCCAGGGGAACGGCGGAATCAACGGGCAGTGAGAAATGATCGGCGCGGAAAGAGAGGTCGACATTCTGGTTCTCGCGATGTGCATATCGCAACTGTTTGCACAATTCGCCCATCAGCACCTCCACGGTGACCGAAGGCTCCGCCGTGTCATTTTCCTGCTCATAGGACAGCCGGTGGATCAACGCCAAGGCAACGATGCGGGCACGTGATTGTTTCAGAGCCGTCTGCGCCGCGTCGTCGGTCATGCGCGAGGCTTGCATGGTCAGCAAGCTGGTCACAATCTGGAGGTTATTCTTTACACGGTGATGCACTTCGCGGGTCAGTTTCGTCTTGGTATCCAGCGCCGCCGTCAACTCAGTGGTCCGGCTGTCGATGACTTCAGCCATAGCATGAAGATCATCACTCAAACGCCGCAGTTCGCGCGGTGCCGAAGCGAATGCGGCACGATTTCCGCTAAAATTGCCTTCGGTGAACTCTTCGCTCAATTGGCGCAATCGCGTCAGCCACCGGATCACAAGCCGGTTCGTCCCGAACCAGATGGCGCACAGCGTCAGCAATATCGTGACAAGTGGCATGATGATGCTGGCACGAAATTGGGTGAGCGCTGCTTTCATGATGCGCGCGCGTGGCTCTGCGTAGAGGACATATAATTCTTTGCCGCTTAACGCGACCGTTTGGTAAACCCATTTTTCGCCCTTGGCGGTGCGGATTTCTCCCGAGCTACCGGCGGACAGGCCGCGCGGTACGGCAAAGGGCAATGTGTCGGTATCACTGGCGACCAGGTCACCGCTGCGCGACAGGATGGCAACAACCCCGGTTCTGGCTTCCGGCGCGTCCGAAATCGATCTGGCCAGTTTGGAAATGTCGAGCCCCGCACTAAATGTGCCGTCAAATTCGCCCTTTTCATCCAGCACGGCAATCGCGCTGATGATTACGGGCTTTCGCGAAACAGTACCGAATGTGGGCTGGCTCACAGTTACGAGGCGTGACGTTTTGGTATTCTCCCACCAAGGCTCGCCTACGAAAGAAAGGCCGTCACGAAAGGGCAGGATGGAGCAACGCGCGCGTCCGGAAGCATCGGTTCGTACGAAATTTATGACCGGGTCATGCCCTCGAAACCCGGTTCTCAACACCGTGTCGCATCTGTCGGTCATATTCTTGATGTCCGGATTGGCCGAACCCACCATCAAAAGGCGGTTGGACACCAGAAATGCATCGCGTTCGCGCTCAGCAACCGCCTTGGCATTTGCTTCCAAGGTCTCCATGGCCGCATCCTGCATAGCTCTCCAGTTGGCAATACTCTGCAGCACGCTGGTCACGGTAATAGGCAACAGGGCCGCAAGCACGACCATGAGTAGACCTTGTTTCAGGCTGATTGAACGCCCCCAGAACAAAAATATCCCCTTCCACCTGAAGGCTGCCATTTAGGCGGCCGAAGACATGGCACCCCTGCCCGTCGTGATTTGCCGGTTTTCGGCATGTTCGCTTTCATCTGGTCCGTTAATGATGGCGGCAAGCGCTGTTCGTCCGCGCGCAAGGCGGCTTTTTACCGTCCCCAAGGCACATCCGGCTATTTCCGCAGCTTCTTCGTAGCTGGCACCGCCGGCGCCAACCAAAAGCAACATTTCGCGTTGCTCGATGGGAAGCTGCTGCAGAGCCTTTTCGACATCCGACATATGGATCGCATGCTGCTGCCCGGGTTCCTGAACCAATATCCGTTCGGCCGCCTCAGGGTCCCAGCTTGTCATGCGCGCATTCTTGCGGATTGTTGTGTAGAAATGGTTGCGCAGGATCATATAGATCCAGGCGCGAAAATTGGTTCCGGGTTCGAAACTGTCACGCGCAGCCCACGCCCGCATCATTGCCTCTTGCGCCAGATCATCGGCCAATTCGCGATTGCCGCATAGCCCGCGCGCAAATGCGCGCAGCGATGGTATTATGTCCTGCAGCTGCTTTCTAAATTCAGCCGTAGGGGGCTTGCGCCCGCCATCCTGTTCACTCGCATCACTCATGAGGGCTTTTTAGCCTTTTCGGCCATACGCTCTTCCAACTGGTCTAAAAGAGACAGAAAGTCGTCGGGTACGGGCTCACTGGCGATACCGTCGTGCATCTGCCGCAGCGCGGCAGCAATGGGATCGAAATCCGGTTCGACGGCATTTCCTAAGCGCATAGGCTTGTTTTCTCTTTTCTTAGAATCGGACAATGCACACTCCACCACCAGATAAACGGATGGAGTTAGCTGCCATATTCAGGCTTAAAGTTACATAGCTGTTCGTCATTCGAGCCCCGTATTCGCGCAGTCATCTGGACGTGTTAAATCGCGAAATAAAAAAAAGTTCCCGAGGACGGAACAAAATGTGGTGAAATGTGTATTCTCGTTAATAACCGTGGAGGAATCATGTCATTACGTGAGGCATTAGTAGCCGAATTACCCTTTTTGAGACGCTATGCACGCGCACTTACCGGATCACAGTCACTCGGTGACGCGGCAGTCCGGGAAGTTCTCGAAGCTTTGCTCGAGGCGCCTGAGGAGCTACAGTCTGATAAGCCTGTCCGCATCGAATTGTTCCGGATTTTCCATCGCCTTTGGCAGCCTGCAATGGTCGAACCGCTTGCATCCAAAGGACGCAGCGGCGTTATCGCGCAGTTTCCGGTCGTCATGCGTCAGAGCTTGCTGCTGACCGCTGTCGAAGGATTTAGCGAAGAAGAAACCGCGACGATCCTGAACCTGAACTCCGGCGATATTGGTTCCTATGTGCGCGATGCGCGCACCGCAATCACGGACGCCTTGTCGGCAGACGTTCTGATTATCGAAGATGAATCGATTATCGCGCTTCATATTAAGCAAATCGTCGAATCGCTTGGCCACAATGTTGTCGGCATAGTTCGGACCCATAGCGAAGCGGTCGCGGCGGCGCGTGACAAGCGTCCCGAGCTTGTGCTTGCCGACATCAGTCTTGCAGACGGATCGAGCGGTATAGATGCAGTGAAGGAAATTCTGACCGAACAGGATGTCCCCGTCATTTTCATCACCGCATTCCCGGAGCGGCTATTGACCGGTGCCCGCCCCGAACCAACCTATTTGATAACCAAGCCTTTCGAGCCCGAAACAGTGGTCGCAACCATCGGTCAGGCGCTGCTTTTGCACCGCCAACAGGGCGACGAAAAAATTACGAGCGATGCTGGAACCTTTTCAGCAGCCTGACGTTAAACGAATATATCAACAATCCCCCCGCTGGCTTCCCACCCCCCCCTCGAAGTTGCCAGCAAATCCCACACCCCGGCCTTCAAGGCCGGGGTGTCTTTTTTGGGGCATATGCTTTTTCCACACGGCGCATAGGAAACGACCCTCCCTGCCAGTTTGGCGGGGAGGGCCGTACCGCTGGAGACGACAGGATAAGCCCTATGCCTCCGGCTTGTTTAGAGTACCTGGGTTGCGTGCTTCAGATTGCTCATCTGGTCATGGCCCTGCTTCACCGACTGGTAGCAGCGTTCAATCACAGCACGGGTTTCCGGGCTGATATGCTGATCGACCATGGCTTCTTCGAACTTGTGCTTGATATGATCTTCGCCCCGCTCGACTTCCGCAATGATAGCTTCGTCGTCATTTCCGGTAATGGCACTCTTCAAATCCATGAATACACGGTGCGCGCCGGCAAGGACTGACCCGTCTGTCGTCGGCTCGCCGCCCAAGGTGCGGACGTGCGATTGGAGCTGCTCGGTAACGGTCGAACGTTCATTGGCGCGATCGAAAAAGATCGAGCGATACTGGCTCTGCTCGGCATCTTCTGCGGCCGAGCGATATCCGTCGACGCTGTCGATGGTTGTTTTGATAAGGTCGTTGAGTATTTCAACTTCGCGTTCATTGGGGGTCATGATGACATCTCCAAAAGAGTGGGGCTGAGCAGAACAAGCAATCAGGGAACTTGTTTCGTTCGAACGCATTTATTCTATCGTGATCGCAACACATGCTGTCGTCGCACATATCATTAACGCCCCCGCGCATCAGAAAGCTGCGCCGCAATTCCCATAGGTTATGTTATGATTCCGATCCTTTATGCGCCGTGACTATTTTGCCAACCCCGCCTATTATGCGCCAGTCATAAGCAGGCCACCCTTTATCGTCTATGAGCACCCCTCCGTAGCATTGGCGGAATTCTCGCCGACGGATGAAGGATAGCATCGGATGCTGCATAAACGCCCCTCGCAGAACGGTATAGCGCCGCACAGCTATTGGCTGGCGCCTGTTACCAGCGCAACTATAAACGCGACGGATGCGCCTGAAGCGCCCGGCAGTGATGATTTCCGGCTCATTGCCGACAGCATGCCAGCCTTGTGCTGGATGGCCCGCAGCGACGGCTATATATTCTGGTACAACCGCCGCTGGCACGACTATTGCGGAACAACGCCAAAGGCGATGGAAGGCTGGGGCTGGCAAAGCGTCCACGATCCCGCCGAACTGCCCGGTGTGATGGAAAGATGGCAACAATCTATTGCGAGCGGACAGCCCTTTGAAATGCTGTTCCCCATTCGAGGTTCCGATGGCGTGTTCCGGCGCTTTCTCACCCGTATCGTCCCCGTAACGAATGGCGCGGGCGAAGTCGTCCGCTGGCTGGGCACCAATATCGAAGTCGAAAGCCAACTCAACGCGGAAGCAGCGCTTGAGGTAAGCGAAGCCAAATTGCAGGTGCTAACCGACGCCATGCCGCAAATGGTGTGGTCTACCCTGCCCGACGGCTATCACGATTATTTTAACGCACGCTGGTATGAATTCACCGGCGTTCCTTATGGATCTACCGATGGTGAGGGCTGGAATGGCGTATTTCACGCCGAAGATCAGGAACGCGCCTGGGGCCTGTGGCGCCACAGCCTTGAAACAGGCGAACCTTATGAGATCGAATATCGCCTGCGGCACCATAGCGGCGTTTACCGCTGGATATTGGGCCGCGCATTGCCCGTCCGAAATGTTCGTGGGTCGATCACCCGTTGGATCGGCACCTGCACCGATATTGACGAAGCAAAGCGCAACGCCGCGCTCGCCGAGCTTGTCAGTCGCGAACTGAGCCACCGTATCAAAAACATCTTTGCAGTCATCGCGGGCCTGATTGGCATTTCATCGCCGAAAAATGCGGATGCCGCCGCCTATGCTAAGGAAGTATCGGGGCGGATTGCAGCGCTGGGCCGTGCACATAATTTCGCCCGGCCGCATGGACCGGAATCGGCCATCTTGCAGAATTTCGGCGGACTACACGGGCTGCTGTCGGAATTGATGAGTCCCTATGATCATGCCGAAGGTCGCCGCTATGCGATTTCCGGACAGGATGTTGCGGTTGGCGACCGGAGTGCGACACCATTGGCACTGCTGATCCACGAACTCGCGACCAATGCGGTCAAATATGGCGCCCTGTCCGAAGGCAAGGGACGCATCGCGATCAGCACGGAATTGAGAGGCGACCAGGTTGTGATCATCTGGTCGGAAAGCGATGGCCCAACAGTCACCAGCCCTCCGGCGCAAACCGGATTTGGTACTCAATTGTCAGATATAAGCATCGTGAGCCAATTGGGCGGTGCACTTGACCGCGCCTGGAATCCGGAAGGATTGAAGGTCACGATCTCGATACCGAAAGCGCATCTGTAATTTAAAGACGAACCGCTGCTTCAGTTATGTGCGTTAGGGAAGAGGCGCAATGAAGGTGGAGGACTTGCCGGTTCGCCAACCCGATGCTTGACCAGAAAGTCGAGAACGGTTCCGATTGCCTGTTCGTCGACGGGCTTCGACAGCACGCCAATGGTCCCTTTGATACCGTCGCGCAATTGGGATGCGTTTGCCGTCAGGAACAATACGGTCGTCCCATATTCTTCGCTCAGCTTGGCACCGATTTCCGGACCCGTTGGTCCGTCGCGCAAGTTAAGATCGACCAGAGCGATATCGGGTTTACGCTGCGCCAATTGTTCGGCGGTCGCCGCGTCGGGGGCGATACCAATAACGTCAAAACCCATGTTCGACATGATCTGCCGTAGGTTCAATGCGACGATAAATTCGTCTTCTACAATAAGGATACGATTGTCTGTCATAAATGTTCTCACGCCTTTAACAGCGCAAAAACGGGTTGGTTCCGCGACTTGGCCCATTTTCCGGAGAGAAAATGGGCCAAGCTGCTATCCGGTCAGGCTTTCGCTTTCAGACTATCCGAAACAGCTACGCCATGGCGTTCCAGTGCCTCGACGATCTTGCCTGCCCCTTCAAGGTCACCCCAGAACATGGGGCCACCTCTGTAGATCGGCCAGCCATATCCATATATCCAGACGACATCGATATCGGATGCACGCTGCGCTTTGCCCTCTTCAAGGATTTTATACCCTTCATTGACCATCGGATATAAGGTCCGTTCGATGATCTCCTGCTCGCTGATTTCCCGCTTCGGCAGATTTGATGTGGCGCGGAATTCCTCGATGATGGCAAGTGCCTCGGCGCTTGGTGTGCCGACGCGCTTTGCATCATAATCGTAGAAGCCCTTGCCATTTTTCTGGCCAAAACGTCCCGCCGCACAGAGCGCATCGCGGATGGTTTCAACCCGCGATGGATCGCGGTGCCAGCCGATATCCAGCCCGGCCAGGTCACTCATCTGGAATGGCCCCATCGGCATGCCAAAATCGGTATGGACCTTATCGATCTGCGCCGGCGTCGCACCTTCGAGCAACAATTGCATCGCAGGTTGCTGCCGCTTCGACAGCATCCGGTTTCCGATAAATCCGTCGCATACGCCAGCAACAACCGCCACTTTGCCGATCTTCTTGCCAACAGCCATGGCCGTTGCCAGCACATCAGGTGCCGTTTTTTCGCCGCGCACCACTTCAAGAAGCTTCATGACATTTGCGGGCGAAAAGAAGTGCATGCCCAGCACATCCTGCGGACGGGACGTCGATGCGGCAATCTCGTCGACATTCAGGTAAGAGGTGTTGGACGCCAATATGGCCCCCGCTTTGCAGATCGCATCTAGCTTTCCAAAGACCTCTTTCTTCACGTCCATGTTCTCGTACACCGCCTCGATCACGAGATCACAGTCGGCGAGCGATTCAAGGGTCAGCGACGGGGTCAGCAACGCCATCATGCCTTCGACTTGTTCGCTGGTAAAACGTCCTTTCGCCGCGCTGGCTTCATAATTTTTCCGGATGACCCCGACGCCGCGGTCCAGATTTTCCTGCACCATTTCCACAATGGTGACGGGAATACCCTTGGCAAGAAAGTTCATTGAAATGCCGCCGCCCATGGTTCCGGCGCCGATCACGCCGACTTTATTGACCACGCGAAGGGGCAAGTCCTTGGGCAATCCATCGATCTTGGCGGCTTGGCGCTCGGCAAAGAACATGTGCCGCTGCGCTGCCGACTGTGATCCACCCATCAATTTCAAAAATTCGGTACGCTCAAAAGTCATGCCTTCATCAAAGGGCAGTTTCGTTGCGGCCTCTACACAGGCGAGGTTGGCATAAGGGGCTTCGAACCCTTTCCATTTGCGCGCATTCGCTGTCTTGAGTTGTTCGATAATGGCAACGTCGCCCTTTACCGGCAAATCGCGGGTAGCTCGCGGGCCAACCGCGATAAGCTCCTGTGCATAGGCAACGGCATCATCGGCAAGACTGTCTTCACCTGCGATGCGATCTACGAGACCCATCGACAAGGCCTTGGAAGCACTCACCGGTTCGCCGAGCGAGCACATGGTTGCAGCCGCTTCGACTCCCACAATACGCGGCAAACGCTGCGTTCCACCGGCACCCGGCAGCAGGCCAAGCTTGACCTCCGGCACACCCAGTTTCGCGGAGGGCACGGCAATGCGGTAGTGGCAGACAAGCGCTGTTTCCAATCCGCCGCCAAGCGCCGTCCCGTGGATCGCGCCGACGATCGGCTTGGTCGCGGACTCGATTGTGCGGAGCACTTGATTAAAGTCGGGGCCTTGGGGTGGTTTGCCAAATTCGGTGATATCTGCGCCCGCGATGAAGGTGCTGCCGTCACAGCGCAAAACCATCGCCTCAATTTCCGGATCGTTCAGCCCCTGGTCCACCCCGTCCGAAAGCCCCTGCCGTACGTGCCAGGACAGGGCATTCACCGGCGGATTGTTCACGACAATCACGAGGATATTGCCGATTTTCTGGGTCGTCACGGATTGCATTCTTTACTCCTAATTTGTGGCTTTTGATTTTTTCCGACGTTGGTTGATTTGGACGCGCTTGGCAAGGCCATGACGCGTCGCGAACGCGCCAATGAAATCACCATCGGGCCATTAACCTTATTCATCATGCACAAAGTTAGATTTTGAAGGCAAATGGGGGAGCATGATGGACCAAATCTCAACCCTATTTTCCGATAGGCAGCCCCTGTCGGATTCGTTGCCCGATGCCGCAAATGACGGTGACCGGCGGCAGCATAACCGTAATGTCAGGGTCATGCGCGTCGCCCGGCTGAAGGACGTGAACCTGCACGCCGAATGCCTTGGCCTTGTGCGCGATGTGTCGCCAGGCGGCATGATGATTGACGCCGACTTCCCGCTCGAAATCGGCCAGACCGTTGCCATTGCCCTGCTGGACGATCAGGAATTGAAAGGTGATGTCATCTGGCTGGATGGCAAAACCGTGGGCGTAGAGTTTGCGCAGCCCATTGAAGTTGAAAAGATTCTAGCAAAGCCGTCGATCAAGTCCGATGGCCGCCGTGCGCGTTTGCCCCGGTTCAAACTGAACAAGGCAGTCACCATACGCGCCGATGAAAAGGCGGCGGATGCCCAGTTGCTGGACCTTTCCCAACGGGGGGCCAAGTTCAGCTGTGATCTGAAGATGAAATTGCACGCTAACGTTCTGGTGCGCCTCAATCGTGAGAACGCCGTTCGCGCGACCGTCAAATGGCGGGCGGGAAACATGATTGGAGTCGAGTTCCATCGGCTTTTATCTGTCGAAGAACTGGGCATCTGGTTGAAAGATTGCTGAGCGGCATCGCGGAAATTTCCCTACATTGACATCGGTGGACATATTTTAGTTCAAGTTGGATGTATTTTTACATCAGGTCGGCAGAAACGTTGCTGGTCAAGTGCATCGCAAACTTGACAGTGTGCCACCAGCTAAAGCAAGAAGTGTCCAGTGGGGATGGATTGCCGAGCAGCATTACTGTTTGGAGGTCTGGTTTTAAGGGTGGACGATGCAAAATATTTTACTGATCGTCGACCATAGCTTCTTCTTACATGGTTTTTGCCAGTATTTGGGTGACACAGGCCGTTTCGAAGTTTCAACCGCTGTCGCCGCAGACGAAGCGACCGCAAAAATAGAACAGTCGCCACCCGATATCGTTGTTCTCGATCCCCGCATGGGCGAGGGTTCCGGTGCTGAGGTTTCGCAGTATCTGCGGCTGCATTATCCCAACATTCCGATGGTGCTGCTGGTCACTCAAATAGACCCCGAGCAATCGATCGAGGCGATGCGTATGGGGGTAAAGGGCATTGCCCTGAAAGACAGCGATCCCGATTTGATGGTCCAAGGGATCCAGACCATTTTGGCGGGCGGTTATTGGTTCGAGACGAACGTTACGCAGCCGGCGTTGCGATATTCGCTGGACCGACCCAACCGTATCAACCGGAGCGACGACCTTTTAACCAAAAGGGAACATCAGATCGTCGACCTCGTGTGCCTCGGGTTGCGCAACCGGCAGATTGCGGACCAGTGCAGTCTGACCGAAGGAACGGTGAAGATCCACCTCAACAGCATTTTCCGGAAATTGAGTGTGACATCGCGCGCGGAGTTGATCGTAAATCGCGAAGGCATGCGGTCCAAGAAATCCTCGAACGCCAACTAAGGCGACGCCCCAAATATTTTCAGACACATATGTCTAGCCGTCGGCCTGTCCTGAAAGGACTGCCCGACACGGTCACTCACCCCGCTGGTAACCTCAGAAGCACACATTGGCTACCAGCGCGGGAATGGGTGTCGGGCATCCTTGCCCCCTTGGGTCAGGATTAGAATTTATACCCGACTTCGACCCCGATCAGGCGACGCGCACCCGGCGAGATAAACGACCCGCCAAATTCGATCGCCGGGATGGCTTCGTTGATATATTTGCGATCCAGCATATTGTCGGCAAAGGCCGTCAGGTTCCAGTTTTCACCTTCCAGACCGAAGCGCAGATTGAGCACGCCAAAGGCATCACGCTTTGCGACACTATAGTTCGCGTTCCCGACAAAGCCGGGCAAGGCCAAGGCGGAGATCGGCAACAGCTGGCTAAAGATGGTCGCGCGGGTCTGGTCCTGCACGGTGTGGAACCATGTCGGTCCGGTGATGCGGTAATCGGCCCGCATGACAAGATCGAGGCTATCGTTCAGCGGTGCATCGATCTGGCTACCGAGGTTGATGGTATAGTCTGCGGTATAAGGCGACTTGTTCCCGACCGTGTAGGGGCGTGAAGCATTCGCCTTGATCTTGCTGTCAGTCAGGTTGACCGACCCGAACAGTTTCCAGCCGTCAACGATTTTGACGGTGCTGTTCAGTTCAACGCCCTTCACATCGACCTTGTCAATGTTCGACACCACGCGCAGCAGACCGAAGGATCCGACGAAGAATTCGAAGAACTGCATATCGGTAATGCGCGTATAGTAGCCAGCAAGGTCGAAGGTAACGCGGTTGTCGAACAGCGACCCCTTGATACCTGCTTCGAACGCGCTCGAGCGTTCCTTGCGGAACTGGTCGTTGATCGTCACGCCTGCGCCGATGGAAGGCACGTTGAAGTTGGCGTTAACGAGCGCCGAAGAGCCCGTGTTGTTGAAACCGCCCGATTTGAATCCGATGCCCCAGTTGGCATAGATGTTCGTGGAACTGTTGGGCGTGAAGCTCAAGGTCACCTTGGGCTGCAGTTGCTTGAAGCTCGCGGACTTGTCGGCGATACCGCCTGTTGCGGGAAGGCCGGGGTTGATTTTTGCGCCCGTGATGGGGTCAAACACATTGGGCACGAGGTTCGACGTGCTGCGATCCTCGACGTCATAGCGCAACGCGACGCCCGCCTTGAACTTGTCCGATGCAGCATAGTCGACCGAACCGAAGGCCGCATAAACGTCGGTCTTGAACTTGTCGTAGAAGAGCTGCGATGTAGGATTGCTGCTGCCCGGTGCATTGTACAACGAGGTGCTGACCCCTTGGCCAAGATCGGCGCCAAGGCTGACCCCGACTTCGCGATCGATATGCAATCCGTACACACCCAATTGCCAGTTGAGCGGCCCGTCATTGTTGGAGGCAAGACGGATTTCGCCGCTGATGTCCTTCTGGTTGCGGATCTGCAGCTGCGTACCGTCGCAGGTTGTCGGGCTATAGGCACCGAAGGTCGACCCGGTTGCGGGGGCAAAGATGAAGGGCACAGGAATCTGGCCGATGAATCCCGGCGCGTTCACGGGGAAGCCCGTCAGCGCGGCGGTGCTGGCGAAGCACTGGTTCTGCACAGCCAGGTTCGTAGCGTTTGCAGGAGCGCCCAGCGCTGGTGAAATATAGCGCGCAAAGTCCGCCGAGGTACCATCCGCCGTCAGGCTTTGATCGACGTCGGAATAGAGAGCCCATGCGGTGAGCTTGGTCGAGCCGAAGTCATGCTCCAGCTTGGCCGAGAAATCGATGGTGCGCTGATCATTGGTCGGGCGGATGTTGCTGTAATAGCCCAGTTCATGGTCATCGACGTCTTCAAAGAAGGCGCCGCCAAAAGCTTCGATATGGAACACCGAGTTGAAGTTGATCGATGCGCCGGAAAGTTTGGAATAACGGGCCTTCACATCGATATTGGTCGCTTCGCCCAAATCGGCCATGAAACGTCCGTCGATGGAGTAGACTTCCTGATCGTCGACAACCTTGCGGTCGAGGAACGTGTTCCGGTAAAATCCGTCCGTTGTGCGGTAGTTACCCGAAAGCACAAAGCCGGCATTGTCGCCGAGAGGTGCCGAAATATAGGCGGTGCCTTCAATCGTCTTTTCGTTGGCATAGCTGAACTTGACCGCACCTTCGAGGGTATCCCCGGGCTTGACGGTCGAAATCACGATTGCACCCGCCGCAGCGTTACGTCCATAAATGGCGCCCTGCGGACCTTTCAGGATTTCAATCTGCCGCAGCGTTCCCTGTGTCTGGTTCAATTGTGCGGTGTTGGTTTTCAAGATGCCGTCTACAACGAGCGCAACAGAGCTTTCCGCGTCACGTGCACCGTTGATACCGCGAATGTTGATCTGCGTATCACCTGCCTCTGCCGTGCCGGTGACGATGGTAACGCCGGGCGTCAGTTGCGCAAAACCCTGTGCGTTGTCCGCCCCTGTCTTGGCCAGTGAATCCGCGTCGATGACCGAGACCGATGCAGGTACGTCAACAAGCCGTTCATTCTGCCGGCGGGCGGTGACGATGATTTCTTCTCCCTCGGCACCGTCTTCAGCATCTTGCGCGAACGCCATGCTGGGCAACATTGCGGCGGCCGCAATGGACGTGAGGAGTGCACTTTTGGTGATACGCATGTAACAAAACTCCCTAGTTTTCGCTTTTATTGCTTTAGCGGTAGCTTATTGTATACAAATACCATTCGTCAAGAGGAGCATTACACCTATGTCCCGGGCCTCGGATCGTGCCTATAATCATATCCGCAACATGATCCTGTCGGGTGAATTGTCGCCGGGCGAACAGATCCGTGAGGAAGCGTTGGCCGAGCTTTGCGGCGTTTCCCGGACCCCGGTGCGCGACGCCCTGCGGCGTCTGGAGGCCGAGCTTTTCATCCGCCGGAACGAGTCGCAGCGCAGCTTTGTTGCCGACTGGTCCTTGGATGACCTCGAAGAAGCATTTCAACTGCGCGCCATGCTGGAGGCTTATGCCGCACGGCGCGCGGCCAAGCGGATTTCGTGGGACCAACTTGCCCGCCTGCGTTCCCACAATGATGCGATTCGCCAAGCAATCACCGCGTCCACGCCGGACATCCCCAAATTTCTGGACCATAACCGGCAATTCCACGCCATCGTCCTGGAAGCGGCGGGGTCCGAGCGTCTGGCCGGGATGCTGGCGCAAGTGATTGAGCAACCGGTCGTTCTGCGCACCGCCCGGCAATATGACATGGAAAACCTCAAACGGTCGCATCATGAGCATGACGAATTGCTGATCGCCTTTGACAATCGCGACGGCGAATGGGCGGCCGCCGTCATGACAGGCCATATCCGCCGCGCCTTTCACGCCTATGCCGCTGCGCATTCCGGCGACACCGAAATCCGCCGGACGGACGAAGCCGCATAATCCTGTTTGATTTTGTATACAATTATGGCATCATTTATTCGTGATGAGCATTCCCGGTCGCATAGAATTTGTCGAAGTCGGACCACGCGATGGCCTGCAAAATGAAAAGCTGCTTGTGTCCACGCAGGACAAGCTGGCATTGATCAACCGCGCGATCGACGCCGGTGCACGGCGGATCGAAGTGACCAGTTTCGTCAACCCGACCCGCGTCCCGCAAATGGCCGATGCCGAGTCGGTATGTGCGGGACTGCCCGTGCGAGACGATACGACCTTCATCGGTCTGGTCATGAACATGCGCGGCGCAGAACGCGCGCTTGCCACGGGCCGCATAGACCAACTCGGGGCCGTTGCAGTGGCAACGGATCGCTTTGCAATTGCCAATCAGGGCCAGACCAGCGACGAATCGGTTCAGGCAGCGAAAAGCATTATCGCCCTGGCCAATGCCGAAGGCCGCACCGCCCAATGCACGATCGCGGCCTCTTTCGGCTGCCCGTTTGAAGGCGAAGTCGCGCAGGATCGCATTGTCGAGATGGCCGCCGCACTTGCCGAGGCTGGGCCGGTCGAAATTGCCCTTGCCGATACCATCGGCGTCGGGAACCCCGCCCATGTGGCTGAACTGGTCGCCCGGGTCCAGAGCGCCATTGCGCCCCTGCCGGTGCGCGTCCATTTCCATAATACCCGCAACACCGGCCTTGCCAATGTCTGGGCGGCAATAACTGCGGGTGCGAGCATCATCGACGCGTCGGTAGGCGGCTTGGGCGGTTGCCCCTTCGCCCCGGGGGCGGCAGGAAATGTACCGAGCGAGGATGTCGTCTACATGCTGGAAAGAGCAGGCATTGATACCGGCATGGATCTGGATCGTTTGATCGAAACCAGCCGCTGGCTTTCGGAAATAATGGGAAAAAAACTGCCCGGAATGGTCGCGCAATCGCCCGCCTTTCCGGTGGCAGCTTAAGGGAGAAGAATATGGGTTATCGTTTGGGAGTTGACGTAGGCGGGACATTTACGGACCTGTTGCTGTTCAATTCCGACACCGGAGCCTTTTGGCGCCACAAAACACCTTCGACGCCGCACGACAGCAGCGAAGGCATTTTGAATGGCGTGAACGCAATCTGTGGGCAGGCCGGTGTGGCCACGGCAGAGATCGACTATTTCCTGCACGGTACGACGGTCGCAACCAACGCCGTTCTGGAAGGCAAAGGCGCGCGGGTCGGCCTGATCGTCACCGAAGGCTATCGTGATATCATGCAAATCGCCCGGTCCTATGTTCCCGGCGGCCTTGCTGCATGGATCATCTGGCCAAAGCCGACGCCTCTTGCCGCGCTGGAAGATACGGTGACCGTGGGTGGACGCATGAATGCGCAAGGCGAAGAAGTCCGCCCCCTTGATGAGGCAGGTGCCCGCACCGCTTTGACCCAATTGAAAGACAAAGGCGTTGAAGCCATCACCGTTAGTTTCATGAATGCCTATACCAATGGCGCGCACGAGGCCCGCGTAGGTGAATTGGCGCGCGAGATTTTTCCCGACGCGCCTATATCGTTAAGCCACGAAGTGCTGCCCGAAATGCAGGAATATGAGCGGACATTGACCACAGTGGCCAATGCCGCGGTCCGGCCGGTGGTCAGCAAATATGTGTCGAACCTGCGCGACAAGCTTGCGGTTTCTGGCTTTTCCGGAAAGCTGTCCTTGTTGCGGTCCGATGGCGGCCTGATGTCGGCGCAAAAGGCGCAAGAGCATCCGGTCAACATCCTGATGTCAGGCCCGGCAGGCGGCGTGACCGGAGCGCTTTGGGTCGGCAAAAATGCCGGTATCAAGAATATTCTGACGCTCGACGTCGGGGGCACCTCCACCGATGTGGCGTTGATCGAGAATCTGGAGCCACGCCGGGTGCGTACCACCGAAGTCGGCCATCTTGCCGTGCGCGCGTCTTCGCTGGATGTGAAGACCGTCGGCGCCGGTGGCGGGTCCATTGCCTATGTTCCCGAACTGACAGGCGCCCTGCGCGTCGGTCCGCAATCAGCCGGAGCCGTCCCGGGTCCAGTCGCCTATGGCAAAGGCGGCGAAGCGCCCACCGTCACGGACGCCAATGTCGTGCTGGGCTATTTACCCGAAAACCTTCTGGGTGGCAGTTTCAAACTGGACCGTGAAGGGGCCAAAAAGGCGGTGCAGACCATTGCTGACGCGCTGGGCATTGACCTGATGGCGGCGGCGCGCGGCATCATCGATATCGTAAACGAAAATATGTTCGGCGCGCTGCGGATGATTTCGGTGCAACAGGGTTATGACCCCCGCCATTTTGCGCTGATGGGCTTTGGTGGCGCAGGGCCTCTTCATGTCAACGCTGTGGCCCGCCTGATGGGCAGCTGGCCCGCCATATCGCCGGTATCACCCGGTGTGCTGTGCGCGCTCGGGGATGCCACAACGCGTATGCGGACCGAAACGGCACGTTCCTTTTCGCGGCTTGCCACCACGACCGATGCGGCGGAATTGATCGCCATTTTGAAAGAAATGTCCGACCAGACCCGCGCCGAATTGCGCTCGGACGGCATTGCCGAGGCGGACATCACCAGCGAGTTTGAAATCGATGTGCGCTATTCCGGGCAAGCCTTTGAAGTGCCCCTGACCATCACTCCTGAAATATTGGAGCGCGACGGTATCGACGGCATCCTGCGCCGGTTCGACGAGGAGCATTTGCGGCTCTTCACATTCAACATGGATACGCCCCATGAGATTGTGAACCTGCGCGCGGTTGCCCTTGGCCAGGCGCTCGACCTGCCAGCCGCCGAACTACCGAAGGGCGACGGCAATCCGGCTGCGGCCAAAATGCGCGACCATGTCCTGTGGATGGACGGCAAGGAGCAGGCGGCGATCATCTATGACCGGGCAAAGCTGAAGCAGGGGGATGTGATCCCTGGGCCCGCCATCGTTATCGAGATGGATTCCACCACACTCATCGAAACCGGCTGCGTCGCGACTGTCGACAAGGTTGGCAACATCCTGATCAATCTGGCTTGAGGAGAAACAGCCCATGCCCGCCACCATCATTCAAACCAACGACAAGCCCTTTGAAAAGAAGGTCATTGATCCGGTCACCCTCGACATCATCGAAAACGCGCTGCGCAACGCCCGCATCGAAATGGATGCCACGCTGGTCCGCACCGCCATGTCGCCCGGCATTCGCGAACAGGGCGATGCGTTTCCGCTGATCGCGGACCACACCGGCAAGATGATCGTTGGCCAGTTCGGCAGCTTCATCGGCGGCTTCCTCGATAATTGGGAAGGCACGTTGGAAGACGGCGACATGATCTTCCTGTCCGACCCCTATTCCTGCGCAGGCGCGGTCAGCCACAGCAACGACTGGCTGGTCCTGTTGCCAGTGTTCAAGGATGGTCGGCTGATCGCCTACACATCGATGTTCGGGCACCAGTCCGATATCGGCGGCAAGGTCGTGGGGTCGATGCCCATCAACGCACGTTCCATTTTCGAAGAAGGCGTCCGTATTCCGCCGGTGAAAATCTGGAAAAAGGGCGAGTATAACGAAGACCTGATGAAACTGGTCATGCACCAGACGCGCAAGCCGGATTGGTGTCAGGCCGACCTCAATGCCCTGATCGCGTCCTGCCGCGTGGCTGCACGCCGGGTGATCGAAATGGCGGCGCGTTTTGGCGACGATGTCTATATTTCGGCGACGCAGGAATTGCTTGCCCGCAACCATCGCGCGATGAAATCCCTGATCGCTATGGCCATCGGCGAAGAACCGGTGAGCTTTGAAGATTATATCTGCGACGATGGCATGGGGTCAGGCCCCTATAAGATCAAATGCACCATGTGGCGCGAGGGCGAAAAGGTGGTGCTCGATTTCGCCGGCACCGACCCGCAAAGCCAGGCGTCGATCAACTTCTATCTGAACGAGAATATGTTCAAGATGTTCTTCGGCATCTACATGATCATGGTCTTCGACCCGCAGATATTGTTCAACGACGGTTTTTACGATCTGATTGATGTGCGCATTCCGGACGGCTCCCTGCTCAAGCCGAAATTCCCGGCGGCGCTGTCGGGGCGGACCCATGCTTTAGGACGCATATTCGACATATTGGGCGGGCTATTGGGGCAGAAGACGCCCGAATTCCTCAACGCTGCAGGCTTTTCATCTTCGCCGCATCTTTTCTATTCCGGCAACGACAAGAAAGGTGACTGGTTCCAGTTGTTCCAGATCGGCTTTGGCGGCATTCCCGGTCGGCCCATGGGCGATGGGCCCGATGGCCATTCGCTGTGGCCCGGTTTCACCAATGTGCCGAATGAGTTTCTGGAACGCTATTTCCCGCTTCTGATCGAACGCTACGAAACCGAACCCGACAGCGGCGGCGCAGGCCTCCACCGCGGCGGCAACGGCATCCACATGACCTACCGTTTCCTCGCAAGCGGCACCATTTCGATTCACGATGACCGCTGGTTCGTGCCCCCATGGGGCGTGAATGGCGGCGAACCTGGAAAACGCGCGCGCAAGGTGTTGGAAAAGGCCGACGGCACGGCCCAGATCATCGGCAACAAGGTCGAAGATGTCCATGTCGAAGAAGGCGACCAACTGCACTTCATCACCTGGGGCGGCGGCGGCTGGGGTGACCCGCTGGACCGTGATCCGGCCTTGGTCGGCAAGGAAATCACCCAAGGGCTGGTCACCGTCGAAGGCGCGAAAGCCTATGGCGTGGTTGCGGGGTCGGACGGTGCGGTTGACCATGCCGCAACCGAAGCGCTCCGCACAAAAATGCGGGCAGAGCGCCCTGCCTTGGAACTGTTCAACTATGGCCCGGCGGTCGAAAAGTTACGCGCCGACTGCGAAGCGGAGACTGGCTTGCCTGCCCCTGTGCAGCCGAAATGGGCAACTTTGGAGGCAGCGGAGTAACGTGGAAAACACCGGCGCACTCAAGGATATCCGCGTTATCGAATTGGGCCAGCTGATCGCCGGCCCCTTTTGCGGCCAATTGCTGGGCGACATGGGGGCGGAGGTCATCAAGGTCGAACCACCCGGCCAGGGCGACCCGATGCGCAATTGGGGACGCGGCGACGATAAGCTGTGGTGGGAAGTGGTTGCCCGCAATAAAAAGGCAGTGTCGGCGAATTTACGCATCCCGGAGGGCCAGGAACTGGTGCGCAAACTTGTCGCGACCGCCGACATCTTGATCGAGAATTTCAAGCCCGGCACCATCGAAAAATGGGGCTTGGGCCCCGATGTCCTGCAGGCCATTAACCCAAGGCTGATCATCGTACGCGTATCGGGCTATGGCCAGACGGGCCCCTATTCGGCGCGCGCCGGATTTGGTGGGATCGGCGAAGCGATGGGCGGATGGCGCTATATTGTGGGCGATCCCGATCGTGCCCCCAGCCGCATGGGCATATCAATCGGCGACACGCTGGCCGCGACCTATGGTTGCATGGGTGCGCTTGCCGCGCTGCATGCCCGGGAAACCACCGGCAAAGGGCAGATTGTCGACAGCTCGCTTTATGAATCGGTGCTTCAGGTCATGGAAAGCGTTGTCCCGGAATATCACTGGTCCGGCTATATCCGCGAACGGTCCGGATCGTTTCTGCCCGGCATTGCACCGTCCAACGTGTATCAGTGCAAGGATGGCGAATATCTGATCGGTGCCAATCAGGATGCGGTTTGGGCGCGGCTGGCAACGGCCATGGGGCAGCCCGAGCTGGCACAGGACCCGCGTTATGTCGACCATGTGTCGCGCGGCAAAAACCAGATTGAACTTGACCACCGGATCAACGAATGGACCAAGACGTTGACGGTGGAGGAGCTGGAAGCATTGATGATCGCGCATTCGATCCCGGCGGGAAAAATGTACCGAGCGCCCGAAATGCTCGCCGATCCCCATTTTGCCGCCCGCGATTCGATCATCGATGTGAAAACCGAACGGTGGGGGACGCTGAAAATGCAGAATGCCTTCCCGAAGCTATCAGATACACCAAGCCGCGTCCGGACCCCTGCGCCATCCGAAGTCGGACAACATAACGCCGAAATTTACGGCGGGCTGCTGGCAATGGACGACAGCGAGATTGCCGCGTTGAAGGCTGCGGACGCCATTTAATGGATGATGTGAAGGCCAATTATGCCGGCGCATTTGACGGGCATCTGGCTTTTGGCGATCGGCCCGCCCTGCTGATTGTCGACCTCGTGATGGCCTATCTCGACCCGTCCTCGCCGCTTTATGCGGGTGTCGAAAGTGCGTTGGCGAGCAATGAGCGCTTGGTCGCGCTGGCGCACGAAAGCAAGATCCCGGTGATCTTCACAAATGTGGTCTACGAACCGGGCGGCACGAATGGCGGCTTGTTTTACAAGAAGATTCCCGCGTTGCGCGCGTTCGATGCGGGATCCCCGCTGGGGGCGTTTCCACCGTCCTTGCAACCGGCGGGACATGACCTCGTCATCAGCAAGCAATATGCGTCCGCCTTTTTTGGCACGGGGCTTTCCGGGACATTAGCGGAGATGGATGTCGACACGCTTGTCATAACCGGTTTGTCGACGTCAGGCTGTGTTCGGGCGACGGCGCTGGATGCGTTGCAATATGGCTTTGCACCCTTTGTTGTCCGCGAAGCCTGCGGCGACCGGCACCCCGCCCCACATGAGGCGAACCTGTTTGATCTGCAGGCCAAATATGCGGAGGTGGTGAGTGAAGCGGATGCAATTGCGCTGATGCAGGGCGAGGCCAGCCGCGCGTAAGTTTGCAGTTCGCATTTGGCGCAGAAGCACGCGTGTCTGAAAAAAGGGAGGAATGACCGCTCTATTGTGCCGTCATTCCTCCATAAAAGGCGATACCATTGTGCGGGAAGGATGCCTACCACCCGACCAATTTCTGCCACCCCCGAAATGGGGGAAAGCAGGTTTCCGACGCCGGTTTGCGAAAGAGGGAGGCCCTTTCGCCAAACCGACATCAGAACTCAAAAATTTGCATTCGTTCAAGTCCGACGTAGCGCGCCAAGGGTCGAAATCGACATGCAAAAAACTCTAATCTCCCGCAGCCCTTCTATTGTGATCACCACCGATTATGAGGTGCGCCCCAATTTGGCTTCATAGTTTATGCGTTACTGACCAACCGAAGCGCCGGGCGCGATTTTCGAAGCTGCCACTGCCGCAGTTCGGCAGGTCTTCCGACATGATAGCCCTGATAGAAATCCACTAGGGTTTTGGGGAAGCGCAGAATGTCTTCCTGGCTTTCCAAGCCCTCGACCACCAGCGCTGCACCATAGGTGCGCGCCAGAGCGGCTTTTTCGAGAAGCTCGGCCGTTACCGCCTGCCCGCTTTTCATGCGAAGCTTCACCAGCGCGGGATATAGCACGGACAGATAAAGTCCTGTGGAGTTACCCTCGCCAAAATCATCGACCACCATCTGCATCCCCAATCCGTCGAGGGCGCTGGCAAATTCGGCGGCATAAAGCATATTGGAAATGGCGTGCGTTTCGGTGACCTCGACATAGAGACGGGGGCATATTGCCGCCGCATCTTTCAGGCGTGCGATAATTTCCGCACAGGCATCTTTCTTGCTGAGCGTCGCACCCGAGATATTTACACCGATATTGATGTCGTCATTTTCCAACAACGCGACAATCGCAACATCGAAGCTGTGGATGTCGAACGCGATAATATCGCCAGTCACCTCCAGCCATTCGATAATGGTCTGCGTCCGCCGATCGTCGTCACGCGCGCCTTCAAAGCGGGCCAGTTGCTCGAAATAGAGAATTTCTTTGGTCGAAGCACAGATTACGGGTTGATACACATAGCTGACGGCATCCACGCCATCTGCGCTCATGATAGGGAAATGTTTCTCGCCATCTGTTTGGGTATGATATGCCATCTTGGCCAATTCCTTTACCGGTCCAACACAACGAAAATTCGTTTACGTAACTTCCCTGCCTTTGCCCTTGGGCGTTATGTGAGGGGGAAGACTAAAAAGCTAAAGCCTCCCCCCTCTTGGGGTGACGATGGATTAAATGGCGCTCACTCAGTTGCGACCCGAGCTTGAGCTTGCGCCCCATCGTCGATGCCGACAGCTGGAGACCCGATGAGGGACCTGCCGACATATCCGGATGAACATTTGCCGAAGTCAATTTGAATGACCGTGGCAAAGCCCATATTCAAAACACCTAACGATCTGTATTTAAATCGCTAAATACATCCGGATGGTTTGCACCATATGTTGCCGCCCGTCCTTTGCATTCGTTCCGGCAGCGTCTGAGCCATTTATAGATAGCACTACTATGTATGTCAATATCAATTTCCAACCGCTTTCAGAGCCTGATATGTCGTTGAAACTAGGCGACTTAGCGCGCGGCTTATGCGCCACCGCATATACATATGTGCCGCAGGCTGCTCCAAAACGGATGCTCTTCCGATGCGCAAAGCTGATTCGAATGTCCGCACATTAGTTCAACCTACACAGACGCGTTTATCGGCCTTGAAAGCGGTTCAGGGGTCGTGCAAAGCGCAGGCAACATATCGCGATGCGTGACGGAGTATTTATGCAGGGCAAATTAGTTACCATTTTCGGAGGCAGCGGCTTTCTCGGCCGCTATGTCGCGCAAGAGTTGCTGGCTATGGGCGTCCGCATCCGGGTGGCATGCCGCAACCCGTCGATTGCGATCTACATCAAACCGTTGGGCAATCTGGGTCAGGTCCAGTTGGTCGCCGCCGACGTCCGGAAACCCGGCAGCGTCAAACGCGCCGTCACCGATGCGGACGCCGTCGTCAATCTGGTCGGCAGCTTCGCCGATATGGATGCCATTCAGAATGTCGGCGCCCGCAATATTGCCCAGGCGGCCGCAGAACAGGGTGTCGGCACGTTCGTGCATATTTCGGCCATTGGCGCCGATCCGGAAAGCGCAGCGGACTATGGAAAGAGCAAAGCGGCGGGCGAAGCCGCGGTACGTGAATATTTCCCGACCGCCACCATTTTGCGCCCATCGATTGTCTTTGGGCGTGAGGACCAGTTTATAAACCGTTTCGCGGGCCTGATCCGCATGCTCCCTGTCGTTCCCGTCATTGGTGGTGCTACGCGATTCCAGCCTGTCTTCGTAGGCGACGTTGCAAAAGCCGTCGCAGCCGCATTGACGGGTTTGAAAGGTGAGACCCTTGAACTGGGCGGGCCCGAGATTTTGTCGATGCTGGATCTGAACCGCTGGATCGCCAAAGCGATCGGCCGTGATCCGCTGTTCATTGAAGTCCCTGATGTAGCAGCGGAACTGCTCGCCAAGTCAACCGGATGGTTGCCGGGCGCACCGATTACGATGGACCAGTTCCGCATGCTCGGAAACGATAATGTCGTGACCGGCAAGGATGGACTTGCCGCCTATGGCATCGTCCCCACCCCGATCGATGTGGTCGCGCATGACTGGCTTACCCTGTATCGCAAGCATGGGCGGTTCGGCACGGCGACTACAAACGCAACTGCGGCGGACACAAAGGCATGACGGATTGGCTGGTTGCGATCATCCTCGGCATTGTCGAGGGTTTGACTGAATTCCTCCCTGTATCTTCCACCGGCCATCTCATCCTGGCGACCGAGTTGCTCGGTTACGACGCCGGCCGCTGGGCAATTTTCAATATCGCAATCCAGCCGGGGGCGATCTTGGCTGTGGTCGTTCTCTATTGGCGGACGTTCATGGATGTCCTCAAAGGCTTATTTACACTGGAATCTGGTGCGATTGCATTTGTGCGCAACCTGCTCCTTGCCTTTTTCCCGGCCGTCATTCTGGGCCTCGCCTTTGGTGATATCATCGAGGTGATGCTGGAAAATGCCGTCATTGTGGCGTGGGCGCTGATCATCGGGGGCTTTGCCATATTGGTTGTCGAAAAATACGCCAAGCCCGAAGAAAGCGGCGGCGTTGCGGCGCTGTCGGTAAAGCAATCCGCGATGATCGGGCTGGTGCAATGCCTCGCCATGATCCCGGGGGTCAGCCGATCAGGTGCCACGATCTTGGGTGCCATGTCGCTCGGCATTGACCGCAAGACCGCTGCTGAATTCAGCTTTTTCCTTGCGATGCCGACGCTGACGGGGGCGACGATATTGCAGCTGTTCAAGCATCGGGATCAGGTGAGCATGGACGATATGGGGCTGATCGGTATCGGCTTCTTCGTGTCGTTCGTGGTGGCATGGATTGTCATCAAGGCATTTCTTGCGGTTGTGACACGCTACGGATTTGGACCGTTCGCATGGTACCGAATCATTGCAGGAACAGCCGCTCTTATCTGGCTTGCGCAGAGATAGGTCCGAATCGGAATTAGTTTATTGTAATAAAATTGCTTTGCCGTGAAACTAGCAAAAAGAAATGGCAATTTAAGTCAATAACGCTGTCCTATTTTGACGCTTTAGACGTGACAGCACCGGTGGAGCGGTCTATGCGCGACGCGATGTAAAGGAGTGCGTCGTGGCCAAAGACCCTATGCTGAAATTCGTATCCAAGGCGCAGGCCTATCCGGAAAAGCGCGCGCCCGAGCTGCGTGCCGAGGACTTCCACGAAATCGCCAACCGCTACGCTCCGGAAGCTGCCGCCGACCAGGCTTCGCGCTGTTCGCAATGCGGGGTGCCGTATTGTTCGGTCCACTGCCCGTTGCAAAACCACATCCCCGACTGGCTGCGCCTGACCGCCGAAGGTCGATTGCGCGAGGCATATGAGCTTTCGAACCTCACCAGCACGATGCCCGAAATCTGCGGCCGCATATGTCCGCAGGACCGATTGTGCGAAGGCAATTGTGTCATCGAATTTTCGGGCCATGATGCGGTCACGATTGGTTCGGTGGAAAAATATATCACCGACACCGCATGGGAACAGGGCTGGGTCGAACCCATTGAAGTCGGTCCTGCGCGCGGACAGTCTGTCGGCATTATCGGCGGTGGTCCCGGCGGATTGACGACCGCAGAATATTTGCGGGTCGCGGGATATGATGTCCATGTATACGACCGTTACGACCGCATGGGCGGGTTGCTGACCTATGGCATCCCCGGCTTCAAGCTGGAAAAGGACGTCGTGATGCGCCGCATCAAGCGGCTCGAAGACAGCGGCATCATTTTCCACGCCAATTTCGAAGTGGGCCGGGACGCGACGCTGGATGATCTGCGCGCAAAGCACGACGCGGTTCTGATTGCGACGGGCGTTTACAAGGCACGCGACATCAAAACGCCGGGTATCGGCCTCGACGGCATTGTCCCTGCACTCGACTATCTGACCGCTTCGAACCGCAAGGGCTTTGGCGACACTGTCGACGCGTTCGAGAGCGGCGCGCTGAATGCCGAAGGCAAGGATGTGGTCGTGATCGGTGGCGGCGATACCGCGATGGATTGCGTCCGCACCGCCATCCGTCAGGGCGCCAAATCGGTCAAATGCCTTTACCGCCGCGACCGTGAAAATATGCCCGGATCGCAGCGCGAAGTTGCGAACGCCGAAGAAGAAGGCGTCGAATTTGTCTGGCTGTCGGGGCCCAAGAGCTTTGACGGCACCGACAAAGTCGAGCGGGTCCATGTATCCAAAATGCGCCTCGGCGCGCCCGACGCATCGGGCCGCCGTGCGCCGGAAAATGACCCAGCCGGCGACTTCACAGTGAACGCCGATCTGGTGATTACCGCCCTTGGCTTCGAAGCCGAAGACCTGCCCGTCCTTTTCGGTGCGCAGGATCTGAACGTCACCCGCTGGGGCACGATCCGCGTCGATCATACGACGCAGATGACCAATCTCGACGGCGTCTTTGCCATTGGCGATATTGTCCGCGGCGCGAGCCTTGTCGTGTGGGCGATCCGCGACGGACGCGACGTCACGCAGCATATCCACAACTGGTTGCAGGCCAAGGCAAAAGCGGCAAAAGTCGCGGCCTGACCCTTGGGAGACAATTCATGCTGAAACCGATTATCGCCGCTCTTCTTTTGTCCACGTCCGTCCCGGCCTTGGCCTTGCAGGAAGCACCCGCCGCCCCCGAACCCGCGCAGAGCTCGATTGATGCGGCGGGCGAAAAGGCGCTGGGCGATGTAATGTCGATGTTTTCGAAGATGTTCGACACCAGCGGTCAACCCGAACCCGAGCCGGCCCGGCTGGCCCTCGCGGAAGTAACAGCGGCGAAATTGCTGCCCAACGGGGCCTATGGCAAGATCATGGACGACATGCTGGGCAAGATGCTGACCCCGCTGTTCGAAATGATGCCCGGATTGACCGATGCACAGATCGCGCAAACGACTGGCGCTTCTGAAGACACGGTCGCGACCCTTACCGAAGAGAAGAAAGCCGCCGTCACCGCGCTGATCGACCCCTACCACAAGGAACGGGGCAAGCAGATGGTCGATGTCATGAAACCTTTGATGACCGAGGCGATGGCCATTATCGAACCCGCCATGCGCACCGGCCTGTCGCGGGCCTATGCGCGCAAGTTCACGGCAGCGCAGTTGACAACAATCAACGGCTTTTTCACCACCCCGACCGGCGCCGCCTTCGCGCAGGAAAGCTTCGCCCTTCAGGCTGACCCCGAAGTGATGCAGGCAACGTTCAAGGCGTTTCCCGCCATAATGGGCAGCATCTTTAGCGATCAGGCCAATTTGAAAGCCAAGTTCGACGCACTGCCCAAACAGCGCGAACTGAAGGATTTGTCCGAAACCGAGTTGCAGCAGTTGGCGGGTCTTCTCGGGGTCGAGGCGCAGGCGTTGCAGGACCATCGCGACGGTGCGGCTACCGCAAGCACCGATACGCCTGAAACCGGCGAAGAGCCCTGGTATGCCGAAGAAAACTGGCTGCCCGCTGCACGCAGCAAGGCGACGAAACTGTCCGACGCCTACATGAAGGCCAACGAAAAATCGGATGCCGCCTACGCCGCTTATGAGGATGCCCAGGTCACCGCCATTGACGAAGCGCGCCAACGCTTCCTCGCGCAGGGCTGGAAGCCCGAACCCGCACCGGAGGAACCCATGGCCGCCGAAGACATCCCCGACAACGCCGTCCCGCCACCCGCATTGCCGAAATAACGGAGAAGAGAAATGACCCGCCACTTCCCCACCTGCGATGGACGCCCTTGCGCGCCGCATATTTCCAACGCGCTCACGTGCGAGAGGGGAGCAGCATGAACATGTCGGCTTTGGCAAAACGTTCTGCCGTCGGGCTTATATGCGTGGCAGCAGCGTCCGTTCCGGCATATGCCAACGACGCTGCTACGGCATCCGAAATCGAAAATGCGCGTGCTATTCTTGTGGCCAATAACACGGAGCAGACACTCGATTACATGTTCACGCAACTGGTGCCCGTCATGGAATCGGGTTTCATTGGACAGATTAGCCAAGTTAAAGGCGGCGCGAATCTCATTGAAGAGATTGAAACCAAATATCCTGGCGGCCAGGCTGCTTTTGCTAAGCGTTTTGGCGAATTGCTGATGGCTCGATTGCGGGCCGAGTACCCCAAAATCATCGAACGGGCGGCCGAACAATATGTCGTTGAAATCAAGGCGGATGACCTTACCGCGATCCGGGTCTTTATGGAATCGAGCGCAGGGAAATCGATGAGCGCAGCGCAACCTAAGATACAGGAAAAGTTGGGCTTAATTGGCCAAGAAATTGGCAAAGAAGCTGGCGAAAGTGCTGCCATGCAACTGATAGGTGAAGCCAGCAAATATTTTGGAAATCGCAAATGACACACCACTTCCCCACCCCCGAACATGAACGCCTTGCCCGCGAGGGCATGTATCATCCGGAATCCGAAGGCGATGCCTGCGGTGTCGGTTTGGTCGCGGCAACCGATGGCAAGCCGTCACGGCGCGTTGTTGCTGCGGGGATTGAGGCGTTGAAGGCGGTTTGGCACCGTGGTGCGGTTGATGCCGATGGCAAGACGGGCGACGGCGCGGGCCTCCATATCGATCTGCCCGTCCGCTTTTTCGACGACGCGATTTCAGACAGCGGCCACCGGCCGATGCCCAACCGCCTGGCCGTCGGCATGGTCTTCCTGCCGCGTACCGATCTCGGCGCGCAGGAAAATTGCCGGACCATTGTCGAGGCGGAAATCATTGATGCCGGCTACACCATCTATGGCTGGCGGCAGGTGCCCGTCGATGTGTCGGTGATCGGCACCAAGGCGCAGGCGACGCGTCCGGAAATCGAGCAGATCATGATCGCAGGGCCCATGCCCGACGACGTGGATGCCACCGAGTTCGAGAAGAACCTCTACCTCATCCGCCGCCGGATCGAGAAGAAGATCATCGCGGCGCAAATTCGTGATTTCTACATCTGCTCGCTGTCGTGCCGGTCGATTGTCTACAAGGGCCTGTTCCTTGCCGAAAGCCTGTCGGTCTTTTACCCCGACCTTCAGGACGACCGTTTCGAAAGCCGGGTGGCGATTTTCCACCAGCGTTATTCGACCAACACTTTCCCGCAATGGTGGCTGGCCCAGCCGTTCCGTGGCCTTGCCCATAATGGCGAAATCAACACCATTCGCGGCAACCAGAACTGGATGAAGAGCCACGAAATCAAGATGGCATCGATCGCCTTTGGCGCACAATCCGATGACATCAAGCCCGTGATCCCCGCAGGATCGTCGGACACGGCCGCGCTGGATGCGGTGTTCGAAACGCTCGTACGTTCGGGCAAGGAAGCGCCGACCGCCAAGTTGATGCTGATCCCCGAAGCGTGGCAGTCCAACCCCAACATCCCCGAGACCCACCGCGCCATGTACGAATATATGGCCTCAGTAATGGAGCCCTGGGACGGCCCCGCCGCGCTCGCCATGACTGACGGGCACTGGGCCGTTGCCGGTGTCGACCGCAACGCGCTGCGCCCGCTGCGCTATAGCCTGACGTCCGACAATCTGCTGGTTATCGGTTCGGAAACCGGGATGGTGGTGCTGCCGGAATCGACCATCATGGAAAAGGGCCGCCTTGGCCCGGGTCAGATGATCGCCGTCAATCTGGATGAAGGCAAACTCTACCGCGATGGGGAGCTCAAGGACCGGATCTCTGCCGAGCAGGATTATGGCGCTCTCGTCAAAGGCTTCCGCCGGATTGGCGATCTGCCCGAGGCTGCAGGCGATGCCCTGCCGACGTGGAGCCGCGCCGAACTGACCAAGCGCCAGATTGCCGCCGGTATGACGCTGGAAGATGTGGAAATGATCCTCGCGCCGATGATCGAGGATGGCAAGGAAGCCATCGGGTCCATGGGCGACGACACCCCTCTGGCGGTCATCAGCGACAAGCCCCGCCTGATCAGCCAGTTCTTCCGCCAGAATTTCAGCCAGGTGACCAACCCGCCGATCGACTCCTTGCGCGAACGGCATGTCATGAGCCTCAAGACACGCTTTTCTAACTTGGCCAATATCTTGGACGAGAAAAGCCAGAACGCAGATGTTCTGGTGCTGGAAAGCCCCGTTCTGACCGCAACCGAATGGCACCGGCTGAAGGCTGCTTTTGGTCCGGTCGCGGCTGAAATCGACTGTACCTATGACATCGCGGCCGGTCAGGAAGGCTTGCGCGCTGCCATTTCCCGCATCCGGGAAGAAGCAGTCGAAGCCGTCCGCATGGGCAAGTCGGAACTGTTCCTGACCGATGAGAATATCGGGCCTGACCGCGTTGCGATCGCCATGATCCTCGCCGCTGCTGCGGTGCACACGCATCTCGTGCGCAATGGCCTGCGCAGCTATTCGTCGATCAATGTGCGCTCGGCCGAATGTCTGGACACGCATTATTTTGCGGTGCTCGTCGGCGTCGGGGCGACCACGGTCAATGCGTATCTGGCCGAAGCCGCCATTGCCGACCGCCACGCCCGCGGGCTTCTGGGTGGCATCAGCCTTGAGACCGCGGTTGGTAACTACCGCACGGCGGTCAACGAAGGTCTGCTCAAGATCATGTCGAAAATGGGCATTGCGGTCATCTCCAGCTATCGTGGAGGCTATAATTTCGAGGCAGTCGGCCTCAGCCGCGCGCTCGTCAACGACTTCTTCCCCGGAATGCCGAACAAGATTTCCGGCGAAGGCTACCACTCGCTTTACGTCAACGCGCGGGACCGGCATGCCGACGCCTTTGACAGCGCGGTTGCGCGGCTTCCCGTCGGCGGCTTTTACAAGCAGCGCGATGGGGGTGAGGCCCATGCCTATTCGGCTGGCCTCATGCACCTGCTGCAAAGCGCCGTCGCCAACGACAGCTATTCAACCTACACCCAATTCGCACAGGGTGTGAAGGAATTGCCGCCCATCTACTTGCGCGATTTGCTGGAATTCAACTTCGCCAAAGAGCCCGTGCCGATTGACGAGGTCGAGGCGATCACCGAAATCCGCAAGCGCTTTGTGACGCCGGGCATGTCCCTGGGCGCGCTGTCGCCCGAGGCGCATGAAACGCTGGCAATTGCCATGAACCGGATCGGCGCAAAGGCGGTGTCCGGCGAAGGTGGCGAGGACAGCAAGCGGTTCAAGCCTTATGAAAATGGCGACAACGCCAACAGCGTCATCAAGCAGATTGCCTCGGGCCGCTTTGGTGTCACCGCCGAATATCTCGGCGCGTGCGAAGAAATCGAGATCAAGGTCGCGCAGGGCGCAAAGCCCGGCGAAGGCGGACAATTACCCGGCTTTAAGGTGACCGAGATGATTGCGCGGCTGCGCCATTCGACCCCTGGCGTCATGCTGATTTCGCCGCCGCCGCACCATGACATCTATTCGATCGAAGATCTGGCCCAGCTGATTTACGATCTGAAGCAGATCAATCCGCGGGCGCGTGTCTGCGTGAAACTGGTCAGCGCGGCAGGAATCGGCACGATTGCCGCAGGCGTCGCCAAGGCGCATGCCGATGTCATATTGGTGTCCGGAAATGTCGGCGGCACAGGCGCATCGCCGCAGACCAGCATCAAATATGCCGGTACGCCGTGGGAGATGGGCTTGTCCGAAGCCAATCAGGTACTGACCCTTAACGGTTTGCGCCATCGCATCAAACTGCGCACCGATGGCGGTCTCAAGACTGGCCGCGACATCGTGATCGCCGCCATATTGGGTGCCGAAGAATTTGGCATCGGGACGCTCAGCCTGGTCGCCATGGGCTGCATCATGGTGCGTCAGTGCCATTCGAACACCTGCCCCGTCGGGGTCTGCGTGCAGGATGAAGAACTGCGCAAGAAATTCACCGGCACACCGGAAAAGGTCATCAACCTGATGACCTTTATCGCCGAGGAAGTGCGCGAAATTCTCGCCAAGCTCGGTTTCCGGAGCCTGGATGAGGTCATCGGCCGCACCGAATTGCTGCGGCAGGTCAGCCGTGGTGCCGAGCATCTCGACGATCTCGACCTCAACCCGATTCTCGCCAAAGTCGACGCGCCCGACAGCGCGCGCCGCTTCTCCATCCCCACTTTCCGCAACGAAGTGCCGGACAGTCTGGATGCGCAGATGATCCGCGACGCCAAGCCGGTGTTTGAACGGCGCGAAAAGATGCAGCTGACCTATAATGTCCGCAACACGCATCGCGCCGTCGGCACGCGCTTCTCGTCCGAGATTACCCGCCTTTACGGCATGAAGGATCTGGCCGAGGACCATGTCCATGTCCGGCTTCGAGGATCGGCAGGTCAGTCGCTCGGCGCGTTCCTGTGTCAGGGTATTACACTTGAGGTTTTCGGCGATGCCAATGACTATGTCGGCAAGGGCCTCTCCGGCGGGACGATTGTTGTGCGCCCGACGGTCAGCAGCCCTCTCGATAGCCAGCACAACAGCATCATCGGCAACACGGTCCTCTATGGCGCGACCTCCGGCAAATTGTTTGCCGCCGGGCAAGCGGGTGAACGCTTTGCCGTGCGCAACTCGGGCGCGCATGTGGTCGTCGAAGGCTGCGGCTCCAACGGTCTGGAATATATGACCGGCGGGATCGCTGTTATTCTGGGCAAGGTCGGCAGCAATTTCGGTGCCGGCATGACCGGTGGCATGGCCTTTGTTCTCGACCCGGACGGCAGCTTTGCATCCAATGCAAACCCCGAAAGCATTGTGTGGCAGCGTCTGGAAAGCGCGCATTGGGAAGAGCAGCTCAAATCGCTGATCATGGCACACGCCCACGTCACCGACAGCGCATGGTCGCGTTCGATTATCGACGATTGGGACCGGCGCCGTGGGGAGTTCTGGCAGATTTGCCCGAAGGAAATGCTCAGCCGTCTCGCCTATCCGCTTTCGGACAAGGCGACCTTGGAAGCAGCGGAGTAGCGCGCCACAGAATTTACAATCCTTTACCAAAGTTGCTGTCGGATGAGCGGTTCGTTCAGCCTATAATCAGACAGGACCGTTTAAACGGCCGCCAACGGCAGCTTCGCCGCCACGCCCCTTGCGGCGGTGAGTGAGGATGATGGTTATGCGTTCCAAAGTGATTGTGATCGGGCTTTCGTTGCTCGGTGTTTCCGCACCGGCAATGGCGCAGGATATCGAATTCCGTCCGGGAACCGGCATCAGCGCGCAGGACACTTCCCCGGCCGACGATGGCGCCGTGAATGAGATCGCGGCCAAAATGGCGGATCCGCAAATGCAGGACAGGATCGCAACGGCGGTCGAAACCATGGCCCGCACGGTCATGGATATGCCGGTAGGGCCGCTTGTCGACTCCATCGAAAAAGCACGTCCGGGTACGGTGAAACGGAACATTCCTCATGACGCCACTCTCGCCGACATTGCCGACCGCGATGCCGAAGCGCTTCCCGAAAAGCTCGGCGAAGGCAGCCGTCAGATGCTGTCGATGGCGGGCAGCCTTGCGCAAGTGATGGCGGCGATGATGCCGGAGCTCGAGCGGATGGGGCGCGCGATGGAGGAAGGTTTTAAAACAGCCAAGACACAAGCGCGGAACGCGCGGAACTAAATGCGATAAAAGACGAAACCGGTTGGGGGCATTTGACCGGTATAACCCTGCCAAGGGGTTCGTCACGTCTCTACGGGTCGCTCATCTTCGGATGACGATAGGGACGTGGGCCGGTGCAGGGCCATCTTCTCAAGTGGCTCTGCACCATCCCGTTGCCAAAAGGCCGCCGAGCGGCTTATGGTCGGCGCAATGGCCGTTTCCGAACCTGTAACTCCAAAAGATCTTATGTCCGAAAGCGATGCGGAAACGCGGCTGACGCAAGACCGGTTCGACATTTCCGCACTGGTGGCAAAGGCGGACCACCGGCGTGAGGCGGGCGACCGGCGGGCGGCCAATGCCTATTATGCGGCGGCATTACGCATCGCGGCAGCGCGTCCGTCGACGGACAGCGGTGTGTTGCGCGATATCCAGCGGGCGGAAACGGGCACCCAATGGCTTGGGGAAATGTTTCAACGGGCGCTTGTCGATGCCCTTGAGGCAGCCGGATTCCCGCGCGAAAAACAGCATCCCCGCTTTCGGGCGTCGCTCGACATGATGCTCGGCATCACACAACGCCGGCCCGAATATCGCCAATATCCGCAAAAGCCCATGGCGCATTATTATCCGGATGTGGAATATCTGCAGTTCGCCGATACCAGCCGCTATGACTGGGTGCCGAAAATAGAGGCCGGATTCGAAGCGATGAAGCGTGAGGCGCTGGCGTTGCTGGCCGACCATCAGGGCTTTGAACCCTATATGAAAGCGACCGGAGAGCGGCCCCAGACGGACCATCACGGGCTGCTGGAAAATCCGGATTGGAGCACCCTGTACCTCTGGCAGAATGGCGCCCCGGTGGAGGAACATATCCGCCGCTGCCCTATATTATATCAGGCCATCGTCGACCATGCACCGCTGTGCCATATCGGCCCGCGTGCGCCATCCATCATGCTGTCGCTGCTCCGTCCGGGTGCGAAGATTCCGCCGCACACAGGTATGCTCAACAGCCGCCTGATCTGCCATCTGCCCCTGATCGTTCCGCCCAACTGCGGCTTTCGCGTGGGAAGTGAAACCATCGCCTGGCAAGAGGGCAAGATCATCGCATTTGACGACAGCGTCGAGCATGAGGCGTGGAACAACAGTGCATTTGACCGGCTCGTCCTGATTTTCGATATCTGGCGGCCCGAAATAACCGCCGACGAACGCGCCCAAATTACGGCGATGTTCGCCGCTGTCGACAATTACCGATAACGCATAAAGGAGAGGTCCATGCCGAAAATGTTGAAGGCTTTCACGCTCATCGCCCTGCTGTCCTCGGCAGCACCTGTCTATGCCGACGCCAATGCCGATCTGAAGGAACTGGTCGATGCCTATTGGGCCGACAGCCTGAAGGAATCGCCCATTTTTGCAAGCTCGCTCGGGGTCGATACCTATGCGCGTGAAGTCGGGGACTTCAGCCTTGCGGCATCCGACCGCAGGGCCGCAACTGCGGCGGCATTTCTTGCGAAGCTGAACGCCATTCCCCAGGACCATTTGGACGCCGCCAGCAAGGTCGAGGCGGGCATCTTGGCGCGCAGCCTTAACAGCACGATCGAGGGCAACCGCTTCGGCCAGCGCGCGATCAACTTCACCACCTATTCCAGTTGGCACCAGAACTTCGCCGGAATGGCGAATAATCTGCCTTTCCGCACCAAGGCGGACTATGAAAGCTACAATGCGCGGCTGGCGCAATATGCGAAGGTGAACGACCAGAATATCGACGTGGCCAACGTCGCCATTCGCGGGAAATTTACGCAGCCGTGCGAAACGCTGGAGGGGTTTGAGGCGACGGTCACCGGCCTGATCGTAGCCGATCCCAAGGCGGCACGCCACTTTGGCCCCTATACCCGCCCCAAACCCGAAAGCGTGACCACCGCCGAATTTGACGCGCTGGCGGCAGAGGCGGCGAAAACAATCGAGTCTGTGGTCTACCCCGCCTTGCGCAAGCAGCTCGACTGGTATGTCAAAAGCTACAAGCCGGCCTGCGCAAAGGCCCCCGGCATATCGGCCCAGCCGGGCGGTGCGGCCTATTATAATTTCCGGATCCGCGAAGAAACGACGACCAATCTGACCGCCGACCAGATCCACAATATCGGCCTTTCGGAAGTCGCACGCATTCGCGCCGAGATGGTCGAGGTTGCGAAAAAGGCGGGCTTTGAAAGCCGCGAGGCCTTTATCCAGCATCTGCGGACCGACCCGCAATATTATGCAAAATCACCGGAAGAGTTGATGGAAAAGACGGCGCGTGTCGCCAAATATATCGACGGAAAAGTGCCCACCCTTTTCGGAAAGCTCCCGCGTTTGCCCTATGGCCTGCGGGAAATTCCCAAGGAAACGGCGGAAGGAACCACGACCGCTTATTATAATCCGGGCTCGCCCGAAGTCGGCATTTCGGGCACCTATTATGTGAATACGTCCAAACTGAACCAGCGGCCCTTTTGGGAGATACCGGCGCTCAGCATGCATGAAGCCGTGCCCGGCCACCATCACCAGATTGCGCTACAGCAGGAACTTCCGCTGTCCGAATTCCGTAAAAACGGTGCCTTTTTCACCGCCTTCGTCGAAGGTTGGGGGCTCTATTCGGAACGGCTCGGGCTCGAAATCGGACTCTATGACACGCCCGCGAAAGATATGGGGCGGCTGTCCTATGAAATGTGGCGTGCGTGCCGGCTTGTCGTCGACACCGGCATTCATGCCAAAGGGTGGACGAAGCAGCAGGCCATCAATTTCATGACCGAAAACAGCGCGCTTTCGGCGGCCAATATCGAGGCGGAGGTCAACCGCTACATCAGCTGGCCGGGTCAGGCGCTGGCCTACAAGCTGGGTGAGCTGAAAATTCGCGAGTTACGCGCGATGGCGACCAAAGAGCTGGGACCCAAATTTGACCTGTCGGCCTTCCACGATGCCGTGCTGCGCCAAGGCGCGGTGCCGCTCGACGTGCTCGAAAGCCAGATCAAGGATTGGGTCGCCGGCGAAAAGGCGAAAGGGTAGGCGGGCTTATTTGGGTTCGGGTAGCGGCTCGGCATCCGCTGCCTGACGCTCGGCGGCTTCCTTTGCGTCAAGCTCGGCCTGAAGGCGCGCTTCGCGTTCGGCGCGGCCCTTTTCAAATTCCTTCACCCGCTCTTCAACCGCTGCGGCCTCCGCGTCGATGCCCGCCATCCGCTTGGCGCGTTCGGCGGCGATCAGGCGGCCAAAGGTGATGCCGGGATCCTGTGCCTTTTCGGCATAAGCGCGGTCAATTTCCCTGAGACCGCAACCTGTGAAACCGCCCGCACCCGATGGCGAACAGCTCATGGTGCCGCTGGCGCCCACATATTCATAGGCCTTGATGCGTTCGGACATCGCCTGGTTGCGGGGATCATTGGGGTCGCCGCGCAAGTTGGAGGGGATTCGATAGCGGTCCGCTTCATCCATACGGGCGCACACCACGATTTCATCGCCGGTGCTTTGCGGGCATTTGTCATCGCCATACACGATCAGCTGGTTGATCTTTTCGTCGCCCGGCTGGCTGGCCCCTGTGTCCTGCGCGTAAGATGCGGACGCCGTCAGCACCGCCGTTGTCATCAAGACCAGTTTGGCAAATCGTTTCACGATGAATTCTCCGTTTAATATTGCTTGGCCTTGGGACTTCAACACTGAACGGGCGATGAAGTTCATATCCGTTTGGAAACGGCAATCGCGGTCCGGCAGCCAAGGCGAATGACCGCGCTCATCAAGGGATAGGCCGGCGCCCGTTCCGCACCTTCGGCAAGGGCGGTGGCTTTATGCTCCAATTCGTCCGCCTGAAAATCGGCGACCATTGCCGACAGTTCGGGATCGCTATCGCCCAATTCTTCCAATTGTTCGGCATAGTGGCGGTCGATTTCGGTTTCGACGGCGACGGTACAGGCCATGGCTGCTTCGGGGCCGATCGCTGCGGTGACGGCACCCAGCGCAAAACCGGCTACATCCCAGAGCGGATGCAATAAGGTCGGGCGCACGCCGCGTTCCGCCATCATCTTGTCAAAGGCCGAAAGGTGCCGCTCCTCCTGCTCCGCCATATGGGCGATGCTGCGTGCGGCGGGGGTGCGATCTCCCATGACGGCAAGCTGCCCGGCGTAGATACGCTTGGCGCCATATTCCCCGGCCTGGTTGACACGAATCATGCTCGCGATCGCATCGGAACGCTGGGCTGCGGTTTTCAGGATGTTTTGCTGCGCCATAGTGTCCACAAGATGGCGATTGCACCGCCTGTCGACAAGAGGAAATTATACCCGGCCAGCGAAATGCCGAATAAAGTCCATGGCGCGGTGTCGCACCGGACGAGCGGCGCGTTCATGATCGACTTGAGCAGCTCCTCGCCCGAACCCGAAATCGTCGCGGTGCAGGAGGTGAGGCCTTCCCACCAGCCATATTCGACCCCCGCATGAAAGCCCCCGATCAGGCCGCTCGTCAAAATGCCCAAGGCTGCCAGTGCGACCAGGGCTTTACGGTATCCGAGGTTGCCGACAAAAAAGGCGACGGTAGCAAGCGCGACGGCTTCGAAATGCGGGTAGCGTTGCCACCAGCACATTTCACAGGGCGGCAACCCGCCAATATATTGCGAGCCATAGGCCCCCGCCAGCAACCCGGCGGGGAGCAGAAACGCCAGCCAATGCGCAAAACCGATTTTTTGGCTCATCGATTAATTCTGCGCCTTACCCTTAACGGGCTTTTCCGCCAGCTTCATGGTCTTCGTGCCCAAACGGTTGAGCGTTTCCATCGCATAATGCAGTTGGAAATCGGTAATCCCCTTGGCCTTCAACTGCTCGGCCGTCAGCGCGAAACGGGGATCGTCGGCGATGTCTTCTTCCAGCTCTTTCGCATTATCCTGCATTTCGTTGATCAGATGACGACGAAGATCGGACTCGCGAATGGCAACGCGCTTTTTATAATCGGGGTCGGAAAGCTGCGGGACCTGAATGTCAGGTTTGATGCCGCCTTCCTGAACCGAGCGGCCCGAAGGCAGATGGTAACGGGCGACTGTGAGGCGCAGGCCGGTATCGCGGGTCAACGGCAGGACATTCTGCACACTACCCTTGCCGAAGCTGCGTTCACCCATGACGAGACCGCGATGATGATCCTGTAATGCACCGGCAACAATTTCCGATGCCGAAGCCGAGCCTGCGTCGACCAGTACGATGATCGGCGCGCCGCCTGTGACATCACCCGGTACGGCGCGTTCGGCCCACCAGCGTTCAATGTCGCGCTTGTCGCGTCCACGTTCCGATACGATTTCGCCGCTTTCAAGGAAAGCATCTGACACCGCAACCGCCTCGTCCAGGATACCGCCGGGGTTGGAACGCAGGTCTACGATATAGCCCAGGGGCTTCCCGCCGAGCGATTTCTTGATGCTCGACACAGCCGCGACAACATCCGCACCCGTTTCTTCGGAGAAGCCGGTGATGGTGATCAAGCCAATCCGGTCCTTCACTTCCCAGCGGACGGGTTTGAGGTCGATGATCGCGCGTGTGATCGTGACATCAAAGGGGGCGTCGCGGCCGGGGCGGACGATGGTCAGCTTGATGGATGTGCCCGGAACGCCGCGCATTGCTTCGACCGCTTCATCAAGCGTACCGCCGAAAATCAGCTTGCCGTCGAGATGCGTGATATAGTCGCCCGACTTGATGCCGGCCTTGTCGGCGGGCGTGTCCTTGGTCGGGGCAATCACTTTAACCGCTTCGTCTTCAAGCGTCACGGACAGGCCAAGGCCGCCATATTCGCCGTCAATCTGGGTCTGCAGGCTGCTGAAATCGGATTTGTTCAAAAAGCCGCTGTGCGGATCAAGGCTGGCCAACATGCCCTGAATCGCGCCCTCCATAAGCTGCTTGTCATCGACCTTGTCGACGTAGCTGGCCTTCACCTTTTTATAAACCGCAAGGAACTGTTCAAGTTCGCGAATCTGGTCTGCCTGCAATTGCGCGGCAGATTTCGGCGGGGCACTTTGTGCGAGCAGAACCGTCGCGGGAACGGCAAAGGTCAAAGCCAGTGCCAAGGTGGAAGGAAGCAGACGCTTTTTCATAGGATAATCCAGTCCTTAAATCAGGAATACTTCTATAGTGTGCCTGAACCAATGGTGAAAGCGCGTTTACCACGAACGTCAAAACTTAACTGACAAGCGTCAGCGCAGCAGCGCGGCAATATCCATAACGCGGCCATTCTTGCGCAGTTCCACGCCAATTTCGCCCGTTGCGCTGTCGGCCAGACCCAGAAGGCTTCCCTGGCGGACCGTTTCGCCCTTGGCCACCCGAACGGTGCCCAAATGGGTGATGAGGCTGTTCCAGCCATTGCCATGTTCCAGAATGACGATCTGGCCATAGCTGCGGTAGCGTCCGGCAAAGGTGACCTTGCCCGCAGCCGGTGCAATTATCCGCGCCTCGGGTGCTACCGACAGGCGCACGCCACGCTCGCGATACCCCGTCGTGTTCAGTTCGTGAAAACCGGAGACCAGTTTGCCCTGGGCAGGAAGGATATACACACGGGCCTGCGCCTCCACCTGCCGGTCATCGGCCAGACGCAACGCCGGGCCGGAAAGCTCCGCCAATTCAGCAGCAGTGACGCTTCCGAGTCGCTGGGTGTCGATACGCCCGACAATGTCGCGCGCGCGTTCCCCTTGGGCGATCGCCCTTTCAAATTCGATGGCCGCATTGGCGGCAAAATCATCGGCTTTGCCACGCGCATTCCCCTCAAGCCGCGCCAAGGCTGTCCGGCGATTCGTCAGGCGGCTGCGCGCGTCGCTTAATGTTTGCAAGGCGAGCAGTTCCTGCGACCGCAATTCATTCTGGTTTGCGATTTGCTGGCGCAGGGCGTTGGTGCGTTGCACGATCTGGGGCTGAACCGTCGCCATCACGGCGCGCACATGGATATAATCTTCACGATGCCCCGGTTGCGCCATCATCAACGCCGTGGGACGTCCTGTCATTTGCTGCAACGCGGCGTTCAGGCGCAATATTGGCTCGCTTTGCTTGCCCAACAATTTCTGTTGCGCGCGTTGCCGGCGGCTGATGATCGCAATCCGTGCATTTGCCGCTTCGATCTGCGCCTCGGCAGCCGCGATTTCAGCGGAAAGAACGGCCCGCTGAGCGACGATCCGGTCGGCGGCGCTGGTGGCATTGCTCGCCTCTTGCCGCAACATTTCGCTGCGGCGCTCTGCCCGCACAGCTTTCAGCTTCGCATCGCGCAGCGCCTGTTCCTGCTCACCCAAAGTGGAAGCGTTCTGCGCCATCAGCGTGGCCGCAAACCCGACAGGAGCGAGAGCCAAAAGCGTCAGGGTCAGGGCAAAGCGCATGTGCCTATCCCTCGCGATGATAGGGATGGTTGGCGAGTATCGCAGTTGCGCGGAACAATTGTTCGGCAAGCATCGCCCGCGCCATCAAATGCGGCCAGGTGGCCTTGCCAAAAGCGATCAGCTTGTCCGCCGTGTCGCGTTCGGCATCGCTAAATCCGTCGGCTGCTCCAATCAGAAAGCGGGTTTCGCGGACCCCCTCATCCTGCCATTTTCCCAAAAGGCGCGCGAATTCGATGGAACCCATCTGTTCGCCTTTTTCGTCGAGAAGGATTGTTTTGGCGGGCGTATCACCCGCCGGAACTTCGCCGCCACGGTCTGGAAGTTCGCTATGTTTCACCGGCCAGCTGATTCGCTTGAGATAACGCTCGACAAGCTCTGCTTCCGGCGAACGGCCGATCTTCCCGCGCGCAATGATGTGCAAACGCATGGCCATGATCGGCGGGAATGAAGATCAGGCCGACGCGGTTTCAGGCGCGTCGCCGAAAGCCCACATACGTTCCAGATTGTAGAAGCTGCGCACTTCAGGCCGGAAGAGATGCACAATCACGTCTTCAGCATCGATCAGCACCCAGTCAGCCGAAGGCAAACCTTCGATTCGGGCATGGCGACCGGCCTGCTTGATCCGCTCGGAAAGCTTCTGCGCCATGGAGGCCACCTGCCGGGACGAACGTCCGGAAGCGACGACCATATGGTCGGCGATGTTGCTTTTTCCTTCAAGGGGAATCGTGACAACGTCCTGCGCCTGATCATCGTCGAGCGACTTTAGGATGAGTTCATGGAGCTTTTCAGGGCTCAATACGGGTCCCTTGGCCTTGGCGGCGGTGGGGACGGAAGCGGAATCTATCAAGTGTGCTCCTTACAGAACAATTTTATGGGTGACGCCATCACGTGCGCCAGTTCCTGAAAATCGCTGATACCAATGAGGGTCGGCGCGGCGAATTGCGGTTGCCGAACGAGGATCTGGACGAAAGCGCAAAAAGACAAGCGCTGGCGTACTCCATCTTGTCCAGTGATGACGCTGGTCCGGACGCCGGACAAACCGCCTGAACCAGGCCATTGCGGGACCCGCAACGGCCTTTGCATCATAGCCGGGTCTGGCGATAACTGCAATCGGCATCAATCGCGCTATATCTCTCCACTGCCGCCAGTGATGAAATTGCAACAGATTATCTGCGCCCATGATCCAGATGAACCGCACTTTCGGGTATTTGGCGACGATCTTGCGCAGCGTATCGACCGTGTAAATGGTGCCCAATTCACGCTCTATCGCCGTCGCCTTTATGGGACTTCGCCGCGTTTGCACCTGCGCAGAACCCAGCCGCGCCGCCAGCGGTGCCATGTCCTGTTTGGACTTTAAAGGATTGCCGGGCGAGACCAGCCACCAGTAGGCGTCGAGATCGAGCGCATCAATGGCAAACAGGCTGATATCCCGATGCCCGCCATGCGCCGGATTGAACGAACCGCCCATCAGGCCGATGGTTTTCAAGGCCTTATATGCCCTTGGCCGTGCACCAGCCATTTATAGGTGGTCAAACCTTCCAGTGCGACAGGCCCGCGCGCGTGGAGTCGGCCGGTGGCAATGCCGATTTCCGCGCCCAGCCCGAATTCGCCGCCATCGGCGTATTGGGTGGAGGCGTTGTGCATCACTATGGCGCTGTCGACTTCGGCCAGGAAGCGCCGTGCTATCTGATCATCAGCCGTGATGATCGCATCGGTATGGTGCGACCCGTGGCGCGCGATATGGTCCATCGCGTCGTCGAGGCCGCCCACCAGTCGGGCGGAAATAACCGAATCGAGATATTCGGTATCCCAATCCATATCATCCGCCGAAACGGTGCGCGCATCGAGCTCCATCAGGGCATCGTCCGCCCGGACTTCGCAACCGGTATCAAGCAATGCCGCTATCAGCTCGGCAGGTGCCGGATAGTCCTGATCGATCAGCAAGGTTTCCGTCGCACCGCAAATTCCGGTGCGCCGCATCTTTGCGTTGACGATGATCGCTTTCGCCATCGCCGGATCGGCATCCTTGTGCACATAGATGTGGTTGATGCCGTCCAGATGCGCCAGCACGGGAACCCGCGCCTCGTCCTGCACCCGCGCCACGAGCGATTTGCCGCCGCGCGGAATGATCATGTCGATGGCGCCCTGCGCGCGCAGCATCGCGCCGACCGCCGCACGATCCTGCGTCGGTACCAACTGCACGGCGTCGGCGGGCAGGCCTGCCTCGACGATGCCCGACACCATCGCCTTGTAGATCGCCCGGTTGCTTTGCACCGCTTCACTTCCGCCGCGCAGGATGACCGCGTTACCCGACCGCAGGCCAAGCGCTGCGGCGTCCGCGGTTACATTGGGGCGGCTTTCGTAGATGATCCCCAAGACACCGATGGGGATGCGCACACGGCGCATGACCAGACCATTCGGTTGCGTGCGGGTGTCGATAAGGTCACCCACCGGATCGTCCAGCACCGCCACCTGATCGATTGCATCCGCAACGGCGGTAAGGCGGCCTTCATTCAGTTTCAGCCTGTCCAGCATCGCCGCCGAAAGACCGGCTTTTGCCCCGGCGTCCATATCGAGCGCGTTCGCCGCGATGATGCCTTTGCTATCCCGCCGCAACGCAACCGCAGCCGCCTTCAGCGCGGCAGCCTTCGTCGCGTCTGGAGCCTGCGCAAGCACCCGCGCCGCAGCGCGCGCTTTCGCGGTCATCTCGGCGATCACCATGTCCGGATTGGGGTTCTCGGCAGTCATGGTGAAAACCCGTAGAGAATCTGCGGAAAAATAGAAAGCAGCCTTGCCAAAAACGCTTTTACCAAAAGGTCGCGAATCGGTCCGCATGTAAATATATGATTTAATTATATATTCTGAATTTCCGAATTTTTACAGACGGTTTCGTGGCGTGACAATTGGTCAAATTGGTAACGATTTCCACAACTCACCGTGTGACTCGCCCGATTCGTCACGACTCGCCCCCATCCGATTCGCCCGCACCCCGCAGACCTGCTACCGGCGCTGCACAAATAAAAAATGGGGTGGGTCGTGTCGCTACAGACCAGATTGACTGGCTGGAAAAGCCAGATCGCTGGATGGTTTATTGACCGCGAATTTTTCATGCGGGCCAATGGCCAAGTCCGGTTTTTGAAGATATCCGCACAACTGCAACGCCGCGTTGCAGGGGTGACCGCTTTTATCGTGGGCGCGTGGCTGATCGTCACGCTTGGCATGGCCGTGAACCAGGTCAGCGTGTCCATCGAGCGGATGGCGCTCAACGAAAAAGAAGCCAAGGTCGAATCCGCTGAAGAGCGTGTTGCCAATTACCGTGGCTCGATTGATGAGGTCACCAAGGACCTCGAACGTCGCCAGAAAATGCTCGAAAGCCTGAGCGACCAATATCTGGACGAAATCCCCGCAGCCGCAGCCGCCGCAACCGGTTCCGAAGATTCCGCCGAAGCGGACAAGACCGTCAAGACGATCAGCGCGTTGGTTCCCGAAGCCGCAGGTCTCGCCCGCATCGAAGCACGGCAGATCCGCTTTGCCGAATTGATGACGAAGGTCGCACAGGCCCGCACCCAAAAGGCCGAGGCGGCGATCCGCCAGTTCGGGCTTAACCCTGACATTCTGGCCCGTCAGGCCACCAGCGCACAGGGTGGTCCCTTCGAATCCTTCTTTGGCAGTTCCAAAAAGGATGTCCGCGACCCGCGCTTCACCAAACTTGCCATGTCGCTTGGTCGCATGGACGCCATGGAGCGTGCCCTGGCCGCGATCCCCACATCGATGCCCGCCGCGGTGATGATGATGTCGAGCGGATTTGGCTATCGCAGCGACCCGTTCACCGGCGCCGGCGCGATGCACAATGGTCTGGATTTCAAAGGCCCCATCGGGACCCCGATTTTAGCCGCAGCCGATGGCCGCATAACCCATGCCGGGTCGCAAGGCGGCTATGGAAATACAATCGAAATCACGCACGCTAATGGTTTGGTAACCCGTTATGCCCACTTGTCTGGCTTTAACGTCAAGCTTGGCCAGAAGGTCGCGCGTGGCGCACAAATCGCGCGGATGGGCAGCACAGGTCGTTCGACCGGCAGCCATCTGCATTTCGAGGTCCGCCTGAACGGTCAGGCTATCAACCCACGGAAGTTTTTGGAGGCTAATCCTGATGTTCTCGAAGTCCAAAGCGTCGCCGGAATCCGTGCAGACACCAGCGCAAAGGAATAATGGCAGCGTGCGTAATAATTCCGGTCACACCTTTTCCATCATCGCGTCCGACGTTGAGATCGTCGGAAACCTGAACGCCCGCGTCGATCTGCATATTGATGGCAAGATCCAGGGCGATGTGACCTGCGGCAATCTTGTGCAGGGCGAAGGCAGCATCATCGCCGGCAAGGTCATCGCGGAATCCGCGCGCCTGTCGGGCAGCGTCGAAGGATCGATTGAAGCCAATGATCTGGTCATTGAATCGACCGCACGCATCACGGGCGATGTCGTCTACACCAACCTGACCATCGCACCCGGTGGCCAGATCGAAGGCAAGTTCCGCCACAAGTCCTCAGGCGGTGCACCCAGCATCAGCCGCACCACAGTCGACATCAGCAAGGTCGCCGACCCTTTGATCCTGGGCACCGAATCCAAAGTCGCTTAAGGGTAAGGGTATCCCACACAAAGAGGCGGTCCTTCGGGCCGCCTTTTTTGTTGCCCGCCGTCCTGCCCTCCCCGCACATACAAAAATGGCCCGAACCATTGGGTCCGGGCCGTAAGTTGGATGTTCGCGGGAGGAACATCGTGAGGTGGCAGGGCGTAAAAGGAGAGGAGAGAACGCCCCGCCACCAAGCTTTGAAACTCAATAATTGTAGGCGCGTTCTCCATGGCTGGACAGGTCGAGACCTTCGCGTTCTGCTTCTTCGGTCGGACGCAGGCCCAGCGTGAACTTGAGACCGTAGAACAGGACAGCCGAGACAACGCCGGTCCACACCACCGTGGTGCCAACAGCCCACAGTTGCGAGATCAACTGGTCAACCATTACATATTCGCCGGGGACGGCCGGGAAGACGGTGTAGTCGATCCAGCCCTGACCGCCGAGCGCAGGGTCAGCGACAATCGCGGTGCCGATGGCGCCTACGATACCGCCAATGCCGTGCACGCCGAAGACGTCGAGCGTGTCGTCATATTTCAGCTTGTTCTTCACGACCGCTACGAAGAGGTAGCAGACCGCCGAAGCGACGAAGCCGAGCAGGATCGACGTCATGGGAGCTGCAAAGCCGCTTGCCGGTGTAATCGCAACCAGACCTGCAACAGCCCCTGTCACCGCGCCGAGAAGCGAAGGCTTGCCGTGGTGCAGTTGTTCGATGATGCACCATGCAACCGCAGCAGCAGCTGTAGCAACGAAGGTATTCATGAAGGCAAGAGCCGCAATACCGTTCGATTCAAGGTTCGATCCGGCGTTGAAACCGAACCAGCCCACCCACAGCAGCGAAGCGCCGATCATGGTCATGGTCAGGCTGTGCGGCGGGGTGGCTTCTTTGCCAAAGCCGACGCGCTTGCCGATGATGAGGCAGCCGACGAGACCAGCGATACCGGCGTTGATGTGGACAACGGTACCGCCAGCGAAATCGAGCGCAGCTTTACCCCACAGGAAACCTACATCCGTTGGCGCGTCGACGAGGAAGTCGGGTCCAGCCCAGTACCACACCATGTGCGCAATCGGGAAATAGGCGAAGGTCAGCCACAGCACGGTGAAGATCATCAGCGGTGTGAACTTGATACGCTCCGCAAAGGCACCGACGATCAGGGCGGGCGTGATGCAGGCAAAGGTCATCTGGAATATGACGAAGGCATATTCGGGAATATACACATTGTTGCTGAACGTTGCCGCGTAGGTCGTGGTGGTTACGCCCGCGAGAAACGCCTTGGACAAGCCACCGATGAAGGGACCACCGCTGGTGAACGCAAGGCTGTAGCCATAGGTTACCCAGACAAGTGCCGCGACCGAAACGATCATGAACACCTGCATCAGCAGGCTGAGCATATTCTTGGTACGCACGAGGCCGCCGTAAAAGAGCGCCAGGGCGGGGATCGACATCAGCAAGACCAGCGCGGAGCTGATCAGCATCCATGTGGTGTCGCCCTTGTCGACCATCGTCGCCATCTGCTCGACCGTGGGAGCCTTGATGGGACCTTCGGCAACGGCGGCAGTTGCTGCCGCTGCGCCATCGGCTACCGCTTCGGCAGCCTCCTGCGCAAAGGCGGGCAAAGCGGCGAACAATGTCGCCCCCGCCGCGCCTATGAATTTGAGTGTTTTGGACATTTTATGGTTCCCCTAGCTTGATATTGTCGCGTCAGAGCGCGGTTTCGTTGGTGTCGCCGGTCCGGATGCGTAACGCACCGGCGAGTTCGAATTCGAAAATCTTGCCATCGCCAATCGCGCCGGTTTCGGCGGCATGCTGGATAGCTTCGATTACCGCGGGTGCCTGATCGGTTGCACAGGCAATCTCGATTTTCACCTTTGGCACCATGTTGGTTTCATATTCCGCGCCGCGGTAGATTTCGGTCTGGCCCTTTTGACGGCCGAAGCCTTTGACCTCGGTCACCGTCATGCCCGACACACCAAGCGCGGTCAGCGCTTCGCGGACCGGGTCAAGCTTGTGCGGCTTTATCACTGCTATAATATATTTCATGCACACCCCCGTTGGTTGTGCAGTGCAATATGCAAACGCCGTGCCAGAATCCCGTAACGCCGGAATGCGTGAGTTTTGCGTTAGGACTCGGGTGGAATCAAATCGGGAACATGTTAACACTTGCTTAAATATTGAGCAGCACCTTTGGACTGCCTAAATATTGTGCAGTATTAACCTATGACGATTGCCGCCCAAACAGGCAGATGGTCCGACGCCTGCTTTGCCAGGGGGGAGACATGGCAGCCCGCCTCGGTCACCCGAAGTTCATGGCTGACGATGATGCGATCAAGTCGCGCCACCGGACGCGCGGTGTGAAAGCTCTTCGGTGTCTGGACCAGACGATGGTGATGGAAGGCAAGTTCGCTGAGCGCACCGCTGTCCGACCATTGGTTGAAATCGCCCATCATGACGGTCGGCATAATCCGGGGACAGGCATCGATCGCCGCCAGCAAAGCGCGGATTTGTTTGCGCCGCCACAGCCCGGACAGGTCAAGATGCACCCCGATCACGCGCAGCGCATGTCCGGCCACCGAGAGCTCTGCCATCACCGCACCGCGGGGTTCGAGCGTGGGCATTTCAATCGGCTCGGCGCGGCGCACTTCGATGCCCTTACGCACCAAGACTGCATTTCCGTGCCAGCCGATGGCCGCCGGCCGGAAGTGCAGGGGTACAGGAGTCCACGGCGTCTCCGCCTCCAGCATGGCGAGCGGAAGGGCGCTGACCCGCGCGCCAAAGCGCCTGTCCACCTCTTGCAAGGTGATGATGTCGGCGTCGATTTCATTCAACACACTGATGATACGCGCGGGGTTCCGCCGCTGGTCAAGCCCTACGGCCTTGCGAATATTATAGGTCGCAACCTTGATCGCATGACTCATGCGCTGCCGACCTCGCGCAGGATCTGCTCTGCCTCGTCCCGGTCTTCATCCAGCACCATCAGCCGCACCGGAATGGCAAAGGCCGCGCTGTCGGCGATGTTCATTCCGGCATCGAACGTCACCGCATGCAGCCCATGCGATTCAAGCAGGGTGCGGGCGATTTCAGCCTCTATGCCGTTGGGATAACGGGCCAGTTCGACAAGGGACATGCGTCGGTCTAGTTCGCCGGTCCGAAATAGCGGTCGGTCGAGCGGGTCGGCAAACCGTCGATGCTTTTCGTGCGGCCTTTGGTTTTCGTAAGCCATGCATCCGCATCGGCCTGCGCATGATATTTGGTCAATGTATCGCGTTCACGCTCCAGTGTCATGAAGGGCACGCCCCAGCCGCAACTGCTTTGCACGCTTTCGACCTCGATCACGAAAATCTGCCGCGTCCCCGGCAATATGGTGAAATGGTCCGCAAGAGCGTCCCATTCATCGTCCTGCGGCAGAACCGGACGGCCACGACCATAGATCCGCACGATCAGCGCGGGGCGGTCGAAATCGCAGAACATGATGGTGATCCGCCCGTCGGCCAACAAATGGGCATGCGTTTCATTCCCCGACCCGCCGAGATCCAGATAGGCCACCCGCTCGGGCGACAGCACGCGAAAGCTGTCATAGCCTTTCGGGGACAGATTGATCCGTCCGTCTTCGGCAGCGGTTGCGGCAAAGAAAATCGGTTGTTTGCCGATCATCTCCATATGTTTCGCGGTCAGGGTGTCGGTAAAGTCGGCCATGACCCCGTTTTGACGCAATTACCGATGCAGCGCAACCTCAGCACGACGAGCCGGGTATGGGGATGCCCAGTGGCCCCTTGCACGCCTTGGGCTTACGCGCAGGCGCACCGTCCTGTCCGCCCGCCGCGCCCATCGACCCCATTCCGGTCATGAAGCTGGAAAAGGCCCGGAAACGGACTTTCGCCGTCCAGTCGATATTCCATACCGCTTTGGGATCGGCTGGCTTGGGCGGAAAGGAGAAATTCTCCTCCGGACCAAAGGCGTTTATGCTGCCGAACATCATCCCGCCGGCCGCAGCTTTCGCCTCGGCAGGGATGGAACAATTGGTCTGGGTGGGCGGCAATATATTCTTCGCCGCAATCTGCCGCTGCACCTCGGCAGGGGAAAGCCAATCCATATCGACCCCGCCATCGCGGCTGTTGGCCGATGTCCACATCACAAGATCGCCGCCCTGCCCTGCGCGGTCCATGCCGCCCATGGCCCATGCAACATAGCCCGTCGCGGTGGGGACGCTGTTCCATTTCAGCAATATCGCGCCCAATTGCTCCGACGGATTCACATTCAACGAGGCCATATAGTCGTTCATCAGCGCAAATTTGATTTCCGGTGTATAGGCGCTCGCCACCCGATGTTCCCCGCGCAGCGAGGAACCCGATTTCGGTTGCTTGCCATTCGATCCATTTGGCCACCATGCCGCATTGGCATCGCGCGCCGCGGCGGCCGCCTGCATGCCGCGCATCTGGGCCGGCATATTCGCGGGCATTTGCGCAGTCGGCATTTTCGCAAAGTCGATGATGAAAGGCTGGCCCTTGGGCGCCTTGGTATAGCAGCCCCAGAACATCAGCAGACGCCCTTTCGGCTTTTCCATGCCGCGCGGGTCATAATCGCGGTCAGGCTTCGATGGCTTGCCGGGCGCATCGCCGAGCAGCGGGACCGATTTGCCCATTTTGGCCGAAGGCTGGAAGAAATGATCGGCCTTTTCCGGTTGCTGCGGGGAGGGCGTGGCCGATGTGAGCTTGAGGTCCAGCATATAGCTGTCGCCGCCGCCACCGCCGAACATTCCGCCAAGCCCGCCGCCCATCATGGCGCCCATGCCCATGCCCGACATGGTCGAGACATCCATGCTATATTGCGCTTTAGGGCCCGTGGTTTTCTGGGCTGAACTGGGAACCGTCGCCAGAACGGCGGCAACTGCCGCCAAAGAGGCATATCGTGATAATGTACGCATGTTTCCACTCCTGGGTTTCCGGACCTGTTCGCCCGGATCAAACATGCGACCCGATTCTCCTTATGCGCCGACTATATGCCTGTCGCCAGACGAAGCAAGCCTGTTACCCGGCGGTGCCACCGACGGTCAGCGCGCTGACCAAAGTCGTCGGCTGACCCACACCTGCAGGAACGCTCTGCCCCGCCTTGCCGCAGATGCCGACACCTTCGTCGAGCGCCATGTCGTTACCGATGCCCGTCACATTGTTGAGCGCAGTGAAGCCGTCGCCGATCAGCGTGGCACCCTTGATCGGATCGCCCAGCTTTCCGTCCTTGACCAGATAGGCCTCGGTGCAGCTGAACACGAATTTGCCCGACACGATATCGACCTGCCCGCCGCCAAAGCTTTTGGCGAAGATGCCGTTTTTCACACGGCTCAGAAGCTCTGCCGGATCGTCATTGCCACCGCGCATGAAGGTGTTGGTCATGCGGGGCATCGGTGCGTGGGCATAGCTTTCGCGGCGGCCATTGCCGGTGGGCTCCACACCCATCAGCCGCGCGTTCATCCGGTCCTGCATATAGGCGCGCAGGATGCCGTCTTCGATCAGGACATTTTCCTGCGTCGGCGTGCCTTCATCATCGATCGACAGCGAACCGCGCCGGTTCAGCATCGTTCCATCGTCGACCACGGTCACGCCGGGTGCAGCGACCCGCTGCCCGATCTTGCCGGAAAAGACCGACGATCCCTTGCGGTTGAAATCACCTTCCAGACCATGGCCGACGGCCTCATGCAGCAACACGCCCGGCCAGCCCGGTCCGAGCAGCACGGTCATCTCGCCCGCCGGTGCGGCAACCGAGCGCAAATTGGTCAGCGCCTGGGCGAGGGCTTCGTCAATGGCATGTTCCCATTCATGGTCCTCGAACAGCTTGTCGTAGAGATAGCGTCCGCCAAAGCCGTAATTTCCGCTTTCGCGGCGGTCGCCGTCCTGCGCCACGATCGACACGTTCAGCCGCACGAGCGGACGCACATCGGTCGCGACAAAGCCATCGGCGCGCACAATTTCCACCACGGTCCAGCTACCCGAAAGGCTGACGCTCACCTGCGCAACGCGCGGATCGCGGGCGCGGGCGGCGGCATCGATTTTCTGGCACAGCGCCACCTTCTGCGCAAAGGGCACGAGTTCGAGCGGGTTGCCGTCGGTATAGAGATGCCGGTTATTCTTGCGCGGCGGGGCGGCTGGCTGATCCTTCGCAGGGTCAAGCAGCTTCAAGGTTTCGCCCGCGCGCCGGATGGCGGCTTCGCTCATGTCGTTGGCATGGCTGAAGCCCGTCATCTCGCCCGAGACGCCGCGCAGGCCGAAGCCCGAACCGGTGGAATAATCCGCCATCTTCAGACGGCCATCGTCAAAGCCGAAACTCTCCGTCGCGCTATATTGCAGATAGAGTTCCCCGTCATCGCAGGCCTTGAGCGCCTCGCGGGTCAGCCGCTGCGCCGCATCGGGGTCCAGCAGGCCGGGTTGGTAGAGATAGGAACGGGGATCGGTATAAGTCATGCCCCCTATATGGAGAAGCAATGCGGAAGCGAAAAGGTCTAATATAAAACAATGCGGCGGGCCGCTGGAGCCGCATGCCCTTCCCTCTGCAATCAACCCTGCTAAAGCGACGGCGATGAAAAGCCGATTCCAGTTTTCGATTTCCGCCACCAGCGGCAAGGCCCGCACGGGAACCATCCAGATGATGCGCGGCGAAATCCGCACGCCTGCCTTCATGCCCGTCGGCACCGCCGCGACCGTCAAGGCCATGCGCCCTGCCGAAGTGCGCGCGACGGGGGCCGACATCATCTTGGGCAACACCTATCATCTGATGCTGCGCCCCGGGGCCGAACGCGTGGCGCGGCTGGGCGGGCTGCACAAATTCTCCGGCTGGGACCGGCCGATCCTGACCGACAGCGGTGGCTATCAGGTGATGAGCCTGTCGGCTTTACGCAAAATCACCGAGGAAGGCGTCTCCTTTTCCAGCCATCTCGACGGGTCGAAGCATATGCTGTCGCCCGAACGGTCGATGGAAATCCAGCGCTTGCTGGGGTCGGACATTGTCATGGCCTTTGACGAATGCCCCGCCAATGGCGTCAGCCGCGACGAAGCGATCAAGTCGATGGAACTGTCGATGCGCTGGGCAAAGCGTTCGCGCGATGCCTTTGATGCAGGCGGCGCGCATGCCGAGCAGGCGGCGCTGTTCGGTATCCAGCAAGGATCGCTGGACGAAGAATTGCGCAAACGTTCCGCCGATGCGCTGATCGACATCGGCTTTGACGGCTATGCGGTGGGCGGCCTTGCCGTGGGTGAGGGGCAGGAGGCGATGTTCGGCTGTCTGGATTATGCCCCCGACCAGTTGCCCGCCGACCGGCCGCGCTATTTGATGGGCGTGGGCAAGCCCGACGATCTGGTCGGCGCGGTCGAGCGCGGGATCGATATGTTCGACTGCGTCCTGCCGACCCGCAGCGGACGCAATGGACAGGCCTTTACCCATTCGGGCCCCATCAATATCCGCAACGCCAAATTTGCCGAAGACCAGGGCCCGATTGACGAACGCTGCACCTGCCCCGTCTGTGCCACATGGACGCGGGCCTATGTGCACCACCTGATCCGTTCCGGCGAGATTTTGGGCGCGATGCTGATGACGCAGCATAATCTGCATTATTACCAGATGCTGATGGCCGATATGCGCGCCGCCATTGCCGAAGACCGCTTTGCGGCCTTTGCCGCCGATTTCCGCCGAGACTATCTGAAGCAATGACGGCGGGCGCGAACGCCATTGACCGTGCATCGGCGCACAGCCCATTCCTTGCCGGGTTGATGGACCGCAACCCCGATCTGATGGACCTGATCCGCGCCGGCGATCTTGAGGGCGCGCTGGCCATGGCGCTCCATCGCACGGGAGAAAGCATGGAGGCAACGTTGCGGCGCCAGCGACAGGGCGTGGCGTTGGTCACTGCGCTCGCCGACCTTGCCGGGATATGGGACCTGACCCGCGTCACCCGCATCCTGTCCGACTTTGCCGACCATGCGCTCGATCAGGCCATAGCCACCGCAATCGAGGAACGTGTCCCGGGCGCGCCGAACCAGGGCTTTGCGGTGATCGGCCTTGGCAAGCATGGCGGACGGGAGCTGAACTATTCGTCCGACATCGACCCCATTTTCCTGTTCGACCCGCAGACGCTGCCCCACCGCGAACGCGATGATGTCGCCGAGGCTGCGGTCCGCTATGGACGGCGCGTCATCGAATTGCTGTCGGCGCTGGATGCCGACGGCTATGTCTTCCGCGTCGACATGAGGCTGCGCCCCTCGCCCGAAGTCAGCCCCATCGTCCTGCCGGTCGAAGCCGCAATCAGCTATTATGAATCGAGCGCGCTGGCGTGGGAGCAGGCCGCCTTCATCCGCTCGCGCGTCTGTGCAGGCGACCGGGCGCTCGGCCATTATTTCCTCAATGCCATCCAGCCCTTCATCTGGCGCAAGTCGCTTGATTTCGGGCAGCTCAAGAACATCACCGCGATGACCGCGCAAATCCGCGACCATTATGCCAAGGGGCAGAAAATCGGTCTCGGCTATGATCTGAAGCGCGGCCATGGCGGCATAAGGGAATGCGAATTTTTCGCCCAGGCGCACCAGCTGATCCATGGCGGGCGCGACGGTGCGCTGCGCGATCCCGACACACGCACGGCGCTGGCCGCCCTGGCCGCGGCGGGCTGGATCAAGCCGGAGGAAGCCACGACCTTAAGCGCCGCCTATGAGCAATTGCGCATTTTCGAGCACCGCCTGCAAATGCACAGCGACCGGCAGACGCACAGCATACCCGACAATCCCGAAACCGCCGATGCCGTGGCGCGCCTGCACGGGCTGGCCGATGCGGATGCCCTGATCGACGCCATCCGTCCGATTTCGGAAAAGGTCGCCGCCATATACGATAGGATGGTGGACGCCAGCGGCAGCGACGGACCGCGCATGGCCGACGAAGGCCTCCCGCTTGAGGAACAGCTTACCGATTTGGGCTATGCCGACCCCGCCGCCGTCATGCAGCGCATGACCCGCTGGCGCAGCGGCAATATCCGCGCGATCCGTAGCCCGTCGGCACGCGACGCGTTCGAAGCCGTGCTTCCGGCCCTGCTGAAAGCACTAGCCAACGCCCCCGATTCGGACCGCGCCATCGCCCGCTTCGACAATATGATCGAAGCGATGCCGAGCGCGATCAATGTATTCCGCCTGCTGGAGGCGCGGCCCGGATTGCTTCAGCTGGTCGCCGAGATATTAAGCTATGCGCCCACGCTTGCCGACGACCTTGGACGGCAAAGCCGCTATCTCGACGCGCTTATCGATACCAGCGCCATGGATCTGCCGGGCGATGTAGCTGAGCTTCATATCGCCATGAAGCGCCGCATCGGGACGGCCGACTATCAATCCACCCTGGATATTGTCCGGGACTATGTCGGCGAAAAGAGGTTCGCGCTGGGCGTACAGCTTATCGAAGGGCGCAACGACGCGCTAGATATCGCGCGCAGCTATGCCCATCTGGCCGAGGCCGCGCTGCAGACGCTGACCGCCGCCACCGTGGCCGAGTTTGAAAAGGCCCATGGCAAGGTTCCGGACAGCGAACTGGTCATCCTCGCACTCGGGCGTTTGGGGGGCGAAGCCTTGACCCATGCGTCGGACCTCGATCTCATCCTGCTCTTCACCGGAGACCATCTCGCCGAATCCGACGGCGCGCGGCCTTTGGGCGCCACCCAATATTATAACCGGCTGGCCCAGCGCGTTATCGCATCGCTGAGCGTGCCCACCGCCTCGGGCGCACTCTATGAAGTGGACACACGCCTTCGTCCGTCGGGCGCCGATGGTTTGCTCTGCGCATCGGTCAAAAGCTTCGGCCAATATCAGCGCGAAAACGCGTGGACATGGGAGCATATGGCGCTGACCCGCGCCCGGCTGCTCTTCGGTTCGGATACCGCGTGCGGCGAGGTGCAGGGCATCATTACCGATGTGCTGAACAGCGGGCGCGATGTCGAAAAGACCCGCACCGAAATCGCAGACATGCGAAAGGATATGGCTGCCCACAAGCCGCCCAAAGGCGAGCTGGATGTAAAACTGCTGCCCGGCGGGCTGGTCGATATGGAGTTCATTATCCATATGCTGCAACTCATCCGGCACGAAGGTCTTGTACCGCAACTGGGGCCCGCCATCGACATGCTGGTACGCGCCGGACATGTGCCCCCCGATTTTGCGCAGGCCTATGCGCTTTTGGGACGATTGCTGGTGATGGTCCGCTTGGTGGCGCCGGATTGTGATGTCCCGCCTGTGGCAGCGCAAAGCCTGATCGCCCAAGGTCTGGGCTATGCCGACTGGAATGCCCTGACCGCCGCGATTAGGGATTATCGCGGGGTTGTCACGACGGAATGGGAGCGCCTATTTGGCCCACGTGATTTTTAAAGGATGCCGATTATGACCGATGTGAACGATACGCTTCCCGATGTGACCGTGCTCGACAGCGCTGGTGATGCCGTCAACCTTGCGGCGCTCAAGGGGCCTTTGGTTCTCTATTTCTATCCCAAGGCCGATACGCCGGGATGCACCAACGAGGCGAAAGACTTTACGGCGCTGGCCAGCGAATTCGCAGCACTGGGCTACCCGGTCTACGGCATGTCGAAAGACAAGCCTGCAAAGCTCGCCAAATTTGCAGCCAAATATGATCTGAATGTCACCCTGCTGTCGGACGAAGCCAGCGACGCCACCGAAAAGATGGGGGCATGGGTCGAAAAGTCGATGTACGGCAAAAGCTATATGGGCATTGACCGGTCGACCTATCTGGTCGGCAAGGACGGCAAGGTGAAGCAGGTCTGGCGCAAGGTGAAGGTGAAGGATCACGCCGCCGACGTTCTGGCGGCAGCAAAGGCGCTTGGGTGAACGCAGAACTTACCCACCCCACTACCCTCGGCCAAGCCTGCCAATCCGTCCTCCTGACCGCTGATCCCCACGCCAAGGTGATGGCGGCTCGGGCGGCGGCGCGTCAGTGGCGCCTGGGGCGTTTGGCGCACCGCTTTGACGTGCCCATGCCCGACGCCCCGGCGCGGCCCGAACATCCGCAGCTTTTGGCACCCGGCCGGATGCCCAAACGGCGCAAGGGCGGGACCGAAGCCAACCGCATCGCCCTCTTGCACGCTTTGGCCCATATCGAATTTGTGGCCATCGACTTGGCCTTCGATCTGGTCGGCCGGTTTGGCGGCCAATTCCCCGAAGCCTTTGCCGATGACTGGATGAAGGTTGGCGCGGATGAAGCCATGCACTTTGTTTTGCTCGACCGGCGGTTGCGGCAATTGGGCAGTTTCTATGGCGCGCACCCGGCGCATGATGGCCTTTGGGAATCGGCCTATGAAACACGCCATGATGCCCTCGCACGGCTTGCCGTTGTACCCATGGTATTGGAAGCGCGCGGACTGGATGTCACGCCTTCAACCATCGCGCGGTTCGAATCGGCAGGTGATTCGGTCTCCGCAAAAATCCTGAATCGCATCTATAATGACGAGATTTCCCACGTTTTTGCGGGAACAAAATGGTTTGAGACGGGTTGTTCCGAGCACAGAATCCTACCAAAAGATTACTGGAAAGTGCTGGTAAACCGTCACTTTCGTGGGTCCGTTAAGCCTCCGTTCAACGACTCAGCGCGTTTGAGCGCCGGTTTGTCCCGCGATTATTACGCATAGGTTGCATTGCCTGAAACTCTCGGTCACCAATCCTTCACATAAGGGGTGGGCAGAAAAACTGCCTTGGTGAAACTTCGGGGCTGCGCAAAAGCGCGGGTCGCAACATAAGGTACTAAAACACTATGGTACGCAGCGCTTTGGCCAATGGCCAATCACTGACATTCAAAGTTGTTTCCGCGCTTGGCATCTTGGTCGCCGCTTCGGCAATGACCCCCGCTTACGCTAATTCAGCAGCCGCTTCCGACACCTTCCGGGTAAAGCCAGAAGATCTGAAAGCGAACCAGACTGCTCTTGGAACATCCGATCCTGAATTCCGCGCTCTCAACGACAGTTGGGGCCGCATCGTCGGTGCCTCGACCAAGGTTGAAGTTGCTGTGCCTTCGATCAATCCCGTCGAAGCCATGAAGTTTTCGAGCGGTTTCGGGTACCGGAACGCTCCGACACGCGGCGCAAGCCGTAACCATAAGGGTATTGATATTCCCGGTCCCGTGGGCACACCCATTTATGCGACCGCCGATGGCACCATCGGTCGCGCGCAGTGGGTCAGCGGCTACGGCAAATATGTCGAAATCAACCACGGCAACGCCGTTCAGACACGCTACGGCCATTTGTCGGCGATGAACGTGACGCCGGGTCAGCGCATCCGCAAGGGTGACATTCTGGGTTATATGGGCTCCACGGGTCGCTCCACCGGCAGCCATCTGCACTATGAAGTGCGTATCGCTGGCGAAGCCATCAATCCTACCGCCTTCCTGTCGCCACAGACAGTTGACCAGGCGAAATCAAACATCTTGCTTGCCAGCAAAACAACTGATAGCAAAGCCATAGGCGGGCCAGCTGAAGACGAGTAAGCTTACCGGCTAAACGCATCACCTTTGGGAGAGGGTGTAAATTTGGGGGCTGGCAAAGGAAACTCTGCCGCCCCTTTTCTTTATCTGCTGCACAGCCTACATGGGGTGTATGTCTGAAACTCCCGCCATATCCATGACCGATAACGCCGCCCGCAGGGTTGCCGAAATTGCCGTCAAGCTGGGCAAGCCACCGATCTTGCGCTTGTCTGTCGAGGGCGGCGGCTGTTCGGGCTTCCAATATCGCTTCGGTCTGGCCGAAACTGTCGAGGCCGACGATATACGGACCGACGGGTCAGGCGCGTCGCTGGTCGTGGACCCCATCAGTCTGGATCTGGTGCGCGGCTCGGCGATCGACTTTGTCGAATCGCTCGGTGGCAAATCCTTTCAGGTCACCAATCCTCAGGCGCAAGCCGGGTGCGGCTGCGGTTCCAGCTTTTCGGTTTAACAGCTTGGCCGTCACGGGGCCGCGCGGTGTTCCGCTAAATTTCAATTCACCTCAGATGTGCTCTGGTGTCTCGACCCAACTGCGCTAAAACAAGCCATGCGTATCGCGACTTACAACATCAATGGTGTCAAAGCCCGGCTGCCGCGTTTGCTGGAGTGGCTGGACGAAACCAAACCCGACATTGCCTGCCTTCAAGAGGTCAAATCACAGGACGACGGCTTTCCCGTCGCCGAATTTGAGCGCGCCGGTTATGGCGCGATCTGGCATGGCCAGAAATCGTTCAACGGCGTCGCCATTCTCGCGCGCAATGCCCAGCCGGTCGAAGCGCAAAGGACCTTGCCCGGCGACCCCGAGGATGAACATGCCCGCTATCTGGAGGCCGACGTCTTTGGCGTGCGGGTCGCCAGCATTTACCTGCCCAACGGCAATCCGCTGCCGGGGCCGAAGTTCGACTATAAGCTGAAATGGATGGAGCGCCTGCGCGCCCGCGCCGCCGAGCTGATGGCGTCGGAGATACCGGCTGTTCTTGCAGGCGACTATAATGTCATTCCGACGCCCAAGGACATCTGGTCCGCGTCCGCGATGCTGGACGATGCCCTGCGCCAGCCGGAGAGCATAGCGGCGTACCGGACATTGTTGGCCGAAGGCTGGACCGATGCGCTGGCGACCCATTACCCCCAAGGCGGTATATGGACCTATTGGGATTTTCAGGCGGGCGCATGGCAGCGCGACCATGGCTTTCGCATCGACCATCTGTTGCTGAGCCCGCTGCTGGCCGACCGGCTGACCGCGTGCGGCGTGGACAAGGACCATCGCGGCCGCGAAAAGGCGAGCGACCACGCCCCGACGTGGATTGAACTGGCGGCGTAAAAAGATGTTGTAGCAGTCGCTACATTTTGTTAGCATGCATCCACGTGATGGAAGGATGCTGCTGTGGCACATGGCCCGCAAAACCGATTGGGAATGACATCGCGCCAGACCGTGATGCTGGTGGGGATGGGCGCGCTGCTCTGGTTTCTTGCTGCTCTGCTCTTGCGCGCCATTGCCCCTTTGGGCGCATTGGACGGAAGCATGCGGGCGCTCACCTATGCGCTGGTTATTCCAGGCACATTTCCTTTTGTCGTACTGACCCGCAAACTGGTGCGCCTGCGCGCCGACCAGATGGCGGTGGGCATCGCGGTGGCGACCGCCACGGCGTTGATTATCGACGGCATTATTGTTGCGTGGTTCCCCGCCGTTTATGGGGGGCATTTACCGCAAGTGACCTATTGCGCCGCCGTCATTCTATGGGGGGCAGGGGTCGCCCTGATCCTGGGATTTTTCATGAATAAGGGAGCCGAAACATGACGCTATTCCGTCTTTTACTAATAACCATCATTGCCACTGTCGGGGTCTATACGGCGATCGTCGTGGCCAATCATGGGCTGGGTCTGCTGCCGATATTCTTCGGCGACATCGCCAAGATGGAATGGCCCGGCCAATTCAACATGGACTTCTTTTCGTTCCTGACCCTTGGCGCAACCTATATCATGTGGCGGCACCATTTCGCGCCCATCGGCCTCGTCCTTGGCATTCTGGTTTTCGCCGGCGGCGCGCCTTATATGTGCATCTATCTGCTGGTTGCCAGTTTTCAGGCGAATGGAGATGTAAAGGAAATGCTGCTCGGCAAACGCCGCGCTGCATCCTGACGTTACAGAGCCCTGGCGTTCACATCGTCAAGGCCGATGCTCTTGAGGAAGAGCATACCTTCGGTCGTCACCAACAGACGAGCCGCCTCGATCTCGCGCTGCGCGTCTGTTTCGGATTTCAACTGCGCCTTGCCCCATTCCAGAAAGCCGCGCCCGATCTGCTCGCCTGTCGCGCGATAAAAGGGATCGCCCATCGCCGCCCGCGCCGCAACCTCCAGCCAGATGCGCAGATAGGGCCAAAGATCATCGACGAAGAGCAATTCTGCAAATTTCGCGCGTAGCTCTTCATAAGGCAGTGGCTCCGCCGCGACCCGGTCGCCAAGCTTCGTGACCAGCCGCGCGGATATTTCTTCCAATATCGCCGTGATAATTTCCGCCTTGTCGGCGAAATAATAAAGCAGCATCCGGTCACTCGTCCCCGCCGCCTTTGCAAGCGGGCGCAAACTGGCCGCATTCAGGCCCTCCGCCAGCACATGTTCGGTGAGGCGCTGGATGATTTCCTGACGTCGGGTTTCAAGCTTTGACACAGCGACATCATAGGACAAGGGCACGCCACAGCGCAAAGTGCAAAACGTGATTTGACAATTATTCTAATTTCTGTAAAAACAGAAATAACGAAAAGGACGAGTCGCCATGGGCGTTGAAAAATATCCCGAAGCACTGGAATTCATCCTCCACTGGGGTGAAATGGGCACGCATTGGGGCGCCAACCGCTCGGTCGCGCAAGTGCACGCGCTGCTCTATCTCAGCGACCAGCCGCTTGATGCAGAGGCGATTTGCGAGGCGCTAGATCTGGCCCGGTCTAATGTCTCCACCGCGCTCAAGGAACTTCAGGGCTATGGCATAGTCCGCCGGACCCATATTCCGGGCGACCGGCGCGACCATTTCACCGCGGAAACCGAATTGTGGGACCTGTTCATGGCCATCACCGCCGAGCGCAAAAGGCGGGAGATTGACCCGACGATCGCAAAGCTGGGCGAGCTGAAGGACCGGATGGCGGCGAACAAGGATCTTCCCGCCCATGTCCGGGAACGTATCGGACGGATGCACGAATTTATCGCGAACCTCACCGGCTGGTACGAACAGGTGCGCGGTCTGAAGAAATCGACACTGATCGCGCTTATGAAACTGGGCGCAAAGGTTGCCCGCTTCATTCCCGGATCAAAGGACTAACCCCCATTTGGAGAAGACCCATGCCACCTGAACATTCGCATATCTAATCATTTCGATTTTTACAGAAATTACGATAATAAAGAAAGGACTTAGTCATGACCCTGTTAGCTTATAGCCTTTACCTCGCCCTTGCGATCGGCATGACGATCTGGGTGGCCTGGACACTCAGCACCAATGGCAAAATCTATCTGATCCGCTGCTTCGGCCATGATGCCGAACTGGCGACCTCTGTGAACCATTTGCTGGTGGTCGGATTCTACCTCGTGAACTTCGGCTTCATCGCGCTGGCCCTGAGCGCTGCGGGCACGGTCAAGGATGCCCCCGAGCTTATGCGCTTTCTGGGATGGTATGTCGGGCTGGCCGTGCTTGTTCTTGGCGCCATGCACTTTTTCAACATGGGCGCGGTCACGCGGCATGGGAAAAAGGTGGCCGACTGGGTGCATCAGCAGGCCCCCGCCCCAGAGCCTGCCCTGCAGCCTGCCCTCCAACCCGAACGTGCGATGGCCAGAACGCGCAGCGATAGCCTGCTCGACTAGGGAGGGCCGAAACCCACAAATAGTTTGCCGCCGCCGCTGCGCCTATATGGACAGCGGCGGCGGTTATGCCTATCGGCTGGTCATGTCGATTCAGCCATCAGATTCCATCCTCATCATCGATTTCGGGTCGCAAGTGACCCAGCTCATTGCCCGCCGCGTGCGCGAGGCCGGGGTCTATAGCGAAATCGCCCCCTTCAACGCCGCGCAGGCCGCGTTTGAGCGGATGCAGCCCAAGGGCATCATCCTGTCGGGCGGCCCTGCCTCCACCACCGAAGCCGGCTCCCCCCGCGCGCCGCAATGCGTCTTTGACAGCGGCCTTCCCATATTGGGCATCTGCTATGGCCAGCAGACCATGATGATGCAGCTCGGCGGCCATGTGACCGGCGGCGACGGCGGCGAATTCGGGCGTGCCTTTATCGAGGTCGAAAAGCCCTGCACCCTGTTCGACGGCCTCTGGGCACAGGGCGACAAGCATCAGGTGTGGATGAGCCATGGCGACAAGGTCACAAGCCTTGCCCCCGGCTTCGAAGTTGTCGCCACCAGCGACGGCGCGCCTTACGCCTTCATCGCGGATGAGGCGCGGCGCTATTATGGCATCCAGTTCCATCCCGAGGTCGTGCACACCCCCGACGGCGCAAAGCTGATTTCCAACTTCGTCCACAAGGTCTGCGGCCTTGCCGGGGACTGGACGATGGCCGAATTCCGCGCCACCAAGATCGCCGAGATCCGCGCGCAAGTCGGCTCCGGCCGCGTCATTTGCGGTCTGTCGGGCGGGGTTGATTCCTCGGTCGCCGCGATCCTGATCCACGAAGCCATCGGCGCGCAACTGACCTGTGTGTTCGTCGACCACGGCCTGCTGCGGATGAACGAGCGCGAGCAGGTCGAAACCCTCTTTCGCGACCATTATAATATCCCGCTGGTGGTGGTCGATGCCGAGGCGCGCTTCATGGCGGGCCTTGCGGGCGTCACCGACCCCGAAAAGAAGCGCAAATTCATCGGCGCAGAATTCATCAACGTGTTTGAAGAAGAAGCGAAGAAAATCGGCGGCGCAGACTTCCTCGCCCAAGGGACGCTCTATCCCGACGTGATCGAAAGCGTCAGCTTCACTGGAGGCCCATCCGTCACGATCAAGAGCCACCACAATGTCGGCGGCCTGCCCGCCCGTATGAACATGAAGCTGGTCGAACCTTTACGCGAACTGTTCAAGGACGAAGTCCGCGCGCTGGGCCGCGAGCTTGGGCTCAACGACCAGTTTGTCGGCCGCCATCCCTTCCCCGGCCCCGGCCTTGCCATCCGCATCCCGGGCGAAGTGACCAAGGAACGGTGCGACATCCTGCGCAAGGCCGACGCCGTCTATCTCGAAGAAATCCGCAACGCCGGTCTCTACGATGCCATCTGGCAGGCCTTTGCCGTATTGCTGCCCGTCCGCACGGTCGGCGTGATGGGCGATGGACGGACCTATGACAATGTCTGCGCCCTGCGCGCGGTGACCAGCACCGACGGCATGACTGCCGACATCTATCCGTTTGACAGCGCGTTCCTGAGCCGCGTGTCCACGCGCATCATCAACGAGGTCAAGGGCATCAACCGCGTGGTCTATGACTATACGTCAAAGCCCCCGGGCACGATTGAATGGGAATGACGAGAAGGTGAAGCGCATCGACGTCGCAATTTCGGGCGGATGCCAATGCGGGGCCGTGCGCTACCATGCGACCGCTGTTCTCGACACATCGCACATCTGCCATTGCCGCATGTGCCAGAAGGCGGTCGGCAATTTCTTCGCCGCGCTGATCGGCATTCCGCGCGACGCCTTTACATGGACGCGGGGGACACCTGCGCTGTTCCAAAGTTCGGACCCTGTAACCCGCGGCTTTTGCGCCGCCTGCGGGACGCCGCTGCTGTACGACTATGCCAGCAGCGCGCATCTGAACGTCACGACCGGTTCGCTCGACGACCCGTCCGCTTTCCCGCCGCAGGTGCAGTTCGGGTCCGAAGGCCGCATGTCATGGTTCGCCGATATTGGCGGGCTGGCAGACGAAGGCAGCACCGAAGAAACCATGGCGGAGCATGTTGCGGAAATCCGCACCAGCAACCACCAGCATCCCGACCATGACACTGACACATGGCCCGACTGATGCCCCGCGCGCCCGACCTTTCCGACAGCCAGTTAAGCGAAATCGTCGAAATGGCGCTGTCCGATCACATCGGTTTCGCCGATATCACGCGCCAGCACGGCGTCTCGGCTGATCAGGTCAAAACCATCATGCGGACGCATTTAAAACCGGGAAGCTACAAAAGCTGGCGCAAGCGCGTGCGCGAATTTGGCGACCGGAGGGAGCATTATAAATGACACCAACTGCAAAAATCCTGCTGCTCGGATCGGGTGAACTGGGACGTGAATTTGTCATCGCGGCCAAACGGCTCGGCTGCCATGTCATCGCCTGCGACAGCTATGCCGCCGCACCCGCCATGCAGGTTGCCGACCAGTGCGAGATTTTCTCCATGCTCGATGCCGCCGCCTTGGGTGCAGCCATCGAGAAGCATCAGCCCGATTTCATCGTGCCCGAGATCGAAGCCATCCGCACCGAAATCCTCGCCGATTATGAAGGTAAGGGCTTCACCGTGGTCCCCTCGGCCCGCGCCGCCCAGTTGACCATGAACCGCGACGCTATCCGCGATCTGGCGGCGTCGGAACTGGGGCTGAACACCTCGCGCTATCTCTATGCCGAAAGCCGGGAGGAACTGCACGCTGCCGTCGCCGAACTGGTTTTACCGCTGGTGGTAAAACCGGTCATGTCCTCATCGGGCAAAGGGCAGAGCACCATGCGGACCGAAGCCGACATTGACGCATCCTGGGACTATGCCGCCGCAGGAATGCGCGGCGACCGGTTGCGCGTGATTGCCGAGCAATTCATCGATTTCGATTATGAAATCACCCTGCTAACCATCCGCGCGCGTGACGGCGTCCACTTCTGCCCGCCCATCGGCCACCGGCAGGAACGCGGCGACTATCGCGAAAGCTGGCAGCCGACCGCCATGTCGGCCGCGGCGTTGCAGGCGGCGCAGGACATGGCGGCAAAGGTCGTCGATGCCCTGGGCGGCTATGGTCTGTTCGGCGTGGAGTTTTTCGTCAAGGGCGACACCGTCATCTTTTCCGAACTCAGCCCGCGCCCGCACGACACCGGCATGGTGACTTTGGTGTCGCAGACATTGAACGAATTCGATTTGCACATCCGCGCCATATTGGGCCTGCCTATCCCCGAGATCACATTGCTCGGCGCCTCGGCAAGCGCGGTCGTCTTGGCGGACCGCGACTGCACCGACTTCAGCATTACCGGATTGGCCGACGCACTGGCGCTGGCCACCCCCGATACCCATGTCGACGCCCGCATCTTCAGCAAACCCGTCACCCGTCCCTATCGCCGCATGGGCGTAACGCTTGCGCGTGTGACCGACGGCAACACCGACAAAGCCCGCGCGGTCGCGGTCGCAGCGGCTGGCAAGATCGTGATCAATTATAACTGACCTTAAGCGCTAAAGGGGATGGCCCCCAACCCCTGCAGCAAAAACCCTTGAGCCGAAGGGCCTCAAGAACCACCCTCCCAAAACCCTCGCGCCAAATTGGTCTCACGCAAAGACGCAAAGGCACAAAGATGAGAGAACGGAGCGGTCGTGCCAATTTTTGAAGTAGAAGAAAAAAGCGAAAAAAGAAAAAAGGCAGCAGCAGGTTACAAGCCCGGCGCCCCACCCTTTTTTCTTCTTTCTCTTCTTTCTTCCATCCAATCCCAAGGCACTACCGTCGATGGCCGCTTTACCCTGGAAGCCATAAACAGATGCAGGAATAGCTCCTGAACGAATGTCCGGATCCAAGGGGACTGGAAACTGTTGAGAATGGCAGAAATGTTGTTGCTGCCGTTCGCTCGCGATTTTTGCTTCAGCTCCTAGCGTTTATTTGCCATCTTTCAGCAAACCTGCAGTTACCTCCAAATTAATTCAAATGGTACCACGACAGTGTGCCTTAGAACTTCTCGACATTTCCTATGAACACCTCAGATAACTGTAAGCGTGATATTAACACCACGGGCAGTTTGCATAGGCAGATAGCATTTATTTTATAGCAGCCTGAAATTCCGGATCCTGCATCAGCATTTCAATCAGTTTTGGATACAGTGCCGTATATTGCATTTCGGCCTCTGGTATCGCCAGTGCACCGATCAATGACGAGTCCCATCGCTGGTCGACGCGCAGGATTTTTCGGAAAACAAGCTCGCCATGCCTGGTCAACACAAATTCGAATGCCAGCGTGCCAGAAGCTTGTCCGATGGCCGGATTGGCGCGGTTCTCGACCATGGTCCCCGATAATTCGAGAGATGATCCTGGATCGTACTTGCCGACAATGCGGAACTGTTCGGTGACTAATTCGCCCATATAACTCGAAAAAGTGCTGCCATTTGGCGGCTTGATGCCCGCCGCACGAAGTCGGATTTCGCGGTCATTGGTCATGCCCGATTTTGCGGCAACAAACGGGCCAATTTTCATCGGCTGAATGTTGGCGGCAATGATCGCACGCACTGCGGCAACCGATGTCTGCGGCGGTTCAATTGGCGTCGCCGCGCATCCGGTCATCGCCAACAAAATCGTACCCAATCCTGCGGTTCGCAGCCTCATACGGCAAACAGCCATTGCTCAGGGCTGGCCGCTCGACGACGCAAGCTTCGCAATGCCGTTCATCCCATGCGCGAGAACTTGGTGAACAACAATGTCAATCGCCTCATCCTGATTTTTCACTAATATTCCTATTGTCTCATTAGGCTTTTTGCCAATTGTGGTATGAATGGCGTGCATTACTTCGACCTTTAATGGAGCTGCGCCAGCAGCCGCCGAATATTCAAGTGACGAAATATAAAAATCCGACACTTTCACCCCGGCTAGACCCAAAGTCAGCCCTACTTTTATACCCTTGCCGGCGGCATCCTCCTCTGGAATATTGTCCATGGTCATAATCAGTGTAGCGCCGCCCTCAACAGGAACAGTGCTGACTTGGGAGAAGTAGCCGCTCTCCAATAGCTTCCTTTGAACGATGTCTTTCAGATAATTTGTCGCCTTGGCGTTAGCCGATCCTTTGGTACGGAACTCAAATATAACCTGCACGGGTTTTGGTTCGGCAAAGACGATCTTTTGTTCGGCAGTTACATCACCAAGCGTTCGGTCGACATAGACTTTTGCTGCATGAACCGGGTTCGCCATCATCCCTATGATGATCAAACATGGTATCGAAATGCGGAACAATGACCTGATGTATCGTTTGAAGTTGTTCATAATACCCCCGAATTAATTTCGGTTTGATAGCCAACCCTGGCCTATCTGCCCATCTTTTTCTTGGGCCGTCATACGGCCGTGGATCCGATCTCTATAACCGCGCGATACTTGATTACGATACATGAAGCGAGATCGAAGCCGTCAATATCGATAATTGTAAAGTGTATCGTAAGCTAATGTTGCTCATGCTCGACGAAGTCGGTTGATCGGTGTGTTGTCGTGTAATCCACAGCAAAGCACGGTTCGCGAATATCCGACCGTCCGTAATGTTGTCGTGTCCTGACAGGCAGTCTTTATAGCATATCGCTGGAAAGCTGCCTTTCATTCAGGTGATGAACCAACCGCAGCTTCCGAAGGGCTGAATATGTTAGCTGTATGGCCGGAATGTTGTGGGAATTAGACCTAATACTCCCGAGACATGATTTCGCCGTCAGGGCCTCTTGTCGGTGGTTGGTCCCTTCGCTGGTTCTTCAGATGAGCGATATTGCTCGTTTCCAACAAACCCAAGTTTCATCGCGTAGGGACGTATCCCAGCAAAAACGCACTCTACTCGATCGTAGTCAGCCGTTTGCGCAGGTTGAAACTGTAATTCTTCATCGGCAAGCAATAGCACGAAACCATCTTCTTTTCGCCAATCGCAAGTTTTTAGGAGATCGTCCAAGCTCTCCTGCGTCAATGCTGGGACACCTTTTGCTCGACCCGTTAGCATCGTAACAACTGTTTGAACGGAAGCTTGCATACAAGCGATCGATTCCGGTGAGTTATCACGCTTGATGCCAACGATGATCGATGACCCTTCCGGCACAGAGTCTGTTTCTTCGCCATAAGTAGGAATTTCGGAAATAGTGACAGTTGCCTGGCATTTTGCGGCGGCAGCTTCGATTTTTGCTTTTGTTACGAGTGGCTCAACAACGGTCGGTTGTGCAACCAAGGCCATCGGGAATGCAATAAACGCAAATACCGTTGCGATCTTACGAAACCCTATCAAAAATGCCGAGCGCGAAATTCTACGATTTCCGTTCATCTCTGCTCTCAGTAAATTTTTCGAAGAGTTTCATCTGCTGTAGGTTGCCTCAATACCCGACTGTCCGCAATGTTGTCGTGTCCGAACAGTCCGGTTTGGCTACCTTGTTGTGGGAAGCTGTCATTGCTGTTCGTAATCTCCATAATCGGTTATCATACGATCCAATAGGGGTTTGCTAATGGTCCGTCGAGTTCTGTTGCTTTTTTGGACTACCATCATCCTTAGTGGATGTTCATATGGATACGACGTTGTTGCTGCTCTTGAAAATGGGCAAATAACTTTCAGGACAGACCCTAGATCAAACAGCAAACCATCGTGTTTACGTCGGATTGAAGTAACTGCTGAAGATGAGAAAGAAAGCGCTTGGTTGGCCAGCGTTCGTTACGATGACGATTGTGCCAATAAGTTTCCAATAAAGTATGGAAGCAGTTTTGTTGGCCATCCCCAGCCAGAATGGCCAACGATCAAAGCAAAACCTATCCGACCAGGCATTATCTATGAAGTCACCACCACGACGGGAGCAACGGGATATGGTTGGGGGCGTTTCACAATCGATAAAGACGGTCGGGTTGTAAATTTGAAGCAATAGACGCAGGTCCGCAACGATGTCGCGTTTGGACAGTCCGCTTTAGAACAAGATATCCCATTGGAAGAGATATACCCCCTCTCTCCTTTAGGGTAGAGGGGGCGACGGCGCGCGAACCTTACCGTCGAACCTCTCACCAACTGCGCCTAGGCCTGTCGGCCAAGGCTCCGTATCCTCTCCCAACGGGAGAGGGGACTTCGTCCATTTATCTAAATACCGTCACCCTGAACTTGCATTAAATGCTGTCATCTGGACTCGCACCGGAATATGCAGAAACAATAGAACACACCCCTTGTAAATACACCGAGGAATCAATGGCTAAAGTCACCCTGTACGGCATCCCCAATTGCGACACCGTCAAAAAGGCGCGCACCTATCTCGACGGGCGGGGTGTGGCTTATCATTTTCATGATTATAAAAAGGCCGGCATTGAAGCCGCCGATCTGGAACGGTGGACCCACAAGGTCGGTTGGGAAAAATTGCTGAACAAGGCGGGTACGACGTTCAAGAAGCTTACCGACGCGGACAAGGCCGATATTGATGAACAGAAAGCCATTGCCCTGATGCTGGCCAATCCGTCGATGATCAAACGCCCGGTGGTCGAGGGTGGCGCGGCCCTGCTGGTCGGGTTCAAGCCGGAAATCTATGATGCGGAGAAATTCTGAACGGGTGGACGCGCGCTGTCATCGCACTGACACAGCGGCGCGCAATAGAAGGCGCATGCGCATTCTTATACCGTTCCTCTCCGCCGCCCTACTTTCAGCCTGTTCGATTACGGAGAGCAAAGCCATGGAAAAACCCCTCGACGGCCCCGTGCTGGTGATCGCCCATCGCGGCGCGAGCGGGGAGCGGCCCGAGCATACGCTTGGCAGCTACACGCTGGCCATCGAACAGGGTGCGGATTTTATCGAGCCGGACCTCGTTCTGACCAAGGACGGGATATTGGTCGCGCGGCACGAGAACGAAATTTCGGAAACGACCGATGTCGCCACGCGTCCCGAATTTGCCAGTCGTAAGACCAGCAAGACGATAGATGGCCAGACGATGACCGGCTGGTTTACCGAAGATTTCACGCTTGCCGAGCTGAAGACGTTGCGCGCCAAGGAACGCCTGCCGCAACTGCGCAAGGCCAATATGGCCTTTGACGGACAGTTTGAAATACCCACATTCGAAGAGATATTGGAGCTGGCCAAAGCGCAAAGCGCGAAGACGGGCCGCACCATCGGTATCTATCCCGAAACCAAACACCCCAGCTATTTTGCCTCCATTGGCCTGCCGCATGAGGCGCCATTGCTCGCCTTGCTCGAACGCTATGGCCATGTCGAAAAGTCGGCGCCTGTGTTCATTCAATCCTTTGAAGTCGAGAATCTGAAGGCGCTGCGGGCCAAGACAAAGGTGCGGTTGATCCAGTTGATGGATGAAAAGGGCAGCCCGCCCGACCGGCCCGATCTGACCTATCCCGATATGGCGACCGCTGACGGGCTGAAGGCCGTTGCGGTCTATGCCGATGGGGTCGGGCCGAACAAGGCGCTGGTGATCCCGCGCACGCTGTTGGGCAATCTGGGTGAACCCACCACGCTGGTGAAGGACGCGCACAAGGTGGGCCTTGCCGTCCACCCCTGGACTTTCCGCCGCGAAAATTACTTCCTGCCGTTAAGCGCCAAATCGGGCGTCGACCCGCGTGCCGTCGGCGATGTGGTAACCGAAATCCGCGCCTATCTCGCGACCGGCATCGACGGATTTTTCAGCGACAATGTCGCCGAGGCTGTGGCGGCAAAAAATTGAAGGCCTGAACAATTTAGCCGGGGAGCGCTGTTCAGGCCTTCGGTGCTGCGCGGCACAAGGCGGTGTGCGGGGTTAGGGGGGTCAGTCGATGTCTTTCTGCCAGCGGAAGACCTCTTCCAGCGGCTTGTTGAAGACATGGGCGATGCGGAAGGCGACCTCCAGCGAGGGGGAATATTTGCCTTGCTCGATCGCGGCGATGGTTTGGCGGGTGACGCCGACCCGGTCGCCAAGGTCGCCTTGCGTCATTTCGAACATCAGAAAGCGCAGCATCCGGATGTCGTTGGTGAAGGGGAGCTGGGCCATGGCTCAATATCCCCGGCGGTAATAATAGAGTTGCGAGCCGACGCGTACCAGCTCGGCAATCACGACGGTGGCCATCAGCAGGTTCAAATAGACGCCGGGGCTAAACCGGTAGAATATGGCGATCATGTTGATCCACGCCCCCAGCACAAGCGGGTAATAGGCAAGATGGGTGCCGCGGATATGGATGCTGCGTTCGCGTTCGTCTTCTTTCAGGTTTGCTTCCTTGGGTGCGCGTATCGCGAAAAAGGTGGCGGTGGCGGCCATGACGGCGACGATGATGATGGTGACGGGCACGAGCATGCCCGCAACCGCCGCGACACCGGCATCGGTCGAGACCATCGCCCAGGGATAGGCCAGAAAATACCAGCCAAAGGCAAAGGCGAGGGCAAGGAAGGCGGCCCAATGGGTTTTTTCGCGAAACGACATGGCGTGAACTCCAATGTTAACTGATTCGGACGTAATGTTATGTATTTTTAACATTGAGTCAAATTATAATAACATATTCTCGGTTCAAGCTTTTGCGGCGTTAATTTAGCCGCTAAGCCCCCACCCCATGTCCACTCGACCCCAAACACTCACTTTCGACACGTCCACCAGCCGTGCGAACCCCACTCCCCAGCCGATGAAACGGCTCACCGTGCCGCGGATACGGCAACGAAAGGGCGGTGAGCCGCTGGTCATGCTGACGGCCTACACGGTCCGCATGGCCCAGCTTCTCGACCCGCACTGCGATATGCTGCTGGTCGGTGATTCGCTGGGGCAGGTCATTTACGGTCTGCCGCACACCGTCGCCGTCACCATGGAAATGATGGCCGCCCACGGCGCCGCGGTCGTTCGCGGCAGCTACCATGCCGCAGTCATCGTCGACATGCCCTTTGGCTCCTACGAAGCATCCCCCGAACTCGCCTTCGCCAACGCGGCCCATCTGCTGAAAGAAACAGGCGCTGCGGCCGTCAAGATCGAAGGCGGGCGTGTGCTGGCCCCGACGGTCGAATTCCTGACGTCCCGCGGTATTCCGGTCATGGCCCATGTCGGACTGACCCCGCAGGCCGTAAACATCCTCGGCGGCTATGGCGTCCGCGGCAAAAGCCCGGAAGAAGCCAAATCCATCGTCGAAGATGCGGTTGCCATGTCCGAGGCGGGTGCCTTTTCGATGGTTATCGAAGGTGTATTGGAGCCCATCGCCATCGAGATTACGAACAAGATTGCCTGCCCGACCATCGGCATCGGCGCATCGGCGCAGTGCGATGGACAGGTGCTGGTTACCGAAGACATGCTCGGCCTGTTCGACCGCGTTCCCAAATTTGTCAAAAAGTTCGGCAATATGGGCGTGTCGGTCGAAGAAGCGGTGCGCGAATATGCAAGCGGCGTTCGGGACCGGAGTTTCCCGGGTCCGGACCAACTCTATCAACCGGCTTGAAGCAGGGCTGGCCTATCGGCACAACTCCCGCTAAGGACGACGCTAGCGGGTGCAAGCCCTTATATAGTTAATACCCAATTTCGGAGGCCCTTTTGGCTTTGACACCGACTGATAAGCGCGCCGGAAGCGATGAAGCTTTCCTGCGCGAAGTGGACGACGCAGTCCGCGCGAGCGATCTGACAAGCTTCTGGACACGCTACGGCCGCTGGCTGCTTGCGGCGCTGGTCGCCGGCTTGCTGGCGTTTGGCGGCTACATTACTTACAAGAACCAGCTCCAGGCCGCGGCCGATAAGCAGAGCGAAGAATTTGTCGACGCAATGGACAAGCTGCGCGCCGGCCAGCAGAAGGAGGCGCGTACAAAACTCGCCACTTTGGCAAAGGCAGAACAGCCGGGCTACCGCGCCATGGCGCAATTGGTCGAGGCCAATCTGCTTGGCGAAGATGGTAAAACCAAGGAAGCCATCGCCCTTTACGCCAAGGTAGCAGGTGATAGCAGCCTGCCCCAGACCTTCCGCGATCTTGCGCTGATCCGGCAAACCAGTGCTGAATTTGACACGCTTGCACCACAGGCGGTCGTTGATCGGTTAAAACCCCTTTCGACGCCGGGCCATGCCTGGTTCGGCAGCGCGGGCGAGTTGACGGCTTTGGCTTATGTCAAAATGGGCAAGGACAATCTTGCCGGACCGATGTTCGCGCAAATTGCAAAACAGGAAGGCCTGCCACCTAGCTTACGCAGCCGTGCGCAACAGATGGCCGGCGCGATGGGTATCGATACCGTTCAGGTTGATGAAAAGAAAAATACGGCAACTGCATCAGCCGAAACTGCGACCAAGGGAGAGTGATTAAGTGAAGATCAGCGCAAAATTGCTACTGGCTCTTGCCGCATCTGCATCGCTTGGCGGCTGCGCCGTGTTGGATGGCGTGCGCGGCGATGCGGGTAAGAAGAATAATACACCCACCGTCGGCAACCGCGTCGACATTCTGGGTACCGAACGCGACATGGAGGTTGACCCTGCGTTGGCTAATGTGGCCGTCATACTGCCGCCAGCCGTGGTCAACGAAGCATGGGCCCAGCCGGGCGGAAATGCGTCCAAGTCCCCGGGCCATGTCGAACTGGGACAAGGCCTGTCGCGCATTTGGAGCGCCAACGTAACCGGCGCAAACCCGCGCGCACGGTTGGCTGCAAGTCCGGTGGTTAGCGATTCGCGCGTTTATGTGGTCGACACAACCGCCCGCGTCACCGCCCTTGATGCGAATAGCGGCGCGCAGATCTGGTCCAACGCCCTCGAGATCGACGACGATGGAAAGCCCTCGCGCTTCGGCGGAGGGGTTAGCGCCACCAGCACCACCGTTTTCGCAACCAACGGCGTGGGTGATGTCGCCGCGCTTGCTGCCGATACCGGTGCGTTAAGCTGGAAAAAGCGTCCTGCCGGACCACTGCGTGGTGCACCTACGCTGTCGAACGGCAATGTCTATGTGATGACACAGGACAACCAGATTTACGCCCTTCGCCAGACCGATGGCGAGGCACAATGGAATGAAGCAGGCCCAGTTGCTGCTTCCGGTATTTTCGGCGTCGGCGCACCTGCGGCTGCGCAAGGTACAATCATTGCAGGTTATTCCAGCGGCGAACTGGCAGCATATCGGTACGAAAACGGGCGCAGTCTGTGGACCGACACATTGTCGCGCACAGCCATGTCGACATCGGTTTCGACCCTGACCGATATTGACGCCGATCCCGTGATTGACCGCGGCAGGGTGTTCGCCCTGGGCAAGGGCGGCCGTATGGCGTCCTATGAACTGGTCACCGGCCAGCGCATCTGGGAAATCAATATTGCCGGCATTTCTACACCCGTTACCGCGGGCGAGTGGGTCTTTGTCATGACCGACGAAGCGCGTCTTTTATGCGTGGCCCGTTCCAGTGGAAAAATCCGCTGGATTTCAAAGCTGCAGCGGTACGACAATGAAGAAAAGAAGAAGGGCCCCATCAGTTGGTATGGCCCAGTCCTCGCGGGCGGTCGCCTGATTGTCGCCAGCTCGCGCGGCAATATCTGGTCGATTTCTCCTGCCGAAGGTACGGCAAGCGAAGTATTTGACCTCAAATCGCCCGTGTCGCTCGCGCCCATTGTTGCGAACAACACGCTTTACATTCTCGACGATTCGGGCCGCATCTCGGCCTTTCGCGGGTAACTTGAAGGAGTAGTGCCGGCATGTTGCCGACGGTAGCCATTATCGGTCGGCCTAATGTCGGCAAGTCGACTTTGTTCAACCGGCTGGTTGGCAAGAAGCTTGCGCTTGTCGATGACACGCCCGGCGTCACCCGCGACCGGCGGGAGGGACAGGGTCGCTTGTTCGACCTTGAGTTCACCATTGTCGATACAGCCGGCTATGAAGATGAAGACCCGGACACCCTGCCCGGCCGCATGCGCATGCAGACCGAGGCCGCGATTGCCGGCGCGCAGGTTGCGCTGTTCCTGATTGACGGACGGGTTGGCGTAACCCCGCTCGACGAAGAAATCGCCCGCTGGCTGCGCGGAAGTGCGACGCCCGTGGTGTTGGCGGTCAACAAGGCCGAAGGCAAGCAGGGCGATAATGGCATTTTGGAAAGCTATGCCCTTGGTTTTGGCGATCCCATCGCGATCAGTGGTGAGCATGGCGAAGGCATGGCTGACCTGTTTCAGGCGCTGTTACCGCATATCGATGGCGGTGCGTTCGAGGTGCAGGATCCCGAAGCACCCGACGCCATCCTGAAGCTGGCTATTGTCGGTCGGCCCAATGCGGGCAAATCAACGCTCATTAACAAATTGCTCGGTGAAAACCGCCTGATTACCGGGCCCGAAGCCGGAATTACCCGCGACAGCATTTCCATCGACTGGATCTGGACTGATCCAGACCCCAAGCAGGGCGAGCCTGATGAAGAGGGCAACATACCACCCCTCTTGACCGAGCGCCGGGTGCGCCTGATCGACACCGCAGGAATGCGCAAGCGCGCCAAGGTGCAGGACAAGCTTGAAAAATTGTCCGTCGCCGACGCGCGCCACGCCATCGATTTTGCCGAAGTTGTCGTTCTTTTGCTGGATGCGACCAAGGGCTTGGAAGTGCAGGACCTGAAAATTGCCGACCATGTCATTCAGGAAGGCCGCGCACTCATCATCGCCATTAATAAATGGGATGTCGCCGAAAATGCCAGCAGCCTGTTCAACGGCATCCGCGGGGCACTGGAAGAGGGCCTTTCGCAGTTAAAGGGCGTTCCGTTGATCGCGGTTTCGGCCATGACGGGCAAAGGCCTTGATCCGTTAATCTCCGCTGCATTCGATGCGCGTGAGGCATGGAATAAGCGCGTCCCGACGGGTATTCTCAACCGCTGGTTCGAAGCTGCTGTCGCCGCAAACCCTCCGCCCGCACCCGGCGGGAAACGGATAAAATTGCGCTATATGACCCAGGCACGCAACCGGCCGCCGACCTTTGTCATTTTCGGCAACCGTACGGACGAGTTGCCCGCCAGCTACGCACGTTATCTTCTGAACGGCATCCGCCGGGATCTGGATTTCGGGGCGGTGCCTGTGCGGATCAATTTCCGCTCGTCGAAAAACCCATTTGCGGACAACGGCTGATAGTGATTTTTGCCAAACAGATTGCGTCAACGCTCTGTTTACTTCTGCCAGTGTAAAGGAAACCGACAGGACCATTTCCGTTGTCCATGGAGCAGCGCGTTGACCGATAAGCCAGATGATCTAATCGACTGGAAGACCTTTACCGAAACCCGCAATCTGCTGGGGGCCGGTTTTGTCCGCATATTGGGCTATTTCCGGGAGGACGGCACAAAGTCCGTTGCTGCGATCGAAGAAGCCATGCGGCTGAAAGACTCAGCGAAACTCGTCATTCCAGCCCACACGCTAAAGGGCGAATCATGGCAGTTTGGCGCCGACCAGCTTGCGCTGCTCGCCGAAGAAATCGAAATCGCTGCGCGCCATTATGTCGAAATCCAGATCGATCCTTCCGAATTGGTCGAAAAGGTCGTGCGTCTGCGCCCAGTGTTCGAGGCCACGCTTGCTGCTCTCGAATCCGAAGCAAGTCCGTTGGTCGAGCGCCGCCCGGTCAGCTTTGGCCAGCGCAATGCTTTGGGCGGAATGAGCTACGGCTAACCACGCAGAAGCGGAATCACCTTTACCCGATCAATCTTCCGCAGGCTTTGACTGAAGCTGGACGTAATTTTCGATACCCATACGCGCAATCATGTCGAACTGCTTTTCAAGCATGTCGACATGCTCTTCTTCACTTTCCAGAATATCGGCAAACAGGTCACGGCTGACATAGTCACGTACACTTTCCGAATAAGCGATGGCATCTTTCAGCAAGGGCAGAGCCTCATATTCAAGCTCCAGGTCGGCCTTCAATATTTCTTCGACCGTTTCGCCAATACGCAGGCGCCCCAGCAACTGGAAATTGGGGAGACCGTCAAGGAACAGGATACGCTCTGACAAGCGATCGGCATGCTTCATTTCGTCTATGGATTCATGCCGTTCAAAATGCGCCAGCTTCGCAACACCCCAATTGTCGAGCATGCGGTAATGCAGCCAATATTGATTGACGGCTGTCAGCTCGTTTTTGAGCGCCTCGTTCAAAAACTCGATAACCTTTGCGTCGCCCTTCATGGCCTGTCTCCTTTAAGTTGGAGCAATCACGATAACGGTGATCTTCAATCAAGTGAAGGTAAAAATCCGCAGAAACAAGCCGATTTTTCGGCCGATATTGCTACGCGGTTGCAGGACCAGCGCTGATGATGTTGCGCGCAAACGAAAGGCACTGGCCACATTTCGGTTTACGGCCGAGGCGGGCGTAAACGTCGTTCGGGCGGTCAGAACCGGAGCGCACCGCGGCACGCAGGTCTTTTTCCCGGATAGCATTACATACGCAAACGACCATTGATTCGCTCCTGATGCGAATGGCTTACCGTTAATGCGAATTGATTGCAATAACTTTAGCGGACCATTGCCTGCACTTGCCCGCGTGCCAGACTGCGCCATAGCCACTCGAGCGGCCCATAGCGATATCGGGCAAGCCAAGGTCGGGACCAAAGCAGCATAATTGCCCACACGGCAAAGACAATCGGCCATAATCCGATCCGGCTTACATAGCCGAACAGGCCAAACCCATATCCGTAAAATAGGGTGGTCATCAGGATGGACGTTCCAAGATAGTTGGTAAATGCCGCCTGCCCGGTGGCGGCTACGCGCGCAATGAACTTTCCATGCGCGATCCGTGTGATGAACAGGATCAGCAATGCTGCATATCCCACAGTGAGCATCAAGCGGGGAATCGCGCTCCACGCGAGGAATATGGCAAGCGAGCTTATCAGATCATAGTCGACAAACATCAGATACGCCGCCAGCACAGCACTTGCTATTAGGCCAGCGGGAACGAGCCGCTTTGCCCATTTCACATATGCCGAACCATCCCACTCCCCGGTAATGAAACCATTTTTCTTCATAGCCATGCCGATCATCATCAAGGGCAGGGTCTCGGCAATGGACTGTAATACAGCCGCTAGAGGCGTATACCATTCGGACAGCTTCTCGGTCACAATCGGCCAATATGCTCCCCTGTGAAGGGCAATCTCATCCTCGACATTCAAATCGAAATCATTGCTCCGCAATATTTCATTATATTGCTTCAACATATCGGGATCGGCGTCGGGCTGGGTTGCGAAATATTGAAGCACCTGCAGTCCACCCAATTGCAGTCCCCAAAACAGAATGCCCAGACCGAAAAGAATCAACGCCCATTTAATCAAACGGGCAGGCTCCCACTTCCGGAACAGAAAGGCGATGCATCCCACGCTCGCGTACAGAAATAATATGTCGCCGAACCAAAGGAAAAAATAATGCGCCAACCCGAACAGGGCCAGCCAGAACATGCGGGCATAATGCACTTTGGCGGCGCTCTCGCCTTTGGCTTGGGCGCGCTCGATGATCAGCATCATACTCGCGCCGAACATGAGCGAGAACAGCCCCCGCATCTTGCCGTCGATGAAAATGAAAGAAAAAATCCAGGACGCCTGGTTTTCGGCAGACAATCCACCATAGGCCTTGGGGGTCACATAGGCCCATTCCGGCATGGAGAAAGCGACGATATTCATCGCCAAAATTCCCATCACCGCAAAACCCCGCATGGCGTCGAGTGTTAGGTAACGGTCAGTCTCTGGCTGCATAGTTTCCCCCTGTATTGTCTGATTAATACAGTTGCGCGCGTATGCCGTCCAGCACTTTAAGTTTTTGTTATTGACATTGATGTAGGTAGAAAATATCTAGTCTCTAGAAAATTCATGGAGTCCCCCCGATGACCGCTCTGCCATTCCATCATCCTGATCGCCCCGCAGGTGAATTCCGCCCGCTGAAGGCGCTGCATCACTTCCGCAAGCTGATCGCGGATAAGGAAGACACGGAACAGGTATTCCACATCATCGCCGCGCTGCGTGGCCGCAAGTTCCGCAAAATTGCCAGCTCTTTCTGGCATAGCGAAAAGGGCCAGCGGATTCTCGCCAGCAAGCAGCGCCTCATTGATGTGCTGGACGATCATGACAGCATCAAGAAGTTGCCCGCTGGTACGGTCGGCCGCGCCTATGTCGACTTCATGGAACGCGAGGGCCTGAGCGCCGCCGGTCTCGAAGCTGAATATGCCAAATTTACCGACGCCGGTGTGCGCTATGAAGACGGCATTGACCGTTATGGTGACCGGCTTCGGGACACACACGACATGCTTCACGTGTTAACCGGCTACGGCCGCGACGCATTAGGGGAGCAATGCGTTCTCGCCTTTACCTATGCGCAGAACCGCAATCTGGGCGTTGGGTTTATTGCTTATGCGGGCGGTTTCGAATTGAAACGGCGTGTGGCACGCTCGGCTCCAATCATGAAAGCGGTGCATGAAGGCTATCGTATCGGAAATGCTGCCAAAAACATCGTGCATGAAGATATTATCGAGCTTCTGAAGGAACCCCTCGCCGATGCACGCAAGCGCTTGGGCATTGCAGAACCCGTTGCATATCGTACGGCGCATGAAGCGATGCGGTCGGGCGGGGTGGACCCCTATAATCTGCTCGCCGCGCCTGCCTAAGCTCGCCTTTCTGCGAAATAAGCGTTCCTTATCGACGGGTTAACCCCTTTTTAGATTGCGTCCGGCGACCAAGCCTGAAACAATCCCTCCACAGTCGCACCGGCAATTTGTGGTTTGAGTCCAAAAGGACCGAGCCGCCTTTTGGAGGAAAGGGGGAGGGATACCCATGCCCGACACATTCATCGACAGCCGCAATGCGGCGAACTGGATCAATCACCACGAAAATGTCAGCGTTCCCGTCGCAAAAATTCTGACGGTGCGCAACGAAACGCCGAAATCCCCATCTTTCGCCGGAATGAAGGCAACGGCGGGACGGTTGCAGCAGGTTATTCGCGATGCGCTGGCCGCCGGGAAACGCATACGGGCCGTTGGTGCACATTGGTCGTTTTCCGATATCCCTGCCGTCGCCAATGGCTGGATTGTCGAGACGAATAAGCTCGACTGGCGCTTCGCCTTTTCGGCAAGTGATATCCATCCCGAATCCCGCATCACACATGACGAGTTGTTGCTTTGCCAATGCGGAACATTGATCGCACGCATCAACGAAACGCTGGAATCACCGAACAATGTCCTGCCCACCGGCCAAAGGCGAAAGGCGTTACGGACTTCGGGGGCCAGCAATGGGCAGACAATCGCAGGTGCGCTGGGCACCGGTGTCCATGGCTCTGCCATCGATGTCGGGGGCATGGAAAGCCAGGTCGCCGGTATCCAGTTGCTGACCGCAAACCGTAACATGTGGATCGAACGCGCAAGCGCGCCGGTCATGAACGACGGATTTGCCGCCCGTCTCGGCGCCGAGCTTGTGCGCGATGACACCCTGTTTGAAGCGGCACTGGTCAGCCTCGGTTCGCTCGGCATCGTCCACTCGGTCCTTATATGCGCTACCGGAAGGTACGTGCTCAACACATCGCTGCGGCGCATCCGCTATGGACAGATAAAAGCCGCCCTGAATTCGCTCGACTTCCGTGGATCGGGAATTCCGGATGAAAGCCGTCGTCCCTATTTTTTCCAGGCCATCATGGACCCTGACGACCTGTGGGAAGAAGGCGACCGGGCCAAGGTGTTTTGCACCGTTCGCTATAAAGAAGTGTGCGAGCCAAACCGGGATGTGAAATATGATCTGAAGAAAGAGAATAGCGACGGCACCGATCTACCCAAGTTGATTGGTGATATCATCAAACTGGATCCCGCTTTTCGCGATCTGGCAACCTGGCTGCTGATGGAAATCCTGCTCAAGGAGCAGAGCGAAATCGGGAAGCCGGATAAGTGGAAGACACCGGGTCAGGCCTACACTTTCACGGACGCGCGGCGCGGGGTGGCGAGCAGCGGTTTCGGCGTCCCCCTGGCGCAAGTCAGCAACGCGTTGCGGATCATGGCCGAAGCCTTCCGCTCCCATAAAAAGGCTGGTGTCGTGCTGACCTGCCGCTATGTGCAGAAATCTCCGGGGATATTATCCTTCACCCGCTATGATCCAACCTGTGTCATCGACATTGACGGCATCGATTCAACCGCAACGCAAAAGCTGATCAAATTGGTGGCGCAGCGGTTCGAAGCAGCGGGCATGCCGTTCACGATGCATTGGGGCAAAACCAACCATCTGACCAAGGCCCGCGTGCGTGCCGCTTTTGGTGGAAATGTCGACCGGTGGAATGCAGCCCGCAGGACGATATTGCCGGATCAAGCGGAACGGGACGCCTTTTCTAACGATTTTATCGATTCAGTCGGGCTGAACGCCTAGGAACCCGAGCCTTAGCGACGGTCTTTGCGTACCATCAGCTTCAGGCCAGACCAGACGGCATCAACCGCGCACACCTTTACGTCCACCAGATCGCTGCTGGGCAGAATGACTGCGCGGATGGTGTCTTCGGTAATGTCCGTGGTAACTTTGGCGGCCTTTTTCGGCCAGCTGACCCATATAAAGCCGGCCGGATCCAAAACCTTGCGCAACGCCTCCAGCTTTTCGGCCAGGGCGATCCTGTCGGTGACAAAAATATGGGCGGCGTGGACACCCGATGTAGGAACGAGTTCTTCGGACAAGGTCAGTCCGGCTTCGGCAATTTCTGCGCGGACGCTATCGGGCATGGAATCAAACCACACGCGCATGCCGTCTTTGTAACCGAGTTTTTGAACAAGTGGCTTACCGGAATATCCTGTGGTCATGACACGAATAATCCGGTGAGGCTGTTCATTGTTCCATCCACTCTTTGAAGAAGCTGTCGTGCGCCGCACGCAGATCGGCCAATTCGACTTCAAAAACCTTGGTTCCGCCAACCGTACCGATTGCCACAGCATTCGGCACCACAACGCCCGGCGCCGCAGTCAGAACATAGCGGCCCTGATCTTCGCCAAAGGCCTGAACCGTATTCAAAGCATCCGAAAGCGTGCAGCCTTTTTTACCTGCCAACGCCATCTCGGTTAGGGCGACCAGAAGGCCACCGTCGCTGATATCATGGACCGCGTTCACCGTTCCGCTTGCGATAAGCTGCCGAACCTGTTCGCCCCGCTGCCGTTCCTGCACCAGATCGACCACAGGGGCGTCGCCATCTTCGCGCCCGGCAATTTCACGTAGCCACAAAGACTGGCCCAGATGTGTACCTTCATCGCCCAAAAGCCAGATGACATCGCCCTCTGCCTTGAACCCGATCGTTGCCATTGTGCCGACGTCGTCCAGCACACCAACACCACCGATCGCGGGCGTCGGCAAGATCGCGCTACCACCGCCGGTCGCCTTGCTTTCATTGTAGAGCGAGACGTTCCCCGACACGATGGGATAATCGAGGGCACGGCATGCGTCGGCCATCCCTTCCAAACAACCCACAATCTGCGCCATGATTTCGGGCCGCTGCGGGTTCGCAAAGTTGAGGCAGTTGGTGATGGCCAATGGCGTCGCACCTACGGCACTAATGTTGCGATAGGTTTCGGCAACAGCTTGCTTGCCGCCTTCAAAAGGGTTGGCATAGCAATAGCGCGGCGTGCAGTCCGTACTCATAGCCAGCGCGCGATGGGTGCCGTGAATACGGACAACAGCCGCATCGCCGCCGGATAATTGCGCCGTATCGCCACCGACCTGGCTGTCATATTGCTGCCAGATCCACGCGCGAGAGGCGAGGTCGGGGCACGCCATCAGTTTCAGCAAATCCGCACCGACATCGGTGCTTTGCGTGATGTCGCCAAGCGGCTTGACCTTGGCCCATGCCTTATAGTCTTCTTTCGACGCGGCGGGCCGGTCGTACAGTGGCGCGTCTTCGGCGAGCGGGCCGAGCGGAATGTCGCAGACGACTTCGCCCTTCCACGTCAGCACCATGTGCCCGGTATCGGTCACTTCACCGATGACCGCAAAGTCCAGTTCCCATTTATCGAAGATTGCCTTCGCGAATTCCTCACGGCCCGGTTTCAGGACCATCAACATGCGTTCCTGCGATTCCGAGAGCATCATTTCATAAGGGGTCATCCCTTCTTCACGGCATGGCACCTTGTCCATATCCAAGATGATGCCCGCCTTGCCGTTCGTGGCCATTTCCACACTGGAACTGGTAAGCCCTGCGGCCCCCATATCCTGAATGGCGACAATCGCGTCTGATGCCATCAGTTCGAGACAGGCTTCAATAAGCAGCTTTTCCGTGAAAGGATCGCCCACCTGCACGGTCGGACGCTTCTCTTCGGTATCCTCGCCAAAATCGGCAGAAGCCATCGTCGCACCATGGATGCCATCGCGGCCCGTCTTGGAGCCCACATAGACGATCGGGTTGCCGACGCCTGTTGCGGCCGAATAGAAAATCTTGTCCTGGTCCGCGATACCAACCGTCATGGCGTTGACAAGGATGTTGCCGTCATAGGCGGGGTGGAAGTTGGTTTCGCCGCCAACCGTCGGCACGCCGACGCAATTGCCGTAACCGCCGATGCCTGCAACCACACCCTGCACCAGATGCTTCATCTTCGGATGGTCCGGCCGACCGAAACGCAGGGCATTCATGTTCGCAACCGGACGGGCGCCCATGGTAAACACATCGCGCAGGATCCCGCCGACGCCCGTGGCCGCACCCTGATAGGGCTCAATATAGCTTGGATGGTTATGCGATTCCATTTTGAAGATGGCAGCAAGCTTGGTGCCGTTGGGTCCGTCCCCGATGTCGATCACACCTGCATTTTCGCCGGGACCACAAATGACCCACGGGGCGCTCGTTGGCAGCTTCTTCAAGTGAATACGCGAAGATTTATAGGAGCAATGCTCCGACCACATTACGGAGAATATTCCCAATTCCACCAAATTGGGTTCGCGCCCCATCGCATGCAGGATGCGCGCATATTCTTCTTCATTCAGACCATGGTCGGCGACGATTTGGGATGTGATCTCGGACATGGATGCGCCTTAGCGAGGGTGCAGGATTTTGGCCAGTGGCTTTGGTCCGTTTCAGACAGATGCGCTGCGGGCGGTCCACCAGGACGCCAAGGTCACAAGACCAAAAGCCACAAAGGCCAGCAGGCTGGTTCCCAATGTTACCTCCGGTTCGACAGGCCCGAACCAGTTCACCGCCTGGAAAGCGATCATCAATCCCGCCAAAAGCAATAGCGGCAACCTCTTGGGTTTCGCTTTAATGGCAAAGAACCACAAGGCCCCGAACGTGAGGATGAGTTCCAGTGGCATTTCGATACCCGGATGGTTCCACAACCCCAATCCCAGCTTCGGCTCGCTACCCGCCAAGGTCAAATCAGGGACATGGACCAGCAGATCCAGAAACCAGTGCGACAACACCACCAATGCCGCGATGATGGCAGCTATTCGGTTACGGCTTAGGATGAAAACAAGTGCGGCGAAGCCCGCCGCCCATAAAGCCGACCCCAGAAGGCTGTGCGTATAGGGCATATGGTAAAGGTCCATGGGATTCATCACAGAAATCCCCGGCGTCACCCGCATGGCTTCAATCCCGAATATCAGAAGAAGGAAAAAGGCCCAGTCCACCAATTGCGCGGCAAGGAAGAGGACTGGCAGACTTGGCGCCTCCTTGTGCGTTGCCGCCACCATCGCCGGCGCCCAATGTCCTATGAACATATGCTTTTCTCCCCCAACCGGTCCATTATGCACTGCAAAAACAGGATTGCCTATCCGTTGAGTCAGCTTTGGATGTTTCCAGCCTTTCAAGGATTTTGATGGGGCAAAATAAATGGGCGCTGGTATTGCTACCAGCGCCCACTGCGTCTGAGGTTGGAAGTCCTTGGCCACAAGGGCCATTCTTTCCGCTTTCTGACGTCCGGTTCCCCAACTTGGCCCGAAGGCCTTGTTGGTTCGCCTTGGCACTTTGGGTATCCCACCCGGCGTTGCGTCATTTGCATGATGCCGCACTTGATGTTCGTTTTCTTTGTGCCCACCGCCTCCGCTACATTTCCTTGGTCTTGCGACTAGGCTGCCTGCTGATTTGGCGATCCTGCATTTCCTCTGTTCCGCTCCGCTTTCCCGTTTCCGGTCCGGCTTTGCATCGTAGCGGTCCTGCCTGATGACTTGAAACTGTCATGACATTCCGAGTCGCGCAAAGGGGAAAAGAGTGACTTATCCACAGGCAGACGCATTCGTGGTGGACAAAATGGAGAATAAGATTTTGCAAGTTGCGTCGTTGAAACGAATACGGCCCCCACGCCGTGCATGGAGGCCGTTCGATTCAACCGGGGGCGAGGGAGAGAGGAGGAGAGAGCCCGCCGGTTAAAGTGCGTTTCGGCAATCTCTTGCCGTTGAGACCCAAATAATGAGGCGTTGCTTTTGCTGCAATTGCGAAAAGAATTGGCCGAGTTGCAAGTTTTGCAACTCGGCCAATTACCGTTACGTCATAAAGGATTTCAGGGTGCGATGCCGTTACCCGGCAAGCTGGAATAGGCAATGCCGCCATCGCACGCGAGCGTATCACCGACAATATAATCGCCTGAACGGGCCGCCAAAAAGATCGCGAGGCCAGCCATATCTTCCGGTGTACCGATTCGCGGAAACGGAATATTCTTGGCAACCGCATCGGCATGATCGCGCGCGGCCTTGTTCATTTCCGATTGGAAAGCACCCGGTGCGATGCCGCTAACCAAAATGTTGTCTTTGACCAGCTCGGCGGCCAAGCGACGGGTCAGGTGGATAACAGCGGCCTTTGACGCCTGATAGGCATAGGTCTGCCACGGGTTGATCTTGATTCCGTCGATGGACGCGATGTTGATGACCTTTCCGGGACGCTCGAATGTCGCTGCCTTTTTCATCAACGGATGCAAAGCCTGTGTCAGGAAGAACAATCCCTTCACATTCAAATCCATGACCCGGTCCCACTGCGCATCGGTCACAGTACCAAAATCCGCGCCCCAGGCCGCACCAGCATTGTTGACCAGAATATCGACCTTCTCTTCGCGCTCCGCGATCTGGGCAGCGAGCGACTCGCACCCTTCCACGGTCGAAAGGTCGCACGGCAGCCCGATGACCTTATCGCCATATTCAGCGACCGTGGCCTCAATCTGGTCGACCTTGCGGGCGCTGATATAGATGCGGGCGCAACCTGCGTTCAGATAGCCTTCGACAATCATCTTGCCGATACCGCGGGAGCCGCCCGTGACGACGGCGACGCGGTCGTTGAGGTTGAAAAGAGTCTGTAAATCCATGTGCATTATTCCTTTTGAAGCCCTGCTCGAGGAGGGCTGGTAACTTAGTAGCCGTTCATCGTCGCGACGCGGTCGGCATGGTAATAGGCGTCACCGAAAAACTCGTTCAGGCTCCGGTCGCGCTTCATATATAGACCGATGTCATATTCGTCGGTCATGCCGATACCACCGTGCATCTGCACGCCTTCCCGGACGGCGAGGTTGCAAGCAAGACCCGCCTTTGCCTTTGCAGCGGCGACATAGAGTTCGGCCTTGGCATGGCCTTCGTCCATTAAGGATTGCGCCTTAAGAACGATGGAACGCGCGCCTTCCATTTCGCCGTACAAATGCGCGGCGCGATGTTGCAGTGCCTGAAACTCGCCAATCACGCGGTCGAACTGCTTGCGGGTTTTCAGATATTCAAAAGTCATATCCATCGCGCCCGAACCGACACCTACCATTTCAGCGGCAGCGCCCACGCGGCCTGCGTCAAGCACTTTACCCAAGACCGACCAGCCGCCATCCACTTCACCGATGACGGCATCGGCATCGACCTGGACACCGTCCAGCGTGACATGTGCGGCCATGGCCGAGTCGACCAATCGGGCAGCTTCCATAGTCAGGCCGGCCGCGTCTTTTTCGACAGCGAACAGGGTCAGACCGTCGGTCTCCCCCGCCGCGCCGGCTGTGCGGGCTGCGACGATCAGCATGTCGGACGATGTGCCTTGCACCACGAATTGCTTATGGCCTGACAATTTGAAGCCGTTGCCGCTGCGTTCCGCCTTGCAGGCGATTTTCTCGGGCCGGTGTTTGACGCCTTCGTCAATCGCCAAGCCAATGACCGTTTCCCCGGCCAAGATGCCCGGAAACCAGCGATCGCGCATGGCTTTGTCGGCACGTTTCAGGGCCTCGACAGCCGCGACAGAAGTCGAAAGAAAGGGCGAAGGCGACAGGTTGCGGCCGATTTCTTCGAGCACGATACCCGCTTCGATGTGGCCCATGCCCATGCCACCATCGGCTTCGGGAATCAAAATTCCGGTGAAACCCATTTCGGCAAATTGCTTCCATAAATCATGGCTGAAACCATCTTTGCAGCCCATATCGCGAAATTTGCGGAAATGGGTGACCGGTGCTTCGCTGGCCATGAAGTCGCGTGCGCTGTCACGCAGCATGGTCTGGTCGTCGTTTAATGTCATCGCCATGGTTATGCTCCCGGCATTTCAAGTATGCGTTTGGACACTACGTTCAGCATGACTTCGCTGGTGCCGCCTTCGATCGAGTTCGCCTTGGTCCGGAGCCAATTGCGCGCTTTGGACCCGCCATTGGAGCGCTCGCTTTCCCACTCCAGCGCCTGCGATCCGCCGATCGACATGACGAGCTCGTTGCGCTTCTTGTTCAATTCGGTGCCGACATATTTCATCAGGTTCGAATAAGCCGGATGCGCCTTGCCCGTTTTCCATTCGTCCATGAAGCGTTCGCCATGGGCCCGGAAGGTCAGGTTATCGACGTCGAACAACGCCATTTGCGCACGCAGCACAGGTTCTTCGGCGAGCACGGCCTTCATCGCCGCACCGATAGAGGTAACCCCGCCATCGCCGCCCATGCCCGAAATCATCTCGCGCTCATGCCCGAGAAGATATTTCGCCACGTCCCAGCCACGGTTGAGTTCACCGACAATCTGGTGCTTGGGCACGACAACATTGTCAAAGAAGGTCTCACAAAATGGCGAGTTGCCCGAAATGAGCTTGATCGGCTTCGTCGACACGCCTGGCGTTTCCATATCGAACAAAAGGAAGCTGATGCCCTGATATTTATTGGTCTTGTCGGTACGGACGAGGCAGAAAATCCAGTCGGCCTGATCGGCATAGGATGTCCAGATTTTCTGGCCGTTCACAACCCAATGGTCGCCCTTATCCTCGCCATAGGTTTGCATCGAGACCAGGTCGCTGCCCGAACCGGGTTCGGAATAGCCCTGGCACCACCGGATTTCACCGCGGGCAATCTGGTTCAGATAGTGCACCTTCTGCTCTTCGGTGCCGAATTTGAGAAGGGCTGGGCCAAGCATCCAAATGCCGAAGCTGTTCAACGGGCTACGGCAGCCCAGCTTCGCCATTTCCTGACGCAGAACCTTTGTTTCCTGCGGGGTGAGGCCTGCGCCACCATAGGCCTTGGGCCAATCGGGAACAGTGTAGCCCTTGGCTGCACAACGCTCCATCCAGATTTTCTGCGCATCGCTTTGAAACTTGAAATTGCGGCCGCCCCAGCAGACGTCTTCGTCGCCTTTTACGGGGGTGCGCATTTCGGGTGGGCAGTTTTCTTCGAGCCAGGCACGCGCTTCGGCGCGGAATGATTCAAGGTCGGACATGACGCTCTCCTATTAATTGCTTGGCTAAATTTTGGGCTGTGGCGCGCGGAAAGGCAAGCGCTTATCGGCGAGCGAAGCATGCCGTAACGTCATTTCCGCGCCGATTGACAGGCAAGGCGCTGGCCCTAGCATAGGCACAGGAATGAGGAGCCCCCAACGCATGCGATTCGCCGCATTTTCTAAGTATTCGCCCGTCGCATGACCGCTGCTATTCGTCTCCCCCGGTCGTTAAAAGTGATGCATGGTCTGGGATCTGTTGCTTATGGTATCAAAGACAACGGCTTTTCGGTCTTCCTGCTGATCTTCTATAACCAGGTGCTCGGGATCGACGCCGGAATTGTCGGCACCGTCATCATGGCCGCGCTTATCTTCGATGCCTTTGCCGATCCGATCATCGGCGAGCTCAGCGACAGGACGCAAAGCAAATGGGGCCGCCGCCTGCCGTGGCTTTATGCGTCGGCCATCCCTCTCGGCATTATCTGGATGCTTTTGTGGCATCCCCCCGAAATGGGCCAGACAGGCACGATCATCTGGCTTTTCTGCACCGCCGTGCTCGCCCGCACTTTGGTGTCGATGTGCGAAGTACCCTCCATCGCGCTCGTTCCTGAACTGACTGCCGATTATGACGAGCGGACCCGGCTTATGCGCTACCGCTTCCTGTTCGGCTGGGCAGGCGGATTGCTGATCCTCGTTTTTGCCTATGGCATTTTCTTCACCGGACCCAAGGGGGTCAGCGACCCGGTTGGCTATGACGCCTATTCCTTATGCGGCGCGCTCATGATGACCGGCGCAGTTCTGATTTCGGCGTTGGGACAGCATAAAAGGGTAGCCGTGCAATCGCCCCCGGCGCCGCGTGGTGCAGGGTTGGGCCATGCACTTGCCGAAGTGAAAGCAACGCTGTCCAACCGCGCCTTTCTTTGGCTGACATCTGCTGCGCTGTTTGGCCTCATCAACCAAGGCATCACCTTTGCCCTGTCGAACTATCAACTCGCCTTCCTGTGGCAGCTCGAACAGATGCAAATGCTGTATTACGCGCTGCTGCTGTTCGGGACGGTCATAGTCGCCTTCATCATTGTTCCGCCCCTGTCAGGCCGTTTGGGCAAGAAGAACGCCGCGATCCTGCTGGCCATCCTCTCCCTGTCCTTCAACTCGGCCATGTATCTGGGATGGCTACTTGATCTGGTTCCCGGCGCACCGGACAATCCCTCGATCCTGTATATGTTCTCCTTCCTCATCGTATCCAACGGCGCCGCCGTGGGCATGATGATGCTGACCTCATCGATGATGGCCGACGTGGTCGAAGCATCGCAGCAGGAGACTGGCCGCCGGTCCGAGGGTCTGTTTTTCGCAGGCTATTTTTTCATGCAGAAATGCGCGGTGGGCATCGGGACTTTTTTTGCAGGCATGATCCTGACCTTTGCCAATTTCCCGCAAGAGGCCGTACCCGGCAAAGTCGATCCCGAAGTTCTCGACGGGCTGGCGCTTTATTATATGGTCGCGTTGGCAACGCTCGGGATTATCGGCATTCTGATTTTGCGGCACTTCCCAATTTCGCGCGAAAGTCACAATGAACGTTTGCGCGTCTTGAACAGTAAGGCAGAGTCTGCCAGTTAACCGGTCAATTAAACTCAAAGAAGAGGATGTTGAGTCATGGATTTCGATCTCACCGAAAAGCAAACCTACTGGCGGGATCGCATCCGCGACCATAATGAACGCTTTTTGCGCCCGCGCGTCGCGGACTATTATGCCGAGCAGGCCGTCGGCGACCGCTGGAAAGTCTTGCAGGTCGTTGAGGAGGAAAAGGCGCGTGCCAAGGCGGCAGGTCTTTGGAACCTGTTCATGCCTCCGGGCTCGGGCCGTCCTCATGTCGATGACACCGTCCATTTTGAAGGCCCGGGCCTCACCAATATGGAATATGCGCTTTGTGCCGAAGAAATGGGCCGCATTGGATTTTCATCCGAGGTCTATAACTGTTCCGCCCCCGATACCGGCAATATGGAAGTGTTCCTGCGCTACGGCACAGCCGAGCAGAAGCAGAAGTGGATGATCCCGTTGATGAACGGCGAAATCCGTTCGGCCTTCCTGATGACCGAGCCTGCCGTTGCCTCTTCGGATGCCACCAATATCGAAACGTCGATCCGCCGCGAAGGTGACGAATATGTCCTGAACGGTGTGAAATGGTGGTCGTCTGGCGCCGGCGACCCGCGCTGCAAAATTGCGATCGTCATGGGCAAGACCGATTTCGAAGCCAAACGCCATGCGCAGCAATCGATGGTGTTGATGGAACTGGACGCCCCCGGCGTTAAGATCCTGCGACATCTGCCAGTGTTCGGATATGACGATGCACCGCATGGACATATGGAAATCGAACTGAAGGATGTCCGTATTCCTGCTTCCAATATGCTGCTCGGCGAAGGCCGTGGTTTCGAGATCGCGCAAGGCCGCCTTGGACCTGGCCGTATCCACCATTGCATGCGCACCATCGGAACAGCTGAAGAGGCGCTCGAAAAAATGTGCAAGCGTCTGCAAAGCCGCGTCGCATTCGGCAAGACCATTTCCGAACATAGCCTGTGGGAAGAACGCATTGCGCGTGCCCGCATCGACATTGAAATGACACGTCTGCTCTGCCTGAAGGCAGCAGATATGATGGACAAGGTCGGTAACAAGGCGGCGGCTGCCGAGATCGCCATGATCAAGGTGCAGGCACCGAATATGGCATTGAAGATCATCGACGATGCCATTCAGGCACATGGTGGCGGCGGCGTGTCCGACGATTATGGCCTGGCGTCGGCCTATGCGCACCAGCGCACGCTGCGTCTTGCCGATGGTCCGGACGAGGTCCATGCACGCGCCATTGCCCGCATGGAACTGGGCAAGCACGGCGGACATGGCAAAGACGGCATGTCGAGCGGCGACATCGGGGTGGCCCGGTGAAAGCAGCGGTCCTGATCGAAGCGGGTAAACCGCTTCAAATCGAACAGGTGAACATCGCCAACCCCGGGCCGCATGAGGTGCTGATCCGCACCGCGGCCTGTGGGCTGTGCCACAGCGACCTGCACTTTATCGAAGGCACCTATCCGCACCCCCTGCCCGCAATTCCGGGTCATGAGGCTGCGGGTATCGTGGAAGCAGTCGGCAGCGAAGTGCGCACGGTGAAGGTCGGCGATGCGGTTGTTACCTGCCTCTCGGCCTTTTGTGGCCATTGCGAATATTGCGTCACGGGCCGGATGTCGCTGTGCCTTGGCGGCGAAACCCGCCGGAAGCCGGGCGAAGCCCCGCGGCTGACACGGCCCGATGGCAGCACCGTGAACCAGATGCTCAACCTGTCGGCCTATGCCGAAATGATGCTGGTCCACGAACATGCCTGCGTTGCCATCAATCCCGAAATGCCGCTGGACCGTGCGTCGGTCATCGGCTGCGCCGTGACGACGGGTGCGGGCACCATTTTCAACGCCTGCAAGGTGACACCCGGTGAAACGGTTGCCGTCATCGGCTGCGGCGGAGTTGGTCTTGCCACCATCAATGCCGCAAAGATTGCCGGTGCAGGCCGGATTATCGCCGCCGACCCGATCCCGGAGAAGCGCGCGCTAGCGATGAAGCTGGGCGCGACCGACACCATTGATGCCATGGCCGATGATGCAGCCGCGCAAATTCAGGAATTGAGCAAGGGTGGCGTCGACCACGCCATCGAAGCCGTTGGACGCCCTGCCTCTGGCGAACTGGCCGTCAAATCGCTGAAGCGCGGCGGCACTGCGACCATTTTGGGTATGATGCCGTTATCGCATCAGGTCGGCCTTTCGGCGATGGACCTGCTTTCCGGCAAAAAGCTGCAAGGGGCCATTATGGGCGGCAACCGCTTCCCTGTCGACATTCCGCGCCTTGTCGATTTTTACATGCGCGGATTGCTTGATCTCGACAGCATCATTTCCGAAACCATTCCGCTTGAACGCATTAATGAGGGATTTGACCAGATGAAACGTGGAGACGCGGCGCGATCGGTCATCATTTTCGACCAATGACCACACAAACACCCATAGATGCCCAAAAGGCCTTCAGCGGTACCGTCGCCCCGACCGGTGCCGATGTTTTGGACGCGGACAAACTCGCCGAATGGATGACCGCGCATGTCGAAGGATTTGAAGGTCCGGTTGAAGTCCGGAAATTCGCTGGCGGGCAATCCAACCCCACATATCGGCTGAATGCAAAAAGCGGATCTTATGTATTGCGTCGCAAGCCATATGGTCCGTTGCTGCCAAGTGCCCATGCGGTGGACCGCGAATTCAAGGTGATTGCAGGGCTGTACCCAACGGGATTTCCTGTCGCCAAACCCTATGGCTTGTGCACCGACGACGCCGTACTTGGCAGCTGGTTCTACGTCATGGGCATGGTCGAAGGCCGCACCATCTGGGACGGCGCGATGCCGGGTTCAAATCCTGCGGAACGCACCGCAACCTACGAAGCGATGATCGATACGCTTGCAGCACTGCACAATGTCGACGTCGAGGCCGCAGGGCTGTCCGATTTCGGCAAGCCCGGTAATTATTTCGGCCGGCAAGTGGAACGGTGGACTAAGCAATACCGGCTTGCCGAAACTGAAGTCATGCCGGAGATGGAGCGGCTTATTGAATGGCTGCCCAAAACCCTGCCCGAACAAACACGCACAAGTGTCGTGCACGGTGATTACCGCATCGACAATATGATCTTCGATGCCAAGGAACCTGTTGTGCGAGCCGTTCTGGATTGGGAATTGTCTACACTGGGCGATCCGCTTGCCGACTTCACCTATGTTGCCATGGCATGGGTTACCCAGAATGAGGGACGGTCGGGCGTTATGGATGTCGATCGTGCCGCCCTTGGCATTCCGGAACTCGACGCGATGGTCGAGCGCTATTGTGCAGCGACGGGACGCGATGGCGTTCCGGACATGAACTGGTATTTCGCCTATAATTTCTTCCGCCTTGCCGGAATTATTCAGGGCATCAAAAAGCGGGTGATTGACGGCACCGCCAGTTCGGCGCACGCGCAGGCGATGGCCGAACGGGTTTTCCCGCTGGCCGAGTCCGCGTGGAAATTTGCGGAGAAAGCAGGGGCCTAAGCCTCGCGTTAAAAGGGAGAGAGAGATGTCGCTATTCGACATGACCGGCCAAGTGGCCGTGATCACCGGTTCATCACGCGGGATCGGCAAGGCGATTGCATGGGAGATGGCTGAACAGGGCGCCAAGGTGGTCATTTCCAGCCGGAAGCTCGACATTTGCGAAGAAGTGGCGGCGGACATTAACGGCAAATATGGTGAAGGCACTGCGATCGCTATCGCCGCCAATATTTCGTCGAAGGAAAGCCTCCAAAATCTTGTCGATGAAACGCGCAAAGCCTTTGGCAAGATCACAGCCTTGGTCTGTAACGCGGCATCCAACCCCTATTACGGCCCAATGGCGGATATTTCGGACGACGCTTTCCAGAAAATCCTGACCAACAATATCGTTGCCAACAACTGGCTGATTTCAATGGTCGTTCCGGAAATGGTCGAGCGCGGCGAAGGTTCGATAACAATCATCTCGTCGATCGGTGGCCTGAAGGGTTCTTCAGTCATCGGTGCCTATTGCATTTCGAAGGCTGCCGATATGCAACTCGCCCGCAATCTGGCGGACGAATATGGCCCCAAGGGCGTGCGGGTAAACTGCATCGCACCGGGACTTATCAAGACCGATTTTGCCAAGGCATTGTGGGATGATCCCGCGACACTGAAGCGATCCACCGCGACCGCATCACTGAAACGTATCGGCGAGCCGCACGAGATTGCAGGCGCTGCGGTTTTTCTGGCATCCCCCGCAGGTGCCTTTATGACAGGCCAGACAATGGTGATTGACGGTGGCGTCACAACGAGTGGTGGAGGAGTAGGCTAATGGGTGCTTTGGACGGCAAGGTTGCCATCATAACAGGTGCGGGATCAGGCATTGGTCGCGCGTCAGCCCTACGCTTTGCTGCCGAAGGTGCAAAGGTCGTGCTGGGCGATATGGCTGCATCGGTGCATGAGACAGCCGAAATGATCGGCACCGCTGCAACCGCCGTGCAAATGGACGCTGGCGATGAAGCTGATGTTTCTGCACTCGTCGCCAAGGCAATTAAACTGCACGGACATCTCGACATCGCCTTTGCCAACGCCGGGATATCAGGCGGCATGGAAGGCATTTTCGACAATACGGTCGAGAACTTTACCAGCGTATTGCGGGTCAATCTCATCGGTCCATGGTTGATGGTGAAGCATGCCGGAAAGGCCATGGTCGACGCCGGCAACGGCGGGTCGATCATCCTGACCGCCAGCGTCGCCGGTATCCGTTCCGGTGCGGGTGGCCCACCCTATTCCGCATCCAAAGCAGGCGTCATCAATCTGGCGAAGGTTTCGGCGCAGCAGCTTTCGGGCACCAATGTCCGTTGCAATGCCATCTGCCCCGGCCTTACCGAAACGGGCATGACCAAGCCGACGTTCGATTATGCCAAGGAAAAAGGGGTGACCGACAAGATCGGCCGCCTGAACCCGCTCCGCCGCGGGGCACAGCCCGAGGAGCTGGCCAATGTCGCCCTGTTCCTTGCGAGCGATCAGGCTAGCTATGTCAACGGGCAAGCGATTGCCGTCGACGGCGGACTTTCCAGCTCGCATCCCGTAACGCGCCAATTGACAGGACAAACCGCCGTATGAACGCTCATGAGTTAGGCTTTCTTCCCGAACGGCTCGCCCGGATACCGGACTTTGTGCAGGCCAATTATCTCGACAATGGGAAGCTTCCCTTTGCATCGTTGCTGGTCGGACGGGGCGACGATATTGCGCTCAGCTGGAGTTCGGGTGTCGCCGATGATGCCATCTTCCGCATTGCGTCGATGACCAAACCGATCACGTCGGTCGCGTTCATGCAACTTGTCGAACAGGGCAAGGTTGCACTGACCGATCCGGTGGCCAAATATATACCGGAATTTGCCAAGCTTGGTGTATTTGTCGCAGGCGGCGGCAATATCCCGTTCGTGTCCCGTCCGCCCGCAACGCCGATGCGCATCGTTGACCTGCTGCGCCACACGGCCGGGTTCACCTACAGCTTTCAGGAGCGCAGCAATATCGATGCGGCCCATCGCAAGACGGATGTCGAAAGCTGGAACCGCAACACGTCGCAAAGCTTTATCGATATATTGGCCGAAATCCCGTTGGAATTCGACCCGGGTACCGAGTGGAACTATTCGGTGGCGACCGACATTGTCGGGGTGTTGATCGAACGGATTAGCGGACAAAGCCTGCCCGACTATTTCCAGCATCATATTTTTGCGCCGCTCGGGATGAACGACACGTTCTTCGCTGTTCCAGCCGACAAGGCCGCACGCTTGCCAGAAGCCTATGTGTTCGATGCCGAGGCGAAACTGAAACTGTCGGACAAGGCGGGTAGCGAAAGCCTTTGGGCCAAAGGCTGGTCGTTCAATTCCGGCGGCGGTGGGCTGGCGTCTACCGTTGCGGACTATCACCGCTTTTGCCGCATGCTCTTGAATGGTGGCGCCTTGGACGGTGTCCAGCTCATCAGCCCCAAAACGCTTGAACTGATGACGGCGAACCATCTCCCCGGCGGCAGGGATTTGACGCAGATGTCCAAATCGCTGTTTAGCGAGGCGGACATGGCAGGCATCGGTTTCGGGCTTGGTTTTGCCACAACGATCGACAGCGCCGCCACTTTGGTCCCTTGCTCTACCGGTGATTTTTACTGGGGCGGAATGTACTCGACCGCCTTCTTTGTGGACCCGGTCGAGGATATCATCATGATCTTCATGACGCAGTTGATGCCGTCCACCACCTATCCGGTGCGGCGCGAAATCAAAACGATGATCTACTCGGCCCTCGCCGCCTGAAGCATGGCGATCGCGCGACGGGTCGAGGCGACATAGCTGCCGCGGTCATAGCGGTAGGTGCCGATATAATGGATAAACGCAGGGTCGGGCGGCAGAGCCTCTTCCCAATGGTTGGTGTAGCGTTCGTAGGGAAGCTGGATAGGGTCTGGGTCGTTCGCGACCACGAAGTTGGACGCCGCCTGCTCGCTGCCCCATTCGCAAAAGCGGGACCCGACCACGCGCCCTGCGTCCACGGCAAAACGTTCCGCCATCGCACGGCCATCGGCGGACTTCGCAAAACCGGCAAAGCCTGCGCAACCGCGGATATATTTCAAGTCCGCCGCGCCCGGCACATCGCGAAGCGACGCTTCAATAACGGACTGGATATGCGGATAGATGGGGCCGTCCGGGTAGATGGTGCGGATCATGTGCGGGACGGTCATGAAACCATGCTGCACATCCTCGACACCGCCGCCCAGAGTAAAGCTGCGGTTCGCCTCAATAGCCGCTGCAATCTCGGATACGGGGCCTAGCGTTACCGTATCGGAGTCGAGTTGGATGACATAATGGTCCCGCCGCAAGTCCAATATGGCGAGCAGCCGCTCCCAGCAATTGCCTTGGGGACAGGGTGCGGTCTGGATATCGGCGAAGGTCAGGATTTTGGGCTTGCCGCAATGCGCGTCTATTAGGGCCTTGTCCGCCGCCGTTAACGTCCCGTCGTCGAGCAGCATGATCCGCCCCCGCCGCAACTGCGCATGGAGCGATTTGACTGCGACCAGATAAGGCAGCAGCACCGCCGTGCCGATCATCGAAAACAGGATAACGCCATCGTCGAGCGGCGTAATCGGCGGGGTATCCAGAATCGAGCGCACCGCGCGGCCATGCTGCCACGCGCCGAATCTGCGGCCCAATGCCGACCAATATTCTGGGACGCTCATGCCGCTTCCCTTATACCGAAGCGATTTCGACTTGATTAACAGGGGTCGGCTTTGCCCGGGCAGCGATCAGGCTGCCGCAGACGATGCACAGCGTACCCAAAAGCACCGGCCACGTCAGCGGCTCGGCAAAGAACAGCCATCCGAACAGGGCCGCCCAGACGAAGCCGGTATATTCGACGGGGATCAAAATCTGCGCCTGCGCCCGCGCATAAGCCCAGCTCAGGAGCAGGAGCGAAATAGTGGCCAGCAACGCTGCCCCCGCGAGCATCGGGGCTTTGTCCAAGGGCATCGGATTGAGAAACCAGGGCGCTACAAGGCTGAGCGTCGCGGCGACAAACAGGTTCTGGAAAAAGGCAATCTCGATGGGGCCCGCAAGCTGCGCCTGCTGGCGCGCCAAAATCAGATTATAGGCAAAAACGACCGCGGAAAAGAGCACGGCGGCGACGCCCCAAAGCTGCGCAATCGAATATTCCCCGCTCAACCGTCCCGCCAGGATGACGGCAACACCGGCGATACCGGCAACCGAAGCGAATATGGCCTCCCGCCCGATTTTCTCGCCCAGCCGCACAGCGGCAAGGTAGAGCGCAATGACAGGGGCGATGAAGCTCAAGCCGATCGCCTCGGCCAGCGGTAATTGGGTAATCGACCAGAAAAAACTGACCGCCATGACCGAAACGACAATGCTCCGCCACAGATGCAGTTTGAGAACTGCCGCCGCCGGCCATGGTTGCCGTGTGCCCACGAAGATCAACCCCATGAAAAGCGCACCCAGACTGTTGCGCCACATCACCGCGTTGAACGCCCCCAGTGCCAGCGCGATATCCTTCATCGCAGCATCCATCAGCGAAAAGGTCGCGATCCCGGCGCAGGCGACCAGAAAGGGAATGGCCGGACGGGGGTGCAGCCCGGTCATCAGGATGCAGGTTCTAAAGTCGCAAAATAACGGAAAATATCATCCTCGCTCCGGCTTGCCGCATTCCGCCAACTGGCCGCGTCCTTTTTGCTGTTCAGCAATTTTCCGTCGGGCGACAGCACCATGAGCAGCGGGGTGTTCTTGACCTTTTTGATGCCAAAGCGCCGCGCGATATCGAGGTTGCGGCCTTGCCCGATCTGGGGTGTGCCGACATCGACATAGACGATGCTAAAGCGGTTCCGCATTATGTCGACAAAGCGGGGCGTGTCGAGCCATCCGGCCAGACCCACGCTGTCATGGCACCAGTTCGCACCGAGAATGACGAGTAGGGTTTTCCGGCTCAGCTTCGCATCGGCCAACGCGCGATCCACATCCGCCTGCGCATTCCGGTCGGGGTCAAACGCCAGCGTTTCGGGATTTGCCGTCTGCTGATGCACGGCAGGCGGTGCCGGTTCCGTTCCGGCTACCGGCGCAGCGACGAGCAACAGGCCAAGGACGAACGCGCCGGTCACGCGGCACTTGCCAGCGCCGCCAGCGCATCGCCGTCTACCCGATAGGTCGTCCAATCGTCCATCGGCTTGGCCCCCAGCGCCTTGTAGAAGCGGATCGCAGGCTCATTCCAGTCAAGCACCCACCATTCCAGACGGGCGCAATCCCGTTCGACGGCGAGTTGCGCCAGACGCTGGAGAAACGCCTTCCCAAGCCCGCCCCCACGCGCTTCGGGACGGACAAACAAGTCCTCCAGATAAATGCCGGGCTTGCCTTCGAAAGTGGAGAAATTGTGGAAGAACAGCGCAAATCCCTGCGCCACGCCATCAACCTCTCCAATCAACACTTCGGCATAGGGCCGCGCACCGAAGAGACGGTCACCGAGCATTGCCTCGTCAAAGCGCACCTCGTGCGCAAGGCGCTCATAGTCTGCAAGATCGCGGATGAACTGCGCGATGAGGGACAGGTCGGCATGGGTAGCCGGACGGATGGACAGGGACATCAGCGCCGCCTCACATCGCCTGATGCTTGGCAATGGTGGCAGCATCCAGCTTGAGGAAGCGCGCGGCATTATTGTACAAAATGTCCCGCTTTTGCGCTTCGTTCAAAAAGGGAGCTTCCTTAATGACGAGAATGCTCCGCTCAATAGTTTCCGGCCAGACCATCTGGTCCGATCCAAACATGATGCGCTTGCCGAAACCGGCATCGACCAAGGCCTGGAGATAACGGTAAAAGGCGGGTCGGCTTTGCGTGTAGACGATCACGCCGGTATCCAGATAGACTTGTGGGTGCGCGTACAACAGCGCGAGTGTATCGTCGAGATAGGGGAAACCGGCGTGCATGATGTTCACGCGCAGCTTGGGGTGCTTTACCAGCACGTCTTCGAGCAGAGTTGGCGTCGACAGCTTGGCGCGGTATCCGCTGCCAGGAACATAGGCGATCCCCGGCGCACCCGGTCCCATATGGATCGCAACCGGAACATCATTGGCCTCGGCCGCAGCCCATAGGGCGTTTAATCGTTCATCGTCAGGGCGAATGCCGTCATATTGGAAACCCAGCTCACCCAACACAGCTATGCCGCCGCTCTTTTTCAAGCCGCCAAGCTCCTCGCCGAAGTTAGCGGGAATAGGAAGATCCGGCATAAGGCTGGGCATTACCCGGGCGGGCGCCGCTTCCATCCAGCTACGAAGCAGCTTCATCCGTCCGCTGACGACACCGATGACATTGTTTTTTTCCATCACGGCGAGCGACCGGCGCATCACGTCCTCGGTCGTTTCCGGCGACCAGATGGGATCGGTACAGGTCGGTTTTTTGAACGGACCAATGAAGTTTTCGAGGGTGCTGCGGCTGTTATCCCATGTCGGCATCGGATCAATCGGTGTGCACATGGCTAAGGGGGGAGGCCCCTGATCATCGGCGGCGAGCGCATGCACATGCATATCGATAATCGGCTCACGCGCGACAGCCGACCCTGTGCTGCCCAATAGGCCCAACGCCACTATTGCCGAAAAAATCACCTTCATAAATGCAAACTCCCCTGTGTAGCTATGGGGGGATTGCACCTCAAAGAAGGGGCGTCAAGCCGCCTTGCCGTGCAGTGTGTCCATGCTGACGCTCGCCCCTGCGTCAATCTCGGCCGCTTTGGCTTCGACCAGCTTGACGATATGGCTGATCATGTCTGCATCTTCGACATGATGGTCGGTTACGCCGGACAGATAGACCATATGTTTGCCATTTCCGCCGCCGGTAATACCGATATCGGTTTCGCGTGCCTCGCCCGGTCCGTTGACGACGCAACCCAGCACCGAAAGGCTCATGGGCGTTTTGATATGCCCCAGCGCATCTTCCAGTTTCTGCACCGTGCGGATCACGTCAAAGCCTTGCCGTGCGCAGCTGGGGCAACTGACAACGCGCACGCCGCGCGTGCGCAGGCCGAGCGCCTTCAATATCTCATAGCCGACCCGCACTTCTTCTTCGGGTTCTGCCGACAGGCTGACACGGATGGTATCGCCAATCCCTGCCCACAGCAGATTTCCCAGACCGATGGAAGATTTCACGGTCCCGCCGATCAGGCCGCCGGCTTCGGTAATTCCGAGATGCAACGGACAGTCGACCGCTTCGGCAAGTCCCATATAGGCGGCGACGGCAAGGAACACGTCCGATGCCTTTACCGCGACCTTATATTGGTGAAAGTCCCGGTCCTGCAAAAGCTTGATATGGTCAAGCGCGCTTTCGATCAGTGCTTCGGGGCACGGTTCCCCATATTTTTCCAGCAAGTCTTTTTCCAGGCTGCCTGCATTCACGCCGATACGGATCGCACAGCCATTCGCCTTGGCTGCATTTACGACTTCGTTCACCCGTTCGGCCGAACCGATATTACCGGGGTTGATACGCAGACAGGCCGCACCTGCATCCGCGGCCTCGAGCGCGCGTTTATAATGGAAGTGGATATCGGCAACGATGGGCACATTGGCCGCGCGCACAATCTGTTTGAGCGCTGCCGTGCTTTCCACATCGGGGCAGGACACACGGATAATGTCGGCACCGGCATCTTCGCAGCGGCGGATCTGGTCGATCGTCGCGGCAGCGTCGCTGGTCAACGTGTTGGTCATGGTCTGCACGGTGATAGGAGCATCCCCGCCGACGGGTACATTGCCGACCATGATCTGGCGGGACGAGCGGCGCGCAATATCGCGCCAGGGGCGTATCGAAGACATGGTTTCGCCTATACTAGGCCCGTGGCGGCAACGCAATCAGGCTTCGCTGGCATATGTGGAAATGCGTCCCTATACATTGTGGCGGGGTCATATTTTGCGGAGAATAAAATGAAACACTCTCGTACCGCCGCGCTCATTCTGGCTGCGACCGCCTTCACCCTTCCCGCCACCGCACATGCCAAGGATGAAGATGCATGGGCGACCGCCAGCGATGTCGGTGCCTATGGCCTGACCGCTGTTGCCCTTGGCCTCCCGCTCATAAAGGGCGATGAACAGGGCGCCTTGCAAGCAGCCGGATCAATTGGTGCTGCCCTGCTCGTCACAACAGGGCTGAAAGAAACTTTCCCGGAACTGCGCCCCGATGGAAGCGACCGGAAAAGCTTTCCGTCCGGGCACACCAGCCGTGCCTTTGCCGCTGCCGCCACCATCTATAACCGCGAAGGGCCGTCTGCGGGCATTCCCGCAATGGCCGTCGCCAGCTTTGTTGGCGTGGCCCGCGTGCAGGCGGACAAGCATTTCTGGCATGACGTGCTGGTCGGTGCGGGCATCGGCATGGCATCGGGCTTTCTGATTACACGGCAACGCAGCGAAAAGCAGGCGATGATTGTCCCGTGGGGCGACACCAAAAGTGCCGGAGTCAGTGTCGCCATGCGCTTTTGAAAATGGGATATCCGATGCGTGCTTTTTTCAGTTCAATCTGGTTGCTTTTGATACTATCCGTCGGCGCACCCCTTGCCGCCCATCCCGGTGCGCACGCCCATGATACAAAGGACAAGAAAGTGGCCGACAAAAGCTGGACCCTCGTAATTCATGGCGGCGCAGGCAGCATGACACGTGATAAACTCGCGCCTGAACAGGATAGCGCCGCGCGTGCGGGCCTCGCCAAAGCCCTTGAGGCTGGTTCGGCCGTGCTGGATAAAGGCGGCAGCGCCATGGACGCGGTCAGCGCCGCGATCATGGTGCTGGAAGATGACGAACATTTCAACGCCGGTCGGGGGGCTGTTTTCACCTATAAGGGCGTCAACGAACTCGACGCGTCGATCATGGATGGAAAGACATTGGGTGCTGGCGCTGTTACCGGCGCACGCTATACCAAAAACCCGATTTTGCTGGCCCGCGCCGTCATGGAAAAAAGCCCCCATGTCATGCTGAGCCGCGAGGGCGCGGATGAGTTCAGCCGCGAACAGGGGTTGGAGCAAGTGAACCCCGATTATTTTGCAACCCCGGAACGCTGGCGCCAGTTGGAAGAATTGAAGGCGAAGAAGCTGGGCTGGTATGATGTCGATTTGAAATATGGAACAGTCGGCGCGGTGGCTGTCGACAGTGCGGGTAATGTCGCTGCCGGAACGTCGACCGGCGGCCTGACCGGAAAGCGTTGGGGCCGTATCGGCGACAGCCCGATTATCGGCGCTGGCAACTATGCCGACAACCGCGCGTGCGGGGTTTCGGCCACCGGCGCAGGGGAGTTTTTCATTCGTTTGGGGGTTGCGCATGAAATCTGTGCGCGGATGCGGATGTTGGGTGAAGATGCGAAGACTGCATCGGATCATGTCATCAAGGAACTGGGATTACTGGGCGGCACCGGCGGCGTTATCGTCACCGCGCCCGATGGAACGGCAACCTTCTCGTTCAACACCCCGGGCATGTACCGTGGCAAAGCCACCAGCGCCGGGGAAAAGATGGTCGCAATTTATGGGGATGAATGAAGGTTAGCGCTTTCCTTTTGCGGCGTGCGCGGCTTTAGCCGAGGTGATGAAACGCCTGATATCTGCCCTGTGTCTCCTGCTTTTTCCCGTCGCGCCTGTGCAGGCCTATTGGGAATATGGCCATGAAACCGTCGCCCATATTGCCGAAGCCAATATGTCGGCAAAAAGCCGGGTGGCGGTCCAGAAACTGCTGCGCGCCGCACCGTTGTTGGGGACGCCGCAATGCCCGTTACGGACCATGGCCGATGTCAGTGTATGGGCCGATTGCATCAAGGGTGACCGGGTGCGCTGGGGTTATACCAACAGCTGGCACTATCAGAATGTCGATATCTGCAAGCCGTTCGACCTCAAAAGTGCATGCGCGGATGGCAATTGTGTTTCGGCCCAGATCGACCGCAACTTTGCCCTTTTGAAGAACCGCACGCTCCCCGCCCATGTGCGCTTGGAAGCGCTTGCATTTCTTGTCCATTTTATCGGTGACGTCCACCAACCCCTGCATGCCGGTGACCATGACGACAGGGGCGGCAATGATCTGAAGGCCAATTATGGCGTCATGCCGGGTTACAATCTCCATTCGGTGTGGGATGGCTTGCTCGCGGACCGGGCCTTATCCGCTGCGCCCGTGATCGTTCGCCGTTTCACGGCAGATGAAAAAGCGGCCATGGCGACTGGCACAGCGCGCGACTGGAGCATGGAGAATTGGGCCATCTCGCGCGATATCGCCTATCGCCGCGCGGTCGATGGCGACCCGTGCGGTGCAAAACCGCAATTGCCGGTGACGATCGACGAAGCTGATGTGGCTGCATCACGCGCCGCACTGCGCCTGCAGGTGGAGCGGGGCGGATTACGGTTGGCGCGGTTGCTGGACGACGCGTTGTCCTGACGCCGGATCAGGGACGCCAGTCCTCAAAATGGGTGGCAGCCTTCGCGTCACGCGTCGTCACCAGATAGTTAAAACCGTTGAGGATGAAGCGCGCCATTTCGGGCAATTCGCGCTTCTGCTTCCCCGACAGACGGAGCCGGATCGCCGTGGTCGGGATCACCACATGACCCGTCGCCGGAAGGGAATCCACCGAAATCCCCGCGGCCGTCAACAGGGCGCCGACGCCTTCATCCTGATAGGGTTTGACCGCTGTTACGCCTGTGTCAGAAGGCGCGATGGACCGAACGGATCCGGCAAGCGGGATGAAGACGATGTGCAGCGACTTTTTCCCATTGGCTGCGGCTAAACCGGGCAGCAGCGACCCAAGATCATAAATCCCGACCGGCGTGGTGCCCCGACCCAGATGATAAGCCCCCATCTTCAAAATAACCTTGGGCGCGCGTCCTGCCTTGCGGTAATTTTCCAGAAAATAACCCTGCATCAAAGCGCTGCGAAATTCGTTTGATGCAGCGTAGGAGCCGCTGTTGTTGAGCTGGTATATCTCGGCGCTGGTCGCAAATGCTTCCATCAAACCCGGCGCGTCCGGGTCGGTGGCAAATGCTCTGGCCAATTCTTCAAAATCGTCTTTCTTTGCTTTTGCCAGCCAGGCATTGTCGAAATCGAGCTTGGCCAGCGCGGCACGGTCTGCCTCCGCGATTTTTTGCGCTGCGCTGCGCGCGGCCTTGTCCTGCGTTCGGGTGGCAAGCGCCTCCAACAGGATCATCGGCGCGCCCATGAATTCCTGATCGATACCCCACAGACGGGATGTGCCATCGGCATCGAAAAATCCGGCGGCAAGCGTTGCGTCTTCGACATTGCTGGTGAAGGGCATGGCAAGGCCCTTGCCTTTCAAACCGGCCACCACGCGTTTGAGCCCATCCGATGTAGTCCCGCTGGCAAAATGGCGGTGCAGCCATTCGGCGCTGAAAGGGCCTATTTCGGCGGCATGATAGACAGGCCCGCCCCGACGTTCCATCTCGGCGGAGAGCGCCTGCGCCAGTTTCGGTGCATCGGCAAAGCCATGATCTTCGCCCAGTGCGACAAATTGCGCATCGGCCAAGTCCGCCTTGATACGTTCACCCCCCGCGCCGGATAGGCCGCTCTGCGCAAAGGACAACGGCAAGACCTCCACTTGCGGGATGTCCACCTCCGGCTCTGCAGCCGCCAAGGGTGCAACCCCCATCAACAGCGCGCCTATCGCTGCCAAAGCGCTTTTCTTCAATGAACCTCTCCTCTCCGCGTCAAGTTGTGTATTATACATATAATACAGCGGTTCGCAATGCAGATAAAAAAGCTGTGGCGTCAAGGGGAAAGCGGGGTAACTATCGCGCCATTGGAAGGACACCGCATGAGCTGGGAAAAAGAGGTAGAGGATATCCGCCGACGGGAGAGGCTGGCCGAAAATATGGGCGGCACAGAGAAGGTGGCGCGGCAGCATGGGCAGGGGAAGCTCGATGCCCGCGAACGGATCCGGCGGCTGCTCGACCGCGATAGCTTTCGGGAGATCGGCAAGATTGCGGGGCGGGGGAGCTATGACGAGGCGGGCGAACTGACCGACTTTGCCGCATCCAACTTCATCTTCGGCCGGGGGCGCATCGACGGGCGCGCGATCGTGGCAACTGCCGATGACTTCACCGTGCGCGGCGGGGCGGCTGACGCAGCGCTGCACCGCAAATTCGTGCAGGCCGAGAAAATGGCGCACGAAATGGGCATTCCGCTGATCCGCATGATCGACGGCACCGGTGGCGGCGGGTCAGTCAAAAGCCTTGAGGATATGGGCTTCACCTATGTGCCCGTCACGCCGGGTTGGGAGGATATTGTCACCAATCTGGAAACCGTCCCGGTCGTCGCCCTAGCGCTCGGCCCCACCGCCGGCATGGGCGCGGCGCGCACGGTGGCGAGCCATTATTCGATCATGGTCAAAGGCCTGTCCCAATTGTTCGCCGCCGGTCCCGTCGTCGCCGCCCAGATCGGCGAGTCGCTGTCCAAGGAAGAGCTCGGCGGCTCCGAAATCCATACCCGCAATGGCGTGGTCGACGAGGAGGTCGCCAGCGAAGACGAAGCCTTTGCCTATGCCCGCCGCTTCCTGTCCTACCTGCCGTCCTCGGTCGACCGGCTGGCTGAACGGACCCTAAGCACCGATCCGGTGGAGCGCCGCGACGAGAAACTGCTTTCCATTGTCCCGCGCGACGACAAGCAGGTCTATTCGATGCGCGCCGTCATGGGCGCCGTGTTCGATGCAGACAGCGTCTTCGAAATGGGCAAGCGCTGGGGCCGCGCGGCGATCACTGCCTTTGCGCGGCTGGACGGCTGGCCCGTGGCGGTACTTGCGTCTGACCCGACCTATCTGGGCGGATCATGGGAGGCGCTGACGAGCCAGAAGGTGAAGCGCTTTGTCAAACTGGCCGAACGCTTCCGCCTGCCGGTCGTCCATCTGGTGGACAATCCCGGCTTTATGATCGGGCTGGAGGCCGAACGCAGCGGCACAATCCGCTATGGCGTCGAGGCCATGAATGCGGTGTACAAGGCGAAGATACCGTGGGCTTCGGTCATCATACGCCGCGCCTATGGCATTGCCGGCAGCGCCATGTCGAACGGGGAACGTTTCCAATACCGCTTCGCCTGGCCATCGGGCGACTGGGGCAGTCTGCCCATCGCGGGTGGATTGGAGGCGGCCTATAAGTCCGAAATCGCCGCCGCAGAAAACCCCGCTGCCAAACTCGCCGAGATCAAGGCGCGGCTGGACGCGGTGACATCCCCATTCCGCACGGCCGAGAAATTCAATGTCGAGGATATCATCGACCCGCGCGACACACGCCCCCTGCTATGCGAATTTGCGGATCTGGCGTGGGCAAAATTGGGGAGGTAGAGCCCCCAACCGCCCGTCAGTCTCCGCTGCGCCATTTCCAGCCGCCTTCAGTGCGGGCGGCGTAAATCGGCATCGGGGCGAGCGCAACGACCAGAACCAGAGGCAACATCACCAGCGGGCGTTCCGCGAGAGCCAGAGAGATGCCGATGATTGCGGCCATATGCGACAGCAGCAGAACCCACCCCTGCCATTTGAACGGGAGACCCGCGCCATAGCCAAAACGCTTGGCCCTGAACCAAGGGCCTTTTACCATGAAATGGTGTAGCATATTCCTAACCCTTTCTATCGGACCAGCTTCGCGCAAATGACAACATCATTTTTGGGGCGGCCGTCCCCGCTTGGGGGCTTCGCTTACCCCCACCTTGACGCCGCGTCTGGCCAGCGCCTCGCGCAGCAATACTTCGATTTCGGCATTGGCGCTCCTGAAATCCGACGCTGCCGCCCGCTCGACCGCCGCGAATAAAGCGGGGTCCAGACGGAGCGGAAAGGCCTTTTTCGGTGGAGCGCCCAAGCCGCTATCCTTAGCTGTAGAGGGTACCGGTGTTGACGACCGGCTGGGTATCACGTTCGCCGCACAGCACAACCATCAGGTTGGACACCATGGCCGCACGCCGTTCGTCATCCAGCTCGACCACATTTTTGGCCGACAGCATCTCCAACGCCATTTCCACCATACCCACCGCACCTTCGACCAGAGTCTTGCGCGCGGCCACAACGGCTTCGGCCTGTTGCCGGCGCAGCATGGCCCCTGCGATTTCCTGCGCATAGGCAAGATGGGTGAAGCCGCATTCGTCCACGGTGATACCCGCCACTGCCAGCCGTGCCATCAACTCGGCGCGCAGTTCGGCCCCGACCTGATCATGATTGCCACGCAGGGTTACTTCCTGATGGGTGAAGTCATCATAAGGGTAACGCGCACCAATAGTCCGCACTGCGGCTTCGATTTGCGCAAGAACAAAGGCTTTGTAATCGTCAACATCGAACAGCGCCTGCGCCGTATCGGTCACGCGCCAGACAACTTGCGCCGCCATCTCGATCGGGTTGCCGCGCAGGTCGTTGACCTTGATCTTTTCGGAAATCAGGTTGTTGGCACGTAGCGAAATCTTCGCCTTGCCCATCCACGGCCAGACCCAGCGAAGACCTTCATTACGGTCGGTTCCTTTATAGGCGCCGAACAAGGTAATCGCGACGCCCTGGTTGGGCTGGATCATGTAGAAGCCTGCCGACAGCAAAAAGAACAGGAATAGCGAGCCGATCAACCCCATGAAGTCCGCTGGCATAGCGTTGTCGCCGCCTTCAATCACCCCCACCATAGACCAGATGCCATAGCCAAGAAAGGCCAGCATCAGCAAAAGAGCGAGATATCCGCTAAAGCCACCAGCGCGCGCTTCGCGGCTTGCGTTCAAAGTTGTAACCGGTTCCGTCATTAAAACCTCCCATTAAATATGATATCATATTTATATCATTTCACAGGAGTCGCAAGCGAAATCGGAATTGGGCTGTTTAGCTAATCGCGAGGACGCTGGTGAGAATGATACGCACCAGTTCCGCATGACCCCGCGCGCCTGTTTTGGCATATATTTTCTTGGAATAGTTCCGCGCCGTTTCGACTGTCAGACCGAGGGCTTCGGCGGCCTCTGCTATGCTCGTCGCCTGGGCGAGCATCCACGCCAGCCGCGCTTCGCTGGGCAAAAGGCCAAACAGGTCGACAAGCTGGTCGCACCGGTCGGCCTGGGACCGGCGATCCCCGCTGATATAGACAATGGCAACGGGCGTTCGGCTGCCCGCAAAATTGGGACTTTGATGGGGTGTCACCAGCATTTCGACCCATGGGTCCTTGCTGAGATTGAAAGCCTGCGGCCGGGCATCGCGATCGGCGGCGAAGCTTTTCACAAGCGCGGTCAATGCACGGTCTATAGCCGGGGACGCAGGCACCAGACGGTCATAGCGGCCACGCCGCAACACACCGCCCCATTGGAACAGTTGGTCCAGATTGTCGGTGGCGTCGATGATATGGCACCCCGTGTCCAGCGACAGCCACCCCATCTTCAAACGGTCGAACGCCTGACCCGTGATCGAGGAACGGAAACGTTCGCGTTCGAGCGCCGCATGGCTGCGCAGTGCAATTTGCAGATGCGGCGCAAGGGCGGTCAGCAACGCGCTGGTGGCCGAACCGATATTGTTTCCGCCCGAACATAGCAGCCACAAGTCAAGTCCACCGGGCTCCGTGACCCGAATCGCGCGCAATTGTTTGAACGGTGCCGGATGGGCAGAGATGGCCGAAGGAACGGAGCGCTCCACGTCGGCGAGGTCACGCAATTCTTCCTGCGCATAAACACGGTTGGGGCGCATTGCGCGGAACGGAATAGCGTCCCCGATCCTGCGACTGCCCTCCGGCAATAGATTTTCCTCAAGCACCGCGGCGTTTCCAGCCGACAGTTCGATGATGCGCTCCTCATCCGACGGCTGAAAGAGCAATTTCACGGCGTCGGAGCCGGTCTTGGCAAGTAACTTGTTAAGAAATCCGCGCCATAGGGGCGTCTCGAACATCCCTTCGTAAAGCGATTGTAGCAGACTGTCGTCGTCGGTGCGCATCCCTGCACTATATCCTCCCATATGGGAGGTTCAAGTCGTGTTTTTGACGGGCAAGTGATTCGGCAACAGTTTAAGGAGTTTGCACAGCGATGACGCGCACATTGACCCATTTGGAACGATTGGAAGCCGAGAGCATTCACATCATGCGCGAGGTTGTGGCCGAATCCGAACGGCCCGTCATGCTCTATTCGGTCGGCAAGGACAGCGCCGTCATGCTGCATCTTGCGCGCAAGGCATTCTACCCTTCGCCCCCGCCCTTTCCGTTGCTGCACGTCGACACAACCTGGAAATTCCAGGATATGTACAAGCTGCGCGACCAGATGGCGAATGAGAGCGGCATGGAACTGCTCGTTTATCAAAATCAGGAAGCCATGGACCGGGGCATCAACCCGTTCGACCACGGCCCGCTGCACACCGATATGTGGAAAACAGAGGGCTTGAAAATGGCACTCGACCATTATGGTTTCGACGCAGCCTTTGGCGGCGCGCGTCGCGACGAGGAGAAAAGCCGGGCCAAGGAGCGCATCTTTTCGTTCCGCACTGCCACCCATGGCTGGGACCCGAAGAACCAGCGTCCCGAATTGTGGAACCTGTACAACGCCCGCAAAACCAAGGGTGAAAGCATCCGCATTTTCCCGATCTCCAACTGGACCGAGTTGGACATCTGGCAATATATCCATTTGAACGACATTCCGATTGTCCCGCTCTATTTCAGCGCGAAGCGGCCGACTTACGAATATCAGGGCCAATTATTCATGGCCGACGACATTGATCGTCTGGAACGGGTCATGGGCAAGCGCCCCGAAATTACCGAACGCTCGATCCGGTTCCGTACCTTGGGTTGCTTCCCGTTGACCGGTGCCGTCGAAAGCGATGCAAAAACGTTGCCCGAAGTCATTCAGGAAATGCTGTTGACCACCACGTCGGAGCGTCAGGGCCGTGTCATCGACAAGGATGGCGGTGATGCCAGCATGGAAAAGAAAAAGCAGGAAGGTTATTTCTGATGTCGGAAGCCGATACGATCTACAAGACCGACGCCCTTATCGCCGAGGATATCGACGCCTATCTGGAAACCCACCAGCACAAAAGCCTGCTGCGGTTCATTACCTGCGGCAGTGTCGACGACGGCAAGTCGACCCTGATCGGGCGACTGCTCTATGATTCAAAGATGATCTTTGAAGACCAGCTGGAGGCGTTGCAGGCCGACAGCAAACGCGTCGGGACGCAAGGGCAGGAAATCGATTTTGCGCTTCTGGTTGACGGCCTCGCTGCCGAGCGCGAACAGGGCATAACCATCGATGTCGCTTACCGCTTCTTTGCGACGGAAAAGCGCAAATTCATCGTCGCCGATTGTCCGGGCCACGAACAATATACCCGCAACATGGTCACCGGCGCATCCACGGCAGATCTGGCTATCCTGCTGGTCGATGCCCGCAAAGGCATTATCGTCCAGACGCGACGTCACGCCTATCTGGCGCACCTGATCGGCGTGAAGAATATCGTATTGGCGGTCAACAAGATGGACCTGATCGATTATGATCAGGCACGCTATGACGCCATCTGCGATGATTTCCGCGCCTTCGTTCGCGAAGCGGGCATCGCCGAGAATTTCACCTGCATTCCTATTTCGGGTCTGGCGGGCGACAACATCACGTCGCGTTCCGCCAACACGCCTTGGTATGGCGGCGAAACGCTGATGGAGCATCTCGAAACGGTCGAGCTCAACAACACCGATGACCAGAGCAAGGCGTTCCGTCTGCCCGTCCAGTGGGTGAACCGTCCCAATCTCGATTTCCGTGGCTTTTCAGGTCTGATCTCGACCGGATCGGTCAAGCCGGGGGACGCCATCCGCGTGCTGCCGTCAGGCAAAACATCGACCGTCACCAAGATCGTGACGCTGGAAGGCGAGTTGGAGGAAGCCGTTGCCGGACAATCCGTCACCATCTGCTTTGCAGACGAAGTCGACTGTTCGCGCGGCAATGTCATTGCCACAGCGGATAATCCTCCCGAAGTGTCGGACCAGTTTGAATCCACCATCGTCTGGATGGATGACGACCCCTTGCATGTCGGACGGTCTTATTGGCTGAAATTGGGAACGCAGATGGTATCGGCCACGGTCCAGCAGCCCAAATATACGGTCAACGTCAACACGATGGAGCATCTGGCCGCCAAGACGTTGGAACTGAATGCCATCGGCGTGGTCGAGCTTGCGACCGACAAGCCTATTGTTTTCGAACCCTACACCACAAGCCGCGCGCTGGGCGGATATATCCTGATCGACAAGATCACCAACCGGACCGTAGGTGCGGGCATGCTGCACTTCAGCTTGCGCCGTGCGCAGAATGTCCATTGGCAGGCGACCGATATTGGCCGCGACGAACACGCCAATCTGAAGAACCAGAAACCCCGTGTGCTCTGGTTCACCGGCCTGTCGGGTTCGGGCAAATCGACCATCGCCAACGAGGTTGAAAAGCGTCTGAACCTTATGAACCGCCACACCTTCCTGTTGGATGGTGACAATGTGCGGCATGGCCTGAACAAGGATCTGGGCTTTACCGAAGCCGACCGGATTGAAAATATCCGGCGCGTGGGTGAAGTGGCGAAATTGATGACGGACGCGGGGCTTATCGTCCTGACCGCCTTCATTTCGCCATTCCGCGCCGAACGCGACATGGTTCGCGCCATGATGCCGGAAGGCGAATTTGTCGAAATCTTCGTCGACACGCCGCTCGAAGTGGCGGAAGAACGGGATGTGAAGGGCCTTTATAAAAAGGCACGCAGCGGTGCGTTGAAGAATTTCACCGGCATCGACAGCCCCTATGAGGCACCGCTCAATCCGGAAATTCGCGTCAACACGGTCGAGATGACAGCGGCCGATGCCGCCGAACATATCATCCGCCTTCTGATGCCCCTGAAGTGAGACTGGATATGAACGACAGCGAATTGGCGGCGCATCTGGCTCTTGTTGCGGGCCGGTTGTTGCTCGAGGTCCGGGCTTCCGGCCTTTTGAGCCTGAAGGCTTTGGGGAAGGCGGGCGATCAGACCGCCAACCAGTTCCTCTGCCATGCGCTTCGCGAACAGCGCCCCGAGGACGGTTTATTGTCCGAAGAGGAAAAGGATAATGCCGAGCGCCTGTCCAAATCGCGTGTCTGGATCATCGATCCTGTCGACGGCACGCGGGAATATGGCGAAGAACGGACCGACTGGGCGGTGCATGTCGCGCTGGCCGTGGACGGTGTGCCGACCATTGGTGCGGTTGCGCTTCCGGGGCTTGACCTGGTTCTGCGCACCGACCAGCCCCAACCTCTTCCCCCCGCTGCGGCCAAACCCCGCATGTTGGTCAGCCGCACCCGCCCCGCCGCCGAAGCCGTTGCGGTTGCCGAAAAAATCGGTGCCGATCTCGTCCCGATGGGCAGCGCCGGTGCCAAGGCAATGGCCGTTGTCCGCGGAGAAGCAGAAATCTATCTCCACACCGGCGGCCAATATGAATGGGACAGCTGCGCGCCTGCCGCGGTCGCTGCCGCATATGGCCTGCACATCAGCCGGGTTGACGGATCGCCTCTGATTTACAACCAGGCGGACGTCTATATGCCCGACCTGTTGATCTGCCGCCCCGAATGGGCCGAACCGGTTCTGGGGCTTGTCCGCGAGACTTTGTAAATCGGTTTGTCACTCAGGCGGAAAGTTGCTACCCCGTCGGCCATGAGCGATTGTGCGCAATGTGTTGTACGAAACAGGGCTATTTGTTCGGGACTGAGTCCTGACGAACTGCTTGCACTGGGCCAAAAAGGCCGGAAGCAAACGGTAAAGCGCGGGCAGACACTTGTGTGGGAAGGGGACGATTCCCTTGTTGTCGCCAATGTGATCACCGGCGTCCTGAAACTGAGCGTCTCGACCGCCGACGGGCGCGAGCAGATTGTCGGCATCGTTTTCCCGTCCGACTTTATCGGTCGCCCCTTTGGCAAGGAAAGCCCCTATAGCGTCACCGCGCTCAGCGATGCGGAGGTCTGCGTTTTCCACCGGTCGACATTCGACCAGTTCGCGCGCGAGCATCCCGAATTGCAGCACAAGCTTCTGCAGCGGACGCTGATCGAGCTGGATGACGCGCGGCAGTGGATGATGCTTTTGGGCAAGAAAACTGCCGAGGAACGTATCGCCACGCTGCTGCTCCGCATTTCGGAACGGTTGAGTTCGGACGGCTGCACGGGGCCGACGCTTAATCTCGACGAATTTGAACTGCCGATGGACCGGCAGCAGATGGCCGATATCCTTGGCCTCACGATCGAAACCGTCAGCCGCCAGCTGACACGGATAAAGTCCAGCGGCGTCATTGAGCTGCCGGACCGGCGGCGCGTTGTCATCCATGACCGGCAGGCGCTGCTCGATCTGGCGGAAGCCGCCTAAATCCTATCTTTCGCTTTCTTGACCTAGGTCAATGATGCCGCCCCCCAAATAGCCCATCGCCAACCCGAGCCGCACATATTTCTGCGGTCGGGGAATGATTATGGATATTCTTTTAACCCGCGTTGGGGTGTGGTTTTTCGTCGCCGTCATGGCTTTTGCCGCGATGGCACTGGGTGCCGACATGGCCTATTCGGTGCATATGGGCATCGTCTGTCTCGCCGCGCTGATTGCGATGGCGGCGTCGATGCACAAGTTCGACTTCATCACCGGACGCTTTCCTGTCCTCAGCGGCCCTTCGGTCGCGTCGCATTATGATGACGATCCGATCCGCTGGGGCGCGATTGCGACGTTGTTCTGGGGGATCGCCGGCTTTCTGGTCGGGCTTATCATCGCGCTGCAACTCGCCTTTCCCGTTCTGAACTTCAATCTGGAGTTTACGACCTTCGGACGCCTGCGGCCCCTGCACACCTCTGCGGTGATTTTCGCTTTTGGAGGCAATGCGTTGATCGCGACGAGTTTCTACGTCGTCCAGCGCACTTGCCGGGCGAGACTCGCCTTCCCCGGTCTCGCCCGTTTTGTTTTCTGGGGCTACCAGCTCTTCATCGTGCTGGCCGCCACAGGCTATCTGATGGGCGTGACAGAGGGTAAGGAATATGCCGAGCCCGAATGGTATGTCGACCTCTGGCTGACGGTCGTCTGGGTCAGCTATCTCGCTGTCTTTGTCGGCACGATCGTGAAGCGCAAAGAGCCGCACATCTATGTCGCCAACTGGTTCTACCTGAGCTTCATCATCACCGTGGCGATGCTGCATCTGGTCAACAACCTGTCGATGCCGGTCAGTCTGTTCGGTTCCAAAAGCTACAGCGCCTTTGCCGGTGTCCAGGATGCCCTCACCCAATGGTGGTACGGCCACAACGCTGTCGGCTTCTTCCTGACCGCAGGCTTTCTGGCGATGATGTATTATTTCGTCCCCAAGCAAGCCGAGCGGCCGGTCTATTCCTACCGCCTGTCTATCGTCCACTTCTGGTCGCTGATCTTCCTCTACATCTGGGCTGGCCCCCACCATCTGCACTACACCGCATTGCCCGACTGGGCGCAGACGCTGGGCATGGTGTTCTCGGTCGTCCTGTGGATGCCCAGCTGGGGCGGGATGATCAACGGCCTGATGACGCTGAACGGCGCATGGGACAAGATCCGCACCGACCCGATCATCCGCATGATGGTCATGGCACTCGCCTTCTACGGCATGAGCACCTTTGAAGGCCCGATGCTGTCCATCAAGGCCGTCAACAGCCTGTCGCACTATACCGACTGGACCATCGGCCATGTGCACAGCGGTGCGCTCGGCTGGAACGGGATGATCACCTTCGCCTGCCTCTATTATCTGTTCCCCCGCCTGTGGAACCGGGAGCGGATGTATTCGCTGCGGATGATCAACTGGCACTTCTGGCTCTCCACCCTGGGCATCGTTTTCTATGCCTCGGCCATGTGGGTGTCGGGGATCATGCAAGGCCTGATGTGGCGTGAATATGGAGCCGACGGTTACCTCGTATACTCCTTCGCCGAGACGGTCGCCGCGATGTTCCCCATGTACCTGATCCGGGCCTTTGGCGGACTGCTCTACCTCTCCGGCGCGCTGGTCATGGTCTTCAACGTGTGGATGACCATCGCAGGCAAGCTCCGCGTCGAAAAGCCGATGACCGAAACGCCCTATAATCCTGAAGCGGACCGGCCCTTTGTCGCCGTCCCCGCCGAATAAGGAGCAGCAGACATGACAAGCACACCCAAGACCGGCGCCTTCAGCCACAAGAATCTGGAGCGTAACGTCAGCCTGCTCGGCCTGTGCGCACTGGGCGCCGTGGCCATAGGCGGCATCGTCGAAATCGCGCCCCTGTTCTGGATCGACTCCACGGTCGAAAAGGTCGAAGGCGTCCGCCCTTACACACCACTCGAACTGACGGGCCGTAACATCTATATCCGCGAAGGCTGCTATGTCTGCCATAGCCAGATGGTCCGCCCGTTCCGCGACGAGGTGGAACGTTACGGCCCTTATAGCCTTGCGGCAGAGAGCATGTACGACCACCCGTTCCAATGGGGATCGAAACGAACAGGCCCCGATCTTGCCCGGGTGGGTGGCCGCTATTCGGATGAATGGCACCGCGCCCATCTGAAAGATCCGCGCAGCGTCGTGCCGGAATCCATCATGCCCCCTTACGCCTTTCTGGCCGAGCGCCCGGTGAAGGCAGGCCAGATGGCGGGCCACCTGACCGCCCTGTCGCGGGTCGGTGTGCCCTATAGCAAGGACGCGATCAAAGAGGCTGATGCCGACCTGATGGCGCAAGCCGACCCCAATGCGGACGGCGCCGCGCTGCAGGCGCGATATCCCAAGGCACAGGTCCGCGATTTTGACGGCAACCCCGCCAAGGTAACCGAACTGGATGCCGTAGTCGCCTATCTGCAGATGCTCGGCACGCTTGTCGATCACCAGAAGGCCAAGCCGTTCGAGCAACCGCGATGAGCTATAACGACCTTCGCCACTTTGCCGACAGTTGGGGCCTTGTGGTCATGGGGATGATCTTCCTCATCCTCATCGCCTGGCCTTTCCGCAAAGCGAACCGGCAACGCAACGAAGACGCTGCCACCATGATTTTCAGGGACGATGACAATGGCTGAGAATAAACGCATCGATGCACCAACCGGCACACAGACCGTAGGACATGAATGGGATGGCATTGAGGAACTCGACACACCCATGCCCCGTTGGTGGGTCTTCACCTTTTGGGCCTGTATCCTGTGGGGCCTTGGCTATATCGTCCTTTTTCCCGCCATCCCGATGCTCAATGGGGCAACTCCCGGGCTGTGGAACTGGTCGAGCCGGGGGCAATTGGAGCAGGAGCTAAAGGCGGAAACCGCACGCCGTGCACCCATCACCAATGCGCTGGCCGCCATCCCTGTCGAACAGCTAGCCGGAAATGAAAAGCTCTATCAGGCCGCGATTGAAGGTGGCCGTGCGGCATTTAAAGTGCATTGCGTCCAATGCCACGGATCGGGCGCCGCCGGTTCCAAGGGCTATCCCAATTTGAACGATGATGACTGGCTGTGGGGCGGCGATCTGCCGGCTATTCACTACACGCTCACCAACGGAATTCGCCAGCCGGACCACGAAGCCACCCGCTTTTCACAGATGCCGGCATTTGGCGGTGTTTTGGCCAACGGCGAAATTGATGCGGTCGCGGCCTATGTGCAGACTCTGTCCGGCAAGGCAAAACCCAGTGCGCTTTCCGCCAGTGGTGCAGCCTTGTTCGCCAACAATTGCGCATCATGCCACGGCACCGATGGGAAGGGCTTGCGTGAATTTGGCGCACCCAATCTGACCGACGGCATTTGGCTCTATGGCGGCGATGTGGCGAGCATCAAAACCACGATCACCAAGGCCCGCTATGGCGTCATGCCGCGATGGGACAACCGGCTCGATCCGGTGACGATCAAGATGCTGGCGGCCTATGTCCATTCGCTGGGCGGCGGTGAAGCCAATGCGGCACCAGTCCCGGCAGCGGTCCCCGACCCGGAAAAGGTCGCCGCCAATGTCCAGCCCTGAAGACCTGACCGGCCCCAGACAGCCGCTCTATCAAGCGCGAAAGAGCGTCTACCCGAAAGCAGTCGACGGATTTTTCCGTCGGCTGAAATGGGTCATCATGGCGGTGACGCTGGCGATTTATTACATCACGCCGTGGATCCGCTGGGACCGCGGTGCCTATGCGCCGAACCAGGCTGTGCTTGTCGATCTGGCCAACAGGCGCTTCTACATGTTCCAGATCGAAATCTGGCCGCATGAATTTTATTATGTGGTCGGCCTTCTCGTCATGGCGGGCATCGGACTGTTTCTGGTCACCAGCGCCGTCGGCCGTGCCTGGTGCGGCTATAGCTGTCCGCAAACCGTCTGGACTGACCTGTTCCAACATGTCGAGCGATTCATCGATGGCGACCGCAATGCGCAAAAGCGTCTCGAAACTGCCCCTTGGGGTGCCGAGAAAATTGCCAAACGTTTCAGCAAATGGGCCATCTGGTTGTTTATCGCCTTCTGGACCGGCGGCGCATGGATCATATATTTTGCCGATGCCCCGACATTGGTGCGCGACTTCTGGTCGGGAAATGCCGCCCCTGTTGCCTATGCCACCGTCGGCATATTGACCGCGACGACCTTTGTCTTTGGCGGATTCATGCGCGAACAGGTGTGCATATACATGTGCCCTTGGCCCCGCATCCAGACCGCGATGATGGACGAAAAATCGCTGCTGGTGACGTATAAGGACTGGCGCGGGGAACAGCGCGGCAGCCTGAAGGCGGCGCAGGCGAACCCGTCGGCATTTGGCGACTGTATCGATTGCTACCAATGTGTCGCGGTGTGCCCGACCGGCATCGACATCCGCGAAGGGCCGCAAATCGGCTGCATTACCTGCGCGCTGTGTATCGATGCCTGCGACAAGGTCATGGCGCAAATCGGAAAGCCCCGCGGTCTTATCGATTATTGCACGCTGGACGATACGGAGATCGAAAAGAAAGGCGGCACCGGCACACCGGTTCTCAAGACCTTGTTCCGTCCGCGCACGATCATCTATCTTGCGATTTGGACGAGCATTGGGCTTGCCATGCTGTTCACCCTTGGACAGCGGACGCGGTTAGACCTTGCCGTGCAGCACGACCGCAACCCAGTCTATGTGCAGCTGTCGGACGGTTCGATCCGTAACAATTACACGCTGAAAATCCGCAATATGCAGGCCCGTCCCCGCATCGTTGATATTTATATCGAAGGACTGCCCGGGGCCGTGGTCTGGACCGCCGACGGCGACAGGGCCTTTGCCCGACAGAATGTCAATTTCACCGTCGATCCCGACGCGGTGCACAAGGTCCGCCTTTTCATCGCAGCCCCCGAAGATGGTCCGGCCCGCACAGAATTTACGATCAGCGCCCGTGCCCGGACGGGCGACGAACGCGGCGACAGCGATACCCTGATTTTTGAACGACCGGAGGAAGACTGATGAGTATCGGCACAGCGCGCACCTTTACAGGATGGCATATGACCGCGATCTTGGTCACCTTTTTCGGGGTGGTTATGGCGGTCAACTTTACGATGGCACGCATGGCCATTTCGACCTTTGGCGGCACCGTAGTCGATAACAGCTATGTCGCCAGCCAGAATTACAACAGTTGGCTGAACGCCGCCGAACGGCAGGACCGTCTGGGCTGGCAGGTCGTGGCGCGGTTGGATGGGGACAGGCACATAATGCTGTCGGTGCAAAGCAATGGCACCGCGCTGGACGGTGTGAGCGCAACCGGAGATGCCCTTCATCCGTTAGGACGGGAGGAAGACCAACCCCTCAGCTTCGTTGCCATCGGTGAAGGTGCTCTGCGGTCGAAAGAGGCTTTGCCGCAAGGGCGGTGGAATGTGCAGCTCGCACTGCGCAAAAATGCCGACATCTTTCATCTGAGGGAGCCATTGCAGTGACCGCAGCAACGCCAAACCGCAATCCTGTAGCATTGCCGCAAACCGAGTTTGCGGTGCCCGGCGTGCGCTGCGCCGGATGTATATCCAAGCTTGAAAACGGTCTGGCACTGAACCCCGGCATTGCCGCTGCGCGCGTGAATTTCACGGCAAAGCGCGTGGCGATCACGCACCTACCGGAAATGACATTGCCGCAGCTTGTCAAAATCCTGGGCGATATCGGATTTGAAGCGGTGCCCATCGCAGGGGACATGACCGACGGGACGCAGCAGGAATCGCGGCAGATGCTGCAGGCCATGGCGGTGGCCGGTTTTGCCATGATGAACATCATGCTGCTGTCGGTTTCGGTATGGTCGGGTGCGCAAGGTTTCACCCGCGACCTGTTCCACTGGATATCCGCGCTCATCGCCTTGCCGACGGTGGCCTATGCCGGTCGGCCTTTTTTCCGCACGGCTTGGGCGGCCCTGCGCAAAGGACGCACCAATATGGACGTGCCGATTTCGATCGGTGTCCTGATTACAACCGCGCTCAGCCTGTTCGAAACCTTCACCCATGGGCCTCATGCCTATTTTGACGGTGTCGTCATGCTGCTGTTTTTCCTGCTCACCGGGCGCTGGCTTGACGTGGTCATGCGCAGCCGCGCGCGTGACGGTGTCAGCGCGCTGCTGAAACAGACCGCGGCAGGCGCCATGGTTTTGGGCGAAGATGGAAAAACCCGCTGGGTCGAGGCAAAGGCGCTTTTGCCCGGGATGGATATGATTATCGCCTCGGGCGAACGCGTGGCGGCCGACGGTGTGATCCTTCAGGGGCAAAGCAGTTTTGACCTTTCGCTTTTGACAGGTGAATCCGCGCCCCAGATGGCCAGTGAAGGCGATACGATCCATGCGGGAACAATGAACATCGACAATCCCGTCACGGTGCGTGTGACCGCGGCAGGACCCGATACCGCAATTGCCGATATCGCCCGGTTGATGGAGCAGGCAGGACAAAGCAAATCGCTCTATGTGCGCGTCGCTGACCGGGCAGCGCGGCTATATGCTCCTGCTGTCCACACATTGGCGGCGGCCAGTTTTCTGGGCTGGATGTTGGCAGGGGCGGGCTGGCACGAAAGTCTCCTGATCGCAGTTGCGGTGCTGATCATCACCTGCCCCTGTGCGCTCGGTCTGGCGGTTCCGGCGGCGCAGATTGTTGTTGCGGGCGCGTTAATGCGCGCAGGGATTCTGGTGAAAGATGGCAGCGCGCTGGAACGGCTGGCCGAAGTCGACCGCGCCTTTTTCGACAAGACCGGCACGTTGACGCTGGGCCGGCCGGAGCCCGTCAATCTCGCCGACGCCAATGCCGAACAGCAATCCATTTTGCTCGCGCTCACGCGGGCCAGCCGCCACCCCTTATCCGAGGCAATCCGCCGCGCGCTCGAAGCCGCATCGCTCCAAGCAGCGACACTGACCGCGATACGCGAGATACCGGGATCCGGCGTCTATGCCATGGCGGGACAGCGCGTGGTATCGCTGGGCCGACCGGATTATGACGTGGCGCATGCGGGTATGGCGGCGCTGCTGCTGATCGACGGGCAGCCTGCTTTAACCGTGCATTTTACCGACCAGATCCGTAAGGAGGCGGCCGAAACGGTGGCCGAACTATCGCGCATGGGAATCGAATCCTCGATCGTTTCGGGCGACCGTGCCACCGCCGTTGGGCCCGTGGCGCGCGCATTGGGTCTGACGGCGCAAACCTCCATGTTGCCGGAGGACAAGCTGGACGCTATCGCCCGGCAGAAGAAGGCCGGACATCATATTCTGATGGTCGGGGATGGTTTGAACGACGGCCCTGCGCTCGCCGCCGGGCATGCCTCGATCGCACCGGCCTCGGCAAGCGATGTAGGGCAAAATGCTGCCGACGTCGTCTTTCTGGGCGACGCGCTTTCGCCGGTCGCAACGGCTTTGCACGCCGCGCGGCGCACGCAACAGATCGTGAAGCAGAATTTCGCGCTGGCCATTGGCTATAATGTCATTGCGGTTCCCTTGGCCATTTCGGGCCATGTCACCCCCTTGATTGCGGCGGCGGCCATGTCGGGCTCGTCGCTGATCGTCGTGGCCAACGCGCTGCGCTTGCGGGCGGTGGTGCGATGACCGGCCTTGCCCTGCTCATTCCTGTGGCGTTGGGGTTGGGGCTGTTGGGCCTTGGCACCTTCTTCTGGTCATTGAAAAACGGCCAGTTCGATGATGCTGACGGCGCCGCGCTGCGCATCCTGATTGATGAGGACGACCCGCTGTGAAACGCATCGCGGCTCTTCTGGCCATTGCCATTTTGGTCATCCCGCCACTTCCGGCGCAAGGCAAGACGCTGACCGTGGGCGTATGCGGGGAACCCGGGGTGCGGGTCTCTATCCCCATGAAGCAACCCCATCCGGGCGAAGGTGATGATCATGGCTGCTGCAAAAAGGGATGCCATGCCGCAAACGACCGGCGGAAAAAGCTGAACGACAGCGATCCCGACGACTGCTGCTGACCCTATAGAAAAGGCGGCGCCTCCCCCCGGAAGCGCCGCCTTACGCGGGGCGGCCAATGACCCTTGGCCGCCCGGCGCGTCTCTTAAAAGCGGAAGCCTACGCCTACGCCGACCACGATCGGATCAAGGCTGATCTTCACGCGCTGCGTGCCGATGGCGGTTGTCGCTAGGCGTGCCGTGGTGTCGATATCGATATATTTGACGTCGAAGTTCAGGAAAATCTTCTCGTTCAGGTCGATATCCACCCCGGCCTGCGCTGCCCAGCCGAAGCTGTCCTTCAGGTTGACGTCGGTCTGGCCGACCGCGGCCTCCAGCCCTGCAGAGGGCTTTTCGGAATAGAACATCGTATAGTTCACACCGGCGCCGACATAGGGGCGCACCTTGGCCTCGGGGGCGAAATGATATTGCACCGTCAACGTCGGCGGCAGCACCCAGGTCGAGGCGAGCTTGCCAATGCCACCAGTCGTGCCGCTTGTACCCGAAGCATTATGCTTGGTGGTCGCCGCGATCAGTTCCAGGCCGACATTGTTGCTGACCATATGGGTGATGTCGACTTCGGGCATCACGCTGTTGTTGACCTTGACCTCTTCGGTCGGGAAGGTCGGCAAAATGCCGCCCGAGCTTTCGGTCGGCGCGACCATGATACCGCGGATGCGGATGAAGGTATCGCCTGCTTCGGCATGGGCGGCGCTGGTCCCCAGGGCCATGGCCACTACCAGCATGCTTGTTTTCAGGGAGAGAGATTTCATGTCAGTTTCCTTCTGCTGACCTTGCTGTCAGTAGGGTCATATTGCCGCGTCCAAATTCAAAGTCTTTGACGCAGATCAAGGCACGCCCAGCCGGGTCGATTATGAAGGCTGCATGTGGCCTTATTATCCCGAACTGCTCAGCAGACCCGTCCCCCGCTACACCAGCTATCCGACGGCGGCCGAGTTTCATGAGGGCGTGGGGGCGCAGGATTATGCCGATGCGTTACGGGCCGTAGAGCCGGGCACGCCGCTGTCCTTGTATCTGCATATCCCCTTTTGCGAGCAGATTTGCTGGTATTGCGGCTGCAACACGGGTGCCGCGTCCAAGGCGCAGCGTCTGGCAGCCTATCTGGACGCGCTGGAGGCGGAGCTAGCGTTGGTCGCCAAACATATCGGCGGGCGCGGCTTTGTGCAGCGTATTGCCTTTGGTGGCGGAAGCCCGAACGCGCTTTCGACGGTCGAATTCGTCCGCCTCATGGACCGGATCGTCACCGTCTTCGCCGCCGGCCAGCCGGAGATTTCGGTCGAGATCGACCCTCGCGGTTTCTCCGCCGAATGGGCGCTTGTCCTCGCAGCATCCAATGTCAGCCGGGTCAGCATGGGCGTGCAGACTTTCACCCCCCATGTGCAAGAGGCCATCGGGCGAGTGCAGCCGCTATCGCTCATTGAAACCTGCGTCTCATCGCTACGGTCACGCGGCATAAAGGCGATCAATTTCGACATGATGTACGGCCTGCCGCACCAATCGTTGGAGGATCTGAGCGACAGCCTGCAACAGGCCATCCGCCTGCAGCCCACACGCATCGCCTTGTTCGGCTATGCCCATCTGCCTTCGATGATTCCGCGGCAAAGGCGGATCGACACCGACGCCCTGCCGGATGCGGATCTGCGGTTCAAACAATCCGCGCTCGGGTTCGAAATGCTGGTTGCGGCAGGTTATGAGCCCATCGGTTTCGACCATTTTGCCCTGCCCGAAGACCCGCTTGCCATTGCCGCGAAGGCCGGAAAAGTCCGGCGCAATTTTCAGGGTTTTACCGAAGATGCCAATGAAACCCTGCTCGGCTTTGGCGCCAGCTCGATCACTATGCTGCCCGGGTTAATGGTCCAGAACGAGAAGAATATCGGCGCCTATCGCGACAGGGTAAACGCAGGATCACTGGCCGCTGTGCGCGGCTTTGTGCCTGATGCCGAGGACAGGGAGCATAGCCGCTGGATCGAGCGGCTGTTATGCGACGGCCATGTCGAAGTTCGCGCCGATGCACACCCCATAAAGGCTTTGCAGCCCTTTGAAGAACGCGGCCTTACCAAATGGCGGGGGGATGAACTGGTGATCGAGGACAGCGGACGTCCCTACGCCCGCTGCATCGCCGCCGCCTTTGACCGATTTCGCCAATCGGACACGATGATGGCGGCGTCGCAGCCGGTTTAGCGGCCGATGCTGCTGTAGCGGAAACCCGCAGCTTCGATTTCGTTGCTGCGGTAGATGTTCCGCAGATCGACCATTGCGTCGCCGTTCATGGCCGACCGCAACTTGGCAAGGTCAAGCGCGCGGTACGCATCCCATTCGGTCACCAGAGCTACGGCATCCGCACCTTCGGCGGCAGCATAAGCGCTGTCGGTCATGACAACTTCGGGCAGGATCTTCGCAGCTTCTTCCATACCTTCCGGATCGTGCGCGTGCACTTCGGCACCCGCATCCAGCAAGGTCTGGACAATCGCAATCGACGGCGCATCACGCATGTCGTCGGTATTGGGTTTGAAAGTCAGGCCAAGCAGCGCGACTTTCTTGCCCCGCGCATCCCCGCCCAGGGCAGCGATAATCTTGCGACCCATGGCCCGCTTGCGAAGGTCGTTTGCTTGAACGACGGCTTCAACAATGCGGACCGGACTATCGTTATCCTGAGCGGTTTTGAGCAGAGCCAGCGTATCCTTCGGAAAGCAGCTGCCGCCATAGCCCGGACCTGCGTGCAGGAATTTCGACCCGATACGGTTATCGAGTCCAATTCCGCGCGACACATCCTGAACATTGGCGCCAAGCTTTTCGCAAAGGTCGGCCATTTCATTGATAAAGGTAATTTTCGTCGCCAGAAATGCGTTGGCGGCATATTTGATAAGCTCCGACGAACGGCGGCTTGTGAAGAGAATCGGCGATTCATTGAGGAACAGCGGGCGATAGATGGCGCGCATCGTTTCGCGAGCCCATTCCACATCGGTGCCGACAACAATACGGTCGGGGCGTTTGAAGTCGCCAATAGCGGCGCCTTCGCGCAGAAATTCGGGGTTGGACACAACCGCAAATTCCAGAGTCGGGTTGGCTTCGCGAATGATCCGCTCGACTTCATCGCCGGTGCCCACAGGCACGGTCGATTTGGTCACAACAACGGTTTTCGGGTCAATCGCCGCTGCCAGTTCTTCGGAAGCTGCATACACATAGCTGAGGTCGGCATGGCCATCACCACGGCGCGAAGGCGTACCCACAGCGATAAAGACCGCATCGCAGCCTTTGAGAGACGCTTTCAGATCCGTTGAGAAGGAAAGACGCTTGGCATCGACATTGGTCTTGACCAGCGTATCGAGACCGGGCTCGAAAATCGGCATGATATTGGCGTTAAGCTGGTCGATCTTGCGTGCGTCCTTGTCGACGCAGACAACGTCATGGCCAAAGTCGGCGAAGCATGCGCCCGACACGAGCCCGACATAACCTGATCCTATCATCGCGATTTTCATACAAATTTCCTGGGAATAGCGTTTGGTTCGCCGCCTCAATATTTCGCGGGGGCACAAACGGCAAGCCACTAAAAGGGATAATGGGCCGGTGACCAAAAGGGTATTTTATCGACCAAAAGGCTTGCAGCATGGTTAAGAAAAGGCCCCGAACACGCAATTGCGTGCGGGGCCCTATCTATCTGTTCGCTGGGCTATTCAGGGCGGATATTCTCCAGTCCCCAAGCCGAGTTCTCTATTAACGTACGCCGATAACGTCCGGATTGCCGTCACGATCGCCAATCACCGTACCGCCATTGCGGATCGGACCAACGAGCAGGAGGCCGGCAAGGTGCGGCGTTGCCATCGAGGTGCCGCTGATGGTGTTGTAGCCACCGGCGAGCCATGTGGAGCGGATGCCAACACCCGGTTCTGCAAAATCGACCGGCGGATTGCCGTAGTTCGAGAAAGACGCGAACACATCACCTGTTGCGAAGGCCGACACCGTATAGATGTTAGGACCATTGGCGCGACCGGGTGAGCTGCTGGTCGCGTTGGTCGCCTCGTTTCCGGCGGCCAGTGCAAAACGGATACCCTTTGCGGCAGCTGCTACAACGGCATCGTCTAGGGCCTGGCTAATGCCGCCACCCAAGCTCATATTCGCAACGTCGCCTGCAGCACCATTTTGCGAAACATAGTCAACACCGGCAATCACGCCCGAGGTTGAACCACTGCCCTTTTTATTGAGCACGCGCACCGCGACAACCTTTGCGCCCGGCGCAACGCCGACCACGCCGATATTGTTGTTGATGGCCGCAATCGTGCCAGCAACGTGCGTGCCGTGGCCATTCTGGTCGTCAGGCGTTAGACCTGTGATGAAGCTGCGGCTGCGTGGCACATCGACATTAAGGTCTGGGTGCGTAAGTTGGATACCGGAATCGATGACCCATGCGGTCGCAAAGGTTCCGTTGATACCACCGCCCACGCGGGTAATGCCCCAAGGAGTCTGCTGGACACCGGAAGTTGGCGGCGGGGGTGGAGGTGGAGGCGGGGGCGGTGTCGGCCCAGGAGGAGGAGGTGGTGGTGGCGGCTTCACGCCGTCCTGACCCTTGCTCGCATTCACTTCACCCAAAGCATACACAACCGTGCCGCTTGCATCGAGCGGAGTAACCGAGACCACACGGTCCTGTTCACAAAAGGCAATATCGCTGTTGCGGGTTTTCAAACCATCAACACCGGTCTTGGTCATGTTGGCAGCAAAACCGCGCACAGCGTCGCGATATATATGCTTCAACTGGCCGCCGCCGTCACGCACAGCGCGGTCCGCCTTTACGCCAACATCGGCTTTCGCAACGACATTCTTTTTGAATACGCAAATATAGCTATCCGCGATTGGATCGCCGTTCCGTTCGGCGGACGCCGGACTGATAGCGATAACGGAACAGGCAGCTAGTGCCGTGCCGAGATACAGACTCTTCATTACTGAAACCTCCCAGTTTGGATTTGCCGCCCGAGCGACGCACGACAAATCTTACAGTATTTCGTCAAACCTAATGCAACACATATTAAGTTCAGGACGTTTGACGCCCCATAATTGAACACATTTGCGCAACACTCAACGACAATATTGCATTAACCATAAGTTGTTGCTGCCAGATGAATGGCTGGCGACGGTTCGTTCGAAGCACGGGTTGCCCGAACACCTAATTTATCAAGAAAAAAGAGTCATTTCGGCTCTGCTTTTGAACCGACGCTTATTTGTTAACCTCGTCATGGCAAATCCATTGCTCAAAGGGGGTAGTCCAATAAAGACGCACCATCCCCCCAATATCAATCGCACTCGATAAGAGAGGCACGCTATATCATCGGGGCGAAGTGCTCGGCCGGGAAACGGCAATATTCTCGGCGCCTAGCGCATAAAATGTTGAAAAAGAAGGTAATCTGATGTCCAATGCTATCATAAGCTCGAACCATTCCGGACAGGTCGGTTTTGCGCAGGGTCGCCCCACGACAGCCGGCCCGCAGAACTTCTCGACGGTGGATAGCTCCGGCATTGGTGAATTCACCAATGTCTTGCTCCGCCATAAGAGACTTGTGCTCAGCATCATTGCCATCGTTACCTTGAGCGCCTTTATCTGGCAGATCACACGCCCCACCCTCTACAGTTCAACGGTTTCAATGCAGGTCGAACTTATCGACGCCGTCGGTGTCAACCAGGCCGATGTCATGGCGAAGAACAACCAGCGCATTGCCAACGAGGTTAAACTTCACCGTTCACGTGCCGCAGCCGAAAAGGTCGTGCGTGACCTTGAGCTCTATGATCGTGCGGATTTCAAGAAAGACATGGGCAAGACCCCGGTAGGTGGAAAGAAACAGAAGATCCGCAAGGCGGCAACCCGTCTGTTGGAAATGTCCGAAATCACCATGCAGGAAGGATCGGACCTTGTCGAAATTACGGTAGAGTCGCGTTCAGCCGAAATGGCGACGCTGATTGCCAACCAATATCCTATTTCCGTGCAATCCATTCGTACGAAAAAAGCCGAAGAGCGCAGCAAAGAACTGCTGGCCTCGCTGACCAAGAAGCAGGAAGAGACTGCTAAGATAGCTGAAGAAACGGCAAAGGCGGTTTCCGATTTCCGTATTGCCAATGGCATGCTTGCCGGTGCAGCCGGGACTGAAGACCTCAGCCAGATTAACCGCATCCAAAGCGAAGCTATTTCCGCCTCTGCAATGAGCGCCGGTTCCTCTTCACGCAGCGCAGGTGTTGCGGCTGCCGCGGGTATCCGGAGTATTGCGGGCGCCAGCAACGCTTCAACACAAGCGCTAGAGCGTCAGGAAGCCGATCTCACCACGCAGTTGGCAAGCAAGTCGGAAACCTTCGGCAACAGCCATCCTGAAATCATTGCCCTATCGGCAACCTTATCACGTGTCCGTCAGGATCTTTCGCGGGAACGTAGCCGCGCCGCATCCGATGCGGCCGCCGTTGCCGGTGCCGAAGGTGCACGTATGGCGCAAATGGCACGCAGCGATGCTTCGGGCGATGCAGCGCGCGCCGGTCAATTGCGCGCGCAGCTCAACGCACTCACCGGCAAGGCCTACAGCAATATCCGCAATGTTGTGGAATTGGAGACTTTGTCGCGCCAGGCCGAACAGGCCGTGAAGGCGTATAACCAGATCACCGAGCGCGTTTCGGAAATTCGTGCCAAGAACCCTCTGGAAGGTGTCAACACCACAGTCGTTTCGCCGGCGTCGGTGAATGAAAAGCCGGTTTCACCGCAGCCTTTCAAGATTACCACGATGGCGCTTCTGGCATCTGCCGTTATGGCTTTCCTCGTCGCCTTTGCCATTGACTTGTTCGACAACAAATTGCGCAACTCGGCGCAAATCCGGAAGCTTTTCGGCCTGCCCACATTTGGTATGTTGCCGTTCATCGAAGCCAATTTTGGCAGCAAGATCGAAGAAAGCCCGGTTCTTCAGGACCCGCAATCGCTCTTTTCGGAAGTGGCACGCGCTGCCTATTTCGACGTCAATGCTTTGAGCACGCCGAACCAGTGCCAGACCGTGCTGATTACCTCACCTTTGCCGGGCGATGGTAAGTCGGTGGTATCGGTGACGCTGGCGGCCGCCGCAATGGCTGTTGGCAAGCGGGTTGCGGTGATCGATCTCGATCTGCGCAAGACCGGCCTCATCCAGCAAATGAAGCGGGCCGACACGCCCGACCTGATCGAGATTTTGAAAGGTCATGTCGATTTTTCGAAGATCGCGCCGCCCATGCTGCCCAACGATAGCGACCTGGACCAGATCGACACGGAAACAGCTATCGACACCAGCCGGATTGCCCTGATCAGTGCAACCAAGCCGGTGGCCGAGCCAGCCCGCCTGCTCGGCTCGCGCGCGTTGCAGATATTGCTCACCGATCTGCGGACGAAGTTCGATTTCATCGTGATCAACGCGCCTGCGACCTTGGCCGTTAAAGATGCCCGCACCATGTGCAGCTTTGCCGACCATACTGTCGTCGTTGCACGCTGGGGCAAGACGACCATCGACCAGATGAATGCGACGATGGAAATGCTGGGCATTAACCGTGTCGCGGGCGTCATCTTCGACCAGGTCAATTATGAAGAGCATGCGCGTGGCCGCTATGGCGATGCCATCCAATATTATTGGGAATCGGCAAGCTATTACACCGATATCGGTCGGACCAAGTCCAAGATGCCAGCCTGGTTCAACCGGATGTTCGGCAAAAAATCCTATGTCGACTGATTAGAGGCCAGTGCAAACTGGCCTCTCCGCCCTCAGGCAATTAGAATAAGGTGTGGTTTGTGCGCATAGCGGTTATCAGCGATATCCATTCTGCTTACGCCCCCTTTGCTACCGCTTTGTCGGATGCGCGGGCCGCCGGATTTGACCAGCTCATTCTGTTGGGCGATATCTTCACCTATGGCTTGGAACCGGTGAAATGCGCGGAACTCGCGGCCGATGCCATTGCGAAGGACGGAGCGCTGCTGGTGGGTGGGAACCACGACCAGCTTTATATCGATATGGAGCGCGGCCAGACCGACTATTTTGACCGGATGCCCGACTGGATCAAGCAATCGGCCGATTGGACGTGGGCGCAACTGGGCAAACATTGGCCCGAAACGCTGCCCATCGTGCACGAATGGCATAGCGGCCCGCTGTTCATGGCGCATGCCAACCCCTTTGGTTATGGCGACTGGACCTATATGTCGGGCGAAACCGAAATGACGCGTGCGGCTGCCGTATGTGCGCAGCGCGGCTATCGCTATGGCGTCTTCGGGCATCTGCACCGCAGCCGCCATTATGCCGACGCCAATGCCGAAATCCATGTGGTGGGTGCCGTCGGCCAACCCCGTTCTGCCGACGATCGCACGCCGCACTGGGCCATGATCGAACTGGGCAACGAAAAATTGACACTTGAACGGCATAATATAGCCTTCGACGCGGCGGCGCACTGCCGCGACATCCGGCAACATCCTGCTTTCTCGCCCAGCACCAAAGACAAATTATGTGGATTTTTTGAATGATGAAGATTGTAGTTACAGGCGCCGGCGCGGTTCTGGGACAGGGGATCATAAAGTCGCTCAAGTCAGCGTCGCTGCCCATCCAGATCATCGCGCTTGATCCCAATGCCCTGTCCGCAGGACTGCACTGGACCGATGACGCGCGCCTGATCCCGATGGCGACTGACCCCGACTATATTGCCCGGGTCGAGGCCATTCTGGACGAAGTGCGTCCCGATGCCGTGCTGGTCGGCACCGATGTCGAACTCGCCCTCTTCGCGCAGAAACGTGCGGAGTGGGAAGCGCGGTTCAACACGCATATCCTCGTCAGCGCGGCCGATGTGATCGAGATCGCCGACGACAAATACCAGACCGCCCAGTTTCTTGAGGCGCACGGGCTGTCCAACCCGCAATCGGTCCGCGCCGAAGACAGCGCGGCACTGGAGCAGCTGATCGAAAGCATCGGCTTCCCCCTGATCGTCAAGCCACGCCGGGGCGCGCGCGCGGTGGGCGTGTCGAAGGTGCACAACCGGACCGAACTCGACGAAGCGCTGCGCGGGCGGCAGGACCTAGTTGTCCAGCAAATGGCGGGCGAGGATGATCAGGAGTATACGGCCGGCGTGCTGTTCTTCGACGATAAGGTGCAAGCCTCGATCGTGCTTCGGCGTGACCTTCGGGACGGGAACACCTACCGCGCCTATTCCGGCGATTTTCCGGATTATGAGAAATATGTCCACGATCTCGCCCACGCGCTGAAGCCTTATGGCCCGACCAACTTCCAGTTTCGCGTCGATGCGCATGGCGTACCGCGCCTGTTCGAAATCAACGCGCGTTTTTCAGGCACGACGCCGATGCGCGCATTGTTCGGTTTCAACGAGGTCGAACTGTGCCTGCGCAAACTGATCCTGGGTGAAGATATCACCCCGCCGACAATCCGGCACGGGACGGTGATCCGGTTCCTGGAGGAACAGTTTCTCGACCATAGCCAAATCGCGGCCGTGGGGCAGCCGTGACCGGACAGCGGATTGCGGTCACGGGCGCAAGCGGCGCGATTGGTCGCCGCCTGATCGCCTTGTTGAAAAGCCGCGGCTTTTCCGTCGTCGCGCTCCAGCGGGATGCCGACTTTTCGCACGGCGAAGGCATCGACATTCGCCCGTTCACGCTCAACGATAGCGCCAACACCATGGCCGAACATCTGCACGACGTAGATCAACTCGTGCATCTTGCCGCGATCATTCCGGGCAAGGTCCCGGGCGACGAAGGCGATGCTGCGCTCTGGAACGTCAACGTGCTCGGCACACAGCGGCTGGTCGAGGCTATGGCATTGGCCAAGGTCAAGCGTCTGGTGCTGACCGGCACAGCCAATGTCTACCGCGCGGACCAGGCCGAGGCATCGGAAGAATCTCCCTTTGGTCCGCAGTCGCGCGTTCTGTATCTGGCATCAAAGGCAGCGCAGGAATGGCTCGCCGCGAGCATGTGCAACGAACATGATATAGACCATGCCATCTTGCGGATATCGTCGGTGATCGGCGACGGCCGGAGCATCATCGACAAATTGGCAGGTGATCTTGCCCGCGGCATCCCGGTACAGATTCAAGATGGCGCCGCTTTCGGTGCAGATTTTATCGACTGCGAAGACGTGTGCGCAGGTTTGCTGCTCGCCGTCGAAACCGAATTGAACGGCGTTTACAATTTGTCTTCGGGCAAGCGCACAGAATTGATCGACGTTGTGATTAAATTGGCAGAGATTCTGGGCCGGCCATCCGAAGCCATCCAGATGGTGCACGCCAACCGCGCGCCCGATACCGGCTTTCCGGCCATCAACAGCGACCGTCTGCAAAGCTTCGGGTTTGCGCCGAAGCCCTTGCACAGCGTATTGCAGCGCATAGCCGGGGCAGCCGCCGGCGGGGGTGAGACAGCATGAGCATCATCATAAGCGCCTTGCGCCGCCTATTGGCCGCCGTTGCCCTCGTGGCGTTGCTTCCGGTCAACCTGATCATCGCGGCGTTATTGCGGATCATGCAGGGGAAGAATGTTCTGTTCCGGCAAACACGGTCCGGCTTGGGAAGCAAGCCCTTTACGCTCGTGAAATTTCGCACGATGCGCGACCTGCGTGATGCCGACGGCCAGTTACTTCCCGACGAGGATCGGGTTACAGGCATCGGCACATTTTTACGAAAAACCCGTCTCGATGAGCTGCCCAGTCTGTGGAATGTCGTCAACGGGGACATTGCCATTGTCGGTCCGCGGCCGCTGCTGCCGGAAACGATAGCCAATCTGGGCGAACGGGGTGTGAAACGCGGATCGGTGCCTCCCGGATTGACGGGCTGGGCACAGGTGAACGGCAATACCTTGCTTTCCCTCGACGAGAAAATCGCACTCGACCTTTGGTATATCGACAACGGCCATTGGCGGACGGATCTGTCGATATTGATCTCCACCCTTGGCGTGATGGCTGCGGGTGAAAAGCGCAGACGGCTTCAATCCTGATACAGAAAAGCCGGAATATCCTTCTGGATATCCCGGCTTCTATCTTTTCCTGTGTCCAGCCGCGAACCGGCTGGGGCATTGACAAATTATTCTGCAGCGACCTGGACGTCGTCGTAGTTCATTTCGTCATCCAATTCCTTGACGTCGTCAGCAACGACCTGAACGCCATTGTTGAAAGCCCAAATCGCAGCCTGCGTACGATTGCTGACCCGCAATTTGCGCAGGATTGCTTTGACATAGACCTTAACGGTCGCTTCGCTGATTTCGAGGCGACGGGCGATAACCTTGTTCGCATGGCCAACAAGCAAATAACGCAAGGTGGTGATTTCACGCTCCGACAGGATGCGCGTAACGTCAGGGTTGCGTGCAAATTGGGGAACCTGGGTTTTTTCTTCCATGCCGGAAAGGTGCTGCGCCAATTGGCTTGGCATAACTTTCTCGCCCATAGCGACAAGCCGGAGAGACTTCATCAGGGCATCAAGGCTGATTTCCTTGACGATATAGCCATCGACGCCAAATTTGAAGGCATCGACAACTTCTTCAAGGTCGAATTGGTCCGAAAGCACAACTTTGCGTGACTTCGGGAAGCTTGAGTTCAACGCTTCCAATTCGCTTTCGAGGTGCTCGGTTGTGCTGTTGTCCAGAATGAACAGGTTGGGCGATTCATCTTCGGCATTCGCGAGCAGGAACGAAGTCCCGCTTTCAACGGAAGCCTGTACCGAAAAATTTTCTTCGGCTAGAATGCGGCGGAGGCCTTCACGAGCAAGAGAGTTCTTGCCTACTACTACGGCGGATAAAATTGCATCGGTCATCAAACGTACCTTGTCCAGAAGATTTCACGTTTGCGACCCACGTAAACTTTACTTTTTGGTAAGTTTCTTAAAGTTATATAACTTCCGCAGACCTGTCGACCCCCAAAGGGCCATTTTTAGGCCAATTTTGCATTTTTTTGCATCTGCGAGATAACCATTTAAATGTCTGATTTTTAAAAGAATATTTCAATTCTTTGTATGAATTCGTCAGTGTCGTACCAGAGTGGGACACCCATCTATCCAAAGGTAAATAGCCGTAAAAGACCTCGGTCTAGCCATTTTGGATAAGTGATTCGTTTTGGTGATTCGCACGTTAACCATCTTTCTCGTCCCATTTTTTGGGCGCCAATGCAATCGATAGTATCCCATGGGGGATGCGATCAATCCCGAATGAACCTCGAAATGGCATGCTGCCAAAGGTCATTAGCTAATCTATAGCCTGGATGCCGATAATCTTATGCCGACCAGGTCCATCATGTGACACCGATTTGGCCATACCAAAGTATCTAAGGACAGTTTTCAGCGAACGGCCTTCAAAAAATTCAATAGATTCAATGAAATGCGCGAATAATTTACACTATCTCATTGAATTTGAATATAAATGTCGGAACATGCCGGGATTTACGCGATCTGGTGGAAATTTTATCCATCTAATATCATTCGGATAGCTGCCCTGTCCATTAATCATTGCGTTACTATCTTTTCTAACATAGCGTTACTATTTTAAAGGCACTTTCGACTTCTTCCTGCTTCCGCCTCATTTGACCGGCGGACGGACGATTGAGATTTGGAGCCTTTAAAATGTCACGTCGCACTTCTCGCCGCTCCGCCGGCGCCCAACGCACATCGGTGTCGTTTGAAATGGTACCGCCGCAAACGGTGCGCGGCCCCGGTCGTGCCGAAAAGTTGTTTACGCTTCTGATCACCATCACCGCGATTATGTGCACGCAAATTCCGGCGGACGGGTGATCCCTGTCACAACGCTTGCCGATTCCGGTGCTGGGTCCTTACGCGAATGCATGATGGCAACCGGACCGCGCACCTGTGTGTTCCGTGTGGCCGGTACTATTGAGCTGCTGCGGCAGATCAAACCGACCTCCGGCAATCTGACCATTGCTGGCCAGACAGCTCCGGGCGGCGGTATTGCCCTCAAAAACCATCCGTCCAACCTGACGGGGTCACCATTCTATTTCAACAACCCCCATAATATTGTCCGGCACATCCGGATCCGGCCCGGTCCTACGAGCGGTACAAAGCAGGATACCACGGACAGCATCACCATCGATGCCGGCGCTGCGCATACGATCATCGACCATGTGTCATTGTCCTGGGCTACCGATGAGCCGTTCAACACGACAAAGACGGCTTCCAATGTCACTATACAATGGTCGCTGGTTTATGAGGGGTTGAGCAAATCCACCCATATTTCCGGTGAGCATGCCAAGGCGATGTTTCTGGAAGGCGACAATATCACGGCACATCATGTCTTCATGGCCCATGCCACCGACCGTATGCCCAACGCGGGTGTCGGTAGCCGCGTCGACTTCGTAAATCTGATTTCGTACAATATGCGCGAGAAAGCGCATCAATATTTCTCCATGAAGCAAAAGCAAAGCGCGGCGACCAGCGGGCTGACCCGAACAGCAAATATAGTCGGTAACTGGGTGTCCATGGGGACTAATTCGTTGCGCGGCATTTCGATCTATGGGGGCAATTATGACGAGCAGTTTTCGACCAACCCCGGATTTGCGCAATTTTACCTGTACCAGAACATCGATGGCCGGCGACGGAACACGACATTGTCCGAAAAACTGTTCTTTGACCCTGCCGACTGGAAATATGTTCTCCCGCAACCTGTCGGCACGTTGAGCGTGCAGCTTTTCACTCCCGCCGAGCAGGCCGTACGGGACATCACGGCATTTGCCGATGCGTTCCCCCGCGATGCGGCCGATAAAAGGGTCTTGCAGGGATTCCTAAGCTGCGGAGGTTCGATTATCGACCATCCATCGCAAGTAGGCGGATGGCCCGCATTGGCTGGCGGCACAGCGTACACAGACGCCGATGTCGACGGTATGGATGACAATTGGGAAAAGAGCAGAGGCATCAGCAGCGCACATGCGGACGCCGACGGTGACGGTTATACCAATTTGGAAGAGTTTCTGAACGAATTGGCCGGTGATCAGGATTTTGCCGGAAACTTCATTAGCCGTGTTGGCGCGGGCAGCGGTAGCTTACCGCCCGTAAACTGTAACATAATCCCCTAGATCCTGGCCCCTAATACAGGATCAGAGGAAAGGGCGTGCGGAATGCTGGACACAAATCCCGACATCCGCACGCCCGAATTCACTTTTGGAGTGACGGCAGATTCAAATCCCGAAAGTTAGACGGCAATACCGCAGTTCACGGCAGGTACAGTGCCCGTACCAGCGCCGATGCGGTTAATCAGATTGCCTGCAGCATCCTGGTCACCGGCAAGCTCATTCAGAAACTCTTCCAAATTGGTATAGCCGTCGCCATCGGCATCGGCTGTGCCGCTGCTAATGCCTCGGGAGGCTTCCCAGACATCGTCCATGCCATCCCCGTCGGCATCCGCATAAGGCGTGCCGGTTGCCAGTGACGGCCAGCCACCAACCTGGCTGGGATCATCAATGATGGATCCGCGGCAGTTCAGGAAGTCCACCAATACACGTTGGTCCGACACATCTCGCGGAAAAGCACCGGCGAAAGATGTTACGTCACGTACGGCCTGCGTTGCGGATGAAAAGAGCTCCACCGACAAGATGCCGATAGGGCTGCTCTGTATATAACGCCAGTCGGCGGGGTCAAAAAACAGACGATCATCAATAGACGTGCTCAGTCGGCGCCCGTCTATATTGCCTGAGAGGTAGAATTGGGCAAATCCGGGATTGGTCGAAAACTCTTCATAATAGTTTCCTCCGAAGATCGGGGTTCCGCGCTGCGAACTCGGGCCCATGGAGACCCAGTTACCGACAATATTTGCCTGACGCGTGAGACCGCTGCTCGTATTGCTCTGGTTCTGCAGCATCGAGAAATATTGATGCCCGCGTTCCTTCATATTGTACGTAACAAGATTTACGAAGTCGACGCGGCTACCGACGCCTGCATTGGGCATACGGTCGGTCGCATGCGCAATCAGCACATGATGCACCGTAATATTGCTACCTTCGACAAACATCCCCTTGGCATGCTCGCCCTGAATATGTGTCGACTTGCTCAGGCCTTCATACACCAGCGACCATTGAACCGTAATATAGGCCGAAGCCTTGGTCGAATTGAACGGCTCGTCCGTTGCCCACGACAGCGACACATGGTCGATGATGGTATTATCGGCACCATTGTCCACGGTGATACTGTCTGTCGTATCCTGCTTGGCACCGCTTGTGGCACCCGGGCGGATACGGATGTGGCGAATGATGTTGTTCGGCTGCGAAAGGAATATAGGTGACCCGGTAAGGTTCGCCGGATCGTTGCGGATCGCAATGCCGCCGCCAGGGGCGGTTTGTCCGGCAATAGTCAGATTGCCGGAGGTTGGCTTGATCTGCGACATCAGCACGATCGTACCGGAAACCCGGAAAACGCATGTGCGTGCGCCCGTTGCCATCATACATTCGCGCAGCGACCCTGCGCCGGAATCGGCAAGCGTCGTCACGGGAATGACGCGTCCTCCGCGACCACCGGTTGATGCGGCACCAAAGCCCTGCGCCGTTGGAAAGGCGCGCTGGCGTCCATCGGGCAGCTTCGATGAGCTATACACACCAGCCGTCGTAGGTGGCGGCGGTGGCGGCGGTGTAACCGGCGGCGGGGGAGGTGGAGGCGGCACCGGCACCGGTGGAGGAGGTGGCGGTGGCGGTGGTGCAGGCGGCGGAGCCGGCGTCGGTGGTGGTGACGGTGGCGGCGTGGTTGTTGGTGGAGGCGACGGAGGCGGCACCTCCGCTGGTGGCGGTGACGGCGTCGGCGGAACAACGACTACAGGTGGGGGAGGTGTCGAACTTGATGGCGGTGCGCTGCCGCTACCGCCACCGGCACCACCGCCGCCGCAACCCGACAGAGCGAGGGCGAAGACAAGTGTAGAAGAACCGACGACGATGCGTCCGCGACGTTGCATTGGTTTGCGACCTCTGGCCATATGGATTGGACCCGTGCCTGTGTTTCTTTGTAAGCATCGAGTATGCGAAGTTACCTAATTAGGTGTAGGCAATTATGGTTAACAAATTGTGAAAGAAACACCAGCGCGGCCACACGTTGTTTATTATCGGTCAGTCGAAAATGCCCATGAATGGCAGATTAACGTCGTTTTTTGAGCATATGGCCTTATCAACAACAAAGTCAGTAACATTCCGTCACTTAACCCAAACGGCCAAAGCAAACCTACAAATCAAGGTCCCGGGTCATCACAATCGAACTAATACCCCTTTTGCCTTCCTGACGCTCCAATTGCACGACGATATCGATTACAAAGCGGGCATATTCGATCACATCCTGACGACTCAGCCCGATCCCCGACTGCATAACCATCAGCGCCAATTGCTCGATCGCGCCGCGCGGAGAGTTTGCGTGAATGGTGGAAAAGCTTCCGGGGTGGCCGGTGTTGATCGCGCGCAAAAAGCTCACGGATTCGGTGCCGCGCAATTCGCCCAGCACGATGCGGTCGGGCCGCAAGCGTAGCGCGGCCTGCAACAGATCATTGGTGTTTATACGCGCGACGCCCATATCGCCCTTCATCGCGACAAGGCCGACCGAGTTGGGATGCGACAACCGGATTTCGGGGGTATCTTCGACCAGAACGATGCGTTCCGACATGGGCACTTCGGCCAGAAGCGCATTGAGGAAGCTGGTTTTACCCGTCGATGTACCGCCGCTGATCAGGATGGTTTTGCGGGCATGGATCGCCTGCTGCAGGAACGCGATCGGATCACTCTTGGCCAGCATGACCGCAGGCTCGGGCGCGGGGGCGAGCTTCGTGGAAAAGGCCGCCAGCGGCATCGCCTTGATCTTGTGCCGGCGGATGGCGATGATCCAGTCGCCGCGTGTCGCCGAGGGGGCAATGACCTGCACGCGCGCTCCGTCTTCGAGCACGGCGGACAACAGCGGGTTCTCCCGGTTCACACCTTGGTTGTTCACACGGGCAATTTGTGTGGCTAAGCGTTCGATTAAACGCGCGTCAATTTGCGGGACCTGCGCGCACTCCATCTTGCCGGGTCCTGCACGCTCCACCCATATTTCACCGGGGCGGTTGATCAGTATTTCTGTGACATCATCCTGGTTCAGCCAGGGCTGAAGCGGCGCAAAATAGGCCTCTAGGTAAGACTGCGCGACCTTCTCGCCGCTCTCCACCGGGGGGACGGGCCGTACGCTCAAAGACTTGCACCCAGCGCGTCCGTAAAGTCCAGATCCCGCGCCACAAAGATCTTCACGGCCTGTCCCTGCACCACGCGGATCGTAGGTGGTATGTTAGCACTACTCTGCGCAGCAACCGACGCCGCGCTGGTGCCTGATGCGATGACCACGCCATCGTTCGAACGCGAACCAAGCGCGCCGACGACGGATAACAGGATCGCCGCTCCGAACCGCTGGAAGAAATGGCTATTCACTTTGCCCGGCAGTCCGGTTTGACCGTTCCCATCCGTACCGGGCGAGCCAAGGTCGATCGAAATGCCATCAGGACGTATCGCGCGGGTCCAAATGACATAGGCGCGCTTTTGTCCCGCCGCGACGCCGCTCTTATACTGTCCGATCAGACGTGATCCGCGGGGAAGCAAAACGGTCTTATTGTCAAAGCTGCGCACATCCTGGCTAACAAACGCGCGCGTATATCCCGGCAGATCGGAATTGATCGCCGTTTCCAGTACGGCCGGGATAAGGGTGCCCGCGACAATCGTTGCGGCCGGATTTGCCATCGGCGTCGCACTGCTGCTGCCGCCTTCGCCTGCGCGCATCCCGAAAAGTTCGTCATTGTTCAAGCCGATCGGCGTGGTCTGTACATCGCCAGCCGATGCCTGACGGCTGGCATTACGTCGCTGCAGACGGTCTGCATAATCATCCAATATGAGCGCCGGCGAGCGTGGGTCGGTCGTTCTGGGTTCATAACTTGTTGAAGGCGACGGCAGAACTGTAGCCATTGGCGGAGGAGTAACCGGCGGTACGCCCTGGCCGCTCGACATCGTGCTGGGCTGCACACCCATGACGGAATTACCCATTGGATCAACAAGCGTAACGGCATTTTGCGGTACATTTGGTGGCTGAAGCTCCGCAATCGCGGGCATTTCTTCGGCCTGTTTTGGCTGGGGACTTGCGGACTGCCGCGCCTCGGACATCAAATAGAGCGTGAGAGCACCCAACGCCACCGCGCCAAACATGCCACCCCAAATCGCAAAACCGTCTTTTCCACGCTTTTGGTTCGCGACAACCGGAAAGCGGTTGGTCGATGCCTCTTCGAGGCTTTCATCATCAAGCGTGGTTCTTGGATCACGCTCATCATGGATGCCTTTCGTGATCGTTTTCAATTCCCGTTCTCCAATTTAGGCTGAACAGGATCGGGCATAGTTATCCTGTCCAACCGCGCTCTGGCCTTGCCCAAACGAAGCATCAACGCGCTGGGTACGAAATCAATAACAAAATAATCATTCTGCGCGAGTTGATTCACAAGGCTTTCCGTCCCGTCAGCACTAATCGAATAGATTGCTGGTGGAGAAACCGTTTTGGGCCAACGCAAATAGGTCAGGGTGCCATCATCGAATATTTCACTTGGCCAGAGGCTTTCCTTGCCGCTCTTCGCCCAGCTTAAATTGATTTTGGGCGACGGATCAGTGGCCGTTTCGCTGAGCGCTTCAGGCGGAATACCGGTGAGGTCAGGAACTTCGGATGCAACCGGATCAGGGGGATAGATAAAGCGCATCGTGTAAATGGGAACCGCCTTCGGATTGGTCGAATTCAGCTCGAACAAATAGGTCCGACGGTCCGTGACCACCGTAAGATTGGTGATCTTCTTTGTCGCGATTGGTTTGATGAACAGAATGTTTGCACGTTTGTTCGGTGTAATCTGCCAATTGGAGCCATCGCCAACGGCAATATTTTCAATCCGCTCTTCCTCCCCAAACAAAATCGCGGTCTGGATGCCCATAACGCCAGCGATGGGATAGACTGTCTCGGGCGAATAATGGCGTTCAACGACGCGACTATCGGCGCTTTGCATTGCAAAGGATGGCTGCAGGCCGCCAGCGCCCAAAATGAATAGCGCCATTAGAAAGACAGGGCGTCGCAACTTGCTCATACCGTACTTTCCCGCTTTAAACGCACAGCGCCAATAGTTGTGGGCCGGAATTTGCGACCCAGTGCTTGTGTAACATCATTCGATTCCCGTTTACCCGTGCCTACACTGCCCACCATGTCGCCGGTATTAACAGCAAAGTTTCGCGCGAAGCCCGCGCGCTCCGATACGTCTGTTGCCGGCGCGGGCATTGCAGATTGATCCACCGCACGCAGGATGGACTGCGTCCGCTGATCTGGCCCGGCCTCTACCGATGATGCGGGCGCGGATGCAGCTATGGAGGATGCCGCAACGGCGGCAGCGGCACTCGCGGCATTTGCATTGTCCGATGTTGATGCACCGGATTCCGGCTCTGCCCATGGAAGGCGCCAACCGGATACAAGTGTTGTCGACAATTTGATCGCCATCAGCATGAGCGCAACATGTACCGACGCTGCGAGAAATATATTCACGGCAATGCGCATATCGATTTCGCCGTTCAGCTTGGCCAGTTCCACGACCAAAGGCCGGATGAGCGCCAGCGTTCCGCCGCCTAGCAGTACCGCAAACAAAGGTGTCACAGCGAGCATAACGACAGCTTTCATCCATCCCACAAACAGCCCGCGCGTGCCTGAAAACAAGGCCAGTATGATGAATATAGGGCCCAATGCCAGCATCAGCGCGAGGGCCATGCGGGCGACAATCAGAACACCAACCGTGCCGAGCAACAGCATCAAAGCGCCAAGCCAAAGAAGATCGCCTTCCGCCGACATGACCCCGGCTGCCCCCTCTGGCCCAACGCCCGCAGTGCGCGACTGCAATGCAACCTGAGCGATCGCCTGGAACATAATGTCCAACTGCCGCGAGAACATATAGGTCGCGCTGCCTTTGGTGTTCAAAAGTATCTTGGCCAGTTCTTCCGGTGCACCCAACGCGATATTGAGGACGAAGCTTTGGTATCCAATCCAACTCGTCGCAAATGTCAGGATAAGCCCCAGACCAAGAATGCGCGGAGGTAATGCAGAGAGACGCCCGCGACCGCTTAGAAGGCGGAACGCAATCAACGCCACATATATGGTCAATATAATCGTCAGCGCCCAACCCAGCGCACCCCCCGGACCGAAAAAGCGGTTGAACGCATATTCGATAATCCGCTCGCTGTTGCAGTCGATATACTGCAGTCCGGCGGTTATCCCTTGCTCTTTCAAGCCAGTCGGTTGGCAGAACTGGCTCATTGGGCGAATTCCGACAAATCGAGCAAGATGTTCGGATCACCCGGCCAAGGCGTCTTGGTCAAATGCTCATACCATTTTTCGGGCTTGTCGCCGTAGCTTTCGCGCAAGCTATCCAGAGCACGTACGCTGGATTCGCGGCCCGACAATATCGTCAGAATGTCGGGCATTTGGCCCAAATCAAGCCGGACCACAACGCTGTGATTCGGTTTCCGGATCAGGAAGCAGCGGCTGTGCACCGGCAGGGTACGAACGAGCGACAACTCATGATCGCTCAATCCGAAACCGCCGCAATAATCCTCGGCCTTTGCCCGGCTGTTGGGCATGAATATCTGCGTCGCGGTCTGTTCGACAATTGCCGACGATACCTTGCTATCCAAAGCATCGCGGGCGCTTTGCGTACCGAAACCGACAATTGCGTTGCGTTTACGCAGCGTCTTCAACCAATCCCTGAGCCGTGCTGCGAATACGGGATCGTCCAGCACTTTCCAGCCCTCGTCGATCATGATCATCGCAGGACTGCCGTCCAGACGTTCATCGACGCGGTGGAAGAGATACATCATGACGGCGGTACGAATGGCAGGCTGATCAAGCAGGGCCGTCATATCAAAGCCGATGATCCGGTTCGAAAGATCAAGACCGTCCTCATCATTGTCGAACACCCAGCCCCTGTCGCTGCGGTCCAGCCAGGGACGCAACCGGGATTGCAAATCGCCCTCTTCCGGCCGTTTCGTTCCGCCAAGCAGTTCGCCCAGATGGCGCAAAGTGCGCAGATGCTCGCCCTGTTCAAAACTTGCATCGACAGCGGACGCGATCAGCGTTTCATCGGCGGGCGACATGCCCCCCTGCTCCGGTGCCAAAAGACACGCCAGCCAGTCGCGCAAAAATGCACGATTCACCGGGGTGTCGGGTAGACGGAGCGGATTAAAACCGGTCGCAATTCCGGGGCGCAATTCGACATAGTTCCCGCCCAGTGACCGCAAGAAAATCTCGGCACCGCGGTCCTTGTCGAACAGGATGGTCCGGGGCTCAAGCTTTTGCGCCTGCGCGGTGAGGAAATTCATGACGACCGTTTTACCTGAGCCGGATGGCCCGATAATGCTGAAATGGCCCAAGTCGCCTTCATGGAAATTGAAGAAATAGGGTGTCGCGCTGGTTGTTTCGAAGATGGTGATCGCGTCGCCCCAGTGGTTCCCCCTCGGTTGCCCCATCGGAAAGCCATGCATCGAGATGAAGCTGGCCGCGTTAATGGTCGAGATCATTGCTCCCCGGGCAATGTACATTTCATTGCCGGGAAACTGCGCCCAAAATGCAGGTTCCAGATTCACATCTTCGCGAACACCGATGGAACCGAAATCCGCAAGTGCCGCGACTGCTTTTGCCGCTGCCTTATCCAAGGAAGTGATGTCGTCCGCGCGAACCGACAGCGACAGATGGTGCATCCCAAAACCAATCTGCCCCCCGATCAACTGGTCCTTTGCGGCAAGCATTTCGCGGCGTTCGCCAGCCACATCCTCATCGGTTGCCTTCAATCGGCGCAGCGACAGATCAATCCGCTCCTTGGCCACCTGGCGGTCGACAGGCGCGAAGCTTTCGGTCAACGCAAATTCGTGCGGCAGGCGCAAAACATCATCGAGGATTCCGACGCGTGTTTCCCCGGGATAATCTTTGACAGAAATCATCGCCGCGAATTCGGAACCGCCTGCTCCGCGATACTCGATCGTGTCCAAGCCAAAACTGACGCGCTTGTAGGGGATATGGTTCCCCAAATCGACATCGTCATCGGGTTTCAAAACGGCGCGCATTTCGCCATTGTACAAGGCGGCCAAAAACTCGAGCAGTTCCGAACAGGTTCCGCCGTCACCTTGGTAACAGCCAAGATCGCGCACGCCATATTGTTGCAGCGCGGCGCTCAAACCAATCACCGCGCTGTCGAGGTCACGCAATTCTTCCTGAAAAATCGCGTCAAAATGGTTGCGGTTGAACCGGCGGCGCATTCGTTCAAGCAAGCCGACCTTGCCCCGCGGTGGACGGCGCAAGACCGTCAGGAAAAGCTCATTGGCAAACAAGGTCCGCTTGGCGAGGCGCGATGACCACTTCTCTTGTAAATGCGCCGAAAAAGCACCGGTATATTGCGATGGCATTTCTGCCGAAACGCGACGCCGGATGACGTGGTGATACACAATGAAGCGTGCATCAAGCGTGCTTCGCAAGATTGTTTCGCGGACCGCCTGTGTATGGTTGAGATGGTCGGCATCTTCCGTTTCAAAGGGAAGCCCATTCAAATGGAGCACACGCATGAGGCTGCCGTCACGCAGCTGCAGCGTCACGTCATCGACATGCCGCCGGTACGGCAAGCGATCGCCCGCGCGCTGTTCGTATTTCCCCCATGCTGCGGGTCCCCGCCAAGCCATCATTTATTCCAATTCACGGTGCGTAACTGTTGCATCCCCAGCGCTTCCAATTTTTTACACGTGGTGTCCGGGACACTTTGGTGATCCACAAATCGAAAAAACGGGGTTCCCGAAGACAGGCCAGATATCCAATCACATGGACTATCAATGCGACCCCTAATGCCCAAAAACTGCGGGTTATCAGGAACGCTTCGGTTGAAATCACGCCATTGATGACAAAAAAACTATAGGTGACACCCGCAAACATATGCGGCCGCGTAAGCGATGTAAAAACGGGTGCCTTACTTAGTGCCACTGGTTAACCTGCACCTGCTGCGGACTGAATGCCCGAAACGATTGCGACGGCACCGAACAGAATGAAGCAGCCAAGTACAACGGTCATGCCATAGCGCCAGTTCATGCGGCCCGTCAGCATCATGAAGCCGACGGCAGCGACGGCAACGACGGCGGCTGCCGTTGCGACATTGCCCATCAACGTGCCCTGCAACCATTGCGCTGCGCGGACAATAGGACCGCTACCTGCGGGATCCTGTTGGGCAAATGCCGGTGCGGATAGCAGGGCCATCGGCCCGGTGATCGCTATCCGTTTAATCAACTTTCTCATATTATCATTCCTCCAGTGCGCCACCCCACGCAACCCGTTGCCGGATTGCTTCGACATAATTTTGTGTTTCCGCAAATGGCGGTACCCCTTGATATTGGGCGACCCGCGCAGGTCCTGCATTATAAGCCGCCAACGCCAACCGGGTATCGCCATTAAACTGCGTCAGCATCGCCTTTAAATAGCGGGCACCACCCTCAAGATTTGCCAGCGCGTCGTACGGATTTACTCCAAGATTGGCAGCTGTCCCCGGCATAAGTTGCGTCAGTCCGACGGCACCTTTGGGCGACCGGGCCGAAGGGTTCCAACGGCTTTCCTGCCAGATCAAGGCTTCAAACAGCAGCGGGTCGATGTCGTGCTGTTCCGAAATTGTCGTCACAATAATTTTCCACTGCGGCGGCATAATCTTGCGGGTCACCGATGCGGAGTATGCAATGCGATTCTCGGGAGCGATTCGCGGCGCAAAATTCGCTGCTTTGGGCTGCGTTAATGTGGTTACTAACCTAGGAGCACTATCTGTCCCAATTTCATACACTTGCGCCGACAAACTGGCATGCGCGCACAGCGCGATGCCTGAAAACATCACGAATCTAAAGGGATACCGAAGTGTGCGAAAATGCAAAATCATCCTTGGCGGCATAAAACTTTCCACAAAATTGGCAAGCATCATACCCTCAGGAATGCCCTTCTTCTGGGTTGGTAATTAGGGGTAAGCCCTTTGGTCAATTCACTTTGCAACATAAGCAGTGCAAGGTCGCTGTGTCGGATTCTACAAGGATGATTTTATGTCCCCGCTTTCACGCAATGGAGCCATTACTTTTTTTGGTCTCCTGCTTTCAACGACTGTCGCTTTTTCGTCCTGCTCGCCCGTAGACGGCCAGACAAAAGGAACGACACAACCCGCAGCACGATCAAAGGCGTTTCCCGGCGCCGTGGGTTATGGCGCAGCCGCTCTGGGTGGATTTAAGGGCAAGATTATTCAGGTAACCACGACTACCGACAATGTCGCCGGGTCCTTGCGCGCCTGTGTCGAAGCAATCGGCCCGCGCACATGCGTATTCCGCGTTGGCGGGGTGTTTCGTTTCGATGGCACGCCTCCCGTTATTAAAAATCCGTATCTTACAATTGCTGGCCAAACGGCACCGGGCGGAGGCGTTACGATCGCCCATGACGGAAGCGCGGAATCCCGAACGCCACTGCTTATCAAGAACACCAATGACGTGATCGTCCGCCACGTCCGCGTTCGCAATGACCGAATTGGCGGGGAGAAGGAATCCGAAGACTCGATAACAATCGAGAACAGCAAATATGTCGTAATCGACCAGGTGAGCGCCAGCTGGGCGCGCGATGAAATCATTAACGGCTACGGAAATAATGACTTCATAACGGTCAGCAATTCGATTTTCTCCTACGGAATTCCGAAGCATGACAAATGCGCCCTCTTGGGAAGTGATCCAAAAAATTCCCAGAATTTCAGCTTTATTGGAAATATCTGCGCGCATAATGGGGACCGGAATCCGGACATCAACTTCAAGCCGTCTTCCTGTGTCGAAGTCGTCAACAACATCTTCTACAATGCCGTGTCCGAATTTGCCGAAGTGTGGGAAACCTATGGGGGTACGCCGGTATCAATCGTCGGCAACAGTTTCAAAGCAGGCGTTGACACGACCGATGGCGCTGTCGGGATTATTCGGCAGACTGTCGAAAGCACAGGAACTTCCGCGATCTATCTTCATGACAACCAGTTTTTCGGTTCATTTACGGACATTGATGCATCGGTTGCTGTTGCCCGGCGGAATACGCCGCCCTGCCCCTTGACCGTCAAGCCGATGGCCGCTGGTGTCGCTTTTTCGTCTGTGCTGGCGAAATCCGGCGCATGGCCGCGCGACGCCATTGATGTCGAGGTCGTCAATGATGTGATCAACAGAACAGGCCAGATAGTGATGCTTCCGGGATCCATACCCGCGATCTTTGCGGGGACTCCTTATCCAGACACGGACCGGGACGGCATGGATGATCGCTGGGAAGTCAAAAATGGTGCCAAGGTCGGGGCCGCCGATTCTTGGCTTGATGGCAACCGCGACGGCATAACCAATCTGGATGCCTTTCTCGATTATCTCCACAAACAACTTGTGCGCTGAAAATCCGCGGTACATCACACGCTATGAAATCGGAAAGCGTTACAATTGCTTACCCCATGGCGGGTGACAGCCTCGGAGGCAGCCATCATTCCTTGTTGGGATTGCTGAAAGGTCTTGATCCCGAGCTCTATCGGCCCGTGATCATATTGGAAAAACCGGACGGGCGTCTGGCGGAACATTTTGCAGGTTTTGAACAACGCCCGGATCCCGCGCCTCCGCACGAAAGCTTTGCGGTGGGGCGCGAATTCAGTCTCTCAAAATTTGCGTCCACCTTTGCAGGGATCGGCAGCCGGTCCGCCTTGCTGCGGGATATCGGAAGCACGATCGTTCACAGCAATGACGGACGCACACACGCCACATGGGCGTTCGCAGCCAAGCGGGCAGGATGCCGTTTGCTGTGGCACCATCGTGCAGACCCTTTTGCCAAAGGCCTGCGCTATCTCGCCCCACTTGTTGCGGACCAGATCGTTGCGGTGTCGGAGTTCTCGCTGTCTGGGATGCGGCCGTCCAAAGCACGGCGGGGTGCGCAGGTTGTATTCAGCCCGTTCGATGTGAACGTCAAAGCCGACCGCAGTGCCATGCGCAAACGCCTTTTGGCGGAGTTGGGAGCGAGCGATGACACCATCATATGCGGCTATTTTGGTAGCTTTATTGATCGCAAGCGCCCCTTGGAGTTTATGAACGCTGTCGCCGAGCTGCGCGCGATGCAGGACCGACCCGTTGTGGGGGTCCTTTTTGGCGAAACCACCTATCCCGAACTCGAAACCGCAATGCGCGCCCGGATGCAGGAGCCGGACGTCGCGGGCGCGGTCCATATCATGGGCTATCGGTCTCCCGGTGTTGACTGGATCGCCGCTGTGGATCTGCTTCTGGTAACGGCCGTAAGCGAACCGCTAGGCCGCACATTGGTCGAGGCAATGCTGGTGGAAACCCCGGTGATCGCAACAAGATCGGGCGGCAACCCGGAAGCCATTTTGCCCGGATTGGGTGCGCTGGTCGAACCGGACAATGCCTCTGCAATGGCACGCGCTGCATTGGACGCCTTGAACGACAAGGTCGCGTTAGCCGGAATGACAGCACGGGCCAAGGAAAGCGCCAAAGCGCGCTTTTCCGAGGATACCCACATCTCCAAAATCACGCAAATCTACCGCAATCTTTCAGCGGGATAGGGCTGCGTTCTTTTGCCTTAGAAGCGCAACCGGAACGATACTCCGCCGCGCGCCCGCTCAAAATTTTCTTCCGCAATGTTACTGGAGCGATCCGTATAGCTGACATAGCCGGCGATCGAGATCCGCTTGCTGGCAAGCCATTCGACTTCAACACGCGGGCTGATTGCCTTTTCAAGGTCACCCGAACCGATAAATTCGGCCCTCAAATAGGATACTGCTGCCGTAGCGTATAGATTGTGACGGATTTCCTGCTGAACACTGAGTTGGGCCGTGGTGTCGGCACGTGCCACAGCGCCCAGCCGGAAGGTTGCAACATCGCCCGAAAAAACATTCAATGTAATCGCCGTGCGCTGCTGCGGACGATATGTCATCGAGATGTCGGTGGAGACGCCTGTCCGGCTCTTCTGCAACGGGTCAGCCGGGTTCAGTTTGAACAAGCCGATGGAGGCGCGGCCTTCGATGATGCCGCGTTCCTTTGTGGCGATACCAAGGCGTCCACCAACGGTGGTTTCATCCTGGCTTATTCCGGCGGGCGTCGGCAGACGGAAATCACGATTGGTGACGAAAGCCGTCGCCGTCCCGTAAAAGCGGCTACCAATGCTGCGGCCAAGAGTGACCGAGCCAAATTGCGAGGTAAAATCGCGGCGATCATTTACCGGCCCGAGAAAGTCATATTTCCGCCAGGCAACATCGGACGCGACCAACATCACGCCGCCTTCATGGCTGAACTTCCCTTCGGCTTCGAAAATATTCAAAAGCCGTGGACCTGTGGTCGTCAATTGCAATGCTTCTGGATCACCGCGCTCTTCAACGACGCGGCGCCATCCTCCGGAAAGGCCGAATTTCTGGCTCTCCTTTGGCTGCCATCCAAGCCCGACAATAACCTCACCGCCTTCGGAGTTTTCCGTGGTCAGTTTGTCATAACGGCGGATGCGTGTCTTGGCGGTCGCCGTCAGATCGATTCTACCAACGCGACCTTTTGCTTCTAAACCACCCATGACAATGAAGGCTGCGTCGGCCTGTGTGCCGGTCGGCGCAGCGTACACATTGTCATCCGCATAGATGATATATTCAAAGTCCGGCAACAAACGGAAACCGCCAATGTCCAGTCCCTTTGCCTCAAACTCCGGCAGTTGATCCGACACCAGAGGCGCGGTTTTGCTGACAGGGTCAGCGTAGGCCGCGCCTGATGAGAGTAGGCCGGCAACCGTGCAGGTTGCCCAAAGAGTATGACGCAACAACATTAAAACCACTTCTCAACAATGCGAATTTGATCGCCTGGCATGACAACAGTGTTTTCCGAAGCCCGGCCGGTTACTTTGCGGCCATTCACGGTACGCGTGATGACCATCGAGGTGGTATCGGCACGATAGGTATAGCCGCCCGCAAGCGAAATAATCGAAAACACCGTCAGCCCCTCCCGGAATTCATATTGGCCGGGCTTACCGATTTCTCCCAGGATGTAAATCGGGCGAAGTGATGCTGCCTGCAGGGTGACGTTGGGGCGCACCAATATCCGCTTTTCGAGCAATGCCTTTTCGATCGCTTTTTCGGCTTCGCGCAATGTCATTCCGGAAATTTTCACTTCCTCGACCAACGGCAAGGCAATTACGCCTGTCTGGTCGACCGCATATTCTGCATCCGCACCTTGCAGATCGGGAATCTGGACCTTTATGCGATCACCGGGTTCCAAACGGAGCACCGACAAATCCCCTGCCGGAATGGCCGCAAGTCCGTTTGTTGATGATGCGCATCCGGACACCAGCGTTGACCCCGCCAGAACCGCAACTACCAGCAGGCTTTTGAGCATCTTCAGCATTTTCGCTTCTCCCATTTTTATTTCAGCTATGAAATACACACACGTCTTGTTGCTCGATCTCCGTCATGCAACTTTAAAATGCGCGCGTTCTTCACGACTATTGTGAGCACCCCGCGGCTCATCTCTCAGCCAGGCTGACAGATCACGTCCAAGCAGTTTACCCAATTGCTCCACATCTTCGGCATAAAAATCGCGCAACCGCAACCGCAATTGCGGCGATAATGGCGGATATGCAATTTCACGTGCAAAAAAGCCACGGGTCGATTCAAAGAGCGGATGGCCGCGCAGAGGAGCTATGGTGCTCTTTAGTGGCGCAAGCACCTTGCGGACCGGTAAAGGGAGAAAGCGCTCTGAAGCGTTATTGGCCTTTTTCTGCGCCTGACCAACGTCGAACACAGGATCAACACCGATATGCCGCGAAATCGCCTCGACCGTCGCCTTCGGTTGTGCTTTCACATCATCATATAGGAATGCGTGGATCTGGTCGGCCGGAAAATGATCCAGCCACCGGCGCATATGTTGCGCATAGAGTCCGTCGTTCAAAAATCGGGGCTGCGGATTGTCCAAAGAGGTGAGGTAAGCTTCGGGCCCTTCCTTCACCGTTCCGCGCCGATAGAGCATTTTATAATCGGAATAGGCACGCTCTACAGGGTTGCGAAACTGCACCACAAGGCGCGCATGGGGCAGCATCTTCGCAATGCGCTGCGCGGCTTCCGGATGGGCGAGATAGTCAGCCGACTTCTCCCCAAGCATCCGTCCGGACCCCACCTGTTCCTCAAAATAGGCGCGATAAAAATCTTCGCCGCGATCAAATTCGCTGCTGAAATAATGCGGCTCGGGATCGGGCATATAGAGTGCCGGATTAACCTGAAGCTGTTCCAAAGCCCAGGTGGTAGCCGCCTTCACCGCGCCGATAATGATAAAGGACGGATGCCAGTCGGCTTGGCCCGGATATGCCTTGCTCATGCGAGAACGACCTTTTTCAAGGCGCCCGCGATGACGAGCATATCGTCTTCGCTGAAAAGATGATCGACGGGAAACATGATGGTGCTCGCACCCAATTTATGCGCGTTTTCAAGTTGTCCGTCGCGCCGCGGTTCGCGTCCCTGAAACGCGATTTCGCGCGACATATCAGGGCACGACCCACTTCCGCACTGGATACCCAAGGCGAGCAGACCGGCGATGATATCGCTCCGCGACTTGCCGTCGGGCAGCGCGCTTTCATCGACACGGATGTAATATTTATAGCGCGCAGACTGGATATGATCGGCACTTTTGTCGACGATAATACCGGGGATGTCTGCAATGGCGTCGCTCAGGCATTGCGCGTTTGCACGCCGTTGCGCCAACCATTTTGGCAGCTTTTTAAGCTGCACACGGCCGATCGCCGCCTGCATTTCGGTCATACGGAAATTGGTGCCGAAACTTTGATGCACATAACGGAACTCGCCAGCAGGCGCGATATTCTGGGGCATTTCCTCAGGCGGAACTTTGCCATGGTCCTTGATGGCCCACGCCTTCGACCACGCTGCTTTGTCCGCAAACAGGATCATGCCACCTTCGCCCCCCGTCGACATGATCTTGTCCGTGCAAAAGGAAAAGGACGACGCGTCGCCAAAAGACCCGACCATTTTATTGTCGTAAACCGCCCCGTGGGCCTGTGCGCAGTCTTCGATCAGGAACAGGTCATGTTCTTCGCAAATCTGTGTCAACGCCCGCATATCACAGGGAAGGCCGGCCAAATGCACGCAAATGATGGCCTTTGTTTTTTTGCTGATCATGCGGCGAACCGATTCCGGGTCGATATTCTGCGACTCGATGACGACATCGGCAAAAACAGGGTTGGCCCCGACAGAGACAACCGCACTCGCCGTTGCAAAAAAGCTGCGTGCCGGAATGATAACTTCATCGCCCGCACCAATACCGAACGCACGCAAAGCCATTTCGATGGAAACGGTTCCGTTGCTGACGGCAATGGCATGCTGCATTCCGATATAGGCCGCAAATTCCTTTTCGAAGGCGCGATTCTGTTCACCGTGGACAAGGGCATTTACACGGCCGCTTTGCAACACTTGGGTCACAGCCAGAATTTCGTCACGACCATGTGTTGGCCAGGAAGACGTTATCGGCACAGGAAAATCACGCGTTTCTGCAGTGGTCGGAGTCGATTGACTGTTCATGATCATCAACTTTCTTGTTGTTTTTATACGCCCTGCACTAGCTGCAGGTGGTGCCCGCGTTTTGGCAGAGAATTGTTAAGAAACATCGTCGACAGATCGATGTCGCTGCTCGGCAGTTTAACCAAGGAGTGGGTCAGGCGGCAGGCTTCTTCCTGCTTGCCCTGCTTCACCGCAAGATCAAGTTCATCAATGGCGCGGCCGATAAGCGGCAGCGGAATTGGGCGCGAGCAGGCTTCGAATAAATTGGGTATCTTGGAATCTACCCGGCGTTCGCAGGTGTCGAACAATTCTTCATAAAGCTTTTCACCTGGACGCAATCCGACAAACTGGATCGGCACATCTACATCGGGCTCAAGTCCGTGCATTTTCGCCATGCGCCTTGCCAGATCGACGATTTTGACCGGGTCACCCATGTCGAGAACGAAGATATTGCCGCGGGTTGAATTGTCTTCCAATGACCGCGCGCTGCTTTCCAGGATCAGCTGGACGGCTTCGCCAACGGTCATGAAAAAGCGTTCGATATCCGGATGGGTAACCGTCAACGGGCGACCTTCGAGCAATTGACGCTTGAACAAGGGAACGATCGAACCGCTCGAGCCCAGAACGTTACCAAAGCGCACCGTCATGAAGCGCGGAGCCGACGTATCGTCGACACCGCACAGATCAAGCGACTGGCAATAAAGCTCACCAACGCGCTTGGTGGCGCCCATCATACCGACCGGATTCACGGCTTTGTCGGTCGAAACCTGCACCATGGCGCGAACTGCATATTCGGTAACGGCGTTGGCGATATTGCGGGTTCCGATGATGTTCGTGTGAATGCCGCCCAGCGGGTTGGCTTCGACCATGGGTACATGCTTCAATGCCGCTGCATGATAGACAACCGACGGCAGGTGCTTTGCAAATACCCGGCGCACTTCATCTTCGTCGCGAATATTGCAGAGTTCGGGGAAAATTTCGATATCGGGATACGCTTCGCGCATCCGCATTTCGATATTGTACAATTGGAATTCCGCATGGTCGAGCAAAACGATCCGCGAAGGACCATAGCTTGCCAGCTGCATCACCAATTCACCGCCGATAGTACCACCTGCGCCGGTTACCAGAACGCACTGCTGCGCCACCTGACGCTGGATGATGCTGCGCTCAATCGTGCGTTCGCTGCGGCCCAACAGTTCCGACAGGGGGAAGTGGCTTGGGTCGCGCATCGGCTGACGATTCAGCAACTGGCTGGCAGGATCGCTCAGCTTCAAAACGTCGATATTGTGCTGCTTTGCCGCCTTGTTCAGCGTGGACAGGTCACGCACACTGATGCTGATCCCGTCGTCGCAGACAATTGCCAAATTCGGCTTTTGATCCTGCTCGGTTAAGAAGGACACGGTTTGGTTGAACGATTCAAGACCACCCAGCACAGGTATACCCCCAAGCTGCGAGATCGTCCGGTCGTCCGACGGCAACAACAGGCCAATAACATTGATCGCCGAAGAGTTGCGCGGACCGAACATGTCCAGCACCGACAAGGCCCATTCGGGATCGCCGATCAAAAGCGCAGTCTTGGCGACATTGTCGTTCGAATACACCGAAGCTGCATTCTGGCGCCGACGGCGATAGGAGCGCACCGCACGGCGCGCCGCCCGCATCAATTGCATCGCCATGCTCGCCAGGCTGTAATGCAGAAAAGCGAAGGTGACGAAGTTGAAGAGATATTTCGAAAGAGGCGAGACATAGGCGATCGCTGCCCAGCCGATACCCATGCCGATGAAACTGGTGATCAGCATGGAGATGCTGTCGGCAAAGGACACGAACCGCCAGCTGCGCTTGTACATGCCGGTCAGCAAGAAGAAGGTCGAAGCGATTCCCGCAATGACCGCGCCATCGGTCAAAGTCAGCAAGGTAGCCGACTCGGCCCAGCCACGCGTGAGCCCTAAGAGCAGGACAAAGGATGCGAAAATGGCGAGCGTATCCAATGTCCACACAGCGCCCGTCCGCAGCACCCGTTTCCAATAGGGAAAGCGCCACAGCGAATTAAGATCACGCTGGTTGCCCCGATTGTGGATAAACAGGTCTATTTTTTGCGCCAAGCTCTGTATCATTGCTTGCTTCCCCTTTCGACCTTCACAAGCCCGGAAACCGAGCAGCGGGCGGAAAGCCCGTTATCGTTCCCACGTCTGACGTGGCTTGTGAAGAAAACTGATTTCGTCATTTCATACCCAAAGTACGACACGAACCTTCGCGCGTCGCGTTCTCTTGCTGACATTAGACGAAAGGGTCAAAAATTTGCCTAATGGCAACAAAACGACCCAAATGGGGGATAGCACTCTACTAAATTGCTGCATGGGCACCACCTTGCCCCCCGCCTTGAGGGGACAAAAGGATGTATACCTAATGCTAAATTGCGTCTTACCGGCGATTGGCCCATTTGGGTCGCGCATTAACGTCACTGATACTGTTTCGTTTTAAGGCACAACCAAGAGCGTTGCATGTGACGCGGCACATTTTTTTGGAGGTAGAGCAAGCATGAAAATCCTTGTTTTTTCTAGTCTTGCTTACTCTCTCGTGAATTTTCGGGGCGCATTGCTGTGCCGGATGAAAGAGGCGGGACATGAAGTCGTTGCCGTCGCGCCGGACCATGATCCCGCCGTTGAACAGTGGTTAAATGACCACGGCATCGGGTTCAAAATCATCTCGATGAACCGGACGGGCATGAAACCGCTCGAAGATATTCGTACCCTTTTGGGGTATATGCGGTTGATCTGGAAGGAACGACCGGGTGTGATTTTGGCCTATACCCAAAAGCCGATCATTTACGGGGGAATTGCCGCGCGCCTTACGGGCGGCACGCCTTTCTACGCTTTAATGTCGGGACTCGGCTATCTTTTCAGCCCGGATGGAGCCAAGCCGGGTCTGGTACGCACCATATTCTTGCGGCTTTATCGCGAAGGCGTGCGCAAGGCGGTGAAGATATTTGTGTTCAACCGCGATGATCATAAGGACATGCTGGACGCAGCGATCGTCGACAGCAAACAGAAGGTCATCCAGGTGCCGGGCTCCGGCGTCGACACCACCCGCTTCATTCAGCAGCCGCTGCCCGCCGGCGCGCCGCACTTCCTGATGGTGGGACGGTTGATGCGCGATAAGGGCGTGTATGAGTTTTTGGAAGCAGCCAAGGCTGTAAAAGCCGAATTTCCCGAGGCACGCTTCAGCATATTAGGCCGAGCAGAGGAATTTAACCCGACCGGCATCAGCAAGGACGATATTCCCAAGCTTCAGTCGGATTATCCGGTTACCTTTCTCGCCGAAACGACAGACGTGCGGCCTTACCTCGCCGAATCTTCGGTCTTTGTGCTTCCGTCATTCTATCGCGAAGGCCTGCCCCGCACGATATTGGAAGCCATGGCAACCGGCCGGGCCGTCATTACAACCGATACGCCCGGATGCCGGGATCCGATAGTGGACGGGGAAAGCGGAATTATCGTACCGCCGCAGGATGCAACTGCTCTTGCCGCCGCCATGCGGACATTCCTGCAGAATCCGGATCAGGCCCGCCAGATGGGCGAAAGGGCGCGCGCGATTGCCGTGGATGTGTATGACGTTGCGAAAGTGAACGACATTCTTGTCGGCCATATGGGCCTGAACCAGACGGCAGGTGCGACTGCGTCGCCCGCTCCGCAAATTGTGGCAACGCAAATATGACATTGCGCGCCGTCATCGTAGGTGCCGTCGAAAGCACCGCTGTCGCCATCCGCGCCTTTGAAGGTTCGGGTTGGGATCTGGCGCTCGTCGTTACATTGCCACCGGAGAAGTCGGCACGCCATTCGGACTATGTGGACTTGCAATCCGATGCCGAGGCTGTCGGAGCGCGTGTTTTCCACACGGCACAAACAAACCATCCCGATACGATCGCAGCGATACGCGAAGCTCGGCCGGACTATATTTTCGTGGTCGGCTGGTCGCAGATATGCGGACCCGAATTTTTAAACCTGACACCCGGTAAGGTCATTGGCTACCATCCGGCCGCGCTGCCCCGTCTGCGCGGCCGGGCCGCCATTTCCTGGACGATCTTGCTCGATGAGAAAATCAGTGCGGGATCCCTGTTCCAAATGGCCGATGGCGTCGATGATGGCCCTTTGCTGGAGCAGGCCTATTTCCATATCGCGCCACGCGAAACCGCGATGTCGCTCTATGCCAAACATATGGTCGCGCTGGACAAGATGACGCGCCGCGCTCTTGAACGCCTCGCCAGCGGCAACACCGAATTTCAGGGGCAGGACGAAAGTTGCGCCACCTATGCGGTACGCCGCACGCCCGCCGACGGGCTGATTGACTGGAATCAGCCGGCGCGCGCCGTCGACCGTTTGGTGCGTGCTGCCGGGAAGCCATATCCGGGCGCGTTTACCTTCGTAAAAGGTGCCCGTCTGACGATCTGGGCATCGGAGCTTGTAGAGCCTGAGCTGCCCTATCATGCCATGCCCGGCCAACTGGTCGCGGATGACAAGCAAGGTCTGCTGGTTCAAACGGGTTCAGGGCAGCTCCGCATAACGGATTGGGAATGGGAATTGGACGGACACCCGCCCATGCACGGAATTTGGGGACGCGAAAATGGGTGACTTGAGCTACATGGGCAAAGTGTTGGTGATCGCACCCCACCCCGATGACGAGATTCTCGGATGCGGTGGAACGATTGCCCGACTGACACAAGCAGGCGCCGAAGTCGTTGTGGCCATCGTGACGCGCGGTATGGCACCCCAATTTTCAGACGAATTTGTTGCCGCTATTCGTGCCGAAGCCAAAGCATCCCACGACTTGGTTGGCATTGCGGAAACACGCTACCTCGACCTTCCTGCCGCTGCGCTGGAAACAGTGCCGGCAACGAAACTGAACGGCACCCTGGCCAAACTTGTGCAGGATGTCCGGCCGGACACGATCTTTGTTCCTTTTGTCGGCGACATCCACACCGACCATCAACTCACATTTCTGGCCGCTATGGTTGCGGCACGTCCGCGCGATACACATGCGCCACAGCGCATCTATGCCTATGAGACATTGTCTGAAACCAACTGGTACGCGCCGGGAATTACCCCTGCATTTGTGCCCAATGTATTCATCGACATAAGCGAAACGCTGGAATTGAAACTTGATGCTTTCCGATGCTTCGAAAGCCAGGTGAAGCAATTTCCCGACGAGCGTTCCATCGAAGCCATCCGGGCACTTGCCACGATGCGCGGGGCGTCCATGTATTTAGGTGCCGCTGAAGCGTTCATGCTGATCCGGCAGATTGATAGGCTATGACCCGAATGGCAAACACAGGATCGGAGTTGCGGTCATGACGCGCGGCATGGGCATGCATCAGGGCGAGATGTCCGGGGACTACATCCCCTACGGCACCCCGTTCGAGCAACCAATGGTGCGCATCGACCGGATCCGGCAGCTGATGCTTGGCGCGGGCTGCTTTTTGCTTTCCTGGCACATCCTTCGGATCGGCGACATCAACTTTACGGCGTCCGATTTCCTGTTCCTGATATGCTTCCTGATTTTCCTGGCGCGCCAGAATCTCAACATGATGGCATTGAATTCCATGACCGCGCACTGGTGTGCGGCATTGGCCATGATGCTCGGCGGCCTTTTGATCGGGTCAGTCTTTAATGGCGATCCATTGCGCTGGGCCAATATTGCCAGCCAGTATCTGTTCGGATTTTTGCTGCTTCCGATGGTGTTGATGAGTGAGGACCGGATGTGGATCCGGAAATGCCTGCTCTACTTTGTATTGGGCGTGGCGGCTTCACAGATCGTCGCCCTGTCGATGGCGAATTTTTTCAGTTTCGAGCAATCCAAAGAAATGCTTGGGCCCAGCGTGGTTGCAGGTAACGGCCGCATTGGTGGCTTGGTTTCCGACGCCAACCTCAACGGCGCGGTTATTGCCTTTTCCATCATTGCCTTGTTCAATGCCCATCACCACGGCTTGATCCGGCACTTTTTTGCGCTTTGCGTCGGCGCGGTCTTGTTTTGGGCGCTGCTGTCCACGGCAAGCTTTACAGCCTTTGCATCCACGGCAATTGCAACCTGCATCTATTTCACCTTGTCCAATCTGGGGCGGTTCGTGAAGGTCGGCTTGCCTCTGATGGCATTTGTCGTCGCCTATATCGTTTTGGGGGGACCCCTTCCCGAGGCATTCAGCGAACGCGTTCTGGGCGCTGTTACAACCGGCGATTTGTCGCAGGCGGGCACCTTCACGCACCGTTCGGCCCTGATTGCCGAAGCGTGGGAGATGAGCAAGGATACCCTCTTCATCGGTCTGGGCGTTGACCGGTTCCGGGTCGAAAGTATCCACGGGATGCCCGTGCACCAATTCTGGATGCTCTTGTTGACCGAGGGCGGGCTGATTTCCTTCACCGGACTTGTTCTGATGTTCGGCGTGTTGGGAATGATGGGATTGCGCGCGATCCAGTCACACCGCGAAGACGGCGCGATGGTGCTCGCCATTCTTGCCATATTGTTTATTTTCTCAACCTCGATCCCGCACATGTACAACCGCCTGTGGATCACACCGTTGATGCTTGCACTTGCCGCTACTTTTGCGCGCACGACCCAAATCTATTTCCTGCCTGAAGAAGAACCCCAGGACGAAGATTTCGACAATATATTTGAGGTGGATGGGACGCCCACCGCTTTGGCTCTGAAAGGGCAAACCCAATGACACAGGCAACATCTCAGGTGGAAACGCCCCACGACGACACAACAGCATCTTGGAAAAAAAAGGGTTTCGAAAAGGGCTGGTTGAAAAATGTTTTGCACCTCGTGTCGGGAAGCTCGGGGAATGCAATATTGATGCTGGTCAGCACAACCATTGCCGCCCGCTCTCTCGGGCCGGCAGCTTATGGTGTACTGGCGCTGGTCCTGACCGTAGGCCGTCTAAGCGAACGGCTTCTGCGCTTTGAATCCTGGCAGCCCTTGATCCGTTTTGCCGCATCGGAAGATATCGCGAACGACAAGAAAAAGATGTCGGAGCTTTATCTTTACGGTCTGTTTCTGGATGTCGGCACGGCATTATTGGCAGCTGTTCTGACAATTATTGTCGGCTACGCCTTGATGACTGTCATTGGCCTGAAGCCCGAGCACATGCCACTGGTGGCCGTCTATGCGATAGCGATCGCCGTCAACATTCGCGGTGTACCCACCGCCGCACTACGCTTTGATGGCAAGTTCCGGACGCTGGCCTATATCCAGATGCTGTCTTCGATCTTGCGCCTGATCCTTGCGGCAATTGGTCTGTATCTTGGTTTCTCCCTTCTGGAATTTGTCATCATCTGGACGGTCTGCCAGGCACTCGATTCCTTGCTGTTCCTATGGTTGGGAATGCGGGTTATCCGTAAGAAGGGAATCCCCAGTCCCCTGCGCGCCAATCCCTTCGGTTTGAAGGAACGTTTTCCCGGCTTCATGGCCTTTGCATGGTCGACCAATGTGTCGGGTACTTTGCGGACTCTGACCCAGGAAGCGGACACATTATTGGTCAGCGCATTCGCAGGTACGGCTTGGGCTGGTTTTTACCATATCGCAAAGCGCATCGCGAAAGTCGCCCAGCAGGTGGGCTCGATGATGCAAGCTGTTGTCTACCCCGACATGGCGCGCATGTGGGCGCAGAAAGACTTCAAAATCTTTGGCAAGATGGTCAAGCGCATCCAACTTGTTCTCGGCCTGGTCGGTGTCAGCTTTCTTGCGGTATTCTGGTTGGTGGGTGACTGGATGATGCATACTCTGTTCGGCCCTGAATTTGTGCAGGCTTATCCCCTTCTCGTCGCGCAACTCCTGGCCGTTGTCCTCATCATGCATGCCGCACCGTCGCGCTCCGCCTTGTTGGCAATGAACCGTCCCGGCTTTGTGCTGTGGGTCGCTATAGCCTCTACCGCGCTGTTCTTTCTGACCGCCTGGCTCACCATGCCCATCTATGGCGCATTAGGTGCGAACTTCGCGCATATCGCGTTTGCCGCATTGACCGCAATCGCCATGGATATCGCGATGTGGCGCCAGATTGGACAAACCGTGAAAGAGACGCAGGAATGACAGTCGACGCGTCTCGTCCAGCCCGTATCAAGTTCATCCTCCCCGGTCTTTCCGCGGGAGGGTCCGAGCATGTTGTCAGCTTTGTCGCCAACCGACTGGCGCGCTCGGGATTCGAGGTGAGTATCCTGTCCTTCGAAATGAGCGGCAGCACACCCTATTATAAAACCGATGACCGGATCCGGATCGATTATCTCGATGTGCCGGTCGGGAAGCGCGGACCGCTGGGCGTGATTTCGGATATCGTGCGGCGTGTGAAGCGGCTGCGCGCGCTATATCAGGAACAGCGGCCCGATATGGTGGTCAGCCTGCTGACCCGTTCCAATGTGATTGCCGTCCTGGCCGCATCGGGCCTCGACATTCCGGTCATTGTTTCGGAACGCAATAATCCGCTTCGGCAAAAGCCGGGAGTCGTCTGGCAAGCCTTGCGCCGTTACACCTATGCCCGTGCTTTCGGTTTGATTACCATGACGCGGGGTGCGCTTGAATGCTTCCCGCCCGTCATGCGGCCGCGCAGCTGGGTCATCCCCAACATGGCCGATTATCAGGATTTCAAACCCAAATTCACGAACGAACGAAAGGTCATGACCGCCGTCGGCCGTTTGGTCGACCAGAAGGGCTTCGATCTTCTCATAAAAGCATGGGCCAAGATTGCCGATCGTCATGATGACTGGTGCCTGCGCATCTGGGGCGAAGGACCAGACCGCGCGATGCTCGAAGCCTTGGCGGCGGAACATGGCGTTGCCGACAGCGTCCAGATGCCCGGCGTCAGTTCCGCCCCCGGCCGATGGATTGAAGAGGCCGATGCCTTTGTCCTGAGCTCCCGCTTTGAAGGCTGGGGCCTTGTTTTGGGCGAGGCGATGGCGGCGGGCCTGCCGTGTATTTCCTTCGACTGCCCCTTTGGCCCGGCCGATATGATTACCCATGACCATGATGGTCTGTTGATCGACGAAGGCAATATTGATGCGATGGCAGATGCCCTTTCGCACTTGATGGGCGATGCCGCCTTGCGCGATCGTTTGGGCGCGCAGGCAAAATCGGCAGCGGATCGTTTTGCGCCGGAGGCAATCGGCGAAATTTGGGAAAATGCCATTCGCGGTGCACTTGCAACCGCACGTGGACAATAGAGGGCTCAGGAACATGCAAATGGCACCGGAATTTGTGAAAAACATATACCGCCGGGTCCGGCGGATGCGGAACCTGATGGTGCTCGAGAGGGCTGCGCCGTCCGTTGATGCCTTTTTGGTATCTTACCCGAAAAGTGGCCGCACCTGGTTACGCTATCTGCTGTCCTGCTATTTCGCCCAGGTTTCCAATCTGGGGTTCGAACCTGATCTGCGCACGACATTCCGTGTGCTGCCCAATTTCGACCGCGATGCAGAGCGCGGCCTGCCTGTTTTCGTCGGCCGGTCCGACAAGGTATCAGTCCCGCTGATCGCCGTTAGCCACCGCCAGTTTACCGGCCAGCTCTTTGCCGGACGGCCAATCATCATATTGGTCCGCGATCCCCGCGACGTGTGTGTGTCCGCCTATTTCCATGAAACGAAGCACAAGCATCGTTTTTCGGGAAGCATCGCCGAATTCATCGAAGATGATACCTACGGCATTCCGGCCATCGTCCGGTACCACAATGGTTGGGCCAAAGGGATGGAAGGCAGCCGCTCACTTGTGGTCAGCTATGAGGACATGAGCGGCAATACCGATACAACCGTTCGCCACATCCTGGAATTTTTGGGCCAACCGGTCGACGACGCTGCTCTCGCGAAAGCGATTGAGCAGGCGCGGTTCAGCAAGATGCAAAAGACCGAAAAGCAAACCGGCATTCCGGGCCATGAATATGACCGTTCGGACGAAGACAGCCTGCGCGTGCGCAAAGGCAAGGTTGGCGGTTTCGCCGACACATTGAGCGAAGCCGAAGCCGAGCGCATCATCCAGATTTGTCGCGACACCATGGTGCCCGAGGCAAAAGCACTTATGCAGCGCAGCGGTATTTCCCTCGGTTAAATTCAGGCAAGCTAGCTATGCACATCGTTTCCATCCTGACCAGCCTGACATCGGGCGGCGCCGAAATGCTTGTTGTCAATTTGAACAAGGAATATGCGGCGGCCGGACACCGCAGCACGGTTGTGACCCTGGCGGATGCACATAGTGTCGGAAACTCTGCCGAAATGGAATCGGTGTTGCGGCAGCGGATCATGGAGGAAGGCGGAGAGTATATCTCGCTGCATCTCGGCACATCGCGCAACCCGCTGAACGGATGGCGCAAAATGCGTACGCTCATCCGGCGGCTCAATCCCGATGTCATTCATGCCCATACGGCGAGGGCGTTGCTGATGCTGCTCGCCCATCCCGGCAACGCACCCGTGGTTTTGACCCATCACAATAGCAAGCTGAGTTTTCCCGTCGGCATGTTCAAATTGTTCGACCGGATTGCCGCTGCCTATGTGGCGATCAGCAAAGAGACGGAAGCCCTGTTCGCGCAGCATGTGCGCCGGCCAATTGCCTATATCCCCAATGCAGCCAGCAAGAGCTTCTCTGCCTCAAGCCCGCGCACCAGCCCAAGTGCGAAGCGTCAGATATTAAGCGTCGGGACTATTTCCGAACAAAAGCACTATGACCTTCTCGTGGACATCGCGGCCGTGCTCAAGGCGAGGGTTGGGCCGGAACGCATGCCGCATTTCAATATCGCCGGAAATGGTGTCGATCTGGAAAGTATGCGCGCTCTCGCCGTGGATCGCGGTGTCGCGGACCATGTGCATTTTCTGGGCGAGCGGTCCGACATTGCCCAGTTGATGGCGGCTTCGGATATCTACCTCAACACATCCCGTTATGAAGGCATGCCGGTTGCTTTGCTCGAAGCAATGGCCTGCGGACTCCCCATTGTCGCGACCCGGGTAGCCGGTAACACCGAACTGGTTTTGGAAGGCAAAAACGGATTGCTTCGTCCGCTTGATGATGCCGAAGCATTAGCCGATGCCATTCTTATGCTGCTCGATGACACGCACCTTTACGGGCAATGCTCGGCCGCTGCGATCGAACAGTCAACGTCATTTTCGATCGAAAATACATGCGCCAATCACCTCGCCCTATTCATGAAAATTGGCGCAAGATAACATTTGGCAGCCCCTCAAAATGTGAATTTTTATTTCAAAAACTGGATGTCATGTCAGGATGGAAAAGCAAATTTTAACCATCGAACCACCTGATTCTAAAGCCTATATCCCGAATATGGATAGTTTGTTCAACTCCCTGACTTAACTGCATTTTTTGGGCACCAAGTTAACTTCTCTCCTTCATTTGGCGTTTCACACGTTTCGTATGTGCGGGTTCGTCAAATGCATCGGAGATTAAGATGAAAAAATATTTGGGGGCATTGCTCGTGACAGCATCGCTTGTCGCATGGCCATCAGCTAACCACGCAAATTATTCGTCAATCTACAACCCTTCAAAACTGCCCGGTGGACAGCAGAGGTCATTCCCGACAGCGGAAGGATTTGGTGCGGCGTCCGTGGGCGGTCGCGGCGGTCAGGTCATACCGGTTACAACGCTCGCCGATTCCGGCGCCGGATCGCTTCGCGCCTGCATGATGGCGACGGGACCACGGACCTGCGTTTTCCGGGTCAGCGGAACGATCGAATTGCTCACCCAGATCAAACCGACTTCAGGCTATCTGACCGTCGCCGGGCAAACTGCTCCTGGCGATGGCATCGCGATCAAGAACCACCCGTCCAACCTGACGGGATCGCCGTTCTACTTGAACGCGCCGCATATCATCATTCGCCATCTGCGCGTACGCCCGGGGCCAACCGGAGGCACCAAGCAGGATACGACGGACAGCATCACGGTCGATAGCCGCGCGGTGAATACCATATTGGATCATGTGTCCTTATCATGGGCAACCGACGAGCCTTTCAACACGACGAAGAACGCGTCGAATGTCACCATCCAATGGTCGATGGTTTACGAAGGGCTGAGCAAATCGACCCACAAATCTGGCGAACATTCCAAAGGCATGTTCCTTGAAGGCCACAACATCACGGCGCACCATGTATTCATGGCCCATGCCACCGATCGCATGCCCAACGCAGGTGTCGGTACCCGCGCGGACTTTGTGAACCTGATTTCCTACAATATGCGGGAAAAGGCACATCAGTATTTCTCGATGCAGCAAAAGCAAAGCCTGGCCACCAGCGGCCTGAAACGCCAAGTCAATGTTGTCGGTAACTGGGTGTCGATGGGACCTAGCTCGCTTCGTGGGTCATCGATATTCGGTGGCAACTATGACGAGCAATATTCGACCAACCCGGGAATGGCTGAATTTTATCTGTACCAGAATGTCGATGGCCGCCGCCGGTCCTACACTTCGGATGACCGGTTGTTCATGGACCCAATGGATTGGAAATATGTTAAACAACAGCCGATAGGCAACCTCAGCGTCCAGCTGTTCAGTTCTGCTGACCAGGGTGTCCGGGACGTCGTCGCCTTCGCCGGTGCCTTCCCCCGCGATGCTTCGGACCGCCGCGTTTTGCAGACATTTTTAAGCTGCAGCGGCCAGATCATCGATAGCCCTGCACAAGTTGGCGGATGGCCCACGCTGCAGTCGGGCGTTGCCTATACCGACAATGACGGTGACGGCATGGATGACAATTGGGAAAAACGCCAGAATATCACCAGCGGCACCGCAGATGCGGACGGCGATGGTTATACCAATTTGGAAGAATTCCTGAACGAACTCGCGGGTGATCAGGATAGCTTCGGCAATCTAATCAACCGCGTGGGTGCCGGCACGGGGGCAGTCCCTGCACCCAATTGCGGTATTACCGTTTAACACACGCCAAATATCTTGTTCAAAAAGAGGGGAGGACGCTTCTGGCGCCCTCCCCTTTTTTATGCGCTTCGCGACTTGGCGTGTTCCCGGTTTTACCAACCGAAGCTGACGCCTACCCGGCCACCGGTCGAGCGCTTAACCGTCGAGCCGCCGATGCCGCCGCTGATCCACACATTTTCGCGTACGCGAGCAACGACCGAGCCAGAGAAGCCCTGCTCACCCCTATAGGTGGCGAGGTTGAACGATACCGAGACAGAGGTGTCAGGCAGCAACATTGTGCCTCCTAACGCCATGGCCGCCGCAATCCCGCCATCGGCCTGCCGCGCCCTTTGCCCCAGACCTTCAATCTGCGTGTTGATGTTCGAAAACTCACTGGTGAGATCCGCCACGGACTTCTGAAGGTTGGCAATATCCGCCGTCGTAAATGTGGAATAGCGTTCACTGCGCCAATGATAGTGCTTGCATTACAATCCGGCGTTCCATCCGCCCAGGCCGGTGTCGCGACCGCCGTCATTCCCCCCAGAGCCAAAGCAATGGTCGATGCACGTAATAACAAAGTGTGATTCTTGGCGGCCATCATGTAATACTCCCTGTCTTCCCAAGACCCCCATCCAGTCGGCCTTTTCGAAAAACCGGATGTTCCGTGCAGAATCGGAAATGCCGGTTTTTCAGACATGTGCTGCCAAACATCGTGGCGCTATGTCAAGTATACATTGTAATACTATTTATTTTGCAGTAGGGAGCAACCGATTGCGACGGACGGTTCGGCGCGGGAAAGGGGCGTTTTGACGGAAGATGAAAAAGACTGCTTGACGAATCATATCTCAACCAAAAAAGTAGAGAATACATCGACCGGGGTCACCGAGTCCGAACGGCCTGCTCAATACCAGATTTCGGACCGCGGCTTTTGATCAGGATGCAGCTTGCTTCCGCGTTACCAACAGCTAAAGCGCGCGATGCTCAGGCGACCTCGCCAAGTATCGTGTTCCTCTCTTCCAACGATGAGGTGACGACGATGCGTATGAACTTTTGTTTGTGATTTCCGATCCCGATCGAAGACGCTGCGCCGTGCGCGCGTACTAGGCCGCCTGTGAACCGGGCAACATACTAAATTCAAAATTTACGAGACTTCCATGCTTAAAATTAACTCCACAGACCTACCGGAGCTGGACAATTATCCGGCATCGCTGCGTCATGCAGCGTTGGCGCTTTGGGGAGCTGTTCCAGAATCACGATCAAGCGCATCCGAGGCCGGGAACAATGGGGCGCCTGAGCCCATTTTCCTATCCGACAAACGCGAACAGCGGCGTTTTTGGCAGCGTCCGTTTTTTAACCGCCACTCCGACATAGCAAAGGAAGCAGCATGAGCAATATGACCCTTAACCGCCGTGTTGTCGCCTGTCTGGCGGCGTGCAACGGCATCTCGTCCGAAGCGTTGGAATCAGGGGCGATCGAGCGCCTGCACAAATCGGCATCAGTCGCCTTGCGCAAATTGCAGGAACTTCACCCGCGCATCGAAAGCGGCAGCGAACATGCCGATGTCGGCGCGTGCATCGTGCGGCTGCAGGTGGCGCTGAATAAGCTGGAAGACGCCATCTGAACCGATGCGGCATACCAAGGGGGCTAGGCTAACTGCCCTAGTCCCCCCGGCCCAAACAGTGCTGCTGCTATAGCCCTTCGCCGCCGACCCAGTGACAATTGCCGATCCGGCGGGCGAGGCTGCTGACCTGGGAACGGATATCGGGCACCGCCACCACTTCCCACAAGCTGCTGCGCGTCATGGGTCCCACAGCCATGATATGCCGCGACGGCCGACCATCACGACGGATAACATAGCCATAACCGTCGGCGTCAATTCCCAAACGCAATGCATCCGGCCGGATGTGACCATCGGCCAGCATCTGCACGATGTGCCGATCTTCCGACCGCAGGACATCGCCCTGCGGTCCGGTGCAATTGATAATCTGCGCGACGTCCATCTGTTCAATTGATGCGGACCCTCTCGGTCGCCAGTGGACGACGACTTTGTCCGGATGCTCGTCAAATTGCTGCGGCTTTCCGCCACAAAATTCCAGCCTGCCTTGCGCAACAAGTTCGTCGATCTGGTCGGCGATGGCGGGGGCGATGCGGTGGCGGTGCACATCCCAAAAGGGGCGAGCGTGCCGCAAGAAACGCTTCCGCGTGCGGATATCGAGCGACGACCAGATCATCTGGGTGATGGGCCGAATCGAATCGACCGACAGCCGCCAATCCTGTTCCCTGGATTTTTGCCGGAGCCATTGCGACACCCCGGACAAGGTGGGGGCCGGTTTTGACAGAACAGGGGTGGGACGGGGCAAGCCTTCGACATGGCGGTGGGGCCGCAATCCGCGGCGCGACATGGCGATGATCTTGCCCTGATATCCGTTGCTGACCAGACGCAAGATGACATCCACAGCCGTCAGGCCGGTACCGATAATCAGCACCTGATCCTCTGCGCCCAGATTCTGCCCGAGGGTATAAGACCAGGGATCGGCGATATAGCGATCCGCCGACACCACCCGTCGCAGATTGGAAACCGGATCATGCGGCGGAAGATTGCCGAGCGACAAAACGACGCGGTCGGCGACAATCTGTTCGCCGGTGGCCAGATGCAAGAGGGCATCATGGTCCCTTTCCACCACCGAAACCGCCTCATCATGCAGGATCTGCAGACGGTCCCCGCAGCTTTTCCGGCAGGCCGTTAGAGTTTCGGACAAATAGTCCCCATATTTCTGCCGCGAGACAAATTCATGGGCGGTTCCGGCGCCACGCTCCGTCAGCCATGTCACAAAATGGTCCGGATCATCGGGAAATGCGCTCATATTTGAGGCGCGGACATTCAACAGGTGGTTGGATTCCTTCGTGCTATAGGCAACACCCCGCCCGACCCTTTCGGGCAGGCGTTCGATCAGGATGACCCGCGCATCGGTCTGGTTCAACAGATTGACCGCCAGCAAAGTCCCTGAAAATCCAGCACCGATGATGGCGATCGTCGTCGCGTCGTCCTTGCCATATATATCGTTCATGCGTTGGCCGTGCTGCTGCTGGCTATCATATGTCCCCCTGACATAATGGATGAATTTCGACGCATTCAAGACCGTTGGTCAGACGCAGCTAGGGACTGCGCCTGACCATGCTGCGTCTCTTTACCGGGCATATCGGAACGCTTTCCGGTACCCCCCCCCGATTATCTCAATTGAATTAGTTGACAATGTAGTTGCGGTCAAGAGAGAGGAATCCGCGCCACGATGAACGGATGGATCGGCCGGAACAACGAACACTCTTTTCGGTTATGCGGCGATGAGTACACTTAGCCTGGCGCTGGTCGCCGCGATTCCTCTTGTTCTCAGCCCGGCAACCTATTCCCGGTTGCGCGTTTCGATCACCTATGTCTGGCGCCATCGCCGGTTGCCGCACATCGCTGCACCGGTGCGGTTTACCGAATGGGTCCAGTGGCGGAAGCTTTTTGACCGCGACTTCAGCCTTGCCCTGCTGACAGACAAGTTGCGCACAAAAGAGGTCGCCCGCGCCTTTATCGGCGATAACCATGTGATTCCGACATTATGGAGTGGCACCGACCTGCCGCCTCTCCCGCCTTGGCCGTTCCCTTTTATCGTCAAGGCCAATCACGGATGCGGTCAGTTTGTCGTGGTCCGAAATTCCGCCGATTGGCAGCGCGCGCAGCGGGAAGCGCCCAAATGGCTGGCTTCCCCTTATGGCATCTGGCTGGACGAATGGCACTATAGTCGCGCGCGGCGCTGCTTGGTGGTGGAACCCTTTGTCGGGCCTTCGGAAGGGCTGCCGGTGGATTACAAAATCTATGTTTTTGACGGTGTGGCCCGCTGTATCCAGGTGCATCTTGACCGTGCGTCGGATCATCGCTGGATGCAATATGACCGTGACTGGCACCCGCTGTCTGTAAGGAACGACGAAGATGTGCGTCGTCCCGCCACGCTCGATAACATGTTGCGTGCGGCGGAAGCGATTTCCATGGGGCGGGATTTTCTGCGTGTCGATTTCTATGAAGTCGATGGCGGGATGCTGTTTGGTGAAACCTGTCTCTTCCCCGGTTCGGGACTTGATCCGTTTCAGCCCGATGCGCTTGATTTCGTTCTGGGCGGCTATTGGTCCGACGCGCGCGCCTACCGCGCAAAGACTGCTCCGGTCATGTCATGTGACCATCGGCAAGAACAGAATGGCGGCTGCGATTATAAGCAGCAATGATGTCAGGAAGAACATCATGATCGACATGGCCCAGCTTCGAAATGGTCCGACGTGCAGTTTGGACCGGAACCACTGGGCTTGCTGACGAAGATACCAGCTGAGAGCCAGCAGCAAGAGCAAATTTGCAAAAAGATGGCTGTTGGGCACTTCCATTTGCCGGACCGATTGCGAAATGCCGAAGCACATCGCCAACGGCGCGGTTACAAAGCATTGGGCATAGAAGGGCGCCCGCAGCGTTTCGCGATCCAGCGGTATCTTCAGCCCGTGCAAAAGCCGCAATGCCATCATCAGCGGAAAAACGCTGAAGATCAGAACGCGGAAAGCCAGCAGATTTTCGGTGCTGCTCAGAAAGGATGGCAATGCGACTTCGCCGCTTTTCCCTACAGTTGCAAGTTCGATTGCGTGGCTGATGGCGAGGCACATCATGAGGAAAAGCGGCGGGCTTAACGTATCAATATATTGTTCGGACTGGACATCGCCCAACTCGGTATCGGCGTAATCCATCATCCGTTGCGGGTACCGAAAGGTCAGCCATAATGTCTTCGGATAGAAGACCAGCATGACCATGACTTCGTAGAGCAACTCCTCAAGCGATTTGAGGAGCTTCATAAAGTCCATATTACGTCCCCCTTGTGCAGCAGATGTTCCGGAATGGCCCGGGATCAGTCCCCTCTAACGAATATATCGGGAATTTCGTATTTCTCCATTCCTAAAGTCGGGCTGATGATGTCACCTTGTAGCGACGAGGCTTCTTCATTTCAGCGTTTCACTTTGCACGAAATGCGACGTCCATCGTAGCTTTTGAAGTCAATGGAAGACGGGCGTGACTCCGCTGCCCATACCGGCTTCCAGATGGATTGCCCCGAGGCCGGCGCGGCGATGGCCTTCAGCGCCTGGTTTTGCCGCGTGCGCACAATCCTGTAGCCGTTCGGCATCCGGTCGATTTCGACCAGGCCCCACATCGCGCAGCTTGCAACTGCCATCTGGTCGCGCGTCTGCGTCGCACTTTCCAAGAATGAAAGCCGGTCGCGATAGGATTGCAGAAGACATATACGATGGTCGCTTTCAAAGGCGCAGTGGCTGCGTCTTTTGAACCATTGGCCATCGCTCTCGATAAGCGCGCTCCCGCTCCATGCCGCGGGCACGCGCGATTTAGCGGCGAGCTCTGCATCCAACTGGCGCAATTCCGGATCGCTGCAAACCAGTTGATCCGACGCATATACGGGCCGCGCGCAATCGGCAGTTGATTGCTCAACGGGGGGCGGGACGGGCATTTGCGCTGTCGCCGGGACGGGAAAGGCCAGCAACGAGGGGGAAAGCGCCAACAGGGCGAAACGATGCGCTTTGTTCATCAATCGGATCCCGTGCACAAAGATATTTGCCGGCGGCCATCGTAACCGATTCCCGCCTATGCGCAAAATGTAGCGCAGCTTGTTCCCGGAGTTATTCCCCCGAACCGCACCCGACGCCATTTCCGCAGCATCCGCCCGAGCAGATATTACCGCTTTCCGCGATCGCCCGGGCCGTACGGTTGCCGTTCGCCTGGATGCGTTTCCATTCAGCAACCGTCTTGCAGACCTTGCCCTTTTTGACGAGCGATCCTGTCACTTCGATCTTGCGGCATTTGATGACGAGATCGGGATCATTTGCGGCGGTTGTCTGGGTCGCATCATCTTTCGAATAAGCAGGTGCGGCTATAAGTGACGTAGCCAGTACAAGTGTAAACATAAAACGGCGCATACCGATCTCCCCCCTGTCGACTACCAAGGCTCTTTCTACCATTTCAGAAGCACCCTCTCAATCGGCGGGCATGTCGTTTGTCGAATGCTGACCTGCGGAACGTCGAAAGATTCGCTCCATTTTTGCTTTCCCGACGGCCCAAGACGCCTTGTCACCCGTCCCGAAATTCGCCACGTTGCCGTGTGGTCGAAATTGTCAGCCAAACGGCGCAGGGCGCCACTCCCGCTGCGCGCGCACCGATGTCGCGGCGATCGATGGTTCTCGCAGGGCTTTCCACAATTGTGGAATGGTATGATTTTACGCTTTACCTCTATTTTTCGACGGTGTTGGCCCGGGTGTTTTTCGGAACCGGCCCCCAGTCGCTGACAGAGACGCTCGGCGGCTTTGCGATTGCCTATCTGATGCGTCCGGTCGGGGCGCTTGTGTTCGGCCATTTTGGCGACCGCTTTGGCCGGCGGATATCCATGCTCGGATCGATGGCTTTGATGACCGGGGCAATGCTCGCAACCGCCGTGCTTCCGACATTCGCCCAGATTGGCCCGCTTGCCGGGGTGCTGCTGATCACGCTGCGGTGCGTGATGTCCTTCTCCGTTGGCGGCGAATATACCGGTGTCGTCGCGTATCTGATGGAAGGCGCAAAGGACCAGCGTCGCGGATTGATCACAAGCTGCGCATCGGCGGCAAGCGAGATTGGCGCGCTGCTGGCGGCCGCCGCTGCGGCGCTTGTCGTATGGGCTATACCCGAAGAATCGCTCGTCACATGGGGATGGCGTCTGCCCTTCCTGTTTGGTGCAGTACTCGCCGGACTGGTTCTCATAACCCGCGCCACGCTGGAGGAAACGCCCGAATTCCTGCGACAGCGCGAAGCAGGGACCGTACCGGACAACCCCATCACGCAAACACTGACCCGGCACCGAAGCGCCATTGCGCGGGGCTTTGCAATCTCCGCGCTGGGGTCGATCACCTATTATGTCGGCATAACCTATGTCCCGGCATTTCTGGACGCCACGGGGACAATGCCGGAGACCCGCGCGCTGTCGATCTCTGTCCTTGCTGCGCTTACCGTGATTCTGGTGACCCCTATCATCGGGCTCGCGTCGGACCGCTATGGCCGCCGCCCCATCCTTTTGGCGCTCGCACTTGGCGGAATCTTTCTGCCAACGGGTATGTTCGCCATCATGGCCGATGGTGGCGTCGCGACCTGGGTAGGCGCCATTGCGCTGGCGGCACTGGGCGGAGCGGTAAGCGCTGTTGGCGCCGTCACGACGGCCGAACAATTCCCCGGCGAAGGACGGCTGAGCGGTCTTGCATTGGGCGCAACAACGGCAACCGCGATCTTCGGCGGCCTCACACCTTTGGTCGCCCATCTTTGGGTGGCGAACAGCCAATGGGCCGCCGCACCCGGCGCAATGATTACCCTTGTCGCCTTGTGCGTTATCCTCGTCTTCTGGCGCATGCCCGAGACAGCACCCATGCGCGCGAAAGCTTCATAGCTTTAGGTATGCCGCTGGTCGAGGAGACTCACACCGGAAATGTAGCAACGATATGCTTGGAGGCCCGAGCCGGAATCGAACCGGCGTGCAAGGATTTGCAGTCCTCTGCGTCACCACTCCGCCATCGGGCCTCTAGAAGCATAAATGCTTGATACAGCATAGCTGCATGTGGTGGAGGCGCGCGTCTAGCGGGTTGGTTTCATCAAATCAACCGGCAATCTGGCATGTTGTGCCCTGACCGCCACAAGTCACGGGAAAAAAATGCCATTTGCGGGTTCAGGTTGCGCGTTTGTCTGAATCCGGCTTGGCGATTGGGCCTATGCTGGCTAGAACCAGAATCAAAGACTGTATTGTGTTTGCAATACAGTTGTGGCACATGGCCCGGAAAATGATGGAAATATCCTGATGGAATCTGTGAGTTTTGAAGATATGCGGCGGGCGATGGTGGATTCCCAGCTTCGCACCAATGGCGTGACCGAGGCCTGGGTCCTCGACGCCATGGGCAGTTTGCCGCGCGAAGATCATGTCCCTGCATCGCATCGGGCGACATCCTATATGGACCGCGCCATATCGCTGGACGATGGTTCGGTTTTGAACCCGCCTTTGTCGACGGCGCTGCTGCTGCAAGCGGCAGAGGTCAAGACGGCCGACAAGACACTGCTGATCGGCAATCCCCGCGGTTATGTGGCCGAACTGCTCAAAGGGCATGTGTCGCACCTGACCTGCGCCGCGCCTGCGGACTGGGCCTCGGCGACACATAATGCGCCTTATGATGTGATCGTCATTGACGGCGCAGTTGAGGAACTTCCCGAGGCGTTTCTCGGCCTCGCCAGCGATGCCACCCGGATCATCAGCGGCATTGCGGAAGGGCCAGTCACCCGCCTTGCAAACGGCGTGGTTCATGCGGGCAAGGTTGCCCTCAAACCCTTTATAGACAGCGAGATTGCGCCCTTGGCCGCATTCGCGCGCAAAGCGGAATTTGTGTTTTGAGCCCGCGGCGTCTTCTTGTCGCGACCCTGCTCGGGTCCACCCTGTTCAGTGCATCTGCCTCGGCGGATACGCTGCGCGATGCTTTGGTTTCGGCCTATGAAACCAACCCTAGTCTGACCGCCGCTCGCGAAGGACAAAAGGCCACCAATGAGGGTGTGCCGCTGGCCAAGGCCAATGGCCGACCCGATGTGACCGTCCAGCCGACCTATTTTGAAAATATCATGCAGGATGGCGGATCGTCGGTCACGCAAGCGCGTGGTGTGAATATCAACGGTACTGTTTCGGCCCCGCTTTATGCTGGTGGCGGAATCCGCAACGCGATCCGCGCCGCCGAAAATCGTGTGGAAGCCGGATTTGCAAATCTGCGCGGAACCGAGAGCGCGATTTTCTCGGCTGTTGTGGGCGCTTATATGGATGTCATTCGGGACGAATCCATTGTCGAACTCAACCGCGCGCAAGTCGGCGTTTTGACCGTCAATCTGGAAGCAACCCGTGACCGGTTTGAAATTGGCGATTTGACCCGTACCGATGTTGCCCAGTCCGAAGCCCGTCTGGCGCTCGCGACCAGCAGCCTCGAATCGGCGCGTGCCAATCTGATCCGGTCCAAGGAAATCTATATCCAGCTTGTTGGCCGCGAACCCGGCCGCCTGGAAGCACCGCCGCCTTTGCCCAATTTGCCCGAAACGCCGGACACTGCGGTCAATGTCGCGCTGGAAAATAATCCCGACCTGATTTCGGCGCGCGAAGGTCGCGAGGCCGCCAGTTTTGACCGCCGTGCCGCCAACGCAGCACGTTTGCCGACCGTGAGCGTCTTTACTTCGCCGTCCTACAGCAACGCGCTCAATTCGGTATCGTCCAATATCCCCGGTTTCCAGGCGGATAACAGCTCGTTTACGGCGCAGGCCGGTGTCCGGGCAACCATCCCCTTGTATCAGGGTGGCCAGCCCGCCGCACAAATCCGGCAGGCGCAGGCCCGTCTTGGTCAGGCGCAAGAACTGGAAATCGCTGCCGAGCGTGAGGTGATTGCCCAAACGCGCGCGTCCTATGCCAGCTGGAAAGCCGCGCAGGATGTCATCCGCGCTTCGGAACGTGCCGTTTCGGCGAACGAACTGTCGCTCGAAGGCACACGGGCCGAAAACAGCGTGGGCAACCGCACCATTCTCGACATTTTGAATGCCGAGCAGGAATTGCTGAACAGCAAGGTGCAATTGGTGACCGCACGGCGCAATGCCTATGTCGCCGGTTTCACATTGCTCGCCGCAATGGGCCGGGCGGAAGCACGCGATCTGGGCCTTGAAGGCGGCGTTTTGTACGATCCGGTGGCGGAATATGAAAAGGTCGACAATGCGTGGAATGATTGGGCGTCGCAGCCTGATCCGACCACCAAATCGACACGCACCGTTGACACGCCTGCGCAAAAAGCAGAAATAGAGCCGATTCCGAGCCAGTTGCGGAAGTAATTCAATCAAGCTGTGGGGAGCTGAAACATGGCGGAAGGCCGGAACGAACCATCTATGGACGAAATTCTCTCCTCGATTAAGCGAATCATTGCGGATGATGACCGCAGCCGTCCGGCCGCCAAGCGCGCGCCCAAGGCAGCCGAACCTGTGGAACAGGAAGACGAGATTCTCGAACTGACCGAAACAGCGGCAGCCGAGACCGAAATTGACGAAGTTGAGGAAGTACTTCTGGACGATAACAAGGCCCGCAGCCTGCGGCACAGCTTCTCGGCATTGCAGACGCTGTCCGAACCCGGCGTTGCGCCGCAAATCGTACGTTCGGGCGAAACCTCGCTTGAGGGTCTGACCCGTGACCTGTTGCGCCCGATGCTGAAAGATTGGCTCGACACCAACCTGCCCCCGATCGTCGAAGCGATGGTCGAGCGCGAGATCAACCGCATCACCAAAAAGGGCTGATGCACGGCGCACGGCTTTTGGCGCTTTCACTGGCGCTAAGTTCCGCGCCGGTTCTTGCCGAACCCCTTTATATCGAAGCCGGTCGGCTGGTCGACGTGACCAGCGGAACCGTCCGCACGGGTCAGTGTATCCATATCGTCCGTGACTGGATCGAATCCGTCGCCCCCTGCGGCGAAACGCCCAAAAATGCCCGCCGGATCGACTGGTCCGGCCTGACGGTTTTGCCGGGCCTGATGGACCTGCATACGCATCTGGCCGATGCGGGGCAGAATTCCGACATTGCCCTGCCGCTCAATACATCGCCTTCCGAAACCGCGCTGATCGGCGCGCATAATGCCCGGCTGACCCTGGAGGCAGGCTTTACCACCGTGCGCGATGTGGGCACCTATCGCGGTCTGACCGATGTCGTGCTGCGCAATGCGATTAACGCAGGGCTTGTGCCGGGGCCGCGTATGTTCGTGGCCGGGGCCTATATCACCATCCCCAAGGGCGGGGGGGAGTTGAATGGCGTAATCCCCAATGAAAAGCTTCCCGACGATATGCGGCTGGGGGTGGCGAGCACGCCCGAGGAAGCCAAGGCGAAGACCGAGTTTCTGATCGCGAACGGCGCCGACTTTATCAAGACCATCGCCACGGGCGCGGTGCTTGCGATCGGCACCGAACCGGGCGAGCCTGAAATGACCGAAGAGCAGCTGCGCGCCGTGGTCCAGGCCGCCAAGGGCAAAGGGCCTAAAAGGCCGCAGCGCGATGCACCCGCCGACGCGCTGATTGTCCCTGTGCTGCCCACCGACATTTTCGTCACCGCGCACGCCCATGGTGCCGTCGGCATCAAGAACGCCATCCGTGCCGGTGTACGCTCTATCGAACATGCCAGCCTGATCGACGACGAGGCGCTGGCCATGGCGAAGAAGGCGGGGACCTGGCTGGTCATGGACATCTACAATGGCGACTATATCAACGATATCGGCACCAAAGAGGGCTGGCCCGAAGAATATCTCCGCAAGAATCGCGAGACCACCGACGTCCAGCGCGAAGGCTTTGCCAAAGCGGTCAAGATGGGCGTCAAGATCGCCTATGGTACCGACAGCGGCGTCTATCCCCATGGCCTGAACGGGCGGCAGTTCGCCTATATGGTCCGCTATGGCATGACCCCGATGCAGGCCATCCAGTCCGCCACCATCCGCGCCGCCGAATTGCTCGACAAGGACGATCAATTGGGCAGCATCACCCCCGGGTTCATGGCCGATCTGGTCGCGGTGAAGGGCGACCCGCTGACCGACATCCGCGTGCTGGAAAATGTAACGCATGTGATCAAGGACGGGGTGCTGGTCAAATAGCGGACCGCCGCCGCACATAAACAAAAGGGCGGGGAAAGCCCCGCCCGTCTGTCGTCTTCAGATCTGTTTTCCGATTACACCATGGTAACCGAGAAAAGCAGGCCGCTGAGCGCAACTGCGCCGATAAAGCTAGCCAGTTTCTGCATGTTTCATTCCTTCTCATGTGCCGCACAGCCACCAAAATGGCCGGGTCGTCCGTTCGAAGGCATCCTTTATGTTTTTGTTATGCCGCCCAAATAGGGTGCAAAGGTTAAAACTCAATTGATTTAGTAGATAAGACAGTTGCAGAAATGTAAACGTAGCATCGCTACGCCGAAGGTAATTTTCTTGCGCGCGACCGTCAGGATGACTAGCCTGCCGCCCATGAAAAAATCCCTATTGATCGCCGCCCTTATCGGCGCCTCCGCCCTGTCCACCCCCGCCTTTGCCCGCCCGATGACGGAGACGGATCTTGCCACGATGAAGCGCCTGTCGGGGGCCACCGCATCGCCCGACGGCACCATGATCGCCTATCAGGTGCGCGAGACGGATCTGGACGCAAACAAGGGCCGGACCGATCTGTATCTGCTGAAGCTTGGCACGCCCAATGCGCAACCGGTCCTGTTCGCCTCCAAGCCCGACAAGAATGAGCATGACCCCGCCTTTTCCCCCGACGGCAAAAGCATTTTCTACATCAGCAATGAAAGCGGGTCGGACCAGATCTGGCGCTATGATCTCGCCAGCGGCATGTCCACACAGGCGAGCAATTTCAAGACCGACGTCAGCGGTTTCAAGATTTCGCCCGATGGCCAGAAATTCGCCGTCTGGGGCGATATCGCGCGGGACTGCATGGAATTTGGCTGCGAAAAGGATGGCGATACGTCGAAACCGGGCCCCGGCACCGGCCGCGAATATGACCAGTTGATGCTCCGCCACTGGGACGCATGGGAAACGCCGGGCAATTACAGCCGCATCTTCACCGTCGTACTGGGCGCAGACAACAAGCTCGGCACGCTGGGCGTTGCGATGGACGGCGATCTGGTCGGCGATGCTCCCTCCAAGCCCTTTGGCGGTGGCGAGGAAATCAGTTGGGCCGCCGACAGCAGCGGCATTGCATTCACCTTACGCAAGGCGGATGCGAACGAAGCCAAGTCGACCAATCTCGACATCTACGGTGCATCGCTCAAATCAAAGGAAGTGATCAACTTCACCGCCGACAATGCCGGCACCGACACAACCCCCGCCGCATCGCCCGACGGCAAATGGCTGGCGTGGACGTCGATGGCGCGCGCCACCTATGAGGCGGACCGGCTGGTCGTGAAGCTCATGGATCTGAAGAGCGGCAAGGTCACCGCGCTGACGGACAAATGGGACCGCTCGGTCGGTTCGCTGGCGTGGGCCCCCGATAGCAAGAGCCTGCTCGTCACCGCGCAGGATACGCTCGAAACCCCGCTGTTCCGTGTCGACCTGAAAGGCAAGGTCACGCGCCTGACCGAGCGGGGCAATATTGCCGAGGTCGTGCCGCTGAAAAATGGCAGCATCGTCTACGCGATCAACAGCATCTCCGGACCGTCCGACCTTGTTCTGATGGACGCCAAGGGCAAGACGACACGGCTGACCAATGTGAACGCGCAGGCCACCGCCGCGCTTGACCCCGTCAATTACCAGAAGTTCGATTTCGCCGGCGCCAATGGCGAACAGGTCTTCGGCCAGATCGTCAAACCGCAGAACGCGACCGGCAAGCTGCCGGTGCTGCTGCTGGTCCATGGCGGGCCGCAAAGCTCGTTCAACAATAGCTGGTCTTACCGCTGGAACCCTGCCGTCATGGCGTCACAGGGCTATGCCGTGGTCACGATCGATTTCCACGGGTCGACAGGCTATGGCCAGAAATTCACCGACAGCATCAACAAAAACTGGGGCGGCTGGCCGCTGGAGGATTTGCAAAAGGGCATGGCGGCGGTCGGCAAGATCGACGGCCAGCTTGATACCGCCAACGCCTGCGCGCTGGGCGGGTCCTATGGGGGCTATATGATGAACTGGATTGCGGGCAACTGGCCCGACCGGTTCAAATGCCTTGTCACCCATGCCGGGATTTTCGACTTGCGCGCCATGGCCTATGAAACCGAGGAATTATGGTTCGACCAGTGGGACAATGGCGGGCCATGGACGACGCGGCCCGACGCCGAAAAGTGGAATCCGGTCAACCATGTCGCCAAATGGAAAACCCCGACGCTCGTGATCCATGGCGAGAAAGATTACCGCATCCCCTATTCGCAAAGCCTCGCCGCCTTCACCGCCTTGCAGCAGCAGGGCGTGGAATCGAAGCTGCTGGTCTTCCCGGACGAGAACCACTGGATATTGAAACCCAAAAATTCGATCCAGTGGCACCAGACCGTGTTCAAATGGGTCGATAAGCATCTGAAGGGTAGCAAATAAGCCCGGGGCCGGGACTGCCATGCTGCCTGTTTGAAAACCTTGCCCAATCGCGCCTGCGCTGGCAAAGGCAGCGGCATGACTATCGACAAGACGTTTGACCCCGCCGCGATTGAGGCGAAATGGTATGCCCATTGGGAATCGACCGGCGCGTTCCGCCCTGAACGCCCGAATGCGGAGCCCTATACGATCGTCAACCCGCCGCCCAATGTGACGGGCAGCCTGCATATCGGCCATGCGCTCGACAACACGCTGCAGGACATATTGATCCGCCACGCCCGTTTGCAGGGCAAGGATGCGCTGTGGGTCGTCGGCATGGACCATGCGGGTATCGCCACGCAAATGGTGGTCGAACGGCAAATGGCGCTGAAGCAGCAAAAGCGCACCGATTTCACGCGCGACGAATTTGTCGCCAAGGTCTGGGAATGGAAAGAGGAAAGCGGCGGCGAGATTACGGGCCAGCTGCGCCGTCTGGGCTGTTCCATGGACTGGGAAAATGAACGCTTCACCATGGATGAAGGGTTCAGCAAGGCCGTCATCAAGGTGTTCGTCGACCTGTATAACCAGGGCCTGCTCTACCGCGACAAGCGCCTCGTCAACTGGGACCCGGGCCTGAAAACCGCGATCTCCGACCTTGAGGTCGAGACGCGCGAAATCAACGGCAAATTCTGGCACTTCCACTATCCGCTGGAAGATGGCAGCGGCCATATCAGCGTGGCGACGACGCGTCCCGAAACCATGCTGGCCGACATGGCCGTCGCGGTGAACCCGTCGGATGAGCGTTACGCGCATCTGGTCTGCAAGAAGGTACGCCTGCCGATTACCGGCCGCCTGATCCCGATTGTAACCGACGAACATGCCGATCCCGAACTGGGGTCTGGCGCGGTGAAGATCACCCCGGGCCACGACTTCAACGATTTCGAAGTCGGCAAGCGCGCCGGGTTCAAACCGGCCGACATGCTCAACATGCTTGATGCCGAAGCACGGGTGGTGCAGACCGCCGACGGCCTGATCCCCGCCGACTATCTCGGCATGGACCGGTTCGATGCGCGCAAGAAGGTTGTCGAGGCGATCGAAGCCGCCGGACTGCTCGAACGCATCGAAGACCGCGTCATCCAGACCCCTTATGGCGACCGCAGCGCGCAGGTCATCGAACCGTGGCTGACCGACCAATGGTATGTCGACGCCGAAACGCTCGCCAAGCCCGCCATCGAAGCGGTGCGCAGCGGCGCGATCGATATCGTGCCCAAGTCGTGGGAGAAAACCTATTTCAACTGGATGGAAAACATCCAGCCCTGGTGCGTGTCCCGCCAACTATGGTGGGGCCACCAGATACCGGCATGGTTTGCCAGCGACGGCACATGCTATGTCGCCGAAGACGAAACAGGCGCGCAGGCGCTGGCAGGTGAGGGCGTGGCCCTGACCCGCGACCCCGACGTGCTCGACACATGGTTCTCTTCCGCGCTCTGGCCGTTCGGTACGCTGGGCTGGCCCGATCAGACCAGCGAACTCCAGCGCCATTACCCCAATGACGTGCTCATTTCCGGATTCGACATCCTGTTCTTCTGGGATGCACGAATGGCGATGCAGGGCATCCACTTCATGAAGGAAGTGCCGTGGAAGACGCTGTATCTCCACGGCCTCGTCCGCGCCGCCGACGGCAGCAAGATGTCGAAGTCAAAGGGGAATACTGTCGACCCTCTGGGCCTGATCGACCAATATGGGGCCGATGCGCTGCGTTTCTTCATGGCGGCGATGGAAAGCCAGGGCCGCGACATCAAGATGGATGAAAGCCGCGTTGCCGGTTACCGCAATTTCGCAACCAAATTGTGGAACGCCGCACGCTTTGCCCAATCAAACGGCATCGGCGGATCGCACAGCATCAGCGCGCCCAAGGCCGAGCTTGCCGTCAACCGCTGGATCATTGGCGAAGTTGTCGAAACGGTCGAGAAACTGAACAAGGCCTTCGCCGAATTCCGGTTCGACGGCATGGCCGATGCCATCTACCATTTTGTCTGGGACCAGTTCTGCGACTGGTATCTGGAGCTTATCAAACCTGCCTTCGTCGATGGCGAGAAGCAGGACATGGACGCCGAATCGCAAAGGGTAGCGGGCTGGGTGCTCGACCAGATATTGGTGATGCTGCATCCCTTCATGCCCTTTGTGACCGAAGAATTATGGCACGCGCTCGCCGATCCGGCGCAGCCCCGCGCCTATGACCTGATCCACGCCAAATGGCCCGAGCCTGCGGCCGACGTCGACGCCGAAGCAAAGGCGGAGGTCGAATGGCTGATCCGTCTGGTCGGTGAAGTGCGGACCGCGAAGAACGAACTGGGCATCGCCCCGGGCGCAAAGATGGACGCGTTTGTCCGCGATGCGTCGCCCGCCACGCAGGCCCGTATTGCCCGTCAACAATCGGCATTGGCGCGACTGGCGCGGCTCGATTCGGTGACCCCCGGTGACGCGCCGGAAGGTGGATCGGTCCAGCTTGTGGTGGACGAGGCAACCTTTGTCCTGCCCCTGGCCGGTGTCATCGACCTTGATGCCGAACGTGCGCGCATCAGCAAGGCGATCGAAGCGGCCACCAAAGAGGCAGCTTCACTCGCCGGACGCTTGTCGAATGCGGCCTTCGTCGAAAAGGCCAAGCCCGAAGCGGTCGAAAAGGCACGCGCCGACCATGCCGAAAAGACCGCCGAGGCCGAGCGCCTGTCGGCGGCGCTTGCGCGCCTGGGATGAAGAAAATCGCGGTCCTTTTCGCTGCGCTGGGATCGCTTCTGTCCCCTTCCGCCGCAGCCGAAAATGACCGCTCCTCGATTATCACCGGGGTGGTGGATGCCATTGGGCCTTCTGCCATAGGGCCTTCCACCAGCCAAGCTGGCCCGAACGCCGCATGGATTGGTGTCGTGACACTGGTGGCGTGGCGGTCGGACGATGGCCCTGTCGAAGTATCGCCCCTTCGGATCGAACATCCGCTGGGTCACGGGTTACCATCCTCGGATCCATGGATGGCGTCGTTCCGACCGCGCATGGTGGTAAAGATCCGGATCGCCGGTGAAGTCGGGACGAAGGGTCTTTGGCCCTTTGCCAAATTTGCCGAAAATCTGGGTGAGGCCGAAGACAGGGAATTAGTGCAAGCCGCAGACCCGATCCTGAATCCCCCCGACTTTGTCGACGCGGACCTGGGGCGCTTTGTCGCCGACCCACGCTTGCCCGACAGTTTCGGGGGGAAGGCAAAATGGCTCGGCGAAGACATCGACCTGACGCTGACCACGGAATCGCGTGACGAACTTGCCGACCGCGCGGCGACCGCCAAGAAGCTGCTCAAAAATGCGCGGCAGTGGCAGGCCGATGCCGAAAACAAAATAGTGGAAAAGCTCTATACCCTCTGGGTGGACGAATGGCGTCCGGAAGCGACACCCATCTTGTCGAAAGCCGCCTTTCTGGGCCGGCTGAGCAAGCCTGCGCTGACCATTTATGAGGATGGCGCGTTCGAGATGGAATTTGGCGACGGCGATCTGTTCGCCGGCCATTGGATATTGGTGCCGGGGTCGTTGGACGAAGGTATAGAGGACGCAGATATCGCAGGTTAGCGCCTGCGAAGCGCAGTTTGCGGCTATCCACCGGCGCCCGGCTTTGCCATGACGATGCAATGACTGCCCCTGCTCATCAACGTGACCTGACGGTCGGCCCTGTTGCCCGGACATTGTTCCTGTTCGCGTTGCCGTCGCTTGGCGTCAACATATTGCAGTCGCTGAACAATTCGGTGAATTCGGTCTGGATTGGCCGTTTTCTGGGAGAGGAAGCATTGGCGGCATCGGCCAATGCGGGGCTGCTGATGTTCCTCATGTTCTCGGTACTGTTCGGCTTTTCCATGTCGACCACCATATTAATCGGCCAGAATATGGGGCGACGCGATGTGGAATCGGTGCGCCGTGTCATGGGAACCGCGACCAGCGTGTTCTTTGTATCCGGCGCTGTCTTTGCGGTTCTTGGCTGGCTGTTTGCACCCCAGTTGCTGCGTCTGATGGCAACGCCGGAGGGGGCCTATCCTTTTGCACTCGCCTATCTGCGGGTCATGTTTCTGTCGATGCCGACCTCTTTCGTCATGGTGCTGATCTCCTCCTCCTTGCGCGGGGTCGGGGATTCGGTCACGCCTTTTTGGAACACGGTGCTGAATGTCGGGCTCGACATTGTGCTGAACCCGGTTTTCATCCTCGGCCTCGGGCCGATTCCGGCTATGGGCATTGCGGGGTCGGCGCTGGCCACCCTGATCGCCAGCATCATCAGTCTCGCGCTGCTCATCCGTAAAATCTATGCCAAGGACCTGACCATCCGGCTGCGCGGGGCAGAGCTCAAATGGTTGCGGCCCGACCCGCGCTTTCTGAAACCCATTGCACGGATGGGCCTGCCCATGGGGCTGTCGATGATCATCATGTCCGGGTCGGCTATTGTCATGATCGGCCTCGTCAACCGCGAAGGTGTGGATACGACCGCCGCCTTTGGCGTGATGAACCAGTTGTGGAGCTATGTGCAAATGCCCGCCGTCGCGGTGGGCAGCGCGGTCAGCGCGATGGTGGCGCAGAATATCGGGGCCAATAACTGGGCGCGGGTCGACCGGGCCGTATGGTCGGGGATCGTCATCAATCTGGTAATGTCGGGGATATTGGTGCTGCTGACCACGGTCTTCGCCGCACCCTTGCTCGGCCTGTTCCTGCCCGAAGGCAGCCCGGCCATCGCCATTGCCATCCACATCAACCACATCATCGGCTGGAGCTTTATCCTGATGGGGATTTCGGTGGTCGTGACCTTTGCCGTGCGTGCCAATGGCGCGGTGCTGGCGCCGCTGCTGATCCTGATATTTTCCGCCATCGTGGTGCGGTTCAGCGTCGGCTATGGCCTGCACGACCGTTTCGGTGCGGACGCGATCTGGGGGGCGTTCATCGCCACATCGATTGTGTCTTGTCTGCTGTCCATCGGCTATTATCTGCATGGTAGCTGGCGCAAGGCAAATGCCATGCCCTTTGCCCCGCCCGCCGCGGCCACCCCGGCCGCCGAATAAACTGCTGTCCAGCCGCCTGGCTTGGTGGCAAGGGATTTTCCATGACGATTGCGCGGAAACAGAAGAACAATTGGTCCCATCCGGCGGCGCTTTGGCTGGGAACGCTGGCCCTGTTTTTCGGGATATTGGTGACAGGCCTCACCCCCGCCCATGCCCAAATTCCCGGCGCGCCGCAAAATGTACGCGCATCCATAGAGGCCGAAACCACCAACCCCGCACCCGGCGACACCGTTACGGTCGCCATCATCATGGACCCGAAACCGGGCTGGCACGACTATTGGTTGAACCCCGGCGACGCGGGAACCCCGCTTGAACTGGAATGGACCCTGCCCGAAGGCGTCAGCGCCGGTCCAATCCGCGCTCCGGTACCGGAAACCCTGATTGTCAGCGGGTTTATGAACCATATCTACAAGGTAAAGCATGCCTTTTTGGTTGACCTGAAGCTGCCTCCGAAGCTTCAGCCGCGTCAACAAATCGATCTGAAAGTGGATGCCAGATGGTCGGCCTGTTCCGATCTGGTCTGCGTTCCCGAAAGCGGATCCTTCATCATTCCCCTGACCATAGGCGACGGCAGCATCGCCGCCGAGAGCAGGTCCCGCTTCGACGCATGGCGCGCCGCCTTGCCCGTCCCGTTGGACCGGCAGGGGACCTATAGCATTAGCGGCACCCGCATTTCCCTCGCCATCCCGTTCCCGGAAGGCGCAGCCGCTGACAATGTCTGGTTCTTCCCGCAAACGCAGAATGTCTTCCGCTACGCTGCGCCGCAGACGGCACGACGCACCGGCAATTGGCTGATCCTGACAGGCGCGGTCGACAAGGGCTTTGACGGGCGGATTGACGGCCTGCTGCGCTTTGGCGACGGTCAGGGAATTGAACTGCGGGCGGTTCCGGGATCAGTGCCCGGCGGTGGCGAAGCGGTGTCGGTTCTGGGCGCGGACGATAAGGTCCAATCCTCGGACAATCCAACAAATTTCATCGTCATTCTGGCGCTCTCGATTCTCGGCGGACTGCTTCTGAACCTGATGCCCTGTGTCTTTCCAATCCTGGGATTGAAAGCCATCGCCATCGCCAAGGCCGGCGGCGATGAGGGGGCAGCGCGGCGCGATGCGTTGGCGTATACCGCGGGCATCCTGCTCAGCTGCCTTGCACTAGGCGGGATCATGCTCGGTCTGCGCGCGGCCGGACAGGAGGTTGGTTGGGCTTTCCAGCTTCAAGACTCCTTCATTGTTTTTGTGCTGTTGGTGCTGATGGTTGCCGTTACCGCAAATCTGGTCGGCCTGTTCGAAATAGGCGGCATCGGCGCGGGCGACCGGCTCACACGGCAGGGCGGTGCGGTGGGGTCCTTCTGGACCGGCGTACTTGCGGCGGTTGTTGCCACGCCCTGCACCGGCCCGTTCATGGCGGCGGCAATCGGCGCGGCACTGTTGTTACCAACGGCGCAGGCATTGTCGATATTTGCAGGGCTGGGACTGGGGCTGGCCCTGCCATTTCTGGCCATTGCCTATATTCCGGCATTACGGTCGCTTATGCCCCGGCCCGGTCCATGGATGGTGAAGTTCCGTCAATGGATGGCCCTCCCCATGGCGTTGACGGCGCTGGCGCTGCTGTGGCTGCTCGGTCAACTGGTCGGTGGGGCTGGCTGGGTGCTGGGCGCAATTGCCGCAACCGCCATGTTGGCGGGTATAGTTATCATCAAACGGCAGCGAGCCCCGGTCAGTGCGGTTCTGGGATTGGGCATCGCGCTCATGTTCATGGGCTATCTGGCACTGGACCGGTTACCGGCTACCGCCGTGGATCAGTCCAATGTAGCGGAATTGGGTGGCGAGGCTTTTTCGGAGGCGAAGCTCGCGCAACTCCGTACAGAGGGGAAGCCTGTGTTCCTCTATTTCACCGCCGACTGGTGCGTCACATGCAAAGTCAACGAGGCCGCCGCGATTGATCGTGACGAAACCAAGGAGGCTTTTGAAAAGGCCGCAATCGTAACGATGGTGGGCGATTATACGCGGCGCGATCCCGCCATCACACGCTTTCTCGCAAAGTACGGACGGTCGGGCGTGCCGCTCTATATCTACTATCCGCCCGGCGGAGAGGAGAAGATTCTGCCCCAGATTCTGACAGTTTCCGCCCTGACGGCTTTAGCGGAATAGGGGAAACGTAAAGTACGGGGACAGACAAATGCATTGCCTGCCCCCGACCTTACCGGCGAGTTGCGACCCTCTTCAGGACTCACCGGCGATGTCGATCCGCTTCACCTGATTGGCACCAATAACGGTAATCCCCCGATTTCCCGTAATGCCCGTCAGCGGGATCGATCGCTCGAAAATGTTTAACAGTTCGGTGTCGCCCGATCGATCCGGACCGTGTGCCTGCACAACCGCCACCTCGATCCCCCAATAGTCGGGTCTGTTCTGATATATTCGGGGGGCCAGTCTAGCTTCGAAACCTGCTCCCGGGAGTGTCCCCTTTACCCAGAGATACAGGCTGTCCTGAAAGGGCAGCTTACGCAATTCTGCTGTTTCGAAGTCAATGATCCGCCCATTTGGTACGCTGGAAAGCGAACCAGTGGAGGAGCTATTCATTTCAAATCCCAATCTTCCGTAATTTTATATCACAAAAGGGTTTTATTAATTGTCAATTGTGACACTATATTTCGGGGCCATACAGTGTTTTACCTGCACGTAAAGTGAACAATCGGGCATTTCTTGAGGCTTCTGATTATCGCTTTGAAAGCGCACCTGAAAAATATTAGGCGCTGTTTTCACGCATTCGTATGCGTAAAACAAACAGCCCTGCGCGGCACGGTGCCATGCGGCGAATCATCACATCATCGCGATGCCAACCCCGCCGCCGGCCCTTACAACGTGGCGCTTGGGTCACTATATGCGACAATATTGCACAGCTTCTGCCTAAGGCCTTTATTTGCGTGGCAAATGGCTGTATTGGCGCACCATAACAATTTCAGGAGTACCCACTATCGCAACCCCGCCTACCCGGCGCGCTATGACCCCACCTGTTAAAAGTGGACCGCGCTACAACAATTTAATCACCGCTGAAAAAGTCCGTGTCATTGACGATGACGGTGAAAATCTGGGGGTGTTATATACCCGCGAAGCGATAGCTCAAGCTGCTGAAGTTGGACTGGATCTGGTGGAGGTTTCTCCAAACGCCGATCCCCCCGTCTGCAAATTCCTCGACATCGGCAAGTTTAAATATGAGGCCCAGAAAAAGGCCAATCTAGCCCGTAAGAGCCAGAAGACGCAGGAGATCAAAGAGATCAAGATGCGTCCGAACATCGATGACCATGACTATATGGTGAAGATGAAGAAGGTTGCCGAGTTCATTGAAGAGGGCGACAAGGTCAAGATCACTCTGCGTTTCCGCGGACGTGAATTGGCACACCAGCAGCTCGGAATGCAGCTGCTGCAGCGCGTTCAGGCCGACACCGCCGAAACCGCCAAGATTGAGGCCCATCCCCGTATGGAAGGCCGCCAGATGTTGATGGTGCTTTCCCCCAAATAAGCGATGGCGCCATCACCAGATGGCTTGCCGGATCAGCTCGAGTCCAACGCCGATCATCAAAAGGTTGATGATCGCGTTGAATTTGGCGGGCGACACTCTTTTCACCAGCCAGACGCCTGCAAAGGTGCTGGCCAGTGCGAGAGGCATGAACACGGCCGTCAATGTCATATTCGCAGCGTTGAATTGCCCCAAAGCGGCATATGCCGGCACCTTCATCCAGTTGATGATCGCGAAGAATATCGAGGACGTCCCGACAAAGACCAGATGCGGGAAATTGCGGGACAAGGCCCAAATCTGGAACGGCGGGCCGCCTGCGTGCGCGATCTGGCTGGTAAAGCCGGACACGCCGCCCCAAATCGTACCGACCCATTCGGGCGCAGGCCCCTTCAACTGGACCATGCGGCTGATGTGCGGGGACAGCCGGTACATGCCAAAGGCGAGGGCGATCGCACCCACCAGGCCGCGCACCGCATCGGCATTAACCGCCGCCGCAAACCACCAGCCCAGAAAGATACCGCATAGCGCACCCGGCAGGGTCAGCATGAGAGTGCGGCTGTCAAAGCTCCGCCGGAAAGCCCAGACGCTGACAATATCCTGTGCCATCAATATGGGCAGCAACATACCCGCCGCCGACACGGGATCCATCACAAGCGCCAGCAGTGGAATCGCCGCGGCACCCAGGCCGGCAAATCCACCTTTCGCCAGACCCACCAGGATGACGGCGGTGGAGGCGACAAGGTAGAAGGTAACGTCTACCGGAAGGCTCAAGCCGACTGCATGCGCTTACGCAGCGCCAACACATAAATGATCGCGGCCGCCGTCGCGAAGATGAACCATTGAATGGCGTAGAGCAGATGATTGTTGGGAATCTGCTGGGGCGATGGCAGGGATAGCTGCTGCAGGCCCTGAACCTGATCCGTCGCGACGAGTTTGATCAGCTGCACATTATCGGGTGCAACAATGCCATTGACCGGACCACCATCCCATTTTGGCGATATGGGCCGTTCCGACCAGCCGATGGCGACCCTGGCGCCCGGCCCTTCCGCCCCACCGGTCGAACAGGACGCGACATGGGCAAAGCCCGCTTTTCCTTCGCGATTGCTCCCCGATATCGCTTCAATGCGTATCACCTTGATGCACATCAGCGCCGATTTCCGAAAGAGCGGGAGATTGTCGGGATCGGGCACGGCGGGCCATGTGACAGGCTCTAGATTGGCCGCCTGCTCATAACGCGCCAGAAGCTGTTCTTTCTGCTCTTTGCGCTGCAGTTGCCATATCCCCAGCCCGATCATCGTTGCCACGGCAGCAGAGACCAATAAAGTCGGAAACAGGGGCCATTTCATACGATATCATCCCGACCGGCTTCGTGCGCCCTGTTGCGATGCTCCGACGCCAGCAGCGCACCTTTGGATACGCGCAGCGAATAGACGGTCATCACGATGGTGATGGGAACCCAAATGAGCACATGGACCCAAAAAGGTGGATGCGCGGCCGATTCCAATATGAGTGCAAACACGATGATCAGCGCGCCGATCACCAACGTCAAAAGCGCCGCAGGGCCGTCCCCCACATTGAAGCTCGCATAGTCCAGGCCGCAGGCGGCACAGCGGTCCGAGAAGCGGGCCGGTCCGGCAAACAGGGTCTTGGCCCCACATTGAGGGCAGAGACCAAAAAGGGCAGCCTTGGCGATGCCCGGCTGCCCTTCTGGTGTTTTCGTTTCAGGCACCAAAATGCCTTATGCGTGGACGGGTGCGCCCCATCCTCCCCAGATATAGATGGAGATGAAAAGGAACAGCCAAACGACGTCCACAAAATGCCAGTACCAGGCGGCCGCTTCAAAACCGAAATGCTGCTGCGGTGTGAAATGGCCCTTATACGACCGCACAAGGCATACGATCAGGAAGATCGTACCGACGATGACGTGGAAACCATGGAAACCGGTCGCCATGTAGAATGCCGTGCCATAGTTCAGTCCACCGAACGGGAAAGGCGCAACCGAATATTCATAGGCCTGAATAGCACTAAATAGCAGGCCGAGCAGGATCGTGAGCCAAAGGCCCTTTTTCAAACCTTCGCGGTCACCGTGGATCAGCGAATGGTGCGCCCATGTCACCGTGGTACCCGAGCACAGCAGAATCAGCGTGTTCAGCAATGGCAGCTTCATAGCATCCAAGACTTCGAGACCCTTTGGTGGCCACTGCATCAAGGCTGCAGCGCCTTCCTGACCGATCAAATTGGTCACGGTGAACGCATGTGTTTCAGGATCCTTGACCAGTTCCAGCGGCACAGGGAACAAGGAGAAATCGAACCAGGCCCAGAACCAGCCCACGAAGAACATGACTTCGGACGCGATGAACATGATCATGCCGTAACGCAGATGCAGTTGCACCACAGGCGTATGATCGCCAGCATGCGCCTCATGTACAACATCCGACCACCAGGCATAGAATGTGTAGAGCACGCCAATCAGGCCAAGCCCGAATACGAGACTGCCATAGCCGAACTGTTCGGGATGCATCCACATCACCAGACCAAAGAACATGGTCAGCGCCGAGAAGGAGCCCATGATAGGCGTGATGCTCGGCGGTAGAATATGATAATCGTGATTTTTGGCACCAGCCATGGTCAATTCCCTGTAGTCTAACGCGTTATCTTGGCTCTTAGCTTCCCTCGCCCGCCGGGTCTACCGTCTTTGGGTTCTCCACGGGATAGAAAGTATAGCTAAGTGTGATTTCTTCAATTTCCTTGGTTTCAGGATCGGTCATGATCTTCGGGTCTACATAATAGAGCACCGGCATGCGGACCTGTTGACCCGGCTGCAGCGTCTGCTCGGTAAAGCAGAAGCATTGGATCTTGTTAAAATATTTGCCGGCCAGTTCGGGCGTGACGTTGAACGTCGCGGTTCCCGTGACCGGTTCGTTGGACAGGTTTTTCGCGATGAAAATCGACATGTCCTTGGCGCCGATGCTGACGGTATCGGTCGGACGCTCAGGTTTGAATTCCCATGGCAAGCCGTCGCGCTGATTGGCGTCGAAACGGATGACGATCGGCTTTTGCGTCGCAACGACGGTTGCCGCTTGCGCCGCATCGACCCGCATGGTGGTGCCGCCGAAACCCGTGACCTGACAAAAGATCCGGTACAAGGGAACAGCAGCGAAACCAACGCCGACCATCGACACCGCGATAGCCGCCGCCATCAAACCGACTTTGGCATTAGACCGTGCCATCAGCCCCAAACTCCTATTTTCACAACCGTGATCAGGAAAAACAGGATGCACAAAGCAACGAGGATGATGCCCATGATACGTGACCGGGCAGCCTGTCGCGCGCGGATAATCCGCGTCTCTTCCGCAGTAAATGCGCTCTGTTCAGGCTGCGTCATGCGAACAAAATCCGATCAAAGGCAAAAAGGGCAAAGAGAAGGAAAAGATAGAGGATGGAAAAAGCAAAAAGCTGTTTTTCCGGCTTCATGTCTTTGGCTTCATTCGCTTCGTTGCGCCAAACCTTGAAGGCAAGCGCGAGGAACACAAGGTTGAGCAACACGGATGTCACGCCATAGAGCCAACCGCTTTCACCCAGCAGATAGGGCGCGATGGCGACGGCGGCCATCGGGAAGCTGTAGGCGAATATCTGGTTGCGCGTCACACGTTGGCCAGAAACATTGGGAAGCATCGGGATACCCGCTGCGCCGTAATCTGTCTTCATAAAGAGCGCCAGGGCCCAGAAATGGGGCGGGGTCCACAGGAAGATGATGGAGAAAAGCAGGATCGGCACCAACGTCACATCGCCGGTTACGGCGGCCCAGCCAATGACGGGTGGAAAGGCGCCAGCCGCACCGCCAATGACAATATTCTGTGGCGTGTTGGGCTTGAGCCAGATTGTGTAGACGACCGCGTAGAAAAAGATCGAAAAGGCGAGGAGTCCTGCGGAGATCCAGTTGACCGCAACGCCCATGATACCGACGGAAAATGCCGCGAGCCCGATGCCGAAGTGCAAGGCCGCTTCGCGGTCCATGCGCCCTGCCGGCAATGGCCGCTTTGACGTGCGCGCCATTTTTGCGTCGACATCGGCTTCATACCATTGGTTCAAGGCTCCGCAGGCACCGGCGCCCAAAGCAATGCACAGGATGGCGGTAAAGCCGATTACGGGATGAATATGGCCAGGTGCCGCCAAAAGGCCGCATAAAGCCGTGAAAACGACAAGCGACATCACCCGGGGCTTGGTCAACGCCCAGAAATCACGCCATTCTGCAGGCAGAGAGATGTTACGCGTAGCCGTTGTCATAATCTGGTTCCTGTCCTGCCCCGTTGCACTCAACGGGGCAGGAGTGGAGGATGTTTCCGGTTACTTGATGACCGGAAGTGTTTCGAACTGGTGATATGGCGGCGGGCTCGACAATGTCCATTCGAGCGTCGTTGCGCCTTCACCCCAGTAATTTTCTTCTGCACGGCGTCCAGCGGCCAAGGACCAGAAGACGTTGATGAAGAAGATCAGCACGCCGACCGCCATGATGGCGTATCCGGTCGACGCCACACCGTTCCAGTAAGCGAAAGCTTCCGGATAATCGGGGTAACGACGTGGCATGCCGGAGTTTCCGAGGAAGTGCATCGGGAAGAATAATACGTTCACGCCGATGAAGAACACCCAGAAGTGCAGATGACCCAAAAACTCGTTGAGATGACGGCCGGACATCTTACCGAACCAGTAATAGAAACCGGCAAATAGCGAGAATACGGCGCCCAGCGAGAGCACATAGTGGAAGTGGGCAACCACATAATAGGTATCATGCAGGTTGTCGTCCAGGCCACCATTGGCGAGAACAACACCGGTCACGCCACCAACGGTGAACATGAAGATGAAGCCCATGGCCCAGACCATCGGGGTCTTGAAGCTTACCGAACCACCCCACATCGTTGCGATCCAGCTGAAGATCTTGATCCCGGTCGGGACTGCGATCACCATGGTTGCAGCGGTGAAGTACATCTTCATGTCGACGCTCATGCCCGTGGTGAACATGTGGTGAGCCCATACAACGAAGCCAACCACACCGATGGCGACCATCGCGTACGCCATGCCGAGATATCCGAAGACAGGCTTGCGGCTGAAGGTTGCGACGATCTGGCTGATGATGCCGAAGCCCGGCAAGATCATGATGTACACTTCGGGATGGCCGAAGAACCAGAAAAGATGCTGGTACAATACAGGGTCACCGCCAGCGGACGCATCGAAGAATGCACCGCCGAAGTTACGGTCGACGAGCAACATGGTGATGGCGGCCGCCAACACAGGCAGCGCGAGCAACAGCAGGAATGCCGTGACCAGCACCGACCATACGAACAGCGGCATTTTGTGCAGGGTCATGCCCGGCGCACGCATGTTGAAGATTGTCGTGATGAAGTTGATCGCACCCAGAATGGATGCCGCACCTGCAAGGTGGAGCGAGAAAATCGCCATATCCACAGCAGGCCCAACGGAACCCGACGTCGAAAGTGGCGCATAGACAGTCCAGCCCGTTCCGGCACCCAGACCTGTACCACCCGGTACGAAGCTGGAGCCGAGGAGCATGATGAACGCAACAACCGTCAGCCAGAAGCTGATATTGTTCATGCGCGGGAACGCCATGTCGGGCGCACCGATCATCAGCGGCACGAACCAGTTGCCGAAACCACCGATAATGGCTGGCATGACCATGAAGAACACCATGATCAGGCCGTGGGCCGTGATCAGCACGTTCCACATATGATAGGCTTCGTCCATCGAGGCATCTTTACCGGCCATCATGGATGCCCAGCTTTGCAGATACTGGATGCCTGGCTCAGCCAGTTCCATACGCATCAAACCCGAAATCGCACCGCCAACAACGCCAGCGAAAATAGCGAAAATCAGGTAAAGTGTACCAATATCCTTGTGGTTTGTGGACATGAACCAGCGGGCGAAAAAGCCCGGCTTATGATCCGCATCATGATGGTCATGTGCGTGAAGGTCGGCGCCTGTAGCAGCAATGGTTGTCATCAGTCTGGCCTTTTACTTGGTTACGGCTGCGGCAGGCGCAGCGCTGGGAGTTGGTGCAGCGGCAGCAGGTGCAGGTGCCGCAGCGGGTGCGGCAGCAGCAGCGGCTTCACCGGGCATTTGCCCGCCTTGAGCCTTGACCCATGCTGCAAATTTTTCAGGCGGAAGCGCTTCGACCGCGATCGGCATGAAGCCGTGACGCGCGCCGCAAAGCTCCGAACATTGTCCGAAATAGACACCCGGCTTGGTGATCGTCAGCGACTTTTCATTCAAACGACCGGGAACAGCGTCGAGCTTGAACCAGAGCGATGGAACCGCAAAGGCGTGGATAACGTCAGCTGCGGTGGTCTGAATACGAAGGGGTACGCCAGCCGGTACGACCATGCGGTTGTCCACCGCGAGAAGCGCAGGGCCGTCATTGTCGGTCCGGAAACGTTCGCCAGGCGCAACGTCTTCCTTGTTCTTCAGCATGTTGGAAACAACTTCGAACCCGCCATGGTCGGGATAGGAATATCCCCAATACCATTGATAGCCGGTTACCTTGATGGTGACGGCATCGGCAGGCGCAGGCTTGAACTGTTTCGCCAACAGATCGAGCGAGGGATAGGCGATACCGAGCAAGATCAGCACCGGTACAAGCGTCCACACGATTTCAATAAAGGTGTTGTGCGTTGTTTTCGACGGCTCAGGATTGGCGCGGCGATTGAAACGGACGATCACCCAGAGCAGAAGCCCCAGAACGAAAAGGGAGATGACCGTGATGATCGGCAGCAAGATGCTGTTGTTGATCCATTTGGCATATACGCCATTGTCGCTGAACTGTTCCTGAAAATCGATTTCTTTCGGTTTGGGCATGCCAATACCGTCGGTCGGTTTCATCGGGGTATAACCCGGCAGCGAACCGTCCATCGATTTAGGGGCCGCAGCCTCTGCAGGCGCAGCAGGTGCGGCGGTTTCGGGTGCTGCTGCAGCAGGAGTTGCCACGACAGGTGCGGCAATTTCCTTGGTCACAGGCGCAGGGGCGGGATTCGCCGTTTGCGCCATGGCAAATGACGGCATCGTCATTGCAGCAAGGACAATCAGGATTTTCTTCAACATATTCATCAACTTGGCCCCGTATTCTTGGTGCGGCGCAGGAACATTGCGCAGTTCCGACTAAACCTCAGGCTGCCGGACTCGCGCGACCTATAGGCGCGCTTTTCCGAAGCCTCAAGCGGTCGATTAAAGATTTTTAGCATTTATTTGCGAAGCTTTTCCACCTATTTGCCGATGCAATCCAACGCATCAGACTTGCATATTTTGGCAATCACACAAAAGGGGCATTCCCATTTCCATGACCGAAGATGAAATCCTGTCCGAATTTCGTGCAGCCGAAGCGCTTTTGGAGGGCCACTTTCTGCTCTCCTCGGGCCGCCACAGCGCACATTATCTACAATGCGCGCGGCTGCTGATGAATCCCGACCGCGCCGGCCGTATTGCCCTTGCCATAACGCAGAAGATGCCGCGCGAGGTGCGCAGCGAGATCCAGGCCGTCATTTCGCCCGCGATGGGCGGGATTATCATTGGCCATGAAATGGGCCGCGCCCTGGGCGTCGACGCCATGTTCGTCGAACGCCCGGAGGGTGTGTTCGGCCTGCGCCGCGGATTTTCGATCCCGTCCGGCACCAAGGTCCTCATGATGGAAGATGTCGTAACGACCGGTCTGTCGTCCCGCGAAGCCATCAAGGCGATCGAGGAAGCAGGCGGCGTGGTCATTGCGGCAGGGGCCGTGGTCGACCGTTCGGCCGGTACCGCCGATTTGGGCGTGCCTTTCTATCCCCTCATCCAGCTGAACTTCCCGACCTATGCCCCGGAAGAAGTGCCTTCCGATCTGGCCAGCATTCCGGCGATCAAGCCCGGCAGCCGGATGGCGGCGTGACCGCGCCCCTTCGTCTCGGGGTCAATATCGACCATGTCGCCACCATCCGCAACGCGCGGGGCGGCGACCATCCGGACCCTGTCCGCGCTGCCGAGATTATCGCCCATGTGGGCGGCGACGGCATCACGGCCCATTTGCGGGAAGACAGGCGCCATATCCGTGATGCCGACATCGAACGGATCATGGCGGCCACCACCCTGCCGCTAAACCTCGAAATGGCCGCGACCGAAGAAATGCTCGCCATCGCCTTGCGCCACCGGCCGCACGCCGCCTGCATCGTTCCCGAAAAGCGGGAAGAGCGCACGACCGAAGGTGGATTGGACGCCGCCGGTCTGCACAACCAGCTGGCGCCCATGGTGACCCAATTGCGCGACGCCAATATCCGGGTCAGCCTGTTCATCGAACCGGATGCGCGCCAAATCGATGCGGCAATCCAGCTCAAGGCGCCTGTGGTGGAATTCCACACCGGCAAATATGCCCATCTGTTGCTCGACGGGGACCGGGAAGGAGCGGAGGTCGAGCTGCGCCGTATTGCCGATGCGGCGGCACTTGCGGCCAAGAATGGCATTGAATCGCACGCCGGGCATGGCCTCACATTCGACAATGTCCAGCCGATCGCCGCCATTCCGCAGATCGCCGAACTGAACATCGGACATTATCTTATCGGCGAAGCCATCTTTATCGGCCTTGAAGAAAGTGTGCGCAAAATGCGCATGCTGATGGATATGGCGCGTTGATTATCGGTCTGGGATCCGATCTGTGTAATATCGAGCGTATTGCCAATTCGCTCGAACGGTTCGGCGAACGGTTCGAAAAGCGTGTCTTTACCGATATCGAACGCGCCAAGGCATCACGGCGGCCTTTCACAAAGCCCGGCACCTATGCCAAGCGTTTCGCCGCCAAAGAGGCGTTTTCAAAAGCGGTTGGCACCGGTTTTAAACGCGGCGTTTTCATGAAAGACATCGGCGTCGTCAACGCGCCGTCGGGGGCGCCGACTTTGGCGCTGACCGGCGGGGCAAAAGCGCGGCTCGACGCAATGATTCCGAGCGGCTATGAAGCGCATATTCATCTGACGCTCACCGATGATCATCCATGGGCGCAGGCATTTGTAATCATAGAGGCGCTTCCAGCACAAAAGGTATGAGCAGTTTGACAACCGAAAACAGCAATCCCGCCACCCCACCCGCGTCGACACCCGAAAAGCGAGGCTGGGCTGCATCGCTTTGGGCCGAAATCAAGGGCATGTTCTGGCTTCTTCTGGCGGTGCTGGCGTTCCATAGCTTCATTGCCAAGCCATTTTATATTCCGTCGATCTCGATGATGCCAACGTTACTCGTAGGCGACCGCCTGTTTGTGTCGAAATACCCCTATGGCTGGAGCCATGTTTCCCCTACGATTCCCAACCCGGTCGCCATTTTCCGCTGGCTTGTGCTGCGTGAAGAGGTCGAGGCGCTCGCCGTTCCTCTCCCCGAAAGCAACACCCGCGTCTGGGGTAAGCTGCCAGAGCGCGGCGATATCGTCATCCTCACCCCCAAGGGCAAATATCAGGACTGGATCAAGCGCGTCATCGGCCTGCCCGGCGACGTTGTCGAACTGCGTGAGGGACAGATTTTCCTGAATGGGAAGCCTGTTAAGCAGGAAACCCAACCCAATCTGGTCCTGCCGGTCGATGCCAACAGCCCGTGCAACGATTATGATTTCCCCGGCGCACTGACCCGCGAAGCCGATGGCAAGATGACATGTCACCTGCCCATCATTCGCGAAACCCTGCCCAATGGCGTTCAATATGACACCATCGACGCCCGCCGCCGCGATACCGACAATATGCGGCCTGTGAAGGTTCCTGCCGGTCATGTTTTCCTGATGGGGGACAACCGCGACAACAGCTCGGACAGCCGTGTTGCCGCTGAACTGGGCGGTTTGGGCGGCCCTGTTTCCTGGGACCGTCTGGGTGGACGCGCCGAAATCATTACCTTCTCGGTCGACGGCAGCACCACGCTCAATCCCGCCACATGGGTAAGCTCGCTTCGCGGCGACCGCGCCGGAACCAGTCTGCGGCCCGAAAAGGTGAAGCCGAATGAATGATGCGACAGCTGCCAAACCGCGCAAGCCCAGAGCACCACGCAAAATCGCTGCGCCGCCGGTAGAGACATTCCGCGAAGAGGTCGGCCCGACCGAATTGTACGACCCGCTTGTGCGCAGCGAGATAAAGAAAGCCGCCGTCTGGATCGGCATGGCGACATTGGTGGTGGCGCTCATCTGGCTGGCACAGCCAATTTTGCTGATTATCGGCGGGCTCGTTCTGGCGGCCATGTTCGATGGCGGGGCGCGTTTGCTCGGACGGATTCTCCCGATCCCGCGCGGTTTCCGCCTGACCATTGTGGTGCTGGCCGTCTTCGGATTTATTTATTGGACCTTTGCTTTCACAGGTTCGGAACTCGCCGCGCAAGCCGCAAGCCTGCAGGCAATTGTCGAAAAGCAGATCGAAACGATCGGCAACCAGATTGCCGCCGCTGGTTTCAATATATCCGCCGATGACGTCAAAGGCTTCGGCTCTCAAATCCTCAATTCCGTAGGCCGCGTTACCGCTGCGGTATCCTCGGTAGTTGGCACGATCACCAATATGGCCATGATGCTGGTGCTCGCCATTTTCATCGCCGCCGAACCGCGGATGTACGAACGCGGCGTGGCGTGGATGCTGCCGCTCGCCGAACGCGAACATTTCTACGGAACCGCCGAGAAGATCGGCCGTGTTCTGCGCCGCCTCATGGCCGGACGCCTGCTCGGCATGGCGGTCGAAGGTTTCGGTACATGGATTTTGCTCAGCCTCGGCGGCGTGCCCATGGCGGCGCTGCTGGGTATCCTCACCGGTTTGCTCGCATTCCTTCCGAATATCGGTGCGATCGTCTCGGGCGCGTTGATCATCCTTGTCGGCTTTTCCGCCGGCGTCGATGTCGGCCTTTATGCGATCTTCGTCTATTTCGTCGTGCAGATGGTGGATGGCTATCTGATCGTCCCGATGGTCGCCAAACGTGCGGTCGACCTCGCCCCGGCTCTTGTTCTTGGCGCACAGATATTATTCGGGGCCCTATTCGGGGTGCTGGGCCTTGCGCTGGCCGACCCGATTATCGCGATGATCAAGGTGGCGCTCGAACGGCAATCGGAACGCAACGAAGCGCGGGCTATCCGCCAAGGGCCGTAAAACCGTCCCCATGTTGCTGATCATAGGCTTTCTGTTGGGCGTTGCGAATTTCGCGATGCACAAGGCCGTCATTGAATGCGGGCATCCCTTTGTCGAGGATACCAAGCGCTATTTTGGCAAGCATATCGGCCCCTATGGCAGCTACGCCATTGAACTGGCGTTGCTGATCGGGGCATTGTGGCTCGCGAACGAAGGCTCTGTCCTGATCACCCTGTTTTACGCAGCCTATACCGGCATGAACGTGATCGCGACCTGGCTGTTGCTGACCGGCCGGAGCTAAGTCGCCAAAGACCCTTTGTTATTGAACGCCGCCTGCCTATATGGCGCGGGTGCCGCCTTTAGAAACCCCGACCGATACCAAGCCCGATTTCGCCGTCATGCGGCGGTTCTTGCCCTATTTATGGCCAAAGGACCAGTTCGGGCTGCGCGTCCGCATCGTCGGCGCCCTTTTGCTGGTCGTGCTGTCCAAGCTCATCCAACTCAGCATGGCATGGCTTTATGGCGCTGCCGTCGACCGGATGGTTCCGGGCATGGAAGACGGCGTAGCCATCGCCATCGGGCTTGTCGCAGCTTATGCCGGGGCGCGCTTTGGCGGGGTGTTGTTCGACAATTTGCGCAATGTCGTGTTCGAACGCGTGGGGCAGGACGCCACAAGGCGCCTTGCGGAAAATGTCTTCGGCCATTTGCATAATCTGTCGATGCGATTCCACATGAACCGGCGCACAGGCGCGGTCACCAAGGTGATCGAGCGCGGTACGAAGAGCATCGATATCATGCTCTATTTTCTGCTGTTCAACATCGCGCCGACTTTGCTCGAACTTATCCTCGTATCGGCCTATTTCCAGATCGAATTTGGCTGGGGCCTTGTTGCCGCGACATGGATCATGGTGGTCGCCTATATCAGCTTTACCGGGGTCATCACCAACTGGCGCAACAAATTGCGCGAGGAGATGAACGAACTCGACACCCAGACGGTCGCCAAGTCGGTCGACAGTTTGCTGAACTATGAAACCGTCAAATATTTCAATGCCGAAAAACGGGAAGCCGCCCGCTATAACCAGGTCGTCAGCCAATGGGCCGACGCCGCGGTAAAGTCGGAAAATTCGCTGGCTATCCTGAATATCGGCCAATCGTTGATTACCAATCTGATGATGGCAGGTGCCATGGGCTATGTCGTTTGGGGATGGTCACAGGGGCAGTTTACGACCGGCCATGTGGTCACCGTGAACACACTGCTGGCGCAGCTTTTCCGTCCGCTCGACATGCTCGGCATGGTCTATCGCACCATCCGTCAGGGCCTGACCGATATGGCGGCGATGTTCGATCTGATCGATACCGCCCCTGAAATAGTCGACGTGCCGGGTGCGCCATCTTTGGTCATAAAGGGCGGCGCCCTTGCCTTTGAAAATGTCCAGTTCGGCTATGAATCAAACCGCCCGATCCTGAAAGGCGTCAGCTTTGAAATCCCGCCCGGCGGACGGCTTGCCGTGGTAGGACCCTCGGGCGCCGGGAAATCGACCATCGCCCGGCTGATATATCGTTTTTACGATGTCACCGGCGGGCGCATCACGATTGATGGCCAAGACATAAGGCAGATAACGCAAAGCTCGCTGCGGTCCCAAATCGGAATCGTGCCGCAGGACACCGTGCTGTTCAACGACACCATAGGGTATAATATCGGCTATGGACGTGAAGGGGCCGACCAATCGGCCATAGAGGAAGCCGCACGGGGTGCCGCGATCCATGGTTTCATCACCTCTTTGCCCGAAGGCTATGAGGCCAAGGTAGGCGAGCGTGGCCTGAAATTGTCCGGTGGCGAAAAGCAGCGGGTGGCGATTGCCCGAACGCTTCTCAAAAATCCGCCGATCCTGATCCTCGACGAAGCGACCAGCGCTTTGGACAGCCGGACGGAAGCCGAAATTCAGTCGACGCTCGACCGGATATCTGTTCGCCGTACCACCATCATCATCGCCCACAGACTTTCCACCATTGTGGATGCCGACCGCATTCTCGTATTGGAGGCAGGTCAGGTTGCCGAACAGGGCACCCATTTCGAATTGCTCGCCAAGGGCGGCCTATATGCCGAAATGTGGGCACGGCAGCAGAATGAAGTCGAAGAGGAAGCAGTAGCAATAAGCTAGCGGCCTTTTGACGCCATGATCAGTCGCCATTGGAAACACCAAAGCGCGCACTGAATAGTTTACAAAAGCAGTCTATTCCTAATTTGTTCTCAAGCGACCCAACTATCCACAGCGGAGTCGCACATGGCCCAATCGCGGTCTATCCTGGAGGAAATATCAGGGTTAGAGCGTGCCGCGATGGCTACCGCTGCTGAAACCCTAGATGCCGCCGATATCTTGCACCGCATATTCGGTTTCCCCGCCTTTCGCGGGGTTCAGGAAGACGTCGTCAAGCGCGTGCTTGCCGGTCGGAACAGTCTTGCCGTGATGCCGACAGGCGCGGGTAAGTCGCTGTGCTACCAGTTGCCGGCGGTCATGATGGATGGCACCACCATTGTAATTTCCCCGCTGATCGCCCTGATGCATGACCAGATGCGGGCGGCTGATGCGGTCGGCATAAGAGCAGCGACGTTGACATCAGCCGACGATAATCGTGCGGAAACCATGAACCGCTTTCGAGGCGGACAACTCGACCTGCTTTATGTCGCGCCGGAACGGGCGAACAGCTTTGAATTTCGCGGTCTGCTGCGCGAAAGCAAAATCGCGCTCTTCGCGATTGATGAGGCGCATTGCGTATCCGAATGGGGGCATGATTTCCGCCCCGACTACCGGCTGTTGCGGCCCTTGGTGGATGATTTTCCGCAGGTTCCCCGCCTTGCCCTCACCGCGACGGCCGACGCCCATACCCGTGCGGACATTGCCGGGCAGCTTGGGATCGCCGCGGACGGGATCATCGTCTCCGGATTTGACAGGCCCAATATCCGCTATGCCATGAATGGCGGTGGCAAGGGCGGGGTCGCGTCGCTGGTCCGTTCGCTGAACGGGGCAGGCATTGTCTATGCGCAGACCCGCGACCGCACCGAAAAGATCGCCGCGCAGATTGCGGCGACCGGACGCACCGCGCGTTTCTACCATGCGGGGATGGAGCCGCACGTCCGTGCCAAGGCGCAAGCCGATTTCGTGGCATCGGAAGATATGGTCATGGTCGCCACGGTCGCCTTTGGCATGGGTATCGACAAGCCCGATGTGCGGTTCGTCGTCCATGCGGGTCTGCCCAAATCCATCGAATCCTATTATCAGGAAAGCGGCCGTGCCGGACGCGATGGCGATCCGGCGGTCGCGCATATGCTGTGGTCAGCGGGCGATTTCACCCGCGCGCGCGAACGCCTGACCGAACTGCCCGAAGAACGGCGCGAGTCCGAGCGCGTGCGGATCGACGCGCTGTCGCGCCTTGTCGAAACACATGAATGCCGACGCGCGCTGCTGCTGCGCCATTTTGGCGAAGATCCGCCTGAAACCTGCGGCAATTGCGACAATTGTCTGGAGGCGCCGGCGGTCAAGGATGCGACCGAACTGGCGCAGAAACTGCTCTCTGCCGTGTTCCGTACCGGGCAATTGTTCGGCGTGGGCCATCTGGAAAAGGTGCTGACCGGCAAAAGCGATGAGCGCGTCCTGAAATTTGCGCATGACCAATTGTCCGTGTTCGGCATTGTCGATGACCAGGAAGCAGGGTCGCTCAAACCACTGGCGCGGGCGTTGCAGGCGCGCGGCAGCCTGGTCGCCAATGAACATGGCGGGCTAAAATTGGCGGGTGACGCACGGCAGATCATGCGCGGCGAGAAGAAGGTCGAGATTGCGCTTGTGCCGACCGGCCGCAAGCGGCGCGAACGTGGGGGCGGCAATCCGCTTGGCGATCCGCTGTTCGATGCCCTGCGGGCAAAGCGGCGCGAACTGGCGGAAGAGGCGGGCGTGCCACCTTATGTCATTTTCCATGATTCCACCCTGCGCGATATGGCGATGCTGAAACCGCGCAACCGGTCGGACATGGCGCTGGTCAGCGGTGTCGGGGCGCGCAAGCTGGACGCCTATGGCGACGCGTTTCTGGACGTGGTGCGCCAGTTCCAGACGGCCGGCTGATGCACGCGGCTTGTGATAAGCGCGCGATTAAAATATGGACGGGACCATGTTCAGAAAATTGACCGATAAAATCTATGTCGCCCCGCAAATCACGATCGCCGATGTCGGCGAGGCGGCGGCGCAGGGCGTCACCCTTGTCATCAACAACCGGCCGGAGGATGAGTCCGCCGACCAGACACCCGGCACCGAGATCGAAGCAGCCGCCAAAGCCGCAGGGCTCGCCTATGTCGCGATTCCGGTGACGCATGCCGGTTTTACCGAATGGCAGGTCACGGCCATGGCCGATGCGCTCGACGCGGCCGAAGGCAAGGTGCTGGCCTATTGCCGGTCGGGGACGCGGTCCACCCTGCTGTGGGCCCTCGCCCGGGCGTCGCGCGGTGAGCATCCTGCTGTGCTCAGCGAACAAGCGGCAGATGCGGGATATGATCTGTCTCCGGTGGCGGCGATGATGGATATGGTCCGCGGACGCGCTTCATGACACCTGCGGTGGTCGAGATATTGAAGTTGGCAGGTTCCATCGCGGCCATCCTGTTTCTCGCCTGGTTCGCGCGCAAATTGGGACTTGGCGGCGATGTCCGTATCCGCAGCGAAGAGCAGGCCCGCGCCATCGCCGATGAAATTATCTGCGGATTCGATCCGGTCGATATCGCCATCGACAAGGCCGGAATCGGCGCGTTGATGCGCGATGCCCAGGGACGCCATTTGCTTGTCCGCCGCCACGGTGCCCATTTCGCGGGACGCCTGCTCGACAACCATAGCGAGACCCGGCTCGACCAGAATTTCCTGACCGTCGGCACGGGCGAGCGGGCCTTTGGGCGGGTGACACTGAACCTTGGCAAGGAAGCGCAATATTGGGCGTCCGGCCTCAGGCATTTGCGCACATGACCGAAAAACTGTTAAGCCCTGTCGACTATGCAGTTCCGTTCTTCATCCTGCTGGTCATTCTCGAAATGCTGTGGGTGCGCCGGAACGCGCCGGAGAAATATGAGCCGCGCGACACGCTGACATCCCTGGCGCTGGGCACCGGAAGCACCGTTGCCGGGGCGCTGTTTGGCGGGACGATGTTCGCCATTGCCATGTGGGGCTATGGTCTTCGCATCACCACCATCCCCTGGACCTGGTGGGCCTGGATTGCCTGCTTCGTTCTGGATGACTTTTTCTATTATGTCTTCCACCGGTCCGCACATCGCGTCCGCTGGTTCTGGGCCGCGCATGTCAACCATCACAGCAGCCAGCATTATAATCTGTCGACCGCGCTGCGGCAGACATGGACCGGCTTTTTCGCCTTCACCTTCCTGTTCCGCCTGCCGCTGGTCTTTATCGGCTTCCATCCGGCGATGATCCTTTTTGTAGGCGCCATCAACCTGATCTACCAATTCTGGATTCACACAGAGGCCATCTACAAATTCCCCCGCTGGTTCGAATTCATCATGAATACCCCCAGCCACCACCGCGTGCATCACGCCACCAATCCGCGCTATCTGGACCGGAATTATGCGGGCGTGTTCATCATCTGGGACCGGATGTTCGGTACCTTTACCGAGGAAGTCGAGGGCGAAAAAATCCGCTACGGCATCGTCAAGCAGCTCGGCACATTCAACCTGCTCTGGTCGGTCTTTCATGAATGGGTCGGCATCGCGCGCGACATCTGGTCTGCGCCGTGGAAGCACAAATTATCCTATGCATGGCGGCCCCCGGGCTGGAGCCATGACAACAGCCGCGACACGTCGGACACGATCCGCCAACGCTGGCTGGACCGGCAACAAGAGCAGCCCGCGGAATAACGCTATTTACACTCTTGCCAGCAGTTAATCGCCCGATTAAACCCTCCCCCGAAGAGGAGATGGCATGGACGAATTTGACATCATCGTGGTTGGCGGTGGCTCGGCTGGGAGCGCGGCGGCCGGACGTTTGTCCGAAGGGGGCAAATACCAGGTTTGCCTGATCGAAGCTGGCGGAACCAACAATAATATGCTGGTCAAAACGCCCGGATTCATGCCCTTCATCCGCGGTGCGTCGAACTGGAAATATGAAACCGTCCCGCAAAAGGGCCTGAACGGACGGACGGGTTACCAGCCGCGCGGGCGCGGGCTTGGCGGGTCCAGCGCGATCAACGCCATGGTCTATATTCGCGGGCATCAATGGGACTATGACAATTGGGCCGCGCTGGGCTGCGACGGCTGGTCCTATGACGATGTTCTTCCGGTCTTCAAGCGGTGCGAGGATAATGCGCGCGGTGCAAACCCCTATCATGGCGCCGGCGGGCCGCTATCCGTTATGGACCAGCATTGGCCACAGGCAGGCAGCCTTGCCTTTGTAGAGGCCGCGGCCGAGTTGCAATTGCCGCGCAATTCCGACTTTAACGGCGCGAGCCAGGACGGCTTCGGCCTGTATCAGGTGACGCAAAAAGCCGGCGAACGCTGGACCGCGGCCCGCGCTTATGTCGAACCGGCCCGCGACCGGATGGAAATCATCACCGGCGCGCTGACCGAAAAGATCCTTGTCGAAAACGGCCGCGCAACGGGCGTCGTCATCGCGCAAGGCTGGGGACGCAAGCGCACCATCCGCGCACGCGGCGCGGTCGTGCTTTCGGCCGGCGCCTTTGGCAGCCCGCAAATCTTGCAACTGTCGGGCATCGGTCCGGCGGCGCATCTGCAAAGCGTCGGCATCGAAGTTGTCCATGACAAACCGGCGGTCGGTGCGGACTTGCAGGACCATATCGATTATGTCTCCAGCTTCGAAACCACGTCAAAGGATGATTTCTTCGGCGACTCGCTCAGCGGTACCATGCGCATGGCGAAGGCCTTTTTCGAACATCGGCGCAAACGGACCGGCATATTGACCACCTGTTTTGCCGAAGCAGGGGGCTTCTGGCGCTCGACCCCCGAAGCGCCGGCACCGGATATCCAATATCATTTTGTCCCTGCCATGCTCGAAGATCACGGGCGCACCAAGGTCAAGGGCCATGGCTTTAGCTGCCATGCCTGCGTCCTACGCCCCGAAAGCCGGGGCACCGTCCGTCTGGCGTCACCCGATGCGAGCAAGGCGCCGTTGATCGATCCCGCATTCCTGACCGATGACCGGGATATGGCGACCCTGCGCCGCGGCGTGCGGGAAATGCACCGCATTTTCAGCGCACCCGCCCTCGCGGCCTATGGCGGCAAGGACCGGCACCCCGTCAATATCGACAATGATGCCGAACTAGATGCCCTGATCCGCAGCCGCGCCGACACCGTTTATCACCCGGTCGGCACCTGCCGGATGGGATCAGATGCCGATGCCGTTGTCGACCCACGCCTGAAATATCAGGGCCTTGACGGGCTCTATGTCGCGGACGCGAGCATCATGCCGCGTTTGGTGTCCGGCAACACCAATGCGCCGAGCATCATGATCGGAGAGCGTGCTGCCGAATTTATCCGTGCCGATTTGCAATAATCTTGCGGAAAGCCGCCCGCACCGCTAACGGCGGGCGCGCTATGGGCAAGAACAGCACAGAATATTTCAGCACGCGCGGAAATGCGGATATCCTGGATTTCGCAGGCGTCACTCTCACCGGCCTTGCGGGCGACGGCGGGCTCTATGTCCCGACGCACTGGCCGCGTTTCACGCCCGAGCAGATTAGCGCCATGCGCGGACTGGATTATGTGGCGTTGGCGGCCCGCGTCATGGCCCCGTTCACCCAAGGTGTTTTAAGCGAAGACGAACTGCAGGGCCTGTGCAAAGCCGCCTATGGCAGTTTCGCCCATACCGCGATTGTCCCGCTGAAGCAGTTGGATAGCCAGCATTTCCTGCTCGAGCTTTTTCACGGCCCGACGCTGGCATTCAAGGATGTCGCGCTGCAGTTGCTGGGCCAGTTGTTCGAACGCTTTCTGTCGGGAACCGACAAGAAACTGACGATTGTCGGCGCAACGTCGGGCGATACGGGATCGGCGGCCATCGATGCCGTCGCAGGGCGTGACCAGATCGAGATTTTCATGCTGCACCCGCACAACCGGGTGTCCGATGTGCAGCGTCGGCAGATGACGACCATCCTTGCCCCCAACGTGCACAATATCGCGATTGAAGGCAGCTTCGACGACGCGCAGGCCATGGTGAAACGGATGTTCGGCGACAGCGACGTCAACGGACCGCTGACGCTGTCGGCAGTCAACTCGATCAACTGGGCGCGGCTGATGGCGCAAGTGGTCTATTATTTCGCGGCCGCCCTGCGCCTTGGGTCACCGGACCGCAGCGTCGCCTTTTCGGTTCCGACCGGAAATTTCGGCGATGTGTTCGCGGGCTATGTTGCCGCGCAAATGGGCCTGCCGATTGAACGGCTGATCGTGGCCACCAATGTAAACGACATATTGCATCGTGCCCTGGCCGATGGCGATTATTCGGTGTCGGGCGTCACCCCCACCGCCGCCCCGTCCATGGATATTCAGGTGTCGAGCAACTTCGAACGCTTGCTGTTCGATCTCGAAGGACGCGATGGCGCAGCGACATTGGCGCGGATGAAGGCGTTTGAAGCCAGTGGCCAAATGCAGATCGGCCCCGACATGCGCGCCAAGGCGGACATTTTCGTCAGCGCGCGGGCAGATGCCAACGATATGGCGCTGGCCATGCGCTGGGCCTATGAACATTGCGGTGAAGTTCTTGATCCGCATACCGGTATCGCATTGCACGCCGCGCGTGCCGAGATGATCGCGTCGCACATACCTGTGGTCACCTTGGCCACCGCCCATCCGGCAAAGTTCCGCGATGCGGTCGAGCGGGCAACCGGAGTTCGTCCCACATTGCCCCAGCGCCTCGCCAATCTGTTCGAGCGTGAAGAGCGCTTTGATATTTTACCGGGCGATTATGACACGGTGCGGGACTATGTCCTTGCCAAGGCCGTGCGATGACCTGCGATCCGAGCGCATATTAAGCCCGATCATGGAGCCTCATTTCGTCACCCTCATCAGCGAACCCCGCCCCGATTATACCCTGATCGACAGCGGCAACGGCCGGAAATATGAAAGCTATGGCGACCGCCGCTTCATCCGTCCCGAACCGCAAGCCATGTGGGCACCGGCGTTGCAGGACTGGGATGCAGACGCCGAATTCGTTCCGGGCTCCGACGAAGATGGTGGCGGACGCTGGTACAATAACCGTCCTGTCCCGATGGACGGCTGGCCGCTCGTCTGGAATGACGAAGTCACCTTCAACGCGCAGTGCACGCCCTTCCGCCATTTGGGATTTTTTCCGGATATGGACCCGGTATGGCGCTGGATGCGCGGCGAGCTTGCCGGGGTTGCGGAACCGGTCGCCATGAACCTGTTCGGCTATACCGGCGTAGGTACCTTGGCGCTGTCCGCCACAGGTGCGCAGATGGTGCATGTTGATGCCTCCAAAAAATCGGTCGCCCAAGCCCGCGCCAATGCGGAAATGTCCGGGATGAGCGATCGGCCCATCCGCTGGATCGTCGACGATGCCGCGAAATTTGTCGCGCGCGAAGTGCGCCGGGAAAAGCGTTATGACGGCATATTGCTGGACCCGCCCAAATATGGCCGCGGCCCCGAAGGGGAGGTGTGGCGGCTTGAGGAAGACCTTCCGGGGCTGATCGCCAATTGCCGCAAATTGCTCGACACGAATTCGCGCTTCCTGTTTCTGACCGTCTACGCCGTCCGCATGTCGGCACTGGCGCTGGGCGGTTTGCTGAATTCGCACTTCGCGGACTTGGGCGGCAAGGTCGAATTTGGCGAGCTCGCCGTGCGGGAACAGGCGCGCGGCCTGTTGCTGCCCACTGCAATCTTCGCGCGCTGGTCGCAATAAGGAGCTTTATGGCCGACTCCCTCATTCTTGAAGTGCATGATCTTGTCGTCAATGTCCTGACGGGCATTTACAGTCAGGAAACGCATTTGCCGCAGCCGCTGAAAATCTCGATCAGCGCAACATTGGATATCGCCGACCGCTACACGCCGGATACCCCGCTGGACGCGTCGAAAAATTATATGACGCTGAAGGAGGCCGCCACCCATCTGCCCGAGGGCGTGCACTTTACGCTGATCGAGGCGGTGGCCGACCACATCATCGAAAAGCTGTTCGCGGATGATTCCCGCATCAGCCATATCAGCGTCAAAATCGTCAAGCTGGCTATTGCCGAGGACGGTGAAGCCATCGGCATCACCATGGCGCGGAGCCGCAAGTGACGATGTCTGCGCCGCTCGCACTGGTCACGGGCGGCAAGCGCCGCCTGGGCGCGGAAATTGCAAAAACATTGGCGAAAGCGGGCTATGCCCTGGCCTTGGTCAGCCATGTCGACAAGGAACCCGATGCGGATCTGCGCCAGATTCTGGCGGAGCAGAACAGTGACTGGCAGGCCTTTACCTGCGACTTGGGCGACCCTGAAAATGCCGCAAAGCTTGTGGGCGACGTGACGGCCCATTTCGGGCGGCCGATTGATCTGCTCGTCAATAACGCGGCGATGTTCGGACAGGACGACTGGCACGGCATGGACATGCACACGCTGGAATCCCATTTCAGGCTGAACCTGTTTACGCCGTTGCTTTTGGCAAAAGAGGTTGTGCAGGCGGCGCGGCAGAACAGCCAGCCCGCCATCGTGCATATCCTTGACCAGCGCATCACCAATCCGCATCGCGACCAGATCAGCTATACCCTGTCCAAGCAGGCCCTCGCCGCATCCGTGCGGTCGATGGCGGCGTCCTTTGGCTCGGCGGCACGGGTGAACGGGGTCGCCCCCGGCCTTGTCATTTCAACCGATGATTATGACGCCGTGCTTGAAGATCGTCTGGCGCACATGATGCCGCTCGGCGCTTTGCCGTCACCCAAGGCGGTTGCCGAGGCGGTGCTTTATCTTGCGCGGGCGGGCGATGTCACCGGCCAGACATTATTTGTCGACGGCGGCGCGCATCTGAAAAGTTTTGACCGCGATTTCATGCACCTTTGAAAAGGCGCGCAGGTCAGCGGACGCGCCAGACCCTGATACCCTCGCCCCGCACGCCGACAGGTTCAAGCCATTGCGGAACCTTGCCCTTGGCCATCTGCGCCCATAGTCCGGCAGGATCTTTGCGGGCATAAATGGCAAGCTCGGTTTCCGCAGGGCACACCGCAAGATAGTCGATGCCGCGGGCCTTCAGCAATTTATGCGCCGCGTCGGGTGCCGAGCGGAAAATCTGGATATGGTCATGCATCGCCTGTTCATTGCGGTGATGGCTGCTGGCCAGGACGCTATGCGGTGTCTGCGCCAATAATGTGGGGCCCATGTCGAAGGTCGACAGAAAATTCCCTTTGGGAAGGGTCGCAAGCGCCCGGATCGAGGGCGCCGACTGGCACAGGGCATCGGCTGCCTTGGTTTTGGCCTTGGCTGCGCTGACATTCCCGCCGCCCGGCAGTGCCCGGATCACCGAGGAGACCGCAGCCCCCGGGACCAGAAGGACAAGGATCGCGGCGATCAGGCCCACTCTGCGGACTGGAATCTTGGCCTGGCGATACTGGCGGAAGAGTATGGCGATGTAGCTTGCCGTGATCGGAATGGCAAAGGCGGTGGCGACCGAAATGGTGCGCACGACCAGCAGGGACAGCAGCACCCCGAAGAAGAGGAAAAAGCCGATGGTCACAAGCTGACGCCGGGCCTCACCGCGTAACCGGGCGCTCAACAGGAACCAGCTTATCGCGCCCGCCATCAGCCCTGCAGACAGGTTCAATGCAACACGCCAGGGCTGGTGCCAGACGGGCAGGCCTTCGGTCACGTTGCTATACCAATAGGTGCGGACCAGCGGATCCATCCCGCCGAACGCCCCGCCGACACATTGCGGCGCCATCGACAGCAACAGGACCAGCGCAAGGCCCCCGGCCACAGTCGCCAGACCCAGCCTTATTTCCCAACGATCGGGCTGCATATAGGTCGCCGGGATCATGACGAGCGCGGCGACGGCGATGGCGAACATATGCGGCGGAGAGATTGTGTCGCAATAGGTCGCGGCGGAAAGCCCTTGCGCCTGCGTACCGAAGAACAGCAGCGCCGTGCAGATGGCAAAGCTGGTGATCGTCCAGAACAGCCGCCCCTGCTCGCCTCCCCCCCGCACCCAGCCGAAGCCGAGGAACAGGAAAAAGGCCGCGGTCATCGGCGCACCCTCGAGAGAGATGTGCAGCCAGACCGACAGGGCGAGGCCGAGCAGGATACCGGCCTTGCGCACATCGGTGCGGAAGAGGGTCGAGAGGGCCAGAACGGCCATGGCAATCTGCCAGCCATGATGGTCGATCCGCATGGGGCGCAGCTGCAAAAGCAATGCGCCCGACGACAATGTGATCAGCGCTGCAGCCACCCCGGCTTCGCGCGACGCGATCTGCGTTGCGATGCGCGCGAGCATGTAGCTGATCCAGCCCAGCAGCAGCAACGGAACCGCAATCCCCGCCAGAATTTCGGCCCACATCTGCCCCATCAGGGGACGGAGGATCAAAATGAGAAGCGCCAGCGGCACCTCGACCAACCGCGACCAGTGCATCGGCGCCCCGTCAGGACGGTTCATGCGGTACTGGGTGGTGTCGAACCAGCTTTGTCCGTTCAGGAAATCGCGAAGCTGCACGAGCCGCAGGGCGTCATCCGGGTCCCATCCCGCCAAAGTGCCGATCTGCGGCCAGCTTGACCAGATCAAGGCGGCGCTTACCAGCAGCCATAATATCGCCAGCAACCGCACCGGCATTGTTTCGCGACCTGTCTGCGCCCCAAAGTTCATCATGTACCCCCGCCGCCGGTTTAACGCGGTGCAGCGCCTTTGTCTGCCTCATCTTTACGGCGCAGATAGAGCCAGGGCACATGGCCGGGGTCGAACTGGGTCCGGTGATGCCGGTCAAAATAGGGCGGCATATGGTCCCCGACGAGCAGGATGTCCGCATCGGGAAAATCGGACGCGGTTATTTCATCCGCCAATGCCGTCTGGATATCGTGGTAGATCGCAAACTGGCGGCAGATTTGCGGGAACTCCGCCTTCAGAAAAGTCGATACACGTTCACAATTGTCGACATTCAGATTGAGCCCCGCCGGCACCGGCAAATGCGAATTTAACGTCAGCCAGTATAGAAATGTCGGCTTTTGTGCGGCTTTCAGCTTTGCCGCGATTTGCTGCGGTATCTGCCGGTCGCATGCGCCCGGAAATACACCGCCGCATTTTTCGGCGCCTGCCTTCATCATATCCTGACCAAATTCGCGCTTGGCAAAGCCGATATTGGGATACCATTGCTCCCGCTTGAAGAAGGAACCGGTGAAGCTGTGCATCGCCAGCGTGTCATAGCCTTTCTTCGCCAGGACATTGGGCAGGCACCCTGTATCCTTACGATCCAGAAGATCATAATAATCGCCCCAGCGGCCGCAAAGCTCACGGATTTCGCCTGCTGTGGTGCTGTTATAATAAGGCGCTGTGCCGCGCTTGAAGTCATAGCGCGCCTGCACCGCGGCATTATCCACCAGCGGCGCGAACAAGAGCTTGGCCATTTCGGGATTGTCCTTGGGAAGGCCCATGGCCTCCACTACGATCAGGACCAGATGGCGCTTGCCATCGGCACGCGCGGCAAAGCCGCTATCGCCGGTCGCGGAGCCAAATAGCGCACCTTCGGGCGCGGCGCGGAAATAATGGCCGCGCATGTCCTTGCCCATCCAAAGATCAACGGCAGCGAGCGAGATAAAAGCGGCCGCAGCGGCGATGATCAGCATGGGGCGCGCAAAATCGGTATCGCGGCGCAAAAGCTTGTATGCCGCAATCATGACAGCGACGATCGTCACGGCACCGGCAATATAATCGAACGAGTTTGACGGCTTGATCTCGGCAAAAAATTGCAGCGAGTAAAAGAGCGAGGACATGTCGAGGTTAAACAATCCGCCGACAAATTTCAGGGTCGAAAAGGTAAGAATACCCACAAAAGCGAGATAACGGATCACAAAGGGCATGCGTTTGACGACCAGCCCGATCAGCCCTGCGTAGACAATCTCCATATGGCGCGGAGGCGCGCCGGAAAACCACATGGCGGCAAAGCCGACATTGGCGAGTATAACCCAGACAAGAATCCAGTTTCCGAATTTCCGGACTTCGTCGTCCACCTGCCACAGGGCAGGCTTTCCCATGTCGGCTGTCAGCACGGTCACCGGAACACGCCCCATTTGCGCATGGCATAGACGGCGACGAAGCTGATGCCGATGGCGACCGCTTTGGAGGCGATCGGTTCCACACCCATGCGCCCCAAAAGTTCAACCGTCGTGACCGTAATGCCCAGGCCCACAAGCGCGGAGCCCGCAAACAGCGCGCGTTGCACCTGCAGCGCGGCCCCATCGCGGGTCTTGCCGGTAAAGACGAGATTGGCGCTCACCATCCAATGGATGATGATACCCACACAATAGCCCGCCGCCGACGCTATGGTCGGGTCGACCGCCACGGCCACAAGGCCGGAGAACAGCGCTACGTCAAACAGCAGGGCAACGATGCTGGCGGCCAGATAGCGCGTGATCGTAAACCGGTGCCAGAGCACCAGTGCCGAGGCGATAGCACGATCCATGGCGTTTAAGCAGCCTGACCGATCTTGCGGCCTTGCCCGTCATCGTCCTTATCCTTGACGATGCGGCGCGGGACTTCCCGTTCGGATTCGAGCGCGGCGGCCTGATCTTCGGTCACCTTCGCAACGATAACCTGCTGCGCACCTTCATCGCCGGCTTCGTGATATTCGGCGTCTTCGTTGACGTTCCAGATATTGTAGACGCGCGATCCGGCGACGATGTTTTCGACCGTCAGCATGGCTGTCATCATCGCATGATCCTGGTTGTTGTACCGGTGCATCCCGTTACGGCCCACCATGTGCAGGGTCGGATACAATGTTTCGAGTTCCGCACGCATCACTTCGACATTTGCGGCATAATCATCGTCATAAACCGGATAGGCTTTTTCCTGACGAACAACCGCGCCGCCGACGACATCCTCGGCCTTGCACAGCCCCAATATCGCCATTTCCTTTTTGGCCAGTTCGATCAGATCGGCATCGCTCGACGACCACAGGCCGTCATTTTCAAAGCAGAAATATTCAAGGCCGACGCACGCGATCGAAGGATCGGGTACCATTTCGGGCGACCAGCTGCGGAAATTCTGCACGCGGCCAACCTGCACCTTGCTGTCGTGAATATAGATCCAGTTGTCGGGGAACAGATCGTCCGACTTGATCATCAACGCCACGGTCAGAAAATCGCGGTACCGCAAATTCATCGCGGGCATCGAGCATTGGGGAAGCGGATGGATGCGCGCCGAAAGCTCGCGCATCGGCGCGCTGCTGATAACATGCTTGGCGCAAATCAGCGCTTCGGTGCCATCGGTCCGGGTTGCGGACAGGCGCCAGTCGCCATTGCTGTCTTGCGCCAATTGCTTGAAACGGTGGCCCATCAACACGGTGTTGCCCTTCGACACCACAAAGTCGCGGGCGGCGTCCCACATCATGCCCGGTCCCAGACGCGGATAGCGGAAGGTTTCGAGCAGAGTCTTGGTTTCCATGCCGTCATTCGGTTTCTTGTTCAGACCGAAGGAGCGTTTGAGGCCATCCATGACCGCTGCGCCCAGGCTCAAGCCCTTGATACGCTGCGCGGCCCAGTCGGCCGACATTTCGTTGCAGGGCATGCCCCACACTTTTTCCGTGTAGGTTTTGAAAAAGATCGAGAACAGCTTCTCGCCAAATTGGTTGATCGTCCAATCCTGGAAACTGCGCACATTGGTATTGGGGTATAATTTCGCTTTGGCGTAGCTGATCATGCACTGCGTCGAACGCACGATGCCAAGGTTGAACAGCGCTTCGAAGGCACGCAGGGGATAGCTGTAAAATTTGCCTTCATAATAGATGCGGCTCATCCGCGGACGCTGGATAAAGTCGTTCGGCAGGATTTCATTCCACAGATCGACAACTTCTTTCGATTTTGAAAAGAAACGGTGTCCGCCAATATCGAAGCGATAGCCGTCGACCTCTACGGTCCGGCTGATGCCGCCGACATAACGCTCGTCTTTCTCGATGACGGTGACGCTATATCCCTTTTTGGTCAGCAAATAGGCCGCTGTCAGGCCGGCTGGCCCCGCTCCGATAATCGCCACGTCAACTGAGTTCTGGCCCTGAGCAATCACTTGTAATCCCCCGTAGATATGTATCGGGGAAATCTGTGAACGAAATGCCCTAATAGATGGTTAACGAGGGGTTAGAGAATCGCCAGAATGCGGCGAAATGCGTTGCCGAAAATTGCGGCCAAATAATATTATGTTGCTTTTAACGCCGACGAGGAGCATAGGGCCGCCAAGCGTATGAGGCGAGCGGACGAAACCGCCGCAGTATTGGCAGCGTGAGGGCCCGGAAGAACCGGCTCCGCCAATCGAACAAGATACGCAAAGCTTAGAGGCTTCCCATATCACGCAGGGTTGTTTCCAACGGGTCGGCATAAGCTGCTCCCGAACACCTGCTGTTGCGCCCGTGCGGTCCTATTTGAAGGGCACGCGCTTAGGGCTGCGACGACCATTGAAAGTAATTATATGTCTTTTTTCCATGACCTGGGCCTCGCCCAACCTATCCTGAAAGCGCTTGAAGCGGCGGGATATGACACACCAACACCGATCCAGCAGCAATCAATCCCGCCTTTGCTGCAGGGCCGCGACCTGTGCGGTATCGCGCAAACCGGCACCGGCAAGACGGCAGCCTTTGCGTTGCCCTCGCTTCACCATTTTGCGACCAAGCCCAAGGCGCGCCAGCAATATAGCTGCCGCATGCTGGTGCTTTCGCCGACACGCGAACTGGCCGCGCAAATTGCGGAAAGCTTCCGCACCTATGGCAAGTTCCTTGGCCTCAAGATCGATTGCGTCTTTGGCGGCATGCCGATTTTCAGCCAGAAAAAGCGTCTCGCAGGCGGTGTCGATATTCTCGTTGCCACACCGGGCCGTTTGATCGACCTGATCGAGCAGCGTGCGATTACCTTGAAAGATGTCGAAATCTTCGTTCTCGACGAAGCCGACCAGATGATGGACCTTGGCTTTATCCATGCCTTGAAGCGGATCGACCAGTTGCTGCCGAAACAGCGCCAGACGCTGTTTTTCTCGGCCACCATGCCCAAGGCCATTGCCGAGCTTGGCAACCGTTTCCTGAACAACCCCGTCCGCGTGTCGGTTGCCCCGGCGGCGACCACGGCGGAACGTGTTGAACAGTTTGTGACCTTTGTCGAACAACGTGAAAAGCAGACCCTGCTGACCCTCAAACTGCAAAGCGAAGATATTGACCGCGCGCTTGTGTTTACGCGCACCAAACATGGTGCCGACCGTGTCGTACGCGGCCTTGCCGGTGCAGGCATTCAGGCTGCTGCCATCCACGGCAACAAGAGCCAGGGCCAACGTACCGCAGCGCTTCAGGCGTTTCGTGACGGCAAGATCAAGATCCTGGTCGCCACCGATATCGCCGCACGCGGTATCGATGTTCCCGGTGTCAGCCATGTGTTCAACTTTGAACTGCCCAACGTACCCGAGCAATATGTCCACCGCATCGGCCGGACCGCACGCGCGGGCCGCGAAGGCGTGGCCATGAGCTTTGTGGCCGGCGATGAGCGCGGCTATATGAAGGATATCGAGCGGCTCACCGGTGTGCGCGCCATGACCCTGGGCTTGCCCGAAGGCTTCCGTGCCGCCGTTGCGGCATTGCCGCCTCCTGTCGCCGACAAAAAGCCGCAGCAATCACGTGGTGGTCGCGGTGGCGGTCAACCCGGTGGTGGTCGTACCAACTATGCCGGCAAGAAACTGGGCGGAAATAATGGCGGCATCGGACGCAATGGCGAAACCCGCCAGCGCACCCATGCCCCGCAAGGCGGATGGCAACCCGCCATCGGTCCCAAGGACGGTAGCCGTGAAGGCGGGGCGGATGCCCGTCCGCGCAACGACAATGCCGGATCGGCTGACCGTCGTCCAACTGCCGATCGCGCCTTTGCTGCCCGTAAGGAAAGCCGTCGCGATCCCGGCGCACCGGCACGTAATTATGGCCCGAAAAAATCCGGCCCGGGTAAATTCCGGGGCGCGGTAAAGCGCGCCGGATAAACTCCTGTTTCCCCGCTGTCCCGAACTGGTTTCGGGACGGCGGTAAACATCTATCCCGGATTTAGCACCGCCTTTTTAGTGGCGGAAATGGCGCATGCCGGTGAAGACCATCGCCAGACCGGCTTCGTCCGCGGCTGCAATCACCTCATCGTCGCGCATCGAACCGCCGGGCTGGATAACGGCTGTGGCACCTGCTTCCGCGGCGGCGAGCAAGCCGTCGGCAAAGGGGAAAAAGGCGTCCGACGCAACGGCCGAGCCGACCGTCCGCGGGCTTTCCCATCCATAGGTTTCGGCTGCTTCACGCGCCTTGATCGCGGCAATCCGCGCGCTGTCGCGCCGGTTCATCTGGCCTGCGCCAATGCCCGCCGTCGCGCCATCCTTTGCATATACAATCGCATTGGATTTGACATGCTTGGCCACCGTCCAGGCAAAGCGGCAATCGGCCAGTTCCTGCGCGGTGGGTGTACGCTTGGTCACCACCTTGAATTCGCTGTCTGCGACATGGCCATTATCGCGCGACTGCACCAACAATCCACCCGTGATCGGCTTGATCGCAAGTCCGCCCCGCTTGGGATCGGGCAGGTCGCCGGTCAGCAGCAGGCGCAAATTCTTTTTCTTTGCAAATACCGCCTTGGCGGCATCGTCCGCCGCGGGGGCGGCAACCACTTCGGTGAAAATCTCGGTCATGGCTTCGGCTGTTGCGCCATCGAGCGGACGGTTGACCGCGACGATCCCGCCAAAGGCCGATACGCTGTCGCATTCCAGCGCAGCGCGGTAAGCGTCGATCAGCGTATCGCCGCTGGCAACGCCGCAGGGGTTGGCGTGCTTGACGATCACCACCGTCGGCGGGCCATCGCGAAATTCGCTGACAAGTTCGAGCGCGGCATCGGCGTCGTTGTAGTTATTGTAGGACAGCTCTTTACCCTGCACCTGTTCGGCCTGCGCTATGCCCGAACCATGCGGCCCGACGGGCACATAGAGCGCGGCGCGCTGGTGCGGATTTTCGCCATAGCGCAATTCTTCGATGCGGTTGCCGTTGACCGCCAGCATATCGGGAAACAGTTGCTGCTGGTCGGCAAAGGCGAACCATTGGCTGATCATGCTGTCATAGGCCGCGGTCGCCGAATAGGCTTTCGCCGCGCATTTACGCCGGAAATCATAGCTGGTCTTGCCATTGCTTTCTTCCAGCTCGGCTACCAGATTGTCATAGTCCGCAGGGTCCGTGACGATGGTGACATAGGCATGGTTCTTCGCCGCGCTGCGCACCATGGACGGCCCGCCAATATCGATATTCTCGATAATCTCGTCGCGGCTGGCACCCTTCATTACCGTCTGGGCAAAGGGGTAGAGATTGACGACGACCAGATCGATCGCGCCGATATCATGTTCCTTCATGGACGCGGCATGTTCGGCATTGTCGCGCACCGCCAACAGGCCGCCATGCACCTTGGGGTGCAGGGTCTTCACGCGCCCGTCCATCATTTCGGGAAAGCCGGTCAGCTCGCTGATATCCTTGACCACCAGCCCGGCATCCCGAAGGGTCTTGGCGGTGCCGCCGGTCGACACCAGCTCGACATGCCGCGCGGCTAGGGCATGGCCCAATTCGACAAGGCCGGTCTTGTCCGAAACCGACAAAAGGGCCCGTTTGATCACAACGTCTTCCATGTACTTATCCTAAATGGCGCAATTGCCAGCTGAAGGTGAGGCCGCCCTTACCGGAATCGGCGCCAATCACAAGTTGATGCGTGGGATGCGGGCGACCTTCTTCGTCGACCCAGAGGCTTTCGTCGACCGCAAGCGTCCCGCCCGCTGCGGCAAAGGCCCAATTGCTGCCGTCCGCCATACGCAGCAACGCGGTCTGCTTGTTCTCGGTCGGCATGATCTCGATATCGGGGCCAAGGTGGAAACGGACATGCACCGGCGTGCCTTCCTTGGACCTGCCTTTGGGCAGCAGCGTATCTTCGCCGCGCAATTCCAGCCCGTCGGAACGCATTATCAGCAGCCGCGAATGGATATAGCCATAGCCGCGCACATAGCCGTCATGGCTCGCTTCGATGCGCGTGGCCTTGTCGACGTCCCTGCGCTCAAGGCCGACTTCCGCCACGCCCTTGCCCAGTTGCCCGCCCTGCAGAATCGCGGTCGAGTTGGTGTCGTTGATGCACAGCGTCGAGTGCGCCGCCGTCGTGCGCAGGCCGCGCGCCAAAGCCACAGGGATGGACGAGCCGACCAACGCCGCGCCACCACAATTCACGATGATCCGCTGGCGCCCGTGCGACAGTTCAAACGCAAGTGTCGAGGCGCATCCCGATGCCGACTGCCGCGCGAGGGGCGGCGGGCCGGCGTCCAGAAGCAGCACCGACTTGCCCGCCGAGACCCTTTGGTAGCCCCAGTCCAGCGCCTGCCTGTGCGGACGGGCGCGCACTTCGCTCGCGGCGACCAGCGCCTCGATGCTGTCGGCGGCCATATGGGCAGACCCCTGCCACGCCCCCAGCCCGCCATCGGCATGCGTCAGGCCAAGCAGCGCCGGAACCGCGCGGCCAATGGCGTCGGACAGGAAAGCGGGAACCATCTCCTTGCGGGCGTTATAGCATTGTTTCAGCAGGCTCAGCAGGCCGATCAGCTCGATCAGCTGCACCGGCGAGCGCGAAATCACGCCGCCATCGGGGAAGATCGTCGCCTGAAGCGAGGCGGCCAAGCCATCCTCCCCCACGGCCCGCCGCGCCTTGCCCTCTGGCAGCAGCAGCGAAGCCGCGACGACGCCGGCCCAGCCGAGGCTTTTGGCAAAATGGCTTTGCGCGCGCGGTGCCGACTGGTCGAGATGGCGCGCGACACGGGCAAAATGGTTGATGACACGCGACCGGTAGACCGGATCATTGCTGCTGAGCAAAAGCGGGGAACCGGCGGCCATGTTGAGCAGCCGCCACGCGCAATTGTCGACGCGCCAGGCAGGCTCGCGCGTTTTCATGCCATTGGCGATCAGCCAGTCGTCCGCTATCGACGCAGCGATCGGCGCACCTTCGCCCCGGTTTGTCGCCGCCGCCAGATCGCGCAGCCAGCCAAAGCGGTGGATATAATCCGTCATCGTCGGGGGCAGGGCCAGCTTTTGATAGTCCAGCCCGCTGAACGCCTGCTCAAATCCCTGATGGTAGAATTTACCCATACGCAGCGCCTGCCCGCGCGCCGCATCGCCCTTCAATATATCTTCGGGCACGGTGATCAGACGAAGCGGCACCTTCCCCTTCAGCCGCCCGCTGTGCAGGGGCGTGCGCCAGGTCAGTTTGTAGAATTGCAACGACAGACGTTCGAAAAGATTCTGGCCCACACCCGTAGGCCTGACGATCAATGCCGCCTGCCTTATTCCTTCATCGCCTGCGTCATTTTCTCTCATCCACCCCTCAATGCGTGGATGTTGGCGGCATATTGGTCAGGGCCACCTTTAAACGTCGCTGTCCCGGCCACCAGCGTATCGGCGCCCGCCGCAATTGCCAGCGGCGCTGTTTCGACGGTGATACCTCCATCGACCTCCAGCCGGATATCGCGGCCCGTCTTGTCGATCATTTTGCGGATCGCCTCGATCTTGCGCAACTGGCTTGAAATGAAGCTTTGCCCGCCAAAGCCGGGATTGACGCTCATCACCAGGACAAGGTCGACATCATCGATCAGATAGTCGAGCATCTTGGCTGGCGTCGCCGGATTCAGCACAACGCCCGCCTGCTTGCCCAGTGACTTGATCAGCTGCACCGTCCGGTGGGGATGCGGGCCAGCTTCGGGATGGAAGGATATGATATCCGCGCCGGCATCCGCAAAGTCTTTCACATAGTGATCGACCGGCGAAATCATCAGATGCACGTCGAACGGCTTGCTGCTGTGGGGGCGGAGCGCTTTGACTACCGCCGGACCGATGGTGATGTTGGGCACAAAATGCCCGTCCATGACATCGACATGGATCCAGTCACAACCCGCCGCGTCAATGGCGCGCACCTCTTCACCCAGCCGGGCAAAATCGGCAGAGAGGATGGAAGGCGCGATGCGGATGGCGCGGGTCATGAAAGGCGCTTAGCGGCCTGAAACGCCAGCGGCAAGGCGAGCCGTTGCGTTATACACAGCTTATCGTGCGGCTGGACTCGGTTCGCGGCGGTAAATGAACAGGTCACCGATGACATCGTGCGATTCGGCAAATTTCGTGAAGCCCAACTTGGCCGCGACATTGTGCGAGGCGCTGTTCCCCCGGTCAATGATGCACCGGATTTCGCCCAGCCGCGCCTCTTCATCCGCCCATTGCAAAATGGCGGTCAGGGCTTCGGTCGCATATCCTTTGCCCCAGGCATCGGGCACGAATGCCCAGCCTGCTTCGGGAAAGTCCTCCAGTTCGGGCAGGCCCCGTTCGAACCGGGCCAGACCGCCATTGCCGACAAAGGCGCCCGTCTCCCGTTCGACAAAGGACCAATAGCCATAGCCCAGAAGCGACCAGAGCCCGATTCCCGCCAGAAACTTGCCCCAGCTGGTGTTCCGGCTTCGCGGTTCGCCCCCGATAAATTCGGTCATGCGCGGATCGGCCCATGCGGCGGCATATGCCGCCCAATGCGCAAGCGACATGGGCTCGATACGGAGACGTTCGGTGGTCAGCGTTGGTGCGTTCATCTTGCTCAGGCGCCCTTTCGCATGAAACGGGCGATGAAAAAGCCGTCCATCCCGCCCTTGTCCGCCAGCATATGCGGCATAGTCCGAACATGACCCTGTGCATCGGCTTCGACGCCCTTGGGCAATTCCTCTGCCTCCACGGCGCGCGTGGCAAAATCCGGATGTTTGGACAGGAACAGTTCCGCCTGCGCCTCGCCCTCCTGCGGCTCCAGCGAGCAGGTGGCGAACACGAACATACCGCCGGGCTTCACCCATGATGCCGCGCGGTCCAGCATGGCGCATTGCAGAGCGGCCAGATTGTTGATCTGCTTGATATCGATGCGTTGCAGAACGTCGGGATGGCGACGCATCGTGCCGGTCGCGCTGCAAGGCGCGTCCAGAAGAATGGCATCATATTGGCCCGAAGGTTCCCATTCCATCAAATCGGCCGTGACCCGTTCGGCGTTGAGCTGCGTACGTTCCAGATTGGCCATCAACCGGTCCATGCGCCGCGCACTATTGTCCAGCGCGGTGACCGCAAATCCCGCAGCCGAAAGCTGCATGGTCTTGCCACCCGGTGCCGCGCATAGATCGAGCGCCCGCTTGCCCGCACCATCGCCCAGCAGCCGCGCGGGCAGGCTGGCGGCAAGGTCCTGCACCCACCATGCGCCTTCGTCATAGCCCTGCAATTCTTCCACCGCCGTACCGCGCGGCAAGCGCACATGACCGGGCATCAGGCTTTCACCGCCCAATATGTCCGCCCAATGCGCCGTCGCAGCCGGATCGCGCAGCGCCAGATCGAGCGGAGGCGGCGCGGATAAGGCGGCCTGCGCCCCTGTGACCATGGCATCGCCCCATGCCGGATGCCACCGCATCATCACGGCTTCGGGCAAGGATGGTAGTTCGGGTAAGGCGGCATTGGCACGCAACAGGGAACCGAGCACGCCATGCACCAACCGGCGCGGACCTTTGTCGACCAGCGGTAGCGCGGTCGCAATCACGGCATGGGGCGGCGTCCCCAGCAACAGGATCTGCGCCAGCGCCAGCCGCAAGACCATACGGGCCTTGCTGTCGTCCGGCAGCGCCTGCTTCGTTTTGCTGTCAATCAGGACATCGAGGTCAACTGACCAGCGCAGGCTTTCCTGCGCGATCGCAATCGCCAATGCCCGATCCGGCGGCGACAGGCCCTTGGTCGCATTGGCCGTCGCCTGATCCATGGGCGTGCCCATGCGCATGACCGCATCAAGCAGGCGCAAGGCCGCGCGGCGGGTGGGAAGGCCGGAAATTTCTTCGTTCATGAATGCCCGTTAGGCGGTCGCCCCGCGAACCTCAATCAGATTGTCCTATCCCGGCATCCACAGGGGATACAGCTTATTCCCGGCCCAGGGGATCCAATGCGCTGCGGCGCGGCTTTTGCGGCATTTCACCGGTGCGTATCTCGCCCGCCAAATCCTGCAAGGCAGCGATGCGGTTTTCGGTCGCCGGATGGGTCGAAAAAAGCTCCGACACTTGCGTGGGGACGATATAGAGTTGCGCCGCCGATGGATTGGCCTCGCTGACGGGATTGCGGATTGCCTGCGCAGCACCGGAAATCTTGGCCAAGGCCGAGGCGAGCGCCATCGGCTTGCCCGATATTTCCGCGCCGCCCCGGTCCGCGCCATATTCGCGGGTCCGGCTGATCGCCATTTGCACGATCATCGCGGCAAAGGGTGCGACCAGCACCGCGGCCAAAGCGGCCAGCCCGCCGCTGCGATCATCCCCGCTGCGGAAGAAAAGACCGAAATTGGCGAGCATCGAAATTGCGCCCGCAATCGTCGCCACCATGGTCATGATCAGCGTGTCGCGGTTTTTCACATGCGCCAGTTCATGCGCCATCACGCCTTCAATCTCGTCACGGTTGAGCATGTTCATCAAACCTGTGGTCGCCGCGACCGCCGCATTTTCGGGGTTGCGCCCGGTGGCAAAGGCGTTGGGATGCGGGCTGTCGATAATATAGACCTTGGGCATCGGCAGATCCGCCCGTTGCGCGAGGCTGCGGACCATGGTGTAGAATTCAGGTGCACTGTTGATGTCGACTTCGCGGGCGTCATGCATCCGCAGCACGATCTTGTCGGCATTCCAGAATGTGAAAATATTCATGCCGAATGCGAGGAGCAGCGCAATCATCGCGCCGCCTGATCCGCCCAGCATATAGCCCAGCGCCATGAACAGCGCGGTCAGTCCGGCCAGTAACATTGTGGTTTTGAGCATGTTCATCTTGCAAATACTCCTGTTGCACCCAATGTGGGAACTATCCGAAATTCCTTCAAGGAGCATCCGCCATGGGCCAGCGCCCACCCCATGTGAAAGCACCTGCATATTTGTCGAAAAGCCCGCCGGTGCCGGAGCCCAAGGATGTGGCGCGCGAGCCTGAACCGGATTCAGAGCGGCCTGATCCGGTTCGCTATGGTGATTGGGAGCTGAAAGGCGTGGCGATCGACTTCTGAACCACAGAATTGGGCGATCAACTGCCCAAAATTTGTGCACGTGCGAAGTTACTTGTTCTCTGCATTATTTTTGTGCAGACATTAGGCAATGGCAACAAAACCGCCCTGCTTTGATGAAATGCTGAATGAGGATGGTACGCCGCGCGCGGCTTATGCAGCCTATCATAAATGGTTCAGCGAGCAGGACAGCACCCATCTGAAGCAGAAGGCCCGCGATGCGGAGGAGTTTTTCCGCCGTACCGGTATCACCTTTGCTGTCTATGGCGATGACGAGGCCGAAGAACGGCTGATCCCGTTCGACATCATCCCGCGCATTGTCACGGCGCGGCAGTGGACGAAATTGTCACGCGGAATCGAACAGCGCGTCCGCGCCATCAACGCCTTTTTGCAGGATATCTACCACCGGCAGGAAATTGTCCGTGCCGGTCGTTTGCCGGTTGATCTTCTGGTCAAGAACGAAGCCTTTGTTTCGCAGATGATCGGCTTCACACCCCCCGGCGGTGTATACACGCATATTGTGGGCATCGACCTTGTGCGCACCGGACCCGATGAATTCATGGTGCTGGAAGATAACGCCCGCACCCCGTCGGGCGTATCCTATATGCTCGAAAACCGCGAAACGATGATGAACATGTTCCCCGAACTGTTCAGCACCATCCGCGTCCGAAATGTCAGTGATTATCCCAAGAACCTGCGCGCCTCGCTCAGTCGCGTTGCCCCGCCCGCCTGCACGGGCGACCCCGTTGTGGCGGTGCTCACCCCCGGCATCCACAACAGCGCCTATTTCGAACATGCGTTCCTTGCCGACCAGATGGGCGCCGAACTGGTCGAAGGGCATGATATCCGGATCGTAAATGGCCGGGTCGCGATGCGCACAACCCGCGGGTACCAGCCGATTGATGTGCTCTACCGGCGGCTGGACGACGACTATCTCGACCCGCTGATTTTCAAGCCGGATTCGGTTTTGGGCATCCCCGGAATTTTTGATCTGTACCGCGCCGGCAAGATCACCATTGCCAATGCGCCGGGCACCGGGATCGCCGACGACAAGGCGATCTACAGTTATATGCCCGACATTGTCGAATTCTACACAGGCGAAAAACCCATCCTCAAAAATGTCGACACATGGCGCTGTTCGGAACCGGACTCACTGGCCTATGTGCTCGACCATCTGTCCGAACTGGTGGTCAAGGAAGTCCATGGTTCGGGTGGGTACGGGATGCTGATCGGACCTGCGGCAAGCAAAAAGGAATTGGCCGCCTTTGCGGCAAAGCTGCGGGCCAAACCGGCCAATTATATCGCGCAGCCGACGCTAGCCTTGTCGACCATACCCATTTTCGCCAACAGCGGCCTTGCCCCCCGCCATGTCGACCTGCGGCCTTTCGTGCTGGTATCGCCCGACAAGATCGACATCACGCCCGGTGGCCTGACCCGCGTGGCATTGCGCAAGGGGTCGCTGGTGGTCAATTCAAGCCAGGGCGGCGGCACCAAAGACAGCTGGGTCATCGAGGATGATTGAACCATGCTAGGCAAGACCGCTTCGGGCATATTCTGGATGTTCCGCTATCTGGAGCGGGCGGAGAATATTGCGCGGCTGATCGAAACCGGACACCGCTTTACCCTCACCCGCAATCGGGGACGGCAGGACGAATGGCGCTCGATCCTCTCGGCGCTCGGCATGGACGCCGCTTACCGCGCCAGTCATGAGGAATATAATGCTGCGCAGGTCGTTGATTATCTGCTGCGCGACAAGACCAATCCGGGCAATTTGCGCAACCTGATCGACAGCGCGCGGCAAAATGCGCGGACCACGCGTACCGCGATTACCCGTGAATTGTGGGAAGCGGTCAATGAATGCTGGATCTGCGTCAACGACGCGCTGAAACGGCAAGTGCGCGAGGCGGAATTGCCCGCTACCATCGATCTCATCGAGCGGCAGACGGCGCAGGTGCGCGGTGCGCTGGAAAACACGATGCTGCGCAACGATGGGTATAATTTCAGCCGTGTGGGCAATTTTATCGAGCGCGCCGACAGCATGGCGCGGCTTCTTGACGTCAAATACTATGTGCTTTTGCCGTCGGTTTCCTTTGTCGGGTCCTCGCTCGACAATATCCAGTGGGAAACGATCCTGCGGTCGACCTCGGCCTACAGCGCCTATCGCTGGCTCTATCCCGGACGGGCGAGCGCGCTGGGTATTGCCGACTTTCTCATCCTTGACCGCCGCTTTCCGCGCAGCCTTGCCTTTTGCTATGGCAAGCTGACCGACAATTTGCGGCACCTTGCCATGTCCTACGGCGTCCAGTCGGACAGCCTGACCGAAGCCGAGCGCATCTACGCCGGGTTCGCCTCGCTCACCGCTGCGTCGATATTGGAAGACGGCCTGCACGAATTTCTGGTCGATTTTCTGGCGCAGAACCGCAGGCTGGCGGCGATGGTAGAGCAAGAATATAGGTTCAACTCCTGATGCTTTTGTCCATACACCACAAAACCGAATATCAGTTCGACCTGCCCGTGCATTATGCGCTGCAGCGGCTGAAGCTGCGGCCCAAAGACGGGGCGGGGCAGCGGATAATCGACTGGAACCTGACCGTCGACGGCGGCACGGTCGAGGCCGAGCATGATGATCCGCACAACAACCATGTCACCTTGATCTCGATCCAGGAAGGCCGCACCGCGATCACCATCAGCTGCCAGGGTCAGGTGGAAACCACCGACAACCACGGCATATTGGGCCGCCACCGCAGCCATGTGCCGCTCTGGGCCTTTTGCCGGCCGACGCGGCTGACGACCGCCGGGCGGGGCGTGCAAAAGCTGGTGACGGGTATCGACCGCGAACAGTCGGACAAGCTGGCCTTGCTGCATCAATTGTCCGCGCATATCCTGGGCTCGGTCACCTATCAGGGCGGCGCGACAGGCGTCGACAGCAGCGCGGAGCATGCGATCGCCGCAGGGGCGGGTGTGTGCCAGGACCATGCCCATATCTTCATCGCCGCCTGCCGGTCGATGGGCATTCCGGCGCGCTATGTGTCCGGCTATCTGATGATGGACGGGCAGGTGGAACAATCCGCAAGCCATGCCTGGGCCGAAGCGCATGTCGACGCGATCGGCTGGGTCGGGTTCGATATCTCGAACGGCATCAGCCCGGATGGCCGCTATGTGCGCGTCGCGACCGGCTTCGACTATCGCGATGCCGCACCCATTTCGGGCATGTCCTTTGGCGCGCGCGACAAAAGCATGGTTGTCAGCTTGCGGGTGGAACAGTAAGCGAATCAGTATCAAGGGTCGGGGGACTTTTCGAATAATGACATATTGCGTGGGAATGTTGCTGGATAAGGGCATGGCGTTCATGTCCGACACGCGCACCAATTCGGGCGTCGACAATATCTCGACCTTCCGCAAGATGTTCAGCTGGTCCGTCCCCGGTGAACGCTTCATCACGATGATGACCGCCGGCAATCTCGCCACCACACAGGCGCTGATCAGCCAGCTCGAAGAACGCACCAAAGCCCCGAGCGAGCGCAAGCCGTCCATATTGGAAGCGCCGACCATGTTCCAGGTGGCCAATATCATCGGCACCACCCTGCGCGACACCATCGCGGCACGGGCGCTCACCGGGCCGGTCGCCGCCAGCCCCGCCCCCAATTTCAACGCCAGCGTCATCGTCGGCGGCCAGATCGCAGGCATGGAGCCGCGCCTCTATCTCATCTACCCCGAAGGCAATTTCATCGAGGCCAGCCCCGAAACGCCCTTTTTCCAGATCGGCGAGACCAAATATGGACGGCCCATCCTGGTGCGCGGTTTTGAATCGCACATGTCCTTCGCCGACATCACCAAATTGCTGATGGTCTCGTTCGATTCCACGTTGAAGGCGAACCTCTCCGTCGGCTTGCCGCTGGATCTGATGCTCTACCGCAACGACGATTTCGCCCCGTTCCACGAACGCCGCATCACCGCCGATGACCCCTATTTCGAAAAAATCTCCGACAGCTGGAGCGAGGCGCTACGCAACGCGTTCCATTCGTTGCCGGATTATGAGCTGGATGCCTGATTGCCGATAAAGGGCGCTGAAATGTCCGGCCGCACACGGGCCAGCCGTCCGGTCGCCCGGTCGATCATCGCCCAGGTGGTATTCGCCCGCACGATAACTTTCCCCGCCGCATCGACAAAATCGACCCGCCGGTCAAACTGCGCCCCCTTTGGCGCGCTTTCGATCCAGGTCCGGCCCGTCACGCTCTCACCCGCAGCGATATTGCCGCGATAGTCGATCTCGTGCCGGGTCACGACCCAGATATAGGCCGCGATATGCTCCGGCGCGGCGACCGCCTGCCAGTGCGACGTCGCCATATCCTGTATCCACCGCACCCACACCGCATTGTTGACATGACCAAGTTCGTCGATGTCGGCAGGGGTGGCCGTGAAAACATGGGTGAAGGGCGTCATCGCCGTTATTCCGCCATCCCCATCTGCCACAGGATGAACGCCGCCTCTTCGGCATTTTCACGCAACCGTTCAAAGCGCCCCGACTTACCGCCATGGCCCGCACCCATATTGGTCTTGAGCAAAAGCACATTGTTGTCGGTCTTCATCGCGCGCAGCTTGGCCACCATCTTTGCCGGCTCCCAATAGGTCACGCGCGGGTCGTTTAGCCCTGCGGTCCACAGCATCGGCGGATAGGCCTTGGCCGCGACATTGTCGTAAGGCGAATAGCTTCGGATATAGTCGAACGCGGCCTTGTCGGTGATGGGGTTGCCCCATTCGGGCCATTCGCCCGGCGTCAACGGCAGGTCCTTGTCGAGCATGGTGTTGAGCACATCGACAAAGGCCACATGGCTGACGACCGCGCCGAACAGTTCGGGGGCCTGATTGACCACCGCGCCCATCAGCTCCCCGCCCGCAGACCCGCCCGAAGCCGTCACCTTGCCCTTGCCGGTAAAGCCCAGCTTGATCAGGCCCTTTGCCGCATCGACAAAATCGTTGAAGGTGTTGGTCCGCTTGGTCAGCTTGCCGTCGAGATACCATTGATACCCCAGATCGTCGCCACCCCGGATATGCGCGATGGCATAGGCAAAGCCGCGATCCACCATCGACAGGCGGTTGGCAGAGAAACCCGGCGGCACGGCATAGCCGTAAGCGCCATAGGCATAAAGATGCAGCGGCTGGCTGCCGTCTTTCTTGAAGCCTTTTTTGTACAGCACCGACACCGGAACTTTCGCGCCGTCGCGGACCGTGATCATAACCCGTTCGGTCACATATTGCGCCGGATCATAGCCGCTCGGTATTTCCTGAACCTTCAACGTTTCAAGCCGCTTTTCGGCAATATGATAGTCAAATACCGTGTCCGGCGTGACCATCGATTCATAGCCGAGGCGTAATTTCGTCACATCATATTCGGGATTGTCGCCAAGCCCGGCTTCGTAGCTCGCCTCGGGGAAAGTGATGGGCTGAATCTTTTTCGCATCCGCATAATCGCGGATCTCGACCTGATCGAGGCCATCGATCCGTCCTTCGGTCACATAGAAATTCTTGAAGAGCGCAAGTCCCGTCAGATAATGCCGGTCCGATCCCGCGATCAGCGTTTTCCAATCCCCCGGTGCCTTCAGGCTGGCCGTCGCGATGCGGAAATTCACATGATCGTCGTTGGTCAAAATGTAGAGCATGCCATCGCGCACATCGACGCTGTACTGCCGTCCGACCTTGCGCGGCGAAATCATGATAGGCGTGGCGGTGGGGTTGTTGGCAGGGACCAGACGGACTTCGCTCGTCACATTGTCGCCCGTTGCGATCACGATCCAGTCTTCCTGCGCGGTCAGCCCAACGCCGACGCCAAAACCGATATCCTGTTCCTTGTACAGCAGCTTGGCCGCTGTCAGCTCTTCACCCAAACGATGGTACCAGGCATTGTCCGTGCGCCAGTTTTCGTTGGCAAGGCCATAGACCACACCCTTGCTGTCGGATGACCAGACGATACCGGACAAGGTGCCGGGGATGATATCTTTCAGATTTTCGCCCGTGGCCAGATTCCGGAAATGCAGGTCAAACCGTTCGGACCCGTTATCGTCATAGGCATAGGCCAGAATCGTGCCGTCTGGACTGACTTCGGCGGCGCCCAGACGAAAATAGGCCTTGCCCTTGGCCAGCTCATTCTCGTCCAGGATCAACTGGTCGGCACCGCCCGCCACCGGCTTGCGGTAATGTTTGCGATATTGCGCGCCTTGTTCAAATTTCGACCAGTAAATATAGTCGCCATCCTTTTGCGGGACAGAGCTGTCATCTTCTTTGACGCGGCCCTTCATTTCCTGGAAAATGGTCTCGGTCAGCGCCGCCTGCGGGGCCATCTGCGCTTCGAAATAGGCATTTTCCGCCTTCAGATGATCCAATATTTCCGCGTCATCGATGGTGGGATAGCTTTGATCCTTCAGCCAGTAATAATCGTCGGTCAGCGTCACACCATGATAGGTTGCGCTGTGCGGACGCTTGGCCGCGACGGGCGGCTTGATTTCGGTGGCGGATTTTTCGGTCATATTTTCTTTCTGGGCAAATACAGGCGAAGAGAGCGCGCCAATCACGACAAACAGGGGGAGCAACGCTTTCATGAGAAGACTTCCTCGCTTATAGGGGGTGACATAACCATATGAACGGAAGTCCGATATGTCCACCTATGAAGCCCGCCTAGGCGCCTTGCGCGCGCAATTGAAGAAAGACCATCTCGACGGCTTTGTCGTCCCGATCTGCGATGAGCATATGTCCGAATATGTGGGCGACTATGCGCAGCGGCTGGGGTGGTTGACGGGTTTCGGCGGTTCGGCAGGATCGGCCGTTGTGCTGAGCGAAGAAGCCGCCATCTTTACCGACGGACGCTATACGCTGCAGGTGCGCGAACAGGTCGACGGACAGAATTGGCAATATGTGGGCGTCCCCCAAACGAGCATCGCCGACTGGCTGAAGGACCACGCCCCGGCGGGCGCACGGATCGGCTATGACCCGTGGGTGCACACCAAAGGCTGGGTTGAAAGCGCCAGCCGTGCGCTCAAGGCAAAAGGTGCCGAACTGGTCGCCGTCAAAAGCAATCCGATCGATGCGGTGTGGGCGGACCAGCCGGAAAGAAGCGACGCAAAGCTGATCGTGCATGAGGACCGCTATGCCGGCCAGAACAGCGCCGAAAAGCGCGCGGCAGTGGCCGAATGGCTCAGCGACAACGGGCTGGATAGCACCGTGATTTCGGCGCTCGATTCGGTGGCCTGGCTGCTGAATGTGCGCGGGTCTGACGTTTCCAACACACCTGTCGCGCTAAGCTTTGTTCTTGCCCATGCCGACGGGACAGCAGATCTGTTTGTCGCGCCGGAAAAGGTAGACGAAACGGTACAGGCCCATCTGGGGAACGCCGTGCGGTTGCGGACGCAGGAAGAATTTGTCCCGGCGCTGAAGGCGTTGAGCGGCAAGCGCATTGCGGTGGATCCCGACCGCGCTGTCGCGGCAATATTCGGTGCGCTAAAAGAGGGCGGCGCCACCATCGTGGAGGCACGCGACCCCACCATCTTGCCCAAGGCCATCAAGAACCCGGTCGAGCAGGACGGACATCGCGCCGCACAGGCGCGCGATGGCGCGGCGCTCAGCCGTTATCTGCACTGGCTTGCCCAAGAGGCGCATAAGGGCGAACTGACCGAATTGTCGGCCGCCGCCCGGCTGCGCGCCTTCCGCGAGGCGACCGGCATGCTGAAGGACCTCAGCTTCGACACGATCTCCGCCGCCGGGCCCAATGGCGCCAGCCCGCATTACAAGGTCGATGAAAAATCGAACCGGCGGATTGACCCGAACAGCATCTATCTGGTCGACAGCGGCGGCCAATATCTCGACGGCACGACCGACGTCACCCGCACCATCTGGGTTGGACCCGGCGAGCCGACAGCCGAAATGAAGGACCGCTACACCCGCGTGCTCAAGGGCCATATCGCGCTTGCACTTGCCGTCTTTCCCGAAGGCACCCGTGGCGCACAGCTCGACACGCTGGCGCGTGCGGCGCTCTGGCAAGCAGGCGTCGATTACGCCCATGGCACCGGCCACGGCGTCGGCAGCTTCCTCGCCGTCCACGAAGGCCCGCAACGCATCGGCAAATTCTCCGGCGGGCAGGCCGGAACCGACGAACCGCTACAGGCGGGCATGATCCTGTCGAACGAGCCCGGCTATTACAAGCAGGGCGAATATGGCATCCGGATCGAGAATCTGATCCTGGTGGAAGAGCGGGAAATTGCAGGTGCAGAGGGGCGTTATTTCGGATTCGAGACGTTGACCTTCGCGCCCATCGACAAGGCCCTGGTCGACACCAGCCTGCTCACCCGCGACGAACTGCGCTGGTGGGATGACTATCACGCGCATGTGCTGAAAATCGTCGGGCCGCAGTTGGATGGGGACGCGCTGGCGTGGGTGACGGAAGCCTGTGCGTCCATGTCCAAGGGGTGAAGTCTGCTCACACGTTCTGCACTACCGATAGCCCACAACCCCTCACCGCTGCGACTAGCGATCAAAGATTGCAAGTCTCGCTGCCTCTCCCAACGGGAGAGGGGGTGTGCAACAAGACAAGGAAAGCCCCTCTCCCGTTGGGAGAGGATATGTAGCCTTATGAGCGAAGCGAATTAGGCGAAGTTGGTGAGGGGCTCCGCCCTATCGACAACGCAATTCCCCCTCGCGCAGAGCCAACTCCCCTGCTAAATATCTGTTATGAAACGACTAACTCCCGTTGCACGCAGACTCGGGAGAGACCGCACGGATGCCGAGGCCCGGCTTTGGCGCTATCTGCGTAACCGGCAGATGGAAGGTGCGAAATTTCGGTTTCAGGCTCCGGTCGGGCCTTATGTAGCCGATTTCTTATGTGTCGAGGCAAGGCTGATTGTCGAACTGGATGGCGGGCAGCATGGAGTGCACATCGAAAAAGACGCAGCGCGCACCAGGGCTTTGGAGGATGCGGGTTATATGGTCATTCGGTTCTGGAACAATGATGTACTGTCAAATAACGAGGGTGTGCTTGAGACTATCCGGATGGCCGTGGTGAGAGGTCGAAGCTGGTGAGGTGGGGGGCGCCTGATAGGGCAGAGCCCCTCACCGCTGCGACTTGGCGGCAAGCCGCCAAGTCTCGCTGCCTCTCCCAAAGGGAGAGGGGGTGCGCAACATGACCGCCAAAACCCCCTCTCCCCTTGGGAGAGGATACAAAGCCTTATGAGCGCAGCGAATTAGGCGAAGTTGGTGAGGGGCTCCGCCCTATCGTCCACGCAACACCCAAAAGTTCAAAGCTTATGATGCGCCCCGATGCTCGCCTTAATCTGGTCGAGCGTCGTCTTTCGGATCGCCTTCTTGTTCCAGGCATAGGACGGCCCGGGCAATTGCATCAGCTGGCCGGCCACCGCCAGCGCGGTGGCTTCCACCTTTTCCGGATCGGTTATCATATCGAGATATCCAGCCTCGACCGCCCCTGCGGGATCGTAAATGAAGCCCTGAATCATTGCGCGGGTCATATGGGTCGGGTTCAGCCGGTCGCGGGCGAGTTCCATTGCGAAAATGGGGAGCTGCATTCCGGTCACGGCTTCATTCGCACCGATCTTGAACGCGCCCGATGCGCCGACGCGCGTATCGCACGCGTGCAGAATGAAGGTTCCCATGGCGATCGCATGGCCGGTGCAGGCCGCGACGATGGGCAGCGGTCCGCCATAGAGGCGCAGCAAGAGTTCGGCGCCTGCGTCCAGTAATTTGTAGACACCATCGGCACCCAGCGTTGCAAAGGCGTTGAGGTCGAACCCGCCGGAAAAGCGCCCTTCGCGTCCCGCCAGAACGATGGCCTTGGCGTCCGCTTCTGCCGTGTCCAGGGCGCTATTGAGGGCGGCGATCATGTCGAAATTGATGGCGTTGGCCTTGCCATCGTCCATCCGTATCAGGGCGATGTCATTGGTGATTTCGACGGTGGCGGACATGGCAATTCTCCCTCAAACTTTAACTAGCCGATTAAACGCGCAGTTTACGTAAACGTCAAGTGCAATTGCGCGCGCAGCCCGATGCGGCAGCTTCTTTTGCTGTGGCGTTCGGGGACGCGCCCGCTAATATCCGTCTATCATCATTTAGGAGTTCAGCATGACGCAGACATTTTCCGATTATACCCCGCCCAAAATCTGGGAATGGAACAAGGAAAATGGCGGCCAGTTCGCCAATATCAACAGGCCGATAGCCGGTGCGACACATGAAAAGGACCGTCCTGTCGGAAAGCATCCGTTGCAGCTCTATTCGTTGGCGACGCCGAACGGGGTGAAAGTGACCGTGATGCTCGAGGAATTGCTAGCCTTGGGCCATGAAGGTGCCGAATATGATGCGTGGCTGGTGAATATCCGCGACGGCAACCAGTTTTCGAGCGGATTCGTCGAGGCCAACCCCAATTCGAAAATCCCCGCGCTGTTCGACCATTCGACACCCGAACCGACGCGCGTGTTCGAATCGGGATCGATATTATTCTATCTGGCGGAAAAGTTTGGAGCCTTTCTGCCGACCGAACATCATAAGCGTACCGAAGCCATGAACTGGCTGATGTGGCAAATGGGCAGCGCGCCCTATCTGGGTGGCGGGTTTGGCCATTTTTACGCCTATGCCCCGTACAAGTTCGAATATGCCATTGACCGCTTTGCCATGGAGGTGAAGAGGCAGCTTGATGTCCTCGACCGCAACCTTGCCACCCGTGAATATATGGTGGGCGACGAATATAGCATCGCCGATATGGCGATCTGGCCCTGGTATGGTGCGCTGGTCAAAGGGCTGATTTATGAAGCTGGCGAATTCCTGTCGGTGCACGAATATAAAAATGTCGTGCGCTGGACCGACCAGATTGCCGAGCGTCCTGCGGTTAAGCGCGGACGTATGGTGAACCGTGTCATAGGTGATCCTGCCAGCCAGCTGCACGAACGGCACGATGCCAGCGATTTCGACACGAAAACGCAGGACAAAGTGGCAAAGGCGGATTGATTGACTCGGTAGCGATGTTCACCTAATGTTCTCTTCTTCTTTTTGGGAGAGATTCGATGATTGGATATGTAACCTTAGGTACAAATGACCTCGCGCGTGCGGCTGTATTTTACGATGCCCTTGCCGCGGAACTCGATACGCCGCGCATGATGGACTTTGACGGTTTTATCGCATGGGGCAAACCCGGTGGTGCGGCGGGCATCGGCCTGACCAAGCCCTTTGACGGAAACCCTGCAACGGTGGGCAATGGCGTGATGATCGCGTTGGAAGCCAGGGACAAGGAACAGGTCGACCGGCTTTACGAACTCGCGCTGGCGCATGGCGGAACCTGTGAGGGCCCTCCCGGACCGCGCGGCGATTCCTTTTATGCGGGCTATTTCCGTGACCCCGATGGGAATAAGCTCAACGCCTTTATCATGACCTGAATTCGTCCCTTGCTGAGAGGAGAGCGCCATGGCCCAGGATGTATATAATCTGGAAACACACCCCCTGCATCTCGGGCTGGGCGCAAAGGCCCTGCCGCAGCCGCCGTTTACGGACATGCAATGGTATGAAGATTATGCCGCCCGCACCGCGCAGGATGGCGCGGAAGGGCGGCTTGTCTCCCTCCACCGGTTCAGCGAAAGCTGGGACAGTTGGGAAATGCATCCGCTGGGCGACGAAGTCGTGCTCTGCCTCAGCGGACAGATGACCCTATATCAGGAGCATGCCGATGGCTCGACAGCGGTCGTGACACTCGGCCCGCAGGAATATGCCATCAACCCGCCGGGAACCTGGCACACGGCCGATGTGGAAGGGGAAACGGTGGCCTTGTTCATCACCGCTGGAGAAGGCACGGAGCATAAGCCGCGTTAACAAACACGGCCGAAAGCTGCATGTCAGGATGCGGGAACGACGTTCACCGAACGCAACACAAACTCCGCCCCCAACTGGCCGCTGCCGCCCGCCAGTTGCAGCTGGAGCAGCTGGTGCGGGCAGTCTGCGCCGAGCGTGAAGTTCTGCACGTCCCCGCTACGCCCCGCCTTTACCGGCCGGGAGGTGAACCACTTGGCGACATTTCCGTTTTGCGAAACGCACAAAAGATCCCAGCGGATTTCCGAATCCGGCGCGCTCGATTGGGCGTCATATTGGGCGGCAAAACGGTAGGTGCCGGGTTTGAGGAACAGCAGTTTCCGCATCAACTCACCCCGCTCGCCCGATCCGGCAAAGGCGGAAAGGGTGGAGGCGCCGCCTTTATCCGGCTCCGAAAACGCCCCGCCGATCACGGAATTTTCGGTCAATTGCCACCCGGCAGCGGAGTAGCGCAGGTTGATCGTATCCTTATTCAAGGCCGCGGTTTGCAGCGCTTTGGCACGCACCCCCGGCAGGCTGGAATAATAGCGCTGAAACGCGGTAAACTGGCCTTTGTTGGCGAGCGTGGTCAGCAGATAATTGGATTGACCGCGATAATCAGGACGATCCGGCAAGGGCCCTGCCTTCAACAGCACATCCACGAGATAAGAGGGATTCTCCATCGTCCCGATGGCATAGGGCAGAAAGGACAGAAGCCATTCCGGCGTGGCCTTTACATAGGGTGCCAATCCGGCGCGCACTTCGGGGTCATCCAGCGCACCGGTCAATGTAGGAAAGAGGAGCGGAAAGCTGCTGGGCGTTGTCCGCATGGCGATGTCATAATGGTAAAGCGCCTGTTTCTTGTCATTGCGCGCAACCGCATCTTCGATCAACCAGAGCTGCGTCCCGAAATCGCGCCGCGAAACCTTTTGGGAGAGCAGCATGAATTCACGCGCCTTCTTCTGGTCCCCCCGCGCATCGGCAACATAGCCCAGCAAACGGATCGCAACCGGGTTCAAAGCTCCCCCGCGCAGCGACTGCTTCGCCATTGCCTCGACCTTAGCCAAAGTCGCCGGATCCTGCTTGGCCGCAAAAAGCTCGTCCGCCTTACGCGACAAGGCCAGTGGATGATCGGGCACAAAGCGCAACGCCATATCGGGATTCTGCTGCCAGGTAATATTGGCGACCGCATGGATGAACGCAAACCATGCAAGCGGGCAGGCGACGGCAGCGATACTGACCAATTTGACCCAGAACAGGGGCGGCTTTGCCCGAAGGGCGGCAAAACGCGATGGGGCTTTACGTTTTCTGGACATATTTGAGCGCGGTTTCACCTGTCAAAGGAGCCACAAAC
>PNNB01000047.1 GCA_013823985.1 Sphingopyxis sp.
ATTGGTGGTAGGCGTGCCGAACGAAAAATGGGGCCAGGCCGTCACCGCCGTCGTACACCTCAATAAAGACGTCCCGTTCGACGAGCAAGCCGTGAAGGACCATGTCCGGGGGCAGTTGGCAGGCTACAAAACGCCCAAGACCATAGTTCCGACCGAAACAGCCTTACGCGCTTCGAACGGAAAGGCTGACTATGCAGCGGCAAAATCAATTGCCGAGAGTGCGACAATCGCGCCGTGAGTAACAGGAATTGTCCCGATTTCGACGCAGTGATTGTAGGTGCCGGCTTCAGCGGGATCTACCTGCTCCACAAGTTGCGTGATGCCGGGTTCCGCGTACTGCTGGTGGATGCTGCGGCCCAGCCCGGCGGTATCTGGTACTGGAATTGCTATCCCGGCGCACGAGTGGATTCGCAGGTTCCTCTCTATGAATTCTCGATACCCGAAGTGTGGGAGTCATGGACCTGGAGTGAGCGCTTTCCCGGCTGGGAAGAGCTTCGAGCGTATTTCCGGCATGTCTGCGATACCCTCGATCTGTGGCCGCTTATACGGCTGGGATCGCGAGTCGAGCGTGCCGGTTTTGAAGAGGGGGCGGGACTATGGCAACTGCAGCTTGAGGGCGAGGAAACTATATCGACACGCTACCTGCTGCCTGCCCTCGGTTTCGCGTCGAAGCCTTATATCCCTGACATTCCGGGCATCGAGGATTTCGAGGGCGAATGGTTCCACACCGCGCGCTGGCCGCAGAAGGGTATCGATCTGGATGGACGCAAAGTTGCCCTGATAGGAACCGGTGCGAGCGGTGTGCAGGTCGCCCAGGAAGCTGCGAAAAGTGCAGAGACGCTGACCCTGTTCCAAAGAACCCCAATCCTGGCCTTGCCGATGCGGCAGGAGCAGTTGACGAGGGAAGATCAGGAACACGAAAAGCATCGCTATCCTGCCATTTTCGTACAGCGCAGGCAGACTAGCGGGGGGTTTGAATGCCAGTCGCTTGAGGTGTCGGCACTCGAAGTCGACGAAAAAGTGCGCAATGCACACTTCGAAGATTTGTGGCAGCGGGGCGGATTGAGGTTCTGGTATCACAACTTCGCCGACCTGCTTATCAATCGCGAAGCTAACCGCCATGCCTACGACTTCTGGCGCGACAAGGTCCGCGCGAGGATCGCCGATCCCGGTCTGGCCCACAAACTCGCGCCATCCGAACCGCCGCATCCGTTCGGCACGAAAAGGCCATCGCTGGAACAGGGATATTACGAAATTTTCGCGCAGGACAATGTTGCGCTTGTTGATCTGAAAGCAAACCCGATCACCCGGGTCGGGCCGCACGCAATTACGACCGAAGACGGCGAGGTCGAATGCGATCTCATCGTTTTCGCCACCGGCTTCGACGCCGGGCGAGGCGGGTTGATCGACATGAACATCACCGGGGGGGACGGCCTGTCACTTTCGCAAGCCTGGGAAGACGGCTTGCGGGCCTATCTGGGAATGGCGGTATCGGGCTTTCCCAATATGTTGTTCGCTTACGGCCCCCTGAGCCCATCGGGTTTCTCCAACGGCCCGACAAGCGCGGAGATACAGGGCGACTGGATCTGCGACTTCTTGGTCTGGATGCGGAGCAAGGGCTTAGATCTTTTCGATGCCGATCCGCAAGCCGAGGCGAGCTGGACCGAAATGGTCGCCCAAGTAGGCGCGATGACGCTTTTTCCCGAAGCGGACTCCTGGTACATGGGCGCGAACATCCCGGGCAAGAAGCGACAACTCATCAATTTTCCAAGCGTGTCAGGCTATGCCGCTTTTTGTGGCGAGGTGGCACTTGATGGCTACCGCGGCTTTACCGCCAGCACACCAGCGAACAAGGACTGCGCAACCCGATGAAGCAGGTGACCATGATAGAAGACGTTCCGGCGGACATTGACCCTGTTTGGGCCGGCGACGGCACCCAACTTCCGGAATGGTTCGTGTCGGCCCTCAAGGTGCCGCGCGAAGAAGGTTATGTGGTGATCGATGGTGCCAGGGCGCACTACCTTCGCTGGGGCGACCGCGAAAAGCCTAAGGTGCTGATGACCCATGGCTTACTTGCCCATGCACGCTGCTTTGCCTTCATTGCACCGTTTCTCGCAGCAGATTACGACGTGGTGGCGTTCGACCTTGCCGGCATGGGCGACAGCGAAATGCGCGGGCACGCCGATCCCTCAGCAAGAGGTCGCGAGTTCGCCGAGATCGCCGCAGCGTTGGATATGTTTGCGGATGGCCAAAAGCCAACGATTATAGCGCACAGCTTCGGTGCTGGCGCAGCACTGACAGCAGTGAACCAGTCGCCCGACGCCTACTCAGGAGTAGTGGTTTGCGATCTCATGATCATGCGGCCCGAACGCCTTGAGCAATACTGGAACCTCAGGCGCGCAAGCCCCGGATCGGGCAATCCAGACAAACCCAAAAATCGCTACCCGAGTTATGAAGCGGCGCGCGATCGGTACATCCTTTCCCCGCCCCAGCCGGTCGGCGAGCCCTTCCTTCTCGACTACATAGCCTATCATTCGCTGCGGCGAGACGGAAACGAGTGGACGTGGAAGTTCTCAACCGAGGTCTTCAGGACAAGCAACAAGTCAGACGAGTGGCTCACCATGGGCGAGCGTCTGGTGACCGCACCGGGCCGCAAAGCCATCGTACACGGCGGCAATAGCCAGCTCTTCAATCGTGACTCGGCAGAATATGTCCACGAACTGGGTGGAGGTGACATTCCGATAATCGCAGTTCCGCAAGCCCGTCACCATCTGATGCTCGATCAGCCCCTCGCCTTTGTCACCGCGCTCCAAAGCGTTCTTGCCCTTTGGAAGGAGCAGGACCGGGCGACGTTTTCCCGGAAATGAGAGTTGCACCCGATACAAACAGCAGACTTATCGGCGTCAATAGCGAAACCGATAAGCGCTATAACTGCATGGAGTTAATCGAAAAATGAAATGATGAGGGGGCTTTGCTGAGAATATCAGCAAAGCCGATGCGCTCTATGCTATCCAACGCCGTAATATCCGCTCTTCTTGTGGTAGCAGCAAAATCGTTCACAGCGCCGTCGGTTGACTTCGATTGCCAGTTAAGCAGCTACGGCAAGTCCAATATTTTCAACCTCGATCTTCAGCCTTGCGATGACGACACCATGGGTATGGCCCGCGGTATAAGATAAGCTTCTGAAATGCTGCAGTTCGCTCCATACTAAGAAAAACATAATTGCTACAATAGGATACTGACTGTTACTCCTGATCTGACTGAATGAAAATCGCAGCCCTCTCTCAAACCGATGCATATACTAAAGTCATTTAATAAAGTCCTTTACCAACTTTAAAAAAAATGCTTACTTTGCAGTAGGGCGGCAAGTCTCTCTTTTCCTCCTTGGAAATCCTCGCTTGCTAAGCTCCAGACTAGGGGGCGGCTTACCAAGCCGCCCCATTTTTGAACGATATCTAACCAGAAGCGGTACAAACCCGCTCAAGGAAAAGTAGATTGAAGCAGGGAGAGAAGGCAATGAAAAAGAAATACTATTGGTTGGCAAGCGCGGTCCTGATGGCGTTTCCGCAAGTCTCGCACGCTCAGGAAACTACTTCTGAAGAGCAAGATGCCAACGAGAATATCATCGTCGTAACTGCCCAGCGTCAAACACAAAGCTTGCAAGACGTGCCAATCGCGGTCAGCGCATTTAACGCTGAGGCACTTGAGAACCAACAGATCGAAAATGCGTCAGATCTCCAATTGACGTTACCAAATGTATCGTTCTCGAAAGGCAACTTCACTTCTGCCTCCTTCACTATTCGTGGCGTGGGTGACTTATGTGTCGGCGTGACCTGCGATGCTGCGACCGCAATTCACGTGAATGGATCACCGCTATTTGGAACACGCCTGTTCGAGACCGAATATTTTGATCTCGAACGGATCGAAGTCCTTCGTGGACCCCAGGGGACGCTTTTCGGACGCAATGCCACCTCCGGGGTTGTCAACGTGGTCACCGCGAAACCCAAGCTCTCCAATTTCGAGGCTGAAACGCAATTTGAATATGGTAATTTCAATAGTATCGAAGCGCGTGGTATGGTCAATATCCCGATCGGTGATACGATTGGGGTCAGGTTAGCGGGTATCTACGTGAACCGCGATGGTTACACGACTAACCTTTTTGACGGATCTGACATCGACGATCGTGACCTTTATGCGCTGCGTGGTTCACTGCGCTTCGAACCCGGTCCTGATACCACGATCGATCTCATGGGTTATTATTTCCGGGAGAATGATACGCGCCTCAGAAACCAGAAACAGACATGCCAACGCGATCCGTTGGGGGTACTGGGATGCCTTAACAATCGGCGCGATTTCGACAGCACAAATGCAAATTCAACCGTTGGTGCTGCGCTCAGTTCTTCAGAATTCTTCGCCATTCAAGGTATTCCGGCAGTGCTCGGCCTTGGCAGCCTTTACGGCCCCGATGGATTCGCCGGGTTCCAGCAACCTGCAGACCCGCGGGTCGTGAATACAGCATATACGCCTTTGTATTTTGCCGATGAGCTTCAGGTGCAGGCCCGCCTTGAGCAGAAAATCGGCGCGATGACCCTGACAGCCACGGGAATTTACCAAGATACCGAAATCGACTCCCGTCAGGACTATTTTCTCGGAATTCAGAGTAGGGCAAGTTTCGGCCCAGCGCTCAACACGCTTGCTTTTTTTGCAGCCAATGGATTACCGACTGGCCTCGCTCCGCCCGCGCCCGCTTTTGTTCCGGGATCATCTGGCTATTTCTCCCCCGTAGCCAGTGCTCTTATCCCGGGCGGTCCGCAGGGAGTGTTGTGCACTTCTGATAATGATGACGGCAATAGAGGCGCGTTCGAGGGGAACTCGTTGTGCTCCGACACACCTCTTTCCTTCGACCGATCTGCGGAGCAACGCGAATCTTGGAGCGGAGAGCTCATCCTTGCGAGCGACTTCGACGGCCCGTTCAATTTCCTGTTGGGGGGCATTTACGCAAAATCGAAAACCACAGATAACAGCTATTATGTGAACTCTTTTGCACTTGATTACGCGAGTGCAATTTTGGGTTCGTTCGGCTCCTTATCGAGTGGCCGTCCACCATCCTATTTCGCGACTTCGATGTATCGGAACAATTCTCTTGAATCGAATCTGGAGAGCTATGGCATATTTGGTGAGGTTTATTACGATATTAGCGATCGACTGAGCTTTACCGGGGGGCTGCGTTACAACAATGACAAGAAAGATGTTACGGCACGTACGACTCTGATCAGTTTCCTAAATCCATATGCAAACGACGGGGAGCCGTTCGATTCTTCCGTTACGCCTCTTGTAGGCCCGTCAGGGCTTTTCGATGCTGACCCGGGGACACCCGGCCCGCAGCTGAAGCAGTTTCGGGAAGTAAGCTTCGACGAAATTACCGGACGTGCTATTCTGGCCTTCGAAGTCACGCCCGACAACTCAGTATATACATCTTACTCGAGGGGCTACAAATCCGGCGGAGTCAATCCACCACTGTCGCCGATTTTCGAAGTGAGCGAGAGTTTCGGCTCCGAATCTATCGACGCTTTCGAAATTGGATCCAAAAACGTCTTTGCAAACGGTGCCTTACAGTTGAACGCCACCGCTTTTTATTACAAATACAGCGGGCTGCAGCTAAGCCGCATTGTTGCAAGAACGTCCGTAAATGACACAGTTGACGCCAATATCTGGGGGGTTGAACTGGAATCAATCATCAGACCGGACCCGGATTGGCTTATAAATCTGACCTTCAGCTATCTAAATGCAAAGGTCGCAGGCGATCAATTCTTCTCCAATCCGCGTGATCCGGGCGGCGGCGATGGGGATGCCGTGATTATCAAGGATATCAGCAATGGTGCTCACTGCGCTGTTACAGGGCCTGCTCCTGGCGTTGCCGATGCATTCGTTTCGGGAGTCAACGCAGCTCTCGGCTTGCGTGGACCACAGGAATTTCCGTCTGACGGCAATATCGCCTCAAGCGGCGCGTTCGGCATATGTGGCGTTCTGGCAAGTGCCATACCTGCAAATAGCGGCATTCAAGTACTAAGTCCCGGTGTTGAAGTTAACATAAAAGGCAACACTTTGCCCCAGGCGCCCAATGTAAAAGTCTCAATGGGCGTTCAGTACACCGCGAGATTGGAGAACGGAATGACACTTGTCCCAAGGCTCGACGTCGCTCTTACAGGCAAGCAGTATGGCAACATCTTCAACGGAAGGGTCAATCGCATTGAGCCTTTCGTGCAGGCCAATGCTGTTTTACAATTGAATAGCGCCGACGAACGCTGGTTTGTCCGAGGGTTTGTTCAAAATATATTTGATAGCAACTCCGTTACCGGACTTTATGTAACCGATGCATCGTCAGGTAATTTCACAAACATCTACACCCTTGATCCGCGGCGTTATGGTGTTGCGATAGGTGCAAAATTCTGATGCTTTAAACATGGCTATGTGCCTGGAAGAAAGTCTACAACTCACAAATAAAGGCATCGGAGAGCCCGAACTTGGCTCTCCGATGTCGGCCTTCGCATCGGTGGCCCAACGATGGCGCTGCGGCCAGCAGCATCGAGATTGGCAAATGTATATTTTGCGACACGAGCAAGACCCGCCATAGTTCTTCGTAATGCCCTGACCGATAGGGTTCCCGAAGCAGCGGCGGCGGACCCATTCGATCTTCGCGGCGCTTCGGCGACCGCTGCGCTTTTTGGCCCCTGCACGATCGCGTCCGAAGGCGCGGCAAGTCGTGTTCGGTTCGAATAACCTCAGCGGCTGTTCACACGGCGATGCGCATTCGTCACGTTCAAAGAGGCTGTCAACCATTACATAACGCCCCTGCAACCGATAATAGAGGAGCTGGGCCTCTCATCGAGCCCCGACAACCCGGCATCCCTATCACCCAAGAAGCGGTAGCGGGACTTCCTCGCCCCGAAAGCGATCGCTCAAGCAAGGGCGCGATCGGCGGTGCTTTGGCTTAACCGAGCAAAAGATGGCAGAAAACTTCGTTCCAACACCTCTTCAGAAGTGGAGGCATTTCTGGAGCCTTGGTTTTGAAAATCGGAACGCAATACGATTCGCAAATATCGTCCATCGCAAGCGACGATATTGATAAAAGCTCGTGATATTATCCCGCAACAGGGGCCTGCCATCCCAAGCCGAGAGATTTTTGCAGAGCAATCCATGACATTGTTAGTGCCGCCTTTCCACGCACGAGATCTGTAGCCGCTTGCTCCTGCTTGCGAAGAGTGCGGTTGAGGTCCGTGCGTGAGATCGCTCCTGCTGCAATCCGTTGTCGATCGAGATCTGCTGCACCATCTGCCTGCAGCTTGATCTGCGCCAGCGCAGCCAAGGCAGCGCGCTGCTGCCCGAAGCGCGCGAGCGCTCGCTCTGCGTCCTGCAATGCCACAAGCACCGTCTGGCGATACTTCGCAACAGCCTCGTCACGGGCAGACCCAGCCTGTTCTATAGAAGCATCGATCCTGCCAAAATCGAGAAAGTTCCACTGCAGTTGCGGAATCGCGAGAACAGAAGGGCTACCCACATCCAAGAGATCGTCCAATGATGTTCCGCCGAGCCCCAATATTCCCATGAAAGACAGCTTGGGAAATCGTGCCGCTTCGGCCACGCCAATCTGGGCCGTTGCTGCTGCAAGATTTCGTTCCGCTCCTCGGATGTCGGGCCGACGAGCGACAAGACCAGCCGGATCGCCAACCGCGACCTGTTCCGGCGGGAGGGGAACCTCGAAGTCCTTCTGCAGCGCTTCGTCCGAGGTGCCAGGGACCTTTCCTTCTAGAATGGCGAGTGCATCCAGCAAAACAGCGGTGTCGGCTTCAGCCTCGGCTAGCTGGGACTTGAGCAGTTCCAGCTCCGCATTCGCGTTGCCCAAGGGAAACAGCGGCAAGACACCTTGCTGATATTGTTGATATGTGAGCGATAGGATCTGCTGCTGCAATTCGATCTGGACCCGGGTCCGTTTGGCTCGAAACTGCGATTCGCGCAAACTGACATAGGCGTTAGCAACCTCCGCGGTCAGCTGGACTTTCGCATCCTCTGCATTCGCGACGGCTGCTGCTGCTTGCGCATTGCTCACCTCAATCCGCCGCTGGGTTCCTCCCGCAAAATCCAACTCCCAATTGGCGTTAAGTCCGACGTTGTAAATACTGAGGTTGTCGCCCTGCCCCTGCGGACCAGGCGCACCTGGTGAAGGAGGGGCGGTGTTCTGGATATCAAGGCCAGGCAGTCGGCCCTGGACTACCGTCGCTTGTGTCCCAAGCGTAGGCAACCGTCCTGCCCGTTCCTGCCTGACCGATGCCCGGGCTTGGGCAATCCGCGCTTGCGCCGCCTGGAGCGAGGGATTGTTAGCCAGCGCAGCCTCGACGAGCCGGTTCAGTTCCGGATCTTTCAGCAACAACCACCATTCTGCAAGCTGAGGTGCGGTGCCGACAACTTCGCTGCTGGCACGCACGAAGCCACCATTCGGGTTTGCCGAAACAATATCCGGAGGCCCTGTATAATCGGGTCCGGCGACACAGCCTGCCAGCAAGGCAATAGCGAGAAGCGATATTGTGGATTTTCTTATCATGTCAGGCTCAGTGCATTGAAAGGGAGGTATTCTTTGGTAGCGGCTTCAAAAAGACGACCAACGGAACTGTCGCCAAGGTCAGGATGCCCATGGCCAGAAAAACGTCGTTGTAGGTCATCACGAATGCCTCGCGCTGGATGGTGCGGCTGAGCATCGCCATGGCGCCATCCATTCCGCCGAAGTTTCGCGCGAGCCCATCGAGATGATTCTGAACCGAAACGCTATTTGCATTCAGGGACTCTTCCATGCGGCGGCTATGGTGCCAAATCCGCTGGTCCTGGAACGAAGCCAGCCCCGCCAAAGCAAAAGATCCACCAAGATTCCGGGCAGCATTGAAAATGCCCGAGGCATCGCCGGCATCGGCTTTCGCCACGGAGGCGACAGTAGCCTGGTTCAGGAACATCATTGACAGGATCATGCCTACCCCGCGAATGAGTTGGCCTTCGGTAAATACAGCGCCACCGGATTGAGCGGTGAGGCTGATGCTGACGAAACAGCTTATCGCCATCAGCAGCATACCCACCCCGACGGCAATGCGGATGTGGATTCTGCGGATCATGAAGGGGAGGACAGGCATAAGCAGGAAGGCGGGAATACCCATCCAGAAAATGACCAGCCCGGTCTGGAAAGCATTATAATCCGAGATTATCGCAAGGAATTGGGGAATGACGTAGGTCGAACCATACATGACCATTCCCAACGCCAGGGCCATCACTGCAACGCTGCCAAACTGGCGATCGAGAAGGAGGCGGAGTTTCAGGACGGGCTTTGGGGCATTCATTTGCCCGTAGATCAACGAGCTGAAACCGATAACGGCAATAAGAGTCAGCCAGCGAATAAACGAAGATTCAAACCATTCTTCACGGTGACCTTCCTCCAGCAGCACAGTCAAAGCGCCCAAACCCAATATAAGGCCGAGAATTCCCGCCCAATCGGCTTCGGTCAGATATTCCCAATTAGGCTCCTCGTGAGGCAATCCCACGAAGAGAAACAGCAGCAGCAGGCCGCAGACTGGCACATTGACAAAGAATGCATAATGCCAGCTCAAATTTTCGGTTAGCCAGCCACCGATCAACGGCCCCATGACGGGACCGAGAATCACTGTCATGCCAAATAGCGCCATGCCGATTGGCTGTTGATGGGGTGGCAATCTTTTAGCCACAATGGTCATCGCGGTCGGAATAAGTGCACCGCCCATGAAACCTTGGCCCGTACGTCCGATAATCATTGTCGTGAGGTCGGTCGCAACTCCGCAAAGAATCGAGAAGCCGGTGAACGCGGAGACTGCAATAATGAGCAGGTTTCGAAGACCAAAGAGTCGTTCAAGCCAAGCGCTAAGCGGAATTACTACGATTTCGGCGACGAGAAACGCGGTTGCAATCCAGGTGCCCTCCGTGCCGCTTGCCCCGATCTCGCCCTGAATCACCGGGAGAGCTGAATTGACGATCGAGATATCGAGTGTTGCCAGCATCGCGCCAAGTGCGCCCGCTGCCACCGCGATCCATGCGGTGACATCGGCATTCTGCCGGTCCGTAGCGGGAGCACCAGAAGTGCTTTGCGATGCGAGCTCCGCTTTCATTTTGCGGCGCTCGAGATTTCTTTGAGCTCACCGGCAGCGTTTCGGGTGTCGACCGTTGCAACAACCGACATGCCCGGTACGAGCAAACGGCGCACTTTAGGAGAGGCCTCTATTGCGATGCGAACCGTTATCCGCTGGACAATTTTGGTGAAGTTGCCCGTGGCATTTTCGGGAGGGAGGACCGAAAATTCCGCTCCTGTTCCAGGCGAGATACTGTCCACTCGTCCGGCGATCTCGAAATCGGGAAGAGCATCGACCTCGAGTCTGACGGACTGGCCCGCGCGCATGAGGCCTACCTGCGTCTCCTTGAAATTAGCCGTCACATAAATTTCTTTCACTGGAACCACGGTCATCAATCGCTGACCGGGCTGAACGAATTGGCCGACCCTTACCGAGAGATCGCCCACGCGGCCGCCCTTGCTCGCTCGCAGCAGGGTCGATGTGACATTAAGATCCGCAGCTTCCAGCTGTGCGCGCGCCGCATCAGACTGGGCCTGGGCCTGGCCGATCTGTTTGAAAAGGGTGCCTCGTCGACTGGTGGCTGCAGAGACTGCAGCCTGGGCCGAAACAAATTCGGCTCGCGCCTGCTGCGCCTGTGTCTCATACTGCTCAAGCTTTTCACGCGGTTCCGCTCCGGTCGCGGCGAGGGGTCGATACCTGGCTACCTGCCCATTGGCGAGGTCGAGTGTCGCTCGCTTCGCTGCAAGTTGAGCCTGCGCCTGGCGGATTGCTGCGTCCTGTTCGGTTACCTGCGAGCGGATGGTGTCTGCCCCGGCAAGCGTTGCGGCGATCTGCGCACGTGCCTGTTGTGCCTGAGCGTCATAGTCGCGCAGGTCCAGCTGCACGAGCGCCTCGCCACGATTTACCTGATCGTTCTCTGAGACGAGAACCTTGTCGACGTAGCCGGCGACTTTTGACGAGACAACGACGCTGTCGGCAGCAACATAAGCGTTGTCAGTCGACTGCATATACTGCCCGTAGCTGACATACCTGAAATACCACCATCCACCTGCGATGAGGGCAGCGGCAACCGCTATGAAGATTACAATATGTAACTTGCGTTTGGATCGCAGGCTGGATGCAGGCGTGCTCTCTTGCTCCCGATCATTTGGATTATCGGTCATCTGCCTCTTTCGAATTATTTTGGTTATGTATGATACTGCCTCATGACGTAGACACTCCCACACGTATAGTAAAATTGTTTAGTACTTTGAGTTTGGGCAATCTGACGAAACCCTTTAAACAGCGGTATGAACTCGAAACTCGACCCTATGCCGCGACCGATGCCAAGAGAAAGCGCGCTTACTGACGACGACCGTATACTTTACTTGATGGACGACATCAGTCGTGGGGCAAGACGAGCTTATGATGCACGGATCGGCAAAATAGGTCTCAATCAGACGCAATGGCGAATAATCGGACAACTTCTTCGTGAACCGTTGTTGATGCAGTCTGAAATTGCAAAGCGACTCGAACTGGAATCTGCAACTATCGGCCAAGCGGTCGCCGGACTTTGTGCGAAAGGATTGATGGAAAGGCAAAGAGCCACCACAGACCGTCGGGCATGGCAACTCATCCTAACCGAGCAAATCGATAAGCTTCTGCCGGAACTGAGAGAATCTGCTGATAGGCTGCATGATCTCTTATGGCGAAATACGACGCTTGAAGAAAAACGTACATTGAGGGAAATTCTTGTTCGGGCATCATTGAACCTTGATCAGGGCCGGATCGATTCGGGATAAGAAAAATCTCTGCGTCCAGTAAAAAATTTGACATCGCACGCGCCGTCGAGACGTGGCAGATTCTTGTCCGTCGTGCAGTGAAAACTTTAAAGGGCATGCTCTGGGGTAATAGTGCATCCAAAAAGCTCCATTGATCCCGATGTACCTCATCTGGAAGACGTTTGTAGTAATCGCCCGTAGGTATTGGTCCAATCAAAATTAAGATAGGGAAGCTACTGGGTACAGATAGCCAACTGGGTGGAGACGCCATTCCAATAATCGACGCACCCGAACCCAGCAGCGATATGGTGCGTGAATAGCCACAGGTCTTTGCAACAGCGCTCGGAAGCGTTTTTCCCAATAGGTGAAGCCCCTACAATCAGTCATTTAGCCTAAAGTCTTCCGCCTTGCATTTCGTCTGCACAGCAGTGCCTTTAGGTCGCATCAATATTCAGACCGTTTAGAATCGGCGGCGATAACGACAAACAGCTTCAGGCGCCGATGATTGAAGCCGTTTGGAGAGGCATTTAGCGCATGGTGGCTTTTGCAACCAAAATAAAAAATTGAACGCCAGCACGTATAGCCTAATGAGAAATTTGACCGATTAAAACGATGTCAGATGTCGCTAAAACCTATTTATCCGCCAAAGCTTCGATAAACTTCAATTTGCGACCTTTTGGCGGAGGCTGCTGTCTCCACAACCGCTTGCCGTGCTGCATTCAGCTGGCGCTGCGCATCGATCACGCCTAGAAAATCGCTAAGCCCCATGCGGTATCGAGCAGTCGATAGCGCGACCGAGTCCCGCTCAATCCCTAGTTGCGTTTCAAGCGCGGCAAGTCGGTTGCGATTGGCTTGCAAGCTGCCAAGTGCACTTTCGGCTTCACCGATTCCGGTAAACACTGCACGCCGGTACAAGGCAAAGGCCTCTTTCGCATCAGCTTGGCGCGCGTCGATTTGTGCCTCTACCCGGCCAAAATCGAGCAATGGAGCGGCAACCGAGCCTCCGAGCGACGCCGTCAGCGAGTCTGCGTTGAAAAGGTCGCCCAATGCCAATGCTGCAAGCCCAAGCGCGGCGTTGATACTGATCTGCGGAAACCGTGCAGCAGCGACTGCAGCAATTTCAGAGTTCGCTGCACCAAGCCGATATTCTGCAGCAACGATGTCGGGACGCTGGCGCAGAAGTGCCGATGGCAAGCCAACCGCAGGTAACCCCGCCAGATCATCGCTCGCGGGGAATTCGAACGCTGCTGCCACCGAAGCGCCATCGCGCGCGGTCAGCGTCACAAGCCGGCCAAGAGCCGCAGCAAGCTCTGCTTCGGCAGGGCCGCGTTGCGACCGGGCAGCAGCTTCAAGGCTTTGAGCGCGCACCAGATCCAAACCGGGCGCTATTCCAGCGCGAGCCCGGGTATCGGTGAGCTTCACCAATGACGCAGCATCGGCCAGGTCATCCTCGACAATCCTCAACTTGGCTTGCGCGGTACGATAATCCACTACAGCGCGGGCAATATCGGTGACCAGCGCGAGCCGAACCGCACGTGCATCGGCATCGGCGGCATCCAGCCGAAGGCTAGCCGCCCGTTGCGAAGCGCGTAGACGGCCAAAAAGATCGAGGTCCCAGGAAGCATTGATCCCGGTCGAAAAATTGCTGTTGGTTGGATCGATCGTGAACCCCGGCGGCAAATTGGTTACTGCATTCTCGCTGCTGCGTGCGTAGCTCGCATTACCCTCAACGCCAATATTCGGTGCCCGGGCTGTACCCGCGGCACGCAAAGCCGCACGCGCCGCATCGACGCGCGCGAGCGCAACTTGCAGGTCAGGCGCTTGCGTTTCGACCGCCGTTAGCAAGCTCTGGAATGCTGGGTCTTCATTGGGCAAAAGCACGGCAAGCGTCGCACGCGATTCTACTGGCGGTGCATAGACAAACGTCGACGGTACCGTAACCGAAGACGCCGAAGGCCCCTCGCCCACCGACGCGCACCCCGCCAGCACGGCCACCGCCAAAAGCGCAAAGGAACGTCTCATTGCTTGGCCTTTGCAGGAACAAATCCGTCAACCTGCTGCCCGACAAAGAACTGGCTACCCTCTTGCGGCAAAGCGAAGATCAACTGCAATACACGAACATCAACGCGCTCGGTCGCGCTATTGGTCAAGGACCGCTTTGGAACGATCAGTGGCTCTACGCGTACAAACACGGCCTTCACTTGCCTTTTGGCATCGCCGCGTGCGCTGATCACCGCTGGCTGGCCTATCGCGATTTTCTCGAGCTGGTTTTCGTCAATATCGAGCCGGACATGAAGTGGCTTGGTCGCGCCAAGCTTCATCAGCACCGACGCCGTGCCTTGCGTCCCTGCATATTCGCCAGCGCGGGTATCCACCTGCAACACTTCCATAGCGGAGGGCGCGCGCACGATATGACGGTCCAGTTCTACGCGGGCTTGCACGACCTGTGCTTCGGCTTGCCGCGCTTGAGCTTGCGCCACCGCCAGTTGCGCCTGCGCATCTGCCACCGCATCGCGCCGCGTGATCACTTCCTGCTGTGATACCGCGCGCGTGTCGTCAACATTTTGGTATAGCGCATATTGGTTTTGCGCGACCCGCAACGAGGTTTGCGCCGCATTTATGCTTTGCCGCGCTGTGGCGGCACGTGCGACAGCTTCGCTGACCGCTGCGCGCGCATTGCGGCTGTCGATTTCTAGCAAAGCCTGACCTGCCAAAACCTGATCACCGGGAGCCACAAACACTTTGGCAATTACGCCGGGGACATGCGCCGCGATATCGACCACTTCACTTGATGGCTCCGTGACACCCGTGCCCACAATACTACCTGTCTGGCGCTGCGATTGCGGCGTTCGCGCCGGAGTCTCCTTAGGATTACTGAGCGACGTGTCGGGCTGTGACGTCATCAGATAGACAATCGAGCCAATAATGCCGATGACGGCGATAATCGGTAGAATGATACGGGAGAAGCTGGGGCGTTTCATTGGGCGTCCTCTTGCATGAGTATGGCCTTGTCGCGGCCGTCATGAGTAATGCGTCCGTCCTCCATCGCGAGAATACGGTCAGCGAGATCGAAAATCCGGTTGTCGTGAGTGACGATGATGACAGCGCGATCTTCGGACAAAGCAACTTCGCGCAACAAGTCCATCACCCGCCGCCCCGACTTCGCGTCAAGTGCAGCGGTTGGCTCATCGCAGACAATCAAGCGCGGCTCGTGCACTAAAGCACGTGCAATCGCGACACGTTGCTGCTGGCCACCGGACAGCTGTCGCGGAAATTTGTCGGCCTGATTGGCGATGTTGAGCTTTTCGAGCAGCACTCTGCCGCGCTCGACCGCCTCATCGCGTTTCATGCCATCTGCGATCAGCGGGATGGCTGCATTCTCAGCCGCGGTCAGCGTCGGGATCAGATTATACTGCTGAAATATGAAACCGATATTGGCGAGCCGGAACATGACCAGTTCATTGTCGGAAAGGTCGTAAATTTCGGTATCGAACACCTGCACCCGGCCTTCGGTCGGATATAATATGCCGGCGATGATCGAGATCAGCGTGGTCTTTCCCGAACCGGACTCGCCGACGAGATATGTCAACTCGCCTGCATTCACATCGACATTGATGTCATGAAGCACGCGGATGTTATCGTCGCCGACAGGGAAGTCTTTGGCCACACCATGGACGGAAATTGCAAATCTGCTCATCTGAACACCGATGCCGGATCGGTTTTCAGGACAGAGCGAATGGCGATAAATCCGGTTAGCGCAATGATCGCCAACACCAAAGCCGCAGTAATCAGCGGGATTTGATTTGGCATGTAGAAACCTTTGAAATCGTCGCTACCTGCGGCGCCACCGCCTATAAATCCCGCCGCCATGGTCAATCCCAAACCATAGCCAATCAATGCCACCAACCCGGATTGCGCGGCAACCATGACCATGATCTTGCGATTGGTCACGCCAATCGCCTTCAACGCACCGAACTGTTTGATGTTGTCGCGGATAAAAAGGCTGAAGGTCAGGCCGACAATCGCCACGCCGACAATCACGCCCAGGACAACGGTGATGCCGAAGTTAATCGGGATGCCGGTATTCTCGATGATGAAATCGATACCGTCGCGGGTGAATTGCTGCGTAGTCCGTGCCTTGAGCCCGGTCTGCTCGGTTATGCGACCGGCAAGCGTCTCTGGCGATACATTTGCATCGCTGCGCACGAGCACGAACGACAACCGGTTGCGGGTCCCCGGCACAAAATTGAGCGCATTCGAGTAACGCGTGTACAGCGTCACCTGGGCGGTGAAGGTCGGTGTGCTGTCGACTATGCCCTTGATGATCGCCCGCTGGTCGTTCAGCTCAAGTTGCGACCCGATGACTGTTTGTCCTGGCGCAAACAATTTGCGCGACCCGACATCGTCGATAAATACCGCATCCGGGTCCATCAAGCGCGCAGGGTCGCCCTCAAACATTCTGCGCGGAATGCCGACCAGCGAACTGTCGTCTACGCCGATGACGGTAACGCCCTCAAGATCACCCTCGGGCGTGCGGATCGACGCGTTGCTGCGAAGCAACGGCGACGCAAACGCTACGCCAGATACGCTGCGCACACGGTCGAGCGCCGTGATCGGCATGGGATAAATCACATCGGCGGTGCGGGTTGCCGGGTCCATTACCCAGACATTTGCGGTAGACACCTCCTGCACTGCAACACCGCCGCGCATGAGCAAGTTCACGAAAATGGTCAGCTGCTGCGTGATCAAAAGCGTCGAAAACGCGACGCCGAAGACAAGGCCGATGAATTTGACCCTGTCCCCTGTCAGCATCCGGATTGCGACCCAGTTCACCTCTTGCTTATCCTTTTGATTTGCCATTTGAGTCGGCTTGTGTTCATTTTGCCGTGCCTAGATAGTGAACGTAAGCGTTTAATTAAACGCTACCGTCCAATAAGTGAATCGGAGTAGAAATGAATACGGGTAAAAGGCTAGCCCACCGGCCGGTCGATCAGGCGAAGCAGGATGCCATCCTTGCCTCGGCGCGGGATGAATTTTTCGAATATGGATTTGAATCGGCGTCGATCGAACGGATCGCTGCGGCTGCCAACGTGTCCAAAGTGACAATTTACAACCATTTCCAGAACAAGGAAAATCTGTTCTCCGCAATGGTCGGCAGCGAATGCCGCATCATGAGAGGGAATTTACCGGAAATGTCGGACGAGGAAATGCCGCTCCGCACCGAACTCGTGAATTTCGCGCAGGCGATGATGGAGTTTTTGAGCAGCCCCGATATAATCCGCTTTGACCGACGCATGGCAGCCGAGGTCGAACGCCATCCTGAATTGGGCGAACTATTCCTCAATGCCGGCCCACGATTGATGCAAAAAATGCTCATCGAAATGCTTGCATGCGAGATGGAGAAGGGAAAGCTAGCCAAGGCCAATCCACAAGAGGCTGCTGCACATCTATTTGGCAGTGTTAAAGGCTTTGCCGACGTCGAGTGGCGGTTCTCCGACCCTAAAAAAGCTGCTGCTTCAGTGACCACAGCTTCTTTAGAGGCCGCGATTGATCGATTTTTGTTAGCTTATTCGACGTAGAGCTTATGCTTTAGCTCGTGGATAGATTTTAACGCTTAGTGCTCCATTTTTACAGCGGCCTATCATATTGTTTATGAATTCGCCGGAAAGTCGTTCTGAAGCTTCAGTCCAGTCCGCCAATCGTCCGACTGAAGGGTGGCGACAATCAGACAACATTCGTTCCCACATTTTGCACTGGATTTTGGAGAATGCGTGCGGAAGCTGCCGGACATAATCCGGATAAAATACCGTTCAGTGTTAAACACTTAATATAAGAATTTGAACATATGCGGAAGCATAAAAACCGTTACCTTGCCTCTTTACCGGGGAACCAGTTTTCACTCAGATTTATGGTATTTTTCCAGATCGTTAATAGGATCCGGGGACTTCGCGCTGTGCAACATTGGGTGCGTCTGGCAAGGGCAGAACCCGGCGTTCCTTTTGAGACTGCGCACTTTGCGCGCTTTGGCCCGCGATCACCGGGGTACAGCTTCGCCCTGCCAGAAAATCAAGCGCGGAACTGAGAGATGCCTCCTGTGGGTCGCCCAAGGGACGTGTAATGTCATCGGCGGCAGCGCAGGTTGTGCGCATGGTTTGCGCCAGACCGTTATAATAATCCCCCTGCCCGGCTGCATTCTCCTTGGCGAAAGCGACGACCCTGATGCGATCATCACAAGCCGTTTGATCGAGCGCAATCTGTCCGACCGGTTTTCCAAAGCTGTTGCTGCCCACCAAAGCGGCATTAACGCCCAAATAGGGCACGAAGCTGTTCATCACCAATTCGCTAGCCGATGCTGTCGCGCTGGTCGAGATGAAGGCAATTTTCACGGGCGAAACCGACTGCGATTGCGCGATGAACCGGCGGTTTTCATTATTGGACGATTTAGAGGGCCGGAATCGCGTGATGGTGAAAATGTCACTGCTGAGACGGTTGCCCCCAAGCAAATCCCCCATCAGCTCGGCTGTGGATACAAGGCCACCGCCATTATAACGGAAGTCGATGACGAAATTGGTGATACCCTGTGCGCGAAAATCGGCAAAGGCCGTGCGCAACTGGTTATCGGCGGTCGAAATGAACGTGCGCATGTTGATATAGCCGACGCGTTGACCACCATTGTCGATGATCTTGACGCCATAGCGCGTCGACAAGGGATCGATATTGAAGTTGGCCTTGGTCACGGTCACGTCACGCGTTCCGGAGGCGTTGGATATCCGCAAAACCCGGCTGGTTCCGGCGGTGCTTGGGCCCAATGCGTCGGTAACGCCATTGGCGCCCTGGGTCGCCAATATGTCGCTGACATTGGTCAAGTTGGCGCCCGTTGTCCCGATAGCAAGTATCTCTGTCCCGCGATCCAACCCTGCCGCAAGAGCAGGCGCGCCTTCAAATGCTTCTATCACGAACAGGCGGTTGCCCTGATACGCGAAGCGGACACCGAAGCCTGCGGTCGAACCGGACGCGAAAAACGCATTCTCTTCCTGAATCGACGTCACATAGGTGAAAAACCTGTCCTTGCCCTGAGCCCGGGCAGTTGCCGTCAGAGCATCGATATAAGCCTGAACAGTTGTGTATGGCGTCGGACTCAGACTGGAAGGTAGAAGCTCTGGAAATAGGTACCATTCGTTAAGCACGGAAAACGCAAAGTCCTGCCTATTGCGCAAGCTGCAAGCGGATGAAGTTGGCGGAGTTGGCGTAGGTGTGATGCTCGTGGGTGGGGCAGATCCGCTCCCGCCACCGCCGCCTCCACCTCCACAGGCTGTAGCGCCTGCGGCCAGAATGATGATGACGTTCTTGAGCTTCCCCAACTTCATAGCAGGACATCTTTCGCGGTTTAAACTATTTTCAGCGCCGGGACTCAACCCTGCCGAAGACGTTCATACAATATGCGGGTCTCCAGCAAATTGGAAATCCGTAAAGCAACTTCGATGACGTCGAAGGGTTTCGCAACAAAATCTTTCGCACCAAGCGCAAGCGCACGTCGGCGGGTTTGAAGTGTCGTATCGGCGGTGAGAACCAGAACCGGCCGGAATTCATCTGGCTGGTCATGTCGTGAGAATGCTTCGAGCAATTGAAACCCGTCGACCTTCGGCATCATCAGATCAAGCAACACCAGATCGGGCGATAATTTGATGTAGGTTTCGAGGGCTTGTTCGGGGTTCGTCAAACAATGGACATCACAATACCCTTCACGGTCAAGCACATTTGCAAGCAAAAGGACGTTGGTTTCCTCATCATCAATGGCCAAAATGCGTCGGCTTAAAAGTTCCTGATTACTGATCAGTCTGGCAGGCATGAATTTTCGTTTTCCTTATGTGCTTTGGCCACCGGCAGTGTGAACCAGAAGCATGCGCCTTTATCCCGGCTTTCAAAGCCGATGTCGCCATGCATGGATTCGACCAGCCGTTTGGAAAGGGCTAACCCGAGACCCGTTCCCTCCACCTTGGCGCGGGTTTGCTGTCCAAGACGGTCGAAGGGCGTGAACAAGCGGGGGATGTCGGAGGCATCAATGCCTTCGCCGTCATCTTCCACCAAAACTTGGACCATGTCGTTCAAGGGTCGGCACGACAAGCGGACCATCGATCCGCTTCGGTTATATTTGGCCGCATTTGCGACCAGATTTAAAACGACCTGCGTCGCGCGCCGCCGGTCTGCCTGCGCAATAAGGTCGGGCGCGGGTAGTTCGAGGACGAATTGCAGCCCCGCAGATGCCACAATCGGCGATGCGAATGCGTGCACCTCCTGCAGCAGTTCGCTCATGTCGACGTCTTCGATCGACACCTCGGTACCGCCCGCTTCAATGCTGGAGATATCGAGGAGGTCGTTGATCAGCGACAGCAAATGCCTTCCTGCTTTCATGATTTGGTGCACCGCCTCTTGATGGCGCGGCGAAAACTGCTCTTCGTCCAGTTCGAGCAATTGTCCGAAACCCAAAATAGCACTCATCGGCGTGCGCAGTTCATGGCTGGTACGCGACAAAAACTCACTTTTTGCGAGACTCGCCGCGACAGCCTCCTCACGCGCAATGCGCAGCGCTTCCTCCGACCGGCGGCGTTCCGTCATGTCCCGCGTTACCTTGGCAAAACCCCTGAGGGCGCCTGTATCGTCATGGAGTGCGGTAATCACGACGTTCGCCCAGAATCGCGAGCCGTCCTTCCGCACGCGCCATCCTTCATCCTCCGCAGTTCCAGAGGCACTGGCGCGCTCAAGCATTTGCGTGGGCAGAAAATCGCGTGTCTCTTCTGGGTAAAAGCGGCTGAAGTGCTGCCCCAAAATCTCTTCGGCCGTCCACCCTTTGATACGCTCGGCTCCGAAATTCCAGCTCACCACAACGCCCTGGGGATCGAGAGCGAAAATACCGTAATCGCGAACCCCTTCGATCACGAGGCGGAATCGTTCCTCGCTTTCACGCAGCGCTTGCTCACGCGCACGCAGCAAAGCGCTCGCCCTGTCCATCCGCTGCCCCAAGGTACCAATTTCGTCGGCATCGTCTGGCATGGGGGTCAAGGCTTCGCCTCGTGCCAGCAGTTCTGCATTATGTTCAAGCGTGCGGACGCGGCGGACGATGCCGGTGGAAAACAGGTACACCGCGGCAAGACTGCCCAGCAATCCAATCATTGCGCTGATCGCCGTCAGCAGCAGAAAACGATTCCGTACCTCGTCGACCTTCGCCTGCCTTTGATCGAGAAGAACGCGTTCGCGCCGTTGAATATTTTCAATCTCCCGCCGCATCCCGTCCAGAACAATCTTGTTCGAAATAAGCGCTTCTTCGATCGCGATTGCGTTTGATGACCGGACGGCAGGCGTTCCCGCAAGCGCGACAATTTTCTTTAGACCTTCGCGTTTGCGCACGGTCGCTTGTCTTATGCGTTCGAAGCGTTGTCGTACTTCCGCATCCCGGATTTCCGCATCAAGTCGCTCCATGGTTGCGGGCAGTTCCGCTTCTGCTTTACGATAGGGTTCCAGAAAGCGCGACTGGCTGGTGAGAACATAGCCTCGGACACCTGCTGCCGCTTCTGCCAGCAAGGCATGCACCTGATAGGTATCGCGCTGAATCGCAAAGGCACGGCGGACATCGTCTTCGGCACGCGATTCCGCATTACTTGCCAGATAGAGAGAAATAAGCGCCCCGAACAATATGCCGAGCGGCAGCGCCACAACGACCAGTCCTTTGAATGCGAGCGGTCTGTCGGTCCAATAGCTGGTGATCGCCCAACCCGATTTCGCGGCAGGCATTGCTTATGCTTCCTTTGCTCGATCTTGGGTCGCAACAACCGCCGCTTGGGTGCGGTCCGAGACACCGAGCTTGGCGATAATCCGCTCCACATGCGCCTTCACCGTGGCCGGACTGATGGTGAGGGTGCGCGCGATTTGCTTGTTAGTCATGCCTTGCGAGACCAGCATCAACACCTCATGCTCGCGTTCGGTGAGAACAGCTTTCGTATCTGTCGGACGAACGGAGCGCTCCGGTGCGCGCAGCGCCGCATTCATCAAATCCAGCGGTACTGCGGTCTGCCCCACCAACACCTGCGTAACCGCGCGACGCAGGTCCTCAATCGCGGTATCCTTTAGCACATATCCCGCCGCGCCTGCCGCCAGTGCCTCGCGCACATAGGCAGGCATGTCGTGCAAAGTGAGCATGAGGACGCGGGTCGGCAGACCAAGGGCGACAATCTCCCGGGTCGCCTGCAGCCCGTCCATGCCGAGACCGAGCCGAACGTCCATCAACACAATATCGGGAACGCGTTCTTTGACAAGCGCAACGGCCTCTTCGCCCGTGGCAGCTTCACCAACGATTTCAAAGCCTTCGCCCGCCAAAACCGCCTTCAACCCCTCCCGCGCAAGTGCGTGATCGTCGACAATCACTATTCGAGCTAGCGCCATAGTCAAAAGGTAACCGGAAACTGAGCGACGACGCAAACGCCGCCTTTTGGAAGCGACGTCCAGCGTAAACTGCCGCCTACGGCCGCCATTCGTTCGCGCATAACCTCGATACCGACATGGCTTCCCGCGCTTTCCATCATAGGAGACGCACAGCCTTCGCCGAAATCCTGAATGCGCAGGAAGGAACCATCGGGTTCATCCGACACCGCCAGTTCGACCACGACGCGGCACGACGGACCGGCATGTTTGCGGATATTTGCCACCGCCTCTTGCGCCACACGGAACAAAGCGGTTTCGAGATGCGCCGGCCATGTGACCGCCTGTTTTGAAAGATCGACGGCAACATCATAACCATCACCGCGAAGGGAGTCGGCCAGCGCAACCAGCGCCGCCTCAAGCCCCAGATCATCCAGCAATGTGGGGCGCAAGCCGCCAATAACGCCGCGCAATTCGGTCACAAGATCGCGCGCAATTGCCGCAAGTTTGACGCGCTCGGCGGCGGGAATATCGGCATTGGGCTGCGTTGTGGTGCCCTCAAGAATACGGACCAGAGCCGTTGCGGTCTGCGCGACCCCATCGTGCAGTTCCTGCGACACACGGCGGCGCTCTTCCTCTTGCGTGGAGAACATGCGCCCCACAAGATATTCAAGGCGCAACTCGCGTTCCTGCAATGTGTTCAGGAGCCTGTCGCGATCATGTGCGTCGTTCATGCGGGCAATTGTTGCGCCCATAAGCTCCAGATGCATCCGGAATGCTTCGGCGTCCTCTCGGTCGACAATTTGCTCCAACCCCGTCAAGCCATCGATATGGATACGCCCGACGATACGGTTTCCCTCGCCCGGCGCTGGTATGGCGATACCGGCATCTTCTGGAAGAAAACTAACCTCGGCTTGTGACTTGCCGACAAAAAATGCGAGCCGTTCGGCGCAGCGTTGCAACACTTCCGCGCTGTTTTCCTGCGTGGCCTGCGCCATTTCTCTTCCGCTCGTCGACAGCAACCGCAAACGCGCGCCCCGCGCTTCGGATGCACGATAAAGTTCGCGCAATTCCGTGATCGTATCGATCTGTTGGTCGAGGAGCGGTGCCGAGATTCGCATCGCGCCGTTGTAGACATTCCGTCACGAGGTGCATAGGCCAACCGGCCTAGGCCGCGCGGCGGGCCATCCGGCCAATTTTTTGTCCCAGCAGATATCTCTATCTCGTCGTCATGGGCATCCAGTCCATTGTTTAGCGCCGCGCTACTTGCACCTCCGCAGGCTTCAGCACGGCTCAAATCGGGAGTGCAGATTATGAAGAGTTTTCGTTTGAAGATCGCAGCCGCAACGCTGCTCCCCCTGTCGCTGATGGCGACACCAGCCATCGCCGGAAATCATGCATCGCATGCTGTGTCGGCACCTTACGCACCGATTACGCTTGCCGAAGTCGAAGCTGCGCAACAGGCATGGGGACAGGCTCTAGTTGCCATTTCCACCGAATATGACCGCAAAGGCTACGCCGCTGCAAAGCGTATGGCGGAAACCGTTCTCGACACCGCTTATGGCTATAATATGGGCCCTGTGCTGTTCAAGCCGACCCTCACGGTTGCGCCACAAACATTCCGCACCCAGCGTGATGGCGCCCTCGCTTATTTCGTGGGTGGCGACAAAAACTATCCGAAGGATACTGGCTTCGCGCTAAAGGGCTGGCGTTCGTACAAGATCGAGAATGCTAGCGTTCTGATTACCGGCAATTCTGCCACTTCGATGGGCAATGTCATGCTGACCGATTCCAAAGGCAATGTAACCACGGTCGATAAGACCTGGGGCTATGTCCGCGACGGTGAAGGCAAGCTGCGGATTGTTCTGCACCACTCGTCTTTGCCCCACACTAACTAATTACCCCCCCGATGGCCGCCTTTAACGGGCGGCCATCCCTCCCCCCAAGGCGGGACATTCCTCCCCAGAATTCCTTTAAGGATATACAACGATGAAAAGGCATAACCTCCTTTTTGCGGCCTGTTGTGCTGCCGCAATGTCTCTCGCAACACCCGCATATGCTGGTGACAATGAAGGCAAGATCCAGCTGAAAGCGTTTGCTACCGGCGTACTGCCCGACGGCGCTATCACCGACGTCAAAACCGACCTGATCGGCTTGCCCGCAGGTTCACAGACACGTGCCACGGACTCCTATGTCCCCACCATTGCTGCGGAATATTTTCTTTCGCCCAATTTCTCGATCGAGACAATCTGCTGCATCACTCCCCATGATGTGCGCGGTACCGGCGCATTGGCCGGTGCACGTTTGATCGAAAATGCGATCATTCTGCCCGCAACGGTGACGGCGAAATATCATTTCAGTCTGAGCGATGGTGTAAAGCCTTATATCGGGGCAGGCCCCACCCATTTCTTCATGTTCAGTGAAGATGTGGGCGCTGATGCCGCTGCGCTGGGTGCAACAGATGTCAATCTGTCCGATGAACTGGGCTTCGTTCTGCAAGCTGGTCTTGACTTGAAACTGAACGACAAAGGCCTCGGTCTTTCGGTGGATGCCAAGCGCTATTTCGTAGGCACCACCGCAACATTCCGTGCGGGCACCGTGACGGCCCTACAAACAAAACATGACCTCGATCCGTGGGTCATTAGTGCCGGTTTGGCGTACCGCTTCTAACGGTTCACCAAACCGTCGCGTGGAGGCTGCCTGCAACCGTCGATCCCACCGCAGGCAGCCAAAACGCCGGATAGATATACAAAATGTCTATCCAGCCCGCGTTTTTGTCCGCAGGCTGTTCCAGCTTGCATCGCCGGTCCAGCCGCCATCGACTGGCAAGCTGACCCCGTTGATGAAATTATCCTCAGACGCCAGAAAAGCGATTGCGGCCGCAACATCTTCGGCCTTGGCAAAGCGGCCCATGGGGACCCGGTCGATGATATCGTCATCATTATAGGCGCCCGTGGCTTGCGACATGACATCCATGTCGGTTTTTATCCAGCCGGGGCATACCGCATTGACGCGAACGCCACGTCCACCCCATTCTGCGGCCAAAGTTTTTGTCAGGCCAATTAAGCCATGCTTGGATGCATTGTAGGCGGCCCTGTGGATGATCCCGTATAATCCGGCGATAGACGCAACATTGACGATGCTACCACTGCCTTGCGCCAACATCTGTTTTCCAAAGGCTTGCGAGAGGAAAAAGGCAGCTTCGAGATTGATGGACATCACCTTGTGCCATTCGCTTCGCCCGATGTCTTCTGCTGGCACGATCATGCTGATCCCCGCATTGTTGACCAGCACATCGGCGGCGCCATGTTCCGAAGCAACCTGATCCGCCAGTGTCGCGACAAAATCTTCGGAGGCGATATCCCCGCTGATACCCTGAACCGACAAACCGGATACTGAAAGCTCTGCGATGGTGCTGTCCAAAGGTTGCAGGTCGGTCAAAACAACATGAAATCCGTTGGAGGCCAATTTGACCGATGTCGCCAGACCGACCCCTTGGGCTGCACCTGTCACCACTGCTGTTTTCAAAACCCCGCACTCCTTCCATATAACGGTAAATGTTGCGCCTTCACGCCTTGGCGACTTTCAAAATGCAGTCAACAAATCCTTGCGGATCATCCTCCTGAATGAAGTGCCCGCCTTTCAATGTCGTGTGCGGCTGGCCTTCTGTGCCCGGAACACGGCCAATCCACTTCGCCTCGCCTCCTCGGGTGACAGGGTCCCCGTCGCTGAAGCAGCAAAGAAAGGGTTTGTCGAATTTCTCCAGAACCGCCCAAGCTCTTTTCTGGTCGGGGATTGCGACATTATTTTCAAAGGGCACAAAGGAGGGGAAAATCCGGGCTGCGGCCGTATATCCGCTATCGGGGAAAGGCGCGTTGTAGGCCGCAATTTCCGCATCGCTCAGGCCACGCTTGGTTCCCGCGCTGACGATTTTGCCGATGGGGAATATGGGACTCCATTTAGAAAAGGCCCGCCAAATCGCAAAGGCGCGCGGGGGCGTACCACCTTCGGGCAAGCCGCCATTTGACAGCACGACGCCCGAGAAGCGATCCGGCATTTCACCAACCAGACGCAAACCGACCAGCGACCCCCAATCCTGACACACCAGAGTGATGTTGCGTAAATCAAGCTTCTCAAGCCAGGCCCGCATCCAGGCAACATGTCGCGCATAGCTATAATCGCTCTTTTTCGAAGGCTTATCCGACTTTCCAAATCCAACCAGATCTGGCGCCACCACACGAAAGCCCTTTTGCGCCACCGGGGAAATCATGTGCCGATAAAGATAGGACCAACTCGGTTCGCCATGCATCATTAGAACCACCGGCGCATCCCGCGGCCCTTCGTCGACATAATGAACCCGCAATGCGGTTCCGTCTTTGGGGTCGGAAATCTCGGCATAATGCGGCTGGAACGGGAAATCGGTTATGCCTGCAAATGCAATATCCGGAGTACGCAAGACTTTCATAGTTCTCTCCGCTTATGTATTGGCATGGCTAGTGCCATATTAAAAATCCGGGGTCAATCTGGCGCACCTGGACGCACCGGCACCCTCATTGGTCTGGCAAATGGTGCAACGCATCCGTCAGCATTCTTTTGATGACGAGGAGGGTTTCATCGGTGGATAAGCCCTGATCGTGGCGCAACAGACGCCATGTCTGAAAGCTAAGAATAACGTTGATGCCGCGTGCACCGAGGGTGTCCGTTTTTACGCTTCCCGGCAACAGCGCCTCTATTCCCTCAGCCTCTGCCTTCACCATGCGTTGATAATCCTGCATCAGATAGGCTGACTGAAAACGCTTCAAATTGGCGGAGATCCGAAAGGGCAGAATAGTTTCAAAAACGATAGCACGCCGGTCCGCTATCTCGTTCATTTTGGTCTTCCAGTCCGAACCCTTTAATGGCTCCGCGATAATCGGTAAAACGCGCGCCTCGATCACCGCACTCATTTCGCGATAGAGCGCGTCCATGTCTTCAAAATGCCGGAACACGGTTCGCAGGCCGACACCGGCAACTTCCGCAACACGGGCCGCACTGGGTGCGACATCGCCGTTGCCGACCAACTGCAGCATAGCCTCGACAATTTTGGAGCGGCTTGACCTACTGCGGGCACGACGGCCGTCCAATTTCGCGGCTACATCCTTTTTGTCCGTTGAAGTCATGGGCATCTGTCTCGCTTCATCTCCCAGTCATTACAACGCACACGCCAACTTGCCAAACTCTATTGGCACATATAATGCCAATTTAATGGAGCGGAGATCAAGGAGCCGGAGCTATGCGGAATTTGGGCGTTTCAGTCATGTCATGCGTGGCGATTATGTTAGCCACCCCAGCCGAGGCGCAAACAAGCGTCCGCGAGGCATGCATGGCCGATATCCAGAAATTCTGTTCTCCGGAACTTGCGACATTCAGTCGGGATAAAGTCCGCGCCTGCCTGATCCGCAACATCCAGAAAGCATCACCCGGATGCAAGGAAGCGGCCAAGGCGCAACGCGACCGCCAGCGCGCGCTGAAATCAGGCGCAGCAGGAAAAGAATGATGGCTATTGTGATCATCTGGGGCTCGGCACTGGCGCTCTATCTTCTGTTTCGCCTTTGGTACGACAATTGGTCGGGGCCCCTCAAAGCGGAAGAGATCGACGCTTTTGTGGACGCAACGCAAGGTCGCTTCGAAGCATCAGGCAATGATGTTTCGGTATTACGGGCTTTTCTCGAAGCTGATGATGGCCGCGAGTTTGTCATGCTCAATCTCGTCAAAGCGCAGTTGGAGGATGTCGAAGATCCGCTGACAGGCAAGATGGTGCCCGGACTATCTCTGCTCCAACGCTACACCAAGCGGTTCATGCCTGTGCTTTTCCGAAACGGCGGACATCCCGTCATGGTCGGGCGTAAAGTCGGCGGTTACATAGATACCTGGAATACCGAGAGCGATCCGGGCTGGACAATTTTCGGGCTCATGCGGTACCGTAGCCGGCGCGATATGGTAAATCTGGTGATGGACCCCGCGTTCAAAGAAGGCCATCCGGACAAAATGCTCGGCACGGTTGCGACATTCTCATTCCCGACACAGCGGGTGTTATCGTTGTATCTCGGGCCCAGAGTCTCCGCAGCACTGGTCATCGCCTTGTGCGCCGCATGTGCGCACATCGCCTGGCTGAGTATATAAAACCTGCTGCGCTTTTTCTACCGGACCAAAAACAGTTCAGCCATCGCATCGATAACCGCATCGGCATCGAGCCGGTAACTGCGGTAAAGGTCCGGCAGATCGCCGGTTTGGCCGAAACGGTCCGTGCCGAGCGGGCTTATCCGCATCCCTTTGACGCCGCCGATCCATGACAGTGCGCCCGGTGAGCCGTCGATCGCCGTCACAATCCCCGCATGGGGCGCAAGTTCCGACAATAATGTCTCGATATGGCTGACGTCCCCACTCCGGCCTGTCCATCGCGCTGCTTTTTGCGCGGACCATTCTCGATGCAAAACATCGGGAGAGGTTATGTTCAGCACCCCTAGCCCAGCAATATCATCCACCAATTGTTCATAGGCCGACAGGATTTCGGGCGCGATCGCTCCGGTAAAGGCAATAGCGGCTTGCGATCCCCGTGCGGGCTTGTGAAGCCAATAGCCACCTTTAAGGGCATCTTCCTCCCACTGCGCATCCGCACGGGTCACTTGCGCGATCTGTCGCGTGCTAAGCCGGAGATAAACCGAACTGCCATCAGGCTGCTGCAAATATTCGAAAGCCCAACGCATGAATAACGCGACTTCATCGGCATAGGCAGGTTCAAAATAGGCAAGGCCCGGTTGCCCCATGCCGATCAAGGGGGTGTTGATCGACTGGTGCGCGCCACCTTCCGGTCCCAAAGTCAGTCCCGATGGTGTGCCGACCAGCAAAAAGCGTGCGTCCGAGTAACAGCCGTAATTGAGGGCATCCAGCCCGCGGGAAATGAAGGGATCATAGACCGTGCCGACCGGAATCAACCGGGTCCCGAAATGCGGCGCGGCAAGGCCGAGCGATGTCAGCAACAGGAAGAAGTTATTCTCTGCAATTCCGAGTTCGATATGCTGCCCCGCTTCATGCGCGGCCCATTTCTGTGCCGACGGGATTTTGGCCTCGCGAAAGATATCCGCAACCTGCGATCGCCGGAACAGACCCCTTTGATTGACGAAACCACCCAGGTTCGTTGTCTGGGTTACATCGGGTGCGGTGGTAACAATATGGTCCGCCAACGGCTCGGAGGATTTGGCCAGATCGAGCAGAACATGGCCGAACGCCGCCTGGGTCGATTGCGTTTCGCCTGTCGGAACGGGAAGACGTGCGGGTACGGATATGGGCGGTGGCGAACTCTCCTTGTCCTTTTTCGAAAGGACGCTTTGGTCAACAAAATCCTTCAGGCGTGCCGCCATATTGCCGCCCAAGCCTGCAAACGGCTCCCATTCTTGTCCTGCTTCGATACCTAAGCTTTCGCGCAATTGTTCAATTTGCGCCGGGTTCATCATGCCGGAGTGATTGTCCTTATGTCCGGCGAGCGGCAGGCCATAACCCTTGACCGTATAGGCAATAAACAATGTCGGACGGTCATCATCCGCACTGTCGAAGGCTTCCATAAGCGAGGCGACGCAATGCCCGCCCAAATTGGTCATCAACGCCCCCAGACCATCATCGTCAAAACTGTCGAGCAGTTTTTTGACATGGGGCTTGTGCCCGATATCCTCGATCAGCCGTGCGCGCCACGCAGCACCGCCTTGATAGGTCAGCACAGCATATTCGGCGTTGGGGCAATTTTCGATCCAGTCCTCCAGCGACTTTCCACCGGGGCGCGCAAAGGCCGCCCGCAGCAGCTTGCCATGTTTGAGCGTGATCACGCGCCAGCCGCAGGTTTCGAAAATGTCGTCAAAGCGGCGGAACATGCGGTCCGCGGTTGTGCTGTCGAGCGATTGGCGGTTGTAATCGACCACCCACCAGCAGTTGCGGATATCATGTTTATAGCCTTCGATCAGGCACTCATAGATATTGCCTTCATCAAGCTCCGCATCGCCCATCAGCGAAATCATCCGCCCCGCATCCGCTTCGGCCATGGAACCGTGCGCGACCAGATAATCCTGAACAAGGCTGGAGAATGCCGTGATCGCCACACCCAAGCCCACGGACCCGGTGGAAAAATCGACCGGGATCTTATCCTTGGTGCGCGACGGATAGCTCTGCGCGCCGCCCAGCGCGCGAAACTGTTGCAGCTGCTCAAGCGATTGGTTGCCGAGCATGTAATGGATCGCCTGCAGCACCGGCCCCGCATGGGGCTTCACCGAGACCTTGTCATTGGGCCGCAGCGCATGAAAATAGAGTGCCGCCATGATGGCCGTCATCGACGCACAACTCGCCTGATGCCCCCCTACTTTGAGGCCATCGCGCTTTTTGCGGATATGGTTGGCATTGTGTACCGTCCAGGAGGACAGCCAGCGCAGACGTGTATCCAGCGCCTCAATGGCTGCTATCTTTTCTTCGCGCGCATCCGCAATCTTGGTCGCCATGGTGAGTTATCCCGGAATCCTGATAGTGGCGAGTTTAGCCAGCGGACGTTAGCATGTCCTTGCGTATAGCCGGGTTTTACGGCATATTTTCGGTAGATTATGCCATTTATACTAAGAATAGAGATATATCATGCCAGAAAACGCGCTGGACGCGATAGACCGTAAAATCATCGATTTGCTTCAGGCCGACGGCCGGATGTCCAACCAGGAACTTTCCGACCATATTGGCCTCTCCCCCAGCCCCTGCCTGCGCCGGGTTCGCCAGTTAGAAGCCAACGGGACGATCGCGCGTTACGTGGCGTTGGTGGATCCGGACAAGGTGGGCCTATCGGTAACCGCCTTCGTACGCGTTCGCCTCGATCAACAGGATGACCGGCATCTGCAGGAATTCGAAACGGCTGTGGCGGGTTTTCCGGAAGTCATGGATTGTTATCTGATGACGGGTGAAGCCGACTATCAGCTCCGCATCTTGGTGAGCTCGCTGACCCAGTTCGAGGACTTCCTCCGCAGACGCCTGACCAAGGTCAACGGCGTCGCGAATGTCACCACCAGCTTTGCCTTGCGACCTGTCATTTACAAGACCGCCGTACCGACGCTACAACCTCTTTGAACAAGGGGGATATTTTGATGGAATCAAGCATTGCGGCACCGAATGAGCTGAGCCGGTCACTGAAATCGCGCCATGTGTCGATGATCACATTTGGCGGCATTATCGGCGCGGGGCTGTTCGTGGGGTCATCCACCGCGATTGGCAATATCGGTCCGGCTGCGGTGCTGAGCTATGCCATAGCCGGGTTTCTTGTGTTGCTCGTGATGCGGATGATCGCGGAAATGTCGATCGCTATGCCCGGCACGCAGACCTTCCCCGATTTTGCGCGGAAGGGCGTAGGCGAATGGGCCGGCTATATGGTTGGATGGCTTTACTGGTATTTTTGGGTCGTGGTGATCGCGATCGAGGCCATTGCCGGAGCCAAAATTATAAACGGATGGTATCCGCAGTTGGAAGTCTGGCAAATCGGAGTCGTGTTGATGGCGGTGTTGACCGCAGTCAACCTGATGTCGGCAAAATCCTATGGCGAATTCGAATTCTGGTTTGCGTCGACCAAGGTTGTTGCGATTATCGTCTTCATTCTCGTCGCCGGGGCTTATGCGACCGGCGTGACGTCACCATCGGGATCGACCTTTGCGAACCTAACAGCGCATGGCGGTTTTGCTCCAGCCGGAGTGGCCGCGATTTTTGCGGGTGTTGCGACGACGATTTTCTCGCTTTGCGGGGCTGAAATCGCGACGCTGGCTGCGGCGGAATCCGAGGAAGGCTCCAAGACCATTGCGAATATGACCATCTCGGTTTCCTTGCGGATCCTGATTTTCTTCGTGCTTTCCATTTTCCTCATCGTCTCGGTTGTTCCATGGAACGAGATCGAGGCTGGCACCTCGCCTTTTGCCCATGCGCTCCGGCAGATGGGCTACCCCGGTGCTGACCTGATCATGGAGGGCATTGTCCTCGTTGCCGTCCTTTCATGCCTGAATTCAGGAATATATATCACATCGCGGGCGATGTTCGGCTTGGCCCGAAATGGCGATGCACCGCAATCCTGCGTCAAGCTGAGCGGTGCGCGCGTTCCAGCAAGAGCGATATTGATCGCCAGCCTCTTCAGCTATTTTGCGCTCGCCGCTTCCATCTTGTCACCAGACCAGGTGTTCAATTTTCTGGTCACATCCTCTGGCGCCATCATGCTGTTTATTTACATTCTGGTGGCCGTTGCCCAGCTTCGCTTGCGCGCGCAATTCGAGGCGGAAGCGCCTGAACGGCTGCAGGTAAAAATGTGGTTATATCCGTTTGGCACATGGTTCGCGATTGCCGGTATGGGCGGTGTCCTTGTGATGATGGCTTTGTCACCGACAAGCTCAAAAGAATTATGGGCCAGCATGATTGTGACCGCGGCTTTCCTGTTAGGCTATTGGGCAAAAAACCATTTTGTTTCGCGGTCGAAAGAAGCATGACAGAAAGCAAAATTTTCCAGTCGGAATAAAGATTTGAGTCGCACCAAATTCACTGAACATTGCATAAGCGGCAGATGCGTAATGCCGGAGCCACATTATGAAACTTGAAAATGATCCTTTAGCCGCATTCTGGATGCCCTTCACAGCGAACCGGGCGTACAAGGCGACGCCACGGCAGCTGAAGTCGGCAAAGGACATGCATTATACCAGCGACGACGGCCGGCAAATCCTCGACGGCACCGCCGGTCTTTGGGCGGTAAATGCAGGCCACTGCCGTGCACCGATTGTCGAAGCCATCCAGAAAACCGCGTCCGAACTCGACTACGCCCCGCCCTTCCAACTGGGCCATCCGCTTGCATTTGAGCTGGCATCGCGCTTGGCAACGCTCATGCCCGAGGGGCTGGACCGGATATTCTTCACCAACAGCGGGTCGGAATCGGTCGACACCGCGCTGAAAATTGCGCTCGCCTATCAACGCGCCATCGGCCAGGGCACGCGCACCCGCCTGATTGGCCGGGAACGTGGCTATAATGGCGTCGGCTTTGGCGGCATTTCGGTAGGCGGCATCGTCAACAACCGGCGCCAATTCGGAACGCTTCTGACCGGCGTCGACCATCTGCCGCATACGCACAATCTCGACCACAACGCCTTTACAAAAGGCCGTCCCGAATGGGGCGGGCATCTGGCGGATAATCTGGAAGCCATCGTTGCACTGCATGGCGCCGAAACCATCGCAGCAGTCATTGTGGAGCCCATGGCCGGATCAACGGGCGTATTGGTGCCGCCGGTCACCTATCTTGAAAAGCTGCGCGAAATAACACGCAAGCATGGCATCGTGCTGATCTTCGACGAAGTCATCACCGCCTTTGGCCGTGTCGGCGGGGCAACCGCTTCGGGAACGCTAGGCGTGACGCCGGACATCATCACCATGGCAAAGGGCCTGACCAACGCCGCGGTGCCGATGGGCGCTGTCGCGGTCAGCCGCCATATCCATGACGGCGTGGTCGAAGGTGGCCCTGATGGCATCGAACTGTTCCACGGCTATACCTATTCCGGCCACCCACTCGCCGCCGCCGCAGGTCTCGCAACGCTGGACCTATACAAGTCCGAAGGCATTTTCGAACATGCGACGTCCCTGCACGGCTATTGGCAAGACGCCGTCCACAGCCTGAAGGGCAAGCGCAACATTATCGACATCCGTAATATGGGCATAGTCGCAGGCATCGAACTCGCCCCGCATAGTGCCGGCGTCGGCAAGCGTGGCATGCAGCTATTCCACAAATGCTTCGACAACGGATTGCTGGTGCGCGCAACGGGCGACATCATCGCTTTGTCGCCACCACTCATTCTGGAAAAGGCACATATCGACGAAATGATCGGACGGATCGGAGAGTTGGTCGAAATGGTCGACTAGGTTTTCGCGCGCTTCCGGTGGGTGTGCCGGTTAATGGGCGATTTCCTGAAACCTTGCCCTAAGGGTTGCGAATGAAGCGACGACAGCTAGTGTGGGTTGGGCGTTTTGGCGCTTATGACGGGAATGTCGTAGGAAGCGGACGATCACCTAAATTGACTGGCAATTGCTTCGTTGGAGAGCGCCGGTCAGCCCCTTTCGAAGGCACAATCGCGGAAAGCGTTCCGTTGCTAAATCCGTCGGTTATGTTATTTAGCGATGTGATCAGCGATGGCTGAGCGGATTATTTGCGGTTTGCTAGAGACGGCTGACGATGAAACTGGTTATTCTTATTGGAGTTGCCGTTGTTGTGGTCAGCTTAGCTTTTTATGGTTTATTCAGGAGTGGTAGGCGCGAAGACACGTCCAATACGACTGAAACTAGTGGATGGATGTGATGAGCTACGCCTGCAATTGCCACAGACGGCATAGCATTTGAAGTTAAATCCGCGATCGAATGGTTGCAATGTTGTCGTGCCTGTACATTCCGTTTTCGATAAAGATATCCGGTTGGGAGAAATTAATCCGCTCTCCCCTGAAGTGGAGAGGTAGTCCGCTAACCAAATCTCGTTGGACGCCCCTCACCTTCGTTGGCAATTTAGGAAAAGATTTGAGAACTACGTCTCACTTGCCTGCGAAGGAAGTGGGGCTCTTTGAACTGTCGAAACAATACAACAAACCAAATCCGCGCCACGTTAATTTAAAGCAAAAAAGGATACAGTTTCGCTGCCATTTTGCGTGTCTGTTGTATCTTTAGACTATCAGGACAATCTTTCCCACATGGCGCTTCATCAGGAACGCCTCTTGCGCTGCGGCGATGTCGGTGATGGGATAGGTTGCCGAGACCAATGGCTTGATTTCACGGCGTTCGATATACCCGATAAGATTGGGGAACACTTCAGGCTCCAGCACGGTGCAACCGATGAGGCGAAGGTCTTTCAGATAGAGTGTCCGCAAATCAAGGTCGACTACCGGACCGGAGATCGCGCCCGACACGCCATAACGCCCACCACGTTTGAGGGTGTTGAGGATCGGTCCAAATTGTTCACCGCCGACAATGTCGACCGCGGCGTCGAAATATTCTGGACCGATAAGAGATTCCAGATCGGCGTCGCGCGGGACGACCCGGCTTGCGCCAAGGCTCCGCACTGTATCTGCCTTTGCGTCGGCGGCCATGGCCGTGACTTCTGCGCCGCGTCGTTTGGCAAGTTGGACTGCGGCGGAGCCGACGCCGCCGGATGCGCCGGTGACCAGCACATGCTCGCCCGCCTGCAACCCGATACGGGTCAGGATATTCTCTGCGGTGGCATAGGCGCAGGGAAAGCTTGCGAGTTCGGCATCCGAGCATGAAGATTCTATGCGGTGAGCGTGGACGGAGGGGACCCGGGCATATTGGGCAAAGCCGCCGTCGACTTCCGACCCAAAGTAACGGATATCAAACCGGCTGCTACCCCGAAAGACTGGCTCGACCAGCACCCTCTGCCCGATGCGTGCGGTATCAACACTTTCGCCGACGGCCACAATATGTCCACAAGCATCCGCGCCTTGAATGCGGGGAAAGGTGAACGCAGCGCCCGACCAGCCGTCGTCGCCGGCGCCTTCAATGCCCGTTGCTGCGCTTGCATCGGTAGCTTCTGCAACCGCTTTTGAATACCAGCCGATCCGCGTGTTGATGTCGGTGTTGTTCACGGCCGCTGCGCCTATGCGGATCAGGACATCATCAGCGCCAGGTTGGGGCACGGGAACATCAGTCCGCCATTCAAGCTTTTCATAACCGCCATAGCCGGTGAGCAACACGGCGGACATGATAGCCGGCACAGTCATTCGGCCCGCGCAAGCCCGAACTGGTTCAGATACCATTTCTGGAATTTGATGACGCTACCTTCCTGATCCGAATAGCGTCCGGGGCGATAGCGGGTGGACATGATGCCGGTCTGGTTATTCTCGGTAATGACCTTGTCCTGCGTTGTGGTAGCGTGATAGCCCCAGGTCATCTTGGGGATGTCCACCTCGTCCTCCCCTGCCCGGCCATCGACGATCCAGATCATCTCCACATCGGTTTCTAGCGCGCTGCGCGGTGTGAACCGGAACAGGATCGCGAAATGATCGTCGGCTACAATCTGGCTGAACGGGCTGAAGCTCAAATGCATCCGTCCACCATCGGCTTTGCTCCGCTTGCCCATCAGCGGTGCAGGTGCCGATCCGTCCTGGGTTTCGGACGACCACCCATCCTTGTTCATGCGCTGCATCATCAGGCGCAAATGGCTACTGTCCGGGGCGTCATCGATATTGCCGATGGGCCGGCCAGCGGCGGCTGCGTTTTCTTCCCATGCCTGTAATTTGGGGGCGAAGCTCGCAATCGCATCAGCCGGACCGGAGCTTGGCCCCGCCCCCACCGCCACAATCGATTCCGCCGCATGCATCGAACAGAATTCAGGATGGGACGGAACGCAGTGGTAGCATTCAAAGAAATTCTCGACGACCAGTTTCCAGTTGGCAGTGGTCGGATAGCTTCCGGCATGGGCGATGCGGGCCGTATCAAAACCGTGATAGTCGAGGATCGGTCCCATGTCGCCAAAGGTCGCGTCAAAATCGACAGGTTCGTCCTCGCTCATGTTGATGAATATCAGCCCGTGGAAAACGCGGATATGGCATGCGAACAGGCTATTCTCCGCCTTATCGAAATCCTCGGGCATGAGGCGGGCCGAAAGAAGCCTTCCATCCAGACCAAAAGTCCACGCGTGATAGGGGCATACCAGACGCGGCGCATTGCCGCTTTCGGCTTGGCAAATGGTCGAGCCGCGATGGCGGCAGACGTTGAAAAATGCACGGACGCTGTCGGCATTTTCACGGATGATGATAATCTGTTCGGCGCCCACGCGGAACAGGAAATAGTCGCCCTTGTTCGGAATGCGGGAGACATGTCCGGCCAGCAGCCATTTTTGGCTGATGATCCTATCCATGTCGGCCTTGAACACCGCATCGCTGGCGTAAAATTCCTGATCGAAACTATACCCCACACGGGTATTGGCGGCGAGCCGTTGCATCAGTTGGCTTTGCGTTTCGGTCATCAGATTTTTATCCGTGCGTTGCTGGGGTCGTAGAGGGGTTTTAGCGAGGCCAGCGCGGGATAGCGTACGCCGGCTATCTCGATTTCAAAATCGTCGGCTCCGATGGCTCCGACGACGCCATCGTCGGGCGCTGTAACATAGCCAAGCCCGCACGCCCCGCCCAAGCTGTGGGCATACATGCCAGACCGGATATAGCCGGCGATCCGGTCGCCCTGCCAGATAGGTTCATTATGGTAGAGCAAGGGCTCGGGCGATTTCAGTAGGAATTGAACGAGCCGCTGTTTGAGACCTGTCTCTTTCTGCCGCAGCAGAGCCTCGCGCCCGATAAAGCCGCCTGCCTTGTCCATTTTGACCGCAAAGCCAAGACCCGCTTCAAGCGGCGTGTCTTCATCGGTGATATCATGCCCCCAATGGCGGTATGCCTTCTCCATGCGCAGTGCGTTGAGGGCATGGTACCCGCAATGCTTCAGCCCGAAGGCAGCGCCTGCGGCGACGATCTCATCGTACACGCCGGTCATGAATTCGGTCGGAATATACAATTCCCAACCGAGTTCGCCGACATAGGTAATCCGCGAGGCCCTGACGAGGGCATAGCCCAGCTCGATTTCCTGAGACGTGGCAAATGGAAATGCCTCGTGCGACAGGTCATTGGGGCAGATGGACTGCAACAGATCGCGGGCCTTGGGACCCATGATCGAAATCACCCCCATGGCCGAGGAAATGTTGGTCAGAACGGCATGGGCATCTTCGGGAATATGCCGCTTCAGCCAGTTGAAGTCTTTCACCTCAGTTTCCGCGCCCGTGACGATCAAATAGGCGGTTTCGGACAAGCGTGTGACGGTCAAATCCGCCTCGATGCCCCCTTTTTCATTCAGCCATTGCGTATAGACCAAGCGTCCGGGCGCGACGTCAACGTCATTGGCGCACACACGGTTCAGCACGGTCATGGCGTCACGGCCCTCAAGCCGGAATTTTGCGAAAGAACTTTGATCGAACAACCCGACAGCTTCACGCACCGCTTTGCACTCTGCAGCATTGGCCCCAAACCAGTTTTGCCGTCCGTAGCTATACTCGTAACGGGGGCTACTGCCCGGTTCGCCATACCAGTTGGGGCGTTCCCAGCCGAAGGCTTCACCATGACAGGCTCCAGCCGCCACCAGCCGGTCGTGAATTGCAGACCGGCGGACACCGCGCGCAGTTTCATATTGCTTGAAGGGATAATGCGTTGCGTAAAGCAGACCCAAACTCTCGGTCACCCGCTCCCGCAGATATTTACGGTTGATCTGGAAGGGCATGTTCCGGCGGATATCGACCGTCCATAAGTCTGCAGGTGGAATGCCGTCGCGGATCCAGTCCGCCATGACTTTGCCCACGCCGCCTGCGGACTGAAGACCTATGGAGTTCAGGCCTGCGGCTACAAAACAGCCTTTCAATTCCGCGCTCTCGCCCAGATGGTATCGGACATCGGGGGTGAAGCTTTCCGGACCACAGAAGAATTTCTGTATCCCGGCTTTTTCCAAAGCCGGAACGCGGCGCATGGCGTCCATCAAAAGCGGTTCGAAATGTTCAAAGCTACCGGCGATTTCGTCGAAGCAAAAATCCTCGGAAATGCCATCGATTCCCCAGGGTCGGGCATTAGGTTCAAAGGCCCCAACCAAAAGCTTTCCGGCGTCATATTTATAATAACCGCAATAATCATAGTCGCGAAGGACCGGCAGTGTGGAATCTATCCCCTCGACACCTTCGAACAGCACATAATAATGTTCGCACGCATGCAGTGGCGCGGCCACGCCAATGCTGGCGGCCAGATCCCGGGTCCACATGCCGCCACAGATGACAACATAGTCCGCATCGATCGATCCTTCGTCGGTATCGACCCCGGTCACTCGGTCGCCATCATGCCGGATTTTCGTGACCTTGGTGTTTTCGAAAATGCGTGCACCGCCCGTGCGCGCACCCTTTGCCAAGGCCTGCGTAATGTCGACCGCATTGGCATAGCCATCGCTGGGAATATGGATTCCGCCCACAACATCGTCGACATTTACGATATGGGCGAGGTCTTTGATTTCTTGTGGTGTCACCACATGAACCGACAAGTCGAACACCTTTGCCATGGAGGCGCTGCGCTTTAGCTCCTCAAAGCGTTCCGCGTTGGTTGCCATCGAGATGGAACCACATTGGCGGTAGCCGGTTGCCTGTCCCGTTTCCGCTTCCAGCCCACGATAGAGTTCGCCTGTATATTTGGCGAGTTTCGTCATATTGATGGACGGACGGAGTTGACCGACAAGTCCCGCAGCATGCCAAGTCGTCCCGCTGGTCAATTGTTTGCGTTCAAGCAGGACCACATCGTCCCAGCCGATTTTGGTCAAATGATAGGCAATCGAGCAGCCTATGACGCCGCCACCGATTATGACGACCCGCGCCTTTTTGGGGAGTTCAGCCACGCTTTAAACCTTCATTTTCGCATTGTCGGGATCATAGGCGGGATGCTCCAGCACCGTCGCCAAGCGGCGCTCGCCCTGGAGGTAGATATCAAAGGTCGAGCCCGGAGTTGCATGCTCCAGAGGGACACAGGCGAAAAACAGGCTCTTGCCAACGCGGTGGCCATAGCCCCCCGATGTCGTCAATCCGATGCACTCTTCGTCAATCAAACAAGGTTCGGCGCCGCGCACATCCACATTGCTCGCATCGACCGAGCCATAGACGATACGGAACCGGTCAGGGGCATCGAGTGTCGCCTGCTTGCCAACAAAATCGTCTTTCTTGAAGTTGATGAACCGCGGCATGTCCGCCTCGATCATTGTGAGCTCATTCGTCAGTTCGCTGCCCCAAGCTTTATAACCCTTTTCCATCCGCATCGTGTTTGCGGCGTAAAGGCCATAGTTGACGATGCCGACATCCTGCCCTGCCGCCCATACCGCATCGTAAAGTGCAGCAAGATCACCCATCGGCGGATGCAGTTCCCATCCAAGTTCACCTGCATAGGACACCCGAAGCGCCCGCATCCTTTTGCCCGCGATCGTTATCTCCTGCCCGCTTAGCCAGCGGAAACCATCGTTACTCAGATCAGCATCCGTAAGCTTTGCCAGCACATGACGCGCTTGCGGGCCATTTAGCACCAACACACCAAAATCCATTGTCAGATTGCGAATGGTGACATCTTCACCGGGTAATTTGCTCTGGGTAAGAAAATCCCAATCACGCTGTTCGGCAGCAGCCGCAGACAAGCAATAAAAATGATCATCGGCAAAGCGCGTAACCGTCATCTCGCCATAGATTCGACCCTGACGCGACAGCGGGTGGACAAGCCCGATACCCCCCAGCTTTTTAGGCATGCGGTTGGCGCAGATACGATTCAGAAATGCTTCAGCATCCGGTCCGGTCACGTCATATTTGGCAAAGCCGGATAGGTCGAGAACACCAACCCGTTCCATAACGCCTTTGACCTCGCCTGCGACCATCTCAAAGCTATTGGTGCGCTCATAACCACCCTGTTCTGGGGCGCCGTCGAGTGCGAAATATTTCGGGCGTTCCCAGCCGTATGTTTCCCCATATACCGCACCTGCAGCCTTCAGCGGTTGGTAAAGCGGACTTGTTTTGCACGGACGGCCATCCGGCTCTTCTTCACCGGGCAAGCGGGTCGTAAAGGTCATCCGATAGTCGAGAAACACCTTGTCGCGGCTATAGTCCTCGTCAGCAAAGGCCCCGTAGCGACGCGGATCAAACTCGGTCATGTTGATGTCGGCGTCGCCATAGACCATCCACTGCGCCAGATATTTACCAGAACCGCCACCCTGCGCGATCCCGAAAGACGTACCGCAGCAATGCCAGAAATTTTCGAGGCCCGCCGCCGGCCCCAACAATGGGCCGCCATCCGGAGTATGCGGAATAGCGCCGTTTACAATCCGCCGGATCCCGACCTCGCCGAAAACGGGCATCCGTTCAATGGCCCGTTCCAGCCATTTGGAGATGCGATCGAGATCGTCGATAAATAGCTCGCTGGTCGATTCCCATTCCGGCTGGCCTTTGGGCGCCCATGCTTCGGCAAGTCCGATATTTTCATAGACGCCAATCAGGCCACTCTTCTGCTCCTGCCGAAAATAGCCGGAAACATAAGGGCAGCGCATCACCGGAATTTCCTCGTCCCGTTCCAGAAAGGCAGGTATCGGATCGGTTACGATATAATGATGCTCCATATTCGTGACGGGAATGTCGATCCCGGCCATTTGCGCCACTTGGCGTGCATAGCATCCCGCCGCATTGACCACGATCTCGGCACGCACAACGCCCTTCTCGGTCGCTACATCCCACTCGCCTGACGGCAATTGCGTCAATCCCGTGACACGATTTTTTCGGACAATCTGTGCACCCATATTTTTGGCGCCAATGGCCAACGCATTGCAGATGCCCGAAGGGTCGGCATGGCCGTCGCTGGTAGTACGCGCGCCCGCAATGACGCCGTCAGTCGTCAGAAAGGGATTTATTCGGCGGATTTCTTCGGGATCAATAATATCCATGTCGAACCCGACGATTTTGGAAAAGCCGTGGATATATTTGAACCAGGCCAGCTCACGCTCGTTGGTCGCAAGGCGAATACCTCCTGACTTGTGCCAGCTGACATATTGCCCTGTCAGCCCTTCCAGACGCGGATAGAGATCGTTGCTGTATGCATGTATCTTGGCGAGATTGAAACTGCCCGTAATGCTGGGGCATTGCCCAGCGGCGTGCCACGTGGACCCCGATGTCAGCTCGTCTTTTTCAATGAGCAAGCAGTCCGTCCAGCCGAGCTCGGCCAGATGATAAAGTAGGGACGCCCCCATGATGCCGCCACCGATAATGACAACTCGCGCATTGGTTTGCATTTAAACTCCGTCTCTCCAGCGACATCCGACTTTCCTGATGTTTGAAGGCATCCCGGATGAATGACAAATGTGCAATTCGCGACGACTGGTTCAAAAAATTTTATCGTTGCACGCAGGACGCTCTCAGACGGCATTGTAAAACGTCACAGCAGAGTCACAGACCTACTGCATCATTCGATTGATAGCTCATTAAACCCACGCTAGGGCCGAATCGCATGTCTACAATCTCTATTTCGCTCCCGAAGGCAGAGCCTCAGGCCTATTTGCTCTGCGCGATGCGGATCATTTGGATTGCGGTCCCCTTGCTGTTCTTATTGCCCTTGCATCTGGTATGGCACCTACTGAAGTTGCCATCCCCTTGGGCGATGCTCTTCTTGCGGATCGCTGCCCGCGCTTTGGGGGCCCGTGTGAAGGTGCACGGAACACCACTCCGCCGCGATGTGTTCTTTGTCGCCAACCATCTGTCGTGGCATGATATTCCGATATTGGCCGGCATCACCGGCACGGCTTTTGTCGCACAGGACGGCGTCCGCGACTGGCCGATTATCGGTTGGCTTGCGACGCTGAACCGTACCATCTTTGTGAGCCGGACCGAAAAGCAGAATGTTGCAGGGCAAGTGGCCCAATTGCGCGAAGCTATTGCAGAGAATTGGTCAGTAACCCTTTTCCCCGAAGGCACAACCTCGGACGGGCGTCAGCTCTTGCCGTTCAAACAGTCGCTGTTTGCGACCTTGGCCCCGCCGCCGAAGCCGATGCTGATCCAGCCGGTGCTGCTCGATTTTGGCGATGCTGGCCCCGATATTGCATGGCTCGGCGAAGAAACGGGCTGGGAAAGCGCATGGCGTGCTTTTACCCGCCCCGGAACCTACGATGTCGGCGTCCATTTTCTGGAGCCTTTTAACCCGGCCGAAATGGCAGATCGCAAAGTGGTCTGCGCTCTTTCAAGAGCCCGCCTTGCATCCGCCCTGTCCGCGACGCTCGGCTATACGGTTACCTGAGTAGCCGCTTCGGAAAAGTCGTAGCCGCCATTCCGGTTGAAAAATATTTCACCCAATAAGCCAAATTTTTCAATTGTGGTCCGCACCGGCTGACGCTCTAACTTTGCCTCAAATTGCATAATTGCCGTGCCGTCCAGCGTCGTTTCGATACGAAGTTCAAGGGCGACATATTGGGGGATGGACGGGCGCTCACATGAAAATTGGATTTATCGGCCTTGGTAATGTCGGCGGAAAGCTTGCCGGAAGTCTAATCCGGAACGGCCATGATGTGACCGTCCGCGATCTTGATGACACGCTCGTTGCCGAATATGTCGGACGCGGGGCAAAATCTGCTGCATCCCCAAAAGAGTTGGGAGAGATGGTCGATCTGATTGTGACCTGCTTGCCATCCCCTGCGGCGAGTTCCGCCGTAGCTGAAGGCGAGGATGGTTTCCTCCCAGTCATGCGCAAAGGCCAAGTCTGGCTGGAAATGAGCACGACCGACTATAGCGAGATAATCAGACTGGGTGGCCTTGTCGAGGCACGTGGTGCAATGTTTATGGAATGCCCTGTTTCGGGTGGCTGCCATCGGGCCGACACGGGGAATATTGCAATATTCGCAGGCGGGCCGCGGGAAGCCTTTGAATTTGTTCTCCCCGTTCTGACAACCATGGGGCGGCGGATATTGCACACGGGCGATTTGGGGACGGCTTCCCAATTAAAGGTGATGACCAATTATCTGTGCACCGTGCATCTGGTCGCACTGGCCGAAGCGTTGACAACCTGCAAAGCTATCGGTCTCGACATGAACACGACCTATGAAGCGATCCGGATCTCTTCGGGTAATAGTTTTGTCCATGAAACCGAAAGTCAGGTCATCCTGAACGGAAGCCGCGACATTAACTTCACGATGGATCTGGTCAGTAAGGATGTCGGCCTGTTCGACAAGATTGCCCATGAAGCGAAAGTTCCTGTCGAACTGTCCCCTTTGATTGTCAAAATCTTCAAGGAGGGCGAAGCTGCCTATGGTTCGCGCGAGTTTTCGCCGAACATTATCCGTCGCTATGAAGAGCCGCTCGGCATCAAAGTGCTAGGTACAGGATTTCCAGCAGAAATGGTAGATGACGAACCGGAAGAGCCGGGATACGAGGTCGTCGCCAAACGCTAGGCCGTCACATCCTCCCGGCTGGCTTCTACATTTTGCGTTATCCAGTCCATGAATGTCCGGATGCGCAGATTTTCTTTCATGTCGGCACGGCAGATCAATCCCCATGCGCCAGGGCAGATTGCCTTATGGGCGATGGGTTGCACCAAGCGGCCGGCGGCAAGGTCCTGATCGACGAACGGACCGTTCACCAAAGCGATGCCCTCGCCATTCAACGCCATTTCAAGCGCAACAGCCAAGGTGTCGACCATGAGATACGGTACCGATGGCTTGAACATTTCGCCCGCCGAAACAAACCATGTTTCCCAATTCTGGACCTCGGTATAAATCGCCACGAGCGGCTTTGCCATTAAATCACGGGCACCGGGATTGGATCCTAGCGTCTTGGCAACGTCCGGACTGCACACGGGGAAAAGCGCATATTCGTAAAGCGGCACCCAATGATATTTGGCTGGATCCGGCACGGTTTCGCAATAGACCAAACCTACATCAGCGTGCACATCATCAAATTCCCACTCCACCGCGCAAGTGTTGAGCGTCAATTTTACTTCAGGATGATCGGCTAAAAATTGAGGGACGCGCTTTGCGAGCCAGCGGATGGATGCCGTGACATAAGTCTGCACCCGCAAAGGTTTGTCAAGCGCACTTCGGTGTACTTCTTCGACGCCTTCCAAGAGGGATTCAAAGGCCGCACGGACATAGGGATACAGCACCCTGCCCTCTTCCGTCGAAACGATATGCCGTCCCTCTTGCGCAAAAAGGCTGACGCCCAAGGCATCCTCGATCAACTGGACCTGATGGCTCACGGCAGGGTGTGTCAAACACAGCTCATCAGCAGCATCCCTTATGCTCTGATGTCTCGTCGCTGCCTCAAAGCCTTTCAGAGCCTTGAGCGGCGGCAATTGCCGAAGATCTATCTTTGAATGCATCGCCCTTCCCTCCCCGGACTCGCGTTGCGCAGAGGTTAGCATAGCTGGGAAAGACTGGTAAATTAATTTAACGGGTCATTTTGCGTCCGCGAGGACCATGGCCGCCCCTTTTTCCGCTACCATCACGGTCGGCGCATTTGTGTTGCCCGATGTGATCGTCGGAAATACCGATGCGTCTATAACGCGCAGTCCGGACGTGCGATGGACGTTGAGGTGCGCGTCTACAACCGAGGACGCCGGATCCGGCCCCATCATGCAGGTGCTCGTTGGATGATAGACCGTATCGGCACGGGCACGAAAATCGGCGAGCAACGCATCATCGCCATCTACCCCTGCGCCGGGAATGAGTTCTTCGGTGATGATGTCTGCCAGCGGTCGGGTCTGCACCAGCCGACGCAACAATCGGTTCCCTGCCAGAACATCATCGATATCTTCTTGGGTAGCCAAATAATTGGGGTGAATCACCGGATAGGCTTGCGGATCAGAACTGGCTAGTTCCAGATGCCCCCTGCTTGTGGGACGGCAGGGATTATGCGACAGCAGAAAGGCCGAAAACGGATCCGGATTCAAAAGCTTCCGTTCCGACAGCGGGGTTTTTGTATAACTCACGGGGCTGAAATATAGCTGCAAATTAGGATGGGCTTTCTGCGGATCGCTGCGGACAAAGCCGCCACTTTGATTGACGCTCAGCGATAATGGTCCGGCGCGGTCCGCCATGTAACGCAAACCTGCCCGTATTTTTCCCAACATAGGATGGAGCACATCGTTCAGCGTCGCGGTGCGCACCTTATAGAAATAGGAAACGGCTATATGATCCTGCAGATTCTTTCCCACGGCCGGTGCGTCAGCAACGGTTTCAATACCCAGATTCTTCAATTGTTGCGCGTCGCCAATACCCGATAGCATGAGCAATTGCGGCGAGTTAATTGCACCACCCGATAAGATAACTTCCCGGCGGGCCTTAGCTTGGAAGACGCGCCCCTTGTGCGCATATTCTATACCGATCGCGCGGCGACCTTCAAAAAGAATGCGCTGTGCATGCGCGTGGGTGTGCAGTGTGAGCGAACGCCGCTTGCGTGCGGGGTGGAGAAAAGCATTGGCGGTCGATGCACGCCAACCGCCCTTGGTGTTGATCTGGTAATAGCCCACACCTTCAGGCTTGCCGCCGTTAAAGTCGCTGCTGGCCGGAAATCCTAAAGCCTGCGCGGTTTCCACAAAGCTATGGCAGACCGGGTGAACATAGGGTGATATATCGGTCACATGCTGCGGACCGCCACGCCCGTGATGTGCGCTATGCCAATCGAAATCTTCTGACTTTTTGAAATAGGGCAATACATCGTCCCAGCCCCAGCCAGGGTTGCCCAGTTCTTTCCAGTCGTCAAAGTCACGCGGTTGGCCGCGTACATAGACCATGGCGTTGATCGAGCCTGATCCGCCTATCACCTTTCCCCGCGGCCAATAGCTCCTCCGTCCTCCCAAGGCGTCTACGGGTTCGGTATCGTACATCCAGTTAATCCGCCGATCAAAGAATGTCCGTCCATAGCCGATAGGCATCTGTATCCAGATGGAGCGGTCGCTACCCCCGGCTTCCAATAGGAGAACCGTGAAGCGGCCATCTTCGGTCAACCGATTGGCAAGGACGCATCCCGCCGTGCCCGCGCCGACGACGATAAAATCATATTCTTCTGTCACTGGACCGGATGCTGCGTCATTTCGAGGTGGAGCATGTTACCTGTGTAGGGATTGGCCTTGGCAACATCCTCATTCAGTTCGACGCCCAGACCCGGCTCATTGGACGGAATAACATGCCCGTCTTCAAAACGGATCGGGGTTTTTAGAATCTCGCTATGGAAACCGCCCCAAGTCTCGATGCTTTCGAGGATCAGGAAATTGGGCGAGCAAGTTGCTATCTGGATATTTGCAGCGCCGACGATGGGTCCGCAATAAAGATGTGGTGCGATTTGCACATGATCAACCTCGGCCATGGAAGCGATTTTTTTCGCTTCCAAAATACCGCCAACGCGCCCCAGATTCATTTGAAGAATGGCCGCTGCGCCGGCCCGCAACAAACGCGCAAAATCATATTTGGTTGTCAGCCGCTCACCCGTCGCAATGGGAATAGATGTCGCACGCGCTACCTTTGCCATCTCCTCCGGCGCATCCGGCGGAATGGGTTCTTCCAGCCACAGCGGATCGGACGGCTCCAGCCTTTTGGCAAGACGGATCGCGCCTGCTGCCGTCATTTGCCCATGGGTTCCAAAAAGCAGGTCCGCTTTCATGCCGACCGCCTCGCGTAACTGGCGCGCAAAACGCTCGCACAGATCGAGCGCCTCCAAAGACAATTGCCGACCATCAAATGCTGAATAGGGCCCGGCTGGATCGAATTTCAACGCAGTAAAACCTTGATCCAGATACTCCGCCGCCCGTGTCGCGGCTAGATCAGGGTCATGGTAGACATCGCTTTGATCGCCGGGTCGCGGATAGATGTAGGTATAGGCACGTAACCGCTCGTGCACCTGCCCACCCAGCAGTTTATATACCGGCTTGTTGGCCTCTTTGCCGATGATGTCCCAACAGGCCATTTCCAAGGCCGACAATACACCCATGAGCGTAAGGTCCGGATGCTGGGTGAAACCGCTGGAATAAACACGCCGCCACATGGTTTCGATATCATGGGGATCATTCCCGGCGACATAGCGCGCGAAGACATCCTCGATCATTCGGGCGACAAGATGCGGCTCAAACGGAACACAATAGGCCTCGCCCACACCCGACACGCCGCTGTCGGTAGTCAGTTTGACAAAGACAAAATACCTTCCACCAAAATGAGGGGGCGGATTACCGACGACAAAGGTCTGGATGTCGGTAAGTTTCATCCTTCGAAACCGTTGATGACCTTGATTTCGAGGAAGTCGTGTAGACCCCATTCACCCCATTCGCGTCCGTTACCCGATTGCTTGTAGCCGCCAAAGGGTGACGCATAATCCTGACCAGCGCCGTTGATGCTGACCCCGCCCGCACGCATCCGGCGGGACACACGGCGCGCACGTTCCATGTCGCCGCTTTGCACATAAGCAGCCAATCCGTAGGGCGTATCGTTGGCGATTTCGATGGCATCCGCCTCGTCCTTGAACGGGATCATGACAAGCACCGGACCGAACACTTCTTCCTGCGCAATAGTCATCTTGTTGTGGACACCGGCGAAAACTGTTGGCTTCACATAATAGCCACGATTGAAGCCTTCGGCGCGTCCGACACCCCCGGCGACGACCTGCGCACCTTCGTCGATGCCGATTTGGATCAGGCGTTGTATCTTATCAAATTGCAATTTGCTGACGACAGGACCGAAGTGGCGCCCCTTTTCCATCGGATCGCCTAGCTTTGCAGCTTTGGCTGTTTCGGCTGCGATTGCCACGGCCTGTTCATATACGGATGATTCCACCAGCATACGTGTCGGCGCATTGCACGACTGCCCTGCATTCTCGAAACAATGCAATACGCCGCGCTTCACCGAAGCAGGCAAATCGGAGTCCGCAAAAACAATATTGGCGGACTTGCCACCCAGTTCCTGCGACACCCGTTTGACCGTATCCGCCGCGGATTTGGCGACCTGAATACCCGCCCGCGTCGAACCAGTGAAAGAAATCATGTCGACTTCCGGATGGCTGGTCAGGGCATCACCTATCGCCGGCCCCGTGCCGTGCACCATATTGAACACGCCCGCGGGAAACCCGACTTCGTCAATGAACTCGGCGAAAAGCTGTGCTGACAGTGGCGCAACTTCGCTCGGTTTCAAAATCATTGTGCATCCGGCAACCAAAGCTGGGCCGATTTTTGCAGCGAGTTGGTTTACTGGCCAATTCCAGGGCGTGATAAGGACGCAAACACCGATGGGTTCGCGCACGAGGCGAGCATTGCTGCCAATCTTGCGCTCCCATTCCATTTCGCGCGCAGCTGTGATGGTTTCCTTTAAATGACCGGGGCCACATTCCGCCTGCGCATTATAGGATAAATCAAAAGGCGCGCCCATTTCGGTCGAAATGGCAGTTACCATTTCATCATAACGCCGTTCAAATATTGCTATCAGCTTTTCAACAAGCGCAATGCGATCGTCGAGAGATAGAGCCGCATAACCATCAAAAGCCGCACGGGCTGCCCGCGCAGCACGATCAACATCATCATGGCCACAGACAGCGACGGTCGCACAGATTTCCTCGGTTGCGGGATTTGTGGCCGTTACGATATCTGTCGACGTCGCGGGAAGGACCCACTCGCCGTTAATATAAGACTTCAGCACAGCTTCAGACATAACCACATGCTCTCTTTTGATCTTCAACGATGTATTTTTCGGCGCGCCAATAATGCCATGCGGCCCACAAACCAGTGGGTGCCAAAATCAATTGCGCCATTCGCAGAGAGTCAGCATCCGCGCCCGCGGGACCGGCGAAAAAGTCGCTCAGCGATCCGACAATCCATGGGGCAACAATCAGGTTGAGGACATTGGCGACCAGAAGCGAAATCGCGATCGCCATTGCCCGCATTTTGGGCGCCGCAAGATTTTGGCAAAGGGCCATGGCCGGGCCGATGTAAAAATAGATGGCGGGGATAAACAGCCACCACATGAACTTCGCGAAGGCGAGGTCATGCGTGTAATAAGCCAAAAAGGACGGTAAAGTTGCAGCAGCGGTCACCACGGCCAACAGGCGCGAGATTTTGCGCGGATCTGTGTAGCTGGGACGTGCAACAACATAGGCCGTGATAAGCGATGCTCCGATCCCGCCGACGAGATAGATTTCACCCAGCAAAGAACCCGCGGCGCCTTCATCCATGCCATAGGTGCGTTGGAGAAACAGCGGGGTGAACCACATAAGGCCCCAGCCCCAGAATGCGGACAGCCCGCTGCCGGTCATGGCATGTACGGCCGATTTTTGCGACCACAGGAACTTCAGCGTTTCCATGACGGTCGGCGCTTTTTCTTCACTGACAATATCGAGCCGCCCGCGTTTAGGTTCTTTTACCGTCACCATGATAATCAGGGCCAACAATATGCCCGGAATACCAAGGACCATGAATGCAGAGCGCCAACCGTGAATTGTCGATACCATACCGGCAATATCGGTTCCCAGCCACGCACCGATCGGCGCGCCCAGCGCAAACACGGTCATCGCCATAGAACGACGATTGGCCGGGAAATAATCCGCGATAATGGAATTGCAGGCCGGTGTGCCCCCTGCCTCACCGATGCCTACGCCAATACGCGCTAACAGCAGGTCCATATAGCCGCGCGTGAACCCGGTTAGTGTGGTCATTAGAGACCAAACAGCGACAGACGCCGCCAGCAAGTTTCGACGGTTGGTCCGGTCACAGAGCCACGAAAGCGGTATGCCCATCGTAACATAGAACAGCGCCAGCGGTATCCCCAGCGACGCCGCCCCCGTATCGGTTAAGTTCAGTTCTTCACTGATCGGACCAAGCAAAGTGGACAGCACATAGCGGTCGGCAATACTGATTGTATATACCAGCATCATGATGATGAGAACGTACCACCGTTGCCCCAGCGTCGAGACTTCGTCGGCATTGACCGGTGTGGTCGGTGCATTACTCGCCATCTAAACTCCCCTCAAGTTGATGCCAATTGCGGCCCTAATATTGTGCGCAATGGGTCCAAATGGTCGCTGAAATTCTCCCATTGGTCCACACCACTTTTGAAAATCGGTTGTCGCACCTGTTCCGAACTTGCCGTGCGGACAGCGCGCTCTGTCTGGTGGAAATTGATGCACGCGTCTTCAAATGGCAGCCCGCAATAATCGAGCAAACGGCGCACCTGCGTTTCCAAATCAGCGACCACTTCTTCATAACGCACGCGCAAGATTTTGCCGGGCATGACGCGATCCCAGTGATCCATCAAGTCGACATAATCCTTATAATATTGGCCAACTTCGTTGAGGCCGTATGTGAATTCCTGCCCCTCGGCAAAAAGCTGTTTGAAGCCTGAAAAACAGCACCCCATGGCACCGCGCCGCGCATCGATGATCTTGGCATTGGGCAAGATCAGGTGGATGAGGCCGATATGGCGGAAGTTGTTCGGCATCTTATCAATGAAATAAGGTGTGCCCTCTTTGCGATATACGCGTGTGTCACGAATGAATTCTTCGCCGAATTGCAACAGATTTTCAGGCGTCAAATTGCCCAGATTGCCGGGATATTCGGGCTCTTCGCCCACCAGCCGCTGCCGGTCCAGACGATAGGCGAGCGCAAAAATATTCGGCAACTCCATTGTTCCTTCGACCTGGCTGTGCGATGCCAAAATCTGCTCAAGCAATGTGGAGCCTGCCCGTGGCAGACCAACGATAAAGATCGGGTCACGCGCTTGGCAACCCGCGCCCGCATAGCGTTCCAGTAATTCGGCAGTCACCAGTTCACGCTGCAACCGCATTTCTTTGGTCAACCGTGCGGGATCATATTTCAGCTCTTCGCGCTTCAGGCGGTTGCCGCGTTCATAATATTCGAAAGACTGATCATAATCACCCCTGTCCTCCAATGCTTTGCCCAAGGCAAAGCAGAGATGATAACGATCATCCAACGCCGTGACCGGTGACGCTTCCCGCGCCCGCATTTGGGCGATTTCGTCTTCCGTGAAGCGGTAGGTTTTCAGATTGGCCAGACTCCAGAATGCATCGCCGCAATCGGGGCGCGCTTCATAGGCACGGCGATAGGCCGCAATCGCATCGTCCTGGCGACCGACGGTTTTCAAGGCATGCCCATAGGTCAGGTTGATACCGGGATTATTCGGCATTGATCCCAATAAAGCTTCGTAGACGAGCATCGCCTGGTCAAAATTGCCAACCGCAAGATTTTCGTTGGCGAAAAGCATTTCAAATTCGGGATTGCCCGGTTCTTTGTCCCGCAATTCGGAAGCTTCGGCGAGCGCTTGTTCAAATTTCTGCCGTTTGCGCAAGACTTTGACATAATCAAAATGCGCGCTGACATTTTCGGGCTCCAGAACCTTGCACGATTCAAGCAGAAACTCTGCTTCGTCATAGGCGTTGAACTTCATACCGATTTCGGCGAGTAACCGCATGGCCTCGATATGGTGCCCATTGCTTTGCAGGAAAGCCCGGCAAAGCTGCTCGGCTTTAAATATGCGGCCTTCTTGAATGAAGCTGGCAACACTCAGCAATTCAGGTGGCAACTGGGATAGATGGGTAAATTGTGCTCTGGCGAAATCGGCTGGACCATCCCGGCCCGCCGCACCATGCATTTCGCTCAACATGCGCCAACTGGCTACCAGAGCACCATTGTGCGTCACCGCACGCTGATAGGCGGCAATCGCATCTTCGCGCCGGCCGCTGTCGCGCAGACAATGTCCCCGTTCCTGCCATGCGCGGCCGTAGCTTGGATCGATTGAAATGAGTTTATCCAGCGTCGCGATGGCCGCCGGGATATCCCGCGTCATGCGCTGCGTTACCGCTAGTGTATATAATGCGTCGATATTTTCCGGCGCGGAATCGAGAACCTGGCGGCACGCAGCCATTGCTTCTGCCATCCGGGCATTCTGCAAATGCGTACGTGCTTCGCGCAAAGTTGCGTCGATAGTTTCCGGCGAAGCCTCCGCCAATATTGTCACACGACCTCCTGTGTAGTGACGAACAGTGGTGGGATTACTGCCGCACTTCGTGCATCGGACGCAATGCCGAAATGGGATTGCGGCGGAGCACCTGCGTTTATAGCAGGTGCTCCGTCTTTGTCGTTAAATCTTATACGAGAAACGAAGGCCAATTGTGCGTGGCCGCGATGTGGTGGTCCGAAGCTCACCATCATTTCCGCTCTTGTACAGTTCCGGCCGCTCGTCGGTTAGATTGTCACCGAACACTTCTAGGCGCCATTCATCCTTCGATACGCCGAACGACGCGGAGAAGGTTGCATAGGAGTCGAGCTGTTGCGCCGCAGGAATTGGCGCGATGACGTCACCTGGACGCACAAGCACGCCATTATAGGTAACCGGGATCGAAGGGGCATAACCCAAGGTCGGGTTGGATGCCTGATACCGGATATCGACATTGTCGATCACGTCCGAGATGCTCTTGCCGACATAGTGGAAGCCAACTTGCGCAAATGGTGCGAGACCGGATGCCAGTTCTTTTTCCCAGAAGAGGCGGGCATTGAACTGGAATTTGGGGCTCAGCGCCAATGGTCCGCCAAGAGGACGAAGAACCGTGGTGTTCTTGCGATATTTGGTCAGTTCCGAGTCATTGTACGAGAAAGCGCTGTTCAACGTCAGCTCGTCCGTTGCACGCCAAGTGACATCGCCTTCCAGACCCCGGATCCGTGCATCCACCAGGTTGGTGGTGAATGTCTGGTTCGAGATGTTCTGATCGAACACAGTGATCTGGATGTTGCTCCAGTCGATCTGGTACGCAGCAACATTGACCTGCAAGCTACGGTTCAGCAGCGCAAACTTGCCGCCGATTTCATAGTTCTTCACCTTATCCGGCACATAGGTACCCAAGCGGACGAAGTCTGCATTGGTCGGGCAGATCGCGCTTGGTACGCGGCATGGACGACGGTTGAAGCCACCCGGACGGAAGCCATCCGAATAAGTTGCGTAAACCAGCGAACCATCACCGATACGGTAGGTCAGGTTACCCTTGAACAATACGCCGGTATATTTCGCAGGCGAAGCATCAGCATACAGCACATTCAGGTTTGCACTGACATTGTAAAATGCAGGTGGCGTGGCCGATGGTGAATAGGTGCCGGTTGCAGGGTTATACACCCCACGAGCGCCACCGAAGCTGCCGTTCGAGGACCCGTTAATCGACGCCTTTTCGTTATAGTAGCGCAGACCGCCTGTAAGGATCAGCTTTTCAGGTACGATATCGAAAGATGCCTCACCATAAGCGGCGAACTGCTTATCCTTACGTTGGATATCGTTGAAAAAGCCGACCTGTACCGGACGAACGCTGGTGTCATTCGCATTGACCGACGCGTTTGGCGCGCGGCGATAAATGAAGCCGGCGGCTTCCTGCAAATAGGACCAGTCGGTGTTGTCGAACAATTTGTTGTTATCATAAAACAAACCGAAGGTACCGCGAATACGCTTGTCGGCAGGTGTCGTGATCCGGAATTCCTGCGTGAAACGCTTGGTCCGGTTGCGCACCTGATAGCTCTTGTTCGGGGCATAGCAGGTGTTGCCGATGTTGCCGTTATACGCTGCGGTGTAATACACGCCGCGGTCGCACTCATAATAAGGCAGATACAAGCCGATGTTCGAATAACCGGCATAGTCGGCAATCTGCGTCGCACGGTGGTTCATGTACGAACCAGTGTAAATCAGATCGAGCGCGCCCAAGCGACCGTTGATCGTCAGAGTCGACAGGTCAACTTTGTCACGCAACGAGTTTTCGTTGAACTTGGTAACCTGCAAATCGCCTACTGCGGGTTCGAAATCGAACACACCATCGGTATCGAGTTCCTGACGCACATGCATTAGATCCAGCGACCAATCATCGGTCACTTTCAAGGTCAGCGCGAGACGACCACCGCGATAGGTCGCGTCGTTGTAGTTTTTCTCTACAAATTTGTCGTTGTTGATGACTTGGCGTGTTGGCGGCGTGTAGAGGCTGCCTGTGCAATTTGGAACGGCAGTCGTTGCAGTTGCCTGACAGGACTGGATGGCCCGCATCACGAGAAGCGGGTTACCGGTTGGCAAACGCCCGGCAATACCAACGTTCCCGTTGAAAGGCATCTGGAACGTGCCAGCTACGTTGTCGATATAACCGCCCTGGCGGTCGGTGTAGAATACGGCACGGAGCGCCAGCTTATCCTTGACGATCGGAATGTTGATAAATGCGTCACCAGCGACGCTTTCATCACCGCTTTTAGTGAAGGCATAGCTGGCATTGAAGCCGGCATGGAATTCACTCACGTCCGGTTTGTTCGTGATGTAGCGGACGGCGCCGCCCATTGCGCTTGCGCCGAACAGCGTGCCCTGTGGCCCTGCGAGAACTTCAACGCGTTGCAGGTCAACGGCATAAAGATCGAGGTTACGACCGACCAGCGAAGCCGGTGCGTCATTTACGTAAAGTGCCACGGTCGGCTGGGCGCCCGCTGTACCGGCAATCTGAAGACCCGGAGAGTCTGTCGATAGGCCGCGAATGAAGATCGAGGAAGCACCAGGACCACGCGAGGCCGAACGCACATTTGGCAGATATTCGATCAGCTTGTCGAATTTGGTGATGTTGAGATCACCCAATGTGTCGCCGCCCAAAGCCGTAATCGCCAGAGGCACCTTGTTGGCAGACTCTTCGCGTCGCGTCGCGGTAACGACAATGTCTTGAATGCCGCGATCATTCTCTTCGGCCGTTTCTTGTGCGAACGCGGGCGCGGCCCCTGCACCGGCACCCAGCGACGCAAGCACAAACGCCGCGGTCGATATCTTCAAATAGGTTTTCAATTTTCTTCCCCTCAACCATCCCCCGACAATGCGGGGTTTACAAATCTCCGCAGGCAGACTGAAACTGGAGTCCCCCTCAAGCAACTGACCAAATTTTCTTGATTGGTAAAATAAATTCCTTGATCAATCACATCATCTACATGTTGCGATTAGAAGGGCTAATATATGCGGCGGGATATAGATAGCGCGTAAAGGCGGCGCTAGGCGGTCACCGGATTTGAGAGGGTTTAGACGATGGTGCAAACGGGGGCGGACTTTGTTCTTCTGATAGCTTGCGAAGACCGCAAGGGAATTGTTGCTGCGGTAGCCAATTCCATTGCGAGCCAGGACTGCAATATCATTGAAAGCTCCCAATATGGCGACGCCAGTACGGGTCGTTTCTTCATGCGGGTTGCCATATCTTGCCCGGGAGACATGACGTCCGAGCGCTTTACGTCGGCTTTCCTTCCCGTCGCTACCGCCTTCCGCCTCGACTGGCGTATTCACGACTTACGCAAAAAATTGCGCGCGATGATCATGGTCAGCCAAGGTGGGCACTGCTTGAACGATCTGTTGTACCGTACATCGACCAAAAGGCTGCCGATGGAGGTTACCAGCATCGTATCCAACCATATGACCTGGAAACGCAGGGCTGACCATGAAGGCATTGAATTCCATCATTTGCCAATCACGCCTGAAAACAAGCTGGAGCAGGAGGCCAAGTTGCTCGCCATGGTGGAGGAGCAGCAGGTCGATCTCATCATACTTGCACGCTACATGCAGGTGCTGTCCGACCAGTTGTGCCGAAAGCTCGATGGCCGCGTCATCAATATTCATCACAGCTTTCTTCCTGGGTTCAAAGGCGCAAAACCTTATCATCGCGCCTACGAGCGCGGCGTCAAAATGGTTGGGGCAACTGCCCATTATGTAACCCCCGACTTGGATGAGGGCCCGATCATTACGCAAGATGTCTCAATCGTTGACCACGCCGATACGGTTGAGGACCTCATCGCCCAAGGTCAGGATACCGAAAGCCGGGTGTTGGCGCGTGCCGTAAAACTGCACCTCGAGCATCGCGTTATGCTCAACGGGAACCGCACAATTGTTTTCAAATAGTTGAATCACGTTTATGCGAACGTGAAACCTCAATATTCGAATTGGAGAAGACCGAAATGAAGACCCGCGCCGCTGTAGCTTTTGAAGCAAAGAAGCCACTGGAGATTGTCGAGCTTGATCTCGAAGGACCGAAGGCGGGTGAAGTTTTGGTCGAGATCATGGCGACCGGTATTTGCCATACCGACGCCTACACCCTCGACGGATTGGACAGCGAAGGCCTGTTCCCCAGCGTTCTGGGCCATGAAGGTGCAGGGATCGTAAGGGAAGTCGGCGCAGGTGTGACCAGCGTAAAGCCCGGCGATCACGTCATTCCTCTCTACACCCCCGAATGCGGCAAGTGCAAAACTTGCCTGTCTGGAAAATCAAACCTGTGCACCGCGATCCGTGCGACACAGGGCAAGGGCCTGATGCCCGATGGCACAACGCGTTTTAGCTACAAAGGCCAGCCAATCTACCATTATATGGGCTGCTCGACCTTTTCGAACTTCACCGTTTTGCCGGAAATCGCTGTCGCGAAAATCCGTGACGATGCTCCGTTCCAAACCAGCTGCTATATCGGCTGTGGCGTCACCACGGGCGTTGGTGCCGTCACCAATACTGCGAAGGTCCAGCCGGGCGATAATGTCATTGTGTTTGGCCTGGGCGGCATTGGCCTCAACGTGCTTCAGGGTGCGAAGATGGCAGGTGCTAACATGATTGTCGGTGTCGACATCAATCCGGCTCGCGAAGAATGGGGCAGGAAATTCGGAATGACCCACTTCGTCAATCCCAAGGATGTCGAGGGCGATATTGTCCAGCATCTGGTGGCGTTGACTGACGGTGGTGCGGAATACACGTTCGACTGCACCGGAAACACGACCGTAATGCGCCAAGCGCTTGAAGCATGCCACCGCGGTTGGGGCACCAGCATCATCATCGGTGTCGCAGAGGCGGGTAAGGAGATCAGCACGCGTCCATTCCAGCTGGTAACTGGCCGCAACTGGCGCGGAACCGCTTTTGGCGGAGCAAAAGGACGCACGGACGTGCCGAAGATTGTCGATCTCTATATGGACGGCACGATCCAGATCGACCCCATGATCACCCATGTTCTGACGCTCGATGAAATCAACAAAGGCTTTGACCTTATGCATGCAGGTGAGAGCATCCGAAGCGTTGTCGTGTATTGATGATATCGCTTGCCGACATATTGGCCGAACATGCAGAGCGCGAAGGCCCTTTGCTTCCTATCCTGCATGATGTGCAGAAGATGTTCGGCCATGTCAGCGAAGAGGCGATGCGTGAAATTGCCCACGCCCTGAATTTGACCCGGGCCGAAGTCTATGGCGTAGTCAGTTTCTATCATGATTTCCGGACAGAGGTCGAAACGAGACCCGTCTTCAAACTCTGCCGGGCAGAAGCGTGCAAAGCCCGCGGTGTCGAAGCGCTGGTTCCGGTCGCCGAAGGCCAGACGCGCGTCAAGGTGGAGCCCATCTATTGCCTCGGGCTGTGCTCGGTTGGTCCTGCCGCGCTCGTCGGTGAAACCGTGCACGCCCGTTTGGATAGCGCGCGGCTGACCGCGTTGTTGGCCAGCGTATGAAAATCCGCATTTCCGATGACGCCCTGGCAATAGCCTGCGGTGCCGACACCGTTGCACGGGCGTTCATTCAAGCGGGCGCCGAAGTCGAACGCGTGTCCAGTTGGGGCATGCATTGGCTGGAGCCGCTGGTCGATGTCGACGGCACAGGCTACGCGAATGTAACAGCCGATCAGGTTCGCGCCATTATGGCGGGCACAACGGAGTCAATTGGATCGATCGCCGAACATCCCTTCATCACCCGCCAATCGCGCCTGACATTCGCGCGCGCAGGCAAGACTCGGCCAACATCGCTCGACGATTATTATGCAAGCGAAGGCTGGCTAGGCCTGGCAAAAGCGCAGGCGATTGGCGCTGAAGCGACGATCGAGACAGTGCTTGCGTCCGGGCTGCGAGGACGAGGCGGCGCAGGATTTCCGGCAGGCATAAAATGGAAAACTGTCGCATCGGCCCAAGCTGCCACTAAGTATATTGTCTGCAACGCCGACGAAGGGGACAGCGCTACATTTGCAGACCGAATGGTGATGGAAGGCGATCCCTTCATGCTGATCGAAGGCATGGCGATCGCAGGCTTCGCCGTCGGTGCACAAAAAGGATATGTCTATATCCGGTCTGAATACCCGCATGCCATTGCCAAGATGGAAACGGCTATTGCCGCCTGTGCGCATCTCATCGCACCCTTCATCGTCGAAGTCCGCGTCGGGGCCGGTGCTTATGTATGCGGAGAAGAAACATCCTTGCTGAACAGCCTGGAGGGAAAACGCGGCGAAGTGCGGGCCAAGCCTCCCCTTCCCGCGCTGGAAGGGCTTTTCGGAAAACCAACCGTCGTCAACAATGTGCTGACACTTGCCGCCATTCCCTGGATTTTGACGCATGGCGGTGAAGCTTATGCGTCTTACGGCATGGGGCGCTCTAAAGGGACGATGCCTGTTCAATTGGCGGGGAATGTCAAACATGGCGGATTGTTCGAGATCGGCTTTGGCATCACATTGGGCGAGTTGGTCAATGACATTGGCGGCGGCACCGACAGCGGACGGCCGGTGCGTTGCGTTCAGGTTGGAGGGCCTTTGGGGGCTTATATCCCCCCTTCCCGTTTCGACCTGCCGTTCGACTATGAAGCCTTTGCAGCGGCCGACGCCCTGATCGGCCATGCCGGGATTACGGTTTTTGACGATACGGTAGACATGGCGCAAATGGCACGGTTCGCTATGGAATTCTGCGCGGTAGAAAGCTGCGGCAAATGCACGCCTTGCCGTTTGGGCAGTACGCGCGGGGTTGAAACCCTTGACCAGATTATTGCCGGCAAAAATGTTGAAGCAAATTTGGCACTGTTGGCCGATCTCTCCGAAACCATGAAATTTGGTTCGCTATGTGCGTTGGGCGGATTTACCCCTTATCCCGTCATGTCGGCGATAACCCATTTTCCCGAGGACTTTCGGTGAAACGGCTAGGAGCTATCCTAGCCGGGGGGAAATCCACCCGCTTTGGAAGCGACAAGGCAGCCGCGCTGCTCGACGGCCGCCCCTTGATCGAGCATGTTGCCGAGAGCTTGGACGCGGAAGTTGATGCGCTGGTCATTTGTGGCCGGGAGTGGCCCGGAATGCAGAGCCTTTCCGATCGACCCATTGCCGGTATCGGGCCTTTGGGCGGCTTGAATGCGGCGCTCCATTTTGCGCGGGACAACGGCTTTGCCTATGTTTGGTCTGCTGGATGCGACGTTTTACCGCTTCCGCACTTCCCGGAACCCAAAGACCGGGAAACGGCCTATTATGTCGACGGTCATTACCTATTCGGCCTGTGGTCAACGTCGCTTGCACATGCTCTGGATCGGCATCTGGAACAGCAATCCAACTATTCGATGCGGTACTGGATTGAAACAATTGGCGCGCATGCTTTGCCCGCAACCGCTGCCCATACAAATTTCAACACGCCGTCCGATTTGCAAGAATATGCATATAAATTGGCGGGACAAAGGTGATGATTTTCCCGAATTGGTGTAAGGTAGACATATGACGTATCAGCCGCAAAAAGATTTCGGCACACCGGCCAGCGGATCAAATGACCTTGTGACGTGCACGATCGATGGACGGCACGTGACCGTTCCGGCAGGCACCAGCGTAATGCGTGCGGCGGCGGAACAAGGCACCTCGATCCCAAAATTGTGCGCCACGGACAATATGAAAAGCTTTGGCTCGTGCCGCTTGTGTCTCGTCGAAATCGATGGGCGCCGGGGAACGCCAGCCAGCTGCACAACTCCAGTTGAACCGGGCATGGTGGTGCACACCCAAACGCCGCACCTGCAAAAACTGCGTAAAGGTGTGATGGAACTCTATATCTCAGACCATCCCCTTGATTGCCTGACCTGCGCCGCTAACGGCGATTGCGAATTGCAGGATCAAGCGGGCGCAGTGGGACTGCGCGACGTACGCTATGAGGTACAAAGCACGCATCTGGGTCAGGAAAAGGACCATTCAAACCCCTATTTTGATTTTGACCCCAGTAAGTGCATCGCCTGCTCCCGCTGCATTCGCGCTTGCGACGAAGTACAGGGGACACTTGCCCTCACCATGGAAGGCCGGGGATGGGATTCCAAAATTTCCGCCGGGCTTGCATCCGACAATTTTCTAGGGTCCGAATGCGTTTCCTGCGGCGCTTGTGTGCAAGCCTGCCCGACCGCAACGCTTGTCGAGAAAAAAGTCGTCGAGATTGGCACGCCTGAACGCAGTGTCGTCACGACCTGTGCCTATTGTGGTGTTGGTTGCACATTCCGCGCCGAAATGCGGGGCGAACAATTGGTCCGCATGGTGCCCTACAAGGATGGCAAGGCCAACCGGGGACATAGCTGCGTCAAGGGACGGTTTGCATGGGGTTATGCCCAGCATAAGGAGCGTATCTTGAAGCCGATGATCCGCAAATCGATCAACGACCCTTGGCGCGAAGTCGAGTGGGATGAGGCTTTTGCCTATACGGCATCCGAACTGAAACGGATCAGCGACAGCTATGGCCGCCATGCCCTGGGCGGGATAACGTCGAGCCGTTGTACCAATGAAGAAACCTTTTTGGTACAGAAGCTTGTCCGCGCCGGCTTTGGAAACAACAATGTCGATACATGCGCCCGCGTCTGCCATTCGCCGACGGGTTACGGGTTGAAAACGACTTTTGGCACCAGCGCAGGCACACAAGATTTTGACAGCGTTGAAGAATGCGACGTTATCCTGATTATCGGTGCCAATCCCACCGACGGACATCCTGTTTTTGCAAGCCGTATGAAGCGGCGATTGCGGGGACAGGACGGACGGCCGCCCGCAAAGCTGATCGTCATCGACCCCCGCCGCACGGACATTGTGCGATCCCCGCATATTGAAGCGGAACATCACCTGCCGCTTCGTCCCGGCACAAATGTCGCGGTGCTGACCGCTATGGCGCATGTCATCGTCAGCGAAGGGCTCGCCAACGAGGCCTTCATCAAGGAACGGTGCGATTGGGATGAATATCGCCACTGGGCGGAATTTGTTACGCAACCCCGCAATAGCCCCGAAAGCCTGCAACCGGTAACTTTGGTCGATGCCGAAGAATTGCGCGCCGCAGCGCGTCTTTATGCCACAGGCGGCAATGGCGCGATATATTATGGCTTGGGGGTTACCGAGCATTCGCAAGGCAGTTCGACCGTCATGGCGATCGCCAACCTTGCCATGGCGACCGGCAACATTGGAAAGCGCGGCGTTGGCGTCAACCCGTTGCGCGGACAAAACAATGTGCAGGGCGCGTGCGACATGGGCAGCTTCCCGCATGAGTTATCGGGATATCGCCATATAAGCGACGGCGATGCACGAAAGCTGTTCGAAAGTGACTGGGGCGTCGCGCTCGATCCCGAACCCGGGTTGCGCATCCCCAATATGCTCGACGCAGCGGTCGATGGTGTGTTCAAGGGACTTTATGTGCAGGGGGAAGATATCCTGCATTCCGACCCCAACACCAAGCATGTGTCCGCAGGACTTGCGGCGATGGAATGCGTGATCGTTCACGATCTATTCCTCAACGAGACCGCAAACTACGCGCATATTTTTCTGCCCGGATCGACCTTTCTGGAAAAGAACGGCACGTTTACAAATGCCGAACGCCGTATCCAGCCCGTCCGCAAGGTGATGACACCGCTCAATGGCCTTGAAGACTGGGAGGTTACACAGCGCCTTGCCCAGGCCATGGGGCTGGATTGGAACTACACCCATCCCTCCGAAATCATGGATGAAATTGCGCGGCTGACCCCCACATTTGCCGGTGTTTCATTTTCCCGGCTGGACGAAGAAGGTTCGCTGCAATGGCCGGTGAACGACGCTGCGCCGGACGGATCGCCTATCATGCATGTCGATGGATTTGTGCGGGGTAGAGGCAAGTTTGTGGTAACCGACTATGTTCCCACGGACGAAAAAACCGGTCCGCGTTTCCCGCTATTGCTGACGACCGGACGTATCTTGTCGCATTATAATGTGGGTGCCCAGACGCGGCGGACCGAGAATGTGGCGTGGCACCCGGAAGATCTGCTTGAGATACATCCGGTCGATGCCGAAGATCGCGGCATAAAATCGGGGGACTGGGTCAAACTGGCCAGCCGTGCGGGCGAAACAACGCTGCGCGCGACGGTCACAGACCGTGTCGCGCCGGGCGTCGTCTACACCACTTTCCATCATGCCGTGACACAGGCGAATGTGGTCACAACAGACTATAGCGACTGGGCCACCAATTGCCCGGAATATAAGGTGACCGCGGTCCAGATCAGCCCGTCCAACGGACCCACCGATTGGCAGGAAGAATATGAGGCACTTTCCGAACGAGCACGCCGCATTGCGACCGAGGTGCCCGCCGAGTGACAAGCCTTGAACGCCTGGTGTATATGCTCAACCAGATCGCAACCAATCTGGCGACAGATCCAGATCCCGTGACCGCGATAGCTGAGCATGTCCAGTTGTTCTGGGATCCACGGATGAAACAGATGATCCTCGAAAGCGATCGCGAAGGGCTTTGTCCGGCTGCGGCTGCTGCGGTGCAACGTTTAGCGCAAGCCCATGCCTCAGCCTGAAAATGGCGCGACACCGCTGCACTTTACCGCCATCAAATCGAACGGCAGTGCCAGTGCACAAATCGTTCGGCTCACAATAATCGAAGCAGCAGTCGCGATTGAGTATAACGGGATTGGCTATGCTGTGATGATGGCAACGCCTGTCGACCTTCATGATTATGCCACTGGCTTTAGCCTGTCCGAAGGCCTGATCGAGAACCCCGACCAGATTTTGGCGATCGACATCCACGAGACGGAAATGGGCTGGATTGTCCGGATTCAAATTCCCAATGCCAATGCCGAAAAGGTGATTGAGCGTGCACGGCAACGAGTTTCAGAAAGCAGTTGCGGGCTTTGTGGTATGGACAATTTGCAGGAGGTCATGCGTCCCCTTCCCCCCGTCAGCAGCATGATTGATGTCCCCGACAGCGCTATATTCAAAGCCTTGTCATCCATGCGCGAACATCAGACGTTGAATGCAGCGACAGGGTCCGCCCACGCAGCGGCCTTTTGCGCGCCGGACGGGAGCATAGAGATGACCCGCGAAGATGTCGGAAGGCACAATGCGCTCGACAAGCTGATTGGCGCGCTTTCCTCAGCCAAAATTAATCCTTCGACAGGTTTCATCCTGCTGACCGCCCGTTGCAGCCTGGAATTGGTGCAAAAAACAATCCTCGCCCAATGCCCGATGCTTGTGACAATCTCTGCGGCCACCGATCTAGCGATCCGAACTGCAGAAAACAGCGGATTACGGCTCGTCAGCCTTGCGCGTCCAGACGCGGCTCTGGTCGCAATGCCCCAAAACGACTGATCAGCCAGCTACGGATCATCGAAATGGCAGGATCGGCCAAATCATCCGCATGCAGTTTCAGATAATAGCCATAGCCATCTTCGATGATGGCATCATAGGGCATCACCAAACGCCCATCGGCAATTTCCTGCGCAAACATGTCCACGTCGCCCAGAAACACGCCATTGGCGGTCATCGCATATTGGGCGGCCGCAATCGTGGTATCGAATGCGAGACCGCCCTGCGTCTGGACGGCAAGCCCGCACTGCCGCAAATAAGACAGCCAGAGCAGGTCACGCGGCTCGCCATCCAGTTTCAGATGCAATAATTCTTCGCTGCCGAGAAACTGCTCCAGCGATTTACCCGCGCTAGCTTTGGCAGTTTCGGCCGAGCAAAGTGGAGCCACGCGGACCATCCACAACAGATCGGTCACACGGTCATCGACATTGGGCCGGTCATAGGCGATCGCCATATCGAAATCTGTCGGCGGCAGTCCGGTGACGTGCGCGCTCGAAACATCAAGGCGGATGTCCGGATGTTCGACCCTGAAATCACGCAGCATGGGAAGAAACAATTGCTGCAATAGCGACGGGGGCACATGCAATCGAAGTGAGCGTCCGGTCATTTCATCATCACGGATCGAATTCATGGTCTGCTCAAGCCGGTCCAGGCATTTGCTCACAACCGGCAAAAGCTCTTCGCCTGCCGCCGTTAGTGTCAAACGTGAAGCATCCCGAACAAATAACTGTTTTCCCAGCAATTCTTCGAGACCACCGACATGGCGGCTCATGGCACTTTGGGACACGGACAAGGCGGATGCGCCTCCAGTAAAGCTCAAATTTTGTCCGACGGCCTCAAACGCGCGAAGGGCATTGAGCGGCAACCAGCGACGGTTGATAGTGCTACGATTGGAAATGATCTCGACCTTTCAACGTAACGCGACAGAACAGAGCGAATGGTGCCCGACATTTTGACATAGGGCTATGCGAAAATGCGATTTTATTACACCGCTCAACTGGACCATTCCAGCATTGGAGAGAATTGAGCAAGGGTCAAATCATGGATTTGAAGCGGATAGAGTCGCTGTTCGGGCAGCGTCGCGAAGGGCATACTTTGCCGCAGGGTTTATACACCGAACAGAATAGTTTCGATTTCGATATGACCGCGATTTACGGCCAGAGTTGGTTGATGGCCGGTCTGGAATGCGAACTACCAAAAGCGGGTAGCTATATTTCGATGATGGTCGGGCGTTGGCCAGTGCTGATAACGCGTGACCGGCAAGGTGAAATCCATGCATTTCACAACAGTTGCCGCCATCGCGGATCAATGATCTGCGCGCCCGGAAGCGGCACTGCACCCAAGCTTGTGTGCCCCTATCACCGTTGGACCTATGATCTCGACGGGTCGCTTTTTGCGGCGGGGCGCATGCCGGACGATTTTGACAAAGGCGAACATGGCCTGAAGCCCGTGGCGATTGAGTGCATTTCCGGCACGATATTCATTTGCCTTTCAGAAACGCCGCCTCCCATCGATGATTTCCGCGAAAAGCTTGAACTCTATACCGCGCCGCATCAACTGAAAGACGCAAAGCTCGCCTTTCAGAGCGTACTGGTCGAGAACGCCAATTGGAAGTTGGTGATGGAAAATGGTCGCGAATGCTATCATTGCAGCACGGGCCATCCTGAGCTTTCCAAAACATTCCCGGTCGGCATGTCGAAGCATTTTGACAGTGGCCACGATGCCAGAGTGATAGCTTTCGAAAAGGCAATGGACGCCCACGGCCTGCCCCAAACACCAGTCGAAGGGCATTGGTGGCAAGTGGCGCGGTTTGCATTGAATGAGGGCTGTGTTTCAATTTCGGGCGATGGCCAACATCTGTCCAAAAAGCTTATGTGTGACGCCAATGGCGGCGACATCGGCTCCATGCGTTGGGCTGTCGATCCCCATTGCTTTGTCCATTGCACAGCGGACCATGTGTTCATGTTCAGCGCGATGCCCGTCGGGCCGGAAGAAACGCACGTGACCGGCAAATGGTATGTCCACAAGGACGCCGTGGAAGGTGTGGATTACGACGTGGAGAAACTGGCTGCGCTTTGGACTGTCACCAATTTGGAAGACAAACAACTGGCGGAAAACAACCAGATTGGCGTGCTGAGCCCGGGCTACACCCCCGGTCCCTATTCGCAAGAAGCTGAAATGCTCGCGCAGCGTTTTACCGACTGGTATTGCGATAAGGGGCGCGCTTATATTGCGGCCCATGCCAATGGATAAACCCAAGGGGATGCGCCCCGAAACGCTCGCCGTAGCCTATGGATATGATGCCCAAATGGGGATGGGTTCGGTAAAGCCGCCGATCTTCATGACCTCGACCTTTGTGTACCCTTCGGCACAGCATGCCAAGGACGTGCACGAAGCTTATTTCGATGGTACCGGGCCTCTCGTCGGACAGACCAACCATATTTATTCGCGCCTTGGCCATCCTGGTTTGGACTTTCTGGAAAAGCGCCTTGCTGCAATTGACGGAGCCGAAGAAGCGGTGGCCTATTGCAGCGGCATGGCCGCCCATTCCAGTATCGCTCTCGCCCATGTACGCGCAGGCGATAGCGTCTTGCATGGCCGCCCCATCTATGGCGGTGTCGATATGCTGTACAACAGCATCATGCCCCAATTCGGATCGCACGCCGCCGCTTATCTCGACGGGACCGACGAGGCTGACGTGCGTGCCGCGGCACGGGCAGCAATGGCCAAGGGACCATTGAAGTTGATCATCGCGGAAACACCCGCAAACCCGACCGCAGCTATGGTCGATCTGGATTTGATGGTTCGAATGGCGGACGAAGTTGCGGGCATACAGGGTCACCGCCCGCTGGTGGTTGTCGACAACACTTTACTAGGACCTTTCGCACAACGTCCCATCGAACATGGCGTCGACCTGTGCATGACGTCACTCACGAAATATTGCGGCGGGCATAGCGATTTGCTCGCAGGTGGAGTGAGCGGACGGAAAGACTTGATTGAGCAGTTGCGCATGCAACGCACGACATGGGGTAATCATCTCGATCCCTATACATCATGGCTGGTACTCCGCTCTTTGGAGTCGGTTGCCGTCCGCACCGAACGCGCCATGACAAACGCCCAACTGGTGGCCGAATTTTTGCGCGACCATCCCAAGGTCGCGGGCGTCACCTATCTCGGCTTTCTGGAACAGGGCACGCGGCCACGCGCCGTGTATGACCGCCAATGCAAGGCCGCAGGGTCTACGTTCTCCTTCCACCTTCAAGGTGCAGAAGCGGAAGCGTTCCGGATGCTCGACAATCTGAAACTTCTGAAAGTTGCGGTTAGTCTGGGCGGCTCGGAAACGCTGATCTGCCATTCGGCAAGCACGACGCATTATGCGGTGCCGCCCGAACAGCGGCGCGCCGGAGGTATAAGCGACGGGACGATGCGGCTTTCGGTCGGTCTTGAACATGTAGATGATCTGATCGCCGATTTGGCGCAGGCACTGGAGGCGGTGTGATGGAATTGAACTTTACCGGAACAGATATATGCGCGGTCAATGGCACCAGTAGTGCGCCTGAAGCGCATTATGAACTTGTCGTGGTCGGCGCTGGTCCCAGTGGCGTCGCCGCCGCAATCGATGCGGCAAAGGCGGGCAAGAAAGTCTTGCTGGTGGATGAAAACCCTGTCTCGGGCGCATTGATGGGCAATGATGTGCCGCTCTATTTCGGCGGACGGATGACGGCGGCGACACAGAACAGCGAGCGTATGCTCGAAGCCATTTTCATGAGCATGCCCGAACTGGAAACCGCGATGGAGGCGGGAGTCGAACTGTTGTTGGGGACAACCGCCTGGGGTGTGTACCGGAACGGCCCCGGCGTCGCGAGCCTGCCGGAGCAGGTTGTTGGCCTTGCCGATAGTGAAAGGTCATGGCTGATAGGGTTCGATCATATCACGCTCGCCACCGGGGCGCGGGATCTTGCTATGGCCTTTCCCGGCTGGAACCAGCCCGGCGTCATGGGCGCAGCGGCGTTGCAAATGTTGCTAACCCGTTATGACGCCTTTGCAGGACGCCGTATTTTAGTCCTCGGATCGCACGATCTCGCCGTCGAAACAGCACTTCTGGCGCAGGCACGCGGGGTTGAAGTCACAGGTCTTGTCGAAGTACGCGGCGCACCGCAGGCGTCTGCCGAGTTGCTGGCAAAGCTCGCCGAGACGGGCATCCCCATTCATTGCGGCACCGCCATAACATCGGCCAAGGGCGGTATTGATGGCGTCGAGTCCGCAACGCTGGCCAATGGTCAGGAAATTGCGTGCGACACCATCTGCGCGGCGATTGGCTTGGTACCGTCGATTGAACTGGTCGATACCATGCACGGTGCGCGCACGCTGAACGCCGCACGTGGCGGTTATGTGCCGCTTGGTGAAGCAACGGTTTCTGCCGTAGGCGATTGCGCAGGCTTGGCTGATAATGGTTTCGACCATGTCGCTTACCGTATGGAGTGGATGCAGGCTCTGACCAACATCAGCGCCGATGACACGGTCATTTGCCAGTGCGAAGAAGTCACGCGCGCCGATCTGATCGGGGTGCAGCCACCCAATTATCTGTCTCGCCCTGCCCCGATGTGTGCACGTTCGCTAAACACCTTATTGCAGGACGGCCCAGCCAACCCCGACCAGATCAAGCGCCTTACCCGCGCGGGCATGGGCGTGTGCCAAGGCCGTCGGTGCCGCGACCAGGTGGCAATGCTGCTCGCTCTCGAGGCCGGAAAGCCCTTTGGCACCATTCCGCTGGCATCGCATCGCGCACCTGTTCGCCCGCTGCCCCTGAAGATCATGGCGGACTGGAACGAACCGGAGGCCATGTCGGCCGCGTGGGACGTGTGGTTCGGAATTCCGACCCAATGGGTTCCGGTCGAGGATCTCGGCACGCAATATGAAGAGGATCATCGCCAGATGCTTTACACGGGGATGTACGAATGAGCGGGTCCGAAGTTGTCATCGTCGGCGGCGGCGTTACGGGCTTGAGCGCTGGCTGGTGGCTGGCGCGTTCGGGCGTGAAGGTCACCGTGCTCGACAAATTTATCGTTGGTTGGGAGGCATCGGGCCGCAATGGTGGCGGGGCATCCCATTATCAAAGCCCGTTGTTCGATGAAGAACAGCGCATGTGGCCGCAAATGGATGAGTTGCTCGGCTACCCGACCGAGCATCAGAAAGAACGCATTATCATCGCCATGACCGAACGGCAGTGGGAGCAATATCGCTTTGTCGCCGAACGCCATCACCGGCTGGGTCATCCAGTCGAAGTGCTGGATGTCAAACAAGTGCAAGAGGCCGTGCCGTTGGCAGGCGATAATTGCTTTGGTGGCGTCCATTACAAATTCGGTGGCCATGCGAACCCACAGCGCAGTGTACAGGCTTATGCCTGGGCCTTGCAGGATTTGGGCGGTACGATCGAGCAGCATAGCCCCGTCACCGGATTTGAAACCGCAGGCGGCAAAGTCACTGCAGTCAAAACGGCGACCGCGACCTATGGCTGTGATGCCGTGGTGGTTGCCGCTGGCCCCCAGATACCGCAATTGATGGCGCAGTTCGGCATAGACATTCCGCTCGCTCCCGCCCGCGCTGAAATGATCATAACTGAGCCTGCCCCGATGATGCCCATTGGCGGGGTCGACGGGCATAAGCTCTATGGCCGGCAAACGATGCGCGGCAATCTCGCTTATGGTGGCGGACCGCACGAATGGATTGATGTCGATGCGACTGGTCCCAAGGACCGCCCATCAACACCGCTAATGCGCAACCTTGCCAGCCGTTTGGCCGAGCTTTTGCCAAAGGCAGCGCATTTGAACATCATTCGTAGCTGGGCCGGAGTTATCGAGAACTCTCCGGATGGCCGCCCCATTATCGACCGCCTGACGAGCCCCGACAATGTTGTCGTCGCTTCGATGTCGGGCGTTGGCTTTGGCTTGTCGCCAGCATCGGGGCACGCCATCCGCGATCTTGTGATCGATGGCGCCTGTTCCTTTGCGGATATCGACATTCTGAAACTGTCGCGCTTTGACAATCTGGAATCCGATTGGCGCGAAAAGCGCGGGTGGATGCCGATTTCATGAATCGCTACTCGGCTTTCGGTTTGCTGCGAGGGGCCCTGAACGGGCAGAAGCATTGGCAGCCTGCGTGGCGCGATCCGGAGCCGAAGGCGCATTACGACATTATCATTATCGGCGGTGGCGGGCATGGTCTGGCGACGGCCTATTATCTCGCCAAGGTTCATGGCCTTCGCAATATTGCCGTTCTTGAAAAGGGCTGGATCGGCGGCGGTAATACGGGCCGAAATACGACAATTGTGCGGTCGAATTACCGTTTGAAGCCCTTGCACGACCTGTTCGAGTTTGGCCTGAAACTGTGGCATAATTTGAGCGACGAGTTGAACTATAACGTCATGTTCAGTCCGCGCGGCGCGATGTTTCTGGGCCACAGCGACGCCGATATGGTCAAGCTGGCCGAGCGAGGCGATGCCATGCGCTGCGATGGTATTGATGCCGACCTGATGACCCGCGACGAGGTTGCAAAGCTGGAACCCTTGCTCGACATGTCCCGCAACGCCCGCTTTCCCATTGAAGGCGGTTTGATCCAGCGTCGCGGCGGAACTGCGCGGCACGACGCCGTTGCGTGGGGTTATGCGCGCGGCGCAGATTCCTTTGGCGTCGACATCATCCAGAAATGCGAGGTCAACGGATTTATACGGGATGGCGATGCGGTCGTTGGCGTCGAGACAACACGGGGCCGGATCGGTGCTGGCCGGGTCGGGATTTGCGTGGCCGGACATAGCGGCCATGTCGCGGGGCTTGCCGGCCTCAAACTGCCCATTGAATCGCAAACCTTGCAGGCGATGGTGACCGAGGGCGTCAAACCGATGATCAACAGCGTCATCATGTCGCAATCGCTTCATTGCTACATCAGCCAATCGGACAAAGGCGGCATTGTCTTTGGTGGTGATCCCGACAATTGGCCAAGCTATGCGCAGCGCGGGCATCCCATGGTCATGGAAGGCGCCATTGCGCAAGGTCTGGCCCTTGTCCCTGCCCTGTCCCGTTTGCGGATGGTGCGCACATGGTCAGGGGTAACGGATATGAGCTTCGACGGATCGCCGATCATCGGCGAAACGCCGGTGCGCAACCTCTACCTCAACGGCGGCTGGTGCTATGGCGGATTCAAGGCGACACCGGCATCTGGATGGACATATGCGCACACACTCGCGACCGGATCGCCGCATGCGCTCAACGCTCCTTTCTCCCTCGAACGCTTCATGACCGGAGCGACAATTGATGAAACAGGGACCGGCCCGATGCCGAACAGCCGCTAATGATGTTAATCAACTGCCCCCATTGCGGCCCGCGTGCGCAGAGTGAATTTATCTATGAACGAACAGTCGATTCTGTTCCACCTGCAGGTGTAAGCAATGACAAAGCCATGCAAACGCTCTTTACTAGAGGCAATCCGCGTGGCGTGGACGAAGAGATATGGCGTCACACTTTCGGATGTCGCGCTTGGATGGTGGTGACCCGTCACCGCGTTACTAACGGGATTTCGCACGTCCGCGCGGTCGGACCGGAGGCTTTGCCATGACCGGCCCTTCGCGCCCCAATACCGATCAGGACAGCAGCTTTATCTTTGATGGCATGCGTTATCCTGCGCGCAAGGGCGATACACTTGCGGCTGCTTTGCTTGCCAATGGCATCGGTCTTGTCGGACGCAGTTTCAAATACCACCGCCCCCGCGGGATCATGACCGCAGGTGTTGAAGAACCCAATGCCCTCGTCACTGTGGGTGAAGGCGGCAGGACCGAACCAAACACACGCGCCACCGACGTCTTTGTCTATGACGGATTGGTTGCCCGCAGCCAAAACCGCTGGCCTAATCTGTCGCTCGACTTTGGCGCGATTTTCGGACTTGCCGGGCCGGTCTTCTCGGCTGGCTTTTACTACAAAACCTTCTTCGGCTCAGCGAAGCGCTGGATGTTCTATGAACATTTTATTCGCAAAGCCGCCGGTTTGGGCAATGCGCCGCGCGACGCCGACCCTGATCGTTTCAGCCAGCGCGCGGCCTTTTGCGATGTTCTGGTCGTAGGTGCTGGCCCGGCAGGCATCGAAGCCGCGCTGGAAGCTTCTGAAGCCGGAAAGCGCGTCATTCTGGTGGAGCAGGACGAAATAATCGGCGCTTCGCTTATACGTGATCCGCAAGAGCAGGATAGCGCATGGGTAAGCGAAAGTGCAGACCGAATTCGCGCAGCGGGCGGCCGCATTCTCACCCGCACAACCGCGTCCGGCTATTGGGAACATGATCTGGTCACGCTGACACAGCGACTTGCTGAGCCCGGACAAATACCCGCCAACGGGGTCGCACAGCGGTTGTGGCATGTCCGCGCAGGCCAGGTGATTTTGGCAACGGGGTCCAGCGAACGCCCGATGGCGTTTCCCCATAATGACCGGCCCGGCGTCATGCTGTCACAAGCGGTGCGGACCTATGTCCGGCGCTTCGGGGTATGTCCCGGACAGCGTGTTGTCATTGCTACGAATAATGATGACGCCTATTTGACCGCGCACGCGCTGCGCGAGGCAGGCGCACAGATAGTCGCCATTCTGGATGCCCGGCCTGCGCCGGCCGGACAGGCGAATGGCTTTACCACCTTTAACAACGCCCATCCCTTGTCGACCAAAGGTTCTCGCCATTGCCTCAAAAGTGTATCGGGCCTCGTGGACGGCGTGTCCAAATCCTGGGATGCTGATCTCCTAGCGGTATCTGGCGGGTTCACGCCTGTTGTGCATTTGCATTGTCAGGCAGGAGGATCGCTGGAATGGAATGACGCGGCGCAAGCCTTTGTCCCTGCGCAATCGCGCCAGAATGTGAAAACCATCGGTGGTGCGGCAACCCCGGCCGCAATATTCACCTCTGCGCCTGTCGTTCCGGCTAAGAAGAGCTTTGTCGATTTTCAAAATGATGTGACCTTGGCTGATGTCGATCTGGCTTGGGCCGAAGGATACCGGTCGGTCGAGCATCTCAAACGCTACACAACACTCGGCATGGCAACCGATCAGGGTAAAACCAGCAATATGGGTGCGCTGGCACGGCTGGCGGAAAAGCAGGGCGTTGCGATCCCCGAGGCGGGCCTGACCACATTTCGTCCGCCCTACACGCCCGTGACCATGGGCCTGTTTGCGGGCGCTGCCGCCAAAGATGCAGGCGCACATAAACGCCGGTTGGCCCTGTACGATGTGCACGCGGCAAAAAAACCGATCTGGCAGCCTCTTGGCTATTGGTTCCGGCCACGGGCCTATCCAATGACGGGCGAAAACCTTGCCGAGGCGGCAATGCGTGAGGCTCGGTCGGTGCGGACAGCAGTGGGGATGACTGACGTTTCCACATTGGCGAAATTTGAAGTCAGCGGGCCCGATGCGGTGACACTGCTTGAAACAGTCTGTGCTACGTCCGTTGGAAAACTTGCGATCGGGCGGGGGCGCTACACCTTCATGCTACGCGAAGATGGCTTTGTGTTTGACGACGGCACCGTTTGGCGGATCGATGAAAACCGTTACCTGCTGACAAGTTCCACGGGCGGAGCGGACCGGATGGCTACGCATCTGTCCTATGTGCGCAACTATCTCCATCCGGAACTGAGTGTTTCCGTAGTGAATGTGCAAGAGCATCATGCGGGTATTGCCATCGCAGGACCAAGGGCCAAATCGGTTCTAGCAAAGTTGATCGGCGAAGAACCGCCCCGCCATATGTCGACTGTGGCAACGAAGATTGCAGACGTTGCCGTCCTTATACTCGCAGCAAGCTACAGCGGTGAGCGCGCGTTCGAAATTTACGTTGATGCGCGCAATGCAACACCGGTGTGGGGTGCCTGCGAAACAGCCGTCGTCGCGGAAGGCGGTTGCCTCTACGGCCTAGAGGCTATGGAATTTTTGCGCATCGAAAAGGGCCATCTTGTAGTGGGCGCCGAAATCGACGGACGCATGACGCCCCATGATCTCGCGCTCGACAAAATGCTGAACAAGGCGGGCGGTTTCATCGGTTCAGCGGGCCTTACCCGTCCGGCCCTGTCCGAAGCGGGACGCCGACAGCTTGTAGGGCTTGAAGCAGTAGAAGGCTCCATTCCCGAAGGATCAATGCTTGTCACCGCCGACGGCAAATCGCCCGAAGGTCATGTCAGTGCATCGGCCTTCCGCATATTGGAAGGCGGGTCGATCGCTTTGGGGCAATTGGCAGACGGCTTCCTGCGCCATGGGGAGGAACTCATTGCCACCTCGCCAACGCGTGGACAACGGGCGCGCGTTCGCGTTGTTGCGCCGCATTTCTATGACAGTGCGGGGGAGCGCTATCGTGACTGAAGTAACGATTTCCACCCTGCCGGCCGCGCCGCTTTGGGCATTCGAGATTTGGAGAAACCCGGATGCGGTCGCCACGCGATTTGCCGCCGCGATGGGTTTTGCCTTGCCAAAAATGGGCACGTCCGGCGGTAGCGATGCGCTACGCCTTATCCGTTATGAGCCAACGGTCTGGTTGTTGGAGGGTGATGCCAGTGCATTGCCATCCATATTGGATACGGACGGTGCTCTTACAGCCATTGGCGGCGGTATTACCCGGGTTCTGCTGTCCGGGACCGGCTGGCGTCGCTTGCTGATGGAAGGCGGCGTATTTGACGCCGAGAGCCCGGCCTTTGCTGTCGGCTGCAGCGCGTCGACTATCATCGACCATGTCAACATCCGGCTACACGTGCAGAGCGAAGAAAGCTGCCTTGCGTACGTACCGCTCAGCTATACGCAAGGCATCCTCCACTTCTGGCAAGAAGCAGCAAAGGCGCTAGACTAACAAGCTATTGTGCAGGCGGTGCATGGCGCAACTCCATGCCCCGCGCATGGCGTCTCTGGAAGCCTTTCCACAGGGTCGCTTCAGGCGCACCGGGGCTATATGCTCCCCAAGGCGTTCCCGCAGGCGCGTTCCATTCGCCTTTATCGGAATCGGGATCGGAAACATCCAGATAGCTTTGCTTCGCAGCATCGCCGCGCAAATGGACGGCCAAAAAAGCCGTGATGAAATGCAGGTTAACGGCGTTGATGCGGTCCTGCCTCCAAATCGGATCTTCGAACCAATCCATATCCCACAATGACCCGCGCATTTCATCTGGAACGGGATTGAGCGCGATAGAGTGCCCGGCTTGTTTATAGGTCAGAAGATAACGATCCGCATTGACGGCCCCACCAAACACCGCCAGCGCGCCGCTCTTATAGTCCACGACCGGATCCTGATCGCCCTGAATCAATAGAAGAGGAGCGGTGATTTCACGAAGACCTGCCGCGCCCCAAGCACTTTTGGGCAGACCGCCCGCCGGTGCAAGTGCTATGATCGCTTTCACGCCAGATACTTTCAGGCTTGCGGCGCCCTTTGTCCCCCGCGCAAATTTCTTGAGCCATCCGCCCGCAACCACGGTCATATTCGGACCTTCCGGATCCAAACTCGCACCACCCGCCGTCAGGACGCCATAGCCACCTTGCGAATAGCCGATGAGAGCGACCTTATCGGGATCGATCTGATCGCCCAAATCGGCACGCAGCCGATCGGTTACAAAAGCGACGTCACGTGGCCGGTTGAAATTGGGCGCTGCCCGCGTCGTGGCAGACGATATATAGGGATTGGGATCCTGATGATGGATTGCTGCCACCACATAGCCTTTCGAGGCCAAGTTTTCGGACAGCCATGTCATCACCGCCGGATTATTGCTATATCCGTGGCTTAACACAATGAAGGGATGTCGGCGCCCTTTCGGCACTGCATCGGCAATTGCCATGCCCTTTTGAGAAAAGCTTACCGGCCCCCGTGGGGGCTCGCCCCATAATGTATCGCGGTATACGATAGGTGTCGCATCCGCTTTTTGCGCTTCAGCGGGATACCAGATCGATACGCGCAAGATGCGATCGCGCAATCGAACGGGCGCCTCGAAACCGGCCGCGTTTTCGACATCGGGTTGATCTTTATGGGTGAAGGTCAAGGTTCGGTAGCCGACGTACGACGGCCCGACGAAGGCCAGTTCGGGTGCATCCACACCGGGTTTACTTGGGGTGTCAGCTTGGGCCGGAATTGCGCATATCAACAGTGCCGGGCACAGCAATATGCGCATCATGCGATCAACTCATGATCTTCGACATTCATGTTGGGCCAGCTCAACTGCTGCGCCATCCAGGGATATTGCTCAAAAACGGGCGGGAAAGTCTTTTCCTGCAGGACTTGCTGGCATAATCCTGCGGTCAGACGCGGGATATCGCCAAGCTCGTTGGTCCGGGCCACGACTTGCACCGATCGCGAAAAACGTCCTCGCTTCATGGGCTCGGCGCGTAATTGCGGGAACAGTTCCTGCACGGAAGCAAAACATACCGGCGTCGTAATCGTCCAGCCAAGCCCGGCTGCCACCAAAGCCATTTGCTGGTGCGAGGATTCCACTTCCACAATTTGCGGAAGCTTCAACTTCATGCGGACAATCTGCCGCTCAATCTGCTGCCCCGTTCCCGTTAAACGGGAAAAGCGGATGAAAGGAAGGTAGGACGGCACACCGACAAGATCGAGTGGCTCATGAAAGTCCTTCGGGAAAACCAGAATGAAGCTTTCCTCAAAAATAGGATGAAGCTCGACCGTATCCCGATGTTCGAGGTTGAAGCTGCCCGTCACCAACATATCAATATCGCGCGCCAGAAATTCACCCTGATGCTCCAAAGAAATTCCTGAACGTATATTCCAACGGTCGGCTCGCGAACCAAGCTGGCTTAAAATCGGCGCGGTTAGCTGGTTCGCAAGACTGAACGACATCGCGACGGTCACGCTCGAAATCGGCAGATTTGCGCCTTCGCGGACTTCATCATAGGCGAGGCGGGCATGGGCAATCAGCTTCTGTCCACGCGCAAAAAGCGACTTGCCGCTAGCCGTCAAACCCAAGGGCCGCATAGTGCGATCAAAGAGTGGGGCGCCAATGCCCGTTTCGAGCTTTGCAATTGTCTGCGACACAGCCGATTGCGTGACCTGAAGATGGTTGGCGCATTGCGACATCCCGCCAAGTTCGACGGTCATCACGAACACCTCTAACGCATGCAAATCAAATTCTTGCGGCAATTTCACGCGGCTGCCCTCCCAAGCGCGCTCGCCAGAAAGCTGGCTAGCATTACCTCGGCTAATGGCTAATGGACAGCGTTGGTAATAGTGTCATGCATTTTCGATATACGCCCATCATTTTTCAGTGGCGTTGCAAGGATACATCACTTTGCAAGGTTTCGCGTGCTTCAATCCCTTTTCCGGGCTGCCGCCGCTCCCGCACCAGCAGGAGAACCGTCGAGATAAAGGCAATTAAGCTGAGCACCGCAAACATCAGCAGCATGGCATCATAGCCTTCGGGATTATCGGGTCCGGCTTTGAAAAGGTCGTTGAGATGCCCCGCCCCATAATTTGCCGCAGCCAAGCCAAGCGACTGGATCATGTTGATAAGCCCGAATGCCGTGCCCACCCGATGCTTTTCCACGAGCATCGCCGTCGAAGGCCAGATGACCGCCGGAATGACAGAGAAACTAAGGCCCATCAAAATGGTCGTCACCCACAAACCATAGTCGGTCGCGGCCAGCAGGATGAAAGTGAGCGGCATTAACGCGGCCGCGAAAGTGAGAAGACTCGCCCTCCTTCCTATCCGGTCGGCGATCAGGCCGAAGATCGGGGTTGCAAAGATCGCTGCAGCAAAAACATAGGAATTGGCAGTTCCGGCATCGGCAAGGTTCATACCCTTTACGTCCATAAAATATTGGATGGAAAAGGTAGAGCGAAAGGGAAAAAACACGCTCGCGAACAGGACATTGAGCCACAATATATACCAGAAAGAACGGCTGAAACCGGTGAGGTCCTTTAAACGGAAGCGTTCCGATTTTTGGCCAACTGCACGAAGGTGCGGCAATTTTCTGTCTATCAGAAAATATATAAAGGCGGTCACCACGCCGGTCGCGGTCAGCCCCGCCGCAAGCCATAACGGCGCTTGCCAGCCTTGCGCATAAATATCCGCAAACCAACTTGTCGACTTGTCCGCGCTGTAGGACCCGACACGCGCCATTGAGAAGAACGACGCAATCGCAAGAGCGCCGCCGCCTAAATGAAACCATTGCGCGATCCCGACGAGCAAGGCGATATACAGCGTCTCGTTGCCCAGTCCGAACAGCAACCGACCGATCAGCATCAAACCATAAGGTTCGCCGACCGCCGTCAACGTCGCGCCAATCGTGCAAATGATAGCTGCAATCAAAATCGCTTTGGCCGCGCCAATCCGGTCGATCAAAATCCCACCGATCAACGCCAGTGCTATATTTGGCAAATTGAATACGGCGTTGAGCAAGCCGATCTGGCTCTGCGTAAAGCCGCGCTCATCGCGCAATAATCCCGCAACCGGCGCTATGGAATCATAGGTGTAATAGCTGCCCATGATGGTCAGCGCGGCAAGCGCAAGCATGATCCATTTGACATGTTCGTCGCGCATAGCCCTGATCCTATTCAATCCGTGCCCCCTGCCGACGCAATTCCTGTTGCAGCATCGCAACGTCGAGTTCCGCAAAGCTGCGCCCTGTTTTGACACCGAGTGCTGCGGCGACGCCAGCCCCCTGCCCCGCAACCGCACAGCACATCATGTTGCGGACGGCGGCATGGCTGATTTTGTCACCGCCAATCGTGCGCCCGGTAACGATTAGGTTCTGCACCTGTTTGGGAAGCATGGAACGGTAAGGTACATGGAAATAGCGACCCGTCGTCGGGAGTATCAGATAGCCGTACCCGTCAATGAATTCGGGGAAAATTCCGATGCTATCGCTAAACCGCGCCTCACCTTGCACATCTTCCGCAGTCATATTGTAGGCGGCATCAATCTTGCGCGTGTCGCGGATACCCAACGTCATCCCGAAATTGCGGAGCTTTGCATCCTCGCACCCCGGCATGAACGCTTTCAGGGCATTGACCGCGTGCATCGCCTGTTTTCGCCCTTCAATCTCCCCACGGGTCAGCGCGTCGGGATCGGTCCCGTCGAGATAAAGGTGGCACATATTCAGATATGTCAAATCCCCCTGATCCGACACGGTCCCCCACGTACCCGCCATCGTTTTCACACTGTCCGGAATAAGCCCTGCCTCAAGCGCTTTTTGAAAGGGCTTGCGCAGGAATGGCGAGAACATCTCGTCCTCTTTGCCCGACGTCGTCACCTCCCACTCACCCCCTACGGCCCAGTCGCTGTAGGTCTGTGGATCGGATTTGACCGCATCGATGAAACGGGTTTTGTTCACGCCGCACATCGAAAACATGACGGATACGGACATCATTTCGTCGACAGAATGCTTATGCGTCGGAGCGCCGGCACGATAAGCGATATCGGCATCGCCTGTAGCATCCACAACACGCTTGGCCAAAATCGCCTCTCGCCCCGCTTTACTTTCGACGATCACACCCTTGATGGTATCGCCTTCCATGATGGGTGCGACAAACAGGCGGTGCAGCATCGGGATTACGCCGGCCTCTTCCACCAATGTATCCGCGACAAATTTAAAGCTTTCGGCATCGAGGCTATGGCTGATCGATTGCGGTTCGGGCATGGCCGCGCCCATTTGCTTGGCGCGTTCTTCAAATTCGCGGCCGATGCCTTCGCTGTCGATCGTTTGCGGATGGCGGTACCACGCGAAGCCTTCAACGCCGACCTGCGTTATGTTGCCGCCGAAACAACCATAGCGTTCAAGCAGAATTGTTTCGACACCGGCCCGCGCCGAAGCCAAGGCGGCGGCAAGTCCGCCGGGGCCTGACCCAACGACCAGCACATCCGTTTCGCGAATAACGTCAATCTGGCGCGCAGGCTCATAAATGACCTGCCTCATCTCTGCGCCGTTTCCCAATTATCAGCGACATAATAGGGGGCGTTCGATGGCGCCAGAAGCGGCTTGCCTAAGATATGATCCGCGCCTTTTTCGCCGATCATAATTGTCGGGGCATTCAGATTTCCGGTGGTGATCGACGGCATGACCGAACTGTCGACCACGCGCAGCCCTTCAACACCAATGACCCGCAATTCGCTGTCCACGACCGTCATCGGATCGTCTATGCTTCCGATCTTGCACGTCCCACATGGATGATAGCCGCTTTCAATCTTATCCCGGATGAAGGCATCTATTTCATCGTCCGAAACAACATGTGCACCGGGTGCAATTTCTTCACCGCGAAATGGATCGAACGCAGCTTGAGCGAAAATCTCGCGTGTCAAACGCACACCCGCGCGCATTTCGGTCCAGTCATCGGGGTGGCTCATATAGTTGAATCGGATCACCGGCTTGTCCTGCGCATCGTCGGAGCGCAGCGTAACACTTCCCCGGCTTTTGGACCGCATAGGGCTGACATGCGCCTGAAAACCATGGCCTTGCACCATGGATTTTCCATCATAGCGTACGGCAAGCGGGAAGAAATGATATTGGATATCGGGATATTTGATGCCGGCCCGACTCCGAATAAATCCGCAGCTTTCAAAATGATTGGTCGCCCCCAATCCCTTGCGGGTCAAAAGCCACTGCGCCCCGATCAGCCCCTTCGCAAACCAGTTCACATAGGGGTAAAGCGATACCGGCTGTTTACAGGCAATCTGAAAGTAAAACTCCAGATGATCCTGCAAATTCGCCCCGACGCCGGGGCGGTCGGCCACTATGTCGATGCCATGCCGGCGCAATTCCGCAGATGGTCCTATTCCCGACAGCATCAGCAATTGGGGCGAGTTAATAGGCCCGCCCGATAATATGACTTCGCGATCGGCATAGGCGATATGCGTCTGACCGCCCCGTCGATAACGGATGCCAACGGCCTTTCGCCCTTCCATCAAAATCTGTTCGGCCATGGCGTGGGTCACGACCGTCGCATTGGTCCGTTTCATGGCGGGCCGCAAATAGGCCTTTGCAGCACTGCACCGCGCGCCGTCACGCACGGTCATATCCATCCGGCCGAAGCCTTCCTGCTGCTCTCCATTTATATCCGATGTGACCGGATAGCCTGCCTGCGCCGCCGCATTGATCCATGCCTGATAAAGCGGATTACGCATCGGCCCATAGCGGGTGTCGAGCGGGCCGTCCCCGCCCCGATAACTGTCACCGCCTTCATCGCGGCGCTCGGCCCGTTTGAAATAAGGGAGAACATTGGCATAGCCCCAACCCTGCGCGCCTTGGTCCTGCCAAAGTTCGAAATCGAGCGGGTTGCCGCGAACATATACTAAGCCATTGATTGACGACGACCCGCCCAGTCCTTTGCCACGCGGGGCGTGCATCCGGCGTCCGTTCAAATGGGGCTCCGGCTCGCTTTCATATTGCCAATTATATTTGCGCGTGTTCATCGGGATCGAAAGCGCACTCGGCATCTGGATAAAGACCGAGCGGTCAGAGCCGCCATATTCCAGTACCAGCACCCGGCTTTGGCCATCGGCGCTCAACCTGTCGGCCAACACACATCCCGCCGACCCTGCGCCGACAATGATGAAGTCATAACGCTCAGCCATCGAGAGCATCGATGCCTTGCTGTCGCGCGGGAAGGCGGTGCAAGGCGAGCAGGCCCTTCAACGTTCCTGCGCACATCAAGAGCAAGACGCCCGCCAGTGGCAAGCCTGTCGCAATCGCACCAGCTTGCAGCGACGTCAGGCCACCGCTGAGCAGCAGGACAATGCCGATTCCACCCACGGCAAACAGCCAGATTGTCTTCTGCCGCAATGGCGTGTCGGTGCGGCCGCCGGATGTCATTGTGTCGATGACGAGGGTTCCTGAATCCCAACCGGTCACAAAGAAGATCAGGATCAGCGCAATCGCGACGACCGAGGTAAACTGCGCCCATGGCAGCGATGCCAACAGGACGAAAAGCTGCGTATCCAGCGATGATTTTGTGAGTTCGGCACCGTTCCCCGCGACAATTTGCGCGATGCTGGCATCGCCAAAAATGGTCAACCAGATGATGCCCAGCAATGTCGGGGCGATCATGGCCCCTGCAATAAATTCACAGACGGTGCGGCCGAGTGAAATGCGGGCCATGAACATACCGACAAAGGGCGCCCAGCTGATCCACCAAGCCCAGTAATAGACCGACCAATCATTATAAAAGCCCGTATCGGTTCGCCCGACCGGGTTGGAAAGTGCCGGCAGAAGGCTGAGATAGGTGAAAATATTGCGCCCCAGATCGGCCAACAACTGCAGCGTCGATCCGGTCGACAGAACGAATACCAGCAACGCAAAGGCGACCCACATATTGACCTCGCTCAAGATGCGAATGCCCCGGTCGATGCCGCCCCTGACTGACAAAAAGGTCACGGCAGCCATGACGGCAATCAGCATCAATATCGTCGTCGAGGAACTCGCCACACCGTAGAGGTAACTTATCCCGGCCATTGCCTGTTGCGCACCCAGACCCAAGGAAGTGGCCAGACCGAAAATCGTCGCCAGCACCGCCAATATTTCGATGACATCCCCGGCCCGGCCCCACACAGCTTTGCCGAAAAGGGGGTAAAATGCGGACCGCATCGAAAGCGGCATCTTGTAGTCGAAACTGAACACGGCCAGCGCAAGACCGGTGACCGTGAAGATCGCCCACGGGTGAAGTCCCCAGTCGAATATCGTGGCGGCCATTGCAAGACCCCGTGCCGCCGCCGCGTCGCCGACTGCACCGCCTAAAGGTGCACCTGATCCTCCCGCCATCGATGTCGTGAAATGGGTAACGGGTTCACCCACGCCGTAGAAGACGAGACCAATGCCCATACCTGCGCCAAAGAGCATCGCGAACCAGGATAGCCGGGAATAGTCAGGTGTTGCTCCCTTGCCGCCCAGCCGGATATTCCCGAGCGGAGAGAGCGCCACGATCACGCAGAACAGCAACAGTAAATTTCCTGCGGACATGAAGAACCAGTCGAAGTGCGCCACGGCGCCGCTGCGCAGGGCCGAGAAAAAATCCGCTGATGCCTGTGGTGCGACAAGGCTGAATATGATGACGATAAGCGAGATGAAGGCGGTCGGCAGGAACACCGCAGGGTTAATGTGCATACCGAGCCAGTTACGGTTCGACTTCCCGTAATCCCCCAGATCAATTGCTTTATCCCAATCCGCCAATATGCCCCCCTTGATGCCGACCTGATGTTAGTGATGCGCCGCGGTCGTCAGTGCGGTCCACATCCATGGCGCAAAACTGCGCCAGACTTCGACATGGAACCGGTCCTCGGCCAACCGCAGCAGCACAATTTCAACGGTTTCGAAAATAGTCCGTGTTGCCCGTCCGACTGCAAACCTATCCAGATCAAGCGGGCATCCTGCGTTCAGAATTTCAGCACTACGTGGTCCCTCCACCACCAGACAAATTGCCCGTTCGCTGATGTCGACAAGCGACACAGGAAGCCCTGCGCCGCCGACGATCTTGGAACCTATTGGCGCGCGCAGCAACCATTCATCGGGACCAAGACACGCAATCCCCTCTTCCATTGCGCCAATTTTCTTGGGCACCTTGACCCCGAGCAGGGTTTCAAGCGCCTGCGGCTGACGCGCGCGGAGCGAATAGCGCATCATGGGCGCGGCTAGACTGATGGATATGCCATCTCCGACAAAGGGCGCGGAGGGAACGGGTTCGGCGCGTGTGAGTGCGTCAGACATGCAACCGCGCCCCTTCCTGATCGTAAAAAACCATGGAACTGATTACCGCTTTATGCGTACCTTCGGGCATTGGAACATATATCGTCTCGCCCTTCATGGCATGACCATTTGCAACGAGCGCCATGGCAATTGAACGTCCGAGCGTTTCGCTCCAGTAGGAGGAGGTGACATGACCGATCATGGTCATGGGAACAGGCTGGTTAGTATCCGCCACGATCTGCGCACCCTCTTCCAACACCATTTTCGAGTCTTCCGTCAGCAAACCGACCAACTGTCTGCGTCCGGCAGCAACAATGTCAGGCCGTGCAAGCGAACGCCGCCCGACAAAGTCCGGCTTTTTCTTGCCGACGGCCCAGTCCAGCCCTGCATCATAGGGTGTGACTGTGCCGTCCGTATCCTGCCCGACAATGATGAAGCCCTTCTCAGCACGAAGAACATGCATCGTTTCGGTACCGTAGGGTGTAATTCCATATTCCGCACCATCGGCCATCAACCGTTCCCATAGGGCACGGCCATAGGCGGTAGGTACGTTGATCTCAAAGCCCAGTTCGCCGGTGAAACTTACGCGGAACAGACGTGTGGGAATGCCGCAGATATGTCCCTCGCGGATTGCCATGTGCGGGAATTCCTCTGCCGACAGGTCGATGCCCTCCACCAATGGTTCCAGCAACTTGCGGGCGTTGGGTCCCTGAAGCGCGACAACGGCATATTGTTCGGTCGTACTGGTCAGCCAGACATTCAGGTCAGGCCATTCGGTCTGGAGGTAATCCTCCATCATATTCAGCACCCGCGCCGCACCGCCCGTTGTGGTGGTCAGGTGGAACCGGTCCGGCGCCAGCCGTGCGGAAACACCATCATCGGTGATGAAGCCATCTTCCTTGAGCAAGAGGCCATAGCGGCAACGCCCCGGCTCCAGTGCTTTCCACGGATTGGTGTACATGCGGTTCAAAAACTCAGCCGCATCGGGGCCAACAACTTCGATTTTGCCCAACGTCGATGCGTCGAATATGCCGACGCTGCCTCGCACCGCACGGCATTCGCGATTGACCGCGGCGTGCATGTCTTCCCCGAATTTCGGGAAGTAGCGCGCACGACGCCATTGCGCGACCAGTTCGAAAATCGCACCATTTTCTTCGGCCCAGCCATCGATATTGGTGGTACGTGTCGCCTGGAACAACGCACCCTTGGCATGGCCCGCCAAGGCTCCAAATGTCTGCGGAGTATAAGGCGGCCGGAACGTCGTGAGGCCAATGTCGGGCACCGCCTTTGCCAACGCGGTCGAGGCGATTTGCAGACCATTCAGGTTCGACGTTTTGCCCTGATCGGTGGCCATGCCGTTGGTCGTGTAGCGCTTGATATGCTCAATCGACCGGAAGCCTTCGCGCACCGCCAGATTAATATCGTTCGCCGTCACATCATTCTGGAAATCGACAAAGGCCTTGATCCGCGCTTGATCCTTGGGTGTCGGAAGCACGTCAAACACGGCGCCCTTCCCAAAATCCCAATCGCCCGAGCAGGCACCGATGCTGCGGCAATTTTCGTTGGGCTGATCGGGAACATAAGCGCCCAGATCATCGCGCCATTTCAGACTGCCCTTGCTGTGCGACCACAGATGGACGCTCGGAGTCCAGCCACCGGCCATCAGCAGCGCGTCGCAGGAGATAGTGCGGCGAACATCGCTGCCATTGGCGCACATCTCGATTGCAGCGACCTGATGCCGTCCTTTGACGCCGATGACGCTGTGGCTGAGGTGAACTGCAATGCCCAGCGCAGCCGCTTCGGCCTGCAGGGCTTCATCAATGTCATCGCGTGCATCGATAATGGCGGCAATGCCCACACCCGCCTTTTTCAAGGCGAAAACATCATGCCAGCCACTATCGTGCACGGCCATCAAGGCAAGCGATTTGCCGACGGCGACACCGTAACGATTGGCGAATATGCGGGCCGCCGAAGACAGCATGACGCCGGGCGTATCATTGCCATCGAACACCAACGGCCGCTCAATCGCCCCTTGCGCCAAAAGCACTTCGCCCGCGCGGATCCGCCACAATTTTTCACGCGGCGCTTGCGAATTTTCGGGCAGATGGTCTGTCAGTCGCTGAACAGCACCGATGAAATTATTGTGATAATAGCCAAAGGCCGTTGTGCGCGACAGAATCGTCACATTAGCCGCAGCGTTCAGGGCCTTTACGCTGCGTTCCAGCCAAGCCCACAACGCGGGATCGGCTAAGGCCCCGCCACCAACCTCATCCTGTTCGTCAATCAGGATGACGCGCTTGCCCGTGCCCGACGCTTCCAGCGCGGCATCGAGACCGGCGGGTCCAGCACCCACAATAAGCAGATCGCAATGGGCATAGGTCGCGGCATAGGTGTCCGGATCCACCTCGGTCGGCGCGTCGCCTAGCCCGGCCATTTTGCGGATGGCCGGTTCATACAGCCTGTCCCAAAAGGAGCGTGGCCACATGAAGGTCTTGTTGTAGAACCCGGCGGGGAAAAACATGCCCAGCCGGTCATTGATGGCACCGAAGTCGGTCTTGAGCGAAGGCCAACGGTTCTGGCTGGTCGCAGTCAGCCCGTCATGGATTTCCACATTGGTCGCGCGCAAATTGGGGGTGAACCGCCCCGGCCCACGGAGGACCGAAACCAGGGCATTAGGCTCCTCGCTGCCTGCGGCCAACACCCCGCGTGGCCGGTGATATTTGAACGACCGGCCAAAGAGCGAAATGCCATTGGCCAGCAAGGCCGACGCTAATGTATCGCCAGCAAGGCCCTGATAGCTTTTGCCGTCAAAGGTGAATGATACCGGCTTGTTGCGGTCAACCCGGCCACCGGCAGGTAAACGATAGCCGCTCATTTGCGGGGTTCCCCTGCCTTGTAGGTTGTTTCGAATTTATCGGTCACAGTATCCCGCACCGCATTGAAAAAGCGCCCACAGCCATGGCTGTGCCGCCACCGTTCATGATGACGTCCGCGCGGATTGGCGCGGATGAACAGGAAACGCTCCCATTCTTCGTCGCTATAACTGTCGGGATCGACCGGGCGCGCGATATGCGCTTGGCCCGCATAGGCAAATTCGATTTCGGGACGCTTCTCGTCGCAATAAGGACAATGGATCAGGATCATCAGTGTGCCACCGCCGCTGCCGCCGCTTCGTCAATCAATCGGCCATTGCGGAACCGGTCGAGGTTGAAGGGTGCGTTGATCCGGTGGGGTTCGTCCTTGGCCATCGTATAGGCCAGCAGGTCCCCTGCCCCCGGCGTCGCCTTGAATCCGCCCGTGCCCCATCCGCAATTGACATAAAGGCCCTTGACCGGCGTCTTGCCCAATATGGGCGAGCGGTCCGGCGTGACGTCGACGATCCCGCCCCATGTCCGTAACATCCGAACGCGTCGGTAGATCGGGAATATCTCGCAAATCGCAGCCAAAGTGTGCTCGACGATATGCAGCGCGCCACGTTGCGAATAGCTGACATATTGGTCCGTCCCCGCACCAATCACCAACTCGCCCTTGTCCGATTGGCTCATATATGCATGGACGGTGTTCGACATAACGACGCACGGAAATGTCGGTTTGATCGGTTCGGATACGAGCGCTTGCAGCGGATAGCTTTCGAGCGGGAAATCGAGACCTGCCATCTGCATGACGACCGATGTGTTGCCCGCTGCCGACACGCCAACGCGTTTGGACGCAATATAACCGCGCGTCGTTTCCACGCCTTCGATCGCGCCGTCCGCCCCACGGCGGATTCCGGTCACCGTGCAATTCTGGATGATATCGACGCCAAGCGCCGCCGCAGCACGCGCATATCCCCACGCCACCGTATCGTGCCGCGCCGTTCCACCCCGCCGTTGCAACGCAGCGCCCAGCACCGGATAGCGGGCATCGGCGGCGATATTGAGCGGGGGGCAATAGGCTTTGGCTTCTTCAGGGGTCAGCCATTCATTATCGACCCCGTTCAGCCGGTTCGCATGGATGTGCCGTTTGAAGCTCTGAATATCATGGACATTATGCGCCAGCATCATGACACCGCGCTTTGAATACATGGTGTTGTAATTCAGTTCCTGACTAAGCCCATCCCAGAGCTTGACCGCATGGTCGTATAGATGCGCGCTTTCATCGTAGAGATAATTGGATCGGATAATGGTTGTGTTGCGCCCGGTATTGCCGCCGCCAATCCAGCCCTTTTCAAGAACCGCCACATTGGTAATGCCATATTTTTTGGCGAGATAATACGCCGCGCCAAGGCCATGCCCACCGCCGCCGACGATGATCGCATCATAGGACGCCTTAGGTGCGGCATCGGGCCATTGTTCGGGCCAGTCCTGGTGCGCGCCCAAGGCTTTGGCGAACAGGCTGAGGGCGCTGAAACGGGTCATGCTGAACCTTCAGTCAACGGTGCGTAGACGATGAACATGGTGCAACCACCTTTGCTTCCGGCCCGATGCATTGCGCCCGGCATCCGCAGCAGAAAATCACCGGGGCCGTAACTTTCAGCATCGTCGAAAAAGTCACCCTCCATAACGTAGATTTGCTCGATTTCATCATGCGCGTGCAGGACGCCCAAGGGGCCGGGCGCCACTTTAAAAAGCATAGTACGATAACCCCGCGGATCATCGACAAGCGGGCGGAGCATTTCGCCTGGCCGTTCACCCGGTTGCCAATCGCCCGCGGCCAGCTTGACGGAGCCTTGTGACGGTAACAATGTCATGCCCCTTCTCGTTCAAGCGACTTTAACGACGCCGCCACATAGAAATCCTTGAAATCCTCAACCAGCTTTTCCTCAACGGCATAGGGTCCCTGTTGATAGCCATCGGAGCTGATCCCCTGATGGTTCAGCATCGAAAAATGGCCGTCTTGTGTGTTGGTTGTGCGCCACAAGGCGGCGAGATGATCAGGGTCATAATCGACGCCCTCAACGGCATCCTCATGCACCAGCCAGCTTGTGCGCAACAAAGTCTTGTCGGCTGCGACCGGCGTGAGCGAGAAGGTTACGACATGGTCGCAGCAGAAATGATGCCAGCTGTTCGGTTGCGTCCATACAGACAGGCTTGATGTTTCCGGTTCCGAAAAGGGCCCAATTAATTTTTCGCAGGCCAGCTTTCCGTCGATCGACTGGGTCACCGCGCCATTGGCCAAGGGCAGCCGCGCCATACGGTGCCACCATCCATCGGGAAATTCGATAAGCTCGCGGAATATGCCCAGTTTCTTCCATTGCTCCCGCTTGGCGTCGACCATAGCGTCAAAAGCGGCATCATCGACGACATCTGCCTCACCATCTTCCGGCAGGCCTTTGCCAAAGCCATAGGTGCCGAGCACGCTAATCAGTTCGGGATGTCCCGCGTCGCAATGATAGCATTCGCGGTTATTCTCCATCACCAGTTTCCAGTTGGCGTCTTCAAGATAATTATCCTGAACCACGACCTTCAGCCGTTCAATGTCATAAACTGCGATTTGATCTTCGATATCGGCCTTAACCCGTTCAATCGACGGTGGATTATCATCCATGCAAATGAAGATCAGCCCACCGACATTTTCCAGCGCGACCGGATTTAGCCCATGATCCTGCTTGTCGAAATCCTCCGTCATGCTGCGCGCGGCGAGCAGTTTTCCATCAAGACCATAGGTCCATTGATGATAGGGACACATCAGCCGGGGCGTCCGGCCGCGCTGTTCCACACAGATTTTTGCCCCCCGGTGCCGGCAACTGTTCCAGAAAGCGCGGATTTCATTGTCGCGGCCTCGGACAATGATGATCGCATTATGCCCGACCTCGAACACGAAATAGTCGCCGGGGTGTTTAACATGCGCCGCGGTGCAGGCGTAAAGCCAGACAGATTTCAGCATGACCTGCGTGTCGAACTGGAAAGCGTCTTCGCCGACATACAGCTCGCGCGGTAGGGTATGCCCCTTTCGGTCCTGTTGCAAAAGTGCCTGTATGGATTCAAAGCGCGCCATTGGCCTAGCTCCTGAGCGCCGCGTTATCGGGGTCAAAGGGCGAATCTTCAATTATCGTCGCCCGGTAGCGGGTTCCTAAAATCGCGATTTCCAATTCGGTTCCGGCCGCCGCCAGATCTGGCCGCACCATCGCCAAGGCCAGCGATTTGCCGACACGCCAGCCATAGCCACCGGAGGTCGCCCGACCAACAATTTCGTCCCCCTGATAGATCGCTTCGGAGCCGCGCGCATCGGCATCGGTCACCCCATGCACTTCCATCGTGACCAGCGCGTTTGCAAATCCCTTCGCTTGCCACTTAAGCAACGCGTCTTTCCCGTGGAAGCCCGGCTTTTTCAGGCTGACAAAGCGATCCAGCCCGCTTTCAAAGGCGGCATATTCCACCGACAGTTCGCGCGGGATCAGCTTGTAGCTTTTCTCAAGCGCCATCGATGTCATGGCGCGAATACCGAAGGGTTTGATATCAAACTCCGCTCCGGCTGCCATAAGCTGATCAAAGATGTAATTCTGCATCTCGATGGGATGGTGGATTTCCCATCCCAGTTCGCCGATGAAATTTACCCGCAACGCCTCGACCTGCGCGAGGCCAATGCTGATCTTCTGCCCGGTTAACCAGGGAAAGGCTTCATTCGAAAGGTTGGCATCGGTCAGTTTCTGTAAGAGCGCGCGCGACTTTGGCCCGGCCAAGACCAGCACGCCCATCGCCGTGGTCAGCCGTTCGAAACTCACCGATCCGTCCTTGGGCATCGCCTTTTTCAGATAGTCATGGTCGTGCCGTTCATAGGCGCCAGCCGAGACCAGATAATAGCGTTGTGGTGCTATCTTATACACGGTGAATTCACTCCGCACCCCGCCCTTGTCGGTCAGAAGATAGGATAACGTCACCCTGCCCACCTTTTTGGGCACCGCGTTGGTCAGCAATTGGTCAAGCCACGCCTCAGCCCCGGGTCCGGAAATTTCGCATTTGGCAAATGCGCTCATATCCTGAATACCAACATTTTCATGCACATGACGGCATTCATTGCCAACATGTGTGAAATAATTGGATCGGCGGAACGACCATTTTTCACGGACGGTCTCGCCCGGAACAACGGGGTGATTGTCGTTCAGTAACACATTGGGCTTGTCGAGGTCAGCCTCGGTAAGGGCATAGCCCTCCGGCGCAAACCAATTGGGCCGCTCCCACCCGAATACGCTTCCAAATACCGCACCCAGATCCTTCATCCGATCATAGCACGGCGTACGCCGCAATGCGCGCCCCGCCTCCCGCTCTTCGTCGGGATAGTGCACCGTAAAGACCTTGGCATAGGCTTCTTCATTCTTTTCGATCAAGAAACCGCGTCCCGCATAATCGCCAAAGCGGCGCGGGTCGACGCCCATCATGTCGATGGTCGGTTCACCATCGACAATCCAGTGGGCAAGCTGCCAACCCGCGCCGCCTGCGGCGGTAACCCCAAAACTATGGCCCTCGTTGAGCCAGAAGTTTTTGAGGCCCCATGCCGGACCGACGATGGGCGACCCGTCGGGCGTATAGGCAATTGCGCCATTATAGACTTTCTTGATTCCGACCTCGCCAAAGGCGGGAACACGTTTCATCGCGGCCAGGATATAAGGCTCCAGCCGCTCAAGGGCGTCGGGAAACAATTCATATTCGCTGTTCGCCGCCGGGCCATCAACATAACATGCCGGCGCGCCGACTTCATAAGGGCCAAGCAAAAGGCCCCCGGCCTCCTCCCGCATATAGTAGCTGGCGTCGGATTCGCGCAGCACGCCCATCTCCGGCAATCCCGCCTTTTTGCGGGCCATGATGTCGGGATGCTGTTCTGTAACAATATATTGGTGTTCGACCGGGATGACGGGGATATCCAGCCCGACCATGGCCCCTGTCGCACGGGCAAAATTTCCGGAGCAGGAAACGACATGTTCGCATGTTATGTCGCCCTGATCGGTCGATACCAGCCACTCGCCATTGGGCTGCTGTGTAATCGCGGTCACTGTCGTATTGCGGTATATGGTTGCCCTGCGCTGCCGCGCTCCCTTGGCCAGGGCTTGGGTCAGGTCAGCCGGCTGGATGTAGCCATCGTCCGGATGCTGGATGGCGCCGATGACGCCGTCCATATTGGCAAGCGGCCAGATGTCCTTGACCTGATCGGGCGTGAGGAAGTTGACGTTTACACCAATCGTGCGCGCAACGCCGGCATAATAATGATATTCGTCCATGCGATCGCGCGTGGTTGCCAGACGGATGTTGGTGACTTGCGAAAACCCGGCATGTAGGCCGGTCTCAGCCTCTAGACTGGGATAAAGCCCGACCGAATATTGGTGGAGTTTTCCGACCGAATAGCTGAGGTTGAACAGCGGCAATAACCCTGCTGCATGCCAGGTCGACCCCGATGTCAGTTCCTTGCGTTCCAGCAGGACAACATCGCTCCATCCCATTTTGGCCAGATGGTATAATGTGCTGACGCCCACGACGCCGCCGCCAATAACCACTGCCCGTGCCGTCGTTTTCATGCAATCCACCCCACCTTCGATGGATTTGCTATGTCAGAACAGTCCTGCGCGCAGCAATGCTCTTGAACCGGTTGTGGGCAAGTATCGGCTATTCTAATAGCAGCTATTAGGAATATTGAATTCGGAACGCGCGGCTAGGTGTTCGATGCCTCGGTGTCGTATTTCAGTTCCAGATAGCGGCCACGTACCGCCAACTTGTCGAGTTCGCCCCGCGAAATCTGGCCGGTCATTGTCTCGATTTCACGGTCAATCAACTTCAAACCGTCAAGAAGCTGCTGCTCGGGCGTTTTGCCGCCATGTTCCTTCCGCTTCAGGCTATCGGGTATCCGTTTATAGCCGTTGATAAGCTCCGGCAAATGCTCGCCCACCAGCTTGCGAACCTCTCGTGCGGCCGGGTCATTGTCGTCCAAAGTCTGCAATTGAGGCGCCAGCTGGTCCAACCGGATGCCGATATCCTGCATCACCGTAACCGCCGGTGCCGGCAAAGCAGGACGCTGGGATTCCAACCAGATCTCTGTCTTTCCGGCCAACGTCCCCAAATCGGTCTGGCGCAGGCTTTCCGTGGTCGGCATCGGCATATCGGGATAGCGCATCAGCAGATAAGCCGCCGCCGCGCCGACCAGGCCGGTAATCATGACACCCCAAAATCCGATACCGTCGATGATTGCACCGACAATTCCCGCACCGATCAATACAGCGCCGACAGCCAGTGCGGCCTTGCTGACCTTGCCCCAGAAATGCGCGCGGCGCAGCGCCTGCGATTTGGTGCCGATGGGTGGCATACGCACATTGCGCAGCGCACGTCGGCTGCGTTCAAGAATTTCGTCGGATTGCGAAGCGGGGCTGGTCATTCAAATCCTAATGTTTCAGTTTTCCAACGACGCGAGAAGTCCGCTGTCCTGTGTGGATTGTAGGGCCTGAGCCTGCCCTTCGGCACGCGCAATATAGCCCTTCGATTTCTGCATTTCCTGCTCCAGCGCCTCGGACGTTTGCTTCATGCTGTCGAGCGCCTTCAGCTTAAACGTATCGATAGCATCCATGGTGTCATAGATATTCTGGAACGCACGGCTCAATGTTTCGAGCGGTATCGTTGCACCGGCGGCCTGTTCATGTATTCGCGCCGTATTGTCGCGCAACAGTTGGCCCGTGGAATCGATGATATTCGCGGTCGTCGTGTTCAACGCGGTGATCTGGTCGAGAACGAGCTTCTGGTTTGTCATCGCCTGCGCCACCGTCACCGCCGTCCGCAATGCACCAACCGTGGTCGTCGAGGCGCGGTCCACGCCTTTGACCAGCTCGACATTGTTCTTCTTGACGAGATCAAGCGCCAGATACCCTTGCACAGTGACCGCCATCTGCGTCAGCAAATCCTGCGTGCGCTGGCGCACATAGAAGAGCGCGCTTTCCTTGATAGCCCGCGATTTTGCCGGATCAGACAGCTCCAGTTCCGCCGCCTTTTCCTCGAGCTTGGCATCAAGCTGTTTGGACATGACGATCATCTGTTCCAGCTTGCCCATAGCAACCCACAGATTTTGCCGTTCCACATCAATGGCGGCATTGTCCATGAGCAACTCGTCTTTGCCGTTGCCCAACCGTCCTAGGATCGAACTGATATGGGTTTGCGAACTTTGATAGCTGTCGAAATAGTTGCGCAGCTTGCTGCCCCAAGGGATGATGCCGAAGAGCTTTTCCTTGGTCATCAGATTTCCCTTTTTGGAAGGGTCCAAATCTTCAACCACACGGCGCAGTTCGGCAAGGTCGGCGCCGACGCCCGATCCTTCGTCCATGCGCCGGATCGGTTTGTCGAGGAAACGGTTCGATTGTGCCGATGCCTCCATGATTTCCTTACGGCCCATGTTGGTCAACTGGTCGACGCGCTTGCCGAATTCAGGGCTGTTCACATCCTGCGCGATCAAATCAGCGACATAGGCCTCGACGCGTTCTTCCAGCTTCGACTTCTGTTCATCGGTCACCGGGACCAAACCCATGGCCTGTTGCGGGGCAACGGTGGGCACTGGATCAGGCGGTGTCAGCTTCAGTTCGCTGACGGTCTGGGTAACGGTTTCAGTCGACATGGTCACTTTCCTCTGTCTATCAGATACACAACAGATGGAACGAGTGCCCGACCTTTTCAAGCACTTACGTCCCCAGCTGTATTATTTTTCTAATACAGCACTCCGCCCGTCCATCAATGTGGCTTCGACCAGAGGCGATAATCCTTCGACAACGCGCGTCACACCCTTGGCGTTGGGATGAATATTATCTTTCAGCATCAGTGATTTATCCATCACGACACCTTCCAGGAAGAACGGATAAAGCTTCGCCCCATATTGGGCGGCCAGTTCGGGATAGAGCGGGTTGAAAGCGCGGGCGTAATCGGGTCCCAAATTGGGTGCAGAGAGCATACCGGTCATCACCACCTTGATTTTGCGCCGCTGTAACTCTTGCAGCATGGCTTCGAGATTGGCCCGCGTCTCCTGCGGTTTGATCCCGCGCAGCATGTCGTTGCCGCCTAGGCCGAGAACGACCAGATCGGGCTTGCGGTCCAGATTGTCGAGCACGAAGTTGAGGCGTGTCCGGCCTGCAGCCGTGGTATCGCCCGATACGCCGGCATTGTGCACCCGGGCATTTATCCCGTCTTCTTTCAACGCCGCCTGCAATTGCGGTGCAAGACCTTCATTGGGGGCGAGCTGATATCCGGCAAACAGGCTATCGCCAAAGGCTACGACCAGCTTTTCACCCGCGCCTTGCTCGCCTGCGGCCATCTCGATCGGCTCATCTTCTACAGGATTATTCCCGCATGCCGCCAACCCTTGGATTGCGACAAGAAGCACACCATATATCCAAAAACCTCTGCTCATAAGGACAACTCCTTGCACGCTCCTGTTAACTTGGCATCTGATATGGCAATCCGCGCATCAAATGTCACCCTAAGCCTTGGCAGTAATGACGCCGCCGTGTCGATTTTACGCGGGGTCGATCTGGAAATACCCTATGATAGCAGCGTTGCCCTGTTAGGACCCTCGGGTTCGGGCAAGTCATCTTTGATGGCGGTTCTGGCCGGAATTGAACAGGCGAGCGGCGGGACTGTTATCGTCGACGGACTGGATTTCCGCCACTTGAACGAAGATGAATTGGCCCGCGCGCGCCGCGGACACATCGGCATTGTGTTGCAGGCATTCCACCTTCTCCCCACCATGTCGGCGCTTGAAAATGTAGCGATCCCAATGGAACTGGCCGGAATAGACGACCCCTTCGGACGTGCGGAAGCGGAATTGCGGGCGGTCGGGCTAGGCCACCGTTTGACCCATTACCCCACGCAATTGTCGGGCGGCGAGCAACAGCGCGTTGCGATTGCCCGGGCGATGGCTGCGGCACCCAAGATTATCTTTGCCGATGAACCCACAGGTAATCTGGATGGCTCCACCGGCGCATCGATCGTAGACCTGCTGTTTGAGCGGCGCGCGGCGCTGGGCGCGACCTTGCTGATCATCACGCATGATCCCGAACTCGCGCGCAAGTGCGATCGCGTAATTGCGATGCAGGACGGCCACATTGTAGAAAGCGCGGCATGAGCCTTTCCCTTGCGGCGATCTGGCGCATTTCACGACGCGATCTGTCCGCGCGTATCCGGGGATTGCGCTTGCTGGCGATCTGCCTTTTCCTCGGCGTGGCCACTTTGGCCGCAATCGGCAGTCTGACGGCAGGTATTGGCGACGAACTATCGCGCCGCGGGCAGACCATATTGGGCGGCGATATCGAGATCGGCATTGCCCAACGTCAGGCCACCGACTCCGAACTGGCGGCCATGCGCAAGGCGGGTTCCGTGTCCGAGACTGTTCGCTTGCGGGCAATGGCTATCGGAGACGACAGCCTGCTAGCCGAATTGAAGGCGATTGATGCGGTCTATCCCCATTATGGAAGCCTGCGCCTTGCAGACGGCAAAATTGCCCGGGCTCCGGCAAAGGGCGATATCTATATCGGCCCCACCCTGTCCGACCGGTTGGGTATCCAGAAAGGCGAAACCGTCCGCTTTGGCGAGGCGACATTCAGGGTCGCCGGCATCATTGCCGATGAACCCGATCGTTTGGGCGAAGGCTTTACGCTGGGGCCGGTCGCGATCATCAACATGGCGTCTTTGCCCGATACCCGCCTGATCCAGCCGGGCAGCATGTATGAAGCCAAATACCGCATCAAATTGGGTCCCGAACAGGATGTGGCCGCGCTTGCAAAATCATTGGAGGCGCAATTTCCCTCGGCAGGCTGGGAAATATCCGACCGGTCCAATGGTGCCCCGGGAACACGGCGCTTTATTGAGCGCATGGGGCAATTTCTGACTCTCGTCGGACTGGCGGCGCTTGTTATTGCCGGCATTGGCGTCGGCAACGGTGTGGGCAGCTATCTCGCAAGTAAAAGATCCAGCATCGCCACCCTGAAAGTGAATGGCGCCGACAGCAATGTGATCTTTCAAATCTACATGCTCCAAATCCTGACGGTGTCCCTTGCTGCCATAGCGGTGGGACTTGCCGTCGGCAGTATCATGCCCATGGCTATCGGCTGGGTCGCAGGCGACATCCTGCCCGTTGCGCCCGGATACACAATCCACCCCATTCCTTTGTTGGTCAGCGCGCTATACGGATTATTGATTGCGATAGCCTTTGCTCTCCCTCCGTTGGCCCGCGCGCGCACGGTGCCCGCGGCTGGCCTGTTCCGTGCGATTGTCGAAGGCGACGCACGGATTGACCGCCGCAGTCTCGGCTGGGTCGTTGCCTCCATCCTTGCGATTATCGCCATTGCGGTTACCACGGCACGCGAACCTCTTTTCTCACTGGCATTTGTCGGTGCGGCCTTCGGATTGCTGCTCTTATTAACGGGCATAGCCTGGTTGTTGCGCTTCATCGTTATTCGCCTGCCACGCCCTAACTCACCCCTTCCCCGTCTCGCGCTCGCCAACCTGCACCGCCCCGGGGCGCAGACGCAGGCTTTAGTGGTCGCGCTTGGCTTGGGATTGACGCTGTTCGTGACGCTGGCGGCTATCCAGACCAGCATCAACAATGAAATCAAGAACAGCATTCCCGACCGGGCACCAAGCTTCTTCATTCTCGATATTCCGCGCGATGGTTCGGCCCGCTTTACGCAAATGATCAAGGACGCGGATCCTGCCGCGACGGTAAATATGATCCCGGCGCTGCGCGGTACCATCGTGGAATATGGCGGCCAACGCGTCGACCAGTTGAAGGAACTGCCCGAAGGGGCGTGGGTGCTGAACGGCGATCGCGGACTGACCTACAGCGCCGAACTGCCCAAGGGCAGCGAAGTCGTCGCCGGGAAATGGTGGCCTGCCGACTATAAGGGCCCGGCGCTGATCAGTCTGGAAGCCGAAGTCGCTGCCACGCTTGGGCTCAACGTCGGCGACAGCATGACAATCAGCCTGCTTGGCGTCGAGGTTCCGGCAAAAATTGCCTCGCTTCGAACGGTCAAATGGGACAATTTCGGGCTAAACTATGTCCTTGTGTTTTCGCCCGGCAGTCTGGATGCCGCGCCGCATAATATGGTCGCAACGGTCACGGTTAAAAAGGACGCTGAAAAGGTCTTGGCCAAATCCTTGCCCCCGGCCTTTCCCTCTTCGTCCTTGATCGAAGTCGGGGAAGTGACCGCACAAATCACGACGCTGCTGAAACAGATGGCGCAGGCAATCGCTGCGGCCGCATCGATTGCAATTCTGGCCGGCATTGCGGTCCTTGTCGGTGCAATTGCCGCGGCACGTCAGTCGCGGATTTATGACAGCGTCATCATGAAAATGCTCGGTGCGTCACGCAGCCAGATTTTGGGTGCTCAAGCGCTCGAATATGGCCTGCTGGCGATTGTTCTGGGTGTACTGTCGCTGGGTCTGGGCATGGCCGCCGCATGGTATGTCGTGGTCCAGATTTTCGACTTCAGCTTTTCGCCCGATCCTGCGATTTTGGCCGCGACCTTGGTCGGTGGAGCGGGGATAACCTTTGTGCTGGGAATATTGGGCTCCCTACCCGTCCTCGCCGCGCGTCCGGCGGAGGCGTTGCGCAGTCTTTAGTCGGCCGCCGCAGCCAAGCGTTTCGCCAATGGCGCAGAAGCTATCAACTGCAGCTGGTGGTAAAGGATAGTCGGCACGATCATCAAACCCGCCAATGTGGGTGGAAAAAGCAAGGCGGCCATGGGCGCACCAATGGCGATGCTTTTATGCGCGCCCGCAAAGAGCAGGCTGATGCGGTCGGCGCGCGAAAAATCGAGCATGCCGCCGATCATCCATGCCGCCCCGAATGCGATAGTCAGGAATAGTGCCGCAAAAAGCAGCAGATAAAGGAGCGAAGTCGCTTCTATTCCCGCCAGGGCCCCGCTGGTCACGGCCGCACCAAAGGCCACATAGACAGCAAGGAGAATGACGCCGCGGTCGAAAAAGGTCAGCAAATACCGCTGGTCCGCAGCCCATTTGCCAAGCCATTTCTGCGAAGCCTGCCCGATCACAAAAGGCAGCAAGAGCATCGTGACGATTTTGATCACGACATTTCCGCCAATGGCCACGCCTGATGCGCTCCCTAACAGCAATGCGAACAACAGCGGGGTCAGAAATATGCCCGACAGGTTGGACAACGCCGACCCGATCACCGACGCCGCGATGTTCCCTTTTGCAAGCGATGTATAGCTGACGGCGGACTGCACCGTTGAGGGCAAGATGGCTGCGTAGAGCAAGCCGGCCGCCAAGGCAGCGGGTAGAAACTGGGCGGCGATTTTAGACAATCCGATTCCCAGCAAGGGCATCAGAAGGAAGGTGAAAGCAAGCATCGTCCCCTGCAAACGCCAGCCCAACATCGCCCGGGCCACTTCGCGGCGTGGCAACCGCAGCCCGTGCAAGAAAAACAGGCAGAAAATTCCGGCAAATGATATATTCTGCGCCCAGGGAAGCGCAGCGCTGGACAACGGGAACATCCACGCAACGAACAGCGTAGCAAAGAGCATGAGTACAAAATTATCGGGAAGGAATTTTCGGAGCACGTCGGGCCAGCACTGTTGAAGCAGCCGCCTGATGGCTCAAATTTGGCAGAGCGGCAAGCATACACTTTACCACACATACAAAGTCATGCTATGTATATTGGGAATTTTTGGAAAAAGGACTGATTCAATGGGCATCTGGAACCGTAAACTTGTGCTGGTTACTTCGTCGGCCATTCTGGCTTTTGCTGCTACGCCCTCTTATTCCGCAGGCGGCGGTGGTGGTGGCGGGGGCGGCGTGCCCAGCCAGTCCGCACCCGAATATGATCCGGCGGTCGACTATCAAAAGGGCGCAACGGCGTTTCGCGCGGGACAATATGCCGACGCGGCGAAATCCTTTAAGCGGGTTGTCGGTGCAATGCCCCGCAATGCGCAGGCGCAATATCTGCTCGGTGCCAGCTATATGGCGCTGTCCGATTTCAAAAAGGCGAAAGGACCGCTGACGGCGGCCGTGCGCTACGATGACAAGTTGATCGAAGCCCGGCGGGATCTCGGTATTGTCCATGCCAAGCTTGGCGCATCGGACAAGGCGGGGGAACAGGTTGCCGCGCTGAAAGCCATGGCGTCAAATTGCGGCACCGGTTGCCGCGACGCGGCACGTCTGAATGACGCCATCGCCAAGGTTGAAGCTGCGGTCACGGCCGGAAAAACGGCCATGGGCCCGGTTGCGCCAGATGTCGTTTTGGCAAAGGCGCTGACGGCAGATGCCATCTATGTACAGGCAGTTAGCCTGATCAATGAAAAGCGGTATGAAGAGGCGATTGCGCAGCTGGACAACGCACTGTGGGCGGCTGGTCCGCACCCCGATATCCTCACCTATCTGGGCTTCGCCAACCGAAAGCTCCACAAATATGACGTCGCCGAAGGCTATTATCAGGCGGCCCTGTCCATCGCGCCCAAACATCGCGGTGCGCTGGAATATTATGGCGAGCTCAAACTGGAACGCGGCAATGTTGCCGGGGCCAAGGCGCATTTGGCGCAACTGGAAACGATCTGCGGCTTCGGCTGTCATGAGGCTGACGAACTCCGCCGCTGGATCAAGGAGGCGGCCACATCCGCAGGCTGATTGCCGCTTTTGCGACTGCATTATTGGGCGGGGCGGCCTTGGCGGCCTCTCCGCCTGATTTTCTGCAGTCTTTCTGGTGGACGGCGCGCGGCCATGAAATCGCTGCGGCAACCAAGCAGCCAAGCGCCTGCCTTTCATTCTCGGACCCGGTCGCGAAGAAGGTGCAGGCAGGACAAGCACTCTTCAACACCCCTGCCCTGCTCGGTGGGCAGGCGGCAAAGGCAAATCTCAGTTGCGCCAGTTGCCATGTGAATGGGCGCGATAATCCCCACTTTTTTGTTCAGGGCCTCTCCAAAGAATCCGGCACCGCCGATGTCACCAGTTCCTTTTTCAGCCTCGTCCGTGCAAATGCCGTTGAGGACGCGGCGCATATTCCCGACCTTGCGAAGCCGGGGAAAATCTCCCGGGCGGATAATGACACTGTTCTGGAACGTTTCATCCGCACGCTGATCGTCGAGGAATTTTCGGGCAAAGAACCGAGTGCGGCAACCTTGGCGGCCTTGGCAAGCTACGTCCGCTCAATCCGGAGTTGCGAAGGCGATGCAGTGCAAGCACGCAGTGTGCGCGACCAGATCGCGCTGATTGACGCAGCGTACGAGGGGCTGCAGCTCCAGAGCGATCCTGCGACGGCCCAGTTGCTCATTCGCGCGATCCGCCACCAACTCGGCCTCATCCATGAACGCTATGCGGGCGCGCGCTTTGCCACGCAGCGGCAGGTGTTGCTCGAAAGTTCGCGAAACATCGAAGCACTTGGCGAGGAAAGTGACGTCGGGTTGCGATCGGGAGAGCTTGCCGCGTGGCACCGTACCTTTAAGGCCGAATTCGCCCCCGAGTTAATCGCCGCAGAGCCCCATTCGCTTTACAATGAACATGTCGTCAGCGCCGCCCTGAAAAAGGGACGCTGACACCACAGTGCGGTCCGAAGCCGCCCATTTCCTGCATAGACCGCAGGAATTGCGGATAGAAAGCGGTTCGATTGTTGCGCCGCAGCACATATTGCGTTAAGGGCGCGCCAGAATCTGGTGGCATGTTGCTGCCAAACTGACCTCCCAAAAGGCCTAATGCACATGTCTTTGCGTAACATCGCCATCATCGCGCACGTCGATCACGGCAAAACCACCCTTGTTGACCAGCTTTTCCGCCAGTCCGGCACTTTCCGCGACAACCAGCGTATTGAAGAGCGGGCCATGGATTCGAACGACCTCGAAAAAGAGCGCGGCATCACCATCCTTGCCAAATGCACCAGCGTCGAATGGAACGACACCCGCATCAACATCGTCGACACCCCCGGCCACGCCGACTTCGGCGGCGAAGTGGAACGTATTCTCAGCATGGTCGACGGCGTCATCCTGCTGGTCGATTCGTCCGAAGGCGCAATGCCGCAGACGAAATTCGTAACCGGCAAGGCGCTGGCCCTCGGTTTGCGCCCCATCGTCGTCGTCAACAAGGTCGACCGCCCCGATGAACGCATTCAGGAAGTGCTCGACGAAGTGTTCGACCTGTTCGTCTCGCTCGATGCGACCGATGAACAGCTCGACTTCCCCGTATTGTACGCATCGGGCCGCAACGGCTACGCATCGATGGACCCGAGCGCGCGCGAAGGCACATTGACGCCGATGTTCGAAACCATCGTTTCGCACGTTCCCGAGCCCAAGGCCGACGTCGATGGCGAGTTCAAAATGCTCGTCACCTTGCTCGACCGCGACAACTTCCTGGGCCGCATCCTGACCGGCCTCGTGCTTTCGGGCACGGTCAAGGTCAACCAGCAAATCCACGCGCTGAACCCCGATGGCAAGATCGTCGAGGCGGGCCGTGCTTCCAAGATCATGTCCTTCCGCGGGCTGGAGCGTATTCCTGTCGATCAGGCGCAGGCCGGCGACATCATCTCCATCGCAGGTCTGACCACCGCGACCGTCGCCGATACAATTGCCGAACCGAGCGTAACCGAACCGCTGCACGCGCAGCCAATCGATCCGCCCACCCTGTCGATGCGTTTTTCGGTGAATGATTCACCCATGGCCGGCCGTGAAGGCACCAAGGTGACCAGCCGCATGATCCGCGACCGTCTGCTGCGCGAAGCCGAAAGCAATGTCGCCATCCGCGTCACCGAATCCGAAGACCGTGACAGCTTTGAAGTCGCCGGTCGCGGCGAACTCCAATTGGGCGTTCTCATTGAAACGATGCGCCGCGAAGGCTTCGAACTTGGCATCTCGCGCCCCAAGGTGCTGTTCCGCGAAGACGAATCCGGCAACCGTACCGAGCCTTATGAAAGCGTCGTGATCGACGTTGATGACGAGCATTCGGGCACCGTTGTCGAGAAGATGGCTCTGCGCAAAGGCGAAATGACCGACATGCGTCCATCGGGTGGCGGCAAGACCCGCATCACCTTCAGCGCCCCTTCGCGTGGCCTGATCGGCTATCATGGCGAATTCCTGTCCGACACGCGCGGCACCGGAATCATGAACCGCCTGTTCGAAAAATACGGCCCCTATCGTGGCCCGATTGAAGGCCGCAAAAATGGCGTGCTGATTTCGAACGGTAATGGTGAAGCGGTCGCTTACGCCCTCGGCCCATTGGAAGAGCGCGGCATTTTGTTCGTCTCGCCCGGTGAAGCGCTGTATGAAGGCATGATCATCGGCGAAAATGCCAAGCCGGACGACCTCGAAGTCAACCCGATGAAGTCGAAGCAGCTTACGAACTTCCGTTCGACCGGCAAGGACGACGCCATCCGCCTGACACCACCCAAGGTAATGACGCTGGAGCAGGCCATCGCCTATATCGACGACGATGAAATGGTCGAAGTAACGCCAAAGAATATCCGCATCCGCAAGTCGCTGCTCGATCCGAACGAGCGCAAGAAAGCATCGCGGAAAAAAGAAGCGGCCTAACCCGCCGCCTCACATAACCCAAAACACAGAGGGCGCCGGAATTCCGACGCCCTTTGTTTTTGACTGAAGTCCGTTCGGCTTAGAAGCGGAATGCAGCGGTCAAGCGGATGTTGTGCATGTCGAAATCGCTGTCGTCACGCTTCATATTCGTGCCCGCTGCGTTGGTGAGCAGGAACGGATTGGTGGCGGCTGCGGTTCCCGGACCAACGGCGACAACAAAATCATCGTCGACATAATTGGTGTAGAGATATTCAAGACCCAGCGAGAAATTGCGGGCGATCTTCACTTCGGCACCGCCGCCATAGCTGTAGCCCCAGCTGCTGGTCTTGCCATTTGTCGTGAAGCTGTTGGCACCGTTGCTGGTTGCAAAGCCGTTATCAATCTTGGCGTAGGCAGCACCGCCGGTCGCGTAGAACAATGCCCCACGCTTGGCCAAGCCCAGACGTGCGCGGGCACCAAGCGAATAGTCAAGCTCGCGGGTGAAGGTGTAAAAGGCCGGGGTCGTGCTATATGCGGTAACGCTGTCGCGCGACTTCGACTTTCCGCCGTCGAGCACAACACCAAAGACCAGGTTGCCGCTCTGCACGTCATATCCGGCACGGCCATAATATTCGAGACCATCCTTATCGCCGCGGCAGCCGTCGATCGGCGCAGTGCCGTTGGCAGCGCCGCCACAGAAACCGGGCGAGAACGCATTTGCACCAGCTACCGTACGAACGGTGTCGCTGTAATCACCATCAAGATTTGTATCGAACACAACGCCTTCGTTGCGGTCGTTGTTCTGTGCACCAATACCAATGGAGCCGCCGATATAGCCGCCTTCCCACTGTTCATCTTCAGATTGGGCAAAAGCGGGAGTGGCGAGGAGTGCGAGCGATGCTGTCGCCAGCATCAAGGGAGAGGAGAATTTCATAAGCTTGTCCTTTTCGTGTCAGTCAATGACGCGGGACAAACACGGCAAAGTCGCTTTGGTGCCGGAACTGGCCAAAAATTTTTACGGTGTCTCGCAAAAGACACGCGTAAAAAGCTGAAATTGTTCCGTAATTGCGACGAACCGAGTGCGCAGGACGCAACAATCGGAGTTCCCATTACTTAGAGGGACGCGCCCGCTGCGACCCCGCTGGCCCATGCCCACTGGAAGTTATAGCCGCCAAGCCATCCGGTCACATCGACCGCCTCACCAATACAGAACAGCCCGGGTACCGCGCGGGCCTCCATTGTTTTTTGCGAAAGACCGTCGGTGCTGATCCCGCCTGCGGTGACCTCGGCCTTGGCATAGCCTTCGGTGCCGTTGGGGGTGAAGGGCCAATCGGACAATTTGCGCTCCGCCTCTTCCAACCGTCGGTCAGGCCAGTCCGCAAGATTGCCGCCCTCCCCGATCCGGTCCGCCAAGACGTCGGCCAGCCGCGAAGATAGTGACGCCGAGAGCGCGGACTTGATCGTGGTGCGCGGTTTCTCCCGTTTCAGGTCGCGTAACCATCCTTGGGGCTGGTCCGGGAGGAAATCGACGCCGATCGGCTGCCCGTGCCGCCAATAGGAGGATATCTGCAACACCGCAGGACCCGACAGCCCCTTGTGCGTCAGCAAGGCGGCCTCGCGAAACCGGACCTTGCCGCAACGCGCCTCGACATCCGCCGATACACCCGACAGTTCCCGAAAAAGCACGTCGTCCCCGCCCAACGTAAACGGCACGAGCGCAGGACGCGGCTCAACAATTTTCAGGCCAAATTGGCGGGCAAGATCATAGGCAAATCCGGTCGCCCCCATTTTGGGGATACTCGGACCACCCGTCGCAATCACCAATGCAGGCGCCGATGCTTTCAAGCCATTATAGGTCACATGATACAGGTCATCCGCACGGCGGACATCTGATATGGGCGCGTGGAACGCAAAATCGACCCGTCCACCCGCGGCTTCGGATCTGTCGCATTCGGCCATGAGCATTTCGACAATTTGCCGCGCGCTGTCGTCGCAGAACAGCTGCCCCAGTGTTTTTTCGTGAAACGCAATGCCATGCGCCTGCACGAGTTCGATAAAGTCCGACGGCGTATAGCGCCCTAGCGCCGACTTGGCGAAATGGGGATTGGCGGAGAGATAACGTTCCTGCGCATTGGCGCTCGTTGCGTTCACATTGGTAAAATTGCACCGGCCACCACCCGAAATCAGGATTTTCTTCCCCGGACCACTCGCATGGTCAATTACAAGAACGCGCCGGCCCCGCTGCCCTGCGGTCAGCGCACACATCAGCCCTGCCCCGCCTGCGCCGAGGATGATCGCATCATAATTTCCGGATTTTGCCATAGAATGCCTCTGCACTGCTCAGCCGATATTGCCAAGTGCGAAGCTTTCCGGCAAAGGCGCGGCCTATGACCGATAAAGCCGATACTCCGCCCGATCACCTTTCGATCAATCCTATGAGCCCCCATTTCGATGGCGACCTGCTTTCGCGAGGCGTTGGCATCCGTTTCAAGGGTGAACAACGCACGACGGTGGAAGAATATTGCATTTCCGAAGGCTGGATTAAGGTTCAGGCTGGCAAGGCACGCGACCGCAAGGGCAATCCCCTGCTGATCAAGCTAAGCGGACCGGTCGAGGCCTGGTTCGAAGATCTGGGCGACGACGCCCCCGTCGCCAAGGCTTAAACGCCGCTCATTACCGTCGCGGAAAAAGTGCGATAAGCTTGACGAACTGGTCGTCAAGTGGATCAAGCTTGTCGTCCGGCGTCTTGCCCAACCGCACGATCGTCAGGCGATGTTGCGGCGAAACAATGACGAACTGCCCCAGATGCCCCAGCGCCGCGAAAACGTCTGACGGCGCCTTTCCGGGGAAAAGCACCTGATCCTGCCCATTGTCACGGGTACGGTTCAGCCAGATATGCGCGCCATAGCTATTGTCGTTCGGGCTTGGCGTTTTCATGAACCGTGTCCAGCTTGTCGGCAGAAGCTGCGCCGCCCGGACGGACCCGTTATTCCTTAGAAACTCGCCGAACTTCGCCCAATCGCGGGCCGTTGCATGGATCATGCTGCCCCCCAGCATCGTGCCATTGCGGTCGAATTGGGGAACCGCGCTGGTCATACCCAAGGGTTCGAACAAACGCCCCCTTGCATATTCCAGCATGGCATCGCGCCGGACTTCAGGGTCTTTGCTTTCGGTCAGCGAGCGCGTCATAATGTCGGCCAAAATGTTGCTGGTCGCGCTGCTATATTCAAATTTCTTGCCGGGATCGGCTTCCAAGGGCCGTGTTTCGGCATAGCGGGCGACGTTTTCGCGGCCATCCAGGAACAGCATGCGGGGGGTATCTGCGTCGAAGATTTCGACTTCGCCTTCGGCCATTTCGGTGTGATCGAGGCCCGACGACATATGCAACAGATGACGAAGGGTGATCGCGGCCCGGCCGTCGCGCGGCGTTTGCCATTCCGGAACCGGTGCAGGCTCGTCCAGCGCCAGCCGACCGTCGGCAACCATCAGGCCGACCAAAGTGGCCGTCACGCTTTTCGCCATCGACCAGCTAATCAGGCGCGTGTCGGGGCCATAGCCCGGCGCATAGCGTTCGGCGATGACGCGCCCGCCTTGCATGACCACCAGTGCGCGTGTTTCGGCAAGAGCCGGATCTTCAAAAAAGGGCGCGATAGCCTCGGCCAGTTTCTCTTTGCCGACAACGGCGTCATCGACGATATAGGTTTCGCCCGGCCCGGCCGACTTTGCCGGCGTTTCCTGCGCGCACGAACTAAGAGCGATTGACGCGATGGCACAAAAAGCGGTTGCGGCGACGGTGAATTTGTTCCTAGGCATGGCGTGTACCGATGCACCAGATGGAGGCCATATGGCAACCGCAACTTCAAAGCCGACCGCGAAAGAACCGACGATTATGATGCGTCGGCTGCGTATTGCCGCGATGGTCGTCGCGCTGTGCGTGGTTCTGTGGGCCGTCTGGAATTGGGGAACCATCAAAGGACAGGCCAAAGTCGGTGCGGCCTATGGTGCACATATCACCTGTTCGTGCCGCTATATCGAGGGCCGCAGCATGGATAGCTGCGAAACCGACAAGGAGGCTGGCATGGAAATGGTCCGTCTGTCCGATGACCCGGACAACAAGCGCGTTTACGCAAGCGTCCCTTTTCTGGCCGAAGCGGTTGCCGAACGGCGCGGAAATTTCGGATGCGTGCAGTTGAACGCAAAAGAGATTGAAGCGCTCTAACCCATAAGGTCAGGCGGCGTTGACCAGCTCGACCGCCATCGTTTTTTCAATCCAGCCACCGCCCAGCACGCGCTCGCCGTCATAAAAGACCGCCGCCTGCCCGGGGGCAACACCATATTCGGGCGTGTCAAAACTCAGCCATTCGCCATCCATGCGCGCCGGCACCGGCTTTGCCATGGAACGCACTTTGGCGAGTATCGGGCGGCCCTGAATATCTGCCAACCAGTTTGCATCGACTATGCGTGCGGACTGTACTGCCAGAGCTTCCCGTGGTCCGACAATCACCTGCTGAGTCGCGGGGTCAAGCCGGATGACATAAAGTGGGACAGGCTGTCCGCCGACCTCCAGACCTTTACGTTGCCCGACGGTGTAGTGGATCATGCCTTTATGCTGCCCCAGCACCCGACCATCAAGATGGACAATATCGCCGCCCAGTTCGGCATCGGGGCGCACCTTGCGGACGACCGACGCATAGTCGCCGTCGGGCACGAAACAGATATCCTGACTATCGGGCTTCATCGCGACCACCAGCCCCAGTTCCTGCGCGATCGCCCGCACCTGTGGCTTGGGCATCCCGCCCAGAGGGAAACGCAAATAGTCGAGCTGGTCTTGCGTCGTGGCGAACAGAAAATAGCTCTGGTCCCGCGCAGGATCCGCCGCGCGATGCAACTCCGCGCCTGCGGGTCCTTCAACCCGGCGCACATAATGGCCGGTGGCGAGACAGTCTGCGCCCAATTCCTTGGCCAGCCGGAACAGATCGGTAAATTTGACACCCATATTGCAGCGCACGCAGGGTATCGGCGTGCGGCCGGCCATATATTCGTCGGCGAAATGGTCGATCACGGATTCGCGAAAGCGGCTTTCATGGTCGAACACATAATGGGCAATGCCCAATTTGTCGGCCACCGCCCGGGCATCGCGGATATCCTGACCGGCACAGCAGGCCCCGGCGCGCTTTACCGCACTGCCATGATCGTAAAGCTGGAGCGTCACACCCACGGTTTCCGCCCCGGACCGCGCCGCCAAAGCCGCCACAACGGACGAATCAACGCCACCGGACATCGCAACGACGATCCGTTTTCCCGCCAAATCGGGGCCAAGTTGAAAATCGTTCAGATAAATATCGTCAATCATTTGACAGGCCACATAGGGGCTGCGGAACGAAAACGCCAGTTTTCCGTCGTTACTTCTCAATATGAAACAGCATTTGAGGCAAAATGATAATTACCGTTAACCTCGGCTAACATCCTCTGAATGGCGCCTTTACCCCATGTTATAAAATGCTGCGCTAGGGGGGTGTCATGGAAATGACATTCCCCCACACGGCACTGAGTCAAGATTCGGTCGACCGCAAAAATGATTATGTGGCGATGTTGGCGATGGCTTCGGCGCGCCAGGCAAATAGCCGTACCGTGCGTGCCGTGCGACAGGCTGCAAACGGTATGGAAGCGACTGGGGACTTTATTACCCGTCGCATCAATTTTTTCGCTACCAAGGACCGGGCGAAAGTGGCTGTTTGCGGTGCTTTCGGGCAGAAAAATAAAGCGGAACCAATGTGTGAAGCGGACGTTTACCAATCCGATTCAGGCTATATCAAAGACCATCAACTAGAAGACGAAGCAACCGGGGTACAGTTAACCCATGCGGGGCATGGAGTATCGAGGACGTTATGATTGAGAACCAAAAAATTCGCCCGGCACAAGTCATCGGCCCGTTGGGAGAGCCGTTAACATTGTCGAGTCTTCCACCGGCAGGGACCACGCGCTGGGTTGTGCGGCGCAAAGCTGAAGTGGTTGCAGCGGTCAATGGTGGTCTATTGTCCATCAACGACGCTTGCGAACGCTATGGTTTGACGCTTGAAGAGTTTGCCTCTTGGCAACGTGCCGTCGATCGTTCGGGCATGCCGGGTCTGCGCGTCACGCGTATCCAGCATTATCGTGACCTGTACGAGCGTCAGCAAAAATACTAAGCAATGCATACTAAGCATATGAAAACCCCTGCACTTCGGTGCGGGGGTTTTTCTTTTGCCCGATAAGTTTACAAAATTTCGGCCTATTGCATGTAGCGTTCCGGACCGACCACGTTATTATCTCCCTGCGCCTGTTCCTTTGGAGAGCGGCCGAGAGGAGGTAAAATATGGGTTGGATAGTTGCAATTATCGTGGGCGGAATCGCTGGTTGGCTCGCGAGCAAGGTGATGAACCGCGACGCGTCGATGGGCATTTTCTGGAATGTCGTTGCCGGATGCGTCGGATCCGTAGTCGGCAATCTGATTGCCAACCGCTTCGGAATCATGGGCAGCGTTCAGGAATTTTCGCTGACCGGACTGATCGTGGCCTTTATCGGGGCGATCATCCTATTGGGCGTTTTGAACCTGATTCAACGCGGCCGCGTCCGCTAACAGCTTTTTCGCAGATTAAAGGGGCCGCGCAGAGATTCTGCGCGGCTTTTTTATGCGACGTCGTTTGTCGAATAATGTAGGTATCAGGCTGTATTGTGGTTCAACCATAATGCCGTTACGGTTAATGAAAATGGGTCGTTAATCGAAACCTAAACGCACGCCTTGCAGGCAGTGACTTATTAGGGTAATACAGTTCTGCAAAAGTGCTGGCACTGTGCATCATTGCCCCGCGATCAAATTTGGAAAGCCGATATGAATTACGAAACTACAATGACCGGAACGTTGGACGGCGGGGTACTCGCGGAGCGCGAAAATACAAGCCGTCGGCGGATCACAATCGTCTTGATCATCGTGGCCATATTGGTTGTCATTGGTGCGGCCTATTACTTCATGGGCGGAAGCGATGCTGCCGCCCCTGCAGGGGATGAAAAGAATGCGCAGGCGCAGACGGTTACCGTCGTTGCACCCGGACGCGATACCGTTGTCCGTGCGATCAACGCCACCGGCACATTGGCCGCTCGCCGGGAAATTCCCGTTGGCGTGGTCGGCGAAGGTGGTCAGGTAACGCGAGTCTTCGTCGACGCAGGCGACTGGGTCCAGCGTGGCCAAGTCCTGATTTCCGTCGACCGTTCGGTGCAGGTCCAGCAGGCTGCCGCGCTGGAAGCGCAAATTGGTGTCGCCCGTGCCGACCTTCTTCTGGCGCAGAACGAATTGGACCGCGCGCTCCAACTGGTTGAGCGTGGCTTTATTTCGAAGGCAGATGTGGACCGCAAGACAGCGACCCGCGATGCCGCTCGTGCGCGCGTCAACGTCGCCAATGCCCAATTGGGAGAAACCCGTGCCCGTAACGCGCGGCTCGACATTCGCGCCCCTGTCTCCGGCTACGTTCTGGAACGCAATGTGGAAACCGGCCAGACCGTATCGGCTGGCAGCGGTATCCTGTTCCGTTTGGCCCAGGACGGCCAGATGGAATTGCAGGCGCAGTTGAGCGAGAATGACTTAGCGCTGGTCGCCGAAGGTGTGCCCGCAAGCGTCACACCTGTCGGCACGGATCGTGTGTTCAACGGCACGATCTGGCAGGTTGCACCCATGATCAACACCCAGAACCGCCAAGGCATCGCCCGCATCTCCCTGCCCTTTGACAAGGCTCTGCGTCCGGGCGGCTTCGCGTCGGTCGAGATCAAGGCTGGATCGATGTCGGCACCTGTACTGCCTGAATCCGCGGTCCAGACCGGCCGTGAAGGTAGCTTTGTCTACATCGTCGGCAAGGATAACAAGGTGAAGCAGCGTCCTGTGAAGGTTGGCGACACGACCGCAAATGGTCTGATCATCGCCAGCGGTCTGGACGGAACCGAGCGCGTTGTTCTCTACGCGGGTGGTTTCCTCAATCCGGATGAAACGATCAATCCGAAGCTTCTGAAAAAGCCGTAAATCCTTTTGTACAATCGGGACCCTCGCCCATGAATTTCAGTAATATTTCCGCATGGTCCATCCGCAATCCGGTGGTTCCGATTGTATTGTTTATGGCGCTGACGCTGGCGGGCATCATGTCGTTCCGGAATATGGACGTCCAGAATGACCCGGATATCGAATTCCCCGTCGTGGTCGTTTCGATTTCGCAACCTGGCGCAGCACCGTCCGAAATCACAACCCAGATCACACAAAAGGTCGAATCCGCGATCCGCAGTGTGCAGGGCGTGCGGAATATCGATGCGTCGGCGAGTGAGGGTAACACGACTGTCAGCGCTGAATTCGAAATTGGCGACGACATCAACGCGGCCGTCAGCGAAGTCAAAAACGCGGTAGACCAGATTCGCAGCGATTTGCCCGACGGCATTTTGGAACCCCAGATTTTCAAGGTCGCAACCTCGAGCGACCCTATTGCCTATTTCGCCGTTGAAGCCAGCGACATGACGCTGGAACAGCTCAGCTGGTTCGTCGACGACACCGTTGCACGGCGTCTATTGGCGGTCGAAGGCATGGCCTCGGTCAGCCGTAACGGCGGTGTGAACCGCGAAATTCGCGTTATCCTTGACCCGGCCAAGATGCAGTCGCTTGGCGTCACCGCAAGCCAGATCAACGCCGTGCTGCGCCAGCAGAATGTCAACGCATCGGGCGGCCAGTCGCAAATCGCCGGCTCGCGTCAGTCGGTGCGCGTTCTTGGCAACGCAGCGGACGCTTACGCGCTCAGCCAAGCGCAGATCAGCCTCGGCGGCGGGCGCAACATCAAGCTGGCCGATGTGGCGGAAGTGACAGACGGCTTCAGCGAACAGCGCGCCATGGCATTTGAAGGTGGCAAGCAGGTCGTCACATTCGGCATGTCCCGCGCAAAGGGCGCTTCGGATGTGACCGTCTTCGATGAAGCGATGGTAAAAATCGCCGAAATCGAAAAGGAAAATCCCGGCGTTAAATTCACCACCCTGTTCAACAGTGTCGATTATACCAAGGCGCAATATAAGAGCTCCATGGCGGCCATGATCGAAGGCGCTTTGCTCGCGATCGTCGTCGTGTTCCTGTTCCTGCGCGACTGGCGCGCCACGGTCATTTCGGCCATCGCGATCCCGCTGTCGGCTATTCCGACCTTCTGGTTCCTCGACCTTCTGGGCTTTACGCTCAACACCATGTCGCTGCTGGCGCTTGGCCTTGTGGCCGGGGTGCTGGTCGATGACGCGATTGTGGAGATCGAGAATATCGTGCGCCATATGCGCATGGGCAAGTCCGCCTATCAGGCATCCATTGACGCCGCCGACGAAATCGGTCTGGCGGTTGTGGCCACCACATTCTCGATTGTTGCGGTATTTTTGCCCGTCGGCTTGATGCCCGGCGTTGCGGGCCAATTCTTCAAGAATTTCGGCCTCACCGTTGTCGCCTCAGTTCTCATGAGCCTTGCTGTCGCGCGCATGATCACACCGATGATCGCGGCCTATTTCCTCAAGTCTGGCGGCATTGCCGAACATGGCGAGAGCGCCTGGATGGAAAAATACATGAAAATCCTGCGCTGGTCGCTTGGCCACCGGCGCTGGATGATGGGTATCGGCGTGCTGGCTCTTGCCGCAACCGTCGCGCTCATGGTCGTGCTGCCGAAGCAGTTCTTCCCTGATGGAGATATGGACTTCAGCCGCGTCCGGATCGAAATGGTACCGGGCACCACGCTGGAACGCACGCGCGAAGTCGCGAACGAAGCCGCGGCCATCATCGAAGCGCAGCCCGAAGTCAAAACCGCCCTGCAAAGTGTGCGGGAGGGCAGCGCCAATATGTTCATCACGCTGCACAAGGACCGCGCGCGCACCAGCCAGGAGTTTGAAGAAGACCTCACGCCGCAGCTGACCAAAATCGCCGATGCCCGCGTAACCTTCCAGGCCAATGGTCCGGGTGGTGGCGGATCGGGACGTGACGTCTCGGTCATGCTATCCGGGTCAGACCCCAAGAAGCTGGATGAAACCGCAGCAACATTGGTCGAGCAGATGAAGACGCTGCCCGAACTGCGCGCGCCGCGTATCTCGGCCGACTTGCAGCGTCCGGAACTGCTGATCACGCCGCGCACCGACTTGGCCGCCCAATTGGGTGTGACGACCGTCGCGCTTAGCCAGACGATCCGCATCGCAACCTTGGGCGATATCGACCAGAACAGCGCGAAATTCTCGCTGTCTGACCGCCAGATTCCGATCCGGGTCATGCTCGCCAAGGAATCGCGTGAAAGTCTGGACGTTATCCGCAATTTGCCGGTGCCGCTCGCCAATGGCGGGTCCGTGCCGCTGTCGCGTGTCGCGGACATCAGCTTTGGCGCTGGTCCGACCTCGATCCAACGGCGTAACCAGAATTTCCGTATCTTCATCGGTGCCGACTTTGCACCCGGAATCGTGTCGTCGACAGCAGACGCCAAGATCAACAACCTTCCCATCATGAAGAACCTGCCTACAGGCGTTTCGCGCGCTCCGTTCGGCAGTCAGGAATGGGAAGCCGAAATGCAGCGTGACTTCCTGACCGCGCTGATTTCCGGTACCTTGCTGGTGTTTGCGGTTCTGGTGCTGCTGTACCACCGCTTCATGTCACCGCTGGTCAACATGGGCTCACTGTTGCTCGCACCGCTTGGCGGGATGTTGGCATTGGCGATCGTCCAGCAGCCAATCTCGATGCCTGTGTTCATCGGCGTGCTGATGCTGTTCGGTATCGTTGCGAAAAACTCCATTTTGCTGATCGACTTTGCGATTGAGGAAATGGCGCGCGGCGTTCCCAAGTTTCAGGCGATCATGGAGGCCGGTCACAAGCGTGCCCAGCCGATTGTAATGACGACCGTCGCGATGACAGCCGGGATGGTGCCAACCGCGCTTTCGCTGGGTGGTGACGGCCAATGGCGTGCGCCTATGGGCACGGTCGTGATCGGCGGGTTGATCGTATCGACATTGCTGACCCTGCTGATCGTTCCTGCGGGCTTCAGCCTCGCCGACGGCTTTGAAAAGCGTGTCGGGCCGTGGTTGCGCACCCGCCTGCTGACCTATGATCCCGAAAAGCATGGCGAAAAGCCGGTTGAAACGGCGACCACAGGCAAAAAGGCAAGCAAAGGCAAAGACGATCTCGGCGGTTTGCAGCCTGCCGAATAAGCGAGCCTTTGCAGCATGGCGTGCCTTCGTCTAAGGCATTGATGTGAAGTCAGCCAATCAACTGGGGCAGTCCGCAAAGACGCGCTATGCGGAGCGTGATGCCGAATTGCGGCAGATGCGGATTATTGCCACCGCTCTGCTGCTGTTCATGGTCGTGCTGTTTGTGGCCGGCAACTATATGGAGACCCGGTACCAGGGGCATTGGGGCTTTCTGCGCGCCTTTGCCGAGGCGGGCATGGTCGGTGGCCTAGCCGACTGGTTTGCCGTCACCGCGCTGTTCCGTCACCCACTCGGCATCCCGATTCCGCATACGGCCATCATTCCGAACAATAAGGAACGGCTCGGCCGCACGCTGGCAAGCTTTCTGCGGTCAAACTTCCTGACAACCAAGGTTGTCGCCCGCCGGGTGCAGCGCATGGATGTGGCGGGTGCGATGGGCAAGTTCCTCAGCGCTCCCTCGGGCGGCGAAGGCCGGATGCGCATGGGCGCATCCCGTCTGATGGGCGATATCATCGCCGCGCTGGATGATGAACGGCTCGGCGGTGTGGCCAAGGGCGCGATCCGCAAGCAACTCGACAAGCTCGACATCGCCCCCCTGCTCGGCCAATTGCTGACCGCGATGATCCGCGAGCGGCGGCATATCCCTGTCCTTGATGGCATTATCAAATGGGCGTCCAAGACGTTGGAGGCTAACGAGCATCTCATCCGCGAAATGGTCGAGGAACGGGCCAATACCATCATGCGCTGGACCGGTCTCGACGACCGGCTCGCCAACGCGATTGTGAACGGCCTGAACAAATTGCTGCACGACATGGCCGAAGATCCCGACCACCCCTTGCGCGAAAAGGGCGAAGAGGGCTTGGCCAGTCTTGCCCATGACCTGCGCCATGACAAGGAATTGCAGGCGAAGGTCAATCATTGGAAAGGCCAATTGCTCGAAAATCCGGCGATGAGCAAATGGATCAACAGCCTTTGGGATCAGGGGCGCAGCGGCCTCCTCAAGGCCGCACGCAATCCGGATGCGGCCCTGGCGGGAAGCTTTGGCGATGCGCTCATTAAGCTGGGCGGCACGTTGCAAGACGATGCCCGTCTCAAACACCAGATCAATCGCTTCGCACGCCGCGCCATCGTTGGCACAACCGAAAATTATGGCGATAATATAGTTGCGCTCGTATCCGACACTATCAAGGGCTGGGACGCGTCCACGATCACTGATCGCGTGGAAAATGCGGTGGGCAGCGACCTCCAGTTTATCCGCATCAACGGGACATTGGTGGGCGGCATGGCAGGGATCGTGATCCACGCCGTCGGCCTGCTGATCTAACCGCCGGCGTTAGCCGCCTATCAGCGAAATCATCCGTTCGGCAGCATCGGCCGCCCTTCTGGCGCCGCGCTTCAAATTGCTTTGAAAATCACCGCTGCTCGACCCGTCGGCATTGTCGGTCGTCGCCTTGATCGCGGCCCAGGGCAGATTCATGCGCACAGCGGCCTGCGCGACGGCTGCGGTTTCCATATCGATGATATCGCCGCCCAGCGCCTGATGCAGCCTGCGGCCATGGTCAGAGCTTTCGACAAAGCAATCGCCAGTCACTATCCGCACTTTGGGCAGCCCGACATCCGGTGTCGCCATCGCCCTGAAGGGTTCGATATGCTCCTCACCTATCGGCCAGGCGCCCGCGCTATAATGGGCGAAATGGTCGTGTCGGGATGCGCCATAGTCGCCCTGCACCGCTTCGGTGATCTGGAAACAATCCCCTTCAATATCGGAGAGCTTTCCAGCGGTTCCTACGACCAGCAGCATCTGGACATTATAATGTTCGGCCAACATCATAGCCGCCATGGCCGCATTGACCTTGCCGATCCCGCTGCAGGTGATGGCGATATTCTTGCCGGCGAATTGCACTTGCCGGACCAGAAATCCGTGCAGCGGTTCCGCATCTTTGCTTTGTCCCGGGAAAAGCGCCGCCGCTTCGGCATCGACACCGGTGATGATACCAATATGTTGAATCATAAAAGCCTTCTCTTCAATCACAAAGAGGCCTTAGCGGTGCTTTGATGTGATTATGATGACAGCGCCGAAATTATCCACCAGCGGCGATCATGTCTTCGATCCGCACAAATTTCTCGCGCGGTGCCCCTTCGCGGGCGCGGGCGATTTCGGCTTCCTCGATCTTTTTCCAGTCGCTGAATTTCACGACCTGAACCCCGCGCTTTTCGAGCAAGGCGTCCAGGCCGGGCCTGCCTGACTTGCGATCCCCTTCCCCGATATCTTCGGCAACTGCGTCGATGATCGTGTAGCCATCCGGCCGGTTCGTGCCGATTGTGCCCGATGGCCCGCGCCGGGCCCAGCCAACGCAATAGAGGCCCGGCAATATCCGCCCGTCGACATTCGCAAAACGCCCGCGCCCATGTTCATAGGGCACGCCTTCGATCGACGGGGTCTGGTAGCCGATACAGCTAATCACCATGGAACAGGGTATAGCATAGGTCTCGCCTGTGCCGACACTGCGCAACTGGTCATCCAGCTTGGTACGCTCGACAATGATCCGTTCCACCTTGCCCTCGCCTTCGATGCGCAGCGGCGCGGCGAAGAAATCGAAAGTGATGCTGATCTGCTTGTCAGCTCGATAGGCTTCGGGAATGGCAGCAAATTCGCGCAATAGGGTGACCGACTTGCGCATACCGGGTTCCAAAAGGGCGTCTTCGCCAACTTCGGGCAAGTCCAGCCTATCGACCCGCGGCGTCGCGCGGTCGAGATGGCCGAGTTCGGCCAGCTCTTTGGGCGTCATCGCAATCTGGTGCGGACCGCGGCGGCCCAATATGGTGATTTCTTCCGTTGCCGAAGTTTCGAGCACGTCCAGCGCATGGCTGACAATATCGGACCCGCCAAATTCCGCGCGGGTTTTGGACAGGATGCGCGCAACATCCAGCGCCACATTGCCGTTGCCGATAATGGCCACATGTTTGCCGTCGAGCGGCGGTTCAAGTTCGGCAAAGTCGGGATGGCCATTATACCAGCCTACAAAAGCTGCGCTGCCGTAGACGCCGGGCAAATCGCCGCCCGGAATTTCAAGCGTGCGGTCATCCGGTGCGCCCGTCGCCAGTACGACGGCATCATAGAGCTCTTGCAGTTCATCGACGCTGACATCCTTGCCAACGGTCACATTGCCGACAAAGCGAACATTTTCGGAAAGAGCGACTTTCTCATAACGGCCCGACACCGCCTTGATCGATTGATGGTCCGGCGCAACGCCAAAGCGGATAAGGCCGAAGGGAACCGGAAGCCGGTCGATGATATCGACGCGCACATTCTCCCCGAATTTTTTCTGTGCTGCCTCGGCGGAATAATAGCCTGCCGGGCCCGAACCGATAATCGCGATATGCCGCATGGGTTTCTCCCTACCCTCGATTCGTCACGCTAACGTGCTTCGCGCAAAAGAAAAGGGCCGGAACGCGACATGCGCTCCGGCCCTTCGGTTCCAATTCTACGAGTGCTTAGAATTTGGCTCCGACCTTCACGCCATAAAAGCGTGGAGGCGCAGGATAAACGGCAAAGCTGTTCCCTTGTTCCGGGATCGGGAATGCCGTGATGTTGTAATAGGTGTCGAACAGATTTTCGACATAACCCTCGATGCTGTACTTGCCATCGCCGAAATTGACGCCTGCACGCAGGTTCACAATTCCGAAGCCATCATTGGCGGTAAAGCGACGACCCAACGGATCGTTCAGCGGGAATGCATCGCTGTTTACGCGATAATCCAGATGGAACAGACCGCCTACACCTTCGCTGATTTGCGGGGTCCAGGTAACCGCACCGGTGATGGTGTGCTTCGGCTGGTTCGATGCCTGACGACCATTGTCGGCACCTGCCAACGGATCGGTGACCTTGGCATCCACATAGGTGTAGCCGAGGTTGAACGCCAGGTCGGGATGCGGACGGATGATGCTTTCCAGCTCGACACCCTTTGAAATCAGCTTGTCATAGTTCAGCACGACGAAGCTGTTTCCAAGGAACCGGTTGGACTGATAGCCCTTGAAGTTCGAATAGAAGAGCGACGCGTTGAACTGGAACTGGCGCGTGAAGTTGGTTTTGATACCGAATTCATAGGCATCCACCGTTTCATTGCCAAACTCCAGATCGGTCATCTGCGCGCCGTCACCGCCGAGCAGAACGGAATCGAAGCTGCCACGGTCGAGGTTGTAACCACCCGACTTGTAGCCGCGGTCATATCCGCCATAGACGAGCACATCGTCGTTCACTTTGAACGACAAACGTGCCGTACCGGTGAATTCGCTTTCCGAACGGTCATCCGAACGGACGCCGTTGAATTCGCTGTTCACCGTGGGGTTGCAGGTCAGAAGGAATGCCGAGTTCAGCAATCCTGCGCCCTGCAATGCCGCGCGGTAAGGCGCCGTTGCCGGGTTCTGGAAGAACGCACATGCCGGAACCGACGAGGTCAGATCGCTGTCGATATCCTTGGTTTCATGGTTGTACCGCAGACCCAAAGTCAGCGACAGATTGTCGGTGAAATTGATGATGTTGTGCGTGAACAAGGCATAAGCTTCGGTGTCAACCTTATAAGCGTCATTCTGCTGACCGGCGCCATTTGGCGTGCGGGGAAGCGGGCTGTTGAACAAGGCGAACAGGGCCGGGTTACCCGCAGCTGCAGCGGCCAGTGCCGGGTTGGACGCCAAGGCGACCTGACCGAATAAGGGCGTTGCAGGGCCGAGGGTGCCGAACAACTGCAGACCGCTCGGCAAAGCCGCGCTGCGGGTCAGTTCACGGATCACACCGTCCACATATTGGTCAGCCTGATTGCCGAAACGCACGGTATCGTTCAGCGTCAGTTTCTCATTCAGGTAGAAACCACCGACCAACCAGTCGACCCGGTCGTTGAACGCGGTGCCCTGCAAGCGGATTTCCTGTGTGAAATCCTTGATGCCGGTGCGGTAATTGTCACGATAGGCGCGGTCCAGACCCGAAAAATCGATGTCCTGGTTACGCTTCGCATCCCAGTCGCGATAGGCGGTGATCGAGGTCAGCGTCGCGCCGCCCAGATCCCAGTTCAGTTCGCCCGAAACGCCCCATTCGCTGACCTTTTCGGCCAGATTGCGGCCCGGCGAAACCGCCATGGTGCGGCTGCCGCGTGTATATGCGGGGATGCCGACCGTGCCAGCGGTGCCGCCAAGCGCCGGAACGCCTGCAAAACCGTTGATGATGTTGGTCGCAACCAGCGCGAGCGCCGAGTTGCTGGTGGCATCGATGCCGGGGAAGATCTGCAGACCGCTGAGCGTGTTGACCGCGCCGCAGCAGACTTCGTCCGTCTTGGCATAGTCACCGATGAAGCGGAAGCTGACGCTGTCATTTTCAAACAGCGCCTGACCACGTACGAAGTAGCGGTCGATATTGTTGATACGGTTGTCGCTGTTCACATCGACGATATAGCCATCGCGCTTGTGGTAGCCGCCGTCCAGACGCAGCGCGAGCTGTTCCGAAACCGGACCGGTCACGCCAGCCTTGACTTCGATTTCGTCCAGATTGCCGTAGCTTGCCTCGACATAACCGCCGAGTTCGAACTTGGGCTTTTGCGTGGTGATGTTCAGGGCACCTGCCGAGGTGTTGCGGCCGAACAGCGTACCTTGCGGTCCGCGCAGCACTTCAACGCGCTCGATCGGGGGCAGTTCAGCCAGCGCCACACCGGCACGCGAACGGAATACACCGTCGATGAACACGCCAACGGCGGGTTCAAAACCGGGGTTGTCGCCAGCGGTACCGATACCGCGGATCGACAGAACTGCGCCGGTTGCCGACGATTGGCCGGTCGTGGTCTTCAACGATGGGGCAAGCTGCTGGATGCCGCGAATGTCGACGACACCGGCATTGGCAAGCTGTTCGCCGCCGACAACGCTCACCGACAGCGGCACATCCTGTGCGGCCTGGTCACGGCGGGTTGCGGTAACGATGATTTCATTATCGGAATAGGCATCTTCGGTCGCTTGTTCGGCCTGGACTTCGCCATCCTGGGCAAAGGCAGACGTTGCCGGCGCGACAAGCACGGCGGTGCTGACAAGCAGCATATGTATCGATTTCATGATGTTCCTCTGTAGACTTTTTGCGGTCAAACCGCTTGGGGGAGATAAACTTCAGGCTCGGGCCCGAGGTCCTCTCTAGATAGAGGAACTTAACAAATCACACCAAGAAAATAAGGAATTTCCGTGCGTTTCCGCCCGGTGCTGTGACTCAAATACCACAATCGGTGGCGCGCAAACCTTTGTCAGGCAGCCTGACGCGCCTCTGCGGCAGGGCGATCCAGGAATTCCACGATCGCCTCTATGCTTTCCTGCACATGGCTGAGCAGGAAAAGGTGGCCGCCGTCTTCGATCACGAACAGCTCACTGTTGGGAATGAGGAAATCGAGGAACTTGCCATTGGCCAAAGGTACGATCTGGTCATCGCCGCCCATCATGATCAGCGTCTGCGTTTTCAGGAACGGCAGGAACGGCGCGCTGGTCCAGCCCATCATCGCCAGAAGCTGATAAAAATAGCCGGTCTTGGACGGTGGCTTTAGCCGGTTGATATGCTCGGCCTTGTTGCCGACCATGCCGCCATAAAGCGTCTTGAAATGCTTCGCCATGAATTCCGGGTCGATATAGCGACGCGGATCGGCCATCTTCATCAAGGCCGCCGGATTGCCGGGCACCATCAGCATCCCTGCACTGGTCGCCACCAAAATCAGCTTGTTCACCCGCGCATTGTTCTGCAGCGCAAATTGCTGCGCCATCGCCCCGCCCCAGCTGACGCCCATGACGTCAACCATCGGCATTTCGAACCGGTCGAGCAACAGGTCGGCGATACGCGCCATCAATATCGCATTATAGGGCACGACAGGGTCGGGCGAACCGCCAATGCCGGGCATGTCATAAGTGATGAAGTCACGGTCATCGATCAGCTCCGCCATCGGGGCCATCGCCTCGATATTCGCGCCAATGCCGTTAAAAAAAAGGATCGGAAGCTTGCCCGATGCCTTGCTGGCCCGCCACACGGCAACACGCAAGGTGCGGCCATCAACGGTTTCCATGCTGTAAACTGGTTCGCGGCCCTTTGCCATATTCGTTCCCCTGCCCTTATATACGGGTCGCTGAGCTGTGGTTTAACCGAACGGTTAGATGGCGCAAGGGGGTTTGTGGGCGGCCTGCCTCATCCCGGGAACACCAAACGGGCCGTTGTGCCGCCCTGCCCTTCGATGTGCAGCGTGCCGTTAAGCTGCTGCGACAGCGCCTGCGTGATCAGCGTGCCGAGGCCGTTGCCGCTTAGCGGATCATAGTCGACCGGCAGCCCATGTCCGTCGTCGCGCACGGTCAATTCCAGCTTTTCGTCATCAAACGGATGCAATGTCAGCCAGATATTTCCGCCCGGACGCCCCGCAAAGCCGTGCTTCAGGCTGTTCGTCACCAACTCGCTCACCAACAACGACAGCGTCATCAGCCGGTCCATATCCAGCTTGACCGCCGCGGCGTCGACCGTGAACTGGACATTCGCCCCCTTCTTGGCCGCACGCAGCAAATCATTGCCGAGTTCGTCAAAATATTGGTGGATGGGCAGTTCCGCAGATGCCGGATCGTACAGACGGCGGTGAATGCTCGACATGATGCCGATACGCTTTGCCGCTTCGTCCAGTGCGGATGATGCGGTTGTGGGATCAGCGGCAACCTTGCGTTTCTGCATATTCAGCAAGGCGGCCACGACGCTCATATTATTCGCCACGCGATGCTGCAGTTCCTGAAACATCGTCCGCTGCCGCTCATACAGCCGCGCGGTAACCTCGCGTTCGGACCGCAACTGGTCTGCCGCCTTGAACATGAAGTGGAACAACGCAATGTCGACACCGACGATAAAGGTATAAAAACCCAGCGCAAACGCCGTGGACACATCCATTCCGAAAGCACCAAAGGGCGGGATGAAATAATACCAGGCCGCAATCCCGGACAATGTCGCGCATACTATCCCCGGACGGGTGCCAGCGACAAAGGCGGTCAATATCACGGCCGGAAAGAATGTCAGAAACGGAAAGCCGGGCGGCAATACATCCTGCAATGCAAAGCGCGTCAACAGTGCCATCGCAAAGGCCGCGACAGCAATGATATAGCCAATGATGGCGTTGTTCCGGATCTGACTTATTGTTTGGGCAATAGAATGCATGCCATCCCCATTAGCACGTGCAGGAACAGCGCGCGTAGTTTTCCTGTGTCCGCTGCGCAATACCTCAGGTATATTTGCAGGTGCGATGAACCGGTTATGACAAACGGGTCAACCGATTGAAAAATCCGACCAATTGCATTCTGGTCCTATACGATCACTCTAGAACATAAAGCCCAGGCGCTGCCTCCATCGCCGGATAGGCTTTGCTGCCCAAGGTCGCAGGTGCGGCCACTTCCTTGCCTGAACGGGCGTGCAGCCATTCCATCCAATAGGGCCACCAGCTTCCGGCGACCTCTTCGGTCCCCTTCATCCATTCGCCCACATCGGCGGGTGTCTTGCCCTTGCTATGCTTCCAATATTTCGCCTTCGGGTTGCCCGGCGGGTTCAGGATGGCTTGCATATGGCCAGCCTGGCTGAGGATGAACTCCACATTTTTCGCGCCGAACAATTGCGTCGACCGATAGCAGGCGCGCCAAGGCGTAATATGGTCCGTCGTGCCGCCCAGGATGAACATGTCGCCGGTCACCTTGGTCAGGTCGAGCGTGTGATCAGCAATCTCGAACGTTCCCGGCGCGGCGTAAGCGTTGGCTTCGAACAGTTCGAGGAAGTCGCCCATCAGGGCCGAGGACAGGTTGGTCGCATCGGCATTCCAGAACAAAATGTCGAACGCCGGCGGATCATCGCCCATCAGATAATTGTTGATGACATAATTCCAGATCAGGTCATTGGGCCGCAGCCACGCAAAGCCGCGGGCAAGGCTGGAACCTTCGATCACGCCCTTTTTCGCCGCCCGCTGCCGTGCGAGCGCGATGCCGTTATGCGACACCAGCGAAGATGCTTCGGTATCACCCGGCTTGGGTTCGAGCACGCAGACCATCATGGTGATGGCATTGGCGCGCGTGTCGCCCATCGACGCAAGCTTCGAAAGCAGCACCGACATGGTCTGCCCGCCGGAACAACCGCCCGACACATTGACCTTGTCGCTGCCGGTGATGTCGCACACGACATCCAGCGCCTTGATGCAGCTTTCGATATATTCGGCCATGCCCCAGACGCCCATTTCGTCCGTCGGGTTGCGCCACGAAATCATGAAGGGCTGGATACCATGATCGGTCTGCCACTTGATCACCGACTTTTCAGGCGAAAGGTCGTTGATGTACATTTTGTTGATCTGCGGCGGGATGGTCAGTTGCGGGATCGCATAGACCTTGTCGGTGGTGGGCGCATATTGGATCAGCTCGAACCGTTCGTCGCGGTAGACCACAGAACCTTTGGCAGTGGCAACATTCTCGCCCAGTTTGAACGGCTTTTTGTTGACCTGGCTCACCATCATATCGTTGTGGACCATGTCGTTATAGGCGTTTTTCAGCCCCTTCACGAGACTGAGTCCGCCGGAATCCACCAGCCGTTTTTGCGCGGTCGGGTTGCCGATCAGGCTGTTGGTCGGTGACAGCGCATCGATGATGATCTGCGAAATGAAGTTCGCCCGGTCACGTTCCAACGCGTCGAGTTCGAGGTCTTCGATATAGCTTTTGACGCCCTTCTGGACCGCCAGATAATATTGTGCGCCCGCCTTGAAAAAGGGATTGAACCGCCATGCAGGGTCCATGAAGCGTTTGTCCTTGGGATCGGGAGCGAGATCGGACTGGCCCGTCATGATCTTGACCACATCCTCGCTGAAATTGCCCGCAGCCTTGAATGCCTTGTCCGGATTGGTGGCCGTCTGGCGCAGCATCAGGCCGATCGCGCCAATAAAATCCTCCCGCGCCAGCCCGGCCAGCGGGCCGAGCGCCATGGTCGCATCATTGGCGGCATCAAAGGCCCCTGCCATCCCACTAAATGGTGCGCCCTTTTTAGGCTTTTTCGCGCCTGCTTTTTTCTCGGCGCCCTTGTCTGCTTTTGCAGCCATGTTTCTCTCCTCTTCCCAGACAAGAGATTGCACGGACTTTGGCCGACGTCAATTGAGGTGACAGCGTAAAATGATCACTGTTCCAAATCGGACGACTCTATCATCTGCTTTGCCACCATAAGCGCGGCCATTGCCCCCAATATTTGCGCGGCAATGAACGGCGCGACGTCGGCGGGGGCTATACCGGCAAAGCTGTTGCTGAGACTTCGGGCGATGGTGATGGCAGGGTTGGCGAAGCTGGTGGAGGAGGTGAACCAATAAGCGGCGGTGATGTAGAGCGCGACGCTGACGGGCACCGCTTGCGGCCTGAACCGCACGGTTCCCAATATCGTCAGGATCAGGCCAAAGGTCGCGACAAATTCGCCGGTCCACTGACCAAGCCCTGTCCGCTCTTTGGTCGACAGCTGCAGGACGGCTTCGTCGAACATCAGGTGCGCTGCCCAGACGCCCAAAATGCCGCCAACTACTTGGACGGCCACATAGGCCTGCGCCGCGTGCGCCTTCAGTTCCTTGCGCAGCCACATGATCAGAGTGACCGCCGGGTTGAAATGCGCACCGGATATTGGTCCGAGAATCGTGATCAGCACATAGAGCATCGCGCCGGTCGCAAGGGTGTTCCCGATCAACGCCACAGCCACATTGCCGCCAGACAGCCGCTCGGCCATAATGCCGGAGCCGACAACGGTGGCGAACAAGAAGAAGGATCCCAACGCCTCCGCCGTCAGCGGACGCCGCAACTCCCCCATCGCTTAGCAGCAACCTTTGGGCGCCGCCTCTACCTTGGGGGCGCAGCAGGCGGTGACGGCGGCATTGTCGCCGGTCAGTTGGTCAAAGTCCGGGCTGTCGCCATAGACGGTGGATTCGCCCTGCGTCAGAAATGCTTCCCACACGACGCCGTCCGGGTCGGCTATCCAGCTTTTTTCCGATTTCGCATAGCAGCAGGTCGTCGCGCCTTCTTCCAGCACGGGTCCGCCCGCAACTTTCAAACGGCCATAGACATCGCCAAGTTCGGCGCTGTCCTCCACCTGGATACCCAGATGTTCAATGCCCTTTGCCGCGCCTTCCTTGCAGGAAATGGCAAAATTGACATGTGGATCGTCCAACATCCACTTGGCATAGTCATCTTTCGTCACGCTCGGCTGAGCGCCGAACAGGGCGGAGTAGAAACCGATCGACTGGTCGAGATTGTCGACACCGACATGTACGTGCAGCCTTTTCATGCGGCATTCCTTTCATCTGTGTTTTGGGGTTCGCAACCAAGTGCGGGGACACAGCCCTGCCCGCTGCAGCAATTTTCGGTGAGATAGGCCATCAGATCGCCCATGGTTGTATAGTCGGCGCTGTAGATCAGCGAGCGGCTCTGACGCTTTTGCCGGATCAGGCCTGCATGGCTGAGCTGCGCCAGATGGAAGCTCATCGACGAAGCGGGCGCGCCGACCGCCTCGGCGATTGCCCCTGCGGAAAGTCCTGCTTCCCCCGCCTGTACCAGCAAGCGAAATGCCGCGAGGCGATGTTCCTGCGCAAGGGCGGCGAGCGCGCGAATGGTGGTGCTACTGTCCATGATAAATCCATATTTCCATAATTATCGAATCATCGAATATATTGCCGCCCGGCAAATGTCAACACAGGCGGACTGGATTTTGCCGTGCCATGCTGCCATCACCCTGCCCATGTCGTTGATCGAACTTGTCGCCGTCCTGCTCGGCCTTGCCAATATCGTGCTGATTATCCGGCGGTCGGTGTGGAATTTTCCCGTCGCCATCGCCATGGTCACCCTCTACTTCTTCATCTTCCAAGACGCGCGGCTGTATAGCGATGCAGGGCTTCAGATTTTTTTCGCGCTGGTCAACCTGTACGGCTGGTGGAACTGGCACCGCAGCAAAGGGGGTGACGGCGCGGTCCTCGTCCGCCGCCTGCCCGCCATCGGCTATGCGCTTTGGATCGCTGGCTCAGTCGCCGCGATCTGGGCGTGGGGCGCCTTCATGGGCAACTATACGCAGACCAGCTATCCCTATTGGGACGCCTCTGTCGCGATGCTTTCTGTCGCAGGGCAGATCCTCATGGCGCGCCGCTTTGTGGAAAACTGGCACTGGTGGATTGTCGTGAACATTATCTCCATCCCGCTTTATCTGCGGAAGGACCTGTATCTGACCGCCGGGCTCTATGGCGTGTTTCTGGTGCTCGCCATTGCCGGGCTGATCGCGTGGCGTAAGGCGGAGGTAAGAGAATGACGACGCTGCGCATCTGTCTCCACGGCCCCGAAAGCACCGGCAAGTCGACCCTCGGTACGCGGCTCGCCGCGCATCTGGGGTGCGAAGTGGTCCCCGAATATGGCCGCGCCTATTGTGAAGCGCACGGCACCGACATCGGCATGGCCGAACTCGTCCATATCGCGCAGCAGCAGGACGTCATGAACCGCGCAGCGGCGGCGCGGGCGGCTGAGCTGGACATCGGACAGGTGCTTTTCGACACCGATCCCCTGATCACCGCCGTCTGGGCCGAGATGATGTTCGGCGAACGCGACCCGTGGTTTGACAGCTTTTCGAGCTATGCCGACCTCTACCTGTTGCTCGACATCGACCTGCCCTTCGTCGACGACGGCCTGCGCGTCTACGCCAGCCCGGACCAGCGCCGCCGGTTTTTTGACCTGTGCAAGGCAGAGCTTGACCGGCGCGGGGTGCGTTATATGTTGATCCGTGGCGAAGGCGATGCGCGGTTTAACGCGGCGTTAGGGGCGCTGGAACAGCCAGACATTATTTAGGATCCGTCCCCCTAAACCTTCTCCAAAGCCTCGCTCGCGGCGACCCATCGTGCTTCGGCGGCTTCCTGTGCGGCGACGATTTTGCCGCGGCGTTGGGACAGTTCGCCCATGGTCAGGTTCTTATACTCATTCGCCGCCGACGCCGGGTCGAACATCGCCCGGTCAATGGCGGACAGCACGACCTCTAGCTTCGCCAGATCCGCCTCGGCATCGCTGACCTCACGCTTCAGCTTGGCCTGCGCCTCACGCGCGGCAGCGGCGGCTTTTTTGTCTTCCTTGCGGTCGGCCTTGGACACCTTCTCCTTCGACGGACCCTTGCCCAGAATGAAGTCGGTATAATCCTCGATCGTCCCGGAAAATTCGGTCGCCGTCCCGCCATCGACCAGCACCAGCCGGTCAGCGGTTAGCTCCAGCATATGGCGGTCATGGCTGACCAGCACGACGGTGCCTTCATATTCGTTCAGCGCCTGCACCAGCGCCTCGCGCGCATCGACGTCGAGGTGGTTCGTCGGTTCGTCAAGGATCAGCATGTGCGGCGCATCGCGGGTGATCAGCGCCAGCGCCAGCCGCGCCCGCTCGCCGCCCGAAAGCTTGCCGACCTTCGTCGTCGCCTTAGGCCCTGAAAAGCCGAAGCGCCCCAGCTGCGCCCGCACCGCGCCGGGGGTCGCGCCCTTCATCTGGCGGGTCATATGTTCGAGCGGCGTGTCGTCGCCGTCCAGTTCCTCCACCTGATATTGGGTGAAATAGCCGACGCGCATCTTGCCCGACGATTGCATCGCGCCGTCCATCGGCGTCAACTGCGCCGCCAACAGCCGCGCCAGCGTCGTCTTGCCGTTGCCGTTCCGCCCCAAAAGCGCGATCCGGTCATCGGGGTCGATCCGCAGGTTCAGCCGCTCCAGCACCGGATTGCCCGCGCTATAGCCCACGCTGGCCAGATCAAGCGTCACCAGAGGCGGCTTCAGCTCGTCGGGGCTGGGAAAGTCGAAGCTGAGCGTCGGGTCATCAACCATCGCCTGCACCGGTTGCATCCGCGCCAGCGCCTTGGCGCGGCTCTGCCCCTGCTTCGCGGTCGAGGCCCGGGCCGAGTTGCGCGCGATATAATCCTGCAGCTTGGCGCGCTGCGCATCCTGCGCCGCCTTTGCCGCCGCCAGCTGCGCCGCGCGTTCGGCGCGTTGCCGTTCGAAACTGTCATAGCCCCCGGCGTAGAGCGTCACCTGCCCGTTTTCGAGGTGCAGGATATGGTCGACCACATTGTTAAGGAGGTCGCGTTCATGGCTGATCACGACCATCATCGCCGGATAGCCCTTCAGGAAGTTTTCCAGCCATAGCGTCGCTTCCAGGTCCAAGTGGTTCGACGGTTCGTCGAGCAACAGCAGGTCCGGCTGCGAAAACAGCAGAGACGCCAACGCCACGCGCATTTTCCAGCCACCCGAAAAACTGTCGAGCGGACGGCCCTGCATCTCTTCGTCAAAGCCCAGTCCCACCAATATCCGCGACGCGCGCGCAGGGGCGGTATAAGCGTCGATCGCGATCAGCCGTTCGTGCACCTCGGCCATGCGGTCGGGGTCGAGCCCCTCCTGCTCGCTTTCGATCATCAGCGCCGCACGCTCGGTATCGGCGGCAAGCACGGTGTCGAAGGGCGTCGAATCCCCGGCCGGAGCCTCCTGCGCGATATAGCCGATGCGCGTGCCCTTCGGCATTTCGAGCGAGCCGTCATCGGCCTCAAGCGATCCGATCATCACCTTCATCAGCGTAGACTTGCCCGCCCCGTTTCGCCCGATCAGGCCCACCCGTCCATAAGGAGGCAGGGCCGCCGTGGCGCGGTCAAGGATAGTGCGTCCGCCAAGGCGCACGGTGATACCGTTCAGATTGAGCATGATGGCGCGCGCCTAGCAGAGAGCGCGGCATGTGTCATGCAGGATTATAGGGTGCGTTTCGTAACGTTGCCTGTGGAACGGCAGATCGCAGATTTGCAACACGCTGCATATGATTTTGCGCAACCCACACACGACAAGCTATCCTTAGCTTTGCCCGGGCGCTGCCTTTTGGTGAGTCGCACATCGGAATGACGATGGATGAAACGTGTGTCGTTTGAGACAATATGTTTTGAACATAAATGGTTAAAATACTCGTTACATTCAATACTGCTGAAATCAAACGATTCATGGAGTTTGGAAAATGAGTCAAATTATGATAAAAGTTTCACCACAAATCGCGAATTCTCTTAATTTGAAATATAAGAGCGACGCCGACGAACTATTGCAAATAATAAGTGCGTATAATGCACGTATAGGGTCGCCAACAGGTACGGTTGGTGAAGCATATTTGTATTTTCCGATTGAAATTATGGATTCGCACAGACGCGATGACTTGATTCAAGCGCTTGCCGCCCTTCCGGGTGTCGAGGCGGCGTATGTCAAGCCAGCGGATGAACTGCCTTAGGCGTGCGCAATCCAGTGCTCGCCTATTGATGAGGAGGAGCATGTGATGGCTAAATCTGGAAAATCGGAAGATGAATCGGGCAAAAATGGTGGCGCGCCTGCCTCACCGCCTGAACTAATTGTTGTAACAAGAACGGAAAGCGCAATGCGCGCGTCTGCCGGGCGTTTCGAAGCGCTGTCGGGCGAACCTACAGACACGCTGGCGACTATCCTTGCCGACAATGGAGCGCAAATGGTGCCCCTGTTCGGAGGAACCGAAGAACGCGTGATCGCCGCGAGCGCTACACTTGATTATGCCGACCCTTCGGCAGCCGTCGATCTTTCCAACTTCTACAAGATCGAAGCGCCCGAGAATAAGCTTGAATCCTTGCAAAGCGACCTGTTTGCCCAGGATCTGGTTGATGGCGCCTATGTCAAACCGGGCGCGGAACCCGCAGCTTTTCTCAACGATATGGCGCCGACCTCTGACGAAGCGCCCCCGGCCAGTCCGGATTTTTCGTCCCGACAGGGCTATCTCGATGCAGCGCCCGGCGGCGTCGAGGCGCGCTGGGCCTGGACACAGGCAGGCGGTCGCGGTGCTGGCATCCGCATTATCGACATCGAAGGCGCCTGGCGCTTTACCCATGAAGATTTGAGCGTCAACCAAGGCGGCGTTGTTGGCGGAACCATGTCCACGGACATCGGCTGGCGCAACCATGGCACCGCGGTGCTGGGTGAATTTAGCGGCGACCAGAATCCGTTCGGGATTCAGGGCATTGCTTCGGATGCGGTGGTGAGCGCGATTTCGATCTTCGGCGGACCCGGCTCCGCAGGTGCAATCAACGCTGCCGCAGCGCGGCTCAGTGCAGGCGACGTTATCCTGATCGAATTGCACCGGCCCGGACCACGCTTCGCTTTTGCTGGTCGCGCCGACCAGCGGGGCTATATTGCTGTGGAATGGTGGCCCGATGATTTTGCCGCGATCCGTAACGCCGCAAATCGCGGCATCATCGTTGTCGAGGCCGGAGGAAATGGTGCCGAAAATCTCGACGACGCGATTTATCAAACCCCTGCCGCTGGCTTTCCCGCAACATGGACCAATCCGTTCCGCCGAACCAACCGCGATTCCGGTGCCATCTTCGTCGGCGCTGGTGCTCCGCCGCCGGGAACCCATGGCCGTACACATGGCGCCGATCGCTCACGCCTCGATTTTTCGAACTGGGGGGCGCTTGTCGATACCCAGGGCTGGGGCAGAGAAGTTACCACCGCCGGCTATGGCGACTTGCAGGGCGGAACCAACGAAGACCTCTGGTATACGGATCGCTTCTCGGGCACGTCGAGTGCTTCGCCGATCATCGTGGGCGTCGTTGCATCCCTGCAAGGAATGGCACGCGCGCGCGGCGTTCCGGTATTAACGCCGGCTCAAATTCGCAATTGCTTGCGCACCACGGGTTCACCGCAGCAGGATGAACCGGGTCGCCCCGCCACGCAGCGAGTGGGCACCCGCCCAAATCTGCGCCAGCTATCCATATGCGCTTTTGGCAAGGGCAAAGAAATCCACAAGGAAGTGATCAAAGAAGGCAAGGAAGCATTCAAAGAGATCAAGGACACCCGGAAGGAATTCACTAAGGAACTTCGCAAGGAAGTCGTCAAAGAAGCGAAGGAATTCACCAAAGAAGGCCGTAAAGAATTCAAGGAAATCAAAGAGGTCAAGGAAGTTAAAGAACGGCCTGACAAGCGTATCAAGGAAAAAGACAAGGAAAAGGATATTTTCGAAGGAGGTCTGCTCGATGGCATCCGCGAACGCGGCATATTGCAAGGCGGCGGTGCAGCAGCACCTGGATCGGATATTGAAGGCCGTCTCGCGTCAATCGAAGCGGCGGTCGAAAGCCTGGCGCATTTCATCGGCAGCGAATTGCGACCCGATTTGTCCAGCTCTGCGCTGGGCGGTCAGGCACAGGATCTGTCACAGGCAGACCAATATTCAAAGGACCTGAAGGACCAGAAAGACACTGAATCCTATTAAGTCCTTCGGCCAGTAAAGTATCCGACCATGCCCACAGTGCAGCCACGATGATCCTGATCATCGCCGAACCTTTCGATATGGCTGCACTGTGGCTGCATACCCGGATTGCGGAATCCGGCGGCATCCCGGCCAAGGTGGTTACGCCCGCCCAGCTCAGCTACGCGCTTTCGATAACGCAATATCTGGGGTCACCCCATGATGGCATTGCTTTCCGGCTAGCTAATGAAGAAACGATACACATGCGCGACGTCGCTGCCGTCATCAACCGTATCGTCACCGTCCCTCAAGCGCATATCAATCAAGCTCCCGAGGCAGACAGAAACTACGCTTCCAGCGAGATCCACGCCTTCATGCTCGGCTGGCTGGGCGCTTTGCCTTGCCCGGTTTTCAACCCACCCTCGCCCGAAAGCCTTTCGGGGCCATGGCATTCCGATATCGCCGCGCTGAATTTTGCGGTTTTGGCAGGCTTTGCGTGTACGCCTGCTACACTCGGCACTGGTGAGGGCTTGAAGCCGTTCGCAGCGGACACCGCTTCCGTCGACACACATTTTGTCCTTGATGGACAGGTTATCGGCGCACTGCTCGATGCAAGCGCACGCGATGCCATGATCCAGTTCGCCCAGCTTTGGGGGGCACGTCTTGTGCAGATCGACAGTTGCGTGCGCGAAGGCCGTCGCCATTTCGTTACCGCGTCCAGCATGGCCGATTACCGGCGCGGCGGGGCGTTGCTGGTGCGCGCGATTTTAAAGGCGATACAGCTATGATCCTCATTGCCGGCATCCCCACCGAATCTCCGGTAGCGCGCGCCATTGAGGCTGCCGAAGACAATGGAATCGCGCACGCCGTATTCGATCAACGCAACCATGCCGAATGTGATCTGACGCTGACGCTCGATCCCTTCGCAGGGTGGCGCGGCACGCTGTCCGGCCCCGGGCTGGATGTCGACCTTGCCAGCCTTAGCGGTATTTATGTTCGACTGATGGACGACCGTTTCCTGCCAGGTGTTGAAGCGGCAGACCCTTTTGCTCCGCCTAGCAGCGTCGCCTTGTTCCACAAACGCCTGCACGACTGGCTGGATATCGCCCCCGGCCGTATCGCAAGCCGACCTCGTGCGATGCTGTCCAACATGTCCAAGCCTTACCAAGCGAACTTCATCCAGCGCGCCGGGTTTCGCACACCTGAAACGCTGATCACCAATAACCCCGATGAGGCGCTCGCTTTTGTCGCGCATTGCGAGGCAGAGGGTGACGCGGTGATCTACAAATCGATCAGCGGCACGCGTTCGATCGTGCAAGCCTTTACGGATGCAGATCGTGCGCGGCTCGGGCGAATCCGCTGGTGCCCGGTGCAGTTCCAACGGCAGGTGCGCGGTCAGGATATCCGGGTGCATGTCATCGGCGACCAATGCTTTGCGACACAAATCCATAGCGAAGCAACTGACTATCGTTACGCACAGCGCCAGTCGGGTGAGGCCGCAGAACTCAGCATCACCAACTTGCCGGACAGTGTAAACCGGGCGTGCGTATCGCTGTCGGGCCTTCTGGAACTACCCTTCACCGGCATCGACCTTCGGGTGACGCCGGACGGCGATTATTACTGCTTTGAAGCGAACCCCTGCCCGGCATACAGCTATTATGAGTCGCACACCGGTGCGCCGATCGCCCGCGCGTTGGTGCGATGGCTGGCCGGAATAGGAAGCTGAAAACTGCTTCTCACGTCACCGCATTCCGCACCGCATATTCCGGCTTTCTATATTCGCCGCTTTCGACGATCTCGACCAGCAGCTCCCCTGCGCGCCAGATGTCGGCGTGGCTGAGCGTCAGCGGGGTCAGGCCGAAGCGCAATATGTCCGGGTCGCGGAAGTCGCCGATCACGCCGCGCGCGATCAGCGCCTGAACGATTTCATAGGCGTGGGCGTGGCGGAAGGAGATATGACTGCCGCGCTTGGCCGGGTCAGATGGCGTCACGCATTCAAGGCCAGCGGCGGTTCCTGCGGCGTGGAATATGTCCCACAAAACCGCCGACTTCGCTGCGACCTCTGCGATATCAATCCCGTCCCAAAGCTTGAGCCCGCTTTCCAGCGCGCCAAGGCCCAACACCGACGGCGTGCCGGTGAGCCAGCGCTTCATGCCCGCCGCCGCTTCATAGCCATCGGCAAATTCGAACGGCGCGGCGTGGCCCATCCAGCCGGAGAGCGGGTTGTGCAACGCATCCTGCCACCGCTTCGCCACGTAAAGGAACGCAGGCGCACCGGGGCCGCCGTTGAGATATTTATAGCCGCACCCGACCGCCAGATCGGCCCCCGCCGCATTCAGCTCGACCGCCACCGCGCCCGCACTATGGCTGAGGTCCCAGCAGACCAGCGCGCCCGCATCCTGCGCGGCCTTGGTCCAGCCCGCCATTTCGAAGCGCTCCGCCGTTTTGTAATGCACATGGGTGAGCAGCAGCAGCGCGGTATCCGGGCCCAGCGCATCGGCCAGCGTGCCGCGCTCCACCACGCGCAGCTCTGCCCCGGCTACCGCCGCCACCGCACCTTCGGCGATATGCAGGTCGGTCGGAAAATTCCCGGCCTCACTGACCACCACATTACGTGCCGGATCCCGCCGGAGCGCCGCGACGATCAGCTTGTAGAGGTTTACCGACGTCGAATCCGCCGCAATCACCTCGTCCGCTTCGGCCCCGATCAGCGGCGCGATCATGGCGCCGACACGGGCCGGCGCGTCGATCCAGCCCTCATTCCAGCTGCGGATTAGCCGCTCGCCCCAGGCCTTGGTCACAAGCTCCGTCGTCGCAGCGATCGTCGCCATGGGCAATTGCCCGAGCGAATTGCCGTCGAGATAAATCAGCCCCTCGCTCTGCACAAAACGCGCACGATAAGGCGCCAGCGGGTCCGCTGCGTCCAGCGCCTGTGCCGCTTCCAAAGTCACTTTTTGGCGTCCTTCAGGCCAAAGGTCTTCAAGATCACCGCGCGCTGCTTGCCCCAGGACTCCGTCCCGGGTGCAATCAGCTCGGCATGGCCCTCACCCGCCGTTGTGACCATTTCGGCACCATAAGCCGCGCCGAACGATGGCGGTGCGATGCGGTCGCGGACATTGTTGAACTGCAATTCACGCGCGCGTCCCTTGGGCATTTCGGGCGGTGACGTGCGTGCAAATTCGCCGCGCGCCATTTGGGCCGCGGCATCCGCCCCGCAGCCATGATCGGGCAGCGTCGTCTGCGCGCGCAGATCGGGCAGACCTCCCTGCGATATCGCAAAGTCCACCTTCAAAGGCTTCGCCCCGCGCAGGGCATCCCCCTTCGGCAGCCCCGACCGCCGCGCCAGCCAGAGCGCCAGATGCCCGCCCGCCGAATGCCCGATCGCCACCACGGGCGCGCGCGTCCTGAACCCGAACTCTCCACCGCGCTGCGCGAACAAATCCGCCGCCGCCGCGACATCGAGATAGGTCCCCGGATAACCACCGCCCCGGTCCACGCCGCGATATTCGATATTCCACACGCCCACGCCGTGCTCGCGCAAGTCACCCGCAATCCAGTTCATGATATCACGCTCGGCAATGGACGTCTGCCAGCATCCGCCGTGGATCATCACCACCGCCGGATGCGGGCCCTTCCCGTACTTGGCGTCCGCCGGTTTCCACACATCCACCACCTGCAAGGCATCCGCGCCATAGCGGACCGTTGCATCGGGAGCAGGCTTCGGCCGCGAAAGCAGGTCGTCCCAGGTCATGAGCGGCATCGCAGCATCCGCCGTCGCCTCCGCCGCAGCGGCCGCGCGCACCGCCGCATCGGTCGGAAGCGCCGTGCCCGCCTGCCCCGCACACCCCGCAAGAGCAACCCCGATCAGCCCAGCCAAAATCGCATGTCTCACTCCGCCCAAACTCCCTGTGTGCGCCAAAGCCATGGCGAAGGTGGATGCCCTTATGGCGCAATCGCCAAAAGAGCACCTCCCATATCGCCCCCCCGCATCCGCAATGAGAGAATATCTACTCTTCGCCCATCCGTAGCGCAGCGATGAAAGCTTCCTGAGGGATCGATACGTTTCCATACTCCCGCATCCGCGCCTTGCCCTTCTTCTGCTTCTCCAGCAGCTTCTTCTTGCGCGATATGTCGCCGCCATAGCATTTCGCCGTCACGTCCTTGCGCATCGCGGCGATGGTTTCGCGGGCGATGACTTTGCCGCCGATGGCTGCCTGGATGGGGATTTTGAACAGGTGGCGGGGGATCAGGTCTTTTAGGCGTTCGCACATGCCGCGGCCGCGGGCTTCGGCGGTGCCGCGGTGGACGATCATGCTGAGCGCGTCGACGGGGTCGCCGTTAACGAGGATGCTCATCTTCACAAGGTCCCCTGCCCGATGCCCGATCTGGTGGTAATCGAACGAGGCATAGCCGCGCGAAATGCTCTTCAGCCGGTCGTAGAAATCGAACACCACTTCGTTGAGCGGCAGTTCATAGACCAGCTGCGCGCGGCCGCCGACATAGGTGAGCTGTTTCTGCACCCCGCGCCGGTCCTGACACAGTTTCAGGATGGAGCCGAGATATTCGTCGGGGCAATAGATGGTCGCCTCGATCCAGGGTTCCTGAATCTCGTCAATGCGGTTGACGTCGGGCATGTCGGCGGGGTTGTGCAATTCCATGCTGCGCGCGTCGTCGGTTTTGGAGCGGCTGAGCTCAAGCTTGTAAACCACCGACGGCGCGGTGGTGATGAGGTCGAGGTCAAATTCGCGGGTCAGGCGTTCCTGAATGATCTCCAGATGGAGCAGCCCCAGAAAACCGCAGCGGAAGCCGAAGCCCAGCGCGGCGCTGCTCTCCGTTTCAAAGCTGAACGATGCGTCGTTCAGGCGCAGCTTGCTGATGCTTTCGCGCAGCTTTTCAAAATCCGCCGCGTCGGTGGGAAACAGGCCGCAGAACACGACCGGCTGCACTTCCTTGAACCCCGGCAGCGGTTCGGCGGCGGGGCGCTTGGCATCGGTGATGGTGTCGCCGACCCGGGTCTGCGCGACTTCCTTGATCTGCGCGGTGATGATGCCGACTTCGCCCGCGGCGATTTCGGTGAGGATCTCCAGCTTGGGGCGCATACAGCCGACGCGGTCGACCAGATGCTTGGTGCCCGCCGCCATGAACTGGATTTCCTGTCCCTTCTTGATCACGCCGTCGATGACGCGGATCAGGATGACGACGCCCAGATAAGGGTCATACCATGAATCGACGAGCATGGCCTTCAGCGGCGCGCTGCGGTCGCCGGTGGGGGGCGGTATGCGGGTGACGACAGCCTCCAGCACTTCGTCAATGCCGATGCCGGACTTCGCGCTGGTCAGCACGGCGTTGTCGGCAGGAAGGCCGATGATTTCCTCAATCTCCGCCTTCACCTTGTCGACCTCGGCCGCGGGAAGGTCGATCTTGTTGATGACCGGCACGATTTCATGGTCATGCTCGATCGACTGGTACACGTTGGCGAGCGTCTGCGCCTCCACCCCTTGCGCCGCGTCGACGACCAGCAGCGCGCCTTCGCACGCCGCCAGACTGCGCGATACTTCATAGGCGAAGTCGACATGGCCCGGGGTGTCCATCAGGTTTAGCTGATAGGTAATGCCGTCCTTTGCGGTGTAATCCAGCCGCACCGTCTGCGCCTTGATCGTGATGCCGCGCTCTTTCTCGATCTCCATATTGTCGAGCACCTGGCTCGTCATTTCGCGCGCGGTCAGGCCGCCCGTTTGCTGGATCAGCCGGTCGGCCAGCGTCGATTTGCCATGGTCGATATGCGCAATGATGGAAAAGTTGCGGATGCGGGAGAGTTCAGTCATGGACGCGCCCCTAGCAGGGGGGCGGCAAGGCTTCAAGCCGGGGGAAATTCCTATATACCCATGGCGGGGACGATTGTTTCTCCCGTGGCCTGTCCGTGGGGCGGTCGCGGTGGCGAACCAAGCCGGATTGACGGCGCAATTTCTGCGGCTATTCTGTCCCCTTCCCCATTCAGGAACCGCCATGCACTTTTCGTCTCTGCCCAAATTGGCTCCAATAATGTTAGCGCTATCATTATGTGTGGCAAGCGCGGCCATTGGCGGGGCGGAGGTTGCAGGGTCCAACCCTATCCTGCGCGATACCTTCACCGCCGACCCTTCCCCGCTGGTGGTGGGCAACCGGCTCTACCTCTATGTCGGCCATGACGAGGCACGGGGGGACGAGATGTTCACCATGCGCGAATGGCTGGTCTATTCGACCACCGACATGAAGCGCTGGCGCAAGCATGGCGCGATCATGAATGTGAAGGACTTCAAATGGGCCAAGGCGGATGCGTGGGCCTCCCAAGTTATTCGCAAGAACGGGCGTTACTGGCTCTATGCCGCGGTGGAGCATGACGACAGCCGTCCGGGCAAGGCCATTGGCGTCGCGGTGTCGGACAGTCCGACCGGCCCATTTGTCGATGCCCGTGGATCGGCGCTGATCGCCAATCAGGATACGCCCAAGGGCACGCACAGCTGGGAGGATATCGACCCCACCGTGCTGACCGACGACAACGGCACCACCTGGATCGCATGGGGCAACCGGCAGGCCTATATCGCGCGGCTGAACGCCAGCATGACCGGCATCGACGGCCCCATAAAAGAAATCACCCCGCCGCATTTCGAAGAGGGGCCATGGCTGCACAAGCGGGGCAAGCTCTATTATCTGACCTATGCGTCGCTTGACCGCGCTACGCACAGCGATGAACGTGTGTCCTACGCAACCGCAACGTCGCTGGACGGCCCGTGGACCTATCGCGGGGAGTTGACCGGATCGGCGGTCAACAGCTTCACCATCCACCCCGGCATCGCGAAGTTCAGGGGCAAATGGTACATCTTCCTCCACAATGGCGCGCTGACCATCGGCGACCTCAAAGGCGCGTTGGGCCGCCGCTCGGTCACGGTCGAGCATCTTCGCTATAATCCCGACGGCACGCTGAAGCCTGTGGTGCAGACCACCGCCGGCGTGTCGCAGCCGCCGCCCAAGGATTGACCTTCAAACAACAGCATAAGAGTGAATTAGGAGAGACAGAACATGCGAACGACCGCAGCAAAATACAGGACCCGCGCCACATTCATGGTCGCCGCCATGCTTTTGGGGATAGGCGCAGGCACAGCCATCTCCGCCCAAACGCCGGACGAGAAAATGGTGCCAATCGCGATCCCCGATCAACCCAGAGCCATCTTGCTGGGCACAGGCCCCCTGCCCGACGCCACCGCGCCCGAGGTCTGGCATCGCCAATATCAGCGGGTCTTCGCGCGCAACGTCACCGTCGCCACGCTCACCCCCTTTCTTCCAGATCCGAAAAAGGCCACGGGCGCCGCCGTGATCGTTGCACCCGGGGGCGGGTTTCGTACGCTGTCGATGGAGAATGAAGGCTGGGATGTCGCGCGGGCGCTGGCGGACAAGGGCGTCGCCGCCTTTGTCCTGAAATACCGTCTGGTCCAGACACCGCCGGACATGGCGGGCTTTGAGCGTTCCATGACAGAAATGTTCTCCGCCACCGCACAGCCCCGCAACCGGCCCACCAGCGACAATGCGAAAACCATGCTCGCCCCGCAGCTCGCCGATGCGTGCGCCGCCTTCGCCCTCATCCGAAGCCGGGCGCCCGAATGGAAGGTCGACCCCGACCGCATCGGCATGCTCGGCTTTTCCGCAGGCGCGATGCTGACCATGGCCACCGCCTTGTATGGCGAGGATGCCAGGCCCGCCTTTATCGGCAACATCTACGGCCCCATCGACCCCATGCCCGTTCCGGCCACCAGCACCCCCTTGTTCGTCGCGCTTGCCGCCGATGATCCTTTTTTCGCCAATTCGGGACAGGGCCTGATCGACGCATGGCGGAAAGCAAAGCAGCCGGTCGAATTCCATCTCTATGAACAGGGCGGCCACGGGTTCGGGATGTACCAGAAGACCACCACCAGCACCGGCTGGTTCGGCGACTATGTCCGCTGGTTGCAGATGCGGGGTTTTGCAGGGCAATAGCGCCACCAGACCGCTCGCCCCACATCCGCAGGCTTATTCGATGAGGCCCACATGCCGCATCTCGCGCGCATGGTCCCAGTCCTGCGGGCCGTGCAAAAGCTCATAGGCCGCCATCTTGGCCGGATCGTCGAGATAGGGGCGCAGCTTGAGGTGCTGGTTTTTCGCATCCATCACCGCGCATTTGCGGATAATTTCTTCCTTCACCACCTCCACATCGACAGGTTTATGCCATTTGTCCTGTTCCTTTTGCCATTCGAGTTGCCATTCCTGTTTCAGTCGCTTCATCCGCGCCGCGCCCGCCGCGCCTTCATACACCGCGTGCATCAGGCCGCCTGCCACGGCATATTTTTCCGGCAGGTGATGCGCGACCAGCCACATCATCAACCGATGGTCAAAACGCCGCCGTTTGCCGATCAGTTAGCCTTGCTGGTAAATATATTCGGGCGTGCCGTTGACCGCATGGTCGACCAGTAAATCGAGCACCCGCCCCACCCCGAAATCCAGCGCCCGCTCCCACGCCGTGGAGAAGCTTTTGCCCTGCGGCTGGTTGCGCAGATAGTAAAAGGCCGCCGGCGTATTTCCCGCCGCCTTCGCCGCAAGAGCCACGCGCCCGGTTTCGGCGAGCACGCGGATAAACACCCGCTGCTTCAAAGCCGTAACCTTCCCCCGCGCCCCGCGCAGTTCGACCGGATCAAATTCCAGCGTTTCGGGAAGCGTGATATCCGCCGCATCGCCGGACCATTCGTCGCCCGTGGGCAAGGCGGGGAGGATTTCGATGTCGAGTTCGGAATCGGCGTCGCTAAAGGTGGATGGGAGGGTGAAGGGAGTATATGATTGGTTCGTCATATGAATTTAAATAACCAATATGGTTATTTGTAGGAAAGTCTTTTTTCGACCCCGCTCCCAGCAGGCACTCCAAACAGCATCCGTCACATTGCTGTATTTCGCGCTAGATTCCTTCTCCTCCTTATGGCAGATTTCCAAAAATAGGTCGCAGCGCCCCTTCCCCCCAATTGAGGCACTGGCATATGAACACACATTATCAGCCGTCGGCTGCGAACCGCGCGCTTTTTCAAACGCGCGGATGGTTTTCCCGTTTGCCCGACGAAATCCAGAACGCGTTGCTGGAGGCCGGACGTCATCGGCACATTGACGCAGGCGCGATGCTGTTTCAGCAGGGCGACGAGCCCAGCGGATTGCACGGTCTGGTGACCGGCGAATTGCATATCGTGGGTTCGGCCAGCAACGGTAACGACCTGTTGATGGCCATCCACCGGCCGGGCGACTGGACCGGGTTTTTGACTTGCATCGACCACCAACCCCATCCGCTTTCGGCGCTTGCTGCGGTCGAGTGCAAGATCTGGTCGGTGTCGCCATCCGATGTAACGCGGATATTCGAACGCGACGTGCCGACGTTTCGGCTGCTGGTCGCGCCGGAAATGCTTGTCGAGCGCCGCAATTACCGCTGGCTGGTGGAGATGGTCACGCGACCGCCTGTCCAGCGCATTGCCGAACGCCTGATCGACCTTGGCCGCTGGACACATAGCGAACGCCGCGGACCTGTCTCGCCTATCGAGCATGTCAGCCAGGAAGCGCTTGCGGCCGCAACCAATGTCTCACGCCAGACCATGAACAGTGCGCTCGGTGCTCTGGAAGAAATGAAGCTCATCCGCGTGGGCTACGGACGGATCGAGATATTGAACAGCCGCGGGCTTGAGGATTTTGCCGTCTGCGACCACACAAAAAACCGCGAATTGTCGCCGACGCGACAATTGTCCCGCCGCCCTCCGCATACATAAACCCACAGGGAATGCGATTCCCTGTGATGTGATTTATGGAGGACATGGATGTTATTGAAATCCGCGCTCGTAACGTCGGCAGCGCTCGTCATCGCCGCCACCGCAATGGCCCAGACCGACAAAATGGCCCCCATCGGCCAAGGCGAGGCCACCATCTATCGCGACGTGAACTTTCAAGGTCCTGCGGTCTTCGTGGGCGAAGCAAAGGAAAATCTTGGCCTGTCCTGGCCGGTGCGCTCCATCCGGGTCCGTTCGGGCACATGGGAGTTGTGCGCCCGCACCCGCTACCGCGCCCCATGCGCACGGGTGTCGGCGGACGAGGCTGACCTGCGACGCGTCAGCCGACTGCTATACGCTGTCCAATCGATGCGCCCGATTGGCTATTCCCCACCCGTTCAGCCCGATCCCCCAGCCGGCACATCCTTACGCGGGATGTCCGGCGAATATTTCCCCGCACCGGGACGCAACGGCGTCCGCATCCTGTCCTGCCCCAATGGCGGATCGACAGCCAATTGTGCAGCGCGCACGGCCGACGATTTCTGCAAAAGCCTGGGTTATGGCGGATCGGCCAGCCAAACGCAGGAAACCGTCTACAGCCGGGTCTATCTCGCCGATGTGTTGTGCACACGGACAGGATATTGAGCGCCGGTTCCCTGCGCCTGTCTGAAGGGTGCCTCTGATGCGGGCGTTAAGTGCGCTAGCCTTGTTCGTCCTGACCGCGTTGGCCGCAACGCCGGCAAGTGCGCAAAGGGCGGGCACCCTGCTCGCTTCCGAACGGATATCCGACGCGCCGCAGGATATGCAGGCATGGCGCATCCGCTATCTCGGGACAAATGACCGGGGCAGCATTGAAGAAATGACTGGAGTGGTGGTCGCACCCTCCGGCATGCCCTCACGCATGGGGCGCCCCGTTTTGGCGTGGGCGCATGGCACATGGGGCGTGGACGACAAATGCACGCCATCCAATTCGGATAACTTCTTCAAGGCGACCCCTGCCCTGTCGGACATGGTGCGCCGGGGCTATACCGTTGTGGCCCCCGACTATGCCGGCCTCGGCACCGCGCAACCCCATCCCTATCTGGTCGGCACAAGCGCCGCCTATTCCATACTCGATGCAGTCCGGGCCTCTGGCGGCATTGCCGAAGCAGGCGCAAGCAAGCGCTTCGCTGTGTGGGGAGAATCGCAGGGTGGCCATGCCGCGCTATGGACCGGACAAACCGCGCGCCAATATGCCCCCGACCTGACTTTGGTGGGCGTCGCCGCTGCGGCCCCGCCGACTGACCTGATTGAAAATTTGACCGGCGGAACCGATGCCTCGATCCGCGCCTTTCTCACCGCCTTTACCGCACACAGCTGGTCGCAGCATTTCGGGATATCCTTGCGCACCTTAGGCAACAAATCGACCGGTGATCTGATCAACCGTCTGGGCCGGAACAACTGCGTCACGCTGGGCGCAAAGCCGCGGATCGGAACCATTGTCGGCATCGCCATCCTGCGCACGCGCCTGAAGGGTGTTGATCTGGGCCGGATCAAACCCTGGAAAGACATCGCCCGCGACAACAGCCCCGCCCCGCGCGACTATGGCGTGCCGATGCTGATTGCCCAGAACCAGAACGACAGCATCGTATCTCCCGCCGTCACCAAGGCCTTCGCCAAGCGCGTCTGCAAAAGCCCGAAGGCCCGCCTGACCTATCTGACCCTGACCACCAGCGGCGGCCACCCCACCAGCGCCGCCGACAGCGCAACCCAAACGCTCGACTGGATCGACCAGAGATTTGCGGGGGACATTGCGCCTAGTGATTGTGGGCGTATTTGAAGATTGCGGATGGAGCGGGCGGCGCTCGGAGTCTTCGCATGTATTTCATGCATTAAAAGGTAAGCCGTCCTACGCTTGCTTGATGAACGAACGGCAGCTTAAAGTTTCGGAAGATTGTTGCCTGAACGGCAGCTTTGTTATGGTTAGCTTCCACTTTCATCAACTTGGATTGACTGGTATCTTGCCACCAATGGCACGCACTCAGCAGACTTTCACGAATAGTAAAGACGGCCTGATCTACGTATCCGTAGAGCCATGGCCCGAGTGCTTTGAGCTTGAGCCTGGTGACAAATTGACGCTCATCTGGGATGCATCAACTACCGGCGACGCAATGCAAGTCGACATTATCAACGAACGCGAACTCGTACTTTGGCCGGACGGCGCGATTGACGACATAAAATACCTGTTCAACGGTGAACCTGGCAAAGATCGAAGTTGGGCGTTTAAGCATCGATGACGTCCGCTATGTTGTCGTGTCCTGACAGTCCGGTTGGTCAGTTTTGTTGCGGGGAGCAGACATTTCAGGTCGCTGGTTCGGTCCCATCCCCTAAATGCAGACGACCCTCTCGCACGGTGAACCAGCGCGTCATGTCTCCACGCCGGTCAATGAAGTGCCATTGTGGTTGTCCATCAGTAGTTGAGAACGAGAGAAGGCGGAGTTGGCTGTCGGTTGTAATTGCGACCTCGGGCAAGCTTCCGAACAGCTCGCATCGGGCGATCCGAGCTTTGTGCATCGCATTTAGTGCTGGTTGCCACAGTTTTTCGTCGCTCCAGCTCCCGCATTTGATGGCGGTTTGATCCTCGATCCGCCAACTCCATTCAATGCCTAGCGAGACTTCTCCTTGAGGGTTGCCATTCGAGCCGTCGCGGTTGGTGAGGGACTTTAGCTTACCGACTTCGATGAATATCGCAGAGCCGTGGCCGCGCCAAACATGGCTTATCGGCAAGCCAACCAGTGAAGCGGCAAATGTTGTAAATTCCTTAACGGATTTCATGAGTGAGGCGTTTAGCAGTGGCGAGCGCGTTCCGCTATATTGTCGTTTCCTGAAAGTCCGGTTTGTTGTGGAAAGCGGAACTTCGCTCTGGCAAGCTCTGAGGATGGGAAAGATAAATGAAACTAAGGTCAGTCTTCGTTTTCGCGGGGACGACCTTGATCCGGAAGAGCTAACCAGTCTGCTCGGCGCAATTCCGACTAACGCCGCTACCAAGGGCGCACCCTTGCAGTCCACGGGCGGTCGGGAGCGGGTTGCCAAAACAGGTCACTGGCATTTGAGAGTCGACCCCGCCGAGCCCGGCGAGGAGTTCGATGAACAGCTAATCCGATTGTTCAAGCAATTAACACCAGACCTCGACGCATGGCGCTATCTTTCAGAGCGTTATGTTGGAAACCTCTTTGTCGGTTTTTTCCTCGGCACCTCCAATGTGGGTGTTAAGATCAGTTCAGAGACGCTCAGCGCGATTTCAGCGAGAGGCCTAGAACTAGGGCTGAACATATACAGCCACTCCGATGAATGAATGTCCGCAATGTTGTCGTGTCCCGTCAGTCCGGTTTGGCAGCTTTGTTGTGGAAAGCGGACGTACATTGACTTTCGTATTTTCCTAATTATGAAAACATCTATGGACAAAGCGTTCAAGGCACTGGCGTCCTCACCAAGGCGGCGCATATTAAACCATCTGGCCGGTGGTCCAATGACCGTTGGTGAAGTGGCGGCAAAGTTTGATATGGCGATGCCCTCGATCTCCAAGCACATCTCAATTCTGTTTGATGCAGGACTGCTGCAGCGACAGAAGCGTGGGCAGGAAGTCATCTATTCGATCGCTGCCAACAACCTCGCCAATAACCTCTATTCTTTTCTCACGCCATTTTGTCCCGAAGCGCGGGCAATAGCAGCTGAGAGAAAGCTTGCTCCAAACACGGAGGACTTGAGTGATGGCTGAAGTTCAGGGCGAAGCCGCAAGCGGAGCATTCAAAGTCAATTCCTTGTCGGGGCTTGAAGACGCCGATGCTGGAAAGGGAAGACTTGTCTGGGATTGGCCCCGTTCGATTTGGAATATGGGATTTTTGGTCGCGGCATTAATCCTTGGTCCTCTTTATTTCACATGGGGTGCGTTTGCAGCATTTCTAGTTTTGTCAGGTTTCACTCTTTGCGTGGGTCATTCTGTAGGGTTTCATCGTCGTTTAATTCACCATACATTTGACTGTCCAAAGTGGCTGGAAAGGGTGTTGATTTATATTGGTGTTTTGGTCGGCATGGGTGGCCCTCTTTGGACTGTCGGCCTCCACGACATTCGGGATTGGGCACAGAGACAAGAAAACTGCCATTGGTACTTGCGCCATGCTAAGTCAGCGTTGATTGACGGCTACTACTATCTCAACTTCCGCCTCATATTTGAGAAGCCACCGAAGTTCGATGCAGGATTAGGTATCAGCGACGACGCATTTTATGTTTTCCTACAGCGGACATGGATGCTCCACCAAATTCCGATCGCAGTGCTGCTGTACTGGATTGGCGGCTGGCCATGGGTTGTCTGGGGAGTAGTCGTACGCGTAGCGACATGTTTCACGATGCATTGGTATATCGCGCATGTGGCGCATCGGACAGGTGGGCAGGACTGGTTTGTTGAAGACGCCGCTGTTCAAGGTTACAACATAAGTTGGCTTGCCATACCTACCATGGGTGAGAGTTGGCACTGTAATCATCACGCCTTTCCAGCTTCGGCGCGTCACGGATTATATCCCGGACAGATCGACTGGGGCTACGATTTCATTCGTTTTCTTGCTTGGTGCGGTCTGGCCAAGAACATAATGTTGCCGTCGAACTTGCCTGCTCGGCCCTCAATCACACCACTGACGGAACGAGCACTGAGCATCGCTGCACCAGATCAAGAAGCGGTATCGCAAAATCATCGCGCTCAGTGAAGTCTCAACGTCCGCAATGTTGTCATGTCCTGTCAGTCCGCTTTGTAGATTTGTAATGGAAAGCTGACGTGTGCGGTGTAAGTTCTCGCGATGACTACACACCCGACATTTAAGCTTTCGCATCTCCGTGAGATCGGCTGGGCCAAGTGGGACCCTATCGGAGTTGGTGGACCGGACCACGAATGGCCCGCAGACGAATATGACGCTTACCTCCTTAACGCTGCTAGTCAACTTTGGAGCGGTCGGTCCGATGAGGAAGTTGCGGATTATCTCGTCAAGATCGAAACCGAACACATGGGACTGGCTACCGCTTCCGACATTCGCATGAGAGCATTGGACGTCGCCCAAACGATGCGCCGTTACGTGGAGAAGCTACGCTCCTAACGTCCGCTTTGTTGTCGTGTCCTGACAGTCTGGTTTGGCAGCTTTGTTGTGGGAAGCCGACGTTAGCAAGCCGAATAGAGTTTCTTGCTGACTGTAACCCAAACGTCATAGCAAATCATCGCTCAAAATGGCCTTCTTTCATTGATACAATCGCACAGAAAAATCGCCGTCATGTAGTCTGTGATGGGGCGGCTTTTCGACTCTCGGAGTTCGTGGCGGATATTTTACGAGCGACCCTCGTTGCTTGGGAATCCATGGCAACCATTTATAGATTGTTTTCGTTACGGCGCCCTCAGTCCGTTCGACTGTAATGCGCTTGAGCTTTACTCCATCACCAAATGTCATAGCCAAGTTGTCAGGATCTACAGGCCGGATAGATTCTGGGACTTTGAGATCATCAAACGTGACCATGACAGGGTAAGCGCTTCTAAGCTCACCACGTTCAGGCTTAACCGTTACTGGTGAATAAGAATAATCAATATATCTAGGAAGATCGTGCCGACCTTTGAGGTCATAAATGCGCTGCATGCGCATATCCAGACGCATATTATTATCAGAGTTATAACCCGCAGCCTCTACTTCCTTTAGAGTTACAGGTCCTGTGACCGCATATAGAATTCTGTTTGCCCATTCGAGATCATTTTCTGACCTAAGGAGTGCAAACAAGACTCCTCTTTTTCCCAGATCAACGGCTACCGCTTCACCTTTGACCCGACTGATCACCGAGCCTGCGTCTGGAATTGAATATTTGCTGGTTACCTTAGTTCTGACCTCGATTACACTGGAACCAGACTTAATCCCTTCGGGCGTCTCGACCTCGACATTCAGTCGGTAACGATAGTCGGGATACCCTTTCCCAGCCGCCTCACCGCACGCGGAAGTGATCAGGGCGGCAAGGGCTGCGGCAAAGCCAAGAACATAAAGTCGCGAGGTCATATACACTCTTCAAATAACATGGCTTCTGGAGTTCGGTCATTGTTCTGTCTCAAGCAATTCCGTGTAATAAAGATTAACCTGGCGTTGTAGAACGAGATGTCCGCAATGTTGTCGCATCCGGACAGTCCGCATTTAATTCATAATCTTCGAATGCCGCACTTCGTTCAGCATGTGAATCTCGGTAGCGTTCACAGGATTGAAATTGTTTCCTGTATGACGGGAAGGTTCTAAATAATGAAACTTACCTACGCTAAGATTGAGAAGTGGGGGAGCTTACATAAAAGTATTTTACAGGCCATGATCTATGTGTAGGCGTCGATAAAATGGAAGACGCCGCTAGCACTACGAATGATCCGGCTATCGATGAAGACTTGTCCGATCAATTTACTTGGCAGGAATACGTACCGGGCGTGATTTTGATTGTGCCAATGGCAATTGCATTTCTTTTAAAGGGTTTTAGCCCGAACGGAATGATTAACTGGGCAGTTTCAAGAAACTCAATTGGCTCGGGCGAATTGTTGACCATTCAATCCCATATGTTCGCGCATGGTTCGATTATGCACATAACCATGAACTGCGCCTCTCTGTACGCAATCGCACCGGTCGTGTTTCAGCGTTTAGGCAGCGGCTTTCGAGCAGCTATCTTGCTTTTCGTCCTGTTCGAACTCTCCGGCCTTGGAGGATTAGGCACGTTCCTCGCTATACATCAGTGGAATGATACTCCGATGCTGGGTGCATCAGGTGCAATTTATGGGTTGGTGGGCTTCCTTGTTCAATACCCTCAGGCCGGTGGTCCAATAGTACCCATATTTTCGAAGGATATGCTGAATGTTGCCACTGAACTCATCAAAGATCACGTCTGGTTATTCGTGCTCATTGCGCTTCCACCTCTGTTGTTAGGAAATGGAGGCGGCCTGGCATGGGAAGCTCACTTGGGTGGATTTATCGCTGGCCTATTGCTTTGTCCGCTATGCGTAAAATACGCCAAGGTCATTTGACCTAAGCGGAACGGCCTCTCACCGCATATCAATATGCCATTAAAGCTACCTGCCCACCTGAGCCGCGTTCCTTCCATCGGTTAAAATACCGGCTTTGGATCTTTCGCCAAAACCTACTTTATCGCCTATCCAAGAACGTCGGCGAAATCGAGACATCTATCGGCTGGCATCTCTACGTCGCTTGATGCGAACGACACATGGGAGAAAGCCGGGATTTAAACGCCTGAATATAACGGAATCTTGGGATAGATGCCCTTGACCCACACCCCCTGCCCCTCTATATCAAATCCAACATCCAAACCGTCGGGAACAGGTGCGTCTTCGCGTGGGCGTAGCTAAGGCATTGGCGGAACAGGATTTTCACATCGCGAAACGGCTGCACGGCAGGACCCGAATCCGGGGCTATCGCCATGCGGCCTTTTCTTGTCGTGTGGAGCCCCTCTTGCGCGTCTGACATTTCTAAACTGAGGCAAAGCACCTTATGGCATCTCGTACCGCTCCTGCGACACTCTCGCGTCAAAAGCGTATCCGTAAAATTTTCGGTGACATCCATGAAGTCATCGACATGCCCAACCTGATCGAAGTCCAGCGCGAAAGCTATGAGCAGTTTCTGCGTTCCGACCCGTCGATCGGTTATGTATCGGGCCTCGAAAAAACGCTGCGCAGCGTTTTTCCGATCAAGGATTTCGCCGGCACCTCGGAACTGGACTTTGTCCATTACGAACTGGAAGAGCCGAAATATGACGTGGAAGAGTGCCGCCAGCGCGGAATAACCTATGCCGCACAGATGAAGGTCACGCTGCGCCTGATCGTGTTCGAGGTTGACCCCGACACTGAAGCCCGCTCGGTCCTCGATATCAAGGAGCAGGACGTCTATATGGGCGACATGCCGTTGATGACGCACAACGGCACCTTCTTCATCAACGGGACAGAGCGCGTTATCGTTTCGCAGATGCACCGTTCGCCGGGCGTATTGTTCGACCATGACCGTGGCAAGATCCACTCGTCGGGCAAATATCTGTTTGCCGCGCGCGTCATTCCTTACCGTGGTTCGTGGCTCGACTTCGAATTTGACGCCAAGGACATTGTCAACGTGCGTATCGACCGTAAGCGCAAGCTGCCGGTTACCACATTGCTCTATTCGCTCGGCCTGAACGACGAAGAGATCCTGAACCACTTCTATGACCGCGTGACCTTTGAACGTGGCAAGGGCGGATGGAAGATTCCGTTCAACGCCGAGCAATGGCGTGCGTCCAAGCCGATGTTCGACATTGTCGACGCGAAATCGGGCGAAGTCATTTTCCCGGCTGGCCAGAAGGTTACCCCGCGCGCTGCCAACAAGGCGGTGAAGGATGGTCTTGAAACGCTGCTGATCCCGACCGAGGAAATCTTCGGCCGTTATTCGGCGTTTGACCTGATCGACGAAAAGACGGGCCGCATCTATGTCGAGGCTGGCGATGAAATCACCGCCGAAAACCTCGAAATGCTGGACAAGGCAGGTATCGACGCGATCGAATTGCTCGACATCGACCATGTCATCACCGGCGCCTGGATGCGCAACACGCTGAAGGCGGACAAGGCCGAGAACCGCGACATGGGCCTCGATGCGATCTACCGCGTCATGCGCCCCGGCGAGCCGCCCACGCGCGAAACCGCAGAGGCGCTGTTCGCAGGTCTCTTCTTTGACCCTGACCGTTATGACCTGTCCGCTGTGGGCCGCGTCAAGCTGAACATGCGTCTGGGACTTGATGCCGAAGACACGCTGACCACGCTGCGCACCGAAGATATTCTTGCGGTGGTCAAGGAGCTGGTCAACCTGAAGGATGGCAAGGGCGAAATCGACGATATCGACAACCTCGGCAACCGCCGCGTGCGTTCGGTCGGCGAGCTGCTGGAAAACCAGTATCGCGTTGGCCTCCTGCGCATGGAGCGTGCCGTCAAGGAGCGTATGTCAAGCGTAGACGTCTCCACTGTGATGCCGAATGACCTGATCAACGCCAAGCCAGCGGTTGCGGCGGTGCGTGAATTCTTTGGTTCGTCGCAATTGTCGCAGTTCATGGACCAGACCAATCCGCTGTCCGAAGTGACGCACAAGCGCCGCGTTTCGGCCCTTGGGCCAGGCGGTCTCACCCGCGAACGCGCCGGCTTCGAAGTCCGCGACGTCCATCCGACCCATTATGGACGCATCTGCCCGATTGAAACGCCGGAAGGCCCGAACATCGGTCTGATCAACAGCCTCGCAAGCTTCAGCCGCGTTAACAAATACGGTTTCATCGAGACTCCGTACCGCAAAGTTATCGACGGCAAGGTGACCGACGAAGTGGTCTATCTGTCGGCGATGGAAGAGCAGAAGAATACAATCGCTCAGGCCAACGCAGAGCTGAACGACGACGGCAGCTTTGCCGAAGAACTGATCTCGGCCCGAGAAGCCGGCGAGTTCCTCATGGCACCCCGCGACCAGATCACCCTGATGGACGTCAGCCCCAAGCAGCTGGTTTCGGTTGCTGCGTCGCTGATCCCGTTCCTGGAAAACGATGACGCCAACCGCGCTCTGATGGGATCGAACATGCAACGTCAGGCTGTGCCTCTGCTGCGTGCAGAAGCCCCGTTTGTCGGAACCGGCATGGAAGAAACCGTGGCCCGTGACTCCGGCGCTGCCATCGGCGCACGCCGCACCGGCATCGTCGACCAGGTCGACGCAACCCGCATCGTGGTCCGCGTCACCGGCGAAGTCGAACCCGGCCAGTCCGGTGTGGACATCTACACCCTCCAAAAGTTCCAGCGTTCGAACCAGAACACCTGCATCAACCAGAAGCCTCTGGTTAAGGTGGGTGACGTGATCGAAGCCGGCGACATCATCGCCGACGGTCCTTCGACCGAACTGGGTGAACTGGCGTTGGGCAAGAACAGCCTCGTCGCGTTCATGCCTTGGAACGGCTACAACTACGAAGACTCGATCCTGATTTCGGAGCGTATCGTTAAGGACGACGTATTCACGTCAATCCATATCGAAGAATTCGAAGTGATGGCTCGCGACACCAAGCTTGGGCCAGAAGACATCACCCGCGATATTCCGAATGTCGGTGAAGAAGCGCTGCGTAGCCTCGATGAGGCGGGCATTGTTTACATCGGTGCGGAAGTTCATCCGGGCGATATTCTCGTCGGCAAGATCACGCCGAAGGGCGAAAGCCCGATGACCCCCGAAGAAAAGCTGCTGCGCGCAATTTTTGGCGAAAAGGCCAGCGACGTTCGCGACACCTCGCTGAAACTGCCGCCGGGCGTTGCCGGTACGGTTGTTGAAGTTCGCGTGTTCAACCGTCATGGTATCGACAAAGACGAGCGTGCGATGGCCATCGAACGCGAAGAGATCGAGCGCCTCGCCAAGGACCGCGAAGACGAACGATCGATTCTGAACCGTGCAACCTACAACCGCTTGAAAGACATGCTCATCGGACAAACCGCTGCGGCGGCACCGAAGGGCCTGAAAAAGGGCGACAAGATCACGGAAGAGAACCTTGCCGAAGTCGAACGTCACGAATGGTGGAAAATCGCCGTCGCAGACGACAAGGTTCAAGGCGATCTGGAAGCGGTCAAGGTTCAGTATGACGATGCCGTCAAGCTGATCGTTGAAAAGTTCGAAGACCGTCGTGAAAAGCTGGAGCGCGGTGATGAACTCGCTCCTGGCGTTCTGAAGATGGTCAAGGTCTTTGTCGCGGTGAAGCGCAAGCTGCAGCCAGGCGACAAGATGGCCGGACGGCACGGAAACAAGGGTGTTATCTCGCGGATCTTGCCGCAAGAAGACATGCCGTTCCTCGCCGATGGTACCCCCGTCGACATCGTTCTGAACCCGTTGGGCGTGCCTTCGCGCATGAACGTCGGTCAGATATTTGAAACCCATCTTGGCTGGGCCGCACGTGGCCTTGGTATGCAAATCAAGGATGCCCTCGAAGAGTGGCGTCATGCGAACCCGAACCCTGAAGCGGCTGCGCCGCCCGAAGCGGTTCGTGAGCGTCTGGTTCATGCCTATGGCGAAGATTATGCCAAGGAGATCACAGGCCGTAGCGATGCGGACATTCTCGAACTGGCTGGCAATGTCATCACCGGTGTGCCGATGGGTACCCCAGTGTTCGATGGCGCCCGCGAAGCGGATGTCACAACCATGCTGCAACTTGCTGGTTTGGACGGCTCGGGCCAGTCCGACCTGTTTGACGGCCGCACGGGTGACAAGTTCGACCGCAAGGTGACCGTGGGCATCATCTACATGCTCAAGCTGCATCACTTGGTCGACGACAAGATCCACGCACGCTCCATCGGACCGTACAGCCTTGTTACCCAGCAGCCGCTCGGTGGTAAGGCGCAGTTCGGCGGCCAGCGCTTCGGGGAAATGGAGGTCTGGGCACTTCAAGCCTATGGCGCCGCCTACACCCTGCAGGAAATGCTGACGGTCAAGTCGGATGACGTGATTGGTCGTACCAAGGTCTACGAAGCCATCGTCAAGGGTGACGATACCTTCGAAGCCGGTATTCCCGAAAGCTTCAACGTTTTGGTCAAGGAAATGCGCTCGCTGGGTCTGAATGTCGACCTGAAGGCGTTTGACGCCCTTGTAGACGAAGACGGCAACGATCTTGCGGAGGCTGCGGAATAAGCAGTGCCGGGCGGACGGAAGTCCGCCCCTCTGCCACCCTGCCCCAAGGATTTCATGGGCTTAGCCCAATGAGGAAATGAAGATGAACGAACTATCCAAATTCAACAATCCCATCGCCAAGGTCGAAACCTTTGACCAGATCCAGATCGGGATCGCGTCGCCGGAAAAAATTCGCAGTTGGTCTTTCGGCGAAATCAAAAAGCCGGAAACCATCAACTATCGTACGTTCAAGCCTGAGCGTGATGGCTTGTTCTGTGCCCGTATCTTTGGTCCTGTGAAGGACTATGAATGCTTGTGCGGTAAGTATAAGCGCATGAAATATAAGGGCGTTGTCTGCGAAAAGTGCGGCGTCGAAGTCACCGTAACCAAGGTACGTCGTGAGCGTATGGGCCATATCGAGCTCGCCGCCCCCGTCGCGCACATCTGGTTCCTGAAATCGCTGCCATCGCGGATCGGCCTTCTGCTCGATATGCAGTTGAAACAGCTTGAGCGCGTTCTGTACTTCGAAAACTACATCGTGACCGAACCCGGTCTGACTGCCTTGGAAAAGTTCCAACTGCTCAGCGAAGATGAATTGCTCGATGCCCAAGACGAATATGGTGAAGATGCCTTCACCGCGTCAATCGGTGCCGAAGCCGTTAAGACCATGCTGATGGATCTTGATCTTGAGCAAGAGCGTACCGACCTGCTCGACGAACTCGCGACGACAAAGTCCGAACTGAAGCCGAAGAAAATCATCAAGCGGCTGAAGGTTGTCGAAAGCTTCATCGATTCCGGCAACAAGCCCGAGTGGATGATCCTCGACGTCATTCCAGTCATCCCGCCAGAACTGCGCCCGCTGGTGCCTCTGGATGGTGGCCGGTTTGCTACATCTGACCTGAACGACCTGTATCGCCGCGTCATTAACCGTAACAACCGCTTGAAGCGTCTGATCGAACTACGCGCACCGGACATTATCGTCCGTAACGAAAAGCGAATGTTGCAAGAAGCTGTTGACGCTCTGTTCGACAACGGTCGTCGTGGCCGCACCATCACGGGCGCCAACAAGCGTCCGCTCAAGTCGCTGTCCGACATGCTCAAGGGCAAGCAGGGCCGCTTCCGTCAGAACCTTCTGGGTAAGCGCGTCGACTATTCGGGTCGTTCGGTTATCGTGACCGGTCCTGAACTGAAATTGCACCAGTGCGGCCTGCCGAAGAAAATGGCTTTGGAACTGTTCAAGCCATTCATCTACTCGCGTCTCGATGCGAAGGGCCTGTCGATGACCCTGAAGCAAGCGAAAAAGTGGGTCGAAAAGGAGCGAAAGGAAGTTTGGGACATTCTGGATGAAGTCATCCGCGAACATCCCGTCTTGCTAAACCGCGCACCTACCCTTCACCGTTTGGGCATCCAGGCTTTCGAGCCTGTCCTGATCGAAGGTAAGGCCATTCAGCTTCACCCGCTCGTCTGCTCGGCTTTTAACGCCGATTTCGACGGTGACCAGATGGCCGTTCACGTTCCGCTGAGCCTTGAAGCACAGCTGGAAGCGCGCGTTCTGATGATGTCCACCAACAACATCCTGTCACCTGCAAATGGCAAGCCGATCATCGTGCCGTCACAGGACATGGTGCTTGGTCTTTACTATCTGTCGATGGATCGTCGCGGCGAGCCAGGCGAAGGCATGATGCTGTCGGATATGGCTGAAGTGCATCAGGCTCTTGAAGTTGGCGCAGTCACGCTGCACTCCAAGATCATTGCCCGCGTCCCGCAGACCGGCGAAGATGGTGTTGAGCGCATGGTGCGTTTCGACACGACCCCCGGTCGTATGCTTCTTGCCGAAACCCTACCGAAGAGCCATCGTGTGCCCTTCGAAACGGTCAACCGTCTTCTCACGAAGAAGGAAATCGGCGACGTTATTGACCAAGTCTATCGTCACACCGGTCAGAAAGACACGGTATTGTTCGCCGACGCGATCATGTCGCTTGGTTTCAAATATGCGTTCAAGGCCGGGATTTCGTTCGGCAAGGACGACATGATCATTCCGGAAGAAAAAACCGAGATGGTCGCCGAAACCAAAGCCATTGTTGCCGATTTCGAGCAGCAGTATCAGGATGGTCTGATCACGCAGCAGGAAAAGTACAACAAGGTCATCGACGCATGGTCGACCTGTGGTGACAAAGTTGCCAACGCCATGATGGACAAGCTGAAGGCATCGCCTTTGGATGAGCATGGCCGCGAACTGCCGGTCAACTCGGTCTACATGATGAGCCACTCGGGTGCGCGTGGTTCGCCAGCGCAGATGAAACAGCTTGCTGGTATGCGTGGTCTTATGGCGAAGCCGTCGGGCGAAATCATCGAAACGCCGATCATTTCGAACTTTAAGGAAGGTCTGACCGTTCTCGAGTATTTCAACTCGACCCACGGTGCCCGTAAGGGTCTCGCCGATACTGCGCTTAAGACGGCAAACTCGGGTTATTTGACTCGTCGTCTTGTCGACGTATCGCAAGATTGCACCATTGTTGAAGTCGACTGCGGTACCGAACGTGCGCTGGAAATGCGCTCAATCGTCCAGGGTGGTTCGACCATTGCTTCGCTCGGTGAGCGTGTATTGGGTCGTACAACGGCTGAAGACATCATGGGCCTGGATGGCAAGGTTCTGATCCCGTCGGGTACGTTGCTTGACGAACCTATGGTCGCCGCCATGGAAGAAACCGGCTTGCAGGCCTTGAAAATTCGCAGCCCACTGGTCTGCGAATCCAAGGTTGGCGTTTGCGGAACCTGCTATGGCCGTGATCTGGCGCGTGGTACTCCTGTCAACATCGGCGAAGCTGTCGGCGTTATCGCCGCCCAGTCGATCGGTGAGCCGGGTACCCAGTTGACCATGCGTACGTTTCACATCGGTGGCGCAGCGCAGCTGAACGAGCAGTCCAATCTTGATGCAACCGCGTCAGGTAAGGTCATGTATCGCGATCTGCCCAGCATCGTCGACAAGCGCAAGAAGCGCTTGGCAATGGCACGTAACGGCGAACTGGTTATCGTCGACAAGGACGGTCGCGAAATGGAAATCCACCGTCTGCCATATGGTGCGACGCTGGCATTCCCCGACGGCGCCGAAGTCAATGTTGGTGATCGTCTGGCGGAATGGGATCCATTCACCATGCCAATCATCACCGAAAAGTCGGGTATTGTAAAATATCAGGACCTGATCGATGGCAAGACACTCACCGAACAAACGGACGAAGCCACAGGTATCGCCCAGCGTGTTGTAACGGAAGATCGTGCAGGTAGCCGCAGCAAGAAAGAAGATCTGCGTCCCCGCCTGACCCTTCTGGATGACCAGAGCGGTGAAGCTGCACGTTATCTTCTGGGTGTAGGCACAATGCTTTCAGTCGAAGACGGTGCCGAGGTGCAAGCAGGTGATGTTCTTGCCCGTGTGACCCGCGAATCTGCGAAGACCCGCGATATTACCGGTGGTTTGCCGCGTGTTGCTGAACTGTTCGAAGCACGTAAGCCGAAGGATTGCGCGGTTATCGCCAAGATTTCGGGACGTGTCGAATTTGTCCGTGACTATAAGGCAAAGCGCAAGATCGCGATTGTTCCGGAAGAAGGCGATCGGATTGAGTACCTCATTCCGAAGTCGAAGGTTCTCGACGTCCAAGAAGGCGACTTTGTCCGTAAGGGTGATAACCTGATTGCTGGTTCGCCTGATCCACACGATATCCTCGAAGTCATGGGCGTAGAAGCACTGGCTGAATATCTGGTTGCAGAAATTCAGGAAGTGTATCGTCTGCAGGGCGTGAAGATCAACGACAAGCACATCGAAACGATTGTTCGTCAGATGTTGCAGAAAGTTGAAATCACCTTTGGTGGCGACACGACATTGCTTCCGGGCGAACAAGTCGACCGCGAAGAAATGGATGCGATCAATGCAAAGCTGGGTAAGGGTCAGGCTCCGGCCACCGGAAACCCTGTATTGCTGGGTATCACCAAGGCTTCGTTGCAAACACGTTCGTTCATCTCGGCGGCATCTTTCCAAGAAACCACTCGCGTGCTTACGCAGGCGGCGGTCGAAGGGAAAAAGGACGTTCTGACCGGACTGAAAGAAAACGTGATCGTTGGACGCCTCATCCCTGCCGGTACGGGCTCGGCAATGAACCGCATGCGCGTGACGGCAACCAGCCGCGACGCCGCACTGCGCGCCAGCTACCGCGCGCTTCAGGAAAGCCTGATTGCGCCGGAAACAGCAGCCGAAGAGCATGCTGCCGAACTGGCGCAAGGGCCAGAAGCAGCGATTGGCGACGATGTTTTGGCGAAGGTCATCGCAGATGATCTGACGACAGAAGATGCCGCCATTGATGACGTAATCGAAATCGGCGACGAGGAAGAATAATCCTCCTTTGAACCCACAAATCGAAGCCCCGCTGGAAGCGATTCCGGCGGGGCTTTTGTTTCTGAAGTTTCAATAATCTAGCTAGCATATGATCCGGCGCCTCCATATAACAGTCGCCTAACAGCGAGGCGGGATTAAATGGTTCAACGCATCACGACATGGGTGAAACGGCATCCTATTTGGTCGGGGCTTATTGTGTTGATCCTGCTTTTTGTCGTGTATCGGATCGTTCGGCCCGCTCCGCATGAATATGAATATGTCAGCGAACCAGTCACACAAGGCGAAGTTCTTCGAAAAGTTTCGGCCAGTGGCAAAGTCCGGGCGCTGAATACGATCAAGGTCGGAACCGAAGTTTCCGGTCAAGTTACAAAAGTCTATGTGGATTTTAACTCCCCGGTCAAAGCGGGACAAATATTGGCGGAAATCGATCCAACCAGAGTGCGTGCACGCGTTCAACAGTCTGAAGCGCAAGTGGCTCTTGCGCGAGCAAGTTTACAGCAGACCGTTGCCAATGTCGCACGTGCCCGCGCCGAACTTGAAATACAGGAACGCGATTTTGCCAGGCAGAAAGGGTTGGCGGAACGGGGATTCGTCTCGAAGGCTGGCCTCGACATTGCGCAAAGCAAACTCAACAGTGCACGCAATGCACTGCAAGTGGCACTGGCCCAAACACAAAGTGGAAATGCACAGATCAGGCAAGGAACGGCGGAACTGTCTTCGGCTCAACTTGATCTGAGTCGCACCGTGATCGTCGCGCCGGCAAGCGGTGTCATTATCAACAAACTTGTCGAACCCGGCACCACCGTTGCTGCGAGTTTCCAAACACCAAATCTTTTTGAAATAGCCGCAGACACGACGAAAATGCAGGTGGAAGCATCGGTCGACGAAGCCGACATAGGGCAGGTTCGTGAAGGACAGGACGTTACCTTCACCGTCGATAGCTATCCCGATGATATATTCAAAGCCAAGGTGAGGCAGGTCCGCAAAGCTCCGGTCGAAACACAGAATGTAGTCAGTTATTTGGTCATAATTGATGTCGACAATCTCGATGGCAAGCTTCTGCCTGGAATGACGGCAAATGTGGAAATTGTGACTGGCGCGAAATCGCGTGTCACACGTGTGCCAACCAACGCGCTTCGCTTCCGTCCAAAAGCGTCAGATCGTGCTTCAGAACAGAAAAAACCTGAGGATCCCAATCGCAAGGTGGTACCTACACAAACTGTGTACTTAGCCTCGTCCGATCCATATCGTCCAGTTAGGAGAAATGTACAAATCGGACTTCAGGGTGACGATTATACCGAAGTCACTTCGGGTATAAAGCCGGGCGACAAGATACTGGTCAGAACAAAGTCCCTAAAACCTAAAGCACCTACCGACGACAGCGCGGACGAAGATGACGATTCCGCTAATTGAAACCCATGATCTCTTAAAAGATTACGAAATTGGCGGCGAAGTTGTTCATGCGGTCAACCACGTCTCGCTATCCGTGGAACGCGGAGAGTTTGTTGCCATCATGGGGGCCAGCGGATCCGGAAAATCGACTTTCATGAACATGATAGGCTGTCTTGACGTGCCATCGTCTGGAACTCTTCTTTTGGACGGCATCGATACCAAATCACTCGACAGTGACCAGTTGGCGGAAATTCGGAACCGTAAAATCGGATTTGTATTTCAACAATTCAATTTGCTCGCCCGAACAAGTGCACTCGATAATGTCGCCGTTCCGCTTATCTATGCTGGCGTCGGCTATGCAGACCGGCGACAACGAGCGCAGTTAAAGCTGGAAGCAATGGGGTTAGGCAATCGTCTGGAAAATACGCCTGCGAAGCTATCCGGCGGGCAGCAGCAACGCGTCGCCATTGCCCGTGCCTTGGTTACCGATCCACTAATGCTGCTAGCAGATGAACCCACTGGCGCACTCGACACACAAACATCACTGGATATCATGGGGATATTTCAAAAGCTGAACGATGACGGGATTACATTAGTTGTAGTAACGCACGAGCCTGATATCGCGGAGTACGCAGCGAGGCGCGTTGTGTTTCGCGATGGCAAAATCATTGAAGATGAACCGGTAAAGTCACGTCGGCGGGCGGATTACCATGCATAGCATTATCGCCTCGCTCGCCGGTTGGGGCGTCAATGTAGCTATCGCTCTAACAGCATTGCATACTAATCTGATGCGTTCCATCTTGACTACCCTAGGGGTCATGATTGGCGTTTTTTCGGTTATTTTGGCAGTAGCGGTGGGCAATGGCGCGCAAGTGTCGGTGACACAGCAGATTGCAACATTGGGATCGAACATGGCTATAGTGGTTCCGCAACCTGATAGCGGCAGCGGCCCTCCCCGCCCTAACGATCGAGGGCGGCTCACCGAACGAGATGGCCAAGCAATTTTGCGTCAAGTGTCCGGCGTCCGGGCGGTGGCCCCACAAATCCGAAATAGCGTTCAACTGGTCACACCTGGCCGAAGCGCCACGACTCAAGCTACGGGTGCGACGCCCGAATATGGCATCGTGTCGAACGTGAACGCATCCGAGGGTCGGTTTCTCACCAAAAGCGATGTGGGTTCTGCTGCACGGGTAGCGGTTATAGGACAGACGGTCTCGGATAAACTGTTTGGCGACGACAGTCCCGTCGGTCAGACAATTCGAGTGAATCGGGTGCCGTTCACAGTCGTGGGCCTTCTTGAAAGCAAGGGCAGTAATCTAGGTACGGACAATGACGACCAAATTGTTGTTCCTATTACAACTTTACGCCAGAGGCTTCTTACGACGCCTACGCAAGGTCCTGACGATGTGACATTGCTCTTCGTTGGTTTCGAGGATGAAGATGCGCTATTAGCGGGGCAGAAAGAAATAAAAAGCCTTTTGCGTAACCGCTATCGGGTACAAAAGGGTAAGATAAATCCATTCACCGTCCGAACAACGACCGAAATTGCAGAGACGACAGGTCAGGTGACGCAGATTTTTCAGGCGGTGCTTGTGGCGATTGCTTCTATCTCTCTTTTGGTAGGAGGGATTGGCATAATGAACATCATGCTTGTCAGCGTCACTGAACGGACCCGAGAAATAGGCTTGCGGATGGCATTGGGCGCAAAACGCAGCGACATCCGCAACCAGTTCCTTGTCGAAGCTGCAGTTCTCTGCATTATCGGGGGCGCCATTGGCTTATTTCTAGCAATGCTAGCGGCCGCAATTTTTCAGAAAGTCGCCGATTTTCCGGCACCCGTTGGGATAGACACAGCTTTGCTTTCCGTTGCTTTTTCCGCAGTGATTGGGCTTCTGTTTGGCGGTTATCCTGCTATTCGCGCATCCCGGCTTTCCCCAATTGAAGCACTTCGGAGCGAATAGTCAAAATTTGCCGCTCAGGGTTATTTGAAACAGTGGATCAAGATACCGCCTACGATTTACAATCTGAGCAATTGGTCCAGTTGCTCGCGTGCCCGCATAGATAAATCGGTCGCGTCCGAAGTCTGGGACACTTGTATATTGAACACGTATTGTGCCGAATTTGAACTTCGAATATTCAATGAACAAATTCGTGCGAACCCCTTCTTTTTGCCGGCGATATTCGTTGAAAAAATAGGCATTATTCTGGGCCTGCGCAAAGGCCGTCACTCCATATACAAATCCGCTTTTTGCGATATCATGACGCAATGCCCATTCCTGATGCCAGAGTGGGCGATTTGACATTCTGCGCTTTTGGCCTGTCACAGGGTCAGTAACGCTGCTGTCATGATAATGGCCGGTATATTTGACTTCAATGCCGCCAATCCCAACATTTTTCGTCAACCAGTCAAGCGGAAGTGTAATTTCTAACTCACCGTTCCATCTCTTGCTCGCGCCGATATTTCCTGCGCCATCGAACTGAGCTGTTATATTACCTGCCGCGTCACGTAAGGTTACTGGAACCAAATCCTGAGTATCGTTGATCTTTTGAAATTCACCGCGAAACTGGATACTTCCGCGCTCTAAGAATTTGTGCCGTATTTGAGCCGCTAGAGTAGTCACTTTTTCGGGCACCAAGTCGGCATTTCCTGCATCCACCAGATTTCCTAGCGCAACATCGATCGACGTTGCGAATTCACCAAAATCCAACTGGGCAACTTGCCGGTCCGCTCTAAACTCGACGGTGGTTGAAGGGTCGACCGTCCATGTTGCAATGATACGAGGCTTTAAAAACTGAAAGCTTCGTGAAGCGGTGCTGTCACCCGACAAGGTTAGTTTCGAGAATTCAGCTATTGCGCCAGCCTCGATTTTCCATGTCGGACTCACTGTCCAGATGTCGGTTACGAAGGGTTCAATTCTAGTTTCTTCAACTAAGACATTCGATGCCGGAAAAACCGTAGTTGCTCCTGCCATTGAACTAGCAGCCGTGAACCGAGCATCGAGTTGATTATAGGCAACTTCTCCGCCAAATTGAATGGCGTGGCTTGCCATGGCGCTCCAGTCGTTTTGGATTCTTCCTACAATTTCGACTGGTTTATTTTGGCTCCGCGTTTCAAAAAGATTGGCCGGTTGTCCCAAGCGCGCAGTTTCAATGCTAGAATCGTTGCTTTCTGTTGCAGCCCGGTAAAGGCCAATAATCTTCGTGGTAAGTTTGGGTGATAGTTTAAACTCGATGTCAGCTCCAAACTCATAGTTTAAATCGCTTTTCGGTCCACTGCGCAGCAATAGCTCTTCGCCGATCAAAATTTCAGCCGGATTAGAGTAGACGCCGTTGCGATGATCAAAACTATCATCAAGCTGGACGCGACCGTTCAGATTGACTTTCGCACCACCTATTCTTGTTTTTATGGAGCCGCCAAGTCCCGCACCGTCATATCCTCCCGTACCCTTGTAGTATCTCCGCTCTATCAAGTCCCCATTGCCGGATTTAAAATCTTCGGGGCCGAAGCCAAACACCCTTTCGGAGTAAGATGTTACGTTGAACTCATACGTCGTTCCGCCCCGCCGAAGAGTTGCGGATCCATTGACCGAAGGTCGAAATCCATAGCGATGTCCGAAAACAAGATTGCCCTCATAGGTACCAGTCAGCTTGGAAGAAATCTTCCGAACAACATTAACCACCTGACCCTGACCCTGAGTTTCGGCATCGGCACCTGCCTGTTCGGTCAATTCGACATAATCAACTTCACTCGCCGGAATGCGGGAAAGTATCGTGAAAATATCATCTGATTTACTTGATGGTCGATCGCCATCGATTAAGACATTGCCAGCATTCTCGCCAAATCCTCGCCGCCCCTCACCTTCGGCGATCGTGAATCCGGGAATTCGCCGTATCATGTCCAACGCCGTTACGGGTGCATAGGCCTCAAAATAATCAGCACGAAATTGCTGTTTCCCCTCGTTAGCTTTCACAGTAACGGTAGCGCTAGACTCTTCTTCGGCATGCGCAAGTGTCGGGTTGATCATGCAAATTGTGCCAGTTAGCACCATCGCAATCTTACGTCGAAAAACAGTCATTCATCCTCCCGAAAGGCCCTCGCGGTGTGCGCAAATTCTTTCGGATATCCGACTACATCTGTAGACGCTTATTTCAAAACATCGTTCGACAAACGAAACGATCAATCGACCAAGCGCAAAAACCTAGCCGTTACAGTTGTTTGTCGAACCCGATCAGTGTTTCACCGAACGGTTCGATTTAATCGGGGCGGGTTCGCTCTGCTTCCAACTCATCATCAAGTTGCTGCAATTTCGCACATGCATCGCTGTTGCCGTCATCACATTTTTCGCGCGCTTTGTCGCGCTGACGAGCAAGTTTCCCCAGCGCCTCTTCACGCTTTCGAATTTCACGACCACGCTTTTCATCTGCCTCCGACTGGCTGGTCGTGAGTACATCCGCAGTCTTGGAAACAATTTTAACGGGAGCTGTGACGACATCTTTAACGACCGATGCAACGCACCCAGGAAGAGTAAGTACTACTATGGCAGATAGGACGAAACGCATGTCAACTCCCCGGCAAAATCACTTGCCCTAAATGCCGCCTACCATATGAGTGGAAGCTTAACGTGCCTATTTTCTACTTCAACAAATCAATCGCAATCGCACGAACTTCGTCTGCCATGTCCGCGCGGGATAATGCGACCGCAAGGTTGGCCTGAATGTAGCCGACCTTTGACCCGCAGTCGTAACGGTTTCCATCGAACGTCACGGCGTGAAAGGGTTGATTGCCGATCATTTGCGCCATAGCATCCGTTAGCTGGATCTCGCCGCCTGCACCCTTTTCTTGATGCTCAAGAACGCGCATGACTTCAGGCTGCAGAATGTAACGCCCGGATATGATCAAGTTTGATGGGGCGTCTTCGACCTTCGGCTTCTCAACTAATCCCATAACTTCTGTCACCGCACCGTCACTTTTGCCCGGTGCGATCACGCCATAGCTTGATACTTTTTCGTGTGGAATTTCGAGCACGCTGATCACATTGCCACCAATTTTATGATAGGCATCGACCATCTGTTTCATGCATCCGGGTGAGCCATGCATAAACTCATCCGGCAGGAAAATGGCAAAAGGTTCATTACCGACGATGTCACGAGCGCACCAAATAGCGTGACCTAGGCCAAGTGGTTCCTGTTGACGCACATAAGCGCAGTTACCCGGACCCAGTCTTGTCGGCTCGAGAACCGATAAATCTTTACCCCGTTCCGACATCGTCTTTTCGAGCTCGTAGGCGATATCAAAATGATCCTCGATCGCGCTTTTTCCGCGCCCAGTAACGAAAATCATCTGCTCAATGCCAGCTTCCCGCGCTTCATCGACGGCATATTGAATCAATGGGCTGTCAACGATTGGCAGCATCTCCTTAGGGATGGCCTTGGTTGCCGGAAGAAAACGGGTGCCCAGACCTGCAACAGGGAAGACGGCTTTGCGTATCGGTTTGATTTCCATGCCGCTTCAATACCCCTGTTGCAGATTTTGTCGATTACTCGGAAGGATAATTATGTGGCAATTTGGCGAGTACTCAATTTGACATCTTTTGCGCAAAACTCTTTTTCAACTTCGCCAGTTTTGGTGGAATTACCGCTAGACAATAGGGATTTCGCTGCCCCTCACCTTCCCAATATTCTTGATGATAATCCTCGGCAGGGTACCAGGTTGCAGGCCCTTCAATCGTTGTCACAATAGGTGCAGGCCAATCGGCCGAAGCCCTCTCTATTCCTTGCGAAGCGGATTGACGTTGATCCTCGTCCAAGGGAAAAATCGCAGATCGATATTGTGTACCTATATCGTTACCCTGCCGGTTAAGCTGCGTGGGGTCGTGGGTTGCGAAAAATATGTCCAGCAAATCTGCGTAGCTAATGACCGCAGGGTCAAAGGTTATCCTGATAGCTTCGGCATGTCCGGTGTCTCCACCGCATACTTGCTTATAGGTAGGATTCTCAATTCCGCCGCCGATATACCCGCTTTCGACACTTTGCACCCCTTTCAATTGTCCAAAGACAGCCTCCGTGCACCAGAAGCATCCTCCGGCAAAAATAGCCTCTTCATGTGGCATTCGATATTTCCTTTGTGTCGATAGACGGCGTTTCAGCCTTATTTTCATCACTGCGAACAACCAACAGGTACATCGCCGGTGTTACAATACGTGATAGCAGCGTCGACGAAATCAAGCCCCCGATTAACACAATTGCCAATGGACCGTATAAACTACCCCCAAAAAGCGCCAAAGGCATCAAGCCGCCAATTGCCGTCACCGAGGTCAAGAGCACAGGTAGAAAGCGAACCTCCCCCGCTTTTTCAATTGCCTCACGCAACGCCATTCCCCTTTCCCGCAATTGGCTGGTGAAATCGACAAGCAATATCGAGTTTTTGATTTCAATACCTACCAACGCGATGAAACCGATAACCGCCAGAAAGGATAAATTATTTCCTGTAATCAAAAGGGCAATCAGACCGCCGAACGTACCAAGCGGAACAACGCCGGCAACAACCAGCGCTTCCTTGAACCGACCGAACTCTGCGACGAGGATGGCAAAGATGCTGAACATAGCAATCATGACGATTGGGCCAAAGCCTGCAAAAGTGTCGTTTATCTTTTCCGCTTCTCCCCCAATCTCAATAGAATAACCCGGTTTAAGCGGTATCGAATCCATTTTCTGTTGCGCGTCACGATTGACCTTCGAAACGACGGCACCGTCGGAAATCTGTGCGGTAATGCTTATGTTGCGTTCCAGATTATATCGGTAAATTGCTGCTGGTGTGGATTCCAATATTGGTCGGCTAATCTCTGAAAGCTGAACCGATTGACCGCTGCGGTTCGAAACATAGATAGACTCCAGCGCCGATACAGGCTGTGTTTCCGCCAAAGGCAACCGAACTACGACGGGATAACTATCGCCCTCGCTGTCCCGAAACGTTCCAGACCTTTCCCCAGAAAGAGCAAGCCTGATCGCTCGCCGAGGTGCGCCAGATGGAACGTCCAATAATGCTGCCTTTGCATCGTCGATCCTGACGTCTAGATCGACGCGATCAAATGCTACAGGATTGTTTACGTCACGGGCACCGGGCGTATCCCTTAATATCTGCTCCATTTTCGCAGCGATGTTGCGAAGTTCTTCCTGTTCGGGCCCATAGACACGAAACTCGACAGGCGCGTTGATAGGTGCGCCGTTTTGGAAAAGGACGATCTTAATTCGCGCTCCTGGAATGAGATCGAGTTTTTGTCTTAAGCGGTCTACCATAGCCCGTGACTGCGCCCCCTCCCATTCGTCCATGATTGCCAAAACTTCGCCATGGGTGGGGTTTTCACCCCGTTGGAACACATTGTAAAAAACCGGGGGATTGTACGCGCCCACATTTTCCGCGCGTACCGTAATGGCTGGTTCCGATTTGAGAACTTCTGAAACCTGTCGCACGATACGGCCAGTTTCTTCAATGCTGGAGCCCTGTTCCGCTTCAACGGTAACACGAAAATAGGAAGTGTCTGCATTGGGAAAAAGGCTGAAGCCAAGAACGGGGACTAGGAAAAAGGCGGCGCATGTTACGGCCAATGCGCCCCAAACCGTCCGACGAGGCCGATCCAATGCCCAGTGCAACATGGGATGATAAAAGCGGTCGATTTTTCCCATCAACCACCGAAGTAATGCATTCCCGCCTTCTTCTTCATCCCGGCTTAAAATCCGACTAGCCAAAAAGGGAACGATAGTAAGCGATACAAGCATCGAAGCAGTAATTGTCGCTACTATGGTTGCAATAAAGCTTTGCGTAAACTTCCCGGCGCCCTCGGGTAGGAAGAATAGTGGGAAAAAGGCAAAAACCAGCACTCCAGTCGAGCCCATAACGGCCATCGAGATCTCTTTTGTGCCGTCGATTGCCGCCTCATCGCGGCTTTTGCCCATCCGCAAATGCCGCGCAATGTTTTCGACGACGACGATGGAATCGTCCACCAGAAGCCCCAGAGACAAAATAAAACCTGCCACGACAAGTTGGCTAAGATTGAAACCCATAGCGGAAATTGCAAGCAGACCCGATGCAATGGACAGTGGGATTGAAATCATAACAATGATCGACGCGCGCCAACCGAGAGGCAGCAACGTAAAAAGAACGAGAAATAGAGCGATGCCAAAGTCTCTTGCGAGTTCTTTTAAGCGTTTTGTGATATCTCGGCTTTGGTCAAACTGAACAATCGCCTTAATGTCTGGGGGGAGCAGCTTTTGCTGGAGCGCCAATTCTTCCACCAGCAAATTGCGTAATTTAGTCGCGTCAGTTCCTTGCTTTTGATTAGCTGTTATCCAGATCGCTCTCTTCCCGTTGTGACTTACTTTGACGCGTTGTTCGGCGGCGCCATATTTTATCTCCGCAATGTCGCCCACGCGCAGCAACGTTCCATCATTGCTTCGCAATGGGAGGTTTCTAATCGTTTCCAGATCACGATATGCGCCGCCTGCCTCCACGTTGAAGCGCCGCGTTCCACTAGTAACGGCACCGGCGGGTACATCCGCACCTCCTAATCTTATTGCATCGGCTACAGCGTTTGCCGGGACTCGAAGGGCGGCAAGCCGACCTGCATCGATTGCCACGCTTATTTCGGGCTGCGGCAGACCATAAATTTCGGTTTGTCGGACTTCCTTATACCGGCCGAGCGCCTCGCTGATGTCTCGGGCATATTTCTCCATTCGATACCAGCTTGCTGAATCACTCAGCAACGCAATCTGCAAAATGGAGGTATTTGTTGTTCGGATTTTTTCGAACGTCAGTCGCTGAAGGTCCGATGGCAACTGGCTTCGGATAGCAGTGACTTCGCGAACAGTGTCGTTAAAATATTGATCAGGATCTCCTGACCAGTCGAATTCGGCGCGGATTACAGCGCTTCCATCTGTACTTGTGGACGCCACATTTTGCACATCCTCCAAACCTTGGATCAGTTCCTCGATTGGTTTGGTGATTGTTTGCTCAATTTCTGCAGGGTCAGCGCCCGGCTGTAGGGCCACAATCGAAACGACCGGCATCGAAAAATGGGGGTCCACTGCCCGAGGCACCTCTTGAAATGCCGAAAAGCCCAAGGCACTTAGCAATGCAAAAAGGACCAGCGTTAGCTGCCATCTCCGAATTGCGACTTCTGCGATATGCATAGGTCAACGCGCCGTTTGGATGGCGCGGACTTTTGAACCTGGCCGAAGCTTTTCAAGCCCGGACGTCACGATCTGATCCCCCGCCAAGAGGCCTCCCGAAACGATAACGAACTGGTCAGTCAGCCGTTCAATGGCAACGTTGCGTGTTTCAACCTTATTTTCGGCGTTCACGACATAGACCAGGCCCTCACCTGTGCGTACGCCAAACAAAGCGCTAGCCGGGATTTGAAGCGAGCCATTTTCCGATGCGGGTAACTTGATAGTGGCGGTACCAATCTGACCTGAACGCAGCTTGGGGTTACCAGGTAAGGCGAATTGGACAGTGAACGCTCCTGTGGCTTCATTCGCACGGCCGTCAATTTCCGAGATAGTTGCTTGAATTGGACCGCTTGCAAGCGACTCAATGGAGATTTCTGCCGCCATGCCGACACGTAATTTAGTGGCATCACGATCGATGATGGGCACCCTGAAGATGAAGCCGGAATCGCCTTCACCCAATATCAGCGCGGGTGTGCCCGCCGCAATAACTTGCCCTGCTTGCACGTTCCGCGCCAGAACAATACCACTGGAAGGTGCATAGAGTTGCGCCGTACCAGATGCAAAACCGGCTTGCCGGACGCGGGCATCTGCGGCCTTTAGTGCAGATTCCGCAGCCTCGAAACGGGCTTTTGTAATCCATCCGTCAGCATAAAGTGACCGAACCCTTTCAAATTCGGAACGGGCACGATCGCGCTCGGCAGTGGCAACACTGACATCGGCACCGACAGTTGTTGTATCTAAAGCAGCCAGCAAAGCACCACGCTTGACGCTGTCGCCTTCTTCAAACCGGACGGTCGCGACCTTACCAGCCGTCGTGAAGCCCAGGGGTGTCTCGCGACGAAAGCGAACGGTTCCGACCGCATTGATTGTTCGCTGCAGGCTTTCGCGTTGCACGATATAGACTTGCACAGGATGCACATCGTTTGCCGCGGCCTTCGGTGCGTCACTCTCCCCTCCGCAAGCTGCGACGAGGCTGAGGGCTCCCATCAATGGCAACAATCTCGAAAAACGCGGCAACGCCTGCCCTCCCCTATATATTTCTTCGGCCCGTGATAGGACAAACCAATCTAAGATGAAACAACATCCTAATATGCAACTGAAATCAGTTTCCCTCCTTGAGCAGAGGTGGTGGTAGCAGCCCATTCAATTTTGAAGAACGGCTCATCTCGCTGATTTCAGATTGCATTATCCCTACGCGACCCCGCCAACGCAAATGCGTTCCGTCCGAAATCAGTGCGGGATCCGTGGCCCGACCGAAGCGTTCAATAAAACGCAAAGCGGCTGAAGCATCGAAGCCTGCATTTGCCATCAACCATAGCGACAACTGATCCGCTTCTATTTCGGTCGCTCTTATACGAGCCGCGCTTTTTTTCCCTTTTTTCAGTTTTTCGCGGTGCTCAAGCAAGTTGTGCGACAATTCGTGCGCCACTGCAGCTGCGAGTTCATCATCATTGGCGGCGAAGCGTACCAACGCTTCGGTGATCCGGACATTGTAACCGTCCGCCCCGGCATCAAGCTTTGATTTAGTGTCGATCCAGAAGCGCGACGCGCAGATAGCCGGGGGATTCAATTTGAATGTTCTCGGACCGGACGCGGTTTCCAACTTAACCTCGATAGCTCCATTGGCCATTAGTGCCGACCGGAATTGCTCTTGCACATCCTCGATACGCTGTGCGCTCTTTGCTTTTGATGCGCGGGTCGACCAATTCCAGGTCGCCCCATTCATACCCAGCAATCCATCGCCTGCCGCTATCCCTGCTGTCTCGGCGGGACCGCCAGCGACAAGGCCTGCTACAGACACCGGCTCACGAAAGGCCAAGGCGGTGCGAACGGTTTCGAGATTAGGATATTGCCGCTCGTCTTGCAGCACCCAACCGGGGTTCCGCTCCAGCTTTTTGCAGAAGGGTGCGTTGGCGGCAGCCAACCGATAGCCGATTGTCGCGATCCGGACATCCTGCTCCACCAAGGCCTGATAGGCTTTAACCTCGTCCGGATTGGGAGCGGAAGTCGCAATTGTCGCGAGTCCGAGGACACCGCAAAATGCGATCGACTTCATCGTGTGGCAGCTCTTTTCAAACGATCGTTAATGGCCACTCCTATGCCTTCGTCGGGAATATTCGCCACAGCTATTGATCGATATGGGCTGGCATCGGCACGATGCAAGGCATCGAAGAGGTGAGCTGCCGCTTGGGCAAGGTCAGCGGTGGGGGATAGATTGTCATGCCCTGCCACCGCTCCAAAACCGATGAGCCATTCGCCATCTTGGGCTGTTTGGGCATTTAACCGGACTGCTTTGGTGGGGGCATAGTGGCTTGCAAGTTGACCGGGTGCTTCGACTTTTTCGTCGGTTTGTTTACGCCCCTGAAGCTTGGAGAAGGTTTGAAGAGATTCGGCTGTAACGGGTCCTGGGCGCAATATATCTATATTTTCCAGACGTATAGCAGCAATAGTTGATTCCAAACCTTCTTGACAGGGTCCGGCATCCAAAATCATAGGCACGGCCCCGCCGAGACTTGCCAAAACATGCTCTGCGCGGGTCGGGCTGATGCCGCCGCTTTTGTTCGCCGAGGGCGCCGCAAGGTTGAGTCCGCTCTTGGCCAGCACCGCCTGCATGACTGGATGCGCAGGGCACCGCAGCGCAATCGTCGGCAGGCCCGCGGTCACAGCCGCTGCAACCCTAGCCCCTTCGCACAACGGCAGGACAAGGGTCAAAGCCCCCGGCCAGAATGCCGCCGCCAGTTGCCGCGCCAAGGGTCCGAACTCTGCTAATTCCTCGGCTGCGGCCAAGTCGGGCACATGTACAATCAAGGGATTGAAGTCCGGCCGCCCTTTGGCGGCATAAATATGCGCCACCGCGTCCGCGTTGCTGGCATCGGCGGCAAGACCGTAAACCGTCTCGGTGGGAATCGCCACGATCTGCCCACTCCGCAAAAGGTCCGCAGCAGCCGTAATGGCAGCATCATCGGCGGGCACAACCCAGCCATTCCCCAAGGTATTTGAGCCTAGCATAAGTTCGGTCTATAGGCGCTTAGCAACCCGCTTTCACAGGAAATTATTGCAACCCATGTCCTTTACCGCCCCCATCGCCGAGCAGCTCTTCGTTTTGAAGCATATCAACGGAATCGAGGCCCTGGCCGGCCATAACCGATTTGCGGATACCACCACCGACGTGGTGCAGGCGATTGTCGAAGGCATCGGTGAATTTGCCGCCGCCGAATTCGCCCCGCTCAACCGGATCGGCGATGTAGTCGGCGCCCGCCTAGTCGATGGCAAGGTCGTGATGCCGGACGGCTTTGTAGCCGCCTATCAGGCCTATGTCGCCAATGGTTGGGGATCAATCAACGCCCCGTCCGATTTTGGCGGACAGGGCCTGCCGTTCAGCCTTGCGACGGTCGCACTCGATTCCCTTGGCGCGGCCAATATGGCCTTCGCGCTGTGCCCGATCCTGTCGGTCGGCGCGATCGAGGCCATCAACCACCATGGGTCGGACGCGCAAAAGGCCATGTATCTGCCCAAATTATCAACCGCCGAATGGAGCGGGACGATGAACCTGACCGAGCCACAGGCCGGGTCGGACGTCGGTGCGCTGCGGGCAACGGCCACGCCGCGAGCAGATGGCCGATACCAGATCCGCGGTCAGAAAATCTACATCAGCTTCGGCGACCACGATATGGTCGAAAATATCGTCCATCTGGTCCTCGCCCGCACACCTGATGCACCTGCAGGAACGAAGGGCATATCGCTTTTCCTGGTGCCCAAGCATCAGGTCAACGCCGATGGCAGCCTCGGAAACGCCAATGACATCAAGGTAGTTTCGATCGAGCATAAGATGGGCATCAATGCGTCGCCCACCTGCGTTCTGGCCTTTGGCGAAGAGGGCGAATGTGTCGGCGAATTGATCGGCCTCGAATTTGGCGGCATGCGCGCCATGTTCACGATGATGAACAATGCGCGCCTCAATGTCGGCCTCCAAGGCGTCCAGATTGCCGAAGCCGCAACGCAGAAAGCTATCTGGTTCGCGCGTGAGCGGGTGCAGTCCGCCAAGGCGGGCGGGACATCACGCGATTCTGTGGCGATTATCGAACATCCCGATGTCCGCCGCATGTTGCTGCGCATGAAGGCCGGCACACAGGCCATTCGCGCGCTTCTCTATCTGGCGTCGGGTTATGTTGACCGTGCAGCGCTCGGCGAGGCTGGCGCGCGGGAGATGGTCGACCTTCTCACCCCGCTGGCCAAAACCTATGGCACCGACATGGGCAGCGAAATTGCCTCACTGGGTATTCAGGTGCATGGCGGCATGGGCTTTATCGAGGAAACCGGGGCCGCCCAATATTATCGCGATATCCGGATTGCCGCCATTTACGAAGGCACCAACGGCATACAGGCCGCCGATCTGGTCGGGCGTAAGCTGGGCATGGAAGGTGGCGACGTCATCCGCCGGCATCTCCAGACCATCAGCACCGACGCCAAGGACAGCACCGCGCTCGCCGCTCTTGCCGGCGCCTGCGCTGAAGTGACCGAATGGATGATCGGCGCGAGCGTCGATGATCGTCTGGCCGGAAGCTATGCCTATACGCAGATGATGGCTGTCGCGACGTCGGGATGGCTGATGTTGCGGCAGTTGCGTGCCGCACAGGCCGAGCAGGCCGCCAGCGGAACCAACGCCTTTCTTGACGGAAAAATTGTCGCTTGCCGCTATTATCTTGAGGTGATGGTGGCCGAAGCCCTTGCCTTGAAAGGCAGCGCAATGGCAGGGTCAGAGCTGCTGTACGCGCTGGATGCAGAAGGGATGGCGGCTTGAACACAGATATTCTGAAGCGCATCGCCGAAGCGCTCGAAAGACTGTCTCCCCCGCCTGCCCCGCCGATGGACCTGTCGGCGCACCCTGCCTATCATTGGGACGGAAAGCGTCTTGCGCCCGTCCATCATTTCCGTCCGCTTCCTGCGGATTTGATCGTAGGCGTCGATCGCCAAAAGACCGACATGCTCGAAAACAGCCGCCGCCACGCATCGGGCGCGGCAGCCCATGACGTTCTTCTCTGGGGTGCGCGCGGCATGGGGAAATCGGCGCTGGTCAAATCGGTTGTTGGGGAATTGCAGAAGGAGGGCCTGTTCGTAGCGCTGGTGGAGGCATCCTCTGCTCATCTCGCGACATTGCCTCTCTTGTTCGAAGAACTGTCGATATCGGGACGGCGATTCATCCTGTTCGTCGACGACATCGCCTTTGATGCGCACGACAACGGACCGCGCCTGCTCCGTTCCCTTTTGGAAGGCGGCGCGGAAGCCCGCCCCAACAATGTGCGTCTTTATGTCACATCCAACCGCCGCAACATCGTCGACCGGAAAATGGCCGAACAGGCCGACGCCATCAACGCCCGCGACAATATAGACGACAGCCTGGCACTCGCCGACCGTTTTGGGTTGAAGCTTGGCTTTCAATATGCGGATCAGGAAGTCTACGTGTCCATGGTCGCGGCCTATGCCAACCATTTCGACCTTGACTGGGACGAGGCCGACGCCCTCGCCTTTGCCCACCAACGCGGAGGACGGTCCGGACGGGTTGCGTGGCACTATACGGTAGAACTCGCTGGCCGCGCGGGGCGCAAGATTTAGGCAGCTGTTTAACCGGAAAAGGCGAAACGTCTGGTTCGCTCCGGCGTCGTTTTTGTTTTCGGCTCTGTTCTCTTTCGCCGTCACCCTGAACTTGTTTCAGGGTCCATTTTTCGGCCAAGCCCGCAGCTCGCAAAGTGGACCAACCGCGCGTCACCGCTTGGCATGCCACTAACAATTCGAAATTAAACTACGAAATAGACCCTGAAACAAGTTCAGGGTGACGTGGTAGAAGCTGTCCCCAACGCCTCAGCTTTTCGCCCGAACACGCCAGACAATATTGCCGACATCGTCGCTCACCAGCAACGCGCCATCCTTGGCGACTTGCAACATCGTCGGACGACCTTGGGCATTGCCGTCCTTATCGAGGAAGCCAGTCAGCACGCGTACCGGTTTGCCCACTGGCTCTCCCTTGGGAAAGGGAACGAAGATCACGTCATATCCCGACGCTGGCTTACGGTTCCAGGAACCGTGGCGGGCGACGAATGCGCCGTCGGTCAAGGATGCACCGAGCTTGGCATTATAGCCGAAGGCCAGACCCAATGGCGCGGTATGGGCACCCAAGGCATAATCGGGGCGACGTTCATATTCGCGTTTTTCCGGTTTGGGCGGCGATACGCGGGCATCGGTAAACCCACCCCAATAATGTTGCGGCCAGCCATAATCGGCACCGAATTCCACCAGTGCCAGATAATCCGGAACCAGATCGGAACCGAGCATGTCACGTTCGTTGACAACCGTCCACAAGCGCCCGGACTTGTCCCAGTCCAGACCGACCGGATTGCGTAGACCCGACGAGTAAGGCATTTTCTTGCCCGAAGCGATATCGAGTTCAAGAACCATGGCCCGGCCCCGCTCGACCTCCATACCGCGTTCCGCGATATTGCTGTTCGATCCGACCGAAATATAGAGTTTTTTGCCATCGGGGGACGCCGCAAGATTGCGCGTCCAATGATTATTAGGCGCCATTGCATTGAGCTCGGTGACTTCACGCCCCTTGGCGGCAATGCTCGTCGCACCTTCCTTGTAGGGGAAGGCCAGCACGGCATCGGTGTTCGCGACATATAAGATATCGCCCACCAGAACCATGCCGAAGGGAGAGTTGAGGCCAGTGATATAAGGCGTCTTGAGTTCGGCCTTGCCGTCGCCGTCAGCATCGCGCAGCAGGCTGATCCGGTTTGCAGACGGCACACCTGCACCCGCTTTGCCCAGCAGCCAGCGCATGACCATACCCTCTACACCGCCGCCATCGCGTGGCGGCGAGTTGGATTCGGCCACCAGCACGTCGCCATTGGGCAGGACATAGAGGTTACGGGGATGGTCAAGACCTTCCGCAAAGCGTTCGACCACCAAACCGGGTGCAGCCACAGGCGCTTCACCGGATTTCCACCGGTCTACATCCGCGACGTTAATGGTCGGAAATGTTTCGGGACGCGGCTGGGTCAGCTCAGGCTTAGGCCCTTCCAACGCCGCAAGGGGAAGCTTCGCTTCGTCGGGGCGGGTCATGAACCATCCGACGATCAGGGCCAGAACGATAAAGATCAGGACAATGTTACGAACATGTTTCCACATGGTTTAAATCCTCTCAGACCCGCTTGCGGTCGAACAGCCAAACCAGCAACGCAATGGCGATACCCGTTCCAAAGCCGATCATCATACCGGCCGATGGTTGGTTCATGGCGATGCCGCCTATTGCCCCGAAGAGCAATCCGAGTGCGATGAAAATGCCGCCAGCAAGGCGGGGTTGGCTATCGTTGGTTTCAGACATGCCGCCCCTTTGCCACCAATGCGGCTGCACAGGCAAGCGGGAACATCGTGCTTAATTTCCGCTAACCAATTGCTTTGACGGAAAGGCGACACGCCCGCGCTATCACTGTCCCTGCAGACAGGCCGTTTCACCCGGGCCTGTCTGCCACCCGAACTATTAGTGAAAGCCCGACAAACCTATGTTTTTGCCGCTCTATGTCGAACCGCGCGATGTTGTCGAAGCAGAAGCGCTTATCGACCAATTTGGTAAAACCGCCGGATTGGAGGCGGCTGACCGCGCCGAAGCGAGCCGCAATGTCGGCAACCATTTGCATTACTGCCGCTGGCGCCAGATTGAACGGCTCATTATCATGCTCAGCATCGAAACGACACTGGGCACGATTCACTGATACGGCGAGGTTCGGCCAGAATTTAGGCTTTCGGCTCAAATTTGCTACACACCAGAAAATTGACGGCGTCGCATAAACTCCAACCGAGCGACTTTTTTAACGTCCGTCACCCTGAACTTGTTTCAGGGTCCATCGTTCGGCTTTGCTCCAAAGCTAATATCGTCGCGCCACCGTGCCTCGCCGATGATTGTGCCTGAAGGCAAAGAGTGGCAACTCAAGATAGACCCTGAAACAAGTTCAGGGTGACGAAGACGGTTTGTACGGACGTTAGTTGGACTGTTTCCGCTTTACCTAAACCTCATCCTCCAACGAAAGCAGCGAGGCGTTGCCCCCGGCGCTGGTTGTATCGGTGCTTGTCGTGCGTTCCGCGCAGAAGCGGTACAGATAATGCGGTCCTCCGGCCTTGGGACCGGTTCCCGATAGCCCTTCACCGCCGAAAGGCTGGCTGCCCACAACGGCACCAATCATGGACCGGTTGATGTAGAGATTACCCACCCGCGCCATCTGTTCGACCGCCTCGCTACTGCGCGCGATGCGGCTGTGCAGGCCCATGGTCAGGCCAAAACCCTTGGCATTAACGCGCTGCACCGTTGCCTCCAACGTCCCGGCTTTCCACGTTGCCACATGCACCAGCGGGCCGAACCATTCAGTCTGCAATTGGTCCAGATCATCCAGACGGATAACTGTCGGCGGCACGAACAGGCCCTTGGGCGGCACGGTAACGCTGTGGAAAATGCGGTCTTTGACGCTTTGGCGATAGGCCATCAGCTTGTCATAGGATGCCTGATCGATCACCGGACCAATGTCGGTCGCAGGGTTAGCGGGGTCGCCGATCGTCAGGCAATCCATGGCGCCGCGCAGCATTTCGAGCGTATGTTCGGCAATATCCCCTTGCAGCAGCAACAGACGAAGCGCCGAACAGCGCTGGCCCGCCGATTGGAAACCGGAAATAATCACGTCGCGGACAACCTGTTCCGACAGGGCGGTGGAATCGACGATCATCGCGTTCAGTCCGCCAGTTTCGGCGATCAGTGGAACCAGTGGACGCTCGTCATCCAGCAACAGGTTGCGGGCTATCGCCTTGGCCGTCGGGACTGAGCCTGTGAACACGACGCCGGAAATGCGGGTGTCGCCGGTCAAACGTGCGCCGACATCGCCAGCGCCCGTTACGAGTTGCAGGACGTCTTCCGGTATCCCGGCCTGATGCGCCAGCGATACGGCGAAGGCAGCTATGGCTGGCGTTTGCGGTGCGGGCTTGGCGACGACGGTGTTACCGGTCACCAAAGCGGCGGCCACCTGCCCCAGGAAGATGGCGAGCGGGAAGTTCCACGGCGCAATGGCGACCCAGACGCCGCGCCCTTCGTGCCGCAGGACGTTACGTTCGCCCGTCGGTCCCGGCAATTCGACCGGAACGAGATCCGCAATTGCGCGGGCCGAATAATAGCGGCAAAAATCGATAGCTTCGCGCACTTCGGACAGCGCATCGGGGATGGTTTTCTTCGCCTCCTGCACGGCGAGCGCCATGAGCCTCCCGCGATTTTCCTCCATTAAGTCGGCCAGGCGGTCCAGACATTCGGCGCGGGAATAAAGCGATACCGACGCCCAGGCAGGATATGCCTTCAACGCCTTAGCCACCGCCTCTGTCGGGTCAACCGCCGCCGGAACGGCCAGCTTTGCAGGCTTGGCGATTTCTGCTGCGGTCTCGGTCAACAGCGCGGCATCGTCGAGGTCGAGGCCCTGGCTGTTGGTGCGTTCGGGCTGGAACAAGTCGGCGGGTAAGGCAATCGCCGGGTGGCTGGTGCCGCCAACGGCCATGACCTTCTCCACCGGATCGGCAAGCAACTCTTCTTCGCTAACCGACTGGTCAGCCAATTGGTGGACAAAGCTGCTGTTCGCCCCATTTTCCAGCAACCGCCGGACCAGATAGGCAAGCAGGTCGCGGTGGCCACCGACGGGGGCATAGGTGCGGCAATGATAGCCTTCTTCCTGCACCAGCCGTTCGAACAGCCCCTCCCCCATGCCGTGCAGCCGCTGGAATTCGAAATCGCGGCGGTTGCCTGCCCATTGGACGATCGTTGCAATGGTCAGCGCGTTGTGGCTGGCGAGTGCGGGGCGGATGTGTGCTGCGTCGAACATGTCGCGTGCGCACGCAAGGTAGGATACATCGGTCGCGGGCTTGCGCGTGAAAAGCGGGAAATCGGAAAGGCCGCGTTCCTGCGCGTGCTTGATCTCGCTGTCCCAATAGGCGCCCTTCACCAGCCGCACCTGAAGGATCCGGCGCGTTTCGGCGCCGAGGGCATTGGCCCAGGCGATGGTTGGCCGCGCACGCTTGGAATAGGCCTGCACCGCCATGCCCAGACCGTCCCAGCCGTTCAGTGCGGAATCGCGGGCGACGCGTTCGATGATGTCGAGGCTCATCTCCAGCCGCGCCGCTTCTTCGGCATCGATGGTCAACTGCACCCCGAGCGAGGCTGCCTTCGTTGCCAGTTCGCGCACCATGGCCGCAAGTTCGGGCACACAAGTCGCCGCCTGCGCGGTTTCGTAGCGGGGGTGGAGGGCGGACAGCTTGACCGACACACTATGCCCCCGCGCCGCATTCTCGCCGACCGAGGCAATGGCGTTGGCATAGGCTTCGAAATAACGTTCGGCATCGGCGCGGGTGCGCGCGGCTTCGCCCAGCATGTCGAAGCTGGCGGTGAAACCGCGATTTTCCTTGGAATCCATGCGCTTCATGGCCTCGTCGATGGTCCGGCCCATGACGAACACCTGCCCCATCAACCGCATCGCCGCGCCCACGGCCTGCCGCACGAACGGCTCGCCCGCGCGCGCGATCAAACGCTTCAGGCTGCTATTACTGTCGCCCAGCACCGCCTTGCCCAGCACCAAGCCCCAGGTCGCGCTGTTGACGAGAAGGCTCGACGACTGCCCCTTATGCCCGCGCCAGTCGGCATCGGTCAGCTTGTCGGCGATCAGCAGGTCGGCGGTCTCCGGATCGGGGACGCGCAAAAACGCCTCCGCCAGCGACAAAAGCGCGGTGCCTTCCTCGGTACCGAGGCGGTATTCCTGCAAAAACTGGTTCACCCAACCGTCGGACTGCGCTGCGCGCAGATCCTGCAGCAGGTCGCGCGCAATGGCGATAATCGCGCTGCGTTCCTCGACGCCCATTTGCGCACTAACGACAAGCGGGGCCAGCACCTCCGGCTCCGGCTTGCGATGAAAGGGACGAATGGCGGCGCGGGCGGAGTCGAGCGATAAGGTCATGCCCCGCGCTTTGCCGGATATTGCACGGCCAGACAAGTTTCACTTGTAACGAAAAAGGCCAGCACCGTTTTGCGATGCTGGCCCACCCCCGAAGAGGTTCGCATTCAACCTGCGGCTGAGAAGGTTCAGGGACGCCGCAGGATGAAATCCTTAGATTTAGCGATAACGACGGCGGCAGTTGCTGTCCGACTTGTCGATCGCACGGCCAGCCAATGCACCCACAGCGGCACCGATGATGCTGCCTTCGGTCTTGTTCCCACGACGGGCGACTTCGTTACCAAGCAGGCCACCGGCTACCGCACCGATGATGGTGCCGCCCGTGCCCTTGTCGCAACGCGCGTTCCCGCGGTAATAGCGGTCACCCCGGCGATAGTCGCGGCGGTCATAACGGTCATAACGGTCTTCGCGGCTGTAATAGCCATCGTCGTCATAGTGACGACCGGCTTGAGCGGGGGCGGCGGCGAAGCCCGTGACGGCGGTGGCTGCAAGCACCAGTGCGCCAATGCTCTTGCGGAATTGTGTCATATCTGTTCTCCAGCTTTAAAGGTCAGGGCAATGTGTTTTCCTAACGATGCTGTTATGCAAGCACGGTCTTGAGCCTAATCTGAATGTGTTTGTTATCGTTTGTTCATGTTAGCGTCGTTTTAGATTAACAACTTTGGGGTCCTATGATTTCGCGACTGAAGCGCCCACTCCTGCTCATATTGCTGTCAATATTGTCGATCGCGGGCGTCCGGACGATCCAGATCAATGACAGCCAGGACATCGCTTTCAAACCCCTGGATCTCGATCCGGCGCATCCCGGACCACGCCGAATCGGGGAGCTGATTTTCGAGGGTGCCTGGCAATTGGACAGCCGGAACGAAAATTTCGGCGGCATTTCCGGCCTGACTCTCCTGCCGGAGGGACGTTTCGTCGGGATTAGCGACGCCGGAACCCTCATCGGATTCGGATTATCCAATAATGACCAGATGGATCGCCCCTTCATCGCCCCCTTGCCCGGCTCAACCGGGGCCGACCTTGATTACAAGGACCGCGACAGCGAAGGCATTACCCATGATCCGCAAAGCGGACAGTTCTGGGTCAGCTACGAAGCAAATCATGCGATTCGCCGATTTTCGCGCTCCTTTGCCCGCGTGAACGGCGTCGCACGCCCGGCGGAAATGCAGCATTGGCCCGAAAATCGTGGTGCAGAAGCATTGGTCCGGCTGCGCGACGGCCGGTTCATCGTCATTGCCGAATCGGTGGATGACGGTTTGCATGAGGCTTTGCTGTTTTCAGGCGACCCTGTCGAAAAAGGATCGGTCATCAGCCGCTTCACCTATCGCCCGCCCGACGGATATCGCGTCACCGACGGCGTCCAGCTGCCCGACGGGCGCTTGGTGCTCATCCACCGCTCGATTGGCCTTCCCGATGGGTTCGCTGCGAAGATCGGTCTGCTTCAGCCGTCATTGATTGCAAAAGGCAAGATTGTGGAAAGCCGGATCATCGCGACGCTGACGTCGCCGTTACTCGTGGATAATTTGGAGGGAATCGCCGCCGAAGAAAAGGACGGGGAAACCTATATCTGGCTGATTTCCGACAATAATTTCTTCGTCTTGCAGCGAACTATCCTGATGAAGTTCCGCCTTGCCGAAAAGGCAGACACGAAAAAACCGGAAGCGGAACCCGCCCCCGGTTTTGAATCTCTTTAAAACAGCCGCCGAAGCAGCCGTCCGAAATCAGGCCGCAGCCTTCTGCTTCTTGGCGATTTCTTTCTTCACCTTGCGGGCGTTGGTCGAAAGCTTTTCGTCCGAGGTTTTCAGCAACCAGTTGTCGAGGCCGCCAACATGTTCAACCGAACGCAGACCGTGGGTCGATACCTTGAACTTGTAACCCTGTTCCAGCGTGTCCGACAGCAAGGTAACATTCTGCAGGTTCGGCAGGAACGTGCGCTTGGTCTTGTTGTTGGCGTGGCTGACATTGTTGCCTACCAGACGGCCCTTGCCGGTGAGTTCGCAAATGCGCGACATGATATCTATCCCGTTAAAAAAGATGTGGTGCGGAATCACTGTCCCGCGAAAGTCGCTGCCCCTAACCTTCCGGGCCCGAAAGGTCAAGTCGCAGATATAGCCAAATGCGCCATTGTCGGGTAGCGGAAGGCCATGTCTTTGTCCAACGCCCGCAAAATGATGGAAGAAGCGCTTACCCTCGCCCGGCAGGCAGCGGAATCGGGCGAGGTTCCGGTGGGTGCCATCGTGGTCAAGGACGGCCAGATCATCGGACGCGGCGCCAACCGCCCCCTCGAAAGCCACGACCCCACCGCCCATGCCGAAATCATCGCGTTGCGGCAGGCGGCAGCAGCGCTGGGGAACGACCGGTTGACCGGGTGCGAGCTATGGGTGACCCTTGAACCGTGCGCCATGTGCGCCGGCGCCATCACCCACGCCCGCATCGCCCGCCTCTATTATGGGGCCGACGACCCCAAAGGCGGCGCCATCATCCACGGCCCCCGCCTGTTCGACCAACCCACCGTGCACCACCGGCCAGAAATATATGGAGGCATCGCCGCCGACGAAGCAGCCGCGTTGCTTAGGGCGTTTTTCGCGGAGCGGCGGTAGACGGGTTGCAGAGCGGGCGGACAGAAGAAGCTATATGGACACCGAATCGATCGTTCACCCCGTCACCCTGAATATTTTCACGCAAAGACACAAAGGCACGAAGTAAGAGTGAACGTAAGGATTAACCCCTGAACGAATGACCGCTTTCAGTGTGTTAAGCCGCTATCTGGAATGGCGGAAATGTTGTGGGAAGCGGACGTTAACGCTCGCAAGCGTTGTCGCTAAAGATGAGTGCTACACCCCGGGCTGTCGTTTGAAACGTGTCGCCAACCTTGCAGTTCAGGCGCGAAATCAAAATCGATTTTGAACCGAAAGCTCCATCTGCGCTGCGCGCCGTCAAAACGACTTCGTCTGGATTCCACTTAGGGTTTGCTTGGGGTGCGATGCTAAGCACTACCGCCGAAACTTCACGCTCCGGCTGTTCAGTGCAGGCGGTCACGTAGGCCGCAGCAACCAATGCAAATACGATTGATTTCATCTAGTACAAATTAGTGCTTTCCTCCACCGTCCGCAATGTTGTCGTATCCGGACAGTCCGCTTTGGTAGCTTTGCTGTGGAAAACGGACATGAGCGCCTGTATTTTTCGCACGCTTTAGATTCTCATTTGCCGAACCAGTATAACGACGGCGTGCAATCATAGTCGCCAAACCCAAACTTAACATCGACCGGTCGAAACGAAGTGATCGAAATGTCGGAAGAACCGTAGCCGAGATTAGCAACGGGATTAGAAAACACAGCATCGGCTATAAAAAGACTGAAAAGAAGCAGCGGAAATGCCCATAAGACATGCCATCCACTACCTTTAAAGCCTACCAGCCGAAGCGCGATAAACGCGAAACCCGACATGACCAGCACATTTGCAATCATGGCCCAGCGCAAGAAAATATACTCCATGGACGACACACCGCCCCACCGGGCATAAGGAAGCGGAAAGCCGAAAACTGCATAGGGCTGTTGCAGTTCGCCCGGTCCGCACGTCGCCGATGTCCATTCTACATTTAGAAAAAGAACGCAGAAACAACCCAGAGCGAGGGCTACAAAACATGACATGAATGATCGCGAATGAGCACCGGTCATTTTGGCTGTTTACGCGTTGCAACGCCGTCCATCACATACCTCAGTTTGCGACTTAGAGGATTAGTTTCATCGGCTACACTTTGCCGCAATGGCAAAACATGCGCAATGTTGTCGTACCCAGACAGTCCGCTTTCGGATCAAATCTCCAAATTGCAGACATTACTTCCCGCTCTCCTTTAGATGTGAAGCGGAAAGCGTGTGCGACCTTTGCCGTGGAGCCCCTCACCAACTGCGCCTAGGCCTGTCGGCCAAGGCTTCGCATCCTCTCCCCTAAAGGGGAGAGGGTGCCCTTGTTTCTTTTGTCTTAAAAACCCCTAACCTCAGCTGGTCAAATTCGCCTTGAAAAAGGCCAAGGTCCGCGACCAGCTCAGTTCGGCCGCTGCCTTGTCATAACGCGGGGTGCTGTCGTTGTGGAAACCGTGCTGGGTGCCGGGGTAGAAATGCACTTCATAGCGTTTCTGGTTGGAAATCAGCGCCGCCTGATAGGGCAGCCAGCCTGCATTGATGCGCTCATCCGCTTCGGCATAATGGATCAGCAAGGGTGCCTTGATGGCGGCGACTTCTTCAGGTCTGGGCTGACGGCCATAATAGGGGACAGAGGCGCCGAGGTCGGGATGGGCGACGGCCAGCGCGTTGCATACCCCGCCGCCATAGCAAAAGCCGACGGCACCGACCTTGCCAGTGCTGTCTTTATGGTCGCGTAGATATTCAAAACTGGCGAAGAAATCTTCGAGCAGTTTTGCCGGGTTCAACTTGGCCTGCAGGTCGCGGCCCTTGTCGTCGTTGCCGGGATAGCCGCCGACCGACGTCAAGCCGTCCGGTGCCAGTGCCAGATACCCGGCTTTGGCCAAACGGCGTGCGACATCTTCGATATAGGGATTCAGGCCACGATTTTCGTGGACGACCAGTACAGCGGGCAATTTACCCTTTGCTTTGGCGGGACGCGCGAGCAGGCCGTTGATGCTGCCATGGCCTTCGGGACTGGGCACAGCTACGCGCGCCGTTACGATCGCGGGATCGTCCGCCTTCACCTGCTGCGCCAGCGCATAATCCGGTGCGAGTTGCTGCAGGATCATCAGACCGGTCACCCCGGCGGCAGCGAATTTTCCGGCCTCGCGGATGAATTCGCGCTTGGTCAGTTTGCCGTGGACATAGCCGTCAAAGATTTCGAGAATATAGGGATGGAAGTCGCTGGCTTTCATGCGCGGTGTCGCGTCGGCTTCGGCCATCCCTATTCTCCTTTTTAGTGTACGAAACGCGCGACGACGTCGCGGTAGGAACGGCTAACCTTCACCTGCGCACCGGATTCGAGCACGAGGAAGCATTCGCCGTTAGTATGTGGCTTGACCTGACGCACCTGGTCCAGATTGACGATGGTGCTGCGGTGCACGCGCTGGAAAGTGCGGGGATCGAGCCGTTTTTCCAGATCCTTCATCGTTTCGCGCAGGATCAACGAATTGTCGGCGGTGTAGATGCACATATAGTCGCCCGCCGCATCGATGCGTTCGATGCTTTCGACATCGACGCGGAAAATCTGGCCACGGTCCTTTACGTTGATCAGCTTTTCAAAGCGGGTCGAGGAAAGATCTTCCTCCATCGAGCCCAAATTGTCGGCGGCGTTGGGTGCGACTTCGTTGATGACGGTGCGCAAACGCTCCAGCTCATCCGTGTTGCGTTTGTTTGCCAGTCTGGAACGGACCCGCTCCATCGTATCGGCCAACCGGTCCGGTTCGACGGGCTTCATCAGATAATCCACGGCCTGCGCCTCGAACGCCTTGATGGCATGTTCGGAATAGGCAGTGACAAAAACGAACAGCGGCGGATCGATGTCCATCACGCCCTGCACCACCGAAAAGCCGTCGAAACCGGGCATCTGGATATCCAGAAACACCAGATCGGGTTTCAGCGTCTTGATCTTGCGGATTGCTTCGCGACCATTGTGGCATGTGGCGACGATTTCAATATCTTCAAAAGCCTGCAGCCTCAGTTCGAGGCCCTGGATGGCCAATTTTTCATCATCAACCAATATTGTACGAATGCTCATGCGGTTTTCATTCCTTGTAATTTTGCCCCCGCTTGATTTTCTTCGACCGGTATAATGCGCGTCTGATAAGGCAGTTCCAATAAAACCTCAAATCCGCCGCTAGCTTTCACATAAAATTCGAAACGTTGATCATCTCCATAGGCTTGCGAAAGCCGCTCGCGCGTGTTCGCCATGCCTACCCCTGTGGACAGGCTGTGGTCTTGCTGCCCCGGCTGCAAGCCCGGGCCTGTATCGGACACGGTAATGCGAACCCTTTGACCGACGAGTTGAGCGGTGACGGATATATCCGCACCTTCCTCTTTCGGCGTGACCGCATATTTGATGGCATTTTCGACCAGCGGCTGCAGCAGCAGCGACGGGACCAGCGCGTTTTCGACCGCCGGTTCAATGTTGAAGAATGTGCGCAAACGCTCTTCAAAGCGCATCTTTTCAATGTCGAGATAAAGCTTCAGCGTTTCGATTTCCTGCGTCAACGGCACCTTGGCCGCCGCCTCGTTAATCAGGGTGAAGCGCAAGAAAGATGATAGCCGCGACAGCATCGCGTTTGCCTGCTCGGTCTGTTTCAGCAGCACAAGCGTGGAGATGCTGTTCAGCGTGTTAAACAGGAAATGGGGGTTGAGCTGATAGCGCAACATCGTTAGCTGCGCGCTGGTCGCCTGCGCCTCCAGCCGCATCATCTGGTCCGCCTGCTCCTCGGCGCGGACGAAATAGTTGATGGCGTAATAAAGCGCCGACCACGCCGCCAAGAGCACCGAGTTGATGTAGATCGCCGCCAGCCAAAGCTGCGCAAAGGGCGTTTCGTCGACCCCGTCGCGGATAGTCTGCAACACCCACACGTCGATATAGGCATAGCCAATCGTCGCGACCGACATGGCGACGAAGGTCAGGCTCCATGTGATGAATGGGCGCTGGTCGATCAGGAAACGATAGACGACCGACAGCACCAGAGTGATCGAATAGCCCGTCACGGCGGAGATCAGGATCGGAACAAGAAAGCTGACGGGCTGCCCCTGCGCGATGCCCGATGCGGCGCGCAGGATAACGGCCCCCGCCCAACCGGCGGAGTGCAGGTTCCAGAAAGCCCGGTTCTTGTCCGCGAAAAAGGGTTTATCAGTAAGCTCTAGAACCGCCATATTTTCGGTCTAGCCGCATTTTGCGCGCGCATGAAGCCCTTGTTTCACACAAAAGCCATGATAGCATGGCGATGAGAGGAAGAGTCACATGGATAATCAGGACGATCGCGCCACATTTCACGACATGTCGCTGAGCACGCAGGAAGATTGGCAGATCATCATGCGGCACAACATTCCGTTCGCGCAAAATGGCGGAATGCGGATATTGGACCATCTGCGGCTGCTCGACGGCGATTTTGGCGGATTTGCTGTGGACCGGCTGACCCATTCGCTCCAGACCGCAACCCGCGCGCACCGCGATGGCCGCGATGAAGACTATGTGGTCATGGCGCTTTTGCACGATATCGGCGACACGCTGGGCGCGGCGAACCATCCCGATATTGCAGCAGCGATTCTAAAGCCCTTTGTTTCGGAAAAACTGCACTGGATTGTCCAGCATCACGGGATTTTTCAGGGACATAATTTCTTCCACCATCTCGGCCTTGACCGCGATATGCGCGAACAGTTCCGGGGGCATGAATGGTTTGCCGACACCGAAGAATTTATCGACAAATATGACTGCCCCGCCTTCGACCCCGAATATGACACCCTGCCGCTCGAATTTTTTGAGCCCATGGTGATGAAGCTGTTCAAATATCCTCTGAACAGCATCTACAAGCGGGCAATGGAGACAGAAGCCGCCGAATAATCGGCTGCGGCCCTTATATTCGCGGCCGGTCATCCCTATATAGCAGGGACTGCTAGCCGTTCCGCCCGTGCTGGCCAGTGTCTCTTTCCGGTCGAACATTTTTTCGCTTGGCGTCCCGAGACGGGTGATACCCGCCGCGCGCCGTCCATTCCGGTCGGCTGTGCGCCCTTGGAGTGCGCCATTTGATCGCCTATTTCATCCTCGTCCACCGTTTCCCCGAACAGTTCAAACGCATGTTCCGGGCGATCTATGTCCCCGGCAACCAATATCTCATCCACATCGACCGCACATCCGGCCCGGACATCCAGGCCGACATCACCGCCTTTCTAAAACCCTATCAGGGCACTGCGATACTGGAGCCGCGTTCGATGTTGTGGGGCGGATACAGCCTTGTCGATGCCGAACTGCGCGGCATGGCGAAGCTTTTGAAAATGAGCAAAAGCTGGACACATTATATCAACCTGAGCGGTCAGGATTTTCCCCTGAAGTCGCAGGATTATATTCGCGGCTTTCTGCGCCTTAACAGGGGAAAGCAGTATATCCGCGCGGTGAACCAGCATCTGGTTCGGCCCGATACCGTCAACCGGATTAGCCATTATTTTATCGAAGCGCTCGGCCGCATTTTCCGGACCGGCGTCAAGCGCCGCCCGATGGCCGACGTCACGCCCTATATCGGCACCCAATGGAAGGTCGTAACCCGTGCTTTTTGCGAATTTGCCTGCACCGATGCGCGGGTTAAGCCCTTTCGCACCTTCTACCGCCGCTCGCTGATTGCCGACGAAGGCTTTTTCCAGACATTGATCATGAACAGCGGCAAGCATGGCGAGGTCGTCAACGACGATCTGCGCACCATCGACTGGGTGCCCGACGGCGACATCAAACTGCGTCCCCGCACCTTCGTCAAAGCTGACGCCATGCGCCTGAGCCTGAGCCCGGATTTCTTCGCCCGCAAATTTGATGCCGACGAAGATTCCGAGATTCTCACGCTGCTGGAGGCGCACCTGTTAACGCCAGCCGCCAGCCAATACCGGCCAATGGCGAACAGCACGCCGCATACCCCCGCACCAGCACTCGCCGCCTAACCCCAAGGAGAGACAAGATGGCAAAAAGCCAAAAGAAAACGAACCGCGAAGCCCGCAAGCCCAAGGCCGAAAAGCCCAAAAAGCCGAACGCCTCCAACCCGTCTACCAAAGGCAGCGTTGCCGGATTGATGGCGTCCAAAAGCTAAACGGACTTAGCGTCCCAATAGCACCCGTGCTTGTCCGGCAATCTGGGCAAGCATGGCTGGCGTGGGCATTCCGGCCATGCGTGCGCGATCAACCATGGCCTTGAAGGACCGGACGCGACCTTCATTGGCCGCGACCCAGCTCTGCGTATCGGCCAGTGGTTTCTTGGCCGCACGACGGCTGAGGAAGTCGAGGCGCATAGCCTGGAAATCGCGGGCGAGACCTGCGACCAGCAAACGCTCCCATGGATCGTGCGGATCCATCTGCATCGCCGTGCCCTGCGCCCAGCCGATACCCAGCGCATCGCCCAAAGCGGTAAACGCTTGCGTCAGCGCCGTCACATCGGCCTTTTGCGTTGCAGACAGGGCCGCAAGCCCGATGGCACCATCCAGTTGCGCCATCTGCACCAAGCGGTCCGCAATCTTGCGCGGCGCGCCATGTTCGACCAACCGCGCGCCAAAGCTTTCGGTCTGGTGACGAACATCGGCGGGCAACAGGCTGTCGAGCGAAGACGACAATTTCTGCACCACCGGGCTATATAGGGCGGTAGCGGTTCCCACATCGCGGCCCTCGGCAGCATTGCGGATCAAGTCCGCCATTTGCGCCCGCACCTCGACCGCGGTCTGGTTGAAAAGCAGCAAACGTGTCGATTCCGGCATTTCAGCGGTATCGATTGCTTGCCAAAGTGCAGGTAGATCGTAGATCCGTTCCGCAATCGCAAAGGCAGCGGCAACGTCACCCAAACCGCAACCTTCTTCTTCGGCCAGTTCGAAAGGATGCAGCAGGCCGAGACGGTTTATCATCCGGTTAGCCAGTTTCGTTGCGATAATTTCCTTACGCAGACGATGCGCCAAAATCGCGGACTTGTGCTTTTTGACCATCGCCTCCGGGAAAGCGGCAAGCAGCTCGCCATCCATGGATGGATCGTGGGCCAAAGGTGCATCTTCCACACCATCCTGCGTCGCCAGCTTCGCAGTCGACAGCAACACGGCAAGCTCCGGCCGCGTCAGGCCCTTGCCCTCGCTTGCACGGCGGAACAGTTCGTCGTTGGGCGCGATGCCTTCGACCACGCGGTCCAGGCGGCCGGTGCTTTCAAAGGTTTCGATCAAGCGGACATAGGCCGGCAAATCGCCTGCCCCGCCCGTTTCAGCGATCGACAGCGCCAGTGTTTGCAGACGGTTATCCTCCAGCACCAGATGCGCGACCGCATCGGTCATTTCGGCCAGCAACTTGTTGCGGACCGGTTCTTTCAGCTTGCCGGCACGCATTTCGGCGTTGAGTGCGATTTTGATGTTCACCTCATTATCCGAACAATCCACGCCAGCGCTGTTGTCGATAAAGTCGGTGTTGATGCGACCACCACGCAATGCAAAGCCGATGCGGCCTGCTTGCGTCACGCCCAGGTTTGCACCCTCGCCGATCACTTGTGCGCGGACATCGGTTCCGTTCACGCGAATTGCGTCATTGCCGGGATCGCCTACGTCCAGATGGCTTTCGCCCTTGTCCTTGATATAGGTTCCGATTCCGCCGAACCAGAGTAACTGAACCGGCGCTTTCAAAATGGCCGTCATCAGTTCCGACGGTTCAATATCTTTCGCATCTATGCCCAGCAACGCTCTGATTTCAGGCGTAGTCTTGATGCTCTTTTCGCTGCGCGCAAAGACACCGCCGCCCTTTGAAATCAACTTGGGATCATAATCCAGCCAGCTCGAACGCGGCAGGTTGAACAGGCGCTGCCGCTCTTTCCAGCTTATCGCCGGGTCCGGGCTGGGGTCGAAGAAGATATGGCGGTGATCAAAGGCAGCCACCACTTTCAGCGTTTTGGAAAGCAGCATGCCGTTACCAAAAACGTCACCCGACATGTCGCCGACACCGGCAACCGTCACGGGTTCTTTCTGCACATTGATGCCCATTTCGGCAAAGTGGCGCTGCACCGACATCCAGCCGCCCTTGGCGGTGATGCCCATGGCCTTATGGTCATATCCGACCGAGCCACCGCTGGCGAAGGCATCGCCCAGCCAGAAGTTTCGCTCCAACGCAATGGCGTTGGCGGTGTCAGAAAATGTCGCTGTTCCCTTGTCGGCAGCGACCACGAAATAGGGATCATCCCCATCATGCACCACAACAGCTTCAGGATGCACAACCTTGTCGTTGACGATATTGTCGGTGATCGACAGCAAGGTGCGGATGAACAGACGGTAGCTCTCGGTCCCTTCGGCAAACCAGGCGTCACGGTCGACGCGCATGTCCGGCAACTTCTTGGGATAGAAACCGCCCTTTGCGCCCGTAGGCACGATCACCGCGTTCTTGACGCGCTGCGCCTTCATCAGACCCAACACCTCGGTCCGGAAGTCATCCCGGCGGTCGGACCAGCGCAGGCCACCGCGGGCAACAGGACCTGCACGAAGGTGGATACCTTCGACGCGCGGGGAATAAACGAACACTTCGCGCCAGGGCAAAGGCGCGGGCAAGCCCGGGACTTTGGCACTATCCAGTTTGAACGCCAACGCGTCAGCACCCGCAGGCGCAAAGGCATTGGTACGCAAGGTCGCGCGCACGACGCCCATATAGCGCCGCAAGATGCGGTCTTCGTCAATCGCCGAAACAGCGGCCAATCCGGTTTCGATGCTTTTGATATATTTGGCCGATTCCTTGTCCCGATCGCCTGAAAAGGCCGGGTCATGGGCGGTGTTGAAAAGGCTGATAATCGCGCGCGTCACGCCCGAATGCTTGGACAGTGCAGCAACGGCAGTTGGCATGCCATAGGTCACGCCGGTTTGGCGCAAATAGCGGTACCAAGCCCGCAGCAAAATCACCGACTGCGGCAACAGTGCGGCGACGGTCACCAATTGGTTGAAGACGTCATTTTCAGCTTTGCCGTCGAGGACCTGGCTCAGCGCGCCTTCAAGAATAGCGGCACGCTCCATCACACTGGCGACATCACCGCCGCGCAAGCCCAGCCGGAAATCATGGATATAATTTCCGTCGCTCAAAGCCGTCGGCGATTCTTCCAATACATCGAAACCGAAATTCTCCAACGCAGGAACCATGTCGCTGAGCGGCATCGCGCCGCCCTGGCTGAACACTTTCAGGCGCAGCATTTCGCCGTCGGACGACAACCGCGTCACCTTGCTGTGGTCGCGTTCCATTTGCAGCAGGCCGAGCATGTCGCGCGCCGCTTCGTCCGAACTATAGCTGGTGCGGTAATTGTTCGGGAACAGCGCGCCATAACGTACGATCATCGCAGCGGCGCGTTTTTCATCGGTCAGGCGGGCGAGCGATGCTTCCACCGCAGGCTCCCAACCACGGACCATCAGTTCTAATTTGTCGTCGAGTTTGGCTTCGTTGACCTTCTGGTCGCGATCAGGCAAGTCGAGCGTATAGCGCAGCAACGCGATGCCGCCATCTTCGAGGCTGATCGACCAGCCAAGCAATCCGCCGCCAGTGGTAGCAGTCAACATGTCCTCAATCTGCTTGCGCATGCCGGTGGACACATCGTCGCGGGGCAGCCAGACAAAGATATAGAGATGGCGTCCGAGTGGTGACCGGATCGCCAGCAATTTCGGGCGGGGCCGGTCGGTCAGCGACATGGCGGTCAGCGTGACCCGCTCCAACTCCGCCAGTTTCAGCGATACCAGAAGATCATGCGGCAGGGACGTCAGCACATGGGTCATTGCCTTTCCGGCATGTCCCGACGGATCAAATCCGAACCGCTCCATCAATGTCGCAAGGTGCGTGCGCAATACAGGTATCCGATCCGGCGCCGTTGCCAACGCGGCACTGGTCCATAGACCTGCGGTAATCGACAAACCGGTTATCGTGCTGCCCTCGCGGATGGGCACAACCACAAGGTCCAACTGCACATGGCGGTGCACGCTCGATACGCGATTGGCTTTCAGGATCAACGGCGCGCTGCCGCCTTCTTCGAACCATTTGACCGCAAGTCCGATGCTCTGTTCGGACAGGATCGCATCATTGCTGACCCGCGACAGGCCGAGCCGCTTTGACCGTTTTCCGTCGCGCGACAAGACTTCGTGTCCCAGCACTGTCATGTTATTTTCAAGGAACCAGCGTACCAACGCTGCGCCCTCGCCATCGGGCAGACTGTCCGCATCTTCGGACATCGCACCCAACATCTTGCGCCAGTCGGTGACCGCGCCGCGCACGTCGCGCAGCACGGCGTGCAGATTTTCTTCGAGCGCGCGCCGTTCCTTCGCATCGACGCGATCAGTCTCGAGGTAGATGAACGATTCGCGTGTGGCCGACGAATCCCGCTTCCGGCTGACCGATTTCAGCACGGACTGATCGTCACGCACGGTGCTGAGCACAGGGTGGATCAGCCGCTTTACGCCGATGGCCTTTGCCGCGACCGCTGCGGAAATCGAATCCACCAGAAACGGCATATCGTCGTTGTTCATCGCAATCCGCATGGCCAAACGGCCATGTGCATCGGTGAAGCTATCGAGAGCCACCGCCGCGTTCCCGACCTTGCGTTGCTCCGCAACCTGCAAGGTGAAGCGGGCCGCTTCTTCGCAGGCTTTGGCATCAAACCCTTCATTCTCTCCCGGAAGGGCGCTGTCGGCGAAGGCCGATGCCATCGCTTTCAACAAGGTGGCATCCGTTTTTGCGACAGTTTTTGATGCTTTGGCAGCAGCCATGAATTTTACTCCTGAGCCCACGACATTGGGGATTGGTCATGGTTAATACGACACAATCCATTGTAATTTTATTTCAACGCTTATGCCTTCGTTCGCCGGGCTATTCAAGTTACGTCGGTAGCGGGTTGCGGTCATCATTTTGCCTGTGTAGCGTCACCCGATGCCAAAAGGGCCGGAGGGAAGTTTATGGATAAGCGTCTGACATTGTGGATTTTGGTCGGGATGATCCTGGGTATCATCGTCGGCTACGCGGTCCATATCGGTGTCGCGCCCGACAGTGCAGCCTTCGAAAATCTCAGCAAAACGTTCAAATTGCTGTCGGATATCTTCCTGAATCTCATCAAGCTTCTGGTGGCCCCGCTGATCCTTTCGACCATCGTCGTCGGTATCGCGCATATGGGGGATAGTAGTGCGTTGGGCCGCATTGGCTTCCGCGCAATTACGTGGTTCATCCTCGCAAGCTTCATTTCCATCGGGCTCGGTCTGTTGATGGTCAACATCTTCCAGCCGGGCATTGGCGTGCCCCTGGGTGCCGCAGCAGATGCAGCGGCGACAGTCGGGGAGGTGAAGAAGCTCGACGTCTTTGAATTCATCTTGTCGATCTTCCCCAAAAACGCGTTCGAGGCGATGGCCACGAACAACATCCTGCAAATTCTGGTCTTCTCGCTTTTTGCGGGCGTTGCCCTCTCGGCACTTGGCGAAAAGGGTGCGCCGCTGGTTCGCGCCGCAGACGCGCTGGCCGAGATGATGTTGCAGATTACGCATTATGTGATGCGCTACGCGCCTGTCGCTGTATTCGGCGCTTTGGCCAAGGTTGTTGCCACCAGTGGTCTGGCGATTTTGTTGAGCTACGCGACGCTGCTCCTCGAATTTTACATATCCCTCCTAATCCTGTGGGCCATGCTGCTGACAATCGGCTGGATATTCCTGCGCAAGCGGATCTGGACGCTCATCCGCTACATCCGCGAACCGCTGCTGATCGCCTTTTCGACAGCGTCGTCCGAAGCGGCATTGCCCAAGCTGTTTGAACAGCTCGACCGGTTTGGCGTGCCACGCCGCATCTCGGGCTTCATGCTGCCCTTGGGCTACAGCTTCAACCTTGATGGTTCGATGATGTATATGAGCTTCGCAACGATCTTCATCGCGCAGGCCTATGGCATTGATTTGCCGATCATGACGCAGATCCTGATTTTGCTGACGCTGATGATCTCGTCCAAGGGCGTTGCGGCCGTACCGCGCGCTTCGCTGGTCGTGATTACCGGCACGCTGGCCATGTTCGGGCTGCCGGTCGAAGGCGTGGCTTTGATCCTTGCGATTGACCAGTTCCTCGACATGGGCCGCACGGCGACCAATGTTGTCGGCAATGCGGTGGCGACTTCGGTCATCACCAAGTGGGAAGGCATGCTGGAGGTGGAAGAACCAGAGTTCGTCGAACCACCCCACGCCCCTGCCCACACCGCCGCTGCCGGCAAACGCGGGCTGGATCTGGCAGAGGATATGGTAACCGATAGCCGCTCTGAAAAAAGCTGAGGTTAGGCGGAGAGCTTGTGCCCGATCAGAGTCCCCTTTGCACCCTTGTTGTCGAGCGCGAAGCGCATCGTGTGATGCTCCCGCCGCCAACGCCGCGCGACGACACGCTCGCCCGGGCGTGCGGCATCGTCGAGTAGCACGCGCCCGCCGGGACGGATGCGCGGAAAGAGGCTTGCTGCCGCCCCGCGCACATAGGGATGAATGGCCCAAGGCGGGCCGTCGACGATAAGCAAATCAATATCGGCAGGCACGTCGCTCAACTGGTACCAATGGCCGGGCCAGCCCGCAGGCGATGGCCCCAAGGGCGCATGCCGTATGTCGGCAGACAGTCCGTTTTCGCGCACCCATTGCTGCGTCACGGAGGCAAATTCGCCATGCTGGTCATAGCTGACCAAAGACCCGCCACCGAATTTCTGGAGCGCGCGGGCAATGATGAAGGTGGATGCACCGCAGCCAAGCTCGACAACTTGGGCGGGCCTCAGCTCTTCAATGGCATGGGTGATGTGCCACAGGAAATGCGTGTCGGCTTTCCAGCTTCCCAAATTGGGCAGCGCATCGGCGGGCAGGTCCAGATACTCCAGCAGCTCGGCCTTGTCGGCCTTGCGTCCGCCATGCAAACTCCGCAGCAGCCAGGGCCATTGGATCGCCCCATAGGCCGTAACCATGGCACGGTCACCTAAGGTGAGATCAAGCCCAATGTCGTTAAGCGGCATCAAAGCCGTAGTTTCGCGCGTTGTCATGTCCCTCGCCCATGCGCCCGCAGAGGATATCAAGCAACAAGCCATTTCCGCTCTGCCGCGTTTCGAGAACGGTTCAAAGCGGATGCTTCCCGAATATTTTCGAGAGGCGCCCGACTTTCATCGCGAACGCTTTGACAAAGTCAAAAATTGCCGGATAAACGCCCTCAGAGAAGAGGAGAGATGAATGCGTGATGCGGCGTCGCGTGCGGGCGAGAGCGGTTTCGATTCGGGGGCGGCCCCTGCGGCAATCGGAAGGGCATCGACCACCCCCCGCCTGATGCTGTGGACATTGTTGATTGTTTACACGCTGAACTTTCTCGACCGCCAGATCGTCAACATATTGGCTGAACCGATCAAACGTGACCTCCAACTCAGCGACACCGCACTTGGCTTGCTGGCGGGACCCGCCTTTGCCGTTTTCTATGCCGTGCTGGGGATTCCCATCGCCCGCTATGCGGACCGCTCCTCGACCAACCGTGTGACGTTGATATCGGTGTCGCTCGCCTTATGGTCCGCGATGACCGCGCTTTGCGGTGTAGCGCAGAACTTCGTTCAACTGCTTCTCGCGCGCATCGGTGTCGGCGTCGGCGAAGCGGGATGTACACCCGCGGCACACTCGCTAATCACCGATAGCGTTCCGCCTGAAAAGCGGTCGTCGGCCATCGCCTTTTTCGGACTTGGCGTTCCCATCGGTAGCCTGTTCGGGTTGATCATCGGCGGCATCGTCAACGATCTTTATGGCTGGCGCGCCGCGCTCTTTCTGGTGGGCGCACCGGGATTGGTGCTGGCGCTCATCCTGCCCATGATCATCCGGGAGCCCCGGCGCACAGACGGCCCGGTCCGCGATGCGGCGCACAGCGGACCGAAGAAAGTCGAGCTGCGCGTTGGCGAGGCGTTCCGGGAAGTCTTCTCCTCACGCGCATATCTCTACATTTTCATCGCGGCGTCCTTCACCGCCTTTTTAAGCTACGGCAAGGGCCTGTGGACGATCAGCTTCTTCATCCGCAGCCACGGGCTTTCGACGACCCAGGCCGGCTTAGCCATGGCGGTGGCATTGGGCATTGCAGGGGTCATCGGCACGCTGCTCGGCGGGAAAATGGCGGACAAGTTCGGTAAGGAAAACAAGCGCCACCTGTTGACCTTCCCCGCCGTTGGCATGGCGATTGCCGCGCCTATCCTGTTCGCGGGCTATTGGGTGGATGACTGGCGCATTGCAGTGGCATTGCTGATCGTGCCGACCATCCTCAACTCCGCCTATTACGGCCCTGCCTATGCCTGTGTGCAAGGCCTGGTCCGGCCCGAAGCCCGCGCCATGGCCGCCTCCATGGTGGTGTTCGGGCAAAATTTGATTGGCCTTGGCATGGGCCCGTTATTGTTCGGCATGCTGTCCGACGCACTGATCCCCTTGGCAGGCCAAGACAGCGTCCGCTGGGTCCTGTTCGGCGCGGCATGGCTGGGGATCATCCCAGCCTACTTCTTCTGGCGCGCAAGCCTGCGCCTGAAGGCGGAGCTGAAGAGCGGTTAAGGCCGGATAGTAATTTTTGCGCCGTCGGAAACTAGTTGTCAGACTTGCCTAATCTCTGCGTTCGAAAGCGCTATGCAACCGTCTGTCCAGTCGTGGGTTAATCGTTCAACCGGTGACCAATTGGGCTGCCCGTGAATGAAAATGTCTCCGCCCGGCGACTTGCCCTTGGATTTGGCGAAGGAGCGATCCGCGGCGTTTGGATAAGACACCCTCAGGCTTAAATGATATCTGCTGTTCGGGTTTCTTCCATTGATGAAATAGTTACCCTCGGGCGTTTTTTCGTCGCCTTCGAATTGTTTGTGCCCCACAGGAACATCGCCCAATTTGATAGCGGAATATCGCGCGATTTCCGTGTTGCCGTTGTAGAGCATTAATATGCGGTCGCTCTTATCAACAACGATCAGATCCGCCTTTGTGTCTTCTGCAACGACCGGCAATCCGCTTTGCGCGTTGCTGCTACCGCAGGCGGCGAGCAACGCACAAGCGAACAGGTTGAACTTAGTCCGCAAAGGGATCCCGCACCAGGATCGTGTCTTCGCGCTCGGGCGAGGTGCTGACCAGTGCCACAGGCGTTTCGATCAGTTCCTGCACGCGGCTGATATATTTGATTGCCTGCGCCGGAAGATCGGCCCAACTGCGTGCACCTGCCGTTGTTTCCTGCCAGCCGGGCATTTCCTCATAAATCGGCTCGACCGACGCCTGATCCGCCGCGTGCGCGGGCAGATAGTCAAAGACCTTGCCGTTGAGACGATAGCCGGTGCAAATCTTGATGGTCTCAAACCCGTCAAGAACGTCGAGCTTGGTGAGCGCAATCCCCGTCACGCCTGAAACGGCACAGCTTTGCCGCACGATGACGGCATCGAACCAGCCACAGCGGCGCTTGCGCCCAGTGACCGTGCCGAATTCATGACCGCGTTCGCCAAGTCGTTGGCCGGTTTCATCTTCCAGTTCGGTCGGGAACGGGCCCGAGCCAACGCGCGTCGTATAGGCCTTTACAATCCCCAGCACGAAACCGGCGGCACTCGGCCCCAGACCCGACCCCGCTGCGGCCGTACCCGACACGGTGTTGGAGCTGGTGACGAAAGGATATGTGCCATGATCGACGTCGAGCAACACGCCCTGCGCACCTTCAAACAGGATACGTGCGCCAGCCTTGCGTACCTTGTTCAGACGCTTCCACACCGGCTGCGCATATTCGAGGACGAAGGGCGCGATTTCTTTGAGGTCCGCGATCAGCCGCGCACGGTCCACCGGCGGTTCGCCAAATCCGGCCCGCAGCGCATCATGGTGCGCGCACAGGCGGTCAAGTTGCGAATCCAGCGCATCCAGATGCGCGAGGTCGCAGACGCGGATGGCACGACGACCGACCTTGTCTTCATAAGCAGGGCCAATGCCGCGTCCGGTCGTGCCGATCTTGCCCGACCCGGCGGCTGCTTCACGTAAACCGTCCAGATCGCGGTGGATCGGCAGGATGAGCGCGCAATTGTCCGCCAGCGCAAAATTTTCCGACGTGATGGACACGCCCTGCCCGCGCAGCTTCGCCATTTCGTCGCGCAGCGCCCATGGGTCCAGCACAACGCCATTGCCGATGATCGACAGCGTGCCAGTGACAATGCCCGACGGCAGCAGCGACAATTTATAGACATTTTCGCCGACCACCAATGTGTGTCCGGCATTATGACCGCCTTGGAAACGGACTACGGCATCGGCCCGTTCGGCCAGCCAATCGACAATCTTGCCTTTACCTTCGTCGCCCCATTGGGCGCCGATTACGGTTACGTTCGCCATTCAAAATTCCCTGACTGAAGGGCCTTTTTCTGCGCAGAAGGTTTTTTCTGCGAAGGGATTCGCCGTGCGCCCCGTTATGACTATGGACACCAAACGTCCACCCTAAAGCGTCAATGGAGGCAAAAGATGCGTAAATGGATATTTGGCGGCGTGGCATTAGCGATGGTCGCAACCTGTGCCGTGGCGCAGCGTGGACAGCGTTTACCGGCAGAATGCCGCGAGGAAGTCGTGCAATTATGCGGCATAGGCCGCGATGCCATTCGGGGCTGCCTGCGCCAGAAATACAGCCAATTGTCGGAAAACTGCCAAAGCGAATTGCGCGCCCTGATGGCGCAACGCGGCGAAGGCGGAGCGGCCGGCGCGCGCACCGCCGGAGCAACCGAAATGTCCTATGGCAGCGAGCCGTTGCAAAAACTCGATTTCTGGCCCGCGCCGCAGGACAAGGCCCCGCTGGTGATATTTGTGCATGGTGGCGGCTGGAAGCGGGGCGACAAGAATAACGCGACAGGCCAGAGCAAGGCCCCGCACTACCGCGCGCAAGGCTATGCCTTCGCCAGCATCAACTATCGTTTGGTCCCCAATGCAACGGTCGAGCAACAGGCAAGCGACGTCGCTGCCGCTGTTGCCTATTTGCGGACCAATGCGCTGCGGCTGGGCATTGACCCCGACCAGATCGTTCTGATGGGCCACAGCGCAGGGGCGCATTTGTCTGCGCTGGTGGGCACGGATTCGTCTTACCTGCAAAAGGCAGGTCTGCCGATGTCAGCACTAAAGGGCGTCATCCCCCTCGATGGCGCAGCCTATGATGTCCCTGCACAGATGAAAGAAGGCGCGGCCATCATGGGCGACACCTATGCCCAAGCCTTCGGCCTGGACCCCGCCCGGCAAAAGGCTCTATCCCCTTACTGGCACGCCCCCTCCCCCAATGCGCCCGCCTTCCTGATCCTCCACGTCGACCGCGAAGACGGCACCCTCCAATCCGCCGCCCTCGCCGACGCGCTACGGAAAAGCGGCACGACCGTGAAGCTGCAAGCGTTCGAAGGCAAAGGCCTGCGCGGACATATGGAAATCAACCGCAAGCTGGGGGACAAGGATTATCCCGCGACAGCGGTCGTGGATGAATGGTTGAAGGGTGTGTTTGGGGGATAAGGAGTAGCGCCATTCAGGCATTTTGGGGACGCAAGCGGGCGTTCCAAATACCATAACGTTGCAGACTCGCTAGGCACGGTCTTCTCGATGCTGTAGACGAATAGGGTGTCGGAGTTTGCATATCGATATGCCTTTCCAAATAGCGAAAGAGGTTTCCTGATGTTTGGTCATTTCTGGTTAGCAATGGCGTTTGGAAACGCGGATGCACAACAAGTTCGTGCATTCGTGATGCCCCCTGTTGCAGAGGAACCAGCAGGACCAATCGAGAGCGTCGTTTTACATCCACTTTTTCGTGAGCCTTACGTATGTGGAGAACATGTTGCCGGCGAAGAAGCAATCGCTGGCGATGCTCTTGGTACAGACTGTCAGGTTCTTGGAGACGCGTCCGGAAAGAATCGCGGTTTCGGTCGCCTCTACAAATCAGACGGTAAGACCAACGAAGATTGGTATTCTTGGCGGGCCAACGTTCTTTCTCCTGTTTCTGGCGAGGTCATCGGGATTCTGCACAATGACCAAGTGAACGAACCAGGCATTAAGGGAAAACCCCCTGCAGGCCTGCTACAACTTAGGCAGTCCGACGGTATCGTCATAATGTTGGCACACCTGACAGATTTCAAGGTCGGGCTGGGTGACAAGGTCAACGTCGGAGAAGTTATTGCGCGAGTGGGAAACAATGGTCCGTCCTACGCCCCGCATGTCCACATTGGCGCATCTCGGGGCAGTATACCGCTACAAATCCGCTGGGATCAACGGGCAATGGGCACACTGGCACGTGAATAATTTTGCCTCGCCACCGTTCGTTTGACCTGACGGCGTAAGAACAATAGCTTTCCTCCTTTCGTATTTATTCGCTTCTTCGTGTCGTTGTGCGAACAAAATCCGGCTTCGCGCCCTGCCCAAAGGACGATACAGAACCCTATGCGAATCGAAGGTAATTATCGGGAAGACGGCTACGCGACCATAAGAGGACTGATTCCGCCGGAAGTGGCGGCGAATCTGTTTCGGCAGATCCAGATCGACCTCGAAGCCGCCGGGAAAAACTTCAATACTTTTGCCCAGGAGCACCAGCTGTCCAACCGGCACACGGTGGATATTTCAGGCCATTTCTACCGGCCGTTGACGACATTCCTGTGGGGGATGACCCCGATTATGAGCGAGCTGACCGGCGCCGATTTGCTGCCAAGCTACGACTATTTCCGCATCTACCAGAAGGATGATGTGTGCCGCGTTCATTCCGACCGCCCGTCGTGTGAGCACAGTGTGTCGCTGACATTGGTCTATAGCGATGACATTGCCTGGCCGCTGGAAGTCGGGTCGATCCCCGTCAAAAGCGAAGGCCCATGCGTCGATGATTTCGGCGACGAGCCCTACACCGCCGTCGCCATGCAACCCGGCGATGCCGTGCTGTATCGCGGCATGGATTTGCGCCACGGACGCATGACGCCCAATCCCAACCGCTGGTCCGCGCATCTGTTCCTGTTCTGGGTCGAACGGGATGGCAAGTTCAAGCAGCACGCCTTTGACGAGGAACGGCTGCGCTCTGAATTAAGACGGGTCAGCAATTTAGACGTGTAGCCGGCTCCGGCAACAACCGGCAATGTGCTGGTTACACGGGTTCCGCCCGACCATTGGTCAACACATAAGCACAATCCAGCGCTTGTGCATTGTCGGTCTCATCGAGCGCCGCGACGGTAATCCAGCCTTCGCTCCGCATCTGCGCCGCCTTGGATGCCAACGTTCCTTTTGGCAGGAAAAGGCGTCGGTTTTCGTCCTTTTCGGCAACGATATCAATCAGCGGATCGGGGTATAGCGAAAAGCCGGTTGCGGCTTCCGTACCGCCGTCGGTCCGCGCAATGGCATAGGTGCCGCCACGGCCAAGCGCGGCGGTGTATCCATTGGCGAAAAGCGTGAAGCCAAACCAGCTTTGATATTCAAAACCATGCCGCTCGGTTGGATCAAGCGTGATGGTCGCGCGGTCGCCCAACGATTCGGCAATCGCCTCCAGCGCGCTGATTCGTGAGGCCAGCGCTCCGCCGGCATCGATAGCGCGCAGTTTGTGGACCGCCTCGGTGAAAGGTCCGGTTGCTGCCAAAAGGGGCAGATAGGCATCGGCGCCCAAAACGCTCAAGCCGCCTGCATCCTTCATATCCAGCTCGGACCGTACCGCGTCGATCTTGTCCGGTGACAGCGGCAGAGCCTTGGCGGCGAGTGTTTCGACCAGATCGGGCAAGGTGAAATCGACGGTGATATCTTTTACCCCGGCCGCTTCCAGTGCCTCGACCGCGATGGTCACGATTTCCGATGCAGCCGCGACACTGTCATTGCCAATCAGTTCCGCGCCTAATTGGGTGATTTCACGCTCCGGTCGCAACTGGCGCGCGCGCAGCCGAAGGATCTGTCCGTGGTAGCTCAGGCGTAGCGGGCGCGGGGCATCGACCAGCCGCGTCGTGGCAATGCGGCCGACCTGAACGGTAATATCGCCCCGCAAGGCCAGTGTGTGTCCCGAAACAGGGTCAGTGAAGCGCAGCAGGCTGTTGCGCGTGGCACCACCGCTGCGCGCGGCAAGGCTTTCTTCGAATTCGGCTATGGCCGGGCTGACGCGCGCATAGCCATGCGACGCCATGACATCGAGCATGGCGCGGGCGACCCGCACGGCAGCCTCCGCCTGCACAGGCAGGCGGTCGCGGAATCCTTCGGGTAAAAGATCGGGCGATATGCTGGTCATGCGGGCTCTTTACGCGAAAACGCCTGTCGGGAAAGCCCCGATCAGAATTTAAGCGCCTTTACCGTTTTCACGCCGGGCAGTTTGCACAGCTGCCACAACACGGGCTCTTCGATTTCCGAGTCCATCGACAGCAGCAATACCGCCTCGCCACCGGCGCTGCGGCGGCCAAGGTGGAAGGTGCCGATGTTTAGCCCTGCCTCACCCAAAGTCGTCCCTACGCGGCCGATGAAGCCGGGCGCGTCTTCGTTGACGATGTAGAGCATATTGCCTTCCAGCTCCGCCTCCAGGCTGATGCCGAAGATTTCAACTAGACGCGCTTCGCTGTTGGCGAATAGGGTTCCGGCGACCGAACGGGGGCCCTGGCTGGTGTTTACCGTCACGCGGACCAGCGTGTGATAGGCACCGGGCTTGTCATGGCGCACTTCGCGGATATCGAAACCGCGTTCCTTGGCAAGATAGGGGGCGTTGACCATATTCACCGCGTCGGAGAAGCGGCGCATGAAGCCCGAAAGAACGGCAGCCGTAATCGGCTTGATATTGAGTTCTGCCGCAGCACCCTCAATCTCGATGGCCATATTGTCGAGATCGTCATGCGCCAGTTGCCCAACCAACGAACCCAGCTTTTGCGCAAGGTTCATATAGGGCTTCAGCTTTGGTGCCTCTTCCGCCGACAGGCTTGGCATGTTGAGCGCGTTGGTGACGCCGCCTGTGACCAGATAATCGGCCATCTGCTCGGCGACCTGCAGCGCGACATTGACCTGCGCTTCATTGGTCGACGCACCCAGATGCGGGGTGCAGATGAAGTTCGGAGTGCCAAAAAGCGGCGATTCCTTGGCGGGTTCGACGGCGAACACATCGAGCGCCGCGCCAGCGACATGGCCGCTGTCGAGCGCTTCTTTCAGAGCCGCTTCGTCGATCAGGCCACCACGTGCACAGTTGATGATGCGCACACCCTTCTTGGTCTTGGCAAGATTATCCTTCGACAGGATGTTGCGCGTCTGGTCGGTCAGCGGCGTATGCAGCGTGATGAAGTCGGCCTTTGCGAGCAACGTGTCGAGGTCGGCCTTTTCCACGCCCATTTCGATGGCGCGTTCCGCGGTCAGAAACGGGTCGAAGGCAACGACTTTCATCTTCAGACCCAGCGCGCGGCTGGCGACGATGCTGCCGATGTTACCTGCACCGATCAGGCCCAGCGTCTTGCCGGTGACTTCCACGCCCATGAAGCCGTTCTTCGGCCACAGGCCTGCCTGCGTTTGCGCGTTGGCCTCGGGTAATTGGCGCGCAAGAGCGAACATCAGGGCAATGGCATGCTCGGCGGTGGTGATGGAGTTGCCGAACGGGGTGTTCATCACAACGACGCCCTTGGCCGATGCGGCGGGGATATCGACATTGTCGACGCCGATACCGGCGCGGCCGATGACCTTCAAATTGGTCGCCGCATCCAGAATCGCCTTGGTGACCTTGGTCGAGCTGCGGATGGCAAGGCCGTCATAGTCACCGATCATGGCGGCGAGTTCTTCGGGGGTCTTGTCGGTGATAACGTCGACGTCACAGCCACGCTCGGCAAAAATCTTGGCGGCGTTGGGGTCCATTTTGTCGGAGATAAGTACGCGAGGTTTTGTCATGTCATGTTCCTGATTTTGGGGTCATGGTCATCTCCGTAATGTTGGGGATGACGAAAGCTCCGCTGCCGCGGAGGCGAAGATGCTTGGGGATTAGGCTTTGGTCTCTTGATAGGCCCAGTCGAGCCAGGGTCCGAGCGCCTCGATATCCGCGGTGTCGACGGTCGCGCCGCACCAGATGCGTAATCCCGGCGGGGCATCACGATAGCCCGCAATGTCATAGGCAGCGCCTTCCGCTTCGAGCAACGCGGCGAATTTCTTGATGAACGCTTCATCCGCACCTTCGACGGTCAGACAGACCGAGGTTTTCGACCGAGTCGCCTCGTCGGCGGCAAGATGTCCCAGCCACGTCCGGTCGGCGACAATCTTGCCGAGGGCCGCCGCATTGTCATCCGATCGGCGCATCAGACCTTGCAGTCCGCCCACGCTTTTCGCCCATTCAAGCGCGAAGATCACATCTTCGACCGCGAGCATCGACGGGGTGTTGATCGTTTCGCCCTTGAAGACGCCTTCCGCCAGCGCGCCTTTCGACATCAGGCGGAACACCTTGGGCAAAGGCCATGCAGGCGTGTAGTTTTCCAGACGCTCGACAGCACGTGGGCCGAGGATAAGCACACCATGCGCGCCCTCGCCGCCCAGAACCTTCTGCCAGGAGAAGGTGGTCACATCGAGCTTGTCCCACGGCATGTCATAGGCAAACACAGCCGAAGTCGCGTCGTTGAAGGTAAGACCTTCGCGGTCGTCGGCGATCCAGTCGCCATTGGGAACGCGCGCACCCGATGTGGTGCCATTCCAGGTGAAAACGACATCGTTACTGAAATCGACCGCCGAGAGATCGGGAATTTCGCCATAGGGCGCATTCAGGACGGTTGCGTTCAGCTTAAGCTGTTTGTTGACATCGGTAACCCAACCTTCACCGAAGCTTTCCCACGCCAGCATCGTGACGGGCCGTGCTCCGAGCATCGTCCACATCGCCATTTCGATGGCGCCTGTGTCCGACCCAGGGACAATGCCGATCCGGTGCGTGTCCGGCACCTGCAGCACTTCGCGCACCAGGTCGATGGCAAGTTGCAGACGCGACTTGCCGATCTTGGCGCGGTGCGAGCGGCCCAGTGATTCGGTTGCTAGTTTGGAGGCTTCCCAACCCGGCGGCTTTGCGCAGGGACCGGAAGAAAAATACGGACGCGCCGGCTTTGCGGCGGGTTTACTGATAGTCATGTAAGCTTCTCCTTGCAGAGAGCAGCGCGGCGTTGGGACCGCGTGGCCCGGAGCCGCGTTTAAGCGCGGCCCCGGTTTTGTCAATGACTATCGACGCAGCGGATCAATATCCCGGTTTGCGGAACAGCACTTCACCGCGACGACCGACATAGAGTTTTTCGAGCGTGACGGGGTGGAAATAGGCCTCGACACGATCGCCTTCAGGGGTGGTGCCATAGACTTCATAGCAGCCGCCATCGACCTTCGACTTGCGGACGGTCCAGCCTTCTTTGGTCAGCTTTTTCGTAAGCTCATCCTGCGTTTTCCAGCCGGATACCGGGCCGGATTTGCATTTGATTACGCCCGTTGCCGATGCCGGTGCGGAAACAAAAGCCATTGCAGCGGCTGCCGCCAATGTGAGGGGAATAAAGACGCGCATGTTCATGCTCCTTTGGGTTGGGGTTTGGGGGACAGAAAAAAGCGGGCGCCAACGAGCAATACCAATGGTACGAAATGGACAAGCGCCGGAATAAGATTGTTATGGATGAATATCCAGTGGACAAGAACGAGGACCGCCGCAGGATATACGAGACGCTGGAGCCGTTTCCAGCCCGCCTTGAGTCGCCGCATCGACGCATCGTTGCTGGTCAGCGCCAGCGGCACAAATAGCAGCATTGCCGCCCACCCCGTCCAGATGCCCAGCGCCCAGAATTCGGCGAGGATATCGACGAGATTTCCCATGTCGATGAGATAGAAGACCAGGTGAAGAACAGAATAGACAAAGGCCGCGACGCCCAATGCCCGGCGGCGCTGGACGAGCCAGTTCAGCCATGGCTTCGGTCCCAGAAGAGAGACCAGCGGGCTCAGCACCATTGCGAAAATCATCAGGCGTGCCGCCCACTCACCGGTGGGATGCAGCATATCCATCGCAATCAGATCGCCAGACGCATAACGCCGCAGCATCAAAAGCGCGGGGATTGCCAGCAGCAACCAGAAAGTGGGTTTCTTATTAAGAATGATTCGCAACACAGGACGGCGTTACGGTGTGCCGTTCTGGCTTGCAATGGCGAATTTGTAACAAACTATCCCATGCAGATTGCGGCCAGTGGTTCGTTTCCCGCGCCCGCAGCCACCAAAACCTCCATTTTCCGGTTCGCCTGTCCGGCGAATGGCGCTAAATAGCGTTACAATGCAAAAGCGCTCATATCTTCTCTTGGCCGTGATTGTCGCGACGACGGCACTGTCCGCATGCGGTGGCCGAGAGGAACGCGATATCCCGCGCGTGACCAACGACAGTTTCAGCAGCAGCGAATCCCGCAAATGCCTTGCCGACCTGAAGGCACAGTCGATACGCTTTCAAGTACTGCCCAACCAGCTGCGCGGCGGTGGATGCCAGACCATTGATACGATCAAAGTACTGGATCTTGGCACCGAGACCGCAAATCTGGGCCCGATGACCTGCCCGCTCGCCGCCAATTTCGCTGCATGGGCCCGCCACGCGGTGCGGCCTGCCGCCAGGCAGTATCTGGGATCCGATGTGGTGCGCATCGAAACCTTCGGCACCTATAGCTGCCGTAATGTAAATGGCGGACGTTCGGGTAAATTGTCGCAGCATGCCTTTGCCAATGCCGTTGATGTTTCCGCTTTCATCCTGCGCGACGGGCGGCGGATATCCTTGCTGAACAATTGGAATGGCCAGCCGCAGGAACGCGCCTTTTTGCGCCGTCTCCACCAATCCGCCTGCAAGCGTTTCGGGACGGTTCTCGGTCCCGAATATAATGCGCAGCACGCCAACCATTTCCATTTCGATATGGCCAAATCAATGAAGGATGGCTCCGCCTTTTGCCGATAAGGGGTGGCAAAATGTCCCCGGCACGGGTAAACCCGCGCTAATGAACGATACAAAAATAACAGACCGCCGCTTCTACAAAGCTCAGCAAGAAGCGGATTTCGCGGAACAACAGCTTTCCACTCCCCAAACACGCAGCAAATCCTACCGGCTTGCATTTCAGGACACTGATTTCCTCCTGCGCGAGGATCTGCGTCCTGTCCGGTTCCAGCTCGAATTGCTCAAGACCGAGATGCTTCTCGACGAAGCAAATATCGGATCAATGCTGGTCATCTATGGCTCGGCGCGCATTCCCGAGCCGGAAAAGGCTGACGCCTTATTGGCAACAGCAACCGATGACCGTTCACGCATCATTGCCGAGCGGATGAAGGAAAAGTCGCGCTTTTACGAAGAAGCACGGACCCTGGCGCAGTTGGCTAGCCAGGCCAATGTGACGGACGAAGCAGGGCAGCGTCATTTTGTCGTATGCTCGGGCGGCGGACCATCGATCATGGAAGCAGCCAATCGCGGTGCGCATGATGTGGGCGCCGAATCTGTGGGGCTCAACATTGTCCTGCCCCACGAGCAGGCACCCAATTTGTTCGTTACCCCGCGGCTGAGTTTCCAGTTCCACTATTTCGCCCTGCGCAAGATGCACTTCCTGCTGCGCGCCCGTGCTGTAGCGGTATTTCCCGGCGGCTTCGGGACGTTTGACGAATTTTTCGAACTTCTCACGCTGGTCCAAACCGGCAAGATCAAGAAAATGCCGATCCTGCTGTTCGGCAAGGAATTCTGGAACCGCGTCGTCAATTTTGAAGAATTGATGCTCGAAGGTGTCATTAGCCCGCCCGACCTTGAACTGTTCCGTTTCGTCGAAACGGCAGATGAAGCATGGTCTGCTATTTGCGAATTTTATGAAGTGGCGGGTTAAGCCCCGCCGCTTCGGTTATTTCAGGGTCGCGAGATAATCGACCAGCGCCTTGCGCTCGGCTGGGTCACTGATTCCGGCAAACATCATCTTGGTGCCTGGCGCCCATTTGACAGGAGCGGCGATGAATGCGTCCAGATTGGCTTCATCCCAAACGCCGCCTTTGGCTTTCAGGCCGTTTGAATAGGTAAATCCCTCTACCGAAGCGACAGCACGACCGCTGACGCCATGCAGTCCGGGACCAATGCCGTTCCGGCCATCGGGCGTAACGCTGTGGCAAGCCGCGCATTTTTTGAACAGGTCCTCGCCCGACTTTGCAACGGCTGCAGCAGGCGCCGGCGCAGCAGCCTGCCCGCCGGTGTCAGAGGCAGTGGTTTCGGTACCGCCACCGCAGGCGGCAAGAACGATCAGCAGCGGTAATGCCGCAAAAGCTCCGGCCTTCATATGTGACCCCCGCTTACTTTGCGGGAGCAGGAGCTGCAGCAGGCGCGGCTGCGGCATCAGCAGCAGGCGCTGCAGCACCGTCAGCAGGTGCAGCGGCGGCGTCAGCAGCTGGTGCTGCGTCAGCTGCGGGCGCGGCTGGCAAAGGCAGGTTCGAACCTTGCGCGTTCAAATATACAATCAGGTTTGCCCGATCGACGGGATTACCCAGACCGGCAAAGGTCATCTTGGTGCCCGGTGCATATTTCTTCGGGTTGGCGAGCCACTTGTCCATGCCTTCCCAATCCCAATTTCCGGGAACGGATTTCAGCGCATCCGAATAAGCAAATCCGGGAACATGGCCGTGCGGTTTACCCATGGCCGCCCACAGATTAGGTCCGATGCCATTGGCGCCGCCCTGAGCGATTGTGTGGCAAGCAGTGCACTTTTTAAAAACAGCTTCGCCCTTTGTTGCATCGGCCGACGCTAGCAAAGTTGCGAGAGGAACAACAGGTCCGGCGGCTCCGCCAGACTCAACGCCTTCAATCGCATAGCCCGGCTCATGCGGAGCAGCGCTGTGAAAATACATTCCAGAAGCGATGCTCAATCCCAGCGCGGCGATGCCACCTGCCAAAACCCAGCCTGCGATTGTGTTACTGCGATCATCCATCGATTGTCTGCCCTGCTATGCTGTTTGATGCATGCGGCCATGATAGCCGCCAGATTCCCTGCCCCTCTAATAGCGCAAGGGGAGCCGTGCAAGAGCGGAAATCCGGTCTTGCCCGATATGATTCCGTCCCGTAACGCGACCCCATTATGGATAGCTATCCCGCCCCTGCCCTCACCAAGGTCAAAGACATGACCGCTATTGCCACCGCAGACCCAGCGCGCGCCGTCGCATTTCAGGGCGCGCCGGGCGCAAATTCGCACTTGGCGGCGCTGGAATATGACCCCGAATGCCATCCACTTCCGTGCTTTTCCTTTGAAGATGCCATCGACGCTGTGAAGGACGGGACGGCGGCCCGGGCGATCATTCCTATCGAAAATTCACTGCATGGCCGCGTCGCGGACATCCATTTTCTGCTACCCGAATCAGGTCTCAGCATCATCGCCGAACATTTCATGCCGATCCGCCATTGCCTGATGGCGAAAACGGCGGACGCGAAACTAACCACGGCGATGAGCCATCCGCAGGCGTTGGGCCAATGCCGTCACTATCTGCGTGCGCATGACATCATTCCGGTTGCCTATGCCGACACAGCGGCGGCCGCCGCCTTTGTTGCAGCCAATGACGACCAATCGGCGGGTGCAATCGCCCCACCTATCGCGGCCGAAATGTACGGGCTGGTCGCCATCAACGACAGCGTGCAGGACGATGCCAGCAACACAACGCGCTTCGTAGTCCTGTCGCGCGAACCTGCCGACCGTGCGGCGATGGACGGCACCTTGATGACGACCTTCATCTTCGAGGTGAAGAACATCCCCGCCGCGCTCTATAAGGCAATGGGCGGATTTGCCACCAACGGCGTCAACATGACGAAGCTGGAAAGCTACCAAAATGGCGCCAGCTTTGCCGCGACTGAATTTTTCGCCGATATCGAAGGCGCGCCCGGCGACGCGGCCGTTGACCGCGCGCTTGAGGAATTGCGCTTCCACTGCAACTCGGTCCGTTTGCTCGGAACCTACAAGCAGACCCGCGTTCGCGGCTAGGCGCGTTCAAGGGCCCTTTCGCGTGCCGCATACAGGGCGGCCAGAAACTGGTCTGCGGCACGATCCCATGTGAATTGCGCGCCATAGTGGGCCGCGGCTTCGCGGCTGCAGCTCAACGCCCGGGTTATCGCGAACGACAGGGATTCGGATACCGAACCGACGGGTTCCGCCAACTCATCAAACGGCCCCAAGCCTTCTGCACCGATGATATCGAGTGGTCCGGGCACCGGATAGCCCGCAACGGGCACACCACAGGCCAGCGCTTCGATCATCACCAATCCGAAGGTATCGGTTTTGCTTGGAAAGACGAATACATCGGCGGCGGCATAAGCCTGCGCCAATTCGGTGCCGCTCAAGCTGCCCATGAACAACGCATCGGGGTAGCGCCGTTTGTACTCTTCCAGTGCAGGGCCATCGCCCACAACCACCTTGGTTCCTGCAACGGCTGCGCCAAGGAAGCTCTCCAGATTCTTCTCGATCGCCACACGGCCAACCGAGAGCAATATCGGTTTGGGCAATGCTGCGAGCGCAGGATGCGGGGCAAGGCCGGGTTTGAAAATCGCTGTATCGATGCCTCGGCTCCACGGACGGGTCTGCGGAATACCGCGACTTTCCAATTCTTCACTCAAGCGTGGCGTAGCCGACAAAACGGCGCGCGACGGTTTGTGGAATATACGCATGACCGGCCAGAAAAAGTCCGGCGACAGGGCCGTTCGCACCGATGCATAATCCGGAAAGCGTGTGTGGAACGCCGTGGTGAAAGGTATATTATGCACCATACACCACCGTCTTGTGCTCCACCCGATCGGCCCTTCGGTCGAGATGTGGACGATGTCCGGCGCAAAATCGGCGAGTTTCTTGCGCAATCCAAAGCGCGGCGCGACGGCGAGGCGTATCTCGCCATAGCCCGGACAGGGCACAGTGCGGAACTCGTCGGGGCTCATGACACAGACTTCATGCCCACGTGCACGAAGCATTTTTACGGTCATCTCCAATGTGCGCACCACACCGTTGATCTGCGGACGCCAAGCGTCGGTCGCTATCGCGATCCTCATGCAAGTGCCTTTTCGCGCTTGGCCGCCTGTTGGGGCTGGCGGTTATGTTCGGCCCAGTCGACGATGGACATCTGCCCGAACTTGTCTTCGACCAGTGCGGTGCAGCTTTCGACCCAGTCGCCGTCATTATAATATGTGACGCCGTCAATATCGCGGATTTCGGCATGGTGGATATGCCCACAGACAACACCGTCAACGCCGCGATCCAGTGCGGCGCGGGCCACTGCCTCTTCATATTTGCCTATAAAGGAAACCGCGTTCTTGACCCGCATCTTCAGATAGGAAGAAAGCGACCAATAGGGCAGATGCAGCCTGCGCCGGACAGCGTTCAGCCAGACATTGGCCTTCAACAGGAAGGTGTAAGCCGTGTCGCCAAGGAAGGCCAACCACTTAGCATATAAAACAACGCTGTCGAACATGTCGCCATGGGTGACGAGTAGCAAGCGGCCATCGGCGGTTTCGTGGATGGCTTCATGCGCCAGTTCGACCCCGCCGAAGCCGAGCCCCACATAATCGCGGAACATCTCGTCATGATTGCCCGGTACATAGACAACCCGCGTTCCCTTGTGCGCCATTTTCAATATGCGGCGCAGAACCTCATTATGGCTTGATGGCCAATACCAGCCTTTACGAAGCCGCCAGCCGTCGACAATATCGCCCACCAGGTACAATGTCTCGCATTGGATGCTGTGCAGAAAATCGAGCAGCAGCTCGGCATTGCATCCCGACGTTCCAAGATGCACGTCCGAAATCCACACGGTGCGGTATTTCTGCTTGGGTTGAAAACTGCGCGGTTCCTGTTCGTGAAACCAATCGGGCATTTTCGGATCGAAGATGCTTCCCAGCGGGTTCTTCGTCAAAATGTCGGTCATATTATTCCCAGTCATTGCCTTAACTGGAACTGCCGGATAGCTGCCATGCGTTACGCGTTCACGTCGTACGCATGACAGTTTCGAGTCAGTTCCAGTTTTTCTGTGACAATCAGAATTTCGCGCCAACCCGGATGCCGTAAAGGCGTGGTTCGGCCGGAATGAAGGTCGGAATGCCAAAAGCGCCACCGGTGTTTCCGGCATCCAGCAGATAGTCTTCGTTCAACAGGTTGCGGGCAAATGCGGCCACTTCGAACCGGTCACCGCCAAAGCGGAAGCCCGCATTGATGTTGACCAAAGTCACTGCTTCCTGGCTGATCAGATTATTATTCGGAATTTCGAAGAAAATCTTGCTGCGGTAGGTGACCGAAGGTGTTGCGAAGAAAGTCACACCGCCCATCGGCGCGTCGATGGTGAAGCCTGCTGCGGCCTGTACATCGGGCTGCAACCGGAACTTGGCGCCGCGGAAATTGGCTGCGATCGTCGGCTTGTCGTCAATGCCACCGTCAATATAGCCGATATTCCCGAAAACGCTCAGCCAGCTTGCCGGTTTGATAGTCAGTTCGGCCTCGACGCCCTTGTTGGTCGCTGTCCCGGCGCTCTGTGTCTGGGTGGTGCCGTTCGGCAAGACGACGCTTACCTGGAAATTATCGTAGGTCAGATAATAGGCGCCGATGGAGCCGGAAAACATCCCGGACGAGCCCTTCACGCCGATTTCATAGTTCCAGACATTCTCCGCCAGAACGGGTGTGAAGTTAGGCACAGGACCCGTTGCTGTTGCGCGCGCGCCCAACTGGACAGTAGCCGAACGGCGGCCCTTCGACACGGTCGCATAGGCATTGAAATCGTCCGAGAAGCGATAGAGCAAATTCAGGCGCGGCAGGACGGCCGCGAAGCTGTCCTCGGTCCGGAAAGTTTGCCCGCCAGTATCGACTTGACCTGGAATAAGCGACGCGCCGCCAGAAATGAGCGAACGCGGCACCCGGGCGTAAAAGCCTGAGCGGCGCTTTTCGATCAGGACACGCGCGCCGGCGGTGATTTCGAGCGCCGGGGTGGGTATCCATGTGCCATCTGCAAACATGGAATAGCTGTCGTTGCGGCCCTGATTTTCAAAAACCGAACTATATGGAACTTGAGTAAAGAGCCCGCCGGTCAGTATCGCTGTTGCCCCCGCAGCGGAAACGGTGCCGTTTGCCGCGATGCAAGGCAGGCCGGGGATCAACCGTGCCGCGCATTGCAGGAAGGTCCCTTCTTCGCTTGAAAAGGGCACATTCTGGATGCTGTTTTCATGAAAATAGTTGAAGCCAAATGACCCACGGAATTTGTCATCGGTATAGGCAAAACGGGTTTCGTGGTTGAACTGGTCGCCTTTGGCTAGCTCGGTAAATTCCAGATACCATGCGGCGGAACCATCGGCGTCGAAGACCTCAAGCGAGTCAAATTTGCGATAGCCGTTGACCATCGTCAGCGCCCAATTGTCGGCAAACTCCCAGTTCACCGTGTAGTTGACGTCATAGACGTCGCGGGTCAGGCCCAGCTTTTCCTGATAGAGATCCTGCAATGACCGCGGTGAACCGCCGAGGAAGGCATCGCCAAAGGGATTGCCCGGACCGGACGTTGTCGGCAGAGCGCGCGAGACAAAGGCCGTGCCCGGATTGCGCTGGCGGTCATAGGTGAGAATGAGATCGGCGGTGAGTTCGTCGCTTGGTTTGAAGCGGAGCGAGCCGCGGATACCCAACTGGTTTTGACCATTGAGGTCGTCCTGACCAGGGGCGAGATTGTTGACATAGCCGTCACGCTTTTTGAACGCGAAGGCGACGCGTGCAGCGATCTCGTCCGACCCGATGTTGAGGTGGCCGCCAAGCTGACGCTGGTTGAAATTGCCGATACCGCCCGTGATTGATCCGGAAAATCCGGCTTCGGGACGTGCCGAGATGATGCTGATCGCCCCAACCGCCGATGCGGTTCCGAACAGCGTTGCCTGCGGACCTTTGATAACCTCAATCCGTTCGATATCGTAGATGTCCTGATAGGACCCACGCGAGCGGGAAACATCGACGCCATTATAGTAAAGCGTCACACGAGCAGCCTGCTGCGCAGAGCCGGAGTCCGACGTAATGCCGCGGATGACCACGCCGGGGTTGTTCGCGCTCTGCTCTTGAATGTTCAAACCGGGGATATAGTTGGCGAGCTCGTCAAGATCGCTGACGCCCAATTCCTTCATGCGCGCGCCGCTCACAGCGCTCAGGGTTACCGGAACATCGACCAAGCGTTCTTCGCGCTTTTGGGCGGTCACGATAATCTCGCCTTCATAGGCTTGTTCCTCATTTTCCGGAGTTTGCGCAAAGGCCGGGAAAGCGGTCGAGGCTAAAAGGAGGGAAATACAAACGGAAAGGGATTGATGACGCATGGTGGGAGACTCCAACGGTGTAAGACGCTGGCGCTATGGCGGGGGTGCGCGTCACTATTGCGTCGTCTGTGCGACAAATCGGATATGCGAATGCGAAGGATTAATGACAGACCGAGCGAGAACCCACCCAATGGACCTTCTGCCGCTGTTGGGTGTTACCCTTTTCCCATATCAGGAGAATTACCATGGCAGATCTTTCCCAAGTTAAAGAACATGCAGAAATCATCGGCGCCGACGGCGTTCATGTTGGTACCGTTGACCGTGTGGTCGGCGACCGTATTAAGCTGACCAAGGAAGATGGCGGCGAAGGCCATCATAAGGGTCATCACCACTATATCAGCGGTGGTTTGGTCGCGACCGTTGAAGATGGCACCGTACGCTTGTCCGCAAATGCCGACGTAGCCGTGACATTTGAAGAAGAGGAAGAAGGCGAAGAAGCCGCCAGCTAAACACGGGCGGGGCGCGGTATTGCTTAGGTATTCCTAATGCGCTGCGCCCCAGCTGGCCCCGGTCCCGATTTCGACGCCCAACGGGACGGTTAGCTTAACCAGAGGCTCCGCCGCGCCGGTCATGACAGCTTCGATTACCTTGCCCGCAGCCGCGATATCGCCTTCGGGCAGTTCGAACACAAGTTCGTCATGCACTTGCAGAAGCATCTTTACATGCGACAGCCCCGCTGCCTCCAAAGCCGGCCCCATGCGAACCATCGCGCGCTTTATGATGTCGGCGCTGGTGCCCTGAATAGGCGCGTTGATGGCAGCGCGCTCGCTTCCCTGTCTTTCCGCCTGATTGGCGGACTTGATCCGCGGGAACCAGGTCTTGCGGCCAAACAAGGTTGTCGAATGACCGCATTCGCGCACAGTCGCCAATGTTTCCTGAATATAGTTTGAAATACCCGGAAAGCGTTTGAAATAGGCGTCGATCAGCGCCTGTGCTTCATCCGGCGTCGATTCCAGCCGCTTGGCAAGACCCCAGCGGGAAATGCCATAGAGGATCGAAAAGTTTATCGTCTTGGCCCTCCCGCGCGTATCGCGGTTGACTTCGCCGAACATTTCCATCGCCGTGCGGGCGTGAATATCCTCACCCTTTTCAAAGGCATCGCGCAGCGGTGCGACATCTGCAAAATGCGCGGCAAGGCGCAGTTCGATTTGGCTATAGTCTGCGGACAGGATGACATTGCCCGGTTCGGCAACAAAAGCATCGCGGATCTGCCTCCCCATTTCCGTGCGGATCGGAATATTCTGCAAATTGGGATCGGTCGACGACAAACGCCCGGTCTGCGCACCGACCAGTGAATAGCTGGTGTGCACGCGGCCGGTTTTCGGATTAATCTGCTCCTGCAAACTGTCGGTGTAGGTCGACTTCAGCTTGGCCAATTGGCGCCAGTCCAGCACCTTGCGTGCGATTTCCACGCCCTGCCCCGCCAGATCCTCCAGCACGGTCACATCGGTCGAATATTGCCCCGACTTGCCTTTCTTGCCGCCCTTATGCCCCATTTTTTCAAACAGGATATTGCCCAGTTGCTGTGGGCTGCCGATGGTGAAGGGCTGGCCTGCCAGTTCATGGATTTCCTTTTCGAGGCTCTCCATCTGCGCGGCAAATTCGCCCGACAGTCGCGCCAATACCGCGCGGTCGACCTTGATGCCTGCGCATTCCATCTTGGACAGAACCGGCACCAAGGGCCGGTCCACCAGTTCATAGACCGTCGTGACCTTATCCGGGCTGAGCCGCAGTTTCAGATGGTGCCACAGGCGCAACGTGACGTCTGCATCCTCCGCCGCATATTTTGTCGCATCGGAAAGCGCCACGGCCGCGAAACCGATCTGACTTTTGCCGGTACCGGTGACGCTTTTATAGCTGATGCATTCATGCCCTAAATGCAGGCGCGCCAGCTCATCCATCCCATGACCATGATCGCCCGCATCCAGCGCAAAGCTCATCACCATCGTGTCATCATAAGGCGCGATGGTCAGGCCATGCTGCGCCAAAACGCTGATGTCATATTTGAGATTCTGACCGATTTTGAGAATGCTCGGTTCAACCAGCAACGGCTTCAACCGCGCCAGCGCCTCGGCGAAAGGAATCTGTTCCGGATTTTCGGCGAGCAGGTCCGTTCCGCCATGGCCCAGCGGCACATAGCAGGCCTCACCCGGGGAAACAGCCAGACTGAAGCCCACCAACCGCGCGGTCACCGCTTCCAAGCTGTCCGTTTCGGTGTCGAAGGCCAACAGCCCGGTTTCCTTCGCCCGGGAAATCCAGTGATCAAGCCGGTCAACATTCGTCACACATTCATAGGCGTTGACGTCGATCGGCGGCATTGCGGGTGGCAGCGCGGCCGTACCGGCAACCGGCGCACTCGCTGCGCCATCACCTTTGCTGGTCGCCTTGGGATTACCGGCAATCGCCTTGTTCGCCGCCGCCGTATTCGCGACCTGACCGATCCGTTTGAGGAGCGAGTTAAACCCGTGGTGCTGCAAGAAGGCCGCCAGCGGTTCTTCTGGTATTGCACCCAGCTTCATATCGTCGAGCGGGATTGGCAGCGGACAATCTTCTTTCAGGGTCACCAGCACCTTGGACAGGCGCGCCTTGTCCGCATGCTCGATCAGATTATCGCGCATCTTCGACGGCTTCATATCGGGTGCGGCGGCGAGCACGCTTTCCAGATCACCAAATTCCTGAATCAATTTGGTCGCAGTTTTCGGTCCTACTCCGGGGACACCAGGGACATTGTCGACGCTGTCGCCCATCAGAGCCAGAACGTCGCCGACCTTTTCCGGTCCGACGCCGAATTTTTCGATGACTTCTTCGGCACGGATACGCTCATTCTTCATTGTATCGAACATGTCGACGCAGGGTTCGACCAACTGCATTAGATCCTTGTCCGACGACACAATGGTCACATGCCATCCCGCAGCGCACGCCGCCTTGGCATAGCTCGCGATCATGTCGTCCGCCTCTACATTGTCTTCCTCGATCATCGGTAGGGAAAAGGCGCGCGTGGCGTCGCGGATCATGGGGAATTGCGGACGCAGGTCCTCTGGCGGCTCGGGCCGGTTGGCCTTGTAGAGATCATAGATTTCGTTGCGAAAGGACTGCGAACTCTTGTCCAGAACAACCGCCATATGGGTCGGACCATCGGCCTGATGCAGGTCGTCCGCGAGCTTCCACAACATGGTCGTATAGCCATAGACAGCCCCCACAGGCTCCCCATGGATATTGGTCAACGGCGGCAGGCGGTGATAGGCGCGGAATATATAAGCGGAGCCATCAACGAGGTAGAGATGCTTCTGTTCGGACATGCCGTAAGCGATAGCAGCGGCAGTGCGCCGCGCCTATCGTGAAATGCATGCCCGAATGTTATTCTGCAGACACAGCTTCCGCAGCCTTGCGCAATTTATACTCGGCATAGGCCTTGTTCAAAACCTTCATGCCGCGTCGGCAATAATATTGGTCATATGCGGTATCGCTGCTGCAACGGGCGCGCAATTGCGCCAAAACAGTGTCAGCGCTCTGCCGGACGCTACCATAGGACCACGCCATATCGCTAGAGCTGAAATTATATTCCGGCTGCATCACAAAGCCGTTGTAGCTCTGCGCATAGACCGGTGAAGATAGCAGAAGGCCGGTAACCAAAATGCCCATTCTTAAACGCATTTTTCTTCTCCTCATGTGCCCCGCTTTGCGATCGTCTTCAGATCGATGGGTTAAGCCAAAATGCTCCTGAAAGACGAGTCGGTTGGAACATGCGACAAGGAAACGTTCGACGCAATACCACTGTTCAACCGCACCAACCGGGGGCGTCCCTCGGCCATATATTGCCAGCGGAAAAAGCGGAAGGTCAGCACCCGCCCAACAGTCACGGCGCCCATGCGCTTGTGCGACAAGATCGACGGCAGATTATAGTCGGCGATCCAGCTCATCGACCATTGCTTGTTATGCTCGCTCAGCCAATGCGCTGTCCCCGCCCACAGCGCGGCAAAGCCCCTGCCCATCCGATATTGGGGCTTGATCCAGAGCCCTGCATCCCATCCCGCATCGGCGGGGACATGGAAGCGGATCGGCATCGCGTCTTCTTCAAAGGGGCCCGCACCAACCCATGTCACGCCGACCAGTTCATCCTTGCGGTTAAACGCGGCGAGACAAGTCATCCCCTGCGCAAAGCGCAGGCGCTGAACCGCAGGACTGATGTCGATGCTATGCTTTTCCAGTTCCGCGGCCGACAAAGGCGCAACCCGAAATCCGCGCGGCATTTCGGGCATCCCCGACACCGGTACGGCGACTAGCAGAAGGCGGCTATACCCGATCATACCCGCTTTCGCCGCCAGCCGCGCTGCTGCGTAAGACAGGATGCCGGCGGCACCTAGTAACTTCAAACTGCTAATAACCGGCACGTGCGGCTCCGTCGGTGGTGGCACTAATCATAACGCGATTTCGAAAATAAAATCTGAACGCGCAAGGCATCTGTCCGATTTCGAAATCAGCTTGTCGCACAGCATGCTTTATGACAGCCATGTCACAGATGGTCTATTTTAACGATATCGACATGATGGCGCGAGGGGGTGCCATATCTTTACTCGCGCTGTGGAGCTGGATCTTGCTCCGCGATCACGGTCCGTCCCTGGCCGCCCGACTGGCAGTCCTTATGAATGCCGCGATCTGTTCTTACTTGCTCGTTACGGCAGGTTGGTATCAAGAGCCAAATCTGACAGGCTTGCTGCTCGCTTTTGGCGCTGGAGCAACGCCGGGCTTGTTTTGGTTATTCACCCGCGCTTGGTTCAGCGACGAAGACAGGGTGAAGCCCTTGCCTGTCGCTCTGGTCGCCTTGTCGGTCATCAATACCGGCGTCATGGAGCTGACATATCCCGAAGATGGTGCCATCAACCTGGCATCCGGTATCCTGTTTCGCGTGGCCATGCTGGCATTTGCCGCCGCTGCCTTTTGGGAAGTGTGGCGCAGCCGCGAAGGCGATCTGGTCGAACCAAGACGCAAAATGCGTCCCCGCATCATTGCGGTGGTCGGCGCCTATGTTGTTGTCATCGCCTTTATCGAAGTCGCCGCGCACAATGGCATGGCTGACCGCATGCTGATCCGCGTTGTCGGGAGCACGATCATCCTCGTCGTCCTCGCCTTTTGTGCCGCCATGTTCCAGATGCGCCAGGCCGACCTGTTCGGTGCCAGCCTGTCGACGCAGCGCATGAGCGCGCCAAAAAGCCAGCCTGATGATGGTCTGTCCACGAAATTGCTGGCGCATATGGAGCGCGAGATGGTCCACCGCGATGAAACCCTGTCGATTGCAAAGCTGGCCCAGCAATTGGGGGAGCAGGAATATCGCCTACGCCGGACGATCAACCGGCAACTCGGCTATCGCAATTTTACAGCCTTTCTGAACGGATACCGCCTTGCCGAGGTGAAGGCCGCACTTGCCGATCCTTCGCAAAAGGAGGTTCCGATTATCACCATCGCTCTGGATGCAGGCTTTGGCTCTCTGGGACCGTTCAACCGTGCCTTTCGCGAAGCCGAAGGCATGACGCCCAGCGCTTATCGCGCATTGAATGCTGGTTGATTTCAAAATCGGCTAGTCAAATTCGGAAAGTGAAGGGCATAGTCCCCATCGAACAGGCAGATGGCGGACACCAACTGCTCAAGGATACTTGAATGAACACCGGAATTCCTCCCCTCGATATATTGCTGACCAAAGGGCAATATGTTTTTGCCTTTGACTTTGGACGCTATCTGATTGCGGCCAGCGTCACATTTTCCATCGTCTGGCTTTTGCGCCGGACCGCCCTTCGCCAGCGTAAAATCCAGGTGCGCGAGGCGACGCCGGCCGATATGCGGCGCGAATTTTTACAATCTATGCAATCGGCGATTGTCTACACCATCGGCGCAGCGTTCCTCATCTGGGGCAGCCAGAACGGGATATTCAAAAGATTTGATGGCAGCTTCGGGATCGGGACCGACCTTCTGATCCTCGCCGCCATCATCATCGCGCATGATGCCTATTTCTATTGGGCGCATCGCTTCATGCACCATCCCAAATTGTTCAAGCATTTTCACCACGCGCATCACCGGTCGATCACGCCGACCCCATGGGCCGCTTACAGCTTCGCCATTCCTGAAGCCGTAGTCATGTTCATGTTCGTGCCCATCTGGCAGTTTTTCGTGCCCACGCCGGGATGGGTCATGTTCACCTGGCTGAATTTCCAGATTATCCGCAACGCTATGGGGCATGCCGGATTTGAATTTTTCCCCCGTTGGTGGCTATCGACCCCGCTGACAAGCTGGATCAACACAACGGTGCACCATGACCTTCATCATCATGGCGGCTTCAACACCAATTATGGCCTCTATTTTACATGGTGGGACAAATGGATGGGGACTGAACACCCCAAATATCATGCTAAATTCGCCGAAGTTGTAAATCGTGGCAAGGAAGATGCGCCCTTGCCCGAAGCGGTCCACGCCTAAAGCGCTTCGTCACCCCACAGCCGGTCGGTTTCGATAAACCCGTAGCGCCCCGCATTGTCGAAGCGGCACCAGCCTTTGTCGCATTCGTCGATCTTCCCGACAACGCCGGGTTCCACGCGCCACGCGATACGGGCCGTCTGCTGCGGGGTTTCGCGTAAGGCAGCGATGCCACTTCCGATGATCAGGGCGGTGCGCTTGGGGCTAAGAAGGCGGACATGCATCCAACCCTGATCGCCGTCGGGATCCTCCACCTTGCGCCACACGCTGTGCACTGCGACGACCTTAACCGGCATATTCTGCCGTTTGTAGACCCACTTCACCGGAAATTCGGTGCTTGGCCCCGTGCGCATCCGCGCCTCGGATTCTTCGATGGATGCCCAATAGGGTGTTTTTTGTTGTGCCTGCGCGTCCAGTGCAGCCGCACCGAAAAACGCAATGCACAGCGCAACGCCTTGCCAAATGATTTTTGCCTGATTTGCCATTATCTTACCCCAGAGCCTTACTCTATACTGTAAGGTACACCGACAGTGCAACCATCCTGTCTTGACGTCAGCGCGAAATCCGCTTTACTCGCCGCATGCCCGAACTCAGCCGCATCGAACGACCCCGTGTCCGTGTCACCCGCCAGCTTCTACCCGCTGTCGAGCAACGTATGGCAGAGCTTTTTGACGCGACCTTCAACGCGGATGATCAACCCTTTACCCGCGCCCAATTGGCAGAGGCCATGGCTGACTGCGATGTCCTGGTGCCAACGGTAACCGACCGCATCGATGCCGACCTGATCGCATCTGCCCAGCCCCGCTTGAAATTGATCGCCAACTATGGCGCGGGCGTGAACCATATCGACCTTGCCGCCGCGAAGGCCAAAGGCATCATGGTCACCAACACACCGGGCGTCTTTACCGATGACACCGCCGACCTCACCATGGCCCTCATCCTCAACGTCCCGCGCCGTTTGGGCGAAGGGCATCGCCTGATGCGCAGCGGTGCCTGGCAGGGCTGGAGCCCTACCGGAATGCTGGGCCACCGGATCGGCGGCAAGACGCTGGGCATCATCGGCTTTGGCCGGATCGGCGAGGCTGTGGCGATCCGTGCAAAAGCGTTCGGCCTGAATATCATCTACAACAAGCGCAACCGGTTACCCACAAGTGTCGAAGAAGAGCTGGGCGTCAGTTTTGAACCCGATCTTGATCGTCTGGTCGGCCGGGCCGACATTATCTCGCTCCATTGCCCGCTGACGTCGGAAACCGACAAGATCATCAACGCCGACCGCATCGCGTTGATGAAGCCCGATGCCTATATCATCAACAGCAGCCGCGGGGAGCTGATCGACGAAGCTGCGCTTATCGACGCGCTGGAGGCTGGAAAAATCGGTGGCGCAGGTCTGGATGTCTACACCCATGAACCGGCGGTCGACCCGCGCTTGCTCGCCATACCCAATGTTGTCATTCTCCCGCATCTGGGTAGCGCCACATTCGAAGGGCGCGGCGCATCGGGTGAGCGTGTGATTGCCAATATCCGTATGTGGGCCGACGGGCACCGGCCGGCTGACCAGGTCCTCGATGGCTGGTCCTGAGTAATTTTCGTTCACCAACACAGCGTTAACTGTAATTTGTGGATTGAGCATAGGCCCTAGCTGTCTTAGGACGCGCTACAGAAAAAATGGGGGCGGAGCGGACATGGCCAAGAAAATCCTGAGTGCATTATGTGTTGCCGGTGCATTTTTGGCAGCACCTGCCTTCGCACAAGACGCCGTAGTCGCGTTGCCCGAGGCCGATAGCGGCGACAGCGCATGGATTTTGACCTCGTCCGCATTGGTCCTGCTCATGACCTTGCCGGGCCTTGCGCTCTTTTATGGCGGCCTTGTGCGCGCCAAGAATTTCCTGTCGGTTCTGGTGCAATGCGGGGCCATCGCCGCGCTCGCCTCGGTAATCTGGATCGCCGTTGGCTACAGCCTCGCCTTTTCGGTGAACGGCAACAGCTATATCGGATCGCCCGAAAACTTCATGTTCAACGGCCTGCTCGATTCGGTCCGTGAAGACCAGACCATCGGAGAGCTCGCCTTTGCGCTGTTCCAGATGACTTTTGCGGTTATCACCCCGGCGCTGATTGTCGGCGCGTGGGTGGAACGGGCACGTTTCGGCTGGGTGGTGGCGTTCAGTGCGCTGTGGTCCTTGCTCGTCTATATCCCGGTCACCCGCTGGGTCTGGGGTGGCGGCTTCCTTGCCGAGCAGGGCGTTATCGATTTCGCAGGCGGCATTGTGGTGCACACGACCGCAGGGATATCCGCCCTCGTCGTCGCCTTGATGCTGGGCAAGCGGATTGGATTTCCAAAGACGCTGATGTTGCCACATAGCCCGGCACTGACGGTCGCAGGCGCAGGCCTCTTGTGGGTGGGCTGGTTCGGATTCAACGGCGGCTCGGCCCTTGCGGCGAGTGACGCGGCGGCAAGCGCGATTATCAACACCCATGTTGCGGCATCGGTTGCCGCGCTGGTCTGGATTCTGATCGAACGCTTCAAGGTCGGCAAATCCACAGCCGTTGGCTTTGCCACCGGCGCAGTTGCCGGACTGGCAACCATCACCCCTGCTGCAGGAACTGTCGGCCCCGGCGGCGCGATCATAATCGGCCTTCTGGCCGGTTTGGTCTGCTTCTGGTGCGTGGGCCTTGTGAAGGGCACGCTGAAGATCGACGATTCACTGGATGTCTTTGCCGTCCATGGTGTCGGCGGGATGCTCGGCTCGCTTCTGCTCGCCATCTTCGCCAGCGAAAGCTTTGGCGGTGTCGGCTATGCCGACGGTGCGGGTATGGGCACGCAGCTTTGGGTGCAGTTGAAGGGTGTCGCGATTGTTGCGGTCTATTCCGCGGTCGTCACGCTTATCATCGGCTATATGGTGTCGATGGTCCTACCCTTGCGGGTCAGCGAAGATCAGGAGCGCGATGGGCTGGATATCTCCAGCCATGGCGAACGCGCATGGGATCTCGACTAGGCTCGAAATTTAGCAGTTTTGGAGAGTAAGCTGCCGGAACAGCGCCCGGTCCAGCATTTCGTCAAATTTGCAGCCTAGCCGGTTGCCTTCTGCCCAGACGGCTGTCGCTGTAATGGGCTGGCTTCCCGCGAGACGAAGCCATATCCGGTCGCCGACATTAATGCCGCCGTCGATCAGGACGCGGCAGCCATAGACCGACAGGTCGACCAGACTGGCCTCCAAAGGTGGTTTTGTACGATTGCGGACGGTTGCCTTGCCCAGCAACACAGGGTGCCGCTGCGCCTCGCGCTGCTCCAAGCGCGCGGGCGCTACCTTCCGATATTGCGACGTCATGTACCCCATCAACATCCCCTTGCCGAAAAAGATAAGGGAATAAGGTCAATAATCGGTAAATGACCGCCGCAATTAGTCCCCAGTCAGGATGCGATCGACCAGCTGTTTCACGGTCGGAACGAAGCCATTGGAATAAAATGGATCCTTGCCGAACAGATAGGCGCTATGCCCTGCAAACATCAGGTTTTCATCAATCGGTGCGCCATGGGCGATATTCTGGAGAGCCTTTTGAATGCAGAAACTGCGCGGATCGGCCAGACGGCCCGTGCTGTTATTGTCATGGTCCTTCCACGACGAGAATCCGCAATGCGACAGACAGCCCATGCAGTCCTTCTGGTCCTTGCGAATGACTTCGCCCGACTCAGGCGTAACGAACACGAGGCTGTTATCCGGCGTCTTGAGCGCAACCGTAAATCCGCGGGCATGCCATTCGCGCGCTTTCATCAGATCTGCTGGTGTCACCCAGAAATTCTTGCCCTTTACACCCACATCAAGCTGAAGCGTGTGATCCAGATCAGCGGCTTGTGTATAGGTTATCTGACGCTCCGAACGGGCCTGCAGTTCTTGCAGGAACGGATTGATCACCGCGCTCGAATAAAAGCCGGTCGGCGAGAATTGGTGCAGCAAAACCCCGTCTTCCGGGATTTTCGTCAATGCGTCTTTCCAGCCGTCAGGTATCGGGCTTTCCTGCGTGAGCAAAGGCCGGGTGCCGAACTGGAACGCGATCTGCCCCAATTCCGGATTATCGATCCAATTGTCCCAATCGCGCAAATACCAAACACCGCCGGCCATGACGATCGGCACTTCGTCCGAAATGCCCTCTGCCCGCATCACATCGCGCAACGCCTTGACGCGGGGATAGGGATCTTCAGGGCTGCGCGGGTCTTCCGCATTGGACAGGCCATTATGGCCGCCAGCCAGCCAGGGATCTTCATAGACGACGGCACCAAGCCATTCGGGCACCTTGTGATAGGCGCGCTTCCACAACGCACGAAATGCGCGGGCGGAGCTGACGATTGGAAGATAATAGACGCCATATTGCGCAGCAATTTCGGACAGCTTGTAAGGCATACCCGCGCCACAGGTCACGCCGGTCACCATGCCGCGTGTTTCTTCCAAGATACCGTGCAGGATGCGCTGGGCGCCGCCCATTTCCCACAAGACGTTGATATTGATAGCGCCTTTGCCTCCGGCAATTTCGTGCGCCAGCTTGACCTGCGCAATGCCGCCCTTGATGCCATAGGCCACCAGTTCCTCATGGCGTTCGGCGCGCGTTTTGCCGAAGAACACCTGCGGAATCATATTGCCATTTTCATCATAGCTATCGGCGTTAACCGCCGAAACGGTGCCAATACCGCCAGCGGCAGCCCAAGCACCCGAACTTGCATGATTTGTTGCGGCGACGCCCTTGCCGCCTTCGACCAGCGGCCAAACTTCACGGCCACCGTAGTTTATGGGTTTCAGACCCTTGAACACAAACACAACCCCTATGTATTGCAATCGGCGCCCAATAGCGCCTTCCCCTACTCCATTAATTCGCCGCTAACTGAAACATTCAGGCTTGTCGCGCAAAATCGGCGCGTTTCATCGCAGAGCCATAAAGCTGCCGGTAACGAGCAAACATCGTTTCCTCGTCATATTGCGAACAGGCGATAAACCGGTTCGCTTCCCCGACTTTGCTGCGCAGCACGGCGTCCTGCGCCAAAACGGAAATAGCGTTTGCCAGACCTCCTTCGTCTTCGCGGTCGACGATGAACGGACGATTTTCTTTGGAAACCATGTTGCGAACATCTCCCACATCGGTCGAAACAGCGGCAATACCGCTCGTCATCGCTTCAACCAGCGAAATCGGATATTGTTCACTGTCCGAGCTTAATGCAAAAATATCGAACAGGCGTATATAACGGGACGGGTCCTTCAAAAAGCCCGGCATCATAACACGGTCGGCGATGCCCAAACGTTCGGCCTCGGCCATAATCGCCGCACGCTCTGGCCCCTCCCCCGCAATTGCCAGCCGGATATTCGGACCCGCCGAAGCAACAGCCCGGACAAGGCGCGGCAAATTCTTGATGGTACGAAGCCCCGCAATCGTGCCCACCACTATCTCGCCTTCCCGCTTCTGGAAGCCGGGGAAGGATCCACGCTGCGGACGGCGGTTATAATGGTCGGTGTCGATGCCATTGGGGAACCGGCATATCTTGTCGAGTGGCTGATGCCATTGCGTCCGCGCTATTTTTTCCAGCGTTTTCGACGGGACGACAAGCGTATGGGCGCGCTGCAGCGCGATGGTACGGAACCAGTTACGACGCTTTTTCAGCCGCTCGATTTCGTCATGGTTGAAGCCATCTTCATGGTGGATCAACGGCGGCAAGCCCATGGCCTGCCCCAATAGGGTGCGCGCCATAACGCCATCCATCGATCCCCAGTTATAACTCAGCACCAGATGGAATTTCTTCATATAGGCGGCAAGTTTGCGATAGCGGCCCATGCCGGGCATTCCCGCCAGCGAAGGCGCGGCGTCCTTTGGCAGGCTGAACTTGATCCGCTTGTCGATGGCATCTGCTGCGCCAAAGGCGTCGGGGACAGCCGATAAAATGGTATGTTCCGCCCGATCGCCAAAATGGTTGATCAAACGCACCGTGCGCGATTCCTGCCCGCCCAGATTAAAACTGCTGTGCAAATGAAGGATGCGAACTGCCGCCATACTTGCCTTTCTAGTGCGTCCCGCCCAAACGGGACCGATGCATATAAATGTTCCGCATTCCCCCTATCGCCCCGATCCAAAAATCGCCAGCCTTGGTGCAAAAATTGGCGATACGGTCCAATCTGCTGACTTTCCAGAGACAATCCTGCGGTACCGAAATGACCGATGGGCCGCGACGGTCGGGCTGGATTCGCTGAGCGATGCCGAATGGGTGCAGCATTTCGGACGATTCGTCCCGCTGCCCGACAATATGCCGGAACCGCTTGCGCTGCGGTATCACGGGCACCAATTCCGCGTCTACAATCCCGAAATCGGCGATGGTCGTGGCTTTTTATATGCGCAACTGCGCGACGGTCTGGACCGTTTGCTCGACTTCGGAACAAAGGGCTCGGGCACTACTCCCTATAGCCGTCGCGGCGATGGCCGCCTGACGCTAAAGGGAGGCGTTCGTGAAATATTGGCGACCGAAATGTTGGACGCCTTGGGCGTGAACACATCCAAAAGCTTTTCCCTGATCGAAACCGGCGAAGAATTGATGCGCGGGGATGAACCGTCGCCCACACGATCCGCGGTGCTTGTCCGCCTTAGCCACAGCCACATCCGCATCGGAACTTTCCAGCGTATGGCAGCCGACGGTGATAGCGAAAGCATGGCGAAGCTCGTCGCCTATTGTTTGACGATTTTATACAATGACACGCCGGGCGAGAACCCCGCGGCACAATTGCTCCACCTCGCGGTGGAACGCATCGCCGACCTTGCCGCGTCCTACATGGTCGCCGGGTTCGTGCATGGCGTCTTGAATACCGACAATATCAACATCACCGGCGAAAGCTTTGATTATGGCCCTTGGCGGTTCACGGAATTTTGGGACCCGCATTTCACCGCCGCCTATTTTGACGAAACGGGGCTTTACGCATTCGGGCGGCAGGCGGAGGCAATGCACTGGAATCTCGGACAACTGGCCGTCTCGCTGAGATTATTGTGCGAAGCACCGCCTCTAATCGAGGCGCTCGAACGATTCCACGGACTCTTCCAGGCCGCGATCATCAAGCGCTTTTTGTGGCGTCTCGGCCTGCAACCACAGGGCACCGAACGCGACCGCGCACTTGTCGAAGCCGCCGAACGAGCGATGGCACGGGGCAAGATTCCCATCGACGTCTTCTTTCACAATTATCGTGGCGGACGATTGGCCGATAAACGTCAAACCGACGAATTCACCGACGCATTTGAAGCCGTGCTGGCCGACTATCTTCCAACAGGGGCGTTGACGCATCCCTATTGGACAGCCGATGTGCCCTGCTCCATGCTGATAGACGAGGTCGAACAGATCTGGGCGGCAATCGCGCAAGATGACGATTGGGCGCCTCTGATGCAGAAAGTCGACGCCATCAGATCGATGCGGGACGCCCTATCGTCGGTAAAGGGATGACGAAATTTGCCGTCTAGATTTACCCGATGTAAAACTATTTCAGCCATTTCATGGTAAACCGGCATTAACCATAAGAGAATAAGGCGCATTTTGTCCGAGCTGAGATCCTTCGAACCCGCTACAGGTACCGAGCTTTGGCGCGGGCAGACGAGTGATGTGGATGCGGAAGTGGCGATGGCGCGGTCGGCTTGGCCGAAATGGGCTGCGGCCCCTTTGTCGGAACGAATCGAGCGTATCCGGATCTTCGCAAACAGGGTTCGCGCCGATCTTGAACAATTTGCCGACACGATCGCTCGCGAAACAGGAAAGCCTCTCTGGGAAGCCCGCACCGAGGTGGAGTCAGTCGTCAACAAGGTCGACATTTCCATCCGCGCATATGCCGACCGCACTTCGCAGCGGCGTCTGGATGGGAAGGTCGGCACCCGAACCGCGCTTCGGCATAAGCCGCACGGCGTGCTTGCCGTGCTGGGGCCGTATAACTTCCCTGCGCATTTGCCGAACGGGCACATTATTCCGGCGTTGATCGCGGGGAATGCGATTGTCTTCAAACCATCGGAAAAAACCCCGGCGACCGGCGCGATGCTGGTCGACTATTATCATAAGGCAGGTATCCCGCAGGAGGCGGTGCGTGTTGTGCAAGGCGGCCCGGAAACCGGCAAGGCGCTTTCCACGCACCCCGATATTGACGGCCTGCTGTTCACAGGTTCTGCGCAAACGGGGATCGCCCTCAACCGCCAGTTCGCCCATCGGCCCGATAAAATCCTGGCGCTTGAAATGGGCGGCAATAATCCGATTATCGCCTGGGACACCCGGGATATTCACAGCGCCGCGGTCCTTATCATCCAGTCCGCGTTTTTGAGCACGGGGCAACGTTGCACCGCCGCCCGACGTCTGATTGTCAAAGATGCGCTCTACGATCAGCTTGTCGGCGAGGTGAAAAAGATTGCCGACCGATTGATTATCGGCGACCCGCACAGCGAACCGCCGCCCTTCATGGGCCCGGTCATCGACAAGGATGTGTGCGACAATCTCATCGAAAGCTATTTGGCGCTGATGAGCAGGGGTGGCCGTCCGATCAAGCATCTCAAGGTCGCCGAACAGGGTCGGCCTTTTCTCACTCCTGGCATCATTGATGTCACCGACATTGCGGAACGACCGGACATTGAATTGTTCGGGCCGCTTTTGCAGGTAATCCGCGTTCCTGATTTTACCGCTGCAATTAGTGAGGCGAACAACACCCGCTTCGGCCTTTCCGCATCGCTCATCGGCGGCACGCCGGAACAATATGATGAATTCTGGGCCAATAGCCGGGCAGGCATCGTCAACTGGAATGCGCCGACCAACGGGGCATCATCCTCCGCACCGTTCGGCGGCGTCGGACTGTCGGGCAATCATCGACCCAGCGCCTATTACGCCGCCGACTACTGCGCCTATCCCGTTGTGTCTTCGGAAAATGATGTGCCGAAGGCAATGCTCGGAATTGGGCTGAAAGATGAAGAAGTCGCCGTCGCTATTGTAGAAGAATAAGCGACTAAAGTTCTTCTAGGGCCACGCCAATTTATCCTGATTTGATGCCTGCCGGTGCCAGGCGCATGTTGGCAGGATGGAAAAAGCAAAAGTCTATCTGGTAGGGGCGGGTCCCGGCGACCCTGAACTACTCACACTCAAGGCAGCGCGTTTGATCGCCGCCGCCGATGTCGTGGTGCACGACGGTCTCGTCGACGCAGCAATCATGGCCATGATCAATCCGGCAGCACGGCTGATTTCGGTGGCCAAAAGCCGCTCGAAGCACACCGTGCCGCAGGACGGCATCAACGCCATTTTGGTGCGTGAGGCGCAGGCTGGGCATATGGTCGTCCGGCTAAAAGGCGGCGATCCCTTCATTTTCGGACGGGGCGGCGAAGAGGCCGAAGCCTGCCGCGAAGCTGGAATTGATGTAGACGTCGTGCCCGGCATTTCTGCCGCCATGGGCGGTGCCGCTGGGTCAATGATGCCTCTCACCCACCGCGATGCGTCAAGCGCGGTGACCTTTGTCGCCGGTCAGTGCAAAGGCTTGACCGACCAGAACTGGGCGGGACTTGCTGGCAAAGGCCGCACGCTGGTCATCTATATGGGCATCGCGACCGCCACCGACATTACCGAAAAGCTGATTTCGGACGGCCTGTCGCCGGACACGCCAGTCGCGGTGTTGGAACGCGTCACGCGACCCAATTCGCGCGCGTTGCGGACCATCCTGACCGATCTTGGCGACATGATCGCGCGGGAAAAGGTCGCGTCGCCAGCGATTATCGTTGTGGGCGATGTAGTCCTGAAATCCGATGCCGAAGACCGGCTTATCCATATTGTCAAACAGGCGGAGACACTGGCGTGAAATTACTGACCGGAAATGAATTGGGCTCAGGCGCCGTTACCTGGTGGACTGGCAGCGGCTGGTCGATCCATGTCGAAGACGCCATCGATGTCGGCGAAGGTGGCGAAGCCATTTTGCATGCCGAAGAAGGCGCCCGCCGGGTGAACGCACCCTATATCATCGACGCGATTCCCACCCCCGAAGGCCCTCGCCCCGCCCACATCAAGGACCGCGTCCGCGCACTGGGCCCGACGGTCCGGCCCGACCTTACCCTCAAACCCGCTGACCCTGCGGCTGGCGATTGGATCATCTGATATGTATAAATATGACAATTACGACCAGGCTATCGTCGACGCCCGCGTGGCGGAGTTTCGCGATCAGGTGAACCGCCGAATGGCGGGTGAAATCACCGAGGACCAGTTCAAGCCGTTGCGGCTGATGAACGGGCTCTATCTTCAGTTGCACGCCTATATGCTGCGCGTGGCTATTCCCTATGGCACGCTCGACAGCCGGCAGATGCGTATGCTGGCGCATATCGCGCGCAAATATGACCGGGATTACGGCCATTTCACGACGCGGCAGAACATCCAGTATAACTGGATCAAGCTGGAAGAATGCGCTGACCTGCTCGAAGAATTGGCCAGCGTCGAAATGCACGCCATCCAAACCAGCGGCAATTGCATCCGCAATATCAGTTCGGACCAATACGCAGGTGCGGCGGCAGACGAAGTTGCCGATCCGCGTCCTTGGGCCGAATTGCTGCGCCAATGGTCGACCTTCCACCCGGAATTCAGCTATCTGCCGCGTAAGTTCAAAATTGCGGTGATTGCATCGCCCGAAGACCGCGCCGCCATGCGTCTGCATGACATCGGGCTCGAACTGGTGCGCAAAGACGGCGAACTGGGTGCCCGCGTATTCGTAGGCGGCGGCATGGGCCGGACGCCGATGATTGCGCCAGAGATCAATCCGTTTGTGAAGGCAGACGATCTACTGAGTTATATCGAGGCCTGCCTGCGGGTCTACAACCGCTATGGCCGCCGCGACAATATCTACAAGGCGCGCATCAAAATCCTCGTCCACGAAATCGGCGCAGATGAGTATCGCCGCCAAGTTACCGAAGAATTCGCCCATGTCAAAACGCTGGGCATCGACCCGCCTTTGGCCGAACTGGAGCGGATCAGCGCCTTTTTCGCCCCGCCGGCGTTCGACGCGGCGGATGTCGAACCCGACCGCAGCGACCCCGATTTCGCCGTCTGGCTCGACCAGAATGTGAAGCCGCACAAGCAGTCCGGTTACGCCATTGTCAACATCAGCCTGAAACCGATTGGCGGCATCCCTGGCGATGCGTCCTCGGCGCAGATCGATGTGATGGCGGATCTGGCGGAGAAATACGGCTTCGACGAACTGCGTGTGACCCATGCGCAGAATATCGTTCTGCCCCATGTCGCCAAGCGTGACTTATTTGCCGTGTGGCAGGCGCTGCGTGAGGCAGAACTGGCCAACGCCAATCTTGACCTGATCAGCGATATCATCGCCTGCCCCGGCCTTGATTATTGCAGCCTCGCCAATGCCCGCTCCATCCCCATCGCCCAGAAAATCGCAACCCGCTTTGCGGATGCCGAGCGGCAGCGCGATGTGGGCGAGTTGAAGCTGAAAATCTCAGGCTGCATCAACGCCTGTGGCCACCACCATGCCGGCCATATCGGCATTTTGGGCGTCGATAAGAAAGGCGTCGAAAATTATCAGCTCACGCTGGGCGGATCGGGCGCCGAAGACGTGTCGATCGGCAAGATCACCGGCCCCGGATTTGATGAGGACGGTATAGTCGATGCGGTCGAAAAGGCTGTCGAGAAATACCGCGAGCTACGCGAAGGCGAAGAGCGCTTTGTCGATACCTACCGCCGCGTGGGAATGGACCCATTCAAGGAGGCGATCTATGGTTGAGTTCCGTTACCGCGACGACGAAGTCACCGAACAGCCTTCGGTCACACTGGATGCCTTTCTTGACCAGTCCAACGCCACCGCTGTGCGCCTTGAGCCCGATGACGATGCCCGCAAGCTGATCCCGTTTCTGGACCGTCTGACGCTCATCGAAATCGCCTTCCCCAAATTCCGTGACGGACGGGGATATAGCTCGGCCCGTATCCTGCGCGAGGCAGGCTATACAGGTGAATTGCGTGCACAGGGCGACGTTCTGGTCGACCAGATCGCCTTCATGCGCCGCTGCGGTTTCGACAGCTTTGCACCTGAAGGGTCGTTAAACCCGGAAGCGGTGGAACGCGCGCTTTCGACCTATGACCAATTTTACCAGAAAGCGGCCGACGCCGCTGTCCCTGTGTGGAAATTGCGCCATGGGTGAGCAGGTCCGCATCATCGATCGTATCGACACAAGTCCCCGTTACACAGAGGCCGATGCCGTTCGCCTCAACAATATGTTCCGGGGTCGCGATACGGTGGAGATGCTGACCGTCCTGCTGAAGGAAAATATGCTGGGCGATGCCGCCATCGTGTCCAGCTTCGGCGCCGAAAGCGCCGTACTGCTGCACCTGATCGCCAGCATTGATCCGACCGTGCCGGTCCTGTTCCTCGACACCGGCAAGCATTTTCCCGAAACTATCAGCTATCGGGAAGAATTGCGGGAATTGATCGGATTTTCGGACCTGCGTAACCTGACGCCCGACCCCGCCTTGCTCGCGGAAAAGGATGGTACAGGTCTGCGCTGGTCCTATGATCCCGACGGCTGCTGCGAAATCCGCAAGGTGTTGCCGTTGAAGGCCGCATTGGCGGGGTTTGATGCCCAATTTACGGGCCGCAAGGCCTTTCAATCATCCACCCGCAACGCCCTGCCCCGCTTCGAAATTGAAGAAGGCCGCCTGAAGGTCAATCCACTGGCGGACTGGGACAAGGCGCGGCTGGACGCCTATATGGCCGACCATAATCTTCCGCCGCATCCGCTGGTGGAGCAAGGCTATCCTTCGATTGGCTGCTCCCCCTGCACCACAAAGGTCGCGCCGGGTGAAGACCCGCGTTCCGGTCGGTGGAAGGGCTGGGATAAGGTCGAATGCGGGATCCACAGCGATGTGTCGCCGCTGGATGATGGCGGGGCCAACGATCCGATTTTTTGATTGGGTGGTCGAGTTACAGGAAGTTTGTACGCCTACTCCCCCTCACCTCAATCCTTGGGAAAGAAATATTCCTGAATTTCCGCCGCAATCCGCGCCGGACGCAAGGTTTCGGCATCGATGCAGCACCAGCTTGATTTCACTTCGGCCAACACTTCTTCGCCGCGTTTGATCACTGTGTCGTAAAAGGACCGGGCGCCCTGCACCTTTTCGAGGACGACAGTGGCAATTACATCATCGTCCAGAAAGGCGGGCTTGCGGTATGTAATTTCGTGCTTCAGCGCGACCCACAGATATTTCGCCGCCGTTTCCGGAGGGGCAAGCTTGTTCCAGTGCGCCAACACGGCATCCTGCACCCAGTTCAGGTAGCGGGCATTGTTCACGTGCCCCATGAAGTCGATGTCAGCGGGCAAGACACCGATACGGTGCAGATGTGGGAGAGCGTTCGGCATGTTGCCCCTTATATGGCGTTTTTTACCCCGTTTTAAAAGGGCTCTGCGGCTATTTCCCATGAATTTGCTACGAATTGTTTACAGTGTTGTAAATTTGCGGCGCGCGCGTACCGATCCCGATGCTTATCTACATGAACTTGCAACACAGCTATGCTGAACCCACATGGTAACCATGCCGCACGCCAAACCAGCCCGTTGGACCGATTCTCCCGCTTATCGCTGGGCCATGGTGATACTTGGCTGGATGCTGGTCGTGTCGGCGCCTCTGGTCAGCTGGTTGCCGGGGCCGGGCGGACTTGCCCTGTTCGTCATCGGCTTGGGGGTCATCCTGAAACATTCGCTCTGGGCCAAAAAGCGCTATTCCCGTCTGGCGAAGCGTCATCCCGAATATGGCCGTTGGGCCGATTGGGCGTTAAGGCGCAACAAAGTCCAGCACAGGCCGCCTTTTCCCGACATCAAGCGCGACATCATGTACCTGTGCCGACGCGATGATATTGGCATGAAACTGCCCTGAGCGTGTTGACTTTTACTCGCCCCACGCATAATGGCCACGTCAACAAAGGCGGTCGCTGGACAGATTCGGCGGCCCTTTTCATTTCATACCGACTAAAAACTAAGGATTACAGTCATGAAGCGCACTTTTCAGCCGAGCAATCTCGTGCGTGCCCGTCGCCACGGTTTTCGCCTGCGCATGTCGACCGCCGCTGGCCGCAACATCCTGAACGCACGCCGCGCGCGTGGCCGCAAGAAGCTGTCGGCCTGATCCAGACGACGGCGGACCGCGATATGCGCGGTTACAGCGTCATCAAAAAACGGTCGGATTTTCTGGCCGCCAACCGGGGGAAGCGTTACGCAACTCCCGGTTTTGTTTTGCTGGTAAAAGACCGGCAGGATAGCCAGCCCGACATCAGGCTGGGCATTACCATCACCAAAAAGGTCGGTAACGCCGTTGTCCGCAACCGTATGCGCCGTCGTTTTCGTGCACTGGCGCAGGAAATGCTGGCCGAAAAGGGCAAGCAAGGCGCGGACCATATCCTGATCGGACGCGATGGCGGCATTGAACGGGACTTTGGTGCCCTGCGCGCCGATATGGCAAAGGCATTGGAAAAGCTCTGCCAATGATCGCACGGGTTTTGATCCTGGTGGCACGCGGATGGCAAATTGGTCCATCGCGCATCTTGCCGCCGACCTGCCGTTATAGCCCTAGCTGCTCAACCTATGCGATAACGGCACTTCAGAAATATGGCGCAATTAAGGGTGGCTGGCTGGCCATCAAACGGCTATTGCGCTGCCAACCTTGGGGCGGACACGGGCACGATCCCGTACCATGAACCGCCCAAAAGCTTGAATAACGGGGAAAGTTAAACGTGGACGATAAGCGTAACCTGATAATTGCAGTATTGCTGACAGGCCTCATCCTGTTCGGCTGGCCCTATATCGCCAGCACTTTCTTCCCCACCCCTGCTGCAGTGACGGCTCCAGCGAAGGCCCCGGCATCGCCAGCAGGATCGACAACAGCCGATGTGGCCGTTGGCACGCCAGCGGCAGCCGAAAAGACTGTCCCGCTTGCCGACGCATTGAAGGCGTCGGGTCGTGTCCGCATCGAAACACCGAAATTGCGTGGCTCGGTCAATCTGGAAGGCGCGAAGATCGATGATCTCGTGCTGCTGACGCACCGGACGGCGCTGCCCAAAAATTCCCCGCCCGAGCGGCTGTTTTCGCCTTCAGGCACCAAGAAAGCCTATTTCGCCCGCTTCGGCTGGGTCGGCACGGGCGTTACCGTTCCCGACGACAAAAGCGTGTGGACGCCAAGCGCAAGCGCGCTGACACCTTCGACACCGGTCACGCTCAGCTGGACCAATCCTGAAGGCCAGAAGTTCGACATCATTTTGTCGATCGACGAAAATTACATGATCAGCGCCAAGCAGCGCTTCACCAATGCGGGCACAGCGCCCGTCGAGATCGCCAGTTTCGCCCTGCTCAGCCGCACCGGCAAGCCTGCGGACGCCACAACTGGCGGGTCGATATTCACCCATATTCACATCGGCCCGATGGGCGTGTTCGAAGGCAAGCCCAATTATGATTGGGGCTATGTCGACGTTGATGAAAATGCCGGCAGCGAAGTCAAGTTCAACACCAAAGGCGGATGGCTTGGCTTTACAGACAAATATTGGCTCGGCGCGCTGATCCCCGACCAGAAGGTGCCTGTGGCAACGAAATTCCGTGCGAGCGGCGACGTTTATCAGGCGCAGTTTATTCCAACGCGTTACACCAGCGTCGCACCCGGCACTTCTACCGACAGCACCGCACGCCTGTTTGCGGGTGCCAAAGAAATGGCGGTGTTGACCGACTATTCAAAGAAATTGGGCATCCCCTATCTTGATTACGCCATCGACTGGGGCTGGTTCTGGTTTATTGCCATTCCCTTCTTCTGGATCCTGCACTGGCTGTTTGGCGTGTTTGGAAACTTCGGTGTGGCCATTATCGGTCTGACCATCATCGTGCGCGGATTCATGTATCCGGTCGCGCAGAAACAGTTTGCGTCCATGGCGCAGATGCGGGCGGTCCAGCCGAAGATGAAAGCCCTGCAGGAACGTTGGAAGGACGACAAACCCCGCCTGCAGCAGGAAATGATGAAGCTGTACAAGGACGAAAAGGTCAATCCGCTTGCCGGATGCCTGCCCGTCCTGCTGCAGATTCCGATCTTCTTCGCGCTGTACAAGATATTGCTGCTGTCGATCGAAATGCGTCACCAGCCCTTTGTCCTGTGGCTCAAGGATTTGTCAGCACCCGATCCGTTGACCCCGGTCAACTTGTTCGGTCTGCTGCCCTTCGACCCGCCGTCATTCCTGGCAATTGGTGTCCTGCCGATCTTGCTGGGCGTCACGATGTGGCTGATGCAAAAGCTCAATCCGCAGCCGATGGACGAGGTTCAAAAGCAGGTCTTTTCGATCATGCCCTGGTTCCTGATGTTCATCATGGCACCATTCGCAGCCGGGCTTCAGCTCTACTGGGTGATGTCGAACCTGGTGTCGATCGCACAACAGAAGTGGCTCTACTCACGCCATCCCATCCTTAAGGAACAGATGGCGAAGGAAGCCGAGGCGAAGGCGCGGGAAAAGGCGAAGGCGTAAAGCCACCCTCTTCCTTTCGGGGAAGAGGGAACAAGGGATAATGATGGATCACAATAAAATCTTCTCCGGACCGGTCACATTTTTGAAATCGGCCCCGAAACTCGAATTTCTGCCGGATCCGATCGTCCCTGAAATCGCCTTTGCCGGCCGTTCCAACGTCGGTAAGTCCAGCCTGATCAACGCGCTTGTCAACCGCAAGGACATGGCACGCGCGTCCAATACGCCGGGCCGTACGCAGGAACTGAATTTCTTCGATGTCGGCACACCTCCATTGTTCCGGATCGTCGACATGCCCGGCTATGGCTATGCAAAGGCCCCGCTGAAAACGGTGCAGCAGTGGCGTTATCTGATTAACGACTATCTGCGTGGCCGCGCGGTGCTCAAGCGCGTTTTCGTCCTGATCGACAGCCGTCACGGCATCAAGGAAGTCGACCATGAGATCATGAAGATGCTGGACACCGCAGCGATCAGCTACCGGATCGTGCTGACCAAGACCGACAAGATCAAGGCCAGCGAACGCGAAGCCGTAGAGGCGGATACCATGGCAAAGCTGCGCAAGCATGTCGCCGCCTATCCCGACATTTCAGTCACCTCGGCAGAGAAAAAGGGCGGGATTGAAGATTTGCGTGCGGCGGTGTTAGAAGCCGTAGCATCATGACGTTGAAACTGATCATCGGAAACCGGGTCTATTCAAGCTGGTCGCTGCGCGGTTGGCTGGCCGTCAAGCAATCCGGGCTGCATTTCGATGAGGTGCTCGTTCCCCTGTTCGACGAAAATTGGGACGACCGAAAGCGCGAGGATGATCTCGCACCATCGGCGGGCAAGGTACCCATTTTATGGGATGATGATGTAGTTATCTGGGATAGCCTCGCTATCATCGACTATCTGGCCGACAAGGTGGGCCGGGACCGTTATTGGCCAAAAGATGATGTCGCACGCGGCATGGCACGTTCGATGGCCGCTGAAATGCACAGCGGCTATATGGCGCTGCGCCGCAAATGTCCCATGAACACGCGCAAGAACTTCAAGGATATCACCGTCTCCGCCGAAACCCGCGCAGACGCGATCCGCATTTTGCAAACATGGGCCGAGGCGCGGTCACGCTTCGGCAAACAGGGCCCCTATCTGTTCGGCACATTTAGCGCAGCGGACATCATGCTCGCGCCGGTTGTCACACGCTTTGTGACCTATGGCTTCACCCTGCCCGGTTTTGCGCAAAGCTATGTCGACACCATGATGGCCCATCCCTGGATGGAAGAATGGTATGCAGGGGCAGCTGAAGAAAGCTGGATGATCCAGCGGATCGAGGACATGTTCCCGAGCTAAGCAAAATGTTTAGCGGAGCCGCACAGTTGGATAGGGCGTGCCATCCTTGTGGAAATAGCCCTCTTCCCCGAAGGTCATATCAATATCGGAATAGCCGCCACCGCTGCTGCGGTCCCCTGTGCCGATCGCGATGAACACGCAGTCCTGGTCGGTGCGGTTGACCAGATGATGCCCGTTCCGCACGCCGGCAGGCCAAGCCGCGACGTCGCCGGGACGCATGATCGTTTCCCCGTCATCCTCGATGAGCACCGCTTCACCCGACAGCATGACGACCAATTCGTCTTCGCCTTCATGCCAGTGCCGGTGCGACGACCATCCGCCGGGCTTCAGAACGACATGGCTCGCGCCCATGTGCCTAAGCCCCGCCATAGGGGCCAGCCGACGCCACCAGCGCCCCTCTACTTCGCGGTCAAAAGGTTCCGGATAGCCCGTGGCATTGGTCTGCGGGATGCTATCAATATCCAGCTTGGGCATAGCCGATCTCCTATCCGCATTGCGCGCGGTGCAGCAGTTTCTGGTCGGCGAGCACGAGCGCCATCATCGCTTCCACCACCGGCGCGCCGCGAATGCCGACACATGGGTCGTGGCGGCCTTTGGTGACGATATCGGTCGCCTCGCCATCGCGCGTGACGGTTTCGACAGGGGTCAGGATAGACGAGGTCGGCTTAAACGCGACGCGCACCACGACAGGCTGCCCGGTCGAAATGCCGCCCGCTATGCCCCCGGCATTGTTGGCCAGAAATTCGGGCTGGTTCGACCCGGCCGCCGAAGGCCGCATCCGGTCGGCATTTTCCTCACCCCGCAACCGTGCGGCGTCAAAGCCTGCACCGATTTCGACGCCCTTTACGGCATTGATGCTCATCATCGCGGCGGCAAGTTCGCTGTCGATCTTCGCATAGAGCGGCGCGCCCCATCCTGCGGGAACGCCCGTTGCTACGCATTCGATCACGGCGCCTAGCGAAGACCCGGCCTTGCGCGCCTCGTCCACCAGCTTTTCCCAGCGGGCAGCGGCGGCCTCGTCAGGGCAGAAAAAGGGGTTCTTCCCAATCTGCGCAACCTCGAAATTGTCGCGGTTGATCGCATCGCCGCCGATTTCCGCGACATAGGCGATGATCTCGACATCGGGAATAACCGCCCGCGCGACGCCACCTGCAGCCACCCGCGCCGCGGTCTCCCGCGCGCTCGACCGGCCACCGCCGCGATAGTCGCGGAAGCCATATTTGGCGTCATAGCTGTAATCCGCATGGCCGGGACGATAGGCCTTGGCGACGTCCGAATAGTCTTTCGACCGCTGGTCCACATTTTCGATCATCAGTGAAATCGGCGTACCCGTCGTCCGGCCTTCGAAAACCCCCGACAATATCCGCACCGCATCCGGTTCCTGCCGCTGCGTGGTGAAGCGCGATGTGCCGGGCCGACGTTTGTCGAGGAAAGGCTGGATATCCGCCTCGCTGAGCGCAAGACCCGGAGGACAACCGTCCACCACCGCGCCCAGGGCAGGCCCATGGCTTTCCCCCCATGTGGTAAAGCGAAAGACGCGGCCAAAGGTGTTAAAGCTCATCTGTCATCCCATTCGCGCAAAAGCGGGTGCATTCATGCCGATCCCCTTTGCGTCAGCGAAGGGCCGCTGTCCAGATGCGCCGCCACGAAATCGGGACGCTGGCGACGGACAAACGAGCTATCATGGCTCGCTTGTCGAGTCCCCCGAGCGCACTTTGCGGTATTTGACCTGTTCCTTGCCAATCCATGTCCGCACCGCGCGGTATACAATCAAGATCACCGCAAGCGCCAAGACGCGCGCCGCGTGGGGATGTCCGAAGGCGGTGCCGATGCGGCCGCCCCAGACAAAAGCACCGATCAGCGCACCGAACCCCGCCATGGACACAAAGGCATCCAAGATCGGCGGCAAACCTTCCCAATAATGCTTTGCATGCCAATATCCGTGGATACCGACCAGTACGGCACAGCCAACGAGGAGGAGAACCAGCTCGTTGCTATGACCGACGATCATCACGAAAGGGCGATATCAGGAGCATCCTCCTGCTTCATGCCGACGGTGTGGTAACCTGCATCCACATGATGCGTCTCGCCTGTAACGCCCTTGGACAGGTCGGACAGGAAATAAAGCGCGGAGGCGCCGACATCGTCGATGGTGACGTTGCGACGCAGGGGCGAGTTATACTCGTTCCATTTCAGGATGTAGCGGAAATCACCGATGCCCGAAGCCGCCAGCGTCTTGATGGGGCCGGCCGAAATCGCGTTCACCCGGATTCCGTCGGGGCCCACGTCATTGGCCAGATATTTGACCGATGTTTCCAAGGCCGCCTTGGCAACGCCCATGACGTTGTAATGCGGCACGACCTTTTCCGCGCCATAATAGCTGAGCGTCAACATGGAGCCGCCGCCTTCGCCGGTTTCCGGATCAAACGGCTTCATCAGGGCAGCGGCGCGCTTGGCGACCGCGGTAAAGCTGTAGACGCTGATGTTCATCGTCATCAGGAAATCGTCGAGGCTGACATCGAAATATTTACCGCGCAGCGCTTCCTTGTTGGTGAAGCCGATGGCGTGCACGACGAAATCGATCGTCGGCCATTTGTCGGCCAGCGTCGCAAAGGCGCGGTCGAGATTGGCCATATCCGCAACATCGCAGTCGATCAGAAAGTCGCAGCCCAATTGTTCCGCCAACGGACGCACCCGCTTTTCCATGACCTCGCCCTGATAGCTGAAGGCCAATTCGGCGCCTTCTGCCTTCAAACGTTGGGCAATGCCCCACGCCAGCGACTTGTCATTGGCAAGGCCCATAATCAATCCGCGCTTGCCAGCCATCAATCCGCTCATAATATCCTCATTTATCCAAGAGTTCGCTTTGGCGATCTCTTAATCCATTTTCATGCGCGTTGGCCAGTGCTGCGTTCAATTGTGCGCCAGTTACCATGCCCAGTCCGATCAAATAAAAGAAGATCAGCGCCACCATCACCCCGGCAAGGCTGCCATAGGTGACGTCATAGTTACTGATCGTCGATAGAAACCACGGCAAAAGCGCGGTGCAGCCCAGCCACCACAGACTGACCAGAGCCGCCCCCGGCCATTTGGGGTAGATGCGGTCACGGTATTTTTGCGGCGTCAGGCCCCGAAAGATCAGATAGATCGCCGCGAACAGGATCAGAAAAGGCACGAACCGCCCGAGTGCAAAATAGCCGGCGACATTCTGCGCCGACGGGATGAACCGGTACACCAGCTCTTCAATCGCGGTCACCAGAACCTGTGCGCTAAAGGCTATCATCGCCAGAAAAACCGAGAACACGACGGTACCCAGCGACCCCAGCCGATATTGCCAGAAATAGAGATGCGGCTGCGTACCGTACGAGCGGTGCATCACATCGCGGATTGTTTCGATCAGGCTCGCCGTCGTCCACAGGCTGACCGCTGCGCCGAACCACAAAAGCGGACCGGATCGTGCGGTCATCGCGCTTTCCACCGGTCCACGCAACGCATCGGCAACGCCGGGCGGGACCGTTTGAAAAAATGCGTTGATCAGCGCAATCCCCGACTGCGTCTGTCCAAATGCCCCCGCAATCGCGGCGGCGACAATGCAGAAGGAAAAGAGCACGACCAGCGACAAATAGGCAAAATTGCCCGCGTGGACAAAGCCCTCACTATAAACGCCGACGAAGACGCGCTTCACCACCTCCCACGCCTGTTGGGGGGTGTTGAGATGCGAAAACCAGCGGGCCTCGCTTTCGCCATGCAACGTCGGACTGTGCGCGCGGGCCTCTGGAGAGAGGGGCGAGTGCTCAGACACCCATATTTACCCCGACGGTTTCGCCCGAAACACATTCGGCCAATTTGGCCAATTCGGCAGGATCGCTGGGCAGATGGATCATCAGGCTCACAAGCTGGTCGCCGCGTTCGCCATGCTTGGTGGTAAAGCCACGCCCCTTGATCCGCATTGTCGTACCCGAATTTGTTTTCGGCGGAACGGTCAGCATGACGGCGCCGTCGACAGTGGGAACCTTCACCTTGCCGCCATTGATCGCCACCTTCAGCGATATCGGCAAGTCGATGCGGATATTGTCTTCGTCGCGCACCAAATGGGGATGGCGGCCGATTTTAAGCGTGACCATCGCATCGCCATTTCCGCCCGGACCGGGTTGTCCGCGTCCCGGAATGCGGATTTGCTGTCCGGCGACAACGCCCTTGGGCAGCTTGAATTCAACGGTCTTGCCATCACGCAGTGTGATCCGCTGCGGCGTCAACGTGGCTGCGTCGGTAAACGATACGAGATGTTCGTAAGCGACATTTGCACCTCGCGCAGGCTGCGCCTGCTGGGCACGCCCGCCGCCACCCGGCCGCGCACTTGCGCCCGGACGAGGACCGGCGCCGCCGCCGCCAAAAATACCATCAAAAATATCGCCAAGATCAATGCCAGCGCCGCCAAAATCGAATGTCGCACCGGTCGGGCCGGTGCTGCTGCCGCCGAAATCATTGCCGCCATAGCCGAATGGAGCACGGGCCTGACCATTTTCGTCGATTTCGCCACGATCATATTGGCCGCGCTTCTTGGCATCGGACAGCAGGTCATAGGCACGCGTCACTTCGCTGAAACGCTCGGCTGCCTTGGGATTATCCGTATTTTTATCGGGGTGCAGTTCCTTGGCGAGCTTGCGATAGGCGCTTTTAATCGCCTTCTCGTCTGCGCTCTTCGAAACGCCCAAAATGGAATATGGATCGGCCATGCTTGTCCCTGTATTAGCTCTCTACCACTCTAAATCGGCATTGTTGCCAATAAGTCAACTCGGGACCGTTGAATTTTCGGGTCTTCCTTTGTGCGTCGCCCGCAAAATCAGGTATAAAAGCAGCCCGAAGGGACCGGCCATCAACACAAAAAACAGGATCGGAATCTGCACCCAACGCGGATAGCCGTGCCGGTCGGCATTACGCGCGACCCACAGCCCCACAAAAAGATCAAAGGCAAGATAGTGGATCCAGCCGATTGTTGTCCCGCCCGGGCTTGAGAACAGGGCCATTACACCCGCCAAGGTCGTCAAACTGGGTTGGGGCCCACTGGCAGTTCCACCGTCGTCAATCCACCCCGCCATCAACGGCAGGATGAGCGATGCATAGGTCAGCGCAAGCAACCCGCAGCCCATGTAGAAAACAAAGGGAAGAACCTTGTCCCGCTGCGGCGCGAAGGCAAGGATCAGCCAGCCGAGCATCGCCCAGCTATTTGTCCAACCGAATATGCTTTCCCACGGCAATGTCATGCCTTCCCCCTTTTATCCTCCGTCAGTCTAGCCTATCGCTGCGATATGGAAAGACCTGATCCCTTTATGTTGTTCGACAATTGGTACGCCGAAGCGCGCGCCAGCGAAATAAATGATTCGAACGCAATGGCGCTCGCCACGGCGGGGGTCGACGGATTGCTTTCGGTGCGCATGGTGCTGTTGAAAGGCCATGGCGCAGACCTTGGCAGCCACGGCGGATTCATATTCTACACCAATTTTGAAAGCCGCAAGGCCGGACAGTTGCTGCAGAATCCGAATGTCGCCTTGCTCTTCCACTGGAAATCCTTACGCCGCCAAATCCGGATCGAAGGCGGCGCAAGCCCCGTCGAGGATAAAGTCGCCGACGCCTATTTCGCCACCCGCTCGCGCAATTCGCAGCTGGGCGCATGGGCATCGGACCAATCGCGCCCGCTGGCCGACCGCGCGACCTTCGAAGCCCGCTTTGCCGATGTCGAAGCACGGTTTGATGGGCAGGATGTCCCCCGCCCGCCACATTGGTCGGGCTGGATGGTCAGCCCGAACCGCATTGAATTCTGGCAGGACCGCGAATTCCGCCTGCACGAACGGTGGCTTTATGAACGCACGGCAGACGGCTGGACCAGCGGAATGCTTTATCCGTGAGCCTTGCCCACAACCACCATCATGAAATGCATGGCGCGCTCACCACACGTGCGGCGATTGCCAGTGTGTCGATGGCGTTATTCTTGCTCGCGCTCAAAACATATGCGGCTGCCGAAACAGGGTCGGTGGCGCTGCTGGGATCGTTGGCCGATACCGGTTTTGACGTCCTCGCATCGCTGTTGACGCTGTTCAGCGTGCGCTATGCCGCCCGTCCGGCGGACGACAACCACCGGTTCGGCCATGGCAAGGCAGAGGCGCTGTCCGCGCTGATCCAGGTCATATTGGTAATCGTATCCGCCATATTGATCGGTTGGCGCGCCGTCGACCGGCTGGGGTCAGGTGAAACCACTGCGCGTCCGGAATTTGGCATCGGCGTGTCGGTTATCGCGATTGCTGCAACACTCGGCCTGTTGGCGTACCAGCGTCATGTTGTGCGCAAGACGGGTTCGGTCGCCATCCATGCAGACCATGTTCATTACCAGTCGGACTTGCTGCTGAACATTGCCGTCATCATCGGCATTGCGCTCGAAACATTCCTGCATTTGCGCGGGGCCGATCCGGTTTTCGGCATCGCCATCGCCATCTGGTTACTTTGGGGCGCCTATCGCGCCGCGCAATTGGCGCTTGACCAGTTGCTGGACCGCGAATGGCCGGAGGAAAAGCGGCAGCGCTTTATCGAGGTGGCGATGCGCCATCCCGAATTGCGCGGCATTCACGACATGCGCACCCGTTCAAGCGGCGCGCATGATTTCTGCCAATTTCATGTGTGGGTCGACCCCAATATGACGGTATTGCAGGCGCATCGCATCATGGATGAAGTTGAAGAGGCGCTGATGCACGAATTTCCCGGTGTGGAGGTGCTCATCCACCCGGATCCCGAAGGACATAAGGATGAGCTTGGCTACATCCCGTCGGAGACAATTGAACATCAGGATCACGACCATGACTGACCTACCCTATTACCATGTCGACGCCTTCGCCGACCGGCCCTTCACCGGGAATCAGGCCGCCGTCATGCCTTTGGACGCATGGCTGGACGATGCCGTCTTGCAGGCCATAGGCGAAGAGAACAACTTCGCCGAAACCGCCTTCACCATCCCCGATGCCACGGGTGAGGCGGATTATGAGCTGCGCTGGTTTACGCCGGCGGTGGAAATCCGGCTGTGCGGGCATGCGACGCTCGCCAGCGGGCATATTTTGCTCCAGCAATTTCCGGACAAGGACCGGATCACCTTCCGCACGCGCAAGGCGGGCATATTGGAGGTCCGCCGTGAAGGGGACGGCTATGCCGTTGCCCTGCCCGCTATTCCGACCGACGCCGTTGATATCCCTGAAATGATGGCAGCTATGGGCGGCAAGCCTTTGGCAATGCGGCGTAATCCGGATCATTATAATCTGTTCCGCTATGCCACAGCCGAAGAGATTTTGGCGCTCAAGCCCGATATGAAGGCGCTTGCTGCCTTTGGCGACGACAGCTTTACTGCCACGGCCCCCGGAACCGACACCGATGTGGTAAGCCGCGTCTTCGTCCCCGGCGCAGGTGTCGACGAAGATAGTGTGACGGGCAGCGCGCATGCGGTCCTTACCCCTTATTGGGCCGAAGAACTGGGCCGTAATGACTTCACCGCCTATCAGGCATCGGCGCGCGGCGGTTATCTTGGATGCCGTCTCGATGGAGACAGGGCATGGTTGTCCGGCAAATGCGTCACGGTCGTAAAGGGCACATTCAGCTTGGGGTGAGCACCAAGAAGGTCTTACTAGGAAGAAGGAACATATATGTTGAAATCAATCGCTGTCGGCGCGTCGCTATTGTGCGCAACCGTTGCATTCGCGCAGCAAGCGCCACAGCCCCCCGCAGGCCCGGGTGGCAGCATGCCGAGCCCTGACCAGATTTTCGGCTTTCTCGACGCAGACAAGGATGGCTTCATCGCCAAGGACGAAGCCCGCGGACCGATGGTCCAGCATTTCGATCATATCGATGCGGACAAGGACGGAAAAATTTCGCCCGTCGAACTGAAGACCGCGATGGAAGCGATGCGTCCGCCCGAACCACCCCAGGGTGATGCGGCAGAATAAGGATAAAGGTTGGGGACAGTCCCTAAAGGAACTGTCCCCAACAGCTTAAGCTACAGTTGCCTTGCGGATAACGCCCGGATTTGCAGGCGGCTCACCCTTTGGCAGGGCATCGACATGTTCCATGCCGCTGATGACCTGACCCCAGACCGTGTATTGACGGTCAAGGAAGGTCGCATCATCAAAACAGATGAAGAACTGGCTGTTGGCGGTGTTCGGATCGTTCGTCCGCGCCATCGAGCATACGCCACGCACATGCGGTTCGGCGTTGAATTCCTGCAACAGATTTGGCTTGGACGATCCGCCCATGCCGGTGCCGTTAGGACAACCGCCCTGCGCCATGAAGCCGGGGATCACGCGGTGGAATTTTACGCCGTCGTAAAAGCCTTCGCTGGCCAATTCCTTAATGCGTGCAACGTGGTTCGGCGCCAGATCGGGGCGCAGCTTGATGACAACGTCGCCGTCATCCAGGCTTAAAGTGAGGGTTTCGTCTGACATGATGGCTCCTTACGATGATATTGTGGGTGCCCTAGGCGAAGCAATCGCCGTGGCCAAGCCAAAAACATTGCATTTTGAACTTGGACGCTTAGGAGGAGGCCAGTTCCCATCCAGCAACCCAAGGGGAGGCCGCACATGACCAGCGAACCAGCCGATCCTGAAATCCTTGACGACGACGTCATGGAGACCCTGGACGAAGATAACAATCTGACCCGCGACTTTGTGGACCGAGTTCTGGACGCCGTCGAATCGGGCGACCGGGACGAAGTGCGGCGTTTGGTCGAACCGCTCCACGAAGCGGACATCGCCGACCTTCTGGAACAGATGCCGTCGGACCAGCGCGGCGCGCTCGCGGTCGCCATGGGCGACTTGATGAGCGCCGATGTGTTGGCCGAGGTCAACGATTATGTCCGCGAAGACATTATCGACGCGCTGCAACCATCGCAGGTCGCCGATCTGGCCGGACAACTCGATACCGATGACGCGGTCGCGATCATCGAGGATATGGAGATTGAGGACCAGCAGGCCGTTCTGGCCGAACTGGACCCCGAAGACCGCGCCGTCATCGAAGACGCGCTGTCCTACCCCGAAGAATCCGCCGGACGCATCATGCAGCGTGAGCTGGTCGCGGTGCCCGAACATATGACGGTTGGCCAGCTTATCGACTATTTGCGCGACCATCAGGATCTGACCACCGAATTCTGGGAAGTCTTCGTCGTCGACCCGCAGCACAAGCCGGTCGGCACCTGCAAACTGAGCTGGATCATGCGCAGCCAGCGCAAGGTTCCGGTCAGCGAGGTCATGAAGCGTGAGCAGACGCTGATCCCTGTCGACATGGATCAGGAAGAAGTCGCGCTCCGTTTCCAGAAATATGCGCTGATTTCGGCCGCTGTCGTCGATGACAGCGGAAGGCTTGTCGGGGTCATCACCGCCGACGATATCGTCCACATCATTCAGGAAGAAGCCGACGAGGACATCTTGCGCCTGTCGGGCGCTGGCGAAGGCGACATTAACGAGCCCATCGCCGACAGCTACAAGGCCCGCGTCCGCTGGCTGATCGCCAATCTGGGCACGGCGATGGTCGCAAGTTTCATCATCGCGCAATTTGGTGCGGCGATTGAAACGATGGTGGCGCTGGCTGTGCTGATGCCGATTGTGGCATCGATCGGCGGCAATGCGGGAACGCAGACGCTGGCCGTCACGGTGCGCGCGCTTGCCACAAACCAGTTGACCCAGTCCAACACCATGCGCTCGATCTGGCGCGAGATTCGCGTTGCGCTGCTGATCGGCGCGACGATTGCGGTTATCGCCGGGCTGGGCGCAGGGATCATTTTCAGCAACTGGCTGCTGGCTGGCGTCATCGCCGCCGCTATCCTGTGCAATATTGCGCTCGCAGGTCTTTCGGGCGTTGCCATTCCGGTGCTGCTCGACCGGCTGGATCAGGACCCTGCGGTTTCAAGCTCCATCTTTGTGACGATGATCACCGATTCCATGGGGTTCCTTATTTTCCTGGGGCTGGCGGTATTCAGCGGCCTTGCGGGTTAAAGCCCCGCATCCCAGATAGCGACCATGCCACTTCACATGACCAAAATCGCCTTTGGCGCAACCAGCCCTGCCGATCTGAAGGCGCGGCTTTCCCATTATAAGGATGGGGGCGAAGTCCGGCTCACCACGCGCTACCTACCGAAACGTGTGGAGGAAATGACGGGCGGCTCGCTCTACTGGATCCACGCCCACACCATTATCGGCCGCAGCCCAATACTCGGCTTCATGGAAAATGGGCAGGGTCGGCACTGGATACGCATCGAACCCCGCCTGATCCCCGTACGCGGCATCCCCAAGCGCGCGCATCAGGGCTGGCGCTATCTCGAAGAAAAAGACGCCCCGCCCGATCTCGGCGACGGGGAATCAGATGCCCGTGATGTCATGCCGTCAAAGATGCTCGGCGATCTGATGAAGATGGGTCTGGTTTAAGCCGCTTCGCGCTTCGCCAATACCTTGCCGATTACCCCGGCGAAGGTCTCCGCACTCTGGGCACCGGGTACCATGAACTTCTGGTCAAAGATGATTGCCGGAACGCCAGTTATATTCTCGTCCAGCCATTGCCGTTGCTCGGCCCGCACGCCTTGCGTCAGGCTTTCGTCGCGCATCCATGCATGCGCGGCGGACGCATCCATGCCCTGTTGTTCGGCAATTTCAGCCAAGACCGCACTGTCGCTGACGTCGCGGCGTTCCTGGAAATAGGCTTTGAAAAGCGCCATTTTCAACGCCGTCTGGGCTTGCCATCCCCGCTCGGCCCCGAACACGGTCAACAGCTTGTGCGCTTTGAACGTGTTGTAGATCCGCATCCCCTCGCCATAGTTGAAGGCAAAGCCGACGCTCTCGCCAATATCGGAAAGCCGCTGCCGGGTGGCCTTGCTCTGCTCAGGCGTGCTGCCATATTTGCGGGCAATATGTTCGGCGGTATCTTCGCCTTCGGGCACCATATTGGGGTTCAGTTCGAATGGATGCCACCATGTTTCGGCAGAAACCGGCTGGTCCAGCATATCGAGCGCCATCTGCACCTGACGATAGCCGATAATGCACCACGGGCAGACAACATCGGAAACAATATCGATACGCAGCGGGGTCATGTGGTCACCCAATGCTTTAAAAGACTGTGCGCAATCGCAAAGGGCGGCGGCGCGTTGAAACGGCGGCCTTCCGCATTATCCAGCGCGGCCTGCGCCTCTTCCTTGGTGACCCACATGGCATCCTCAAGTTCGTCGGTGTCGAGCGTAATGGCATCGTCCTTGGCATCGGCGACACAGGCAATCATCAACTGCGCGCCGCCAAAGGGCCATGGCTGACTGGTGACGTAACGCACCGCACCACAGGTAACGCCCGCCTCTTCGTGAATTTCGCGGCGAACCGCCTCCTCCACGCTTTCCCCGGGCTCCAGAAAGCCCGCAAGCGCCGAATAATTGCCGGGCGGGAAGCGCGATTGGCGGCCGAGCAAGGCCTTGCCCTCATATTCCGCGAGCATGATGACGACCGGGTCGGTGCGGGGGAAATGCTCTTTCCCGCAATTGCCGCATTTCCGGCCCCATCCGGCACGAAACAGTTCCGTAACATGGCCGCATTTGCCGCAGAAGCGGTGGCTATTATGCCATTCAATCAGGCTTCGCGCGGTTCCATAAATTGCCGCATCCTCGGCCGGAAGCATAGACAGCGCCCGCCAGATCGCAGGCGACCGGAACATCCCGCCATCCGCCTCGACCAGAGGGACGAAATGCGGCTTGCCGTCGGAAAGCCCCAAAAGGATGAGTTCTTCGGACCCTGTAAGCTCCGCAATGGAATGCCAGAGCAATCCGCCCTCGCTGGCAACCATCGGATCAAGCCCGTCTAGCCCCAATATCCGTGCCCGCCAGTCGCCCAACAACGCACCATAGGCTTCCGCATCGTTGCGAACGCGGTCGGCCCGGTCAAGCGGGGAACCTGTGAAACCCGGGTTCATGGCTTAGGCAGCCTGAATGCCCAGATCGGCCAAGACCCACTTAGCGAAATCTTCGTGGAACGGGTAGACATTGCTAGGCACATATTGCGCCATCAGGACCGCGCGCACCTTGCGGCGTGAATCGACAAATGCGACGGTACCAGCGGCGCCGCCCCAGCCAAAAGTGCCTTCGAACGCACCCTTGCCCACACGGCCGCCTGCGCCGAAACCTGCGCCCGAGGCAAAAGTGCCATCGGTCGAAACGCCGGACGGAAGCAAGTCGGACATTGCCAACGCCGCAGTTTCCGGAGCCATGACGCGAACGCCATCCAATTCCCCGCCATTTTGCAGCATATGCAGGAACCGGTCGTAATCATGCGCGGAGCAGACCAGACCTGCGCCGCCAAAGGCGAAGGCAGGTTTGTCGAGATAGATGCTGGTTGGGCCCGGATCAATCGGGATGAGGATGCCGTTCGCTGGCGCATAATTGGTAACAAACCGCTTGGTTTCCGATGCGGGTACCTGGAAATAGCTACTTGTCATCTTGAGCGGATCAAACAGGCGCGCCTTCAAAAAGGCGTCAAATTCCATACCGCTCGCCACTTCAATTACGCGGCCCAACAGATCGAGCGAGATCGAATAGCTCCATTTTGTACCCGGCTCGGCGATCAACGGCAATTTCGCCACGCGCTCGGCAAAGGTCTTCAAATCGGGCGTGGGTGCAGGAACGGTAAAGCCCGGAATGGGAAAGCGGCTCATAATCGCGGGATTGATGCCATTTTCATTATAGGCGTTCAGCAGCGGCCCTTTGGTGATGATGTTATATCCCAAACCGGCGGTATGAGTCAGCAGATGGCGCACCGTTATCTGGTTCTTCGCGGGCACAGCCGCCAGGCTGTTATCGGGATCGGTCAAAACCGTCATCTTCGCAAATTCAGGGATGAAGTCGGCAATGGGTTGGTCGAGTTTCAACTTTCCATCACCCACCAGCAGCATTGCGGCAACGCCCGTGATCGGCTTGGTCATCGAATAGACGCGCCATAGCGTGTCGGCATCGACCGGCGTCGCGTCGCCTTGCGCAATCGTGCCCATCGCGACGATATCGGTGGGAAGATCGCCCTTCCCGATAGAGGCAAGAAGTCCGGGCAGCTTGCCTGCGGAAATATAGCTTTCAAACTGTGCCTTGATGGTTGGATATTTATCCGCCGCAGCACGCGCCCAAGCGCCGGCAGGCAGAAACGCAGTTGCCGCCCCGGCCATCGCCATCGCGCTGCTCCAGCTCAGGAAGCTGCGTCTGTCTAAAGTTGACCGGACTATTACGCTGTGTTCCATCATCTCTCTCCCGATGCCAATGCCACTTTTGTTGCCTTGATGAATAGGGTTGGCAACCCCGCCTTGTCGAGCGAATTTACGTCCCACCATTCGCCTTCAATCGGTGGATTGGGGCCATGCGGCCATGCCGTAACGGCAATCTGCATTTCGAGCGAAAAATGCGAGAAAATATGGGATATAGCGGGCGAAAGACGGTGCCATTTCGCCGGAAAGGGCGGGCACATGTCGCCATCCGATTTCGCGTTCCATCCATCATCGGGCAACGCCCGCATGGCGGCCAGCATGCCGCTATCCTTGCGCCGCACCAGCCACACATCTTCGCCCCGCTGTATCCAGAACGCGGTGCCCGTCCGAACCGGCCGTGCTTTTTTGGGCAGCTTGACCGGATACGCCTCCGGATTTCCATCCCGATAGGCCTGACACACAGCTTGCAAGGGACAGCGGCCACATGAGGGGGCCTTCACCGAGCAAATTCCAGCCCCCAAATCCATCATTGCCTGCGCAAAGTCGCCAGAATGCTGCTCCGGCGTGATCGAGTCCATGCGCGCTGCAATTTCCGGTTTCGCCTGCGGCAGCGGCGTGGAAAGGGCAAAAAGGCGGGAGACGACACGTTCAATATTGGCATCGACCACAACCGCGCGGCGGCCAAAGGCGATCGACGCAATCGCAGCGGCGGTATAGGGTCCGATACCGGGCAGTTTTTTAAGCGCATCCTCGCTATCCGGTAACTGGCCGTCATATTCCGCCACCACCGTTCGCGCGCATTTCAGCAGATTTCGGGCACGGGCATAGTAACCAAGTCCCGCCCACGCCGCCATCAGGTCAGCATCGTCACACGCGGCCAGCTCGGCAAAATTTTTCCATCTATCGGTGAAGCGCGCAAAATAGGGAATGACCGCCATAACCGTCGTCTGCTGCAGCATGATCTCCGACAGCCAGACATGGTAGGGATCGGCAGCACCTTGCCCCGGCCGCTTGCGCCACGGCAAATCCCGCGCATGGGCGGCGTAGTGCGTCAGAAGCAGGGCTGCGATATCCCCAGTTTTCTGGTCAGAATGTTGGACGTTGGGCATTGGAAATGGCATGAATGAGGCAATGGACAAAGGCAAGACTTCAGGCACGGGCGACAAGAAAACGCAGGTGCCCAAACCCTATCAGCGCCCGCGCGGTGGAGAGGCACGGCAGGTTTCGGCCTTGATGCCCGAAATCGGGCGCGCCGCGTTCCGCAAATTCGGCTTTGTCCAAAGCTCCGTTGTCAGCCGCTGGGACGAAATCGTTGGCGCGCGCTACGCTGCCGTGTCCGCACCGGAAGCCATCCGCTTTCCCATCGGCAAGAAATCGGACGGAACGCTGGAACTGACGGTCGAGGGAGCGCACGCGACCATGATCCAGCATGTGCTGCCCGAAATCATTGAACGGGTGAACCACTTTTTCGGCTATGGTGCCGTAGCCCGGGTGAAAGTGCGACAGGGTCCAGTTGCAAAGCCGCCTGTGGCAAAAGCGGCGGCACCGCCGTCGTTGAAACCCGTACCCATGGAATTGGGCGATTCCTTGCGCGAAATCGGCGATCCGGAGCTTTTTGCCGTGTTGGAAAGCCTCGCAAAAAGCCTTGCCAAAGACGATGAGTGATTCCAGATGTCGAAGCCCCCATTTTAACGGATAAAGTGAAGCAATGTCACACATGTTGAAAACCGGTAGCATAATTTTGGTAGGTGCCATGACGCTCGCAGCGGGGTCGCTCGCTGCGCCGGCCAAGCCAAGTTGGCTGACGACCGTATCGGTCACCGACAAGGGGGCGCATGTTCTGGGCAATCCCGCAGCCCCGAATAAAGTTGTCGAATATCTCAGCTATACCTGCGGCCATTGCGCGAATTTCGAGTTGAACGAAGCACCCGCTTTCAAGACCCAATATGTCGCCACCGGAAAGGCCAGCCTTGAAATCCGGAACATGTTGTTGAACCCCATCGACCTGACAGCAGCCATGCTCGCGCGATGCGGCGGCAAGGGGCGGTTCTTTGGCAATCAGAAACATCTGTTTGCGACCCAGTCAGTCTGGCTGGGCAAAGCGAAGAACATTTCGGCGGCCACACAGGCACATCTGAAAAGTGAAAATTACACGGCCTATATGACCGGCGTGTACAATGAGATTGGCCTTGCCCCGATCATGCAGCAACGCGGGATCACACCGGCGCAGGCGAAAATCTGTTTGGCGGACAAGGCGGCGCTGAAAATCGTGCTGGATCTGACCGATGGCGGTGCCGCTGCGGGTGTCACCGGAACACCTACATTCATGATCAATGGTGTATTACAGGATCATGTGCACAGTTTCGCCGATCTCAAAGCCAAAATGAAATAACCCCCTTGGGAAAATGAAGGACTTTCTATGCGTATCAAATCTCTTGTCTTAGCCGCCACCGCCGCCCTCGCCCTTGCCGCATGCGGTGGAACCGATGCCGGCGGCGCACCGAAGGGCGAACCCATTGCAAAGGTTGCCGCCCCTGCCGGAAAGGCATGGACCGATGTGGTCACAAAGACCGAAGCTGGTGGCTACAAAATGGGCAACCCGGACGCCAAATTGCAGCTTGTCGAATATGGCGCAATTACCTGCCCGGGCTGCGCGCAATTTTCGGTCCAGTCGACCGAGGAATTGAACGAGCTTGTGAACACGGGCGTGGTCGCCATGGAATTCCGCCCCTATCTGGTGCACGGTGTTCAGGATATTCCCGGCTTCCTGCTCGCAAAATGCAGCGGTCCTGAAGCCTTCTTCCCTCTGACCGAGCAGCTTTATGCCGAACAGCAAAGCTGGTTGAGCAAGATCAGCACGGTCACCGAAGCCGATCAGCAAGCAATGCAGAAAATGACGCCAGCCGAGATTTCGACCCTGCTGGGCACGAAGATGGGCCTTATTGAGTTCGTAAAGTCGCGTGGCATTAGCGAAGATCAGGCGAAATCCTGCCTCGCCAACAAAGCGGAAATCGACGGCCTGATTGCGCTGACCGAAAAGGGCACCAAGGATGACGGCGTTTCCGGCACACCCTTCTTCCTGCTGAACGGCGCCAAGCTCGACGCCAGCTCCTGGAACCAGGTGAAGGGCAAGCTGGTCGAGGCCGGAGCGCGCTAAGACTGACCGCGGGGGTGGTTGACATGCACTATGCTGCCTTGGGGATCACCCCTTGCGTATAAAGAAGCTGAAACTTGTCGGCTTTAAAAGCTTTGTCGAGCCTGCCGAGCTGAAGATTGAAACGGGACTCACGGGTATTGTGGGTCCCAATGGCTGCGGGAAGTCCAACCTGTTGGAAGCCATCCGCTGGGTCATGGGCGAAAGCAGCCCGAAATCCATGCGTGGTGCAGGCATGGAAGATGTCATCTTCGCCGGCACCGCATCCCGCCCGCCCCGCGACTTTGCCGAAGTGACCATCTCGGCGGAGCGCGGCTTTGACGATGCGGCGAATGACGAAGACCATGAATTGGAGGTCACCCGCCGGATCGAGCGCGGAGCAGGCTCTGCCTATCGCTCCAACGGCCGCGACGTTCGGGCCAAGGATGTTGCGCTGATCTTTGCCGACGCGGCAACCGGCGCGCACTCCCCTGCGCTTGTCAGTCAGGGCCGGATCGGCGCGATCATCTCCGCCAAGCCGCAGGAACGGCGGCAGATGCTGGAAGAAGCCGCAGGGATTTCCGGCCTGCACGTCCGCCGCAAGGATGCAGAGCAAAAGCTGCGCGCGGCGGAAACCAACCTGTCGCGGCTGGCTACGATCCTCGCCGACATGGACGCACGCGCCGGACAATTGCGGCGTCAGGCCAAGCAGGCCGAACGCTACCGCAAGCTGAGCCGCGAGATTTTGCAGGCTGAGGCGCAGTTGATCTATGTGCGCTGGCAAGAGGCAAAGGCGGCCGCCGATGCCGCCCGTGCCGAGGCAAATGCCGCGACGGCGCAGGTGGAAAAGGCAAGCGCTGCGCAGAAAGAACTGAGCGAGGCGCAGCAAAGTGCTGTCCGGCAACTGGCTGAGGCACGGTCGGTCGCCATGGCGGCGCGCGATGCGGCGAGCGATCTGTCGAACCGGCTGGTGCAGCTAAAGGGCGACCGCGACCGTGTCATCCAGCGGCAGGCCGACCTGACGGCGCAGGCCGCCCGCTTGGCTGACGATGGTGCCCGCGAAGATCGCCTGACCCATGACGCCGCCGACGCCCTCGCGCGGTTGCAGGGGGAAAGTGCGGAGCTCAACAAAGCGATCAAGGCTGAAGAAGACGAACGCCCGGCGCTGGTCCGCCTCGCCGAAAATGCCGAACGGCAAGTGCGCGAGAGCGAGGTTTCGCTGGCCAAGGCTTTGGCGGAGCAGGCGCGGGCCGATGCCGAACTGCGCGTTGCCGACGCCGCACTTGCGAATGCGCAAGCCCGGGTCGAACGAGCCGAGCGCGACGCCGCACGGTTGGCCGAAGAACAGGGCCGTCTGGGCGACGAAGCCGATCTGACCGCCGCGAAGCAGGCTGCCGAGAACGCCGTCGCGACATATCAGCAGCAAACGGCCGAAGGGCTGGTGGCGATCGAGATGATCGAGGCGCAACGCGCGACCCTGATTGCCGAGCGCGATGCAGCGCAAAGCGCCTTCGCAAGCGCCAAAGCCGAACTAGCCGCACTGCAATCCGAACAAAGCGCACTCGCCCGCGCCTTGGCCAAAAATGGCGGGGCGCAGGCCATTGACTTCATCAAGGCCGAACCGGGTTATGAACGCGCACTGGCCGCCGCTTTGGGCGAAGACGTCAATGCCGCGATTGGTGGAGAGCAGGGCCGCAGATGGCTTGGCCGCCGTCAGGATGTGCCCACGCTTTCCGGCACCCGCCTGATCGACCATGTCGAAGCGCCGGAGGAACTGCGCGCCCGCCTGTCGATGATCCGCGTCGTCGATACGGATGATGGCGAAGCGCTGAACCCCGGCGAACGCATCGTTACCCGCGACGGCAAGGTCCGCCGCTGGGACGGCTTCACTGCCGATGACGATGGTGCGACAACCGCAGAACAACTGATCCGCCAGAACCGCCTGAAGGTGCTGGAGGACCAGATCCCCGTCGCCGAACGGGCGTTGGCGCAGCAGGCCGAAGACACCGAACGATTGGCTGCGCACATCGCGCAGACGCAGGACAGGCACCGCGACCTGATGGCCGCCCAGCAGAAACTGGATGGCGAATTGCGGCAAGCATTGCGGGCGACCGATCAGGCCGAAGACGCACTGACCCGCCTGCATCAGGCCCGCGCCGCGCTGCAGGAACGTATCGCGGCCAGCGAACAGGATATTGCCACGACCAAAGCCGAGCTGGACGAGGCGCAGAAGATGCGCGCGGCCTTGCCCGCGGGCGACCACCACAGCCTTTTGGTCGACAAGTTGACCGCAGAAAATGAGGCGCTCCGCCAATTTCTCGTCCGCAGCCAGGCCGACCTGTCGGCACACGACCAGCGGCTGGCGCAAACCCGCGAACGCCGCGCCGTCGCCATGGCGGAAATTCGCGGCTGGCAGGATCGTGCAGGCGAAGCCGAGCGCCGCATCGCCGAGATGAACAAGCGCGCCACAGAGATCGCGCAAGAGCTGGAAAGCCTGACCGGCCGCCCCGAAGTTCTCGAACAGGACATCGCCCGACTGGAGGTGGACCGTGAAAGCATCGCCGAAAAGCTGGCGCAATTGCAGGTCGCCGAAAACAGCATCGAAGCCGCGCTCAAATCGCTGGAAAGTGAACTCGCGGCTGCTGCAGAGGCCCTGTCCATCGCCCGCGAAACCCGCGCCGGTGCCGAGGCACGCGCCGAAAATCAGGACCAGCGTCGCATCGAAATGGGGCGTATATCGGGCGAACGCTTCGAATGCCCGCCGCCTGTTCTGCCCGAAAAGCTGGAATTTGACGAAACCGAGCTGGGCGACGCGACGGTGCAATCGGGGCGGCTGGAACGGTTGCAAGCCGAACGCGAACGGATCGGGCCGGTCAATCTGATTGCCGCAGACGAACTCGCCGAACTGGAAGAGCAGCAAGGCACCAGCCTGAAGGAAAGCGAAGAGCTGACGCAAGCCATACACCAGCTACGTGGTTCCATCGGCAGCCTCAACCGCGAAGGGCGCGCGCGCCTGCTCACCGCTTTCGAAGCCGTGGACGGCCATTTCCGCCGCCTCTTTTCGACCCTGTTCAACGGCGGACAGGCGCATCTGGCGCTGATCGACAGCGACGATCCGCTGGAGGCCGGTCTGGAAATCTTCGCGCAGCCACCGGGCAAAAAGCTGCAATCGCTCACACTGCTTTCAGGCGGGGAGCAGGCGCTGACCGCAGTCGCCCTAATCTTCGGCCTCTTCCTGACCAACCCGGCCCCTATTTGCGTACTCGACGAAGTCGATGCACCACTTGACGACGCCAATATCGAACGCTTCTGCGATTTGCTCGATGCCATGACGCAGGAAACCGACACCCGCTATCTGATTGTCACGCACAATGCCGTGACCATGAGCCGTATGCACCGTCTGTTCGGGGTCACCATGGTCGAACAGGGCATCAGCCGCCTTGTTTCGGTTGACCTTGGCGGGGCGGAGCAATTACTGGCCGCGGAATGACTTTACACGGCCCCATCACTAACAGCTTCATTTCCCAGCGCCTGCGCCTCAACTATGTCGACTGGGGCAATACCGACGCACCGCCGCTCTTGCTGGTGCACGGCGGACGCGACCATGCGCGCAGCTGGGACTGGGTGGCCGAAGAACTGCGCCATGACTGGCACATCATCGCACCTGACCTGCGCGGCCATGGCGACAGCGCCTGGTCGCCGGACGGCAATTATGAAATGTCGGCCTTTGTCTATGATCTGGCCCAATTGGTGCACCAGCTGAATCTGGCCCCGGTAACGATGATTGCCCATTCGATGGGCGGGAATATCGCCACCCGTTATGCCGGTATCTACCCTGAAAATGTCCGCAAGCTCGTCAATATCGAAGGATTGGGCCTGTCACCCAAGATGCAGGCCGAACGCGACGCCATCGGCATTCAAAAACGCTTCCGCCAATGGATTGACGACAAACGCAACGCCGCCGGCCGGACCCCCAAACGCTACCCCACCATCGAAGCCGCTTATGACCGGATGAAGGCGGAGAATAGCTATCTGACCGACGAACAGGCGCGGCACCTGACCGTCCATGGCATCAGCCGGAACGAAGATGGCACGTGGAGCTGGAAGTTCGACAATTACCTCAACATCTGGGCCATCTTCGACATGCCGCGCGAAGATTTGCTGAGCATCTGGCAGTCGATCACCTGCCCCATGCTGTTGCTCTACGGCGAAAAAAGCTGGGCCTCCAACCCGGAAAAAGACGGCCGCATCGAACATTTCCCGACCGCCAAGGTCATCGAATATGAAAATGCAGGCCATTGGCTGCACCATGACCAGTTCGACCGTTTCATGGCGGATGTGAAGGCGTTTCTTTAATCGGGAAAACAAGGGGACTGTCCCTAGCGTTAGGCAATTTTTTATCACGCAAAGATACAAAGACGCGAAGAAGAAGGCTATAAGGCGCAGCCACTATTTTCTGCTGCCTTTTAGTTAGCTGACTGAGGTTTTCGTAAGAGCTTCACTCTTTTCCCCTTCCCTTTGTGCCTTCGCGTCTTTGCGTGAGATACCTCCTCTCCCCTTTAGGGGAGAGGTACGCAGTCTTATGGATATAGCCATTAGACGAAGTGAAAAGGGGGCGTTGGCGTGCGACCTTCAACGTCGAGCCCCTCACCAACTGCGCCTAGGCCTTCGGCCAAGGCTTCGTATCCTCTCCCAACGGGAGAGGGGGTAAGAGTGCTTTTTATACTCTCCGGTCAGCCTATCATCGCCTTCAATGTCGCGACCTTATCCGCCTCTTCCGCGGGCTTATCGCGCCGTAGCCGTGAAATGCGGGGGAAGCGCATGGCGATGCCGGATTTGTGCCGTTTGGATTCATGCACTGCGTCGAAAGCCACTTCCAGTACCAAGGATTTCTCAACCTCGCGCACAGGGCCGAAGCGGGCGACAGTGTTTGTGCGGACGAAGCGGTCGAGCCATTTCAGTTCCGTGTCGCTGAACCCAGAATAAGCCTTGCCGACCGGTAAAAGGGTGCCATCCTCCCCCCAGCAACCAAAGGTATAATCGGAATAATAGGAGGAGCGTTTGCCGCTGCCGCGCTGGGCGTACATCATGACGCAATCGGCGACCAAGGGTTCGCGTTTCCATTTGTACCACAGGCCCACCTTGCGTCCCGCGAGATAGGGCGCGTCCCGCCGTTTCAGCATGACGCCTTCAATCGCTGTCTCCCGCGCGGCGCCGCGCAGTTCGGCAAGATGGTCGAAATCGCGGGCCTCGATCAGCGCCGACAGATCAAAGCGCACGGGGTCCAGCCCTGCCACAAAACGTTCGAGCCGGTCCCGCCGATGCGTCCATTCAAGGCCGCGCATATCCTCGGCCCCGTCGAACAATATGTCATAAAGGCGGACGAAGACCGGATATTCGGCCTGCATCGCGGCGGTAACGGTTTTGCGTCCCAGACGCTGCTGCAGGGCGTTAAAGCTTGCCGCTTCCCCGCCCTGGACATCGCCGCGCACCAGCAACTCACCGTCGACCACGCCGACGCCGGAAAAGGCCGCGGCTATTTCGGGAAATGCCGCCGTCACCTCATCCCCGCCCCGGCTGAACAGACGGGTCTCCCCACCAGTGGCGGCGATCTGGATGCGGATGCCGTCCCATTTCCATTCGGCGGCGAATTCGGAAAGGTCGACCACACTATCTTCCAGCGGATGCGCCAGCATGAAGGGCCGGAAAAAGGCGCTGTTCGCCAGATTGGGCCGGTCTGCACGCCCCTCCCCCCAGGCAAAAAGTTCGGCATAGGGCGGACGCAGCGCGTGCCACACTTCTTCGACATCATCGACGGAAAGGCCGAAACTCTGCGCAAAGGCCGTCTTGGCCAGCCGCGCCGATATGCCGACACGCATTCCGCCTGTCGCGAGCTTGAGCAACGCATAGCGGCCATCGGCGTCGAGCCTGTCCATCAACTCGGCAAGCACCGACGGCGCGCGTGCGCGGCTCGTGGCGTTGAGCAGGTCAATCACCTCCGCCACGCTCGGCGGCGAGGTCCGGGCGGGATTGTCAGGCCACATCAATGCTACGGTTTCGGCGGTATCGCCAACATAGTCGCGGCTCATCCGGAACAGCAGAGGATCGAACCGTTCTTCGGCCATCGCGCGGATCGCAGAGGCTTTGACGGTGGCGATGCTTAAGGTTCCGGCCAGAGCGGCCAAGGCCCAGCCACGGTCCGGATCGGGTGTGGCACGCAGATAGTCAGCAATCAGGCGGATTTTTGCATCGCGCGAACGGGTATAGACCAGCGCATCGACAAGGGCGGCAAAGGCCTGCATCAGCCTTCATCCTCATCTTCGCGTCCGACCAGATCGAGCGCGCGTGCCTTCAACTGGTGCAGTTCGCACCACCGGCCTAGGGCATCGGTGCGGCCATGGGTGATCCATGTTTCAGAAGGGCGGAGTTCGAGCAAGGTTTCCGTCAGTTCGTTCCAATCGGCATGGTCCGATATCACCAGCGGAAGTTCGACATTGCGCTGCCGCGCCCGTTGCCGCACGCGCATCCAGCCCGAAGCCATGGCGGTCACCGGTTCCGGCAACCGGCGTGCCCAGCGGTCATTCAGCGCCGATGGCGGGGCCACCACGATGCCGCCCCGCAATTCGCCTTTGGCGAGGCCGGTGGCAGGGATCAGCTCACCCAGCGGGACGCCATGCGCTTCATAGAGGTCGCACATTTTCTGCATCGCGCCATGGATATAGATGGGCGCGTCATAGCCCGCCCGCCGCAGTTCGGCGATAACCCGTTGCGCCTTACCCAAAGCATAGGCACCCACGACGACGCAGCCATCGGGATGCGCGGCGCGGGTATCAAGCAACTTGGCGATTTCATCCTCAATCGGCGGGTGATTGAACACAGGCAGGCCGAACGTCGCCTCGGTAATCAGCACATCGCACGCGACCGGTTCGAACGCGGCGCAGGTTGGATCGTGCCGCCGCTTATAATCGCCGGTGACAATCACCCGCTCGCCTGCATGTTCGAGCAGTATCTGCGCCGAGCCCAGGACATGCCCTGCGGGGTGGAAGCTGATTTTCACGCCATTTGCCTCGAAACCGTCGCCATAGGGCACGGGCGTTCCCATCTCCGTGCCGTAGCGCAGCGCCATGATCGCCAGCGTCTCCGGCGTCGCCCAAACCGTGCCGTGGCCGCTGCGTGCATGGTCGGCATGGCCGTGCGTCACCAGCGCCCGCGCAACCGCCTGCGACGGGTCGATCCACATGTCGGCGGGGCGGACATAGATGCCGTGTGGGTGCGGTTCTATCCAGTGCTGGGCGGCGGTGCGGGGGATCGGGTGTTCCTTTGTCTAGAGATTATATGGTGGCAGGCGGCTGGAAATCAAACCGCGCACGGCACGGAAGGTTCACCGAGATTCGGGCAAATTCTCAACACCGCTTTTATCCCTATGGATTCAGCGCGAAATGCGCGTTCTGCCGCACTTTCATACGTGGAGTATAGACGGCGGGACATTGCGAACATATACAGAACAAATGACCCGATTACAAGTGACCGAGAAGCTCGCCATCCTGGCGGATGCCGCCAAATATGACGCGTCCTGCGCCTCATCCGGAACCGTCAAACGATCCAGCTCGAAATCGGGCGGGATCGGTTCGACCGAGGGCATGGGCATCTGTCATGCCTATGCGCCCGATGGGCGGTGCATATCGCTGCTGAAGATTTTGCTGACCAACAGCTGCATTTTCGACTGCCATTATTGCATCAACCGCAAAAGCTCCAACGTCCGCCGTGCGCGCTTTACGCCCAAGGAGGTCGTCGACCTGACGCTCAACTTCTACAAGCGCAATTATATCGAGGGGCTGTTCCTCTCATCGGGCATCATCAAAAGCTCCAACTATACGATGGAGCAGATTGTCGAGGTCGCGCGCAGCTTGCGGGAGGATCATGACTTTCGCGGCTATATCCATTTGAAGACCATCCCGGATGCCGACCCCGAGCTGCTGGAGGCGGCGGGGCGGCATGCGGACCGGTTGTCAATCAATGTGGAACTGCCGACCCGCGAAGGGCTGAACCGCCTCGCCCCCGAAAAGTCCGAAGAGCGGATCGAAGGCGCAATGGGCGGGCTGAAGACCTCGATCCTCGATGGCCGTGACGCCAAGAAGAAATATCGCAGCGCGCCGAACTTCGCCCCGGCCGGGCAGTCCACACAGATGATAGTCGGGGCCGACGCGGCGACCGACAGCGACATCGTACGCCGCGCCAACGGACTATATGACCGCTTCGGCCTGCGCCGCGTTTATTATTCGGCGTTCAGTCCCATTCCGGACGCGAGCGCGGTCCTGCCCCTGCAACGCCCGCCACTGATGCGGGAGCACCGGCTGTACCAGTCCGATTGGCTGATGCGCTTTTACGGCTTTGCCCCGCAGGAGGTCGTCGATGCAGCGCAAGCCGACGGCATGTTGCCGCTCGACATTGATCCGAAGCTCGCCTGGGCGCTGAAGCACCGCGGGCAGTTTCCGGTTGATGTGAACCGCGCGCCCAAGGAAATGCTCTGGCGGGTGCCCGGTTTGGGAACGAAGGCGGTGAAGGCCATCCTGAAGGCCCGGCGCTGGCGGCGGCTGCGGCTTGAGGATGTAGGGCGGCTGACGGTTTCGATCGCGAAAATCCGGCCATTCCTGATTGCCGACGGGTGGACGCCGGGGGCGCTCACCGATCTGGAACATCTGCGCGCCAGTGTTGCGCCAAAGGTGGAGCAGCTGGAGCTCTTCACATGATTACCGCGCGGCTATCGGCAGAGGATGATTTTGACGGCTGGCGCAACCAGTGCCGGGGGCTGATGCGGCTCGGCGCACGGCCGGCGGATGTGATCTGGCAAGTGGGCGAGCAGCGGACCGACCTGTTTGCCAGCCCCGAATCCAACATCGAAGCCGCACCGATTGGCGTGCCCAAGGGCTTTGCCGAATTGGCGCGATCGGTCATCTGCCATTCGGACCCGGAGCGTTTTGGTTTGCTCTATGGCCTGCTGGTCGACCTCAAGGCCCGGCGGCGGCACATGGGGGATGAGGCCGATCCCCTGCTCCGCAAGCTGGAGATAATGGCCAAGCATGTCCGCCGCGACATCCACAAAATGCGCGCTTTTCTGCGGTTTCGGCGGGTCGAGGAGGACGGAGGCGAGGAACATTTCATCGCCTGGTTTGAACCTGAACACCACATCGTCCGCACGAACGCCGCCTTCTTCGTCCGCCGCTTTGCCGGGATGAAATGGTCGATTCTGACCCCCCAATTGTCGATCCACTGGGACCGACAAAAGCTGCTCGAAGCATCAGCCGCGTTAAAAGAAGACGCCCCGACAGAGGATGATATCGAGGAACAGTGGAAGACCTATTACGGTTCAATCTTCAATCCGGCACGGCTCAAAGTGAAGGCCATGCTGAAGGAAATGCCCAAGAAATACTGGCACAACATGCCGGAAACAGCGTTGGTAACCGAACTGATCCAGTCGGCGCGCAACCGCGAAGTGGCGATGATCGAAAAGGATATCGTGCCGTCGGCACCCGACACACTGCCCACCTTGCACGCCGAAGCCAACCGCTGCCGCCGCTGCCCCCTGCACGGCCCGGCCACCCAATTGGTTTTCGGCGAAGGTCCCAGCAGTGCCCGATTGATGTTTGTCGGCGAACAACCGGGCGATCAGGAAGATCGTTCCGGACGTCCATTCGTTGGACCAGCAGGGCAAATATTTGACGCGGCGCTAACGCAGGCTGGCTTGGATCGGACCCAAAGCTATGTGACCAATGCGGTCAAACATTTCAAATTCCGTCCCGAAGGCAAAAGGCGCATCCACGAACGGCCCAATGTGGGCGAAATCAACCACTGCCGATGGTGGCTGAAACGCGAGATTGAACTGGTGAAGCCAGATCTGATTGTCGCCCTCGGCGCCACGGCAGCGCGCAGTTTGACCGGGCGGGCATTACCGATCACCGTCAGCCGTGGGCAGATATTCGAAAGTCTGGAAGGCGTGCCGGTGCTGGTAACCATCCACCCGAGCTATCTGCTCAGGCTACCCGATCCCGAAGCAACGGAGCGCGAACGCGTCCGGTTTGTCGAGGATTTGAAGAGTGCGCAGAGCCATGTGGCATGAGTGCGCCTTTGCTTCATACCGCCTTCAAATGGAACAGCAAGCACGTCTCCGGCTGGGCATGGGGCAATTGCATCCCGGCCTGCATCAGCGCCGCGCCGCTAAATACGGCTCCTGCACCGCCAAGGTCGAGTTTCTCGATCAGGGATGGTGCTTTCACCGCCTGCCACGCGTCCGGCCAGATGAGGGTCAGATGGTAATTGCGCGCCGGATCAAGTCCTGCAAATTGCAGCCTTCCCGGCAAAACATGCTGGTCGCCCCACATATAACAGAACGAAAAAAGAGCCTCCGACTTGTCGCGAGCCACGACTCCGCTGGCCAGATGATGAGGTGCGGTATCAAGGCGGTAAATATCACTGTCGTGCAACAATTGGCGGTGCTGCTTATGAAGGGCAATGGCGGATTTGAGCTGGACAAGATCCGCCTCCCGCTCGGTCAGCAGGTTCAGTTCCAATCCCATATGGCCAGTCAAGGCTGTGGCAGCGCGCATCGCCATGGAGATGCGCCGCCCCGTCACATGGCAATGGGCAGGTCCGACATGGCACCCCAAAATTTCGGGGGGCAAAAAGAAGCTCGCGCCGCGCTGAATACTCTGTCGGTCCAGGGCATCGTTGCTGTCGGAGGTCCAAACACGGTCGCTGTGCGCCAGCACACCCATATCGGCCCGTGCACCGCCAGACGAACAGCTTTCGATTTCGACATGCGGATGGGCGGCGCGCAGCCGATCCAGCAACGCATAAAGCGCGTGCACTTGCGCAACGGCACGAACTCCACCGTCTACGCCGCCCGGGTGGCTGAGATCGCGGTTCATGTCCCATTTGATATAGCGGATGTCATGGTCCCGCAAAACCGCGTCAATCCGCTCAAACAGATAATCCGCGACCTCGGGCCGGCTGATGTCGAGCACATATTGGGTTCGGAAGGGAATTTGATCGACGCCCTCTGCCCCCAGTACCCAATCGGGATGCGCCCGAAAAAGGTCGCTGTCCGGATTGACCATTTCCGGCTCAAACCAGATACCCATTTCCATGCCCAAAGCGGTAACATGGTCCACAAGCGGCCCGAGGCCTTCCGGATATACATCTTCCGACACGACCCAGTCCCCAAGCCCCGCAAGGTCATTGCGCCGAGCGCCGAACCAGCCGTCATCCAGCACGAAGCGTTCGACCCCCAGCGCAGCCGCCTTGGTTGCAAGGTCTTTCAATCGTTCGGTATCATGATCGAAATAGACAGCCTCCCATGTATTATAATGGACCGGCCGTGGCTTGGCGCGCATTTCGGTCCGCAGCAGCTTCGTGCGGACATGATCGTGAAACTTCCGGCTAAGGGCGCTAATACCCTGAGCACTATAAGCGCCTACGATTTCGGGGCTGGCATAGCTTTCGCCGGGAGCCAGACGGATTTCGCCCGGAAAAAGCAGTGCACCCAAGCTTGCAACAACGCGACCGTCGGTCAGTGTATCGACCCGCAACCGGTGGTTACCGCTCCAAGCCAGGTGCAGACCATAGACTTCTCCCGCACTTTCGTTGGTGTCCGCGGTGGCGAGCAGAAGCGCGGGGTAGCTGAAGTGCGACGTGCGCCCGCTGCGGTTTTCCCGCACATAACTTCCCGACATCCGGGTGATGCGTTCGCGGCCAAATTCTTGGGTCCAGCGTCCGGTAAAGCCGATGACATCCGTCATGCTTTGGGGGAGTTCAAGGCAAGCAGTTGCCATGTCGTTCAGATCAAGCTGTGTTGCCCCATAGTTGGTAAGAGTAGATGCGATACGCAAAACGCCTGTTTCGGGGTCGAGATCAATCCGGTATTCCAGCCCCAAACGGGTCTGCTCATCGCGACAAATAAGCCTCGCACCTTTCGGCAGCGGCTCGACCTTAGCGACGCGAAACAAACTGCCCCAGTCTTTACCGGCGCGATGCGCGGCCAATCCCTGCACCATCGGATGCCCAAGTCCCGCCTCCATCGCCAGAGACAATGGCAGCGCTACGTCCGCAACCCCGTGCATTCCCTGAGGCAGGGCAAGCCGCGCAATCTCGTCGCCCGAAACATTTTTGCCGAGTGCCGGTCCCCAATAGAGAAGCGAAGGAGGAGCTCCAACTGCGCAGGCAATCAGGAGAGTGCAGTCGACCGCATCAAGGCGCAAATGGTGCAAAGGACCCTCCGGTGTTTTTGTTGATGTTTGCGACAGCATCCGATTTGTCACATTGTCTTTTCAGGGACATGGTCTACTTTCGCAATCAAATAAAGCGTGCAGGCACGGACTTGCATACGAATTTAACTCGGGGGAGTGCCAATGTTTGAAACCACGAACAGTGCGGGACAGATTGGTATTTTCGTCGCCCTCACCGCCCTCATCGCGCTTCTCACCTATTGGAAGGTCCACGGCAAGGGCGCGAACCGCACTGAGGAATCAGGTTCGACCAAAGAGGTTTTTCTGGCGGGCGGCGGCTTGACCTGGTTGTTCGTGGCAGGATCAATCACGCTCACCAATCTGTCGACCGAGCAACTGGTCGGCATGAACGGAAACCAGATGCTTCTGCTGGCCTGGTGGGAGATTTGCGGCTTTATTGGCCTGCTGATCCTCGCCTTTGTATTCGTGCCTATTTATTACCGTAACAACTGTACCACAGTGACCGAATTGCTGGAGCGGCGCTATAACGGCGGCAGTATTCGAACGGTCATCTCGGCGCTTTTCCTTTTGGGGAATATATTAATCTACCTTCCCGCCGCGCTCTATTCGGGAAGTTTGTTTCTGAAGTCGATGTTCGGGGTGGACTGGTCGCTATTATGGTTTGCGGCACCCATGGCGATAATTGCGGCGATTTACACCATCACCGGAGGACTGCGCGCGGTCGCCGTTATGGACACCTATTCCGGGATCGGTGTTCTGGCGATTGCTTTTCTGGTCGTCATTTTGGCGTTGACGGCAGTCGACTTTGACCTGTCCACGGTGCCCGCGGAGCGGACCTCGATGATAGGCAGCATCGAATCCCCCATCCCCTTCCACACATTGTTTACAGGGATGATCTTCATCCAGATTTTCTACTGGTCAACAAACCAGAATATCACCCAAAAAGCGATGACCGCACCGACTGTGCGCGAAGCTCAAAAGGGTGTTTTGGCTGCCGCTGTCGTGCGCATCCTCATCATTCCCGCAATTGTCGTTATTCCAGGCGTAGTCGCCTACAAATTGTTCGGCAGCTTGGGCGATGCTGCCTATGGCAAGCTCGTTGCACACGTCCTGCCCGGGTGGATGTCAGGGGCGTTCGCCGCAATGATGATGGCAGCAGTGATTGCCCATACCAGCGCGATATTGAATAGCTCCGTTGCACTCTATTCCGTCGATTTCCACGATAAGTTCATCAGTCCGGTGGCAAATCACTGGCGTCTGGCGGCGGTCGTTTCGGTGGTTTTGACAATAACCTCGATACTGCTCGTACCGGTTTTCGAAAACGCGAAAAGCATCATCAACCTGTTGCAGCAACTGAACGGCCTGTCGTCGATGCCCATATTGTCTGCCTTCATCGCCGGACTGTTGTTCCGGAATATGGATGCCCGCGCTGCGATCGCAGGTTTGATATGGGGCGTTGCGCTTTATGCCTTCCACAATTTCATTCTCTATGTTCCCGACACGCTATACGCCGGAGAAACATTCTACCAGCATATCGGCATCGGCTGGCTGCATTATATTGATGTTATGGCCATTGTTTTGGTTACATGTGTGCTGATGGCTTTGGCCGTCAACCGGTTCCTTTTCGGGAATCGGGCTGTTTTCATCTGGAGCAAGGAGGGACGCCGTCTTACGGCGCTTGAGGCATGAGCAAAAAATTATTGGTCATTGATGAAGGGACAACATCGACCCGCGCAGTGCTGTTCGCGGCGAGCGGCGAGGCACTCGGCAGTTGCCAGCGTCCGCTGACGCAGCACTATCCAGCCCCGGGACTGGTGGAACACGACGCAGAGGAAATCTGGAACCTCACCCTCGAATGCGCACGCGAAATGGTCGCAAAGGCCGGTGGCGCTGACCAGATCGCGGGCATCGGTATCACCAACCAACGTGAGACAATTGTATTCTGGGATGCGCGCACAGGAAAGCCGCTTGCCCCAGCCATAGTCTGGCAAGACCGGCGCACAGCGGACCAGTGCATGGCCCTGCGCGAACGCGGCGAAGAACCCGTTGTTCAAGCGAAAACAGGTTTGTTGCTCGACCCCTATTTTTCAGGCTCGAAAATTGGCTGGGCGCTCGAAAACTGGCCGCAACTGGCCGAGGCAGGTGCACATCTTCGGGTAGGTACGATCGAGAGTTACCTTGTTTATCGCCTGACCGGTGGCGCGCACATCAGCGACGCGAGCAATGCATCACGGACCGCATTGATGGCGATAGGCAGCGGCGGCTGGGATGATGGCCTTACCGACCTTTTTGGGGTTCCCCGGGAGATACTTCCCGAAATCACAGATTGTGCCGGACAACTTGGAATTACGGCACCCGATATTTTTGGATCATCTATTCCGATAACCGGAATGGCAGGCGACCAGCAGGCGGCCACTATCGGTCAGGGATGTTTCGCGGTCGGGCAAACCAAGGCAACATTCGGCACAGGCGCTTTTGTCCTGACGCAAACGGGCACGACGCTTCGGCAGTCAAAACATCGGTTGCTGTCCACGGTATTGTATCAGATTGCGGGTGAGCGGCACTATGCCTTGGAAGGTTCCGTGTTCGTGGCGGGTAGCCTCGTGCAGTGGCTGCGTGATGATTTGGGATTGATCGACAGCGCCGCAGAAACCGAACCTCTTGCGCGAAGTGTACCCGATAATGGCGGCGTCTATCTGGTACCGGCGCTCTCCGGGCTTGGCGCCCCGCATTGGCAGCCCAATGCGCGCGGAACGATCGCGGGCCTCAGCTTCTCGGCGAAGAAAGCGCATATTGCCCGCGCTGCTTTGGAGGCGATGGCGCACCAGACTCATGACCTGAAAACCGCCTTTGCCGCCGACGGCGCCGATTGGGCCGAGCTGCGCATCGACGGTGGCATGGTTGCGAACGACTGGATGGCGCAGGATCTGGCAGACATATTGGCAATAGATGTCGAGCGTCCGGCCTTCATTGAAACAACGGCATTGGGGGCAGCAATGCTCGCCGCGGTAGGTGCTGGTCTTTATCCGTCGCTGGAGGCTGCGACCGACATGCGCGGCGGTGTAACGCGCTTCCAACCCGCCATGCCTGACGCCGATCGGCAGACAAGGTTGAACGGCTGGGGAGATGCACTATCGCGCGTCCTCGCCCCGCAGTCATAACGACAGCTTTGATACGCCAGCAGTCACAGGAGGAGTTGCGGTAAAAGTTTACGCCATTTTAACCATCCTTGGGCATTCTGTACCCGACTAAAAAGTCGCGACGTACATCGACAGGACCCAAAGATGGATAATTTGCGCGGATTTGAGCCATATGGATCGGACTATCAGCCCGATGTCCCAGGTTATGCCGTATTCGACGATGAAGACGCCGCGATCGAAGCGCCGCCTGTGGTTTCGACCGACGAACGCCGCATGCAAGTGCGCGCCTATAATTTCTGGACCGCGCAGCTAAACGACAAAAACTATCCTTCAATTGAAGAACTTGACCCGTCATCCGTCGAAGATTTCCGGGATTACAGCGTCCTTCTCGACTTTACCTCAGGCATTGAAAACCCGTCCATCGAATATCTTGGCGACAAGCTTCGCTCCGAATGCGGGTTGAGCGATGATGTGTCTTATCTCGACCAAGTCCCAAGCAGATCCTTGCTTTCGCGCATTACCGACCATTATCTGCAGATCATAGCCAACCGCGCTCCGATTGGGTTTGAAGCGGAGTTCATCAATGATCGCGGCGTCAACATCATGTATCGCGGCATCCTGTTGCCCTATTCTTCCGACGACGACACCATTGATTTCATTTACGGCGTCATCAACTGGAAAGAGGCGGTATCGGTGGAAATCGCTGCGCCGTTGCAGTTGGAGGTCGAACAAGCTTTGGCCGCCGCGCCTCCGCGGCAGGAACATGTTCCAGTATGGGCCGATGGTCCGACCGCCGGGCATCTGGACGATGCACCGGAAGACGAACCCATTGTTGACGAACTCGAGCTCGGCAAAGCCTATGCCGTGGTTGAGTCGCAGCCCGACGAAAACTCGTCACTGGCTGACTGGCTCGATGCAGCCCGTCAAAGCGCAGACAGCGCCCGCGACGCTGATATGCGGACTCGCGATGCCCTGTATCAGGCAATCGGCCGTGCACACGACTTTGCCCTTGTGGCTGCAAAATATCCGGCGGATTACGCTGAATTGCTGAGTGATGCCGGGCTTGTTGCGCAAGAGCGCGCGAGATTCACACCGATTGTGAAGCTGGTTTTTGGCATCGGCTATGACAAAACCCGCCTTACCGAATTTGCAACAGCTTTGCAGTTTGCTGATCGTAATGCCGTCCCAATGGGCGGCCTCGCCGAAATACTCTCCAAGCATGAAGGCGGCTTGAAAGGTATCATCGCTGCCGAACGCCGCGCAAAAAAGGTTGCGGCCGGGCAACATGTCGCCACTCCCGCTGTAGATCCGAGGTCGCGCCTACGTACAGCGCGTGTGCGTGATTTGAGTGAGTTTGCAGGGTCAGGCGAAGAATTCGTGCTGCTCGTGGCTCGCCGCGATGCGGATGGTAATGTTGCGATTGTAGGCGCGGTCGATGCGGACGCCGCGCTGACAGAAAAGGCACTCCGCAAAACCGCTGTCTGACTTGTTTCATACCGCATAAGCACGTAACGCTGCAGTCCGATGACTGACAGCCTTGCACTAGCCTACGCCCAAAAACTGATTGCTTGCGAAAGCATCACTCCGGCCACCGGAGCGGTGTTTGATGCATTGGAGGAGATGCTCGTTCCCCTCGGCTTTGCTGTTGATCGGTTCGTGTCCGGACAAGATGATCAAAATCCAGCACACGGTGCCCCTGTCGAAAATTTGTTCGCCATCCGGAAAGCACCCGGTCGCCACTTTGCTTTTGCAGGACATCTGGACGTCGTTCCACCGGGCGATGGATGGGGCAGCAACCCCTTCGTTCCGGAAATACGAGGCGATCTACTCCATGGACGCGGCGCGGTTGATATGAAGGGCAGCATCGCTGCGTTTGTCGCCGCTCTGAATCTCATCCCTGAAGATGCCGGTACCGTCAGCCTGATCATTACAGGCGACGAAGAAGGCCCCGCAATTTACGGCACCCGGGCGCTGATTGACCATATGCATGCCCGACAATCAGTTCCAGATTTTTGCCTCGTCGGCGAACCCACTAGCGTCCATCGCTTGGGTGACATGATGAAAATCGGACGACGAGGTTCGGTAAACATGTGGATTTCGGTGGCCGGAACACAAGGGCACGTCGCTTATCCGCATCTTGCCGACAATCCTATACCTAAGCTGGTCAAGATATTGGCGGCGATAGAAGCGATCCACCTTGATGACGGCACCGACTGGTTCCAGCCAAGCAATATTGAGATTACCGATGTGCAGGTTGGCAACAAGGCGACCAATGTCATCCCCGCCAAAGCGGAAGCACGCCTTTCCATCCGGTTTAACGATCTGCAACAAGGCGATGCTCTGGTTGAGCGCCTCCGCACGCTTGTGGAAGCCGGTGGGGGTACATTAACTGCAATGATTTCAGGTGAAGCGTTTCTCACACCACCTGGCGAGTTGTCCGCCGCGATTTCCGAAGCCGTTGAGGCGGTTACCGGAATCACACCCGAGGCATCGACGACCGGCGGAACATCAGATGCGCGTTTTCTAACGCGGATTTGCCCGGTTGTGGAATTCGGACTTTGTAACGCAACCATGCATAAACTGGATGAAGCTGTCGCTATAGCCGACCTAGACGCGCTGACTGAAATCTATCGGCGGATTGCCTTAAAGATTCTCCAGGAATCCTAGCAAAGGCTGTCTCTTCAACCTTTAAGAACAATATACAAAGCACCCGCACCTCCGTGCCTCGGATGGGCGTTTCGCACAGCCGATATATGGTGTGCATGACGAGAAGCCGCCAGCCAGTCGCGCACGACGGCTGCGATGGCACCCCTACCCTCTCCACTTGCACGGTCGTGGGTACGTGGCTTACCCGTTACCAGAAGTACAACTTTCAGCTTTTGCGCAATGGCTTGCTCAAGCGCACCATCCAGACGGGCATAGGCGCGCGAAAGATTCGCATCGTGCAAGTCGATGCTAATATCGGGAACGATTGCTCCGCGATGAATGCGTCGGTCCCAATGGCCATCCAGATTGTGATGGGGAGCCGGCAATTTACGTTCGCTACGCTTTTCGGGCGTCGCCACCTTCGTGACGTTTGCAGCATGTGGCGAAAGCTTCTGAGATTTTACAAGGGATTTTAACGGCGGCGTCGCGGCTTTGGTTTCTAAATTCGGCTTTACAATATGCAGCGGCTTGACCGTTTCGATCACCCGTCCCCAAAGGGCCTTTTCAACATTGTCCAGCCGCCGCGCCATAGCACGGATTACAAGCCGAGCCGGGCGACCGAGGCCTTGGGTAAAAACAGAAGCGCTGATCCGCGCGCCGCCATACCGCCAGCAATCCCACGTGCACGTTCGCCAGCACCCCAAAAGGTATCCACGCGGTTTGCACCCTTAATCGCGCCGCCAGTATCTTGCGCAATCCAAATACCGTTGGGTTCTGCGCGGTCCATGGAAAGCCAAAGCGGCGCGCCAAGCGGAATAAATTTCACATCAACTGCGGCGCTTGCCTCGCCGACGACAGGATAGCCCATTGCCCCCAAGGGGCCAGCACCTGTCAATTCCCGGAAGAACACAAAGCTTTTGTTTTCCTGCATGATCTTGCGGCCTTCTTCGGGGTTGGCCCTCAAATAGGTGACAATACCTTGCATTGATCCATCTGTGATCAGTCCGCGATCCTTCATCAAACGGCCGATTCCAGTATAGCCCCTGCCGTTTTGGGTTTCATACCCGATCCGCATAACGCCGCCATCGGGCAGTTTTAAACGCCCAGATCCCTGAATTTGCAGAAAGAAGAAATCGACCACGTCATTCGCATAGGCAATTTCGAGTCCACGTCCGGCAAGCGAACCATTTTCGATGGCAGCGCGGTCGTCATATTGAACAAGCTTGGATCCGCTGACCTTTCCGCGGATATTCTTGCCCTTTAAATCATCGCTAAACAGTCCCAAATCTACATCAACAAGGTCTGCTGGTCTTTTATAGATCGGAACTTCGCAGTCGGGTTGGCGTGTGCGGCACCCCAAAATTTCGGGTTCATAATAGCCTGTGGCAAATGCCTTGCCATCCCCTATCTGGACCGCGTCCATGTAAGCAGCAAAAAAGGAAATTGCATCGCCCGTCCAGGTTTTAACAGCATCACAGGCGGGAACCCAGTCCACGCCTTGCGTCAGCCCGCTATTGTCGGCGCGCCTGACGAGCCCCGGACAACTTGCCCGAAAACTTTCCATGGCCATTTTGGACTTGCGCGCATCGACTTTAAGCGAACCAATTTCAGGGCCCCGCACAACACCTAATGTTGCGGCAGTGGTCCCATCTCCCGGCTGTGCCGCCGCTGGTAATGTCGGTTCCGCCGTAGACGGAATCGGCTTTGCCGGGCGGTCTACCGAGTTCGGTTGTGATGCGGAAGGCGATGTGACACCGCCGTTGGGAATGATGCCGCCGGAGCAAGCCGATAGCATCAATGCCGAAATCGAGAGAATGGACAGAGCGCGTTTCATCGCGCCGGTGAATCAGACCGAGTCGGTTTCGTCAAGCTTCCAGTTACGGTCGCCAGATTTCACGTCACGTATAAATGTCCAAATGTCGTGGGTTTCCACTGCATCGGTCATTGAGCCGCCGATGATATTTCCATCAGCGTCCTTTATGAGCGCGGCGATATCAGCATCAAATCTTACTGTAACTCGCGCCATAGGGTGATCGAAAGTGGCATCCAATATGCGTGCTTCATCAATCCGCACCAGACGGTTTTCAAGAGTTTCACCACGTTCGGTGCGTCCATCGATGGCTTCGGCAAAACTTTGATACACATCGTCATCGCACAGAAAACGAAGTGCATCCTTATCGCCCTTCCAGTAGGCCTCTAAGACCATCTTATAGGCTGATTTCGACCCTTCCAGAAAGAATCCAGCATCGAAGGTGCGGTCAGCATTTGCAATTGCCCGAAGTCCGCTCTGCGCAGCCAAGTCAGCTACGCTAACGTCGCTCTTGGGAAGCGCAGCGCCCGAATCGCCTGCTGGCAGAGGTTGGCGCACCATCGTGGGTGTGCTCTCAATCGGTTGGCGTGCAACAGGCTCTTGCTCATGCCCGGTGCGTTTACCAAGCACCGAATAGAGGCGAAGCCCCAAGAAAGCTGCAACAAGAGCAAGCAATACGATAGTGAAAGTCACAACGCCTCCATGCGCGAAAAACATGGACGAATGATTAGCGCTGAACCCATAAATCCGGTTTCAGCTCCGCCCTGTCATGCATATAAGCATTATACGGGATAGTTTCAAAGGGCTTTACCCAAAGAAACTTCCGTTCTGCCGCAACAAAACACAGCGATTGCCCTTTTTCCATGCCCCTGCTAGGCGCTGCACCCAATCGCACATGCGGCAGCGCAACCAAAATCAGGCTCAGGCCCCAAACAGGAAAGCACGACAGAACATGGCCGAAGAAGAAGGCACAATCGTTTCGGAAAACATCAAAGCGAACGGCGAAGACACCGCGCCCGCGGTCGGTATGCTCAATCAGTATATCAAGGATTTGTCCGTTGAAAATCCGCAGGCACCGCATAGCTTTCAATGGGATGCACAGCCGCAGATCGATGTTCAGGTAAATATCCAGGTAAACGCGATTAATGACGAAATTCACGAAGTCGGCCTGAAGCTTGCTGTAAAAGCCGAAAGCGATCAGGGCGTCCACTTCTCTGTCGAACTCGAATATGGTACATTATTCGGGTTACGGAATGTAACCGACGAACAGGCCCACCCATTCCTTTTTGGTGAAGCGCCACGTTTGATGTTCCCCTTTGCACGTCGCGTTGTAGCCGATGCGGTTCGCGATGCAGGATATCCGCCGCTTGTTCTTGAACCTATCGACTTCAACGCTCTCTATGTTCAGCAGATTGCTCAAGCAGCGCAAATGGCGGAAGCCCAGCCGGCTGGCGAAGCCTGAATCCGGACATAAGGGAGCGGTGATTTGAGCCTGCTCAAGCACACGTCGACGATCGCTGGATTCACTCTGCTTAGCCGGATTTTCGGCTTCGTTCGTGATATTTTGCTGGCTCGTGTGCTAGGCGCGGGACTGGCTGGTGACGCCTATCAACTGGCGTTCACTCTACCGAACACATTTCGCCGTCTCTTTGCCGAAGGCGCGTTTTCGGTCGCCTTCGTGCCTATGTACTCCCGAAAACTGGCGGGCGATGGGGGGGAAGAGGACGCAGCGCATTTCGCCGACGATGTGTTGTCAGTCTTTATCTGGGTTTTGCTCGGCTTTTCCGCTCTGGCCATGATTGCTATGCCGATCATTGTCCTAGGTTTGGCTGGCGAATATCAGTCGGTTCCTGGCAAGTTCGAACTTTCGGTGTTTCTAAGCCGGGTCACGTTCCCTTATCTATTTTTCATAAGCTTGGTGGCTATGCTGTCCGGGTTACTGAATGCCCGATCACGTTTTGCACCCGGCGCTATTGCCCCTGTCCTGTTCAATCTGGTTTTGATCAGCGGTATAATCGTGGGCTATTCTTGGCGCGGGGATAGCGAAGATGACCGGTATGTCGTCTATGCCCTCAGCGCAGCGGTGTCGCTTTCCGGCTTTGTGCAGTTTCTTTATTTGTGGTGGGCGGTCCGGCGCGCTGGATTGAAACTGCACATTAAAAAGCCGAAACTGACACCCGAAGTTAAACAACTGGGCATGGTCATACTGCCAGCGACATTTGGTGCGGGCATTTACCAAATCAGCCAATTCGTCGACACATTCTTCGCAACATCGCTTCCGCAAGGATCACTGACTCTTTTGAAAATGGCCGATCGGTTAAACCAGATGCCGCTGGGCATCGTCGGGATCGCTCTTGGCACAGCCATTCTGCCCATGCTTTCACGTCACATTCAAAGCAATGACAAGGCAAAGGCCCAGAATCTACAGTCAGATGCTTTTGAAATGGCAACGCTTCTTACTTTACCTGCGGCGGCGGCTTTGGCGATCTGTGCGCCTGCATTTGTGAACGCGTTTTTTGTCGGCGGTAAATTCAAGCCCGAAGACGGCGTCATAATGTCCTATATCACCGTAGCATTGGTTGCCGGATTACCCGCCTATGTTATCGTCAAAATCCTCAACCCGGGATTTTTTGCCCGATCCGACACAAAGACGCCGGTTTACACCGCTCTCATTTCTCTGATTTTCAATATCATTCTGAATGTTTGGGTGGTCCGTTCCTATGGCATTGTGGGATTGGCAGGTGCGACCGCCTGTTCGGCAACACTCAACTGCCTGTTGCTTTATGCGGTCCTTCATAAGCGGGGCTGGTTTCATTTCACAGCGCAGCTGGGCAACCGCATTTTCCGGCAGCTTATCGCAACCGCCGCGATGTCGGCAGCGCTCTGGTGGATGATGGGCATATTGCTACCCAATTTTTCGAGTGATATTTTGACGCGTATCAGTTCCCTCATTCTTCTAGTGGGCGGCGGAATGGCGATATATTTTGTCGTAGGTTATCTTGTCGGCGCGCTTGACAAAGATCGGATCAATCGCCTGCTACGGCGCACCGGTCCCGCAACAGGAGAGGCTTAAGAATATGCGCGTCGTTTCCGGCATCCAGCCAACGGGAAATCTTCATCTCGGCAATTATCTGGGTGCTATCCGTAATTGGGTAAAAATGCAGGATGAGATGGAATCGCTCTATTTCCTCGCGGATCTGCACGCGCTTTCGATGCCCCATAACCCTGCGGAGCTAACTTCAAACACACGGGAAATGGCCGCTGCGTTGATTGCCTGTGGTCTCGATATCAATAAAGCGGTCTTGTTCAATCAAGCTCAAGTGCCCGCCCATGCGGAATTGCAGTGGCTTTTGAACGGAACCGCCCGCATGGGTTGGCTGAATCGCATGACGCAGTTTAAGGATAAGTCTGGCAAGAACCGCGAAGGCGCGAGCATTGCCCTTTTTACCTATCCGGTGCTTCAGGCCGCGGATGTCCTGTTGTATCAGGCGACACATGTCCCCGTCGGCGAAGACCAGAAACAGCATCTGGAGCTCGCCCGCGACATCGCACAGAAATTCAACAATGATTATGGCAGTGGGGCGGAAATATTTACGTTACCAGACCCGATTATTCCCAAAGCGACCGCCCGCATCATGTCACTGCGTGATGGCTCGGCAAAAATGTCGAAGTCTGACCCGAGCGACATGAGCAGGATCAACCTATCCGACGATGCAGACATGATCCTGTCCAAGATCAAAAAGGCCAGGACAGATCCGGAACCACTGCCGTCTGAAACGGCTGGTCTAGAAGGACGTCCGGAAGCACAAAATCTGGTCGGGATCTATGCCGCATTTGCGGACGAGAGTGTCGATGCAACGCTCAGTCGATTCGGCGGCCAAGGGTTTGGCGCATTCAAGCCGGCATTAGCCGAAATCGTCATCGAGAATTTCCGGCCGATATCGGAACGGTTTACCGCACTCAAAGACGATCATGAGCAGATTGATGCAGCTCTTGCTAAGGGAGCCGCGAAGGCCCGTGAACTAGCCGCTCCGACGCTAAAAGCCAGTTATGCAGCTCTCGGTCTGTTGCGGTAAGTCCGGAACATAGCTCTCCAGTGCCAGTTATAGCATCAGCGCTGGAACGATTTTGGTGGTGTCCGACACCGTCGGTTTTGGCAGGGTTATTTCTACCGCTGTTAAACAACGGTTCATCGACATAGTAACAAAATGCGATCATAACGACCGAGTGTAACGTCGAGGATTTTAAAATGAAAAAATTTGTGTCGCTCCTTCTCGTTCCTGCCGCAATGTTGGGGCTGAGTGCCTGCGCAACCCCGTTCAAAGCGGACGTGTCGCGATTTCAGGAATTGCCCGCGCCCCAAGGACAAACTTTCACAATTCGCGCAGCCGACCCCGCAAACAGCGGTGGAATCGAATTTGGGCAATATGCTTCGCTCGTTTCCGCTGAGTTGCAAGAAATTGGCTACGCGCCGGCTCCAGCGGGGTCGTCAGCAGATATGACGGTCACCTTGGGTTATGCCGTGGATCAGGGCAAAGAACGCACGATCGTTCGCCAAGACCCCTTTTACGACCCCTATTGGGGATTTGGCCGCGCATACCGTCCCTATGTGGTTCGCACTCGCCGGGGCGGGCGATACGTCGTTGGCTATTACGACCCGTTTCTCTACAGCGGTTTTAACCGGCCATATGATGTCGATAGCTTCACCGTTTATACCGCCAATATCGATTTGAAAATTGATCGGGTGAACGACGGTAAGCGACTTTTTGAAGGCAAGGCCGAAGCAAAATCACGCTCCAACAAATTGCCTCATCTGGTGCCAAATCTTGTCGAAGCCATGTTTACGGGTTTTCCCGGTAACAGCGGCGAGACTGTCCGTATTTCGATCGCGCCTGAAGAAAAACGCTAGGCGTTAAACGCCACAACCGAGCTCTGACTTGCCATACGCCGCGCCTTCACCCCGCGTAGCGGTGATACCGGCATAGAGCTCGGTAGACGGGAATGTCCCATCTGCGCCGACCCGATATCCTTTGCTGCGGAAGGTTTCGATAACTTTCGCAGCCGGATCGGAGAAGTACAGCGATTGGGCTTCATAATGCTGCCCAATAGCGGTCAGTGACAGCCCTTCGAAAGAGCGTTGCAGTTTAACATATGTGCTTTTGCCCTCGGCAGCGGCATAGGCTTTTTCGCGAGCTTCTTCGTCTACAAATTCTCTATTCTCAAGTTCCGCCCATTCAGCCCGCAAACGAGCTGCAATTTTAGCAAATTCCGCGTCGATGTCGCCGCCGAAGCTGCAGGTTTGAGGGTTGAAGCGGATCGCAACGGGCTTTCCGCCCAACCGCGCCAATATTGCCGCACCATCGGCAAGATATCCCACCCCGCCTTTTCCAAGTTTGACTTCAATAAAGTCATTCGCGGTCAAACCCGCCAGCGTCAGTCTGGCGCCAGTGCTAACCCGCTCTAGAAGTCCACTAGCTGTGTCCGGCTGTATCCAAATGTCGAGTGCACCATCAGCGGCCCACACACGGTCGTTGAGGGGTTTGGTTATTTCTGGCGGCTGAAATTCGGCGAGATTTATGACCGCAATAAAGCCTTTCCCATCCGATAGCTCAAGCCATTCGCTGCTGCCATCCATTCCTAACTTTACCACGCCTGTTACTGCACTGCCGCGTGGAAGTTTTCCAAGGATTTGGCTGCCCACCGTAGTCGCGCGATCACGGATATTAGCCTCGGTCATTGCAAACAACTGCTTGGGTTCCAAGGTCGCATCGACTGCCGTGCTTGCCGATGTTTTTTCTCCGGGGGCGCTACCGAGATCGTCCAGAATGAACAGCCAAAAATACAAGGTACCCACAACCAGCGCGCCGCCGACGGCCACTGCGGGAAATAACCAACGCCTTTTCTGAGTGTTCGATTTGGGAATAGTTTCGACCTTTTCGGTATTTGAAACACCTTGTAACCCGAGCCCAGCGGGCGACGCAAGCGGTGCTTCGGCCGATGTGGTAGGCGCAGCATTTGCCTCATCGGCGGTGCCCAAAAGTGACCCGCAATTAGAGCAATAGCGCGAATTTGGCGGGTTAGCTGTGCCGCAAGATGTGCAAAATGTGACCATGCTTATCCCCCGAATCCGGACAAGACAGTGGATAAGCTGTGGAGTTCTCGTTGAAAAGCGGTGTTTAAAGCCCGAGAACCGATATTACGCCTCAAGTTGACGCAAGAGAGCACGAACATCATTGTCCATATCGCTATCCTGTTTCCGCAGATCTTCCACCAATCGCACAGCATGGATGACCGTCGAATGATCGCGTCCTCCAAATTTGCGGCCTATTTCGGGATAGCTGCGTGGGGTCATCACTTTTGCAAGATACATTGCGACCTGGCGCGGCCGAACTACAGCGCGTGCACGTCGCTTGGATGACATTTCGCTGCGGTCAATGCGGTAGTATTCGCAAACTGCACGCTGGATTTCATCAATCGTAATGCGACGACGGCATGCGCTGAGTATGTCTTTCAACTGCTCTTCAGCCAGTGTTCGGGTCACCGGCTTTCCGGTTAGTTGTGCGTAGGCAAGAAGCTTGTTCAATCCACCTTCTAATTCTCGAACGTTACGGCTGATGGTGCGGGCAAGAAATTCGACCACATCTTCACCCACTTGCGCCTCGGGCATCTGGGCCAAACGTTGCTGCAAAATCGAGCGACGCAATTCAAGGTCCGCAGGTTGAATATCGGCCACCAAGCCCATCGACAGGCGCGACAGAATCCGTTGATCAACACCGTCCAAAGCCTGTGGCGCTCGATCGGCCGCTACTACGAGGCGTTTACCCGCACCGATAATCGCATCGATTGTGTGTAAAAACTCTTCCTGCGTCGAAACCTTGCCAATGATGAACTGGATATCGTCGATCAAAAGAACATCGACAGCGCGAAGCCTGGCTTTGAATTCCATGACTTCTTTGCGGCGCATAGCGGTTACAAATTCCATCATAAACTTTTCGGCCGACATGTAGATTATCTGCGCGTCGGGATTAACTTCGGCATAGGCATGGCCGATGGCGTGCATCAAATGGGTCTTGCCCTGCCCGGTCGCAGCCTGAAGATAAAGCGGGTTGAAGAGCGGCTTATCCTTTGCGGCCACGCGCTCTGCTGCGCTGAGTGCGAGAACATTCGTCTGTCCTTTGACAAAGTTAGCAAAGGTCATGCGCGGATCCAGAGCGGAGCGCACCGGCAATGCTTCGGCCATATGCTGGGCTGCGGGCCGTTCCGTTACACCTGAGGGACGCAGCATCTCAACGCGCGCGGTTCCTGGGCGAGTACGGATTTTAAGCTGTTTGACACTCTTGTTGGTCGACACCCAAGCAAGACGGAGCCGATCTGCATAATGGTCCGACACCCAGCTCGCCGAGAAATCCGAAGGCAGAAGCAGTTCCAAGGTACCCGTCAGGTCACAAAAATCGCCCAATGTGATCGATCGAATCCACTGACCATAGATCTGTGCTCCCAAGTCGCGGCGCAACCCGGAGGAAATGATCTGCCAATCGGCTTCAAAACGAGCGGTCAGCGCAGCTGCGGCATTGCCGTCTGTCTGTTGACCGGAACTGTTCTGCGATACAATAATATTACCGGTCACCTTGTGCGAGCCCCTCTTTTCCACCCCTTGCCAGCATAACAAAACCGCGCGCTATACGCCGTCACACCAAGCCACAGAAAACCCCAGCCCATTTGTCGCCAAATGAAGCTCAATCTGTGTCCAAATCTCAATGTGAGGCACTGCCCGACTGTCGTCACGCGATGCTGGAAGTCTTTTCTTAGACGTCTCCAAACGAGTCGAGCAAGGGGCGCATTGCAAAAAAAATGAAATAAATGCTGTTGACTCTCTGCAAGCCAAGCAAAAGCGTAAATTTATTTTTAATCACCTGTTTTAGCGGTTTTTTCTGAACCCGATCGCGAAATTGATCTCCCGAATCGCGGGAAATCCTCGGGTTTGGATTATGACATTACGCCCAAAGAAAAACCCGCCTCAGTTAGGGCGGGTTTTGCGTAGATGCATCAGATCGCTCTGACGAGGATAAATGATGTTTAGGCGAGTGCGCCAACAGCCTTCGTCAACCGGCCAAACTTACGCGAAGCGGTGTTCTTGTGCAGAACACCCTTGGATACGCCACGTGCCAGTTCAGGCTGTGCAGCAGCCAATGCCTCGGCGGCAGCAGCTTTGTCGCCTGCTTCGATTGCCGATTCCACTTTCTTCACGAAAGTACGAATGCGGCTGACGCGAGCGCCATTAACTTCGGTGCGACGCGCATTGCGACGGATACGCTTTTTTGCTTGCGGCGTATTGGCCATTTTAGTCCTCAAATTTCGTTAGATACGAGCCTCATCGTGCGATGCTTGCCCGTTGAAGGTGCCGCCCTTACCCTCGGGTTTCAGATTCGTCAACCTTCAAACGTCCCAAAAATGCGGCTTATCTTTGGCATTTCGCACAATAAAAGGTTGAACGCCCCGAATCCACCCGACGCTTGACCTGTGCGCCACAGCCACAAGCCTCCCCCTCACGGCCATATACCCGCCAGTCTTTTGCAAAATACCCGAGTTCGCCATCAGGTGCCGCAAAATCGCGCAAGGTTGAACCACCTGCTGCAATCGCTGAGGTCAACACGGCCTTGATGGCGCTCACGAGTTTCACCAAACGTGGCTTGCTGATCTTTTCGGAAAGCGCATCAGGCGCGATGCCCGCCATGTTCAGAGCCTCACAAACATAAATGTTTCCCAGCCCTGCCACGATGTTCTGGTTCAGAAGCATCGCCTTTATCGGGGCCTTACGTCCTTTTAGCGCCCGGTGAAGAATGTCGGCATCAAACTCCTCCGATAGGGGCTCTGGACCCATTTTTAGGAAGAATCGATATTCGGCAAGAGACCCGTTGGGCACAATATCAAGTGACCCGAAACGTCGGTGGTCGTTCAGTGCAACAACGCGACCCGCAGCGGTCTCGAGTAGAAAATGATCATGTTTTTCCAATTCGACTGGATCAACGCGCCACCGGCCGGACATTCCCAAATGAAATATCAAGACGTCCTCGCGGTCTGTATAAATAAGGCCATATTTCGCCCGCCGTCCAAGACCCGTGATCGTCGCACCTGTCAAACGCTGGCGCAAATCTGCCGGGATGGGCCACCTTAGGTCGGCGCGGAAAGCTTCCGCGCGCGTAATCCGCTGGCCGTCCAGGACTTTGCGTAAACCGGAGACGGTTGTTTCAACTTCGGGGAGTTCAGGCATGAGCCAATGCTATGAATGCCTACCCCGCCATCTGTCTATTTCTTTATTCCCCTAAAATGGGAATTCGAGAAACAATTTGGTCAAGCGCGTCGATGCTATTTGCACGCATCAGCCTTTGCGACATCCGCAACTATCGGCTAGGGACTCGCGCGATGACTGAAACTGTATCCTTCGGCTACGAACAGGTGAGCCCCGAAGAAAAGACTGCGCGCGTCGGCGGCGTCTTTTCAAATGTCGCACGCAAATATGACATCATGAACGATGCGATGTCGGGCGGGATGCATCGGCTGTGGAAAGATAAATTTGTTCGGCGGGTAAAGCCGCAGGCGGGCGAAGACATTTTAGATATGGCCGGCGGAACTGGCGATATTGCCTTTCGTATGGAAAAATCGGGCGCGCAAGTCACGGTGTCCGATATCAACGAGGACATGCTGGAAGTCGGCATGGATCGGGCGATGAAACGCGGCATCGACACGTTGATCTGGTCACCCCAAAATGCGGAAACGCTGACCTTTCCGGATAAGCATTTCGACGCGTATACTATCGCCTTCGGTATCCGGAACGTAACCGATATTCCTGCCGCCTTGAAAGAAGCCCACCGCGTGTTGCGCTATGGCGGTCGATTCTTCTGCCTCGAATTTTCAACAGTAGAATGGCCAGGACTTGCGCATGCCTATGATGTCTATTCGGAACGCCTTGTTCCAAAACTCGGCAAAGCCATAGCTGGCGATGAAGACAGCTATCGCTATCTGGTCGAATCGATTCGTCGCTTCCCCGACATGCAAAATTTCAAGCGAATGATCGGTGAAGCCGGATTCGTTCAAACCAAGGTAGAACCGATCATGGGTGGATTAGTGGCTATCCACAGCGGTTGGAAAGTGTGAAAATGCACTTGGCGGGATATCCCCTTCCCGAGGCGGGAAGGGTCAGGAGAACATGACCCGTCCGGCGACCCACATCCTGCGCCTGTTGAAATGGGGACGGATACTCGCCCGTCACGGCGCCCTGCGCGCCATTGAAGCAGACCGTAACACGCCACCGCAGGTAAAACGGCTCTGCCGGATAGCCCGCTTTGGAACAATCCAGCCCAAAATGCCGGATTACGCAGGTGCATTCCGCGCGATCGGTCCGGCGGCCATCAAGCTGGGGCAAACCCTGGCGACACGGCCGGACATTATTGGGGTTGAGGCCGCACATAATCTTTTGACACTTCAAGACCAATTGCCGCCCGCCCCTTTCGATGCGGTCTATGCACAAATTGATTCCAGCCTGAACAAACCGGCAGAAGAACTGTTCGAGTACATCAACCCGGAAGCCGTCGGTTCTGCCTCCATCGCACAAGTTTACAGAGCCCGAACAACTGAAGGCAAGGATGTCGCCGTCAAGGTACTACGTCCGGGTATTCGTGAGCAATTTGCCCGCGATATCGAAACCTATGAATGGGCGGCCGCGCATCTCGAAGCGCTCGGTGGCGAAGCAGCGCGCTTGCGGCCCCAACTGGTCATTGCCAATCTCAAAAGGTGGACGTTGCGCGAACTGGACTTGCGCCGCGAAGCCGCCAGCGCCTCAGAACTGAAAGATGCCATGGTTGCGGTGGATGGATATTCCATACCGGCAATCGACTGGGATCGTACGTCGGGACGCGTGCTCACGCTGGAGTGGGTGGACGGAATCAAGATCTCAGATATCGATGCACTTAAAGCGGCAGGGCACGATCTCAATAAAATGGCTGAGAAACTGGTCCTGACCTTTTTGCGTCAGGCAATCTCAGAAGGCTATTTCCACGCCGATATGCATCAGGGAAATCTGTTCGTACGAACGGATGGTACTATTGTCGCGATCGATTTCGGTATCATGGGGCGTATCAACCGACAGGCCCGCTTCTGGCTCGCCGAAATACTATATGGCCTGACGACCGGTAACTATAAGCGCGTCGCGGAAATACATTTTGAGGCGCAATATGTGCCCAGTTACCATAATGTCGACGAATTTGCGACCGCGCTGCGCGCCGTTGGCGAACCGACACGAGGCAAGCCAGTGAGCGAATTGTCCGTCGGGCAGATGCTCGACAGTCTTTTCGCGATTACGCGTGACTTTGACATGCAAACCCAACCCCATCTGCTGTTGCTTCAGAAAACAATGGTGATGGTCGAAGGCATTGCTACATCGCTCAATCCAGCGATCAATATGTGGGATGTGGCCGCACCCTTCGTCCGTGACTGGATCAGAGGCGAGCTTGGGCCGGAAGCAATGCTCGCCGATGGCATAAAGAAGCAGGCCGACACATTGAAGATGATCCCCGACATCATCCGCAGGCTCGATGAACAGTTGCCGCGAAAAGGAGGTGCGCCAGAGCCGCCTCCCCTGCCACATGTAGATCTCATCTGGGAGAGGCGTGCGGGGGGCGGCTGGTGGCGCTATGCATTGGTCGCTGTTGTAGCTGCGGCCAGTGGCGCCGCAGGAATGTGGGCGCTTTAATGTCGTCGTACCGTGCGCATCGCATGGTCCATAGCGGCCCCGACAGGCCAGCCTTACATCCACAATTTAGTTTGACGGCTTCCGATACGGAATTAAGCGATTAATCATGGAAACCAAACGCATCCTGCTGATCGTGTCGGGTGGCATTGCCGCCTACAAAGCGCTTGAACTTGTTCGGCTTCTGAAGCGGCAGGGCATTTCTGTTCGCGCGGTTATGACACAGAGTGCGACTGAATTTGTAACGCCTCTATCAATGGGCGTGATGACGGAAGATCAGGTCTATGGCGACATGTTCGACCTGAAAGAAGAACGCGAGATTGGGCATATCCAGCTTAGTCGTCAGGCTGACCTCATTGTCATATGCCCTGCGACCGCGAATATCCTCGCAAAGATGGCCGCAGGCATCGCGGATGATCTCGCTACGACCATATTGCTAGCTACGGACAAGCCCGTGTTGGCCGTTCCTGCCATGAATGTCCGCATGTGGCAGCACCCCGCAACCCAGAGGAATCTGGCACAATTGCGCGCCGACGGGGTGACCATCATGGAGCCGGATTCGGGCGCAATGGCATGCGGAGAATTCGGGCCGGGGCGCCTACCGGAGCCCCCCGCAATCGCCGAACGGATATGCGCTATGCTTGGACATAGTTTTGATTCGGCCCTAACCGCCGGCCGCGCACCTACCACGTTGGAAGCGCAGCCCGATTTCGCGGACATCACCCACCGGCCGCTTTTCGGAAAGCGCGTTCTCGTAACGGCCGGTCCAACGCATGAAGCCATTGATCCAGTTCGTTACATTGCCAACCGCTCATCCGGACGGCAGGGTTTTGCGATAGCCGCGGCCGCGGCGGAAATGGGCGCTGAGGTTACCCTGATCGCCGGACCGGTCCATTTGGTGACACCACCCGGCGTTATTCGCATTGATGTAGAAACAGCGCTGGAGATGCAGTCGGAAGTCGAAAAGGCCCTTCCAAGCGATGTGGCCATCATGGTTGCCGCCGTCGCTGACTGGCGCGCCGCCGACGCGCCCGTCCAGAAGATAAAGAAAGATGGCAAAGGCATCCCGCCGCTCACATTAACCGAAAATCCTGACATCCTCGCAAGCCTTGCGCAGCATAAGAACAGGCCTGGACTGCTTATCGGCTTTGCTGCGGAAACCGAAAAGATTGTGGACCACGCACAAGCAAAGTTGGCGAAAAAGGGGTGCGACTGGATTGTGGCAAATGACGTCTCCGGCGATGTCATGGGAGGTGCCAACAACGCCTTTCATATTGTCACCAAGGACGGAGTTGAAAGCTGGCCGGATAGCCCGAAGGACGTCATCGCCCGCAAATTAATGGAAAGGGTTGCTCATGCGATCGCCCAAGGTTGAAGTACAGGTCAAGCGGCTGAACCATGGTGCCGGTTTGGCGATGCCTGACTATGCGACCGAAGGCGCGGCAGGCATGGACATTTGCGCCGCCGAAAGCCTGATACTGCGCGTGGGTAAACGCCACGCCGTTGCGACCGGCTTCGCCTTTGCCATTCCTGAAGGCTATGAAGTTCAGGTCCGGCCGCGGTCCGGCCTTGCGCTCAAGCATGGCATCACCTGCCTCAACACACCCGGAACCATCGACAGCGATTATCGCGGAGAAGTGAAAGTCATTCTTGCCAATCTGGGCGAGGACGATTTCCCCATTTCCAAAGGCGACCGTATTGCGCAGATCGTAGTGGCCCCCGTCACGCATGCCGCGATGGTCGAAGTTGATGATTTGGACGATACCGTGCGTGGTGCCGGAGGTTTCGGTTCGACCGGAGTATGACGGTCGCCCTATTTGACCGTCCTATTTGCCTACCCCGCACTCATATAGATTTGTCGCAGCTATGCTCTATACCCCTGAATAATGGCTGACCTTACCGATCACCAACTCGACCGTTATGCGCGGCATATTGTATTGCGTGACATTGGCGGTGCCGGACAGGCGCGTCTGCTGGCCAGCCATGCCCTGCTGATCGGCGCAGGTGGCATTGGCAGCCCCGCGATCCAATATCTTGCTGCGGCCGGCGTCCGGACCATCAGCGTTGTTGATGACGATGCAATATCCCTATCCAATTTGCAGCGGCAGGTGCTGTACAGCGAAACCCAGATTGGCGAAGCCAAGGTGGACGCTGCAGCGGAGGCGGTGCACCGGTTAAACCCGGATGTGGCATTTCATGCGATCCGAGGTCGTATTGATCATGCCACCTCATCGGACATTCTGAACGGTGTCGATGTCGTCATCGACGGCAGCGACAATTTTGCCACCCGCCTGATCGTCAACGACCTATGCCTGTCGGCGAAGGTCCCCCTCGTCAGCGCCGCCATCGGGCAATTTCATGGCCAGATTGGCACCTTCACCGGATGGCAGCCCGACTCACCCTGTTACCGCTGTTTCGTCGGCGACGCGCATGACCCTGACGATTGCGACGACTGCGCCACACAAGGGGTATTGGGAGCGATGTGCGGTCTCATGGGCAGCTTCGCGGCGATGGAAGCGATCCGTGTCCTGACTGGCTTTGGTGAGAACCAAAAAGGCAAGCTGCACATCTTTGACGGCATGACGCCATCCATGCGGAGCATAAAATTGCCGAAAGACCCGGCGTGCCGCAGCTGCGGTACGCTATCGTCCTAATCGGATTGCTGGCTTAAAAGTTCTTCGACCCATCCCGGAACAACCTCGGTTGCTGGGCCGTGACGTGCTTCGTCGAACCAATGGCTTCCCTGACTGGGCTCAAGATTCAGTTCGAGTGTTCGAACGCCCTGCTCACGCGCCTCCCGGACAAAGCCTGCAGCAGGATATACTGCCCCCGACGTCCCGATACTGACGAACAGGTCTGCCCGGTTTAACGCTGCGTGTATTTCATTCATTCTGTACGGCATCTCGCCAAACCAAACGATGTCCGGCCGCATCTGCCCGGGAGTTCCGCAAGCTGGGCAGGCAGGACGATCGAACAGCGTCCCGTACCAGCGATGCCGACCGTCGCAGGCCAGGCACCAGGCATTCAGATGTTCGCCATGCATATGCAGCAAACGACCGGCACCTGCGCGCTCGTGCAAGTCATCGACATTCTGCGTGACGATAAGAAGGCCACCCTTCCACTCCGCATCCAATCGCGCCAGTGCCTGATGTGCGGCGTTGGGCTCGACTTCTTGAATTCGTGCACGCCGCATATCGTAGAAACGAAGCACAAGATCCGGATCACGGGCGAAAGCCTCCGGCGTGGCGACGTCTTCGACGCGATGCTGCTCCCATAATCCCCCCGCGCTTCGAAAAGTATCGATACCGCTTTCGGCGCTGACACCCGCGCCGGTCAGGATTACGATGTTACGTATTTCTGTCACCCGATGTTCCATTCTTATGCTGAACTTGTTTCAGCAGGCTAATCTAGTAAGACCTTGGAATGAAATCACCAGCGGTGAAACAGGTTCGGGAAAAAGAGACATGAAAATTGGCATTATCGGCAGTGCAGGACGCATGGGACATGCATTGGTGGCAGCGATAACCGAAGCCGGGCAAGAATATGCAGGTGGTGTCGACAAGGGAGATGATCTGACCACATTGGTGGCCGGGTCCGACGTGCTTGTCGACTTTTCGAGTCCACATGCTCTCGAAGCCAATCTGGATGCCTGTGTTGCGGCAGCCAAGCCAATAGTCATTGGAACGACCGGACTCGAAGAACGGCATCATTATCTGATCGATGATGCCGCACGCGATATTGCCGTTCTGCAAACCGGCAACACATCGCTGGGCGTCACGATGCTCGCGGCGCTGGTTCAAAAAGCGGCTGCCCAGCTTGGAGACGATTGGGATATCGAAATTGTCGAAATGCACCACCGTCACAAAGTGGATGCACCATCCGGTACCGCAACGCTGTTGGGTGAAGCGGCCGCGAAAGGTCGGTCTATCGACCTCAAAACGCTTAGCGAAAGAGGTCGCGATGGCATTACGGGGGCAAGAAAGACGGGGAGTATCGGCTTTGCCAGTTTGCGGGGCGGCAGTGTTGCTGGCGACCACAGCGTGATCTTTGCCTCGGACAATGAGCGTATCGAACTCATCCACCGGGCCGAGAACCGGGCCATTTTTGCCAAGGGTGCGGTGAAAGCCGCGTCATGGCTGAAGCAGCAGAAAGCCGGGCGTTATGGCATGCCGGAGGTTTTGGGTGTCTGATGGGTTTAATCCAGCGACGCCAATTGCTTATAGACATTTTTTTTGGAGACATTACCCATAGCCAAGGGCTACGGGGGTTGTCTTGTGGATATAGAAATCGAACCAGAGCAGCGCTTTGGCTTTAGCGGAAGCTGGCGCGAATTCGCTCCGATTGCCTTATCAAATGCCCTACTGACATTGGTCACTTTGGGGATTTACCGTTTCTGGGCCATCCGGCGTGAACGCGAATATCTCTGGAGCCATACATGGTTTTTGGACGAATGGCTGGAATGGACAGGTACAGCCAAAGAGTTACTCGTCGGGTTTATCTTCGCTGCCATCCTGCTTGGCGGGCCCTTGTTGATCTTGCAATTCGGCATTCAGGCCCTTGCCTTTCGAGGTCATGGAACAGCCGCAATCGTCGTCAGCGTCATCACGTTGCTCTTCTTCAACTTCGTTGTAGGCGTCGCGCGCTTTCGTGCCTTACGCTATCGTTTAAATCGCACATATTGGAAGGGAATAAGAGGCGGATCCGATGAGCCGGGTTGGGCTTATGGATTTTCCAATCTTTGGAAATGGGTCGCAAATTACCTCAGCCTCGGCTCCGCTGTTGCATGGTCTATGACAACATTATGGAACGACAAGTGGAACCAGATGAGCTTCGGCAATATCCCGTTCCGCTCTACGGCCAAAGTGCGACCGGTACTCGTGCCCTTCATTTGCCTCTATCTTACGCCGATTCTGCTGATGATCGTCACGGTCACTTATATATTGGTGCAGGGTACGATGGTTCAGGGAGTCTACGTATTTATTGACGCACCCCCGGCTATCAGGATCGCTTTTTTCCTTCTGATTACCTTCCTGATTTACACGCTGATCTCTCTGATCTTCGTGATTTATTATGCAGCCTTTTTTCGTAACGCCGTTTCCCAATTGTCGTGGGGCAACCTCCAATTCTCGTTTGAAGCGGAAGGTGGGGAATGGTTCATGTTGTTTCTTGTAGATGCCCTGATCATCATTGCCACTCTCGGGATCGGCACCTTTTTTCTCGGTTATCGGCATTGGGCATTTTTTGCGAAGCATATGGCTGTCCACGGAGAACTGGATGAAACATCGCTTCAACAAACATCGACCCGGAATGAGAAATATAGCGATGGGTGGCTGGATGCGATGGACATCGGGGCATTTTGATTTTCGGAAAATCGGCTATTGGTCCATGCGTTCCGTAACATCGCAGGGCGACAAATGAAAAAGGCCGATATCTTCGAATTTTACCGCCGCCTTGCGGATGCAAATCCGTCGCCCGAGACCGAACTTGCCTATGGCAATGTCTATCAGTTGCTGGTTGCAGTAGTGTGTTCGGCCCAGTCGACTGATGTCGGTGTGAACAAGGCGACCCAGCGGCTGTTTGCCGAGGTAAAGACGCCCGCGCAAATGGTGCAGTTGGGCGAAGAAGGCCTGAAAGAGCATATCAAAACCATCGGCCTATTCAACGGAAAGGCCAAAAATGTCATCGCTCTGTCGGAAATTTTGGTGCGCGACCATGGCGGAGAGGTCCCCGCCGACCGAGATGCGTTAGAGGCGCTGCCCGGTGTCGGACGCAAAACGGCTAATGTCGTCATGAACACCGCCTTTGGCGCAGAAACCTTTGCCGTCGACACGCATATATTTCGGGTCGGGAACCGGACAGGGCTGGCGCCCGGAAAAACCGTTCTCGCGGTTGAAAAAGCGCTCGACAAGCGCACGCCCCACCCCTTTCGGATCGGCGCGCATCATTGGTTGATCCTTCACGGACGATATATCTGCAAGGCACGCACGCCAGAATGTTGGCGCTGTCCGGTCGCAGACCTGTGCCGTTTCAAACCGAAGACCGCAGCACCCAAAGGCAAGTCAGCCCCTATTCAGGTGGACTGAGATATTGTGATTATGCGGCCGTGATAAACTCGGGAGAATTGAAATGAGAACATCAGTCATAGGAGTTGTAGCCCTCGCGCTCCTAACAGGTGGCGCAACAGCAGGCATTTCCGCAAAGAAAGAACCGGCTCCGGTTCGTGCGGTAGGCGAGCCTGTAAATTGCGTATCGCTCAGCCAGATACGGTCGACAAAAGTGATCGACAACAGCACCATTGATTTCAAAATGGCAGGTGGGAAAACCTATCGAAACTCTTTGCCAAGCAGTTGCCCTGGCTTGAAGTTTGAAGACCGCTTTTCCTACCGCACTTCGCTAAACCAGCTGTGCAGCGTGGATATCGTGCGCGTACTTCATGATTATGGCGGTCGCTTGACCGAAGGCGCGGGTTGTGGGCTTGGAAAATTCCAGCCGGTCGAGAAAATCAGCGCCGCCCCTTAACCAATTCGCTTATTTGCCTGTCCAATTGCCTGGCCGCTTTTCAACGAAGGCGGCCATGCCCTCTTTCTGGTCTGCCGAACCGAACAATCCGTGAAACAGGCGACGTTCAAAAACAACGCCCTGCTGTAATGTCGTTTCAAAGGCTGCGTTGACCATTTCTTTGGTAGCAAGAGCAGCGAGTGGCGCCATCGCGGCAATCGCTTCCGCCGTCTTCACAGCTTCGTCAACCAGTTCGGCAGCGGGAACGACTTTAGCAACCAAGCCCGACCGTTCGGCTTCGGCCGCATCCATCATACGTCCGGTCAGGCACATTTCCATGGCCTTTGCCTTGCCGATCGCACGTGTCAGACGTTGCGACCCGCCCATGCCGGGGGTCACCGCCAGCTTGATTTCGGGCTGGCCGAATTTGGCATTGTCGCCGGCAATGATAAAATCCGCCATCATCGCCAGTTCGCAACCACCTCCCAGCGCAAACCCGTTGACCGCCGCGATCCACGGCTTGCGTGTTGCGGTGACGCGGTCATATCCCGCGAAAAAGTTGCTTCCATACATGTCGGCGAAGGACTGGGATGCCATTTCCTTGATATCCGCACCCGCAGCAAAGGCTTTTTCGCTGCCCGTCAGCACCGCGCAGCGCTGGCTGTCATCGGCATCGAAAGCGGAAAAGGCAGCAATAAGATCCGAGAGCAGCTGGCTGTTCAGCGCGTTCAGCGCTTGGGGCCGGTTCAGCGTGATGAGTGTAACGGCACCGCGTTGTTCAACGAGCAAGGTCTCATAAGTCATAAAGGCTTCCATTCTTCATCAGCGGGCAACCCCGCAAATATAGTGTCGAGCAGCGCGTCGGTGACATCTTGCGGTTGCGCGGGATCCCATTTGGGCGCGTTATCCTTGTCGACAATCACCGCCCGCACACCCTCCGCAAAATCGGGACGGGTCAGGACGCGGCTGGCGATGCGGTATTCCATCGCCATATTGTCCGCAAAGTCGTCCAGCTTGAGGCTCTCTGCCAATTGGCGCAGCGCCACCTTGCAGGTCTGCGGGCTTTTTGATCGCAACGTCGCCGCTTCCCGCATCGCCCAATCGCTTTCGTCCGCATCGAGGCTCGCCAAAATATCTTCGAACCTGTCCGAAGCAAAATGGCGGTTTATCTGGAACAGCGTTTCGACAATTTTGGACGGAGGCGGACTCACCGCCAAAGTTCCCAATATGCCGTCAATCCGGTCAATATCTTCAACCGCAATCCGCGCCTTGGCGTCGGCCAACGATTCGCTCGGGATATAATGCGAAGCCAAACCGAGCGCGAGGCAGCCTGGTCCCGCAATCCGTGCACCAGTCAACGCGAGGAACTGCCCGACGCGTCCCTCAAGCCGCGACAGATACCAGCCACCGCCAACGTCTGGGAACAGGCCGATACCCGTTTCAGGCATCGCAAACCGGGTATTTTCTGTCGCCACACGGAAACGCGCAGGCTGACTGATGCCTACGCCGCCACCCATGGTGATGCCGTCCATGAAGGCGACCACAGGCTTGGGATAGGTGAACAGCAAATGGTTGAGTTGATACTCGTCGTGAAAGAACTGCCGTCCCGATTTTCCCACATCGTTCAAGGCGGAATTGCGGAGAAAGGCGATATCGCCCCCCGCACAAAAACCTCGCCCTTCGGCATGGTCGATGATGATGCATTTCACCTTCTTCGACGTCTGCCATTTGACAAGAATGTCGGTCATGGCATGCACCATATCCAGCGTAAGGGCGTGCAATGCTGAAGGCCGGTTGAGACTGATTATCCCGGCATGGCCTTCGATCCGCGTCACTATGTCCTGCGTCATTGGCGCAACAGGTCCCGGCCGATGATCATCCGCATAACCTGATTGGTGCCTTCGAGGATCGAATGGACCCGCAAATCGCGCCAGAAGCGTTCAATCGGGTAATCGCGGAGATATCCATACCCGCCGAAAAGTTGCAGCGCCTTGTTGACGATTTCGCTGCCGCTGTCCGTCGCCAACCGCTTGGCCATCGCCGAAAAGCGGGACTTGTCGGGTGCATTCGCGCTGACCTTGGCCGCCGCCATATAAAGCAACGCCCGCGCTGCTTCGAGGTCGGTCGCCATGTCGGCCAGCATGAACTGCGTATTTTGAAAATCGGCAACCGGCTGCCCGAACTGCTGGCGTTCTTTGGTATATCTGATCGCTTCGTCAAGGCAACGCTGTGCACCGCCGAGCGAACAGGCGCCAATATTCAGCCGCCCGCCGTCCAGACCCATCATGGCAAAACGGAAACCATCGCCTTCGGCCCCGACGCGGTTGGTAACCGGCACGCGGCAATCTTCAAAAATCACCTGCGCCGTCGGCGAAGAATTCCAGCCCAATTTCTTTTCTGGCGCACCAAAGCTCAGGCCCGGTGTATCCTTTTCAACAACAAGGCAGCTAATGCCTTTTGCGCCATTATCACCGGTACGGACCATCACGACATAGACATCATTATAGCCCGCGCCGCTGATGAACTGCTTCGTTCCATTCAGGACATAATGGTCGCCATCAAGCCGCGCGGTCGTTTTCAGCGCAGCCGCATCCGATCCACTGCCCGGTTCGGTCAGGCAATAGGATGCAATCTTGTCCATGCCGATCAGGTCCGGCAGGAAACGGGCTTTCAGTTCGGAACTGCCAAAGCAGTCGATCATCCAGGCCGCCATATTGTGGATGGAAATAAACGCGCTCGTCGAAGGACAGCCATAGGCCATCGCTTCCATGATGAGTGCGGCTTCGAGCCGGCCGAGCCCGGTACCACCCGATTCTTCCGAGACGTAGATGGCACCAAAGCCAAGCTGACCCGCCGCCTTCCAGACATCGACCGGATAGTGGCTTTTCTCATCCCATTCCGCCGCAAAGGGCGTAATGGCATCTGCCGTGAATTTGCGCGCCATATCCTGGATGGCAACCTGATCTTCGTTAAGGTCAAATTGGTTCTGCATGGGGGCGCCGTAGCACCCCGTATTTGACTTATCCAGCCATTAGCTTGGGACACCGGACATAATGATAGGTCATCCCGCTTTCGCCGTCTGTACGGGTCAGTTTCTCGCGATTCTCACTCATCTCGAAACCGATGCTCTTGGTCCATTTCTCGCCCTCACCAACAAAGTCAAATTCCGCTTGGATCGTTTTGGACGTCATGCGTTTGCCCGCGGTCATCGTTCCCGCCGATTCGTGGAATTTCAGCAGCCTCCCCTGCAAAGAAACCACATTTTCACTGTGTTCAGGATCAATCGGACAGTCGGCAGCGGTCTTGGCCCATCGCCCCTGAAACCCGCTGGGAAACTGATTGATGGCGATTTCCAGGGGCACCTCAGCGACTGGCGCTGCCGGGGACTGTGAAGCGGGGACCGTAACCGGGTCAGTTTTGGCTTCGGCTTGCTGTTCAGAGGCAACGGGCAGGCACGACCCCACCATAACGCCCAGTAAACTTGCACCTACACATATCAATCTGGCCGTCATGTCGCTTACCTCATTTTGTCTCGGAAAACGGTCAGAAAGACGATGAGTTCCCTGCAGAATCGAATATCTCGACCAGCACCCGCACATGCTCCAAAAAAAAGCACTTGGCGAAAACGGCTGGAGCCTGCTACTCGGCCGCCATCCGCACCCATAGCTCAGCTGGATAGAGCGCTGCCCTCCGAAGGCAGAGGCCAGAGGTTCGAATCCTCTTGGGTGCGCCACTCAGTCAATAGAATCAACGAGTTGACCGACTTCTCAATCGAAGCCGCCATTTCCGGCGGAGTTCTGCGGGCTTTCGCAGACCCAATTTCGGCATTGAAGTCAAAAGCGTCTCTGTTGAGAGATATTGGACCGAGATTCTCACTCCCGTCTCAGCGGGCTAAAAAACTGACCTCTGCTGGTGGTTGGCGGATTCAGACGAATCCAAGTGCGTGCTTTTGATCATCCCACGAAAGCGGGAGCTCGGTGTCGAGAAGCTTACGGGCTGTAAGTCCGAGGGGCTGACGCCCTTCCACAATCGCTACAACGATATCTGGCGCGAGGCATGCGACCCTTAAAAGTTTGCCCATTCGGATGCGGCAACGCTTGTGCTCGGCTGCGAGGACCGGATTGGATTTGTGTGGATTCGCCCTAACAAGCGCGAGCGTGGATCTTGCATCAGCGAGCAAATTTACCAGCCGCTCGTCACGCATCACTGGCGAATCGCGGTCGCTCGTAGGTGGAATGACCAGCCGAAGTTCCTGACCACGGCGAACTTTGGCAGCCGCACACTCAATTACGAGGTTGGTGGAACTTGTTGCCGGGATCTGAGCAATAGGAAGTGTCGTCATCGTGCCGGCGTTGTTGAAGGTTAGGACTACCTTGCCTTCATGCAGTTCGATGCGATGGATGATGCGTTGTAAGATATCGTGCTTCTGCAAGTCGGGAAGCAAGGGAAGATTTTTTGCGATGGTAGCGCATCCAGCGATAACCGCCCGCAACTGCTCGGCATTATAACTATCTGACTGCAGCAAACTCTCTACTTCGGTTGGCCTGTGTAGCGTGCGAACAATCTGATCAATTACGATGGCCTCGATATCCTGAGCCTTTACCCGCCAAGCCGTGTTCTGATCGACCAGTTCAGGGCGCGTGTTGTAGTAGCGGAACCTTCGATTGCCCTTCTGGGTGTGGGAACACACCATCGCCCTTCCCTCACCATCATACAGCAATCCAGTCAGCAGGCTTACCTTGGATGATCTGGTACGGCGGTTTCCACCTTGGCTCCGCTCGGCGAGTTTCACCTGAACCTTGTCCCACAGTTCTTCTGGAACGATTGCCTCATGCTCTCCTTCAAAGGCCTCGCCCTTATGAACAATCATACCGCGGTAAATGCGGTTAGAGAGCAAATGATAGAGCGTGCCCCGCTCGAAGGAACATCCACCCCTGTTTCCGGTGCTGGTCCTCACCTGAACTTTGGTGCGGTAGCCCTCGCGCTTCAACTCATCGACAAGCTCGCGGACTGAGTTTAGGTCGGCATAGCGCTGCATGATGTGCCGCACCAACTCTGCTTCGGTCTCGTTCACCACCAGCTTCCGGTCGACTACATCATAGCCCAGCGGTAGTGGCCCGCCCATCCAAATGCCTTTACGCTTTGAAGCGGCAATCTTGTCGCGGATGCGTTCGCCGGTAACCTCCCGTTCGAACTGTGCGAACGACAATAGCATGTTGAGGGTGAGGCGCCCCATGCTGGTAGTAGTGTTGAATGACTGGGTAATAGAGACAAAACTTGCTTCTTGTTTGTCGAGTATTTCAACGATCTTCGCAAAATCCGATAGCGAGCGGGTCAGTCGGTCGATCTTGTAGAGAAGGATAATATCGACCTTACCTTCTTCGATATCTGCAAGGAGGCGTTTTAGCGCTGGGCGATCCATCGTGCCGCCGGAGAATCCGCCATCATCGTAACGATCTTTGACCAGCGACCAGCCTTCGTGCCGTTGGCTTAGGGCATAGGCTGCGCACGCATCGTATTGGGCGTCGAGGCTGTTATATTCTTGTTCAAGGCCGTCCTCGGTAGATTTGCGTGTGTAAATGGCACAACGAACAACTTTGCGAGAGCCAGACATTTCAGCCCTGCCCTCGTTTCAGGCCAAAGAATCGCGGGCCTGACCAGTGCGCGCCGGTCACCTTTCGGGCGATCTCCGACAGTGATCGGTAGGTCGAACCATTCCAGTCAAAACCTTGTTCGTTCTTGGTGACCGATATGGTCTTGCGGTTCCATTCGCGGACGAACCGCGTGCCGTGGACAATAGATGCCCTCCGTTCATTGACCGGCCCATTTACGTCATGGTCTGCTTGCCCTCCCCTCATCCGGCTCGCCGCTATTCGGTCGAGTTGGCGTTCGATTTGTAATGGTAGTTTGCCTTTCTGTTTCTCCTGCAGGCGATAAGCGATCAGATGCTTGATACGACTGGCTGGAAGATTTGGCAGATCTTCGCCGGAAAGCACTTTCCATTGATCGTGCAGTTGCGTTGGCGACAGTGTCGTCAACGTGTCGAGTTTAATATCGCATTTTGTCCGAGACATGGTCAGGCTTTAGGTGTGGTGATGATACGATAGCGGCGCACATCCTCAACCTTATTACTATCAATTACATAGCCCTTCTTCTTGAGGCCGGTCATGAAGGCACGGGTTGAGTGCGGTAGCCAGCCGACTTTAGTCGACATGGCCTCTAGCGTAGCGCCGCCCTCGCGCGAAAGAAGATCGACAATCTGTTGGTGTTTAGTCGGGATCACCTTGGACTCCGCTGGCATATTCGAAAGCGCATTGGGTGTTTCTGACTTTGTCATGGGTAGTTCTCCGGTTAAGGAACAGCTTTCTACTGCTCCCACCACCCAGAGCCCCGCTGGTAAGCCAGTCGAGGCAACGCGCAGGTCTAAAACCCGCTGCTCATGCCGAACAGCAATGCTTCCTCTGCTATGGAAGTCGAGCGCGTTGTTCCAATTTTCTTGGAAAAGTTAATTTGTCAGCTGATCAGGCCCAATGGCAACGACATCTATTAATCCATCGCCTACGACGACACCGCTCACACGCACCCGCTTCTCGACATGGTCGACGGGCACCCGGTGCAGATCTAGCTTCCAGCGACCGCCCTGATCGCGGCGAAGTGCAAAGCCTCCGCCTTCACGGATCAGCGTCCCCGACTCTTCAATCCTCATGCCAATAGGTGTCATCGGCTGATTCCATAGCAGCCCCTGCCCCGTGTGCGAGTCAAATTGACGAGTGCCGACAATTGAAAAAGTTGGTTATGGACTTCAGCCGTCTTCTCGCCCTTCGTGATCCCATGGACAGTGACACGGAAGACCGTATTCGTCATATCTGCACGGAAATCGGAGTCATAATGGAAGATTCGAGCGTCTTAGCGCTGATATGGGCGAAGGACGTTGATGTGAGCGTGGCCGAGCGACTACAATTGATTCGTGATGCGTATCTTCTGATTGGAAAGCTACTCAGGCAGGCTGAAGATCTGGTCTAAAAGAACGGCTGTTTTAATGGACAGTCGCGACAGTCTACTATCCGGGAGAGAACATGGTAAGCTGACTTTCGTTCACATGGTTTAAAATGCCAGCGTCCATACATTAAATGTAGTGTCGAAAAGGCAACGGCGGCAGCTTTTCGACTGGCCCCGCGGTGAGTATTTCTCCGACTGAGTCGGCAAAACGTAAGGTTACCGGTAAGCCATCTCCGTAGATGCAAGCGTTGAAGTTAATCTTAGTAAGGCCAAGGACATCCTTACAAACCTGATCGATGTCTGCTTCTCCTCGTGTGATTTCAACGGATAGTGGATTGGGCACCTCCCGGCCAGCATAGGTGTTCAAGGCGGCAACGAATCCTGAAGACCAAAGATATGCAAGCCTATTATCCACTCGCAGGCTCGTGCCACGAAGGACTGGCGTGCGCCCTCCACGGAAGAGCTTCACTTCGCTTGATCGTGATATTCGAACTCCAACGAGATTTACGCCTTCTGGCAGTGCCGAAAGAAACCCGTCCCATTCTTCATTGCTAAATCTGGTCCTTGCATGAAGAAAAACTTCCTGTGGGGGTTTTCCGTTTTCAGCCTCGTACTCATCAAGGACAGCTTTCATCAGATCAGCGGCATCTGCCTTGTTAAGGTGAAACTCGCGTCGCTCTGGCTGCCATTTTCCAATTGCACCTTTAAACACCAAACCGTCCCCAGAGTTCAAGAACATCTGAGCGCCGCAGCAGGCACTATTGCCTGTGGGGTCTTGCGCCTCTTTCTTAAAGACGATGCCGATATAACAGACACCATCGCGAACGGCATGAAGCTTCCATGGACGCCCGCCTGCCTTGAAATAGGACGTCGTCGTTAGATTCCACGCGAGTGTAGCGGGATCTTGAAGTCGACGAGAGGTCTTTGAATTCAGGTTCGGCTTTTCCAGCGAAGTCTCTCTCACAATCTGCACGACCGCCTTGGTGTCTAAGAGCCTAGCCTTGAGCTGATTGTGGAAATCGAGATCATAGGCGTAAATCTTTGCTTCTTCCATGTCTTCTGCAAACAACGAGGGTTGGGAGCGGAGCCTCTTCGCTATTCGCGCGTCAATCCTGCGCTCGATCAGTTTGCGTTCGAGGAAAGGTATTCGTGATTGAGGGCGTCCAAGAATGTAAACTTCCTCGGGAATCACCACGAACCACACATCTACTCCCACATCGTCCAATCGAAGCTTGTTTCGGATCGCACCTTCAAATAGAGAAACCGCTTCAAATATGCCTACATGGCGGTCAGAAATGCGAAGGGATTTTGAAATGTCGCCTGTCGAAATCGGTAGTTCCGCGATAGGCTGAACGGGCCAAGTTGTCCGGAACACTGCTTCAAAGCCCGGGTAACCCAACTGATGCAGCGCATCTGGTCGCGCGGCAGGAATGAACCCAGTTATGCCTCTTACCCACTCCTTGTACAGTTCAATTCCAGCTGGCGTGCCGACTACGCCGATCCGCATTGATGAAGGTCGCCGCTCTTCCAAAGGACCAAACATGAAAAGCCCATGCTTAGGATCGTCTATGCTCTGTCCGTATCCAAATTCAAGGAGAGGTTCAGTGTGATGCCTGACCAGTAGAGAGCTCATTTTACGTCTCCGTCTGGCGCAATTTGTAACGAGTAATTGAGCTCATCCTCGTCAATTTCTGGATCTTCCTCATCCTCCAAAAGGGCAATATCTTCCGAGATGGCTGAACCATCGCTCTCGTCCGGCGAGACAGGGCATTCTAAACGGCTCATGCGTCCGGATACAATGATTTCGGAACCTCCAGCGCCCAACGCGAATTCCTCGTTTCCATCCGCGAGGAATGCCAAATAAGCGACAGTCAGATCGCGCCATCTGTCATTCCACCAACTCTTGCAAAAGCCACGCCGCAAGGCGTGCATGCGTGCCGCGCTTTCAAGTGGGGTTGCTCCATCCTCAGAAAAGATAACGTGTGGCTTGATGACCAACGTTTCGGGGTGGTTGGCCAAAGGTCGCACCTCGGCCGCGAAATGCCAATACACATTCCGTTTTTGGCTGAAACCGACGAGAGCCTTTGTCCGCCTTTTCCCTGTAATGTCGCTAAATTGTACTTTGTTGCCATCCACACGTTTATTAGCAAGAAACCAACAGTTAGCTCCCGACGCTAGGGAAAATGGTGTAAGACCCTTTGATCGTGCAGTTTGCTCCCACGCCTGACGCACCAAATTAGATAGTAGTTTTTGCGCAATATGTTGTTTGATCCCCGGGAATTGGTTCCATCGACCCTTAACGAACTCGCCTGTCGCGACCGAGCCAGCTGAGCCGACGTTCATTCCTCCCAAACCCGTAGAAAATCTGTGCGCGTTGGCGAACGACAACAACACATCGTTGTACTGAACGTGTGGGATTTGAGATATCCTCGCTTTGGCCCCCACGCGCAAGGAGGCGACCGGAAGCGAAAGTGCGTGAATAGCGGCGGGCCATTTCTTCACATCTATCCAGTTCACTAGAACTGGGTCAGGCTCGTCTAGTAGGCCTTTTTGTGTTCTAAGGCGGTCATGTATCATTTTTCCGATTTGTGCTTGGCTACCGTTCGGCTCCCTGCGAACTCGGTCAGTTTCCAGGGCCTTTAAAAGCAGCGCCAGCCCGGCAGCCCAGTTTCCTTCGAAGTTTAATATATTTCTTCGTGCAATGTTGGCGCGAAAGTCTGCAAAAGGTATGTCGTCAATCCGCAGTGGGATCACAAAATTTGACAGGCCGAGGCTTCGCTCAACCGACACCGCTAGGGCAATTTCATCTAACACCCCAGCTCTGGTTTGGGCGAGCCTACTGGCTGCCACGACTACTTTCGCAGCGCGATTACGGATAACGTCTTCGATCGTATCCCAGAAAAACTCTCCACCGGCCAACCGCTCGAAATCTGTCCAAACTTCGTAGCCGCTTAAGGTGAGCTGCGAGGAAAGCCAATGTGCAAACGGGTTATCGTCTGGCGTGGCATGGCTGATAAAGACCATCGAACGACCCGCTAATACATTTGAATTGTTGATAGTTGGAACGCGCAAAGTCTGCCAGCCAAGCGGATTGGCATGGTCCATGGCATTGGCAAATTCATCAATGAATGCTGCGTTGGCATTTCGTGAATCAATGAAAACCGCGATCGGTCCCAACGGATGCCGTTCGGAACTAAAAATGCGTTCTTGGACCAGACGCGCAAGAACGTCAGCGATGCCAGCAACCTCCCGCATTTGGGCGGGACCGATCAGTGCACCTAGATCATGATAAGATGAACCAGAATTTTTAAAGACAGAAAATACAAGCTTCCTGTTCAAATTTCCGATGTCAAATCGAGGCACTAGGCGAAGGTCGATAATGTGTTTCGGTTTCGACGAAATCAGCAAAGACAACAACTCAGCCTCATCGACCGACGTAAAGTCGACAAAGATCAACATATTCGGGTCATTAGACACGAAAAGCGAACGTTCTCCTGGCTTTGCTACGAACGCCTCAGCTTCATGAAAAACAGGAAGAGGTGGCGTTTCAACGATGCGGAGATGTCGTTGCGGAGGCTTCGGCATTTCAAGAATCCGCCAACTTCGCTTCGAGGTCAGAATAACTAACTGCTCTTAGGTGCCACGGTGTTCCCCAATCCGGCGCCCCTTGTTGGATATGCCCGTGAATAGGATCTTTCAGTTCGCGATCCTTCATGAATGCGCGCCTGTACATCCTCGGAGCCACGCCAACAAAAGGGCGGAACAGCACGCGCTTGCCATCTCGGCTGGGTGGCTTCCAGCCTTGAACACTGACTTGAATAGAGTCAGCATGCAGATCGAGAGCTCTGCTTTTCGGATAAGGTTCGATGAACTGGACTTCGTCGATCCCTGCGCTGACGATATGTCGAGCGCAATAATGGCATGGGTATGTTGTTACAAATAACCTGCAGCCGACCGTGGTTATTCCTTCACGCCCTGCGGACAATAGTGCGTCCATCTCAGCGTGCACCGCACGACTGAATTCAAGGAGGTCGCCAACACCACTGGACCGCAACTCCCGTATTAGATTTTGTTTGCGAATTCCCTCGGCCGCTTTGAGTTCGGGAATTTCACCGATGAAACGTTCGATTAAGGCGTTTTGCTCTCTTGTGCTGCTGCAAAAAGCATCACTCCCATTTAGTCGTCGATAGGCACACCGATGATCATCAACATGATCTGTGTGATCCGTATCGAATGTTTCACCGTACACTCCGCCACCGGCGCGAGGAACCTCATTAGTGCCGGTAGAAACAACGTTCCCCGTTTTGTCGACAAGAGCCGCACCAACCTGCCGGGACAAGCAAGCGCTCCTAAGCGCCGCACCATATGCGTGGTGCATTGCGGTCTCCTCAGTTGAGGGCCTGACGATCTCAGAGTGGCTAACGACCTTTACCAACCGCGATAGATGGTCGCTTACGTTCCATTCGGGATTTGCAGCTCCTCCTTCGATTGTCCGATCCGAAGTGTTGTCGATGAAAAAATCAGATAGGTGAAATGCGTCCGTAACTCTCTGGCCGAATTTTGAGGAAGCCTTGGCATCCCGACGCATGAGGTCTTCGCCGTCAGCATTTCCAGCATTTTTGTACTTCTTCATTATCCTCTGCAAGCGGACCTTTTCATCACACACGACACCAATCAAAACGAAGGCATCTTGGTACACATGGCGAAGAAGGTCTACTTCGGCAGGGTTCCGAATAGCATCAAGGATATATGCCCGACGTATTCCGTCTGGTGCTATGGCAACGCCGTCAATAAGCTCACTGCCTAACCATTCCGCTCGTGTTGACCGCACTCGTCTAACCAAAGCCCTCGCAACCGCAGATGCATCATTCGACGCCGCGCGCATTTTGTCACCAAGATCTTGCAGATCCTTGGTGGTTCCTAAATCGTTTCGATCTGAAGTAGGAAGAGTTTCGCCAACCGCCGTGGCCCAGTCTTCGATTTCCTTTCGAGCCTTGAGAATCACAGACTGATACGAACCACCAGGCAGGTCTTCTTGTTCGAGTAAATTGCGCAACGCCTCAGCTATTTCACTGGTGCCAGAACCAACATGACCTACAACGGCCACTACGAGCTCATTTGCAGCTGCCTCAAGGACAATTTCCCTTGAAGGTTTTGTCGATATTGTTTCGAGCGATGAGGCTTGGCCCCCGGAAAGTGGTATTGATGCCATCTTAGCTTCATCGCGCAGACTCTCTTTGGTTTCAATGGCTAGATGTGCTTCGGGCGTATCTAGGTCGGTTTTGTCGAAAAAATCTCCTGAGCTTTCCCTGAATTGAAGGCAATTATGGATGCCCAATCTTCATAGGCCCTATGACTGAAATATAAGCGGCTGCGGCATGAAACAAAAGTTATTAGATATTCGCGTATGCTTGGATCCTAATCATAGTAATCGGACACGCTTTTTAATTCATGCTCGAATATTAATTGTCGAATTTCAGTGATTGCCTGATATATAACCGCAATCGGATATCAATAACCGCACATCCTATCATGCGTTTCCAAAAAAAATCGATAAATACAGACTAACAGAAATTGATGCGCCATAGAAAAACTCTATTAAAGTGCTGACTTTGATCATCTTAATCACTCGCACGACACAGTTTCGAAGGACCATTCCCCGCCGGAATCGACGCAGGCGTCTACCGTTAACGCATCGAGCAAACACATCAGCGCGAACGTTGTCACGCCAAATAGAACTACACGGCGTAATTTGATATTAGGCATTATGTATACCTATCAGCGTTTCTTAGGCGCTTGTGGAGGCTAAGGCCAAGGCAGTATTTTGGGTCTACCTCTAGGACCTTTATTGGGTCGCTCTTCCTTACAAGCTGCGCGGCAGATTCTTTCGCGCTCCTCGCCTGCGACCGGTGGAGCAGATGATTGGCGAGCATCCCGACCGGCTTCCCGCCCATTACGATTAGCCATTTGATCCTCGACTTCGTCGATTGCGGGATATCCCTTTATTTGACCATATACTTCTCTGACGTCTGAGAGAAATAAGGTGGCGATAGTGCTTTGCCTTTCTAGTGAAACAACCTAATTTGCATTCGCTCCATACATCGACCGGATGTGCACCATATTTTCATTTAGTGAATAGCCCAATAGAGTTCCCTCAATGATTTCCAAGTCTCTGCACCATTTTTCCTGTCCAATTTTTTTAATTTTTTTGTATATTTTTGCTCGCCATTCCTCGCCTTTGACTGTGTAAACATAATATACCATTTTGAATCTTTGATGCGGATTAGAAATGTAAAATATGGTTCGAATTAAATCTCCAGATTTTACATATCTATGGAATGGCTGACCGTTAGTTTCGTCGATGTCCTCCTCAACCGCCCGATAAAAAACTGCCATGGGTTTGCGACCACCAAGCATAAGCTCAAGCTCGTTACCTGTATGACTCGGATAGTTTGTTTCGTTAAAATGATCTGCCATTGTTATCTCTCTTAGGGGTCGGTGTCGGGTCGGGTTTAGGGATTGGCTTAGGTAGGGGCTTGCGAACGGGTACTGGATCATGCTTTGGGATAGGGCTTTCTGGCAATGGCTTCGGAGTGCCCGGAATTGGCTCGCCGTTCGCTCTTTTCCCGTCACAGTCTGGACAGTCGGTAGTCCCAGTTACACCTCCATGACGTGCTCCGCAACCAGTGCAAGGAATGGTTCCAGATCTCCGGCGAGATTCAGATACTGTATCCCCTTTGCGTTCTTTGGCCTTTTCAACTTTAGGTTTCTCTTCGGTCGCGGCTGGCTTTTTGTCAGAAGTTATCCAAATGTAGACAGCGGTTGCAGCAGCGACGCCTTTGGTAATTACTTCTTCTGCGATAACGACACATGCAGGAGTTGCAGGTGGGGCACACAATCCACTAGGATCGGCCTTATTCACCGGATCTCCACCGACATAATTGTACCAGTTAATGCCATCATTGTATCCAATAGGATCGGCTTGCAAGAATCTGCCTAACGTAGGACTGTAAAATCTCGCTTTGTAGTAATATAATCCGACCTCTGGTATGTAAGCTTGAGCAGTGTAAAGGAACCGCCCTGCTGCGGCAGGAGTTAGCGCCGCGGTCGACTGTGGAATACCAAATTCGTCATATTTATTGGTAGCAATTGAAGTGCCTGCGGCATTGGTTACCGCAATTACACTGCCACGCTCATCGGTGGCAAGGAACCGGCGGGTGGCGAGATTTGCGCCTTCATACCAGACCAAAGGCTCATCATCTCTTGGGCCGTGGATGTAACGACGCTGGATCGTGCCGCTGCCATTGCGTTCGATCACCAGCCTTGGGCCGAGATGTTCAAACTTTGTGACCGTAGCTCCTTGCGCCACGTTCGACAGCCGCCCCGTTGGGTCATAGGATAGCGTCACCCCACCAGGCCCAGTCGCAAGCCGATTTTCGCTGGTGTAGCTGTAGAGATTGCTTCCACTGCTCGTCAGGTTTCCTCGTCCGTCATAACCGAGCGCCGTCGAGCCGGCACTGGTAAGTTGGTTCAGACCATTGGTGCCATATGCGCGATTGATG
>PNNB01000056.1 GCA_013823985.1 Sphingopyxis sp.
CTGGAGCGGGCGAAGGGATTCGAACCCTCGACCCCAACCTTGGCAAGGTTGTGCTCTACCCCTGAGCTACGCCCGCTCTGGCGGTCGGGACAGGCGATTGACCTAGTGGCCATCTCGATTCCCCGACAGGTGAGGCGCGCCGTTAGCATGGGGTATTTCCCCCCGCAACCCCCAATTATATGCTTTTTATGCAAACGGGTGATTGCCTGTCTTGTATAAGGCGTAACTTTGCGCACATAGGACGGGTACGAATCCGCTTACAAAGCACGGAGAATGACTTTGGCAACGATGGGCCTGACCACCGAAGAACAAAAAGCAGTCGAGCAATTCCGCGAACAGGTGGTGACGCCTTCGATGGACAAACTCGTCATATTGGATTTCTGGGCCGAATGGTGCGGCCCGTGCAAGCAGCTGACGCCGGTACTGGAAAAGGTTGCTGCCGATTATGCCGACCGTGGCGTCGTTCTGGCAAAGGTGAATGTCGACGAGAATAAATTCATCGCCGCACAATTTCAGGTCCGATCGATTCCCACCGTCTATGCCATATTCCAGGGGCAGCCCATTGCCGACCTGACTCCGGCCCGAACCGAGCCGCAATTGGCACAAATGCTGGACCAAATACTCGAAAAACTGCCCATACAGGCGGGGGACGGTACCCCGGATCCCGCAACGCAGATCGCACCCTTGCTGGACGCGGGCGAAGAGTTGCTCGAGAATGCTGGCGCGGAGCAGGCCTATAGCCTGTTCATTGACGCACTTGCCGTTGCGCCTGAACACCCCGGTGCTCTGTCCGGACTGATTCGCGCACTGGCCGCTCTAGGCCGGGCGGACGAAGCGCAGGCCATTTACGACAGTCTGGATGAAACGCTGAAGGCGGACGCCGCCTTGGTGCGGGCAAATTCGGTGCTGAGCATTGCGGCAGCCGCGGTGGCGCCAGACGAACTTAACGCGCTCAAAGCTGCAGTTGATGCGGCACCAGACGATCACGCCAAACGGATTGATCTCGCCAACGCGCTGATGGCTGCGGGCCACCGGGACGAGGCGGCTGACGCGCTGCTGCACAGCATCGCCGTCGATCGCGAGTGGAATGATGGTGCGGCCAAGGCGCGGTTGCTGGAAATTTTTGCGATGATTGGCTTGGAAGACCCTTGGGTTTCGGCCACGCGCCGCAAATTGTCGGCCATTTTGTTCGGATGACCATCCGCCGCATCTCGATCTTTCCCCTCACCGGTGCGATATTGTTTCCGGGCATGCAATTGCCTTTGCATATTTTCGAGCAACGCTACCGCGATCTGGTGGGCGATTCGCTAGCCCGCGACCGCATGATCGGGATGGTCCAGCCCAAGGGGCAGGGTAATGGCTCCGCCTTGTTCGAGGTGGGTTGTCTGGGCAGGATTGGCGATGTGGAAGCGATGGAAGATGGCCGCTACAACATCATATTGGAAGGGCTTCAGCGCTTTACGATCCGCAAGGAACTCGACGTCAGCACCAGTTTCCGTCAAGTCGAAGCCGATCTGTGGGAAGAAGACGAAGCGTCTGACGCATTGTCCATTGCCGAACGCGCGTCGCTCGAAATCGAATCGCGTCGCTTTGCCGATATTCAGGGCTATGCCGTCGATTGGGGCGCAGTCGGGCAATTGGATGATTATTCGCTGGTCAACGCCATCGCCCAGATAGCTCCCTTCGATTATGCGGCCAAACAAGCCTTGCTGGAGGCACGTGGATTATCTGCTCGTGCTGATTTGATCGTGCAATTGATGCAGTTTTTCGGCCGGCACGATGGCTCAGACGACCGCGTTACCTTGCAATAGCTGAAGGCCAGAGGCCGTTACAGAAAGCTTTCGCGCAATCCATCAATCACAAATTGCGCGGCCAATGCTCCGAGTAATACGCCGAGCAAACGGGTAATGACCGCCTCCGCATTGGCGCCCAACACCCGCATCAGCGGACCCGCTGCCAATAGCGCCAACAAGGTTAGAACCAGAACTGCCGCCAGCGCAGACAGAATGATCACCGCCCGATCCAGTCCGTCATTTTGCGCCATCAGGAGCATGACCGATGCGATGGATCCCGGCCCTGCAATCATTGGCATGGCCATTGGAAAGACCGAAACATCCTCGATCTCTGGAGTGTCGATGATTTTTTGCGCCCGCTCTTCCCGGCGCTCTGTGCGCTTCTCGAATACCATTTCTGTGGCGATCAGGAACAGCATGATACCGCCAGCAATGCGAAAGCTGTTGAGTTCGATATGCAACGCCGCGAGCAGTTCTTCGCCGAATAGCGCAAAGACAAGCAATATCATCGACGCCACGAATACAGCACGCAAAGCCATGTTCCGACGTTGCGCGGCATTCGCGCCTTTAGTCAGGCTGGCATAAATGGGTGCACAACCCGGTGGATCGATGACGACGAAAAAGGTGATAAATGCGGAAAGGAACAGGTCGATCATTTGGGTGCGGCGACCTGATCCAGAATAACGGTCTCGGACATTTGACCGTTCCAAAGTTTCACCTCGACCGTGCGACTGCCATCCGGTTGCACGACCCAGGTGTAACTAAGTGATTGGTCGCGGGAAAACCCGCTTTTCATTTGGGCACCTTCGGCGGGGGCGATGAGCAATGCAGGCGCACGGCCTTTGCAGCTTGCCACCTTTGTCTCGATCATTTCCTTAGGCGCGCGCGCTGTCGTCAGCGCGTCGCCATGATCGACAACCCATTTCCATTCGCCGTCGCCGCGTTCGTTCTTTTGAATGAACTGCCATATTGTTGTGAAGTAACCGAATGTTCCATTGGGCCGCTGCCACGCGCCGGTCGTCGCTCCGGTTTTGCCATCGCATGACATGAAAGCTTTATGTGCCTGCCACTTGACCGCAGAAGGCGGGTCCGCGCGGCCTTTGAGCCAAGCTTGCGCCAGATTAGGCTCCGGGTCGAACATCACGGCATCCTTTGCCGCTGTTTCGCGAAAGGCCGTCCACTGACCCTTTTCCTGTGCCAATCGGGCAAAGGCTATTTCAGCGGAGATGATCGCACTCGGATTGGCAATGCGCGGTTCAAACCCGGCAGGAGCACGCGGTCCGCCGGCACAGGCCGAGAGAACCAAAAAGGCCGCGCCAATTAAGCCAATCCACTTCATCGCATCAAATTCCTTCTGGCGGCGGAAGGTCAGCACGACGATAAGCCGCCACAAGCGTGTTGCGCAAAAGACAGGCAATCGTCATGGGGCCAACTCCTCCCGGTACCGGTGTGATTGCAGCAGAATGCACCGCGGCTTCAGCAAAGGCAACATCGCCGACCAGGCGTCCTTTGGTTTCGCCTTCGGCGGGAGCGAGCCGGTTGATTCCAACATCGATGACGACCGCTCCGTCCTTGATCCAGTCGCCTTTCACCATTTCCGCACGGCCAACTGCTGCAACGATGATATCGGCACGGCGCACCACATCGGCCAAATCTTGGGTCCGGCTGTGCGCGATCGTGACAGTGCAGTTTTCAGCCAGCAAAAGCTGCGCCATCGGCTTGCCTACAATGTTCGATCGGCCAATAACGACCGCATTTTTGCCCGACAAATCGCCTAGCCGGTCCTTGAGCAGCATCAGGCAGCCCAAGGGCGTGCAGGGAACAAAGGCGTCTTCACCTATCGCGAGCCGTCCGGCGTTGACGACGTGGAAACCGTCCACATCCTTGGCGGGATCGAGCGCAGCAATAACAGCCTTGTCGTCCATATGCGACGGCAATGGCAATTGAACCAGAATACCATCAACCAGTTCATCGGCGTTGAGCTGTTCGACCAACGCAATCAGGTCAGCCTGTGCGGTATCTTCGGGCAGGCGATATTCGAAACTGGCCATTCCAGCTTCAATTGTCGCCTTTTTCTTGGAGCCTACATAGACTTGGCTCGCGGGATCGTCGCCAACCAGCACAACGGCAAGCCCAGGCTTGCGACCGCTATGCGCCACAAAGTCCGGTACCGAAGCAGCAATTCGTCCGCGCAAATCCGCGGCATATGCCTTACCATCAATGATGTTATTCGCGCTCACATGCCCGCCGAAGCAATGTCGTTGGCGAGACCCATCAACAGCATTTGCAGAATGCGCAATCCGATCAGGAGCACCATGGGAGAAAAGTCGATCATGCCTGTATCCGGCATGATCTTGCGGATCGGTTTCAGAAACGGATCCAATATCATGTTCAGGGCATGCCAGATGGAAGATACGAAATTGTTCGACAGGCTGACCACATTGAAAGCGATCAACAGGCTAAGGATGAATTGCACGATGACGACAGTCGACAAGATCGTCATCAAATAGCCAATGATCGAAATAAGCGCGAGAAGCATGGGTTTCTCCGATAGAAGACAGATAGGTGCGATTAGCCGAGGCGACGCGCTGTATCAATCACCTAAAACACTATTTGTGGATCAGCGTACCCGCGCCCTTGTCGGTGAACATTTCGATCAGCATCGCATGGCTGGCACGTCCATCTAATATGACAGCGGCATCTACCCCTGCTTCCACCGCATTGACGCAAGTTTCGATCTTGGGGATCATCCCGCCACTGATTGTTCCATCGGCCTGCAATGCGGCAATGGCGTCCGGGTCGAGATCGGTCAGCAATTGCCCGGCTTTGTCAAGCACGCCCGCTACATCGGTTAGCAGAAACAATCGCGAGGCACCGAGCGCACTCGCAACCGCACCGGCCATGGTATCTGCATTGATGTTATAGGTGTGGCCATCTTCGCCCACGCCAATCGGGGCAATGACCGGAATCATTCCGGCGCCACTGATTGTATCGATAACACTACGGTCAACTTTTTGCGGTTCGCCAACAAAGCCGAGATCAATATTCCGCTCAATATTGCTGTCGGGATCCTTCTGCGTGCGTTGCACCTTGGACGCCGTGACAAATCCGCCATCCTTGCCGGATATTCCCAGCGCACGGCCACCGGCAGCATTAATCCAACCAACGAGTTCCTTGTTAATCGCGCCCGAAAGTACCATTTCGGCGACCTTGGCGGTTTCGGCATCGGTGACACGCAGACCATCCACAAATTCGCTTTCGACACCCAATTTTTTCAGCATCGCACCAATTTGCGGCCCGCCGCCATGGACAACAACCGGGTTGATGCCGACTGCCTTCAGCAAGACAACATCCGATGCAAAGTCGCGTGCCAAGGCAGCATCGCCCATTGCATGGCCGCCATATTTCACGACGAAGGTTTTGCCCGCATAACGCTGCAGATAGGGAAGAGCCTCGGTAAGCGTTTCCGCCTTTGCGAGATTGATCGGGTCAATGCTCATGATCAGGCCGCCGCGTCCAGCTTGCGGCCAATGCGTACGACAAGTGCAATGACCAATGGAACCATGACCGCCGACAGGACGATCTTTGCGATCATCTGCCCCATCATCAATTCAGCAATCGGGCGAACCCCATAGAAGGAGACAGAGATAAAGATCAACGTGTCGACAATTTGCGACAGCGCCGCCGCAATGAACCCGCGTATCGCCAGAAACCGTCCCGATGTCCCTTTAAGACGCGCGAACAGCCAGACATTTAGCGACACCGAGACACCATAGGCCAATATGCCTGCCGCCATCATTCGTCCGCTTTGTCCGACGATGATGGGAAAGGCTTCTTTTGCAGGTTCGTACATGCCTGCGTCGGTCGGCAGTTGCAGCACGAAATAGGACAGACCAATTGCAATGAACAATGGAACAAAACCATAGCGGACCAACCGATCGGCGATTTCCCGCCCATGCAGTTCGGCGATTGCGCTCGACACCGCAATCAAGGTGAGAAAGGGGAAAATCCCGGCTTCAACCGCCAGCGGTCCGATTGCAACTTGCTTCGCGCCCAGAAATCCACCCAGCGGAACCATACCGCCGTAGAATATGGCAAAGACGAAAAGGGAGCGCGGAACGGCACTTAAGGACGTGCCTGATGTGGTCTGTTCAGTCATGGACACTGACTAGCGTCTAATTTTATTGGCGCAAGACCGAGCTTGACGCTAGGTGGAGTGTAAAGTGCTCGGGGTCGGGAGTTTTTCATGCAAATTTTGTTAGGCCTTGCAGGCATGGTTGTGATTTTGGCGATTGCGGTTGCGCTGTCGTCAAACCGCCGCGCCATCAAGTTTCGCGTCGTCGGTGCTGCCTTTGCGTTGCAGGCCTGCCTGGCGGCGCTGGTGCTCTATGTGCCGTGGGGCAAAACGGTTCTGGAAGTCATGTCGAACGGCGTATCCAATCTTCTGGGCTATGCCGCAGCGGGAACCAACTTCATCTTCGGTCCATTGGCTTCACCCGAAATTGGCGGAAACAGTTTTGCGATTGCGGCCTTGCCCGTCATCATCTTTTTCGCGTCGCTGATCTCGATCCTCTATTATCTTGGCCTGATGCAATATGTGATCCGCTGGATTGGCGGCGGCTTACAGAAGGTGACCGGTATTTCCAAGGTCGAGAGCCTGTGCGCTGCCGCCAACATTTTTGTCGGCCAGTCGGAATCGCCGCTTGTTATCCGTCCCTATTTGGCGAGCCTGAAGCCCGAGCAGCTCTTTTGTGTCATGACGGTCGGCATGGCAGGGGTCGCAGGGACCATATTGGCAGCCTATGCGTCGATGGGTATCCGCATCGACTATCTGCTGGCCGCCGCATTCATGTCGGCACCCGGCGGTATTTTGATGGCCAAGCTTATGATGCCCGACGTCCCGCCCATGCCGGTCAGCGAAGGCGATCCGGCACTTGCCAATCCGCACCCGGATGAAGAGCCAGTAATCCTTGCCGATGATGGCGAGGAAAAGCCCGCAAATATCATTATGGCTGCCGCCCAAGGCGCGCAGACCGGGGTTAAACTGGCGGTAGCCGTTGGTGCGATGGTGCTTGCCTTTGTTGCGCTCGTCGCGCTCGCCAATGGTATCTTGGGCGGGATCGGCGGCATGTTCGGTCAACCCGACCTCAGCTTCCAACAAATTGTCGGCTACGTCTTTGCACCGGTCATGTACCTGCTCGGCGTTCCCTGGGGCGAAGCTTTACAAGCGGGCGGGCTTTTCGGAACCAAGATAGTTCTCAACGAATTTGTTGCCTTCATAGATCTAGGTGCACTGAAGACATTGTCGCCAGCCACTGTTGGTATCGTGACCTTTGCGCTATGCGGTTTCTCCAACTTCTCGTCGATCGCCATCCAGATGGCCGTCACCGGCGGACTGGCACCCAACCAGCGGCCCGTCATCGCAAAGCTGGGCCTGAAAGCGTTAGCGGCAGGATCCCTGTCCAACCTTATGAGCGCGGCATTAGCAGGCCTGTTCCTCAGTTTGGGGTAGGCCTATGTCACCCCTCCCCCGCCGCGCGTTTCAGATCGTAAAGCAAATCAAGCGCGGCCCGGGGGCTGAGGGAATCGATGTCGAGGCCGTTCAGTTTCTCCCTCAAAACATCCACCCTAGCTTCCGCCGCGTTAATAGCCGCGCTAAAAAGTGGTAAATCATCAAGGCCAGCAGTCAACCCGCCAGTCTCAGCACGGCCTTTTTCGAGCTTAGTTAGCACCGTCTGCGCCCGAGCGATGACCGACGGAGGCAGCCCGGCCAGTTTCGCAACGGCAATGCCATAGCTACGGTCAGCCGGACCTTCCGCCAGTTCGTGGAGCAAGACGAGGTCACCTTTATACTCCTTAGCACGGACATGGTGCAGCGAGAGCGCATCGAGGCTATCGGCGAGCCGGGTCAATTCATGATAATGGGTGGCAAAGAGGCAACGGCAGCGGTTTGTTTCGTGAATACCCTCGACCACAGCCCAGGCAATTGCGAGGCCGTCATAGGTGGAGGTGCCTCGACCCACTTCGTCTAAAATCACGAAGCTGCGCGGCGTAGCTTGTGCAAGTATGGCAGCGGTTTCGACCATTTCGACCATGAAAGTCGACCGGCCCCGCGCCAGATTATCCGACGCCCCGACACGACTGAAGAGCCGGTCAACTAGCCCCAGCCGCGCCGAGGCCGCAGGTACAAAGCTGCCGGCCTGTGCGAGCAGCACGATCAGCGCATTTTGCCGTAGGAAGGTCGATTTACCTCCCATATTTGGTCCGCTGACCAGCCAGAGGCGACTGTCTGAGGCTAAAGTGCAGTCATTAGCAATGAAGCGGTCGCCTGATTTTGCAAGCGCGCTCTCCACCACCGGATGCCTGCCGCCTTCGATATGCAAATCAGGCGAATCAGAAAAGATTGGACGACACCAACCGCCTTCTGCTGCGCGTTCGGCGAGAGCGGCGGCTACATCAATCCGCGCTAATGTGTCAGCACTCGCTGAAATTGCGTCACGGCGTTCGAGCACATACGCAATTAACTCTTCGAGATGCGCCGCTTCCGCTGCCAATGCATGGCCACCTGCCTGGGAGATGCGAATGGCTTCTTCATGCAGTTCTGGGGAATTGAAGCGCACCGCACCAGCCATGGTCTGGCGGTGGGTGAAACCCGAACCAGGGGCCATCAACGCATCGCCGTGCTTGGCAGGAACCTCGACAAAAAATCCGAGCACCGCATTGTGCCGGATTTTCAGAGCAGTAATCCCCGTTGCATCCCGATAACGCGCTTCCATCTGGGCAATCGCCTGTCGCCCATCGCGCCCTGCTAGGCGCAGGGCATCAAGCGCGGCGTCATAGCCTTCGGCGATATACCCACCCTGCCCCGTATCGGTCGGCGGCGCAGCAATCAGGGCGCGGGTAAATAGGTCGACCATTTCGCCATGACCATCAAGAGTGGGTAGCAGCTTGTCGAGCAGTTCGGGCCGTTCACCCGCCGCGCCAAGCCGCTCCCGCAAACTACGTGCCCCACTCAAGCCGTCACGGATTTGGCCCACGTCACGCGGACTACCACGTCCGGCAACCACGCGGCCGAGCGCACGGGCGATGTCGGGCAACTGGCGGACCGCGGTTCGAACGGCGTCGCGCAACAAGGGTGCGTCGTGAAACCAATGCACCAGCGAAAGCCGCGCCTCAATTTGCGCCTTGTCCATCAAAGGTGCGGCCAGATCCGCAGCCAATTGCCGCGCCCCCGCGCCAGTGATGGTGCGGTCAACTTCGGCCAGCAAAGAACCTGCCCGCCCGCCTTTTGTCCCGCTGTTGATTTCTAGACTGTCACGGGTTGCTTGATCGATAAGCAGATGATCATGCACTTCACGGCGTAATGGCAATTTCAGGAAGGGCATTTTGCCTTGGCTGACATGCCCAAGATAAGCCAGCAATCCCCCGGCTGCAGCTAATTCGGCGCGCGTCACGGTGCCAATGGGTTCCAGAGTCGGGAGCATGAAATGCCGCTTCATAATTTCCTCACCGGCAAAGCTGTCAAAGTCGGCGCGGGGTCGCTGAATTGCCCCCAATGGCCTACCAGAAAAATCTTCTGCCACCACAATTTCGCTAGCGGCAAGCCGTGCCAGTTCAGCCTCGAGCGCACCTTGCTGCACCGTCACCAATTCAAAATGGCCAGTCGATATGTCGGTTGCCGCAATACCGATAGTATCGCCGATCGCCGATAGAGCGACAAGCATGTTCGACGCCCAACTGTCGAGCAAGCTATCCTCGGTCAACGTCCCCGCGGTGACAAAGCGAATGATGTCGCGCGCGACCAGCGTTTTTGATCCGCCCCGCGCACGAGCTTCTTCGGGGCTTTCGGTCTGTTCGGCGATAGCGACGCGATGCCCTGCTTTGATAAGCCGCGCGAGATAGCCTTCGGCAGCATGAACTGGGACGCCGCACATAGGAATGGGCCTGCCATCATGTTCGCCGCGTGAGGTGAGCGCAATATCAAGCGTCGCCGCTGCCGTGCGAGCGTCGTCAAAGAACAGCTCGAAAAAATCGCCCATCCTGTAAAAGAGCAGGCAGTCGCCTGCCTTGGCCTTCAGACCCAGATACTGCACCATCATCGGTGTCGGTTTGCTATCCCCCGCCATACAAGCTGCGTTAGCGAAGGCGAGACTGTGGGGCAATGCTTGCCCTTAAGTCCTCATCGGGTTAGGGCGGCGTAAGGCGATAAAAAAGGGTCAGGTCCACTACAATGAGCGAAAGCGACGTCCAGTTTACTGCGCAAGAGGCCCTTGATTTCCATTCCCAGGGGCGTCCGGGCAAAATCGAAATAATAGCCACCAAGCCGATGGCGACGCAACGCGACCTTAGTCTTGCCTATTCCCCAGGCGTCGCCGTTCCTGTTCAGGCGATCTATGACGATCCGGCCACCGCCTATGACTATACCGCCAAGGGCAATCTAGTTGCGGTTATTTCAAACGGCACTGCGATTTTGGGCATGGGCAATCTGGGTGCTCTGGCCTCCAAGCCGGTGATGGAAGGCAAGGCTGTCTTGTTCAAACGCTTCGCCGATGTTGATTCGATCGACATTGAAGTGAAGACCGAAGATGTTGACCGCTTTATCGACGCAGTCGAGTTGCTGGAACCGACCTTTGGCGGCATCAACCTTGAAGACATTGCTGCACCATCATGCTTCATCATCGAACAGACCTTGCGCGAGCGGATGAACATTCCGGTTTTTCATGATGACCAGCACGGTACCGCCATCATTGCGGCGGCAGGGCTGATCAATGCCTGCGAACTGACCGGTCGATCATTGAAGGACGTCACGGTAGTCTGCAATGGCGCTGGTGCGGCGGCCATTGCATGTACCGAGCTGATCAAGGCCATGGGCGTACCTCACGACAATGTTATCATGTGCGACCGCACTGGCGTAATCTATCAAGGCCGTACCGAGGGCATGGACCAATGGAAATCGGCGCACGCCGCCAAGACCAGTACGCGCACGTTAGCGGAAGCTATTGTTGGCGCAGATGTTTTCCTCGGTCTGTCGGCGGCCAACGCGCTCAGCGCGGAGATGGTGCGTTCGATGGCCGACCAGCCGATCATCTTTGCGATGGCGAATCCCGATCCGGAAATTTCCCCGCCAGTTGCGCGTGCGGCGCGACCTGATGCGATCATTGCGACCGGTCGATCCGACTTTCCCAATCAGGTCAACAATGTCCTCTGCTTTCCCTTCCTTTTTCGCGGCGCACTAGACGTTCGCGCTACGACGATCAACGAACCAATGAAGATTGCCGCCGCCAACGCGTTGGCCAAGCTTGCGCGTGAGACGGTACCCGAAGAGGTGGCCGCGGCATATGGCGGGCTGGCGCACAAATTTGGCCGCGATTATATTATCCCGTCGCCTTTCGACCCGCGGTTGATGGAAATTGTAGCTTCGGCCGTGGCGAAAGCCGCTATGGAATCGGGCGTAGCACAAAAGCCAATTACTGATATGGCTGCCTATCGAGCCCAATTGCGCGCTCGTCTAAACCCAACCAATTCAGTCCTCACACAGGTTTACGAAGCCGCACGGGCAAAACCGCGCCGTGTCATCTTTGCAGAAGCTGAAGAGGATGTCGTTCTACGCGCCGCTGTCCAGTTCAAGCAGGACGGATATGGCGTACCGGTTCTTGTGGGGCGTGACGCTCGGGTGAAGGACATGCTGCGCGAACTCGGTACCGACCCCGAAGATTATGAGATACACAACAGCGCGCAAAGTCCACTCGTGGAAAAGATGGTCGACCGCTTATACAATCGCCTACAAAGACGCGGCTACCTGCGGCGTGATATCCAGCGCATGGTCAACCGCGACCGCAATATATTTGGCGCTCTGTTGCTGCAAATGGATCAAGCCGATGCTATGATCACAGGCGTCACCCGCACATTTGGCCAGACGTTGCGCGAACTGCGCCGCGTGCTGGATCCCAAAAAAGGTGAAATATCCTTTGGGATTCACGTCATGGTCGGCAAGACGCACACTGTTTTCATCGCCGACACCACGGTTAACGAACGACCCACGGCCGAAGAATTAGCGCATATTGCCGAAAAGACCGCTGCTGTTGCGCGGCGTATGGGCCATGTGCCCCGCGTGGCGTTTTTATCATTTTCCACTTTTGGAAATCCACATGGAACTTGGCTTAACAATATTCGCGATGCTGTGGCGATACTCGACGCGCGGAGGCCCGACTTTGAATATGAAGGCGATATGCCGCCAGATGTAGCGCTTAATCCCGCGCTTATGAAAAACTACCCTTTCTGCCGCTTGTCCGGCCCTGCCAATGTGTTGGTGATGCCGGGCCTGCAGTCCGCCAATCTATCGGCAAAATTATTGCGCGAGCTTGGTGGAGATCAAGTGATCGGACCGATGTTAATCGGTATGGAAAAGCAAGTGCAAGTCGCAACTATGGCTTCAAGCACAAGCGACCTTGTTACTTTGGCGGTATTGGCGGCGGCGGGGGTTACCGAATAAACAGTCTCAACCCATTACCCTTACACTTTAATTGGGGCTGTTGGGGGTGCTACCCTGGCCTGTGCCGGCGCCAACCGACCCAATATTGCCGAAGATATCTTCAAAGAAGCTCTTGTTGCGGCCCAAAGTCGGCGTCTTATCGCTTTCAGGGCTGATCTTAGAAATCAGTTCCTTGCCCGTCTGAGTCACCGAAGCGACATTGCCTGCCGAATCAAAACGGACTTTCAGCACATATTGCTCGGTCGCGGTTGGCTGCGCAAAAGCAAGTTGGCGTGTGTCGCGGGCGTAATAATACCAGTCATTCTTGTCGAACTGCCCCACAAAGGTCGGACGTCCCAAAGAGGCTTGCACCGAATCCTTGTTGTCGACGCCCGGCTGGACGGAAGTTAGCAGCGTTTGGTCACCAATATAGCCCTGATGCGCGCGCAGGCGAGTGCAGCCTGAGGTCATTACCAGTGCGGTAACAATAGTGCCCAAAACCATGATTTGCGACTTGCGCATAAACTTCTCCGCTGTTCCACGATACTAAGGCGTTGCCATTGCATCCTTGGCCAGCAATATCAATATGCAATGCCAGATGAATGCTGGATGAGTAAAACGGAAACGGATGCGCATGACTTTTTGGAAACGATTTTGGGGACCACAACAAGCCGATTCGAAATCCGAGCTCATTCCCCTCTATAATCAGATCGTCGCCAAAGCGCGCGAGCCGCACTGGTACGAAACAGGACTGGTGCCGGACAGCATCGATGGACGTTTCGATATGATTGCAACCTTGTTTTCGCTGGTTTTGTTACGGTTGGAACAGGACGCGGCGCAGGCACAGAATATGGCTCATCTGACCGAAGTTCTGGTGGACGATATGGACGGGCAGCTGCGCGAAGTCGGCATTGGCGACATGATCGTCGGTAAGCATATCGGCAAGATCATGGGTGCAGTCGGCGGTCGAATAAATGCGTTTCGCATTGCCTTGGCCGATAATTCCCAGTTGGACGAGGCCATTGCGCGCAACGTATATCGCGGCGAAGAGGTAGATAGGGCTGCGGCGACGCATGTCCGGCAGGGTTTACTTGCGATCGAACAGGTGCTGGCCGGGGTAGCGTCGAATGACTTGGCAAAAGGAAATGCTGCGTGGTGACGCACAGCGAATTCAGCCATGAACTGAAGATTTCAGAATTGGGTGGAAAGATACGCAGTATCCATTTGACGGCAGACACTACACAGCGAGCGGCTCTTGCGAAACGGTTCGACCTTACCGCGCTTGACCGGTTAGATGCCGATTTGACGATGACGACCGAGGGGTCCGATATATTCGCGAATGGTCACCTTAACGCTTCATTGGCGCAAATTTGCGTTGCGACTGGCGAACCTTTACTAGTCGAGATCAGCGAGGCAGTTACCATCCGCTTCGTTCCCGAACCACGCATCGAAGAGGAGACGGAGTTTGAACTCGATGCGGAAGATTGCGACGTCATGTTTCACGATGGCCTGTTGATCGATCTGGGCGAAGCTGTCGCGCAATCACTCGGTCTTGCGCTGGACCCCTATCCACGCAGCCCCAACGCGGACGCTCATCTGAAAGAAGCGGGGGTCAAAGGTGAAGACGAAGCAGGTCCGTTTGGCGCACTCGCCTCGTTGAAGGAAAAGCTGACCAAGAAATGATCCGCCATGTTTGATACGCAACTGCGTTCTCTCATCGAACGGCCCCTGAACGTGGTGGCCTTTCGCTTGGCACGCGCAGGTCTATCGGCGGATTGCTTGACACTTTCGGGCGCTTTGGTCGCGCTGGGCGCTGCGGCCGCGATTTTGGGGGATCATCTGCCGCTCGCCCTCGCACTGATCGCTGCCAGTCGAATCTTCGACGGCTTGGACGGCGCCGTGGCGCGAGTTAACGGACCCACTGCTTGGGGCGGCTATCTCGACAGTCTGGCAGATTATGTGTTTTATATTTCAATCCCGGTAGCCTTTGGCCTCGCCCACCCGGAAAATCTTGTTCCTGCACTGCTTCTTGTCGCAAGTTTCACAATAACCGCGGTTAGCTTTCTCGCCTTTGCCGCAATTGCCGCACTTCAGCCAGCAACGATCAGCGGTAAAGAATCCAAGGCTTTTATCTATTCCATTGGATTGATGGAAGGTAGCGAAACGATCGGCTTTTTCGTGCTCTTTTGCCTATTCCCGGAATATTTTGGGACCCTTGCCTTTACGTTTGCGGTGCTCTGCTTGCTTACTGTGGTGCAGCGCATATGGCTTGCCTCAAAGAAGTTTTCATAAGCTGTGCAACTGGTTTTTTTAAGGTCAACCCCGCCGCCAACGGAACCAGCGTTCAGCCCATTTGAGCAACCCCAGCGGTTTACGCGCGAGGCTAAATTGGCCGGCAGCATATTTCGTCGCTTCGGACCAAGTGGGATAAGGGTGAATAGTCGCCAAAATCTTGCGCAAGCCCATTTGGTGCTTCATCGCAAACGTGATTTCGGCTAAAATTTCCCCGGCATGTTCGCCGATTACAGTTGCTCCCAATATTCGATCGCTACCTGCGGCCGTTAGGATTTTGACGAAGCCGGTTCGTTCGCCTTCGGCGATGGCGCGGTCAAGATCATCAAGGTCATAGCGTGTAACATCAAAAGCAATGCCTAGCTGGGTTGCGTCAGCTTCAGTCAGTCCCACAGCGGCAAGTTCCGGTTCGGTATATGTAACACGTGGCAGCACACGGTAATCCGCACGGTATTTCTTGAACGGACGGGCAAGCGCATTGACGCTAGCATACCAGGCCTCGTGCGATCCTCCATGGGTTAGCTGCTGCTTGCCCGCGACGTCACCTGCGCATAGAATATGCGGTATATTTGTACGCAGAAATCCGTCGACTGGTAGTTTACCATCGATGACCAGACCCAATTCTTCCAAGCCAAAGCCCGAGATGCGGGGTTTACGACCCACAGCGATCAGCACATCATCATAGGCAAGCGGCCGTTCGCCTCGTGTCCCTTCAACAATCAAACATTTGTCCTTTTCGAAGCGGACCGCTTTATGTCCCGTCAAAATTTCCACGCCGTCGGCATGCAAGCGTTGGGTTACAATCGTCGCAGCGTCAGCCTCTTCCTTCAGCAATAGCCTTTCGGCCATTTCTATCAATGTCACTTGCGACCCCAACCGCTGGAAGGATTGCGCCAGTTCGCATCCGATAGGCCCACCGCCTAATATGATCAGTCGTTGAGGTGCGGCCGAACGCTTCGCAAATTCGTCCCACAAGGTTTCACTCGTCAAATAGCCGCTCGCCTCGACACCCGGCAAAGGTGGAACAAGAGGCGCAGCGCCGGTGGCGATAATGAAGTTTTGTGCAGTCAGCCGGGTTTTCCCGTCAATTTCGACGGTCCACGGGTCGATGAATCGGGCATATCCCCTTACACAATCAACGCCAAGATTCGTGAAGCGTTCAACACTGTCGTGCGGCTCGATTGCCGTTATGACGTCACGGATCCGTCGCATGACCTTAGGAAAATCAATCGTTGGTGCGGAAGTTTTGACGCCAAAACGGGCGGCGTCCGAAACCAGATGCGCCACACGCGCACTTTTGATGAGCGCCTTGGAGGGGACGCAACCGGTATTGAGGCAATCACCTCCCATTTCACGGGCTTCAATCAGCGTGACTTTGGCCTGAACCATCGCTGCGATATAAGCCGACACCAGGCCGGCGGATCCGGCACCGATCACTATCAGATTGCGGTCAAACTGCTTAGGTTTGGTCGCCATATTAGCCACGGCGCCGGTTTACGAGCGCGAGCAGGCCTTTGGCAGCCCAAGGGAAAAGCGCGAGTAACACAAAAGAGCCGATCAGCGTCGGCGACAATAATCCGGCGGTTGATTCAATCTTACTGATCTGTGTCCCTGCGTTTACAAAGACAATTGTCCCCGCAAGCATCCCCAACTGGCTGACCCAAAAGAATGTCCATGTTCGGATTCGGGTAAGGCCCATCAGAAGATTGATAACGAAAAAGGGAAACACGGGAATTAGACGCAAAGTGAAAAGGTAAAAGGCACCATCCTTCGCCAAACCGTCATCAATGGCCTTCAGCCGTGCGCCAAATTTTGACTGCACCCAATCGCGCAAAACATAGCGCGACCCCAAAAAGGCTAGCGTCGCGCCCATGGTCGAAGCGAAAGATACAATGATCGTCCCCAGCAACAACCCGAAAAGCGCCCCTGCAATCAGGGTCATGATCGCTGCGCCCGGAATCGAAAGCCCGGTTATCGCGACATAGATAACGAAAAATCCGGCAATATAGAGAGCTGGCTGAGCATTTTTTGCCGCTAGGATCTCGGACTGTTGCGCTTTGAAGTTTTCGAGACTCAGATACTGTCCAAGATCAAATACAAAATATGCTACGAGTGCCGAGATTGCCAAGAGGACCAACAGAGCTTTTTTCATAATTATCCCTGTTCGTTCAACCTCTCGCTCCTGTCCCTGAAACCGTACTTAAAATGGTACGTCATCGTCCAGATCGTTATCGAAGTCGCCACCACCAAAGCCTGAAGAACCACCGCTCCAGTTGCCGCCACCCTGACCGCCGCTTGCACCACTGGCTTGGCTACCGCCCGATGAACCACCCGACCAGCCTTCATTGCCTCCGCCGCCCGAACCGCCGCGTGCGCCATCAAGCATTACTAGCTTGCCGTCGAAACCAGCCACCGAAATCTCTGTGGTGTAACGGTCATTGCCTGACTGGTCTTGCCATTTGCGGGTTCGAAGTTGGCCCTCGATATACACTTTACTACCCTTTTTCAGGAAACGTTCGGCGACGCCTACTAGACCGTCGCTTTGCAGGACGACGCTATGCCATTCGGTACGTTCTTTCTTTTCACCGGTGGTCCGGTCTTTCCAGTCTTCAGACGTGGCGATGCGCAAATTGCAAATGCGTCCGCCATTCTGGAAGGATTTCACTTCCGGGTCCGCGCCTAGATTGCCGACAATTATTACTTTATTGACGCTACCCGCCATTTTCCTGCCCTCTTATTTTCAGTTTGATCTTCGGTGTTGCTATAAGCCGAAGGAGACGGCTGTCCAATAGGTTATGCCCGCCGCCAGATAGGCGAGGGCAAAAAGATAGACGACCATGAATATCGGCCATTTCCAGCCGTTGGTTTCGCGCCGCGTGACCGCGATGGTTGAAATGCATTGGGGAGCAAAGATGAACCACGCCAAAAAGGCAAGTGCCGTGGCTAGCGACCATTTGGCCGCCAGTTGCGGACCAAGGCGCAAGGCGGCCTGTTCGTCATCCTCGGCGTCGATCGCATAGGCGGTACCTAACGCCGAAACCGCCACTTCACGGGCGGCCATGGCCGGGATCAGCGCAAGCGCAATGTCGTGGTTGAAGCCGATCGGTCGGACCACTGGTTCAATTGCATCGGAAATATGCCCCGCAATCGAATATTCCACCTGGTTTTGAGAGCTACCCTCTGGAACTTTGGGAAAGCTGAGCAATGCCCACAAGATGATTGAGGCGACAAAAATGATTGTGCCGGCGCGGCGCAGGAAGACCCAGGCACGCTGCCATAGGCCCAGTGCGATGTCACTCAGGCGCGGTAACTGGTACCGCGGCATTTCGATCAGAAAGCTGCTGCTGCGGCTTTGCGTGACAAAACGCTGGATGACCGCTGCAGCCAACATCGCGCCGATAATGCCGAACAGATAAAGCGCGAATAAGACGAGACCCTGTAAGCCGATGCCCGGACCAATACTTTGCACCGGAATAAACGCGCCAATGATGAGGGTATAAACCGGCAAGCGGGCCGAGCAAGTCATCAGGGGCGCGATCAATATGGTCGCAAGCCTCTCTTTCTGGTCCATGATGCTCCGCGTTGCCATGATGCCGGGGATGGCGCACGCAAAGGAAGACAGAAGCGGGATGAAGCTATGGCCCGAGAGTCCCACGGCCGCCATCATGCGGTCCATAACAAAGGCAGCGCGGGTCATGTAACCGGTCGCTTCGAGCAATAATATGAAGAGGAACAGGATCAGGATCTGCGGCAGAAACACCACCACCGAACCGACACCGGCAATGACCCCGTCTGTGAGGAATGACCGTAACAGGCTGTCGGGTATCTGCGTTTTAATAGTACCGGTCAGAGCTGCAAATCCACCTTCGATCCAACCGATAGGCGCTTCTGACCAGCCGTACACCGCCTGAAACATTACGAACAGTAGCGCCAGCAATATGGCGACGCCGCCCACAGGGTGCAACAAAATGGCATCGAGCCGCCGTGTCCATTGCCGCCCTTGTGTTTCGTTGACGATGGCACGGTTGGCGATCCGGTGAGCGCGCTCCGTAATCTGTTTGCGGCTTTCGCTTACTACCGCTTCTTCGGGACGGGGATTAGTAAGGGCTTCACCCAACATGATAAGTAACTGGTCCAGCCCCCGCTTGCGCACCGCGACCGTGGAGACAACCGGAACGCCCAACTCATCGCCCAGAACGGTGGGATCTATTTCCAGCCCGTCGCGTTCGGCCAGATCAACCATATTCAGGGCAAGGACAACGGGTAACCCCTGCGCTATCAATTCAATGGCAAAGCGCAGATGATTGTCGAGATTGCCGGCATCAACAACGATGATCAACGCTTCCGGGCGTCGTTGACCGGGAAATTTACCAAGGACCACGTCACGCGTAACGGCCTCGTCCAGACTGTCGGGCTGAAGGCTATAGGCGCCGGGCAAATCAAGCAGTTCGACGGGACGACCATCGGGCAGCGCCGTGCGTCCCGATTTACGTTCCACCGTTACACCGGGATAGTTGGCAATTTTCTGGCGCGCACCGGTAAGCGCATTGAACAATGAGCTTTTACCACTGTTCGGATTGCCGACGAGCGCCACCAACGGTAATGTACCGCTCATAGTGTGAGCTCACAGAAAATGGCTGATGCGACCTTGCGGCGGAGTGCAATCCGCATACGTCCCACCCGGACGGCGATCGGGTCACGCCAAAGTAAGATGCCCTTGTGCAGGGCTTCAACCTCGACGCCTTCTTCGAGCCCGAGTGAACGCAAACGGTGGCCTTCGCTTTCGGGAATCACAGCCCAGTCGATGGTCTGTACCCGTGCACGGCTCTTGAGCGGAAGTTCATCTAATTGCACCGGTGTCATTTGCAACCGATTCGCAATAACATCAAGTGCTATTCGTTTTTATGCGGGGTAGCGCAATCGGCCGATAAAGCGTGACAGACTGGGCACATATTCCTTCCGCGCACGCGCCTGCGCTTTCACCTTTTCAAATTGCATGACGTTGCCGATACGCCGATTCAGGAACGCCCGCGTAGCGGAGAAATCTTCACTCTCGTCATTGATGAAGATACTCAGCGTGCTGCCATAGACAGCCGATAGCGTAGCGCGTTTTGTATAATGGTTGAAATCGCTGGCCGTATCGCCGGCAAGGCGCCACATCCGGTCGGCCGAGCGCCATCCGATTTTCGTAGCGCGCACGATGTTTTGGGGCATCGCCATGATCGTCATGGCGCGGCGCAGCGCTTCCCGGTCCGGATTCATAATCTCCAGACGGGTGGCTAGAAGAGCGGTGATCCGTTCCCGGATTTTCATCGTCTGCAGCTTTTCCGGGGGCTGGCGGTGCGCCAGCTCCACATCGATCGATTCAATCCAGCCGTCAATCATTACCATCGCACCGCCTTTATACGCCAGGGCGGCAACATCGGGGTCAATTTCCAACTGCGCCGCCGCCGATTCGACGGCTGCTGCGCTCCAGCCGTCAAAGGCAGCATTGCGAGCAATAAGCGGCGCGAGCGCGGCGCGAATTTCGTCAAGAGTGGCGTTGGCGAGAAGATTTTGAACGGTCATATCTGAAACGTAGGCGCAATAAGGCGCTAATAAAAGAGCTATTGCTTACGCACCAGCACCAACGCCGCCATCACCAGCAAACTTCCTGTGAAATCGAGCAGACTCAGCGTCTCACCAAAGGCCACCCACCCTGCCGCCGCCGACAAAGCTGGTTGCAGCAGTAATGCAAGGCCGATGACGAGCGGACTGAAATGCGGCAGGGCATAGGTCAAACAGCCTTGCCCTAAAAATTGCGATGTAAGGGCGAGCAACAGAACGGGCCACCATGCCGTCGGTATAAGAACTTCGCCTGCATAGAGTGATGCAGGCAGCAGAACCAGCGCCGCAACGGCACTGGCCATCGCCAACGCGCCCCAGCTTTCGGTGTTTTCACGAACGCGCATCATCATCAGTAGATAAACAGTGTATGTCAGGCCTGCGCCGAGGCAGAGTAGGTCCCCCGCGAAATGAACCGGCGATAGCTCAAGACTTTGGCCCATCAGCAGAGCGGCACCGACAAAGGCGAGAACCACCGATACGATCTGCCACTTGCCGGGCATCTTACGCGCTACCACCACCCCGTAAATCACCAGCAACAGGCTAGCACAATTCGCAAACAGGGTCGCGTTGCCCAGCTTTGTTTGGAAAATGCCAATATGCCAAGCGATAATATCGATCCCGAAAAACACGCCTGCAACGAGGATGAAAACAAAGGTCGGCGGACGGACAGACGACAGACGGAAACCGAATCGGTAGCCCACCAGAAAAAGAAACGGCGTCGCAAGCGCCAGACGCCAGAACCCTGTCGCAATAGGTCCGCTATCGGCATAGCGCACAAGCAACGGACCAAAGGCAATGGCGATATTCCCGGCGATTAGCGCCAGAAAGGCCAAAGTCTTGGGACTTTGCTGATGGAAAATCTTTGTCGGCATAAACCCCCGTTGCAATTTGCAACGCCTATCCGCATCTTGGCTGCAAACCAAAGCCTTAATGACAGGAAGATTTATGACTGCAACTTTGTTCGATCCCATCCAGCTTGGTGCCATCAACGCCGCCAATCGCGTGATTATGTCGCCTCTGACGCGCGGACGCAGTACAACAGGACACGTTCCCATGTCCGATCTAAAAGCTGAATATTACAGCCAGCGCGCCACAGCGGGTCTGATTATTGCCGAAGCCACGGGCATTTCGCAGGAAGGCCTAGGCTGGCCTTCGGCGCCGGGTGTCTGGAACGATACACAGGTCGCGGCGTGGCAACCGGTAACCGAAGCAGTGCACGAAGCAGGCGGACGTATCATACTGCAATTGTGGCACATGGGCCGTCTGGTGCATCCCGATTTTCTAGGTGGCGCACAACCAGTTTCTGCTTCCGCGACCACAGCGCCGGGCGATGCGCATACAGCGGAAGGGAAAAAACCTTATGCCGAAGCCCGCGCACTTGAAACATCCGAGATTCCACGGGTGGTTGAAGATTATGTCAATGCTGCCAAAAACGCCATGGCTGCCGGATTTGACGGCGTACAAATTCACGCTGCCAATGGCTATCTTATCGACCAGTTCTTGCGGGACAACAGCAATTTCCGGACCGACCAATATGGCGGTTCGATCGAAAACCGCATCCGGTTGCTTCGCGAAGTCACTCAAGCGGTAGTCGATGCCATTGGGGCCGACCGCACATCGGTGCGGCTATCGCCAAACGGGGAAACACAAGGCGTTGAAGATAGCAATCCTATCCCGCTGTTCACGGCCGCCGCCGCGGCACTGCAAGATATCGGCATTGCGTTCCTCGAGCTGCGCGAAGTGAAACCCTATGGCAACTTCGGCCGGACGGAAGTACCGCGTATTTCACCCCAAATTCGCGAGGTGTTCAAAGGACCTCTGGTTCTGAACCAGGAGTATACAAAAGAATTGGCCGACGCCGATCTCGCCTCCGGCCTTGCAGACGCGATCAGTTTTGGCCGACCCTATATCAGCAACCCCGACCTCGTCGAACGCCTGAGAACAGGAGCCGAACTGACGCCCGATAATTACAAGACTTGGTATGCTCCCGGCGCTGAAGGTTATACGGATTATCCGTTCCTCGAAAGCGCCGACGCGTAAGCGGGATGGTCGAGGCGGGGTTGGGTCTTTATGCGATAGCTATCCCCGCCGGACTGCTTGTTCTTTTATCAGTCGCTGAATATCTGTGGCCACGCAGCGCGCGGGTTTTAGGTCGGATACCCCGTTGGCGGACTCATGCCCTGTTTTTCCTGACTAATGTTACGGTCGGCCGTGTGCTCGCGCTGCTTGTCGTCGTCGGCAGCGCTGCAGCTTGGGCACATGATCATGGCTTTGGTTTGTTCAACTATGTCGGCTGGCCGTGGTGGTTGGAAGCCGGGCTTGCCTTTATCTTGCTCGATTTTGCGCTTTGGTTGCAGCATGTCGCTATGCACCGCTTTGGTTTTCTGTGGGTTATGCACAAAGTCCACCATAGCGACCGCGATCTGGACGCATCGACAGCATTGCGTTTTCATCCGCTGGAACTGCTGTTTTCCACCCTTTATAAATCGGCTTCGGTGGTTTTTCTTGGCGTGCCTGTACTCGCGGCACTTGCTTTCGAACTTTGGCTCAATTGCAACGCCCTTTTTAACCACAGCAACGTCCGCCTTCCACGTAGCGTTGACCGCCTCTTACGCATCTTTCTCGTTTCACCGGACATGCATTTGGTACACCACAGCACCGCTGTCGGCGAACAACAGCGCAATTACGGGTTTGCCCTGACATGGTGGGATCGTCTTTTCGCCACTTACGATTATGAATCGACTATGGGCCGCGATGGGCAGACTATAGGGCTGGCCGAGATAGCAGACGAGCGTCCCGCACAATTTCTTTGGAGTATGAAGCAACCGTTGACGTAGCGTCACCGCCGCGTCTGCGCGGACTACTTGACGGGCACGAAAATCGGGCGCAGTTTTCCTCTCAGGAGTGGGGAAAATGGCAAAAAAACGTACGATTGTTTTGGGAGCGGTAGCATTTATCGCGGTCGGTGCCGGGCTAACTTATGGCTGGCGCTACTGGCAGGAAAAGTCGGTTCTCGATGATTCACGCACCACTCAGATCGCGTCCGACAAGGAAGTTACTTCCGGTCCGGCGATGAAGTTGCTGTGGGGCGATACCCATTTGCATACCTCGAATTCGATCGACGCCTTCGGCTTCGGCGTCAAGCTGGGGCCGGAAGAAGCGTTGCGTTTTGCCCGGGGGGAAGAAGTCACCTCAACGTGGGGGCTAAAGGCGAAACTGGAGCGGCCACTCGATTTTTTGGTCATTGCCGATCACTCCGGCGGACTGGGCGCGACCAAAGCATTGTACGACGCTCCCGGATTCCTGATCCGCGATCCGACACTGCGACGCTGGCATGACGAAATGCACAAGGGCCCGGAAGGCATGCAACGGGTTACAGCGGAACTGATTGACCGCGTCGGCCGCAACGATCTTCCTAAATCACTCACCGATCCTGAACGCCAGCGCAAAACATCAACCAACATCTGGACCAGCCACAGCACTCTGGTCGAACGCTACAATGAACCGGGCAAATTCACCGCATTCATGGGTTTTGAATATACGCTAATGCCCGGCGGCAATAATCTGCATCGTGTCGTCATGTTCCGCGATGGCAAAAGCCGGACCGACCAAGTTCTCCCTTATGATCCCGGGCAAGGCGACACACCCGTCAGCCAACTGTGGGATTATATGGACAACTATGAGAAGCGCACCGGCGGCAAGGTGCTCGCTATTCCGCACAACAGCAATCTGTCCAATGGCTTGATGTTCGAACTCGTCGGACCTGGAGGCGGTCCCATGACTGCCGAATATGCCCGCCGCCGTGCCGCACACGAACCTGTGGTGGAGATTACCCAAATCAAAGGCGACAGCGAGGCACATCCCTTCTTATCCCCCAATGACGAATTTGCCGGCTACGGCATTGCCGGCTGGGAACTCGGAAATCTGACCATGCAGTCCGCGAAAAAGCCGCAAGATTTTGCAGGTGAGTATATTCGCGAAGCCCTAAAGCGGGGATTGGCGATTGAAGCCAAAACCGGCGTAAACCCTTATAAATTTGGCGTGATCGGCTCGACCGATAGCCATACAGGTCTCGCCACAGCAGATGAAAATAACTTCTTCGGGAAACATTCCGGCGGCGAACCCGATGCGACACGCGCGTCCGAGGCCCAGAATCTTGGCACCCGCGAGGGACGTTTTGGCTGGCATTATCTTGCCGGCGGATATGCCGCCGTTTGGGCAACTGCCAACACGCGAGCCGCGATATTCGATGCGATGATGCGTAAGGAAATTTACGCGACCACTGGACCTCGCATGACAGTGCGCTTCTTCGGCGGATGGGATTTCAAGCCTGAGGATTTCGCAGGAAACTGGGTCATCGCTGGATACAGGCGCGGCGTGCCTATGGGGGCCGACCTGAAACCCGGACTGGGGAGGCCAACCTTCCTCGTGTCTGCCTTGAAAGATCCGATGGGCGCCAATCTCGACCGCGTGCAGGTAGTCAAAGGATGGGTCGACGCCTCGGGTCAGATGCAGGAAAAAGTCTTCGATGTGGTCTGGGGCGATGTCGAAAAGCGGCAGCGCGGGGCCAATGGAAAAGTGCCAGCGGTTGGTGACACGGTTAACATTACCAAGGCAAGTTACTCCAACAGCATTGGTGATCCTGAACTACAAACGGTGTGGAGCGACCCTGAATTCAACGCAAATCAGAAAGCCTTCTATTATCTGCGCGTCCTTGAAATCCCCACCCCGCGCTGGGTGTTGTTCGATGCAATTCGCTATGGCGCCAAGCTGTTGCCAGGCACCGAACTGAAATCGCAGGAAAGGGCATATTCGTCGCCGATCTGGTACAATCCGGCTAAACCGGGATGACCACTTTCGCGTCCTAAATCGACAGTCTCACTCGGCTTCAATCTCCGCAAGCATCGGGTCTGGATCGGCGATGCCCATTAGGCGGCGCATCGCGAGGCGAGCGAGGCGCTGGGTTTCAGTCTTGCGCCGTGCCGGCGCAAGCGGGACCAGCGCTGCCGGGCGAGCGATCTCGGCATCATAAGCATCGGCAATGATAAGACCGGCACGTTCGGGCAGATACGACTCCCCATGCAATGGATTAATATCAAACCCGGCGGGGACGGCCCAGAAGAAGCGATCGCAATAGTCGAGATATTCCGGCCATTTCTGGTCCCCTAACAAGTCGGCGCGCGCGCATTTGATTTCGACCAAAATGATCTCACCCTTAGAATTGATACCCATGAGGTCAGCGCGCCGGTTGTTGCGTAGCGACACCTCCGGTTGGACCATGATCTGGTTGCGCAGAAACAGACGTGACACGCCCCGCGCCACTGCCGCCGCGCCAGCAAAGGGAGTGGGAATCGGGGGCAGGGTAGCAACGTCAGCCATGACCGATTCTTTAGAACGTAAGTGGAACAAAATAAAGGCCCGTTTTACGGACCCCTATCTTGTCAGCTATCTCATCCGCGTTTAGCGGTAGAAAATATGGTTGTCGATCGACCCGATGCGGGTCAGGCGCCAGCCCGGCGACACATGGCGGGCATGGAAGAAAAGGGCGCCTTCAACTGGGCTCTTCCAGCTATTTTCGAGGGCGATCCGACTGATGGCAACGGCGTTGCGCCAGTGGGTGCTGCCTGTGGCAATTGGAGGCATACCGCCGCCGCGCACGAATGAGAATTGGCTTTTTTGGTACACTACGCCACAAAGGGTAGTGGGAAAGCGTCCAGATTTAGCGCGGGCAATAACAACGCGTGCAACGGCTAATTGGCCTGCAAGCGATTCGCCCTTTGATTCAAAATAGACAGCGCCTGCGAGGCAGCGTTCTTCGCTGTCCAGCGGTTCGGAAATATCCTTCATGCGCACCAGTTCGGGTAATGACGAAGCGGAAATTATTTCATCGCGATCATCGTCCGCAAGAACAGTGGCGTCTTCCGAAGTATCTGCACCACCATTTCCAGGAATGAAGATAATATCGCCATTTTCGCCCAGCTTGGTTGTGACTTCACCTGCTTTCAGGCGGTCTATATTTTGCTGGTCGGCTGCGATTTGCGCCGCATCAACAACGATGGATGATGCGCTGAGCGCTGTGCTTTGGTCATTACCGAAAGCAAAACCGGCATCGGCAGTCAAAACGGCGGATGCTAGTGTACACGAAATGGCCACCAGTGAGGCAGCCCGAACAATTTTCAACATTAAACATACATTATTGCGGCGGCAGCAGCGGATGAGCCTCTAATATTTTGTTCTGGCTCTTCTTTTGTTGCATCCGACTCGCGTGTTTGCCTGGTCACCCCATTTGTGTCCCGCGCGACAACCTTCGCTACTCGTTGCGCGTCCACTTATTGTGCATCGCCGCACAGTCAAGAGTCGGCGGCCAAAAGTCCGTCCAACCGTTCTGTCGACGCGACGTCCAGTTCTAAAACCCACAAATCCGGATCGCGGTGAGTGCGCGTTCTCCAATATTTAGTGATTTCTGCGTCGTCGCCCCCAAGCGGTAGTGTTACAGGATGCCAAGCCAGCGTGCCATCCAACGCCGGGTAACGTTCAAAAAGAACGGGATTACAGCCCTTTATCTGGCCGACAAGAAGTATCGCTCCCGAAGTGGGGTCGCCCTTACGCAGCAATGTGGCAAATCCACCTTCGGCCTCGGCCAGCTTTTGCAGCGCCGAAACGCGAAACTGGCTGGTCAGCCGGGGGAAACTCAAGCGGCGTTGCGCTCTTCAGAAAGTGTGAGCAATGCGAACATCGCACCAGAATCTGCCGCGCCTCGCAACTGTGTGCGAAACTTCTCGTCCCGAAACAGACGCGATACTTCCGCAAGTGCGCGCAAATGCGATGCACCGTCCTGTGCGGGTGAAACCAGCGCACAGACCAGATCGACTGGTTCATCGTCCACCGCGTCATAGTCGACAGGTTTCGCCAACCGAGCAAAAACGGCAACGGGCATATCAATGCCGCTGACCTTGCAATGCGGTATGGCTGTGCCACCACCGAACCCTGTTGGGCCCAGACGCTCACGTTCGATCAGACCGTCGAGGACGGCACTTGCGTCGAGCAAATAATTTTCGGCAGCGAGGGTCGAAAGACGTGCGAGGAGGTCGGATTTGCCGGTGCAAACCAGATTCGCGACGACGGCTCCCTCAACGAGCCTTGTAGAAATTCGAATCATATCTTGTTCAATTGCACCCGGTCGGGAACCGGGGAGCAAACCCCAAATATCTGAATATGTTTATATATATGTCGTGATACTGGCCGAATTCAAGGTGACGATTTTGGTTCAACCCACCCGATCGTGCCGTCTTCGCGGCGGTAAACCATATTATGGCGGCCAGTGCCAGTGTTTTTAAATAGCAGTGCCGGCGTGTTACGCAAATCCATCAGCATTACGGCATCCGAAACTGTGGATTCAGGAATATCAACGCTCATTTCCGCAACGATCACAGGGGCATCAGGGGGAGGTGCGTCTTCGGTGAAATCGCCACCATCAAAAACGGTATAGGCCGCCTCTTCCTCACGCAGGGCATGTGCCGACTGCGCGTGCCTGTCCTGTAACCGGCGCATATAACGGCGCAGTTGCTTTTCAATACGGTCCGCCGCTTGGTCGAGCGCAACATGCGCATCTTGCGCCTCGCCCCGGCCCTTAAGCACCAGCCCCTGCATTACATGCATGACAATATCACTGGTGAAACGTTCGTGCGGCCCACGACCAAATGTGGCGTGTGAAGATAGGGCCTTTGAAAAATATTTGTTGGTTATAGCCGTCAAACGCTTTTCGACATGGCTTTGCAGCGCTTCACCAGTTTCGACCTGATGTCCTGAAACCCTGATATCCATTGCCTGTCTCCTTTTCTAAAGCGCCGACTCGGACTCGAGCCAAAGCGCGTCCTTGATTTTGGCGATAAATTCGCTGTGCCGCGCGAGTTCCTCGGGCGAGGCACTGTGGGGACGTGGTTCACGGAAAAGGCGTGTGCGCACAAGATCGCGAGTGCCACCTCCGGACGAATCACGGCCGGCACTGCCATCGTCGACAAGGCCAAGGCCGATCTGGCGGCCACCGGTCAGTTCTATGTAGAGCTGCGCTAGCAGCTCGGCATCAAGCAGCGCACCATGTTTAACGCGGTGGCTGCGGTCGATGCCATAGCGGGTGCAGAGCGCATCGAGGGACAACTTCGCACCAGGATGCTTGATCCGGGCTAGCGCAACGGTGTCGACCATTCGGTCCATCGAAATCGGCGCGAGGCCGCACTGCTGCAGTTCGTTGTTCAGAAAGCCGAAATCGAAGCTGGCATTATGCGCTACCAACGGACTATCACCCAGAAAAGCGAGCAATTCTTCTGCCTTGTGCGCAAAGAGAGGTTTGTCCGACAGAAACCGGTCCGACAGGCCGTGAACTTGCTCGGCGGCTGCGGGCATGGGACGCTGCGGATTGAAATAGGCGTGGTAGCTCTCGCCGGTCATTATCCGGCCGACCATTTCGATGCACCCTATCTCCACCATCCGATCCCCGGTGAGGGGGTCAAAGCCAGTCGTCTCGGTATCGAAAATAATCTCTCGCATTCTGTTACTGAATGTGAGCCTGTTTTCAGGCTTATGCAAGGCCCGCGCGCAGCTTTTTGACAAGTTCGCGGACATTCTGTCGCGTTTCGTCAAGTGAGTGTCCGGTTTCGATGACATGGTCCGCCCGAGCGCGCTTATCCGCATCGTTCATTTGAAGCGCAAAAATCTGGTCGAATTTCTCGGCGGTCATCCCCGGCCGCGCCAGCACCCGTTCGCGCTGCACAGCATAAGGGGAAGATACCACGACAATGCTGTCGACCCCTTTATGGCCACCCTTTTCGAACAGGAGGGGGATGTCAAATAACACCATGTCCACTTCTGCATGGTCGCTTAGAAAAGCAATGCGCTGTTCAGCAACAGCAGGATGAATAATGGATTCCAGTTTCGCAAGTCTGTCCTTGTCCCCGAAAACCGCCGCTCCCAGCGCCTTGCGGTCCACGCCATCGACGCTCGTCGTTCCAGGAAAGGCTAACTCAATCGCCGGAACCAGCGCACCGCCGGCCTTCTGCAGATCATGCACCGCCGCATCCGCATCAAAAACTGGCACGCCTTCATCAGCAAACATCGCCGCCACGGTCGATTTACCCATCCCGATTGAACCCGTCAGCCCAATGATGTGCGGTCCGCTCATTTCAGTAGCAGCGCCCGCAAGGTGTTTTCCTCATCATCAGGCGGGGCAATTCCGAAGAAGAGTTCAAAGGCAATCGCCGCCTGGCCGACAAGCATTTCCAGTCCATCGACCACCTCTAGCGCACGCGCGCGCGCCTGTTTAAGCAGTGGCGTTTCGATGGGGGCATAAACCAGATCATAGACAAGAGCATGGTCCGGCAGCGGGGCAAGGTCGATCTCTAGAGGTGCTTGCCCTTTCATACCCAACGGACTGGCATTCACCAACAAGCCCGCCTCGGGCAGACGGGCGTCTAGCGGGAGCACCCGCCCCTTCAACCCGAAATGCGCGAGCAATCCCGCGGCTTTCAGGCTGTTGCGGGCAAGCAAAACAACATCGCCAATATCGGCCTGCGCCAGCGCGAACAACACCGCCCGCGCTGCCCCCCCTGCGCCTATGACTACGGCGGTTTCACCTGCCAACGGCATATCGACAATCGGCCCATAAAAGCCACCCGCATCGGTATTGGTCCCGACCAGCGCGCCTCCATCGCCCCGAAAAACCGTGTTGATTGCACCGATTGAACCACGCACATCGCCGGGGTCCGTGACGTAGTCGAGCGCGGCAATCTTGTGTGGAATGGTTATATTGCTCCCACGCCAATCGGGATCCATCGCCCGCGCGCGAAAATAGCCTTCCAGATTTTCAGGCAAGATATCCTGCGCATGATATTCCCCCACCAGCCCCAGTTGGTCCAGCCAGAACCGATGGATTAGCGGGGATTTGGAATGCGATATTGGATGTCCGATGACTTCAGCATATTTGGTCATATCGGCAAAAGACCCCGTATCCTCAAATAGTCAAGCACCGGCAGCAAGGGCAGGCCGATGATCGTAAACTGGCTACCGCTAATGCTTTTGAAAAGCTGCGCGCCCTCCGCCTCGATCCGGTAACAGCCGACACAATGGCGCATTTGTTCCCAATAATCTGTTACATATTGCTCGATGAACGCTGCGCTTAACGGCCGCACCGCCATCTGCGCGCTATCCACAATCCGCCACACGGGCTCACCCGCTTCACAAATGACCGCAGCGCTGGTCAGTCGGTGAGTCGAGTCCGACAACTGCGCCAGATGTGCACGGGCCTCAGCTGGACTTTCGGGCTTATCCAATATCTGCCCGTCAGCCGTCACCACAATCTGGTCACATCCCAGCACGAGCGTCGCTGGATATTTACGCGAAACCTTACGCGCCTTCGCTTCAGCAAGCGCATCAGCAATATCACGCGGCTTGGCACCCCTTGCCACAAGCGATTCTTTGACGCTGGATTCATCCACCAATGCAGGCACCGCCTCCACCGGCACGCCCGCCGCACGAAGCATCGCGACTCGTCCTGCGCTTTGTGACGCTAGGATTAGAGTCACAGTGTTTCGGCCTGCTGCAATTCGCGTTCGTTGAACAAGTTGATAATCGCTGCCGCGGTCTCCTCAATCGAGCGCCGCGTAACATCAAGCACCGGCCAACCATTGTCGGCGAACATGCGGCGCGCATGCGCCACCTCCGCCTTTACCTTTTCCTCATCCACATAGTCGGTGTCGGGCGATTGGTTCAGCGACAACAGGCGGTTGCGCCGCACCTGCACCAGCCGTTCGGCGCTAGTCACAAGCCCGATCACCATTGGATGCTTCAACGTGAACAGTATCGGTGGCGGGGGTGATTCCGGTACGATCGGAATATTTGCCGTTTTGTATCCGCGGTTGGCGAGATAGATGCTGGTCGGTGTTTTGGAAGTGCGTGAGACACCGGCCAGCACAATGTCGGCCTCTTCCCAATTTTGCGCGTTAATGCCGTCGTCATGCGCAATGGTAAACTGGATTGCATCCACCCTCGCAAAATAGGCGGCATCCATGGCATGTTGACGTCCTGGACGCGCCTTGGCCTCCTGCCCGAGCATATTGGATAGCGCATCAGTGACCGCATCCAGCGCGGCCACCGCCGGCAAGCCCAGCGCGCGGCACCGGTTTTCAAGTTTGCGCCGTGTGTCTCGATTGACAAGTGTGAATAGCACCAGCCCCGGATTTGCCGCAACATCGACCATGATTCGTTCCAAATGACTTTCCGAACGCACCATTGGCCAGAAATGCTTCACCACATGTTCGACACCGTCAAACTGGGCTAACGCGGCCTTGGCAATGTTTTCCAACGTCTCGCCGGTCGAGTCCGACAGCAGGTGAAGGTGAAATCGGTCCATGGGCACAGTCTTGTTGGCAGGCTGGGGATAAATCAAGGGACAAAGTTTGTAGCGTTCTAACTTCCCCAATGTCCGGTTTTAAACCTTCGATTCGGGCACAGACTGTCCACAAGGAGATTCGGCCATACACAGGCTGTGAATAACGGGGATGAAAATTGCGAATCCGAGGGTCTGCTTCGCTTGCTTCTGGTCAAGTTGTTGGCAATATCCGCAAAAGCTTTTAAGACAATATCTATCAACAGCACATCATCTTTCATCATCCTTATATAAATATATAATTGATTGGATTCCTTACCCCGATGACAGCGCCTAGTACCAAAAAACTGCTCAACGTCCTGCGAGGCAAACACGAAGTAATCCCGCCCATGTGGCTTATGCGCCAGGCGGGGCGCTATTTGCCCGAATATCGCGAATTGCGCGCAAAAAAGGGCGGTTTTCTGGAGCTGGCCTATGATAGCGATGCGGCAACCGAAATCACGATTCAGCCGATACGCCGTTTTGGCTTTGATGCGGCGATCCTGTTTTCCGACATTCTCGTTATCCCGCACGCAATGGGTCAGGATCTGTGGTTCGAAACGGGCGAAGGCCCACGTTTGGCCCCGCGGCTTGCGGAATCGGCATTGGAAGATTTTACCCCTGCGCCAGAACGTCTGATACCGGTGCTGGAAACTGTGCGCAAAGTTTCGGCTGTCTTACCTCCCGAGACGACTTTTCTAGGCTTTGCGGGCAGTCCCTGGACCGTGGCGACCTATATGGTGCATGGACAAGGCAGCAAGGATCAATCCGAAGCACGCCGAATGGCTCATGCCGAGCCCGAACGCTTCGGCGCGTTGATCGAAGCCATTATTTCTGCAACGGTCGATTATCTGGCGGGGCAGATTGAAGCGGGCGTTGATGCGGTGCAATTATTTGACAGCTGGGCGGGATCATTGTCGCCCGCACAATTTGAAAAATGGGTTATTGCCCCCAATGCTGAAATCGTTCGCCGGTTAAAGCTGCGTCATCCCGATGCGCCTATCATTGGCTTTCCAAAAGGGGCTGGCGGAAAACTTGCTGCTTATGCCGAGGGCACCGGTGTCGATGCGCTCGGTCTCGATGAAACGGTCGACCCGCATTGGGCAAACCGTGAACTGCCAAAGGGGCTACCCGTGCAGGGCAATCTGGATCCGCTGGCGCTGATTGCCGGTGAAACTGATTTGGCTCACGCGGTCGACACGATCCTGTCGGCTTTTGCAGACAGGCCCCATGTGTTCAATCTTGGCCATGGGATCCTGCCCGACACGCCCATTGAACATGTCGAAAAGCTGCTGACTCTTGTCCGCAAGGGATAAATCGGGAAAGCCGCCGACATGACGGATACTACTGCAATGCTCTATTTCTGGCTTAAATCTGCCCACATCATCTTTGTCATATTCTGGATGGCGGGCCTCTTTATGATCCCGCGCTTCTTCGTCTATCATCAGGAAAGCCCTGAGGGTTCGGAGGAAGAAGCCAAGTGGGTGGATCGCGAAGCAAAGCTGATCAAGATCATCCTAAACCCGTCTATCGTCGTGGTCTGGGTGATGGGGCTTCTTCTCGTCTGGCATATTGGCGCTTTGGCGGAAGGCTGGTTCCACGCCAAATTACTCTTCGTCTTTGGACTTTCGGCCTACCATGGATGGGTGGTGGGTTATGCCAAGAAATTGGCGCGCGGCGAACGCAAATTTACCGGCAAACAATTGCGCTTGTTCAATGAGGTACCCGGGATCGCGACAGCAGTGATTGTGATTTTAGTGGTGGCAAAGCCTTTTTGATTTTCCGGAGTGGAACGAGCCACTGCAAGCTGGTTGACCTTTTCGACTGTCTGCCCTATTCAGCGTCCAAGCCCGTCCTGGGTGTGAGGTGCGAATTCCTTAACAACCGCGCCACCCAAACTTCCTTTTTTGCCGGTTGTCTTTTTTGAAATCGGCTCGTCCACAGGGCCACAGGTCCATTTGCCTAACGGGCATTTACGCCCACCAACGGAATTATCTATGCATTTGAAAGAGCTGAAAAGCAAAAACCCTGCTGACCTCGTGTCGATGGCTGAAGAGTTGGGCGTCGAGGGTGCTTCGACACTGCGCAAGCAGGACCTGATGTTCGCGATACTGAAAGAACTGGCGGAAGACGGAGAACAGATCATGGGGTTGGGCACTATCGAAGTGCTACCCGACAGTTTCGGTTTTCTTCGGTCACCCGAAGCAAATTATCTGGCCGGTCCGGATGATATTTATGTGTCCCCCAATATGGTCCGCCAATTTGGTCTGCGCACCGGCGACACCGTCGAAGGTGAAATCCGCGCACCTAAGGACGGGGAACGGTATTTTGCTCTGACGAAAGTCATGAAGATCAATTTTGACGATCCTGATGCCGTGCGGCACCGCGTCAACTTTGACAATCTGACACCCCTATATCCTGACGAAAAGCTGACCCTAGATTCGCTTGACCCGACGGTCAAAGACAAGTCGGCGCGCGTCATCGACATAGTCAGTCCGCAAGGCAAAGGACAGCGCGCCCTGATCGTGGCTCCGCCGCGCACCGGTAAAACGGTGCTGCTGCAGAATATCGCCCGCGCCATCACCGACAACCATCCAGAAGTGTTCCTGATTGTGTTGCTGATCGACGAACGACCCGAAGAAGTGACCGACATGCAGCGTTCAGTTAAGGGCGAGGTTGTATCCTCGACCTTTGACGAACCGGCAACACGCCACGTGCAAGTAGCTGAAATGGTTATAGAAAAGGCAAAGCGGCTGGTCGAGCATAAGCATGACGTCGTCATCCTGCTTGATTCCATCACCCGTCTTGGCCGCGCCTATAACACGGTCGTCCCCAGCTCCGGTAAGGTGTTGACCGGCGGTGTTGATGCTAACGCGTTGCAGCGTCCTAAACGCTTCTTTGGTGCGGCGCGGAACATCGAAGAAGGTGGGTCGTTGTCCATCATCGCGACTGCGCTGATCGATACCGGCAGCCGTATGGACGAAGTTATTTTTGAAGAATTCAAAGGTACCGGCAACTCGGAAATCGTGCTCGATCGCAAGGTTTCCGACAAACGCATCTTCCCGTCGCTCGATGTCGGCAAGTCCGGCACGCGTAAGGAAGAATTGCTGGTCGAGGAAGGCAAGCTCAAGAAAATGTGGGTGCTGCGCCGTATCCTCATGCAGATGGGCACAGTTGATGCGATGGAGTTCCTACTCGACAAGATGAAGGATTCGAAAACCAATGAAGACTTCTTTGACTCTATGAACCAGTAAGACAGAAGGCTGGATAACATGTTTGAATTTCTGATTGCGACGGCCAGTGCTGCGACATCTTTGGGTGGTCCTTCCGATATCTGGGCGGCCATCGTCAAGGATTTCTCCAATATCGGCGAACCAGCCGCTTTTGCGGCCTTTATCCAGGTGCTTCTGATCGATTTGGTGCTTGCGGGCGACAATGCAATTGTTGTTGGCGCGCTGGCGGCTGGATTGCCTGCGGATCAACGCAAAAAGGTCATTTTGATTGGCGTACTTGCCGCCCTTGTCCTGCGAATCATCTTTGCACTGATGGTGACATGGCTTCTGGGTATCGTCGGCCTGGTTCTTGCGGGCGGTTTGCTTTTACTCTGGGTGGCATGGCGGATGTACCGGGATATCGCGGGACATGCCGGTGAATCTACGGGCTCGCCAGAGATTGCGGGCGACGAACATTCGGGTGTCAAATCCACAAAGACCTTTGCAGGCGCGGCCTGGGGTGTGGCTGTCGCCGATGTGTCGATGAGCCTCGACAACGTACTGGCGGTAGCCGGAGCGGCCCGGGAGCATCCGGGGATCCTTATTGTCGGGCTTATCTTTGCCGTTGCCCTGATGGGTGTCGCTGCAAATATCATCGCACAATATATCGAGCGGTATCGTTGGATCGCGTGGGTTGGTTTGGTCGTGATTGTCTATGTCGCGGGCAAAATGATCTGGGAGGGTTGGCACGAGGTGCAGCCCCATGTGCTGGCATTTGCCGGTATGTAATTGAAAAAGGGCCCCGATTTGGGGCCCTTTTTTGTTAGCCGAGATGTTCGGTGAAGAAAGCTGTTGTTCGTGCATCAGCCAGCGTCGCGCCTGCATCGTCACGCCGATCGCCCATTTCCGTGGCAAAGCCGTGGTCGAGACCGGGATAATCGTGCAATGTCACCTTGGGATGGCCATCCAGTCCGGAATGGATGGCCGCTTGCGCCTCCGGCCCGACAAGATGGTCTGCCGTCGGAATGTGTAGCATCAAGGGGTTGGCAATGGCGTGCGCTTCGTTGAGCATCTGGTCGATCATCACGCCATAATAACCCACGCTTGCGCTGATATCGGTTCGCGCTGCGGCCATGTAGGCAAGGCGTCCGCCTAGGCAATAGCCCACACAACCCACTTTCTGAACCGGCGCCTGACCACCCACACCGGAGCGCACCGCATGAATCACGGCTTCGATATCCTTCACGCCGTCATTGGGGTCATATTGCCCGAAATATCCAAATGCTTCCTGCAACTCAGCCTCGACATCCGGGTTGAGCTGCACACCCGGTGCGAACCGCCAGAACAGGTCGGGTGCTATGGCCAGATAGCCATCTGCGGCAAGCTTGTCGCATTTTTGCCGGATACCGGGGTTTACGCCAAAAATTTCCGGAATTACGATTATCGCAGCTATCGTTTCACCCGTCGGAACCGCCAGATAGGCATCGAAGAGGGCATCCTCGTCCAACGCGCTGATCTTCACACTTTCACCCATAAACTGTCCTTTGCTCGGCAATTGCTTGATTCGGCTTTGGCTCTATAGTGGCGGCTGTTCGAGGGAAAAGGAAGGAGGGCGAGGGCCCATGAAGATGAATATAGAGATAGATTGCTCGCCAGAAGAAGCGCGCGCTCTGTTGGGCTTACCCGATGTGACTGAGGCCAATGAAGCCTATGTCCAGAATATCACCAAGTTGATGAAAGGCGCCGGCGGGATTGAGCAGTTGCAGGAACTGGGCAAGCAAATCGCGCCGATGGGACAGATGGGCCTTCAACTGTTTCAGCAACTGATCGAAACAGGGGCTAAAGCAGCCTTTTCCGGTGTTACACCGAAGGACAAGAAATAGTCCCGAAGAATGCGCGCCACTGACACGATTTTTGCGCTGTCGAGTGGCGCCCCGCCTGCGGCTATTGCGCTGATCCGGATCAGTGGACCTGATTCTGTTAACGCGGCTGAAGCTTTGGCAGGGTCGGTTCCGGAAGCACGGCGGGCTTCGCTGCGGACTTTGCGGGATGCGTCGGGTGAGGTGTTGGATCGGGCGCTGGTGCTGGTGTTTCCCGGGCCGAACAGCGCAACTGGCGAGGATCTGGTCGAGCTGCATCTGCATGGGGGCAGGGCCGTGGTGCGGGCTGTTTCGGCTGCGCTTGCCGCTATTCCGGGCCTGCGGCCTGCGGAGGCTGGTGAGTTTACGCGGCGGGCCTTTCTGAATGGCCGGATGGATTTGAATGAAGCCGAAGGGCTGGCCGACCTGTTGTCCGCCGAGACCGAATGGCAACGCCGGGCTGCGGGAGCGATGATGGGCGGGGCATTTTCCCGCCGGATCGAACAATGGCGGCAAGAGGTTCTTGTCCTGTCGGCACTGACCGAAGCGGAACTTGATTTTTCCGATGAAGGTGATGTCGAAACGCAAAATAATCACGAAATATCAGAAGGTTGCAAGAGACTTCATGACGCCATCCGGACCTTGGTCGAGGCACCGGGGGTCGAAAAATTGCGCGATGGGTTGCGGGTGGTGCTGGGCGGCCCACCCAATAGTGGGAAGTCGACCCTGCTCAACGCGCTGGTCGATCGTGACGCAGCGATTGTGTCCGACATTGCCGGCACCACGCGCGATGTGATCGAAGTACCGGTTTCGATCGGCGGTACTGCGTTCCTGTTTCTCGACACCGCAGGCCTGCGCGATACGACCGACGACCGGATCGAGGCCATCGGTATCGAACGGACCAGGGCCGCCATGGATAGCGCCGACATCCTGTTATGGTTGGGGGAAGAAGGCACCGGCCCCGACCATCCAAATTTGATAGAGGTTGCGGCCAAGGCAGACGATCCCGCACATCCGCGCAAAGGCCGTGGCGCCGTTAGCGTATCCGCGAAAACCGAAGAGGGGATGGCTCAACTGGTCACGACGCTAACGGAACGAGCCAAGAATCTTTTGCCTCCTCCAGATCAGTTTGCCATCAATTCCCGTCAACGCGACATACTGACACAATGTGCCGACGCACTTGCGCAAGCTGCGGAGGCAGACGATTGGCTGATCACCGCTGAGTGCCTTCGACAGGCACGGCTCGCCTTGGACGCTTTGACAGGGCGGGCGCACACAGAAGATCTTCTCGATACGCTCTTCGGACGTTTCTGCGTCGGAAAATAATCTGTTTCACGTGAAACACCCCCAACCGCTTTGACCCAGCGGCCCCGCTGCGCTATGCGCGCGCCATGCGCAGCGATGTAGATATCATTGTAATTGGTGGTGGCCATGCGGGCACCGAAGCCGCGGCCGTGGCTGCGCGAATGGGTGCACGCGTTGCTTTGGTCAGTTTCGACAAGACGACCATAGGCGCCATGTCTTGCAACCCGGCCATTGGCGGATTGGGCAAGGGCCATCTGGTCCGCGAGGTAGATGCCTTTGACGGTCTGATTGCCCGCGCGGCCGACGATGCCGCTATCCATTACCGGATGCTCAACGCGTCCAAGGGTGCAGCCGTGCAAGGGCCGCGCATCCAGGCCGATCGTGCCTTGTTCAAGGCTTCCATCCAGCGGCAACTGGCCGCACAGCCTAATTTGACCATTGTCGAAGGTGAGGCTGCCGCTTTACGTTTCGCGCCGGATAATGCCCTGTGCGTTGTTGGCGTCGATCTCGCCGATGGCAGCAGCATCGGCTGTTCCGCGGTGATCTTGGCGACCGGCACCTTTCTGGGCGGAAAATTGTTTCGAGGGGAAGAGCGGCTGGAAGGTGGGCGGATAGGCGAATCTTCCGCGCTCAAGCTGGCTGACCAGATTCGCGGAGCAGGTTTGCCGATGGCACGCCTGAAAACAGGCACGCCACCTCGTCTGGACGGCCGGACAATCAACTGGGCAAAGCTGGACGTACAGCCGTCCGACGACGGGTCGTGGACCATGTCACCACTTACCCCGCGCCGCCACATCCCGCAGCTATTCTGCGCCGTCAGCCGCACCAATAGCGACACCCACGACATCATTCGGAGCGGCCTGGACCGGTCCCCTCTGTTTGGCGGCGATATTGCAGGGCAGGGACCGCGCTACTGCCCGTCTATCGAAGACAAGATATTCCGGTTCGGGGACCGGGACGGTCATCAGGTGTTTCTGGAACCCGAAGGTCTGGACAGCTTCCTGATTTACCCCAATGGCATTTCAACGTCCTTACCCACCGATATCCAGATGACCATGGTCCGGTCCATGACTGGTCTGGAGCAATGCGAAATCGTGGTGCCCGGTTACGCTGTCGAATATGATCATATCGACCCACGCGCGCTCGATACCAGTTTGGCGGTGCGCGGCTTCGAAGGTCTCTATTGTGCAGGGCAAATCAACGGCACAACCGGTTATGAAGAAGCGGCGGCACAGGGCCTGATTGCTGGTATGGGCGCTGCATCACGCCTTTTGGAGCGTGAAATGCCTGCGCTGGATCGGTCCAACAGCTATTTGGCCGTCATGGTCGACGACCTCATCTTACAGGGCGTAACCGAGCCTTACCGGATGCTGACCGCGCGCGCCGAATATCGTCTGCGGCTCCGCGCCGATAATGCGTCGACACGATTGACGCCTTTGGCCTTGCAGTCGGGATGTGTGGGTGAAGAGCGCGCGCTCTGGTTCAACCAGCGTTTATGGGAGAAGCAGGCCCTTGAAACCGACTTTGCGCGCCAGGTTTCGGCGGACGAACTGCTCCGCCACGGTCTGGATGTGAAGCGGGATGCAGGCCGGATGTCTTTCTACGAATGGCTGCGTTTTCCGTCGGTGACCGTGCGCGACCTGCTGACTGTTTCACGTGAAACAATTTGGGAAGGCGACGAAGCCTTGCTGGACGAGTTGGAACAGGACGGACGCTATGCCCCGTATATTGAGCGTCAGAAGAATGAAATTCGGGACATTGCCGCCAATGAAAAGGTGCTCCTTCCGGACTGGATCGATTATAAATCCATTGCCGGTCTGTCGAACGAGATGGTTGAACGTTTGGACTCCGCTCGTCCGGAAAACCTCGCCGCAGCTGCGCGCGTCCGTGGCGTGACGCCGGCGGCGCTGGTTGCGATCATGGTTCATGCCAAAAGGGCACAGCAGATCAGCGATGTGGCCGCATGACTGAAGCAGAAGCACGGCAATGGCTGGAAGAGCATTTCACTGTTTCACGTGAAACACACGACAAGCTTGAAGCCTTTATCGCCTTTCTAAAGCGGGAGGCGGAGAGCCAAAATCTGATTTCGGCTTCGACGCTGGACCATATCTGGGACCGTCATATTGTCGACAGTGCCCAGCTTTTGCGCTTTTGCCCCGACGCACCACAGACCTGGATTGATCTCGGTTCCGGCGCGGGCTTTCCGGGGATTGTCGTCGCGGTGCTCAGCGGACACCACGTCACCTTGGTGGAATCGCGCGGGCGGCGGATTGAATATTTGCAACGCGCCATTGCGCTGCTTGACCTGGAATCGCAGGTCACCATTGCCGGAATGCCGTTGGAGAGGGTTGAAACTGCCCCATATTCGGTCATCAGTGCGCGGGCCTTTGCTCCGTTGGACCGATTGTTCGATCTTGCCGCACGATTTTCCACAAATAAGACGTTATGGCTGTTACCAAAGGGCAGGAATGCCGCTAAGGAATGGGAAGGGGTCCAATCGGTCTGGAAGGGGGAATTCCGGATCGAGTCGAGCGTGACCGATGCCGAAGCGGGCATATTGGTCGGGCATTTGACGGGAAAAGACGAAAAACACACCGCTGCGGCGGCGAAGAGGCATCAGAGACGATGATTCGAATTGCTATAGCGAACCAGAAGGGCGGGGTTGGAAAGACCACCACCGCAATCAATCTAGCAACGGCCTTGGCGGCTAGTGGCTGGCGCTGTGTGTTGGTGGATCTTGATCCGCAGGGCAATGCATCGACCGGATTGGGCCTGAAGCAGGCTGAACGTGTACACAGCAGCTACGATCTGCTTTTGGGCGACGCGTCGTTGAAACACGCCGCTATTCCCACGATGATTCCGAATCTGGATATTGTCCCGGCGACGGTCGACCTGTCCGGAGCCGAAATCGAGCTGGTGGAATATGAGGACCGGACCGGACGGCTCAAGGCTGCCTTCGACAAGTCGGATACGCATTGGGACATTTGTCTCATCGACTGCCCTCCATCGCTGGGCCTTTTGACGATCAATTCGCTGGTTGCGGTCGATTCCATTTTGGTGCCCTTGCAGTGTGAATTTTTCGCGCTGGAAGGATTAAGTCAATTATTACAGACAGTTGAGCGTATTCAGAAGCGTTTCAATCCCAATCTAGCGATCATGGGTGTGGCTCTGACCATGTTTGACCGTCGGAACCGCCTGACCGATCAGGTTGCGGACGATGTGCGCAGTTGTCTGGGGGCTCTGGTCTTCGACACGGTTATTCCGCGCAACGTCCGTTTGTCCGAAGCACCGAGCCATGGTTTGCCTGCGCTTGTGTATGACCACCGTTGTTCGGGATCGGAAGCCTATATGAATCTGGCGCGTGAGCTGATCGGCCGTATGCCGGCACGGGAATTGGCTGCATGACTCCGGACGAATCGGTCGAAAAGACACCGCTGCGCAAGAAGATGGGATTGGGTCGAGGTCTCGACGCATTGCTGGGTGAGGCTATTCGCGGCGATTCGGGTCCGGCGCCTGCCCCAGCGCCCCAAGTTACCGCAGCGCAGGGTGTGGCGATGATTTCGGTGGCCAGCATCAAGCCCAATCCGGAACAGCCGCGCCGCCATTTTGCCGACGATAAGCTTGATGAGCTCGCGGCCAGTATCGGCCGTCACGGTATCATCCAGCCGATCGTGGTGCGTCCCTGGGGCGACGACTATCAGATTGTCGCGGGTGAACGCCGCTGGCGCGCGGCTCAACGTGCGCAAATCCACGAAGTTCCGGCGATTGTCCGCGATTTCGACGATACCGAAACGCTGGAAATCGCGCTGTTGGAAAATATCCAGCGCCAGGATCTCAACCCGATTGAAGAGGCGGAAGCCTATCGCAAACTGACCGAATTGTTCGGACATAGCGCCGCAGCGTTGGCCGATCTGGTGCACAAATCGCGCAGCCATGTCGCCAATATGATGCGGCTGTTGGATTTGCCTGCGCCGATTCGTGATCTCGTGATTGAGGAAAAGCTTTCCATGGGCCACGCCCGTGCGCTGCTGGGCAGCGACGATGCGGTGCGGCTTGCCATGCTTGTCATCAAGCAGGGCCTTTCGGTCCGCGCCACCGAAGCGCTCGTCAAAAAGGGCCGCGCTCCGCAAGGGCAGGGTGGTTCGGCACGTGGTTCCGGCGGATCGGACAATGCCGACATCCATGCGGTTGAAACGCATCTGGGTGATTTGCTGGGCCTGAAGGTCAAGATCAACCAGCGCAACGCCACCGGAGCGGGATCGGTGACATTCGAATATGGCAGTCTCGACCAGCTCGACATGTTGTGCCAGCGGTTAACCGGCGAAAAATTCTGAGAATTTCGGGGTGGGGTGTTAAGGCTCCACCCGTTCTTCCCTGCAAAAATTTACATCTTCTCTGTGCGCCCCTTATCGGGGCTAAACCCGTGTCAGCGTTTCCAATATAACGCTTTGCTGCGGGTTTCGGTGGATTTTGGCGTTCCGTCCCGTTCCCAAATGATAAGCTTCCATTAACCATGACATGCAGCAAAGCCTTATGATTCGATGTGCATAAGCGACACTTGAATGCAGTGGGGCATTCTAATCTGCTTAAGTCACAAAAGGACCAGTATATGTTGAACAAGTCGAAAATCGCCCTTGCTGGCGCGATCGCTGCAGCCGCTTTGGTTTCGACCGGCGCCAATGCCGCGACCCAGACCGCTACTGCGGAAGTTGATATTCTTGCTGCCGTGCAGCTTGCACAAAATGATGGCCTGGATCTGGGCGTCGTTGCGTCGAGCGCTGCTGCTGGCACCGTTACCTTGCCAACCACATCGAACACCCGCACCTGCTCGGCAGGCGTGACCTGCGTTGGCACTGCACTGCGCGGCCGCTTCACCGTTTCGGGCGCGACTTCGGGCTATGTTGTTGGCGTTACCGTTCCTGCATCGACCACGCTGACTTCGGGTGCAAACTCGATGACGCTGACGCTGAACCCTTCGATCACGTCGTTCACCTCGACCGGTGCGGCTGAAGTATTCTTCGTTGGTGGTACGCTGGCCGTTGGTGCAAACCAGGCTGCAGGCACCTACACCGGCACGTACAACGTATCGGCTGACTATCAGTAATAGCCCCGCGTCTCCGGACGCAGGTTAGGGAGAGCAACCCCCGGTGGCCCAGAGCCGCCGGGGGTTTTCTTTGTCTGAAATCCATTCGTTAGCCGGATGGTAACCATATTCTGGCATGCCCGCAGGATGGACCCGTGCGGACAGGCGACCAGGCCGAACGCCGCACAAAATGTGGATGGGGAAACTATATGCGTACACGGCTCTTTTCGGCATGCCGTTTTTTTGCCGCCCGAATCACGCTGGGCGGCGCTCTTTTGGCTGTGGTTACAACAGGCATTACGGCACCCGCCCAAGCGGCTGGGGATCTTCTGATCGCACCAACGCGCGTTATCCTCGATGGCCGGCGCGGAACCGAGGTAATCCTCAACAATATCGGCGATGAAGAGGCGACCTACCGCATCACGCTCGAGCTGCGGCGGATGAACGATCAGGGGCGGCTCGACGATGTCGATGCCGCGGCCGCGAACGACAAGGAGAAATCGGCGCTCGACATCATCCGCTACGCCCCGCGCCGCGTGACCCTGCCGCCCAATCAGCCGCAGTCGATCCGAATTGGCCTGCAGGCGATCGATACGCTGCCCGATGGCGAATATCGCGCGCACATGCTGTTCCGCGCCATTCCCAAGACGCCGGCCGCCGATGGCACCGCCGACGCAAGCAACAGCCTGCGGATCCAGTTGATCCCCATTTATGGCATCAGCATCCCCGTCATTGTCCGCAAGGGCAATCTACAGGGCACCGCCGCGCTGACCAATGTGCGCATGGGCAAGGATAATGAAGGCCCGACCCTTGAATTCGACATGGCACGCCAGGGCGATAAATCCATATTCGGCGAGATCCATGTGACCAAGCCCGGCCAGTCCGAACCACTGTCGGTTGCCAAGGGAATCGCCATCTACCCCGAGGTCGCCAGCCGCTCGGTCTCTCTCCCCCTTCCCCCGGAAGTTGCGGCGAAGATGCGCGGAGATATCGTGCTTTCCTATTATGAAGCCCCCGAAGCCGGTGGCGGACTGATCGCACAGGTGCGCACCGTTCTTCCCTAAGGGCGGAAGGCACCACTTTTTACGGACATGCGTAAATTTCTTCATAAGGCCGCACATGCACTGACGGCGATGGCCGTGGCGACGGGGATGCTCACCATCCCGGTCGCTTCGGCGCGTGCGTCGACCTGGCAGCCGAATGAAGATGATGCATTGCTGTTCGATGTTCGCGTCGGCCAATGGCGCGTGGGCGATGGCGTGCGTGGCTATCAGACCGACAGCGGCGTATGTGTCGATTTCGCCGATATCATCATCGCCTTTGATCTTCCCGTCCGTGTTGACAAAAAGTCGCGCCGCGCAACTGGCTGGTTGTTCGAAGAAAGCCGCACCTTCACCCTTGATCGCGAATCTAGTACGGTACAAATCGTGAACAAAAGTTCGCCCGTCGCCGCCACCGCGATCCGCGATGTTCCCGAAGGCTGGTGCGTCGATACCAAGGTGCTCGCAAGCTGGCTGAATGTCGAGGTGAAGGCCGATCTGTCCAACGCGTTGCTGATTATCAGCGCAGACCGCAAATTGCCGTTCGAGCTTGCCGAAGAGCGCAAGGCGCGGGCGGGCAAGGTGCGGCCGACCAAAGCCTTCGACCTCGCCAGCCTGCCGCAGGCGCGCGATCCCTATAAGATGTTCCGTACGCCCTCGGTCGACGTCGTGGCGTCAATCAGCGCCGCCCGCGACCAGCGCAGCGGCCGCCGTCTGGACGCGCGCTATGAAATTTACGCCAGCGGAGAGGTCGCGGGCGCATCCTTTGACGCTCGGCTGTCGTCGGATGACCGGGGTGTTCCCGAAAATCTCCGCATGCGCGCCTATCGCACCGATCCGGACGGTGGCCTGCTCGGACCGTTGAAGGCGACGCACTGGGCGCTGGGCGATGTTTCGACCAATGTCACACCGCTTGGTATCCAGACCACGGCTGGCCGCGGGGCCTTTGTCACCAACCGGCCGCTTAACCGCCCCGACAGTTTCGACCGCACCGTGTTCCGCGGCGAGCTGCCCAACGGGTGGGATGTCGAGCTGTACCGTAACGAACAATTGATCGGCTATGTCCAAAGCCGGGGCGATGGCCGCTATGAATTTCTCGATGTGCCGCTGCTCTATGGGCAGAACCGGTTCGAGGTCGTGCTGTACGGACCGCAGGGCCAGATCCGCCGCGATGTGAAAATGATCCCGGTGGGACTTGGCTCCATTCCGCCGCGCGAAACCTATTATTGGGCAGGCGTGCAGGATGCGGGGCGCGATCTTATCAATCTGGATGGCGTTGATCCCAATGACTATCTCGGTTGGCGCGGCGGTTTCGGGGTTGAGAGGGGCCTTGACCCCAAGACGTCAGTCGCCGCCTCCTTTGTCAGCGCCGTTTTGCGCGGGGAACGGAATTATTATCTCGAAGGCTCGGTCCGCCGCGCCATTGGCCCCACATTGGTCGAGCTTGCCAGCGCGGCAAATCTGGTCGGCGGCTATGCCCTGCGCGGACAGGTTCTGGCGCAGGTCGGCGAAACCCTGATCAGCGGCGAAAGCGCCTGGTTGCTCGGCGGCTATGAAAGTGAACGCTATGACCGCGATGTCCGCCGCTTCAACAGCCTGTCGGTCGATCACAGCTTGCGCTTTGGCCGCCATTATTTCCCCATACGGGCCGAAGTGCGCTATATCGACCGCATCGATGGCGGCCACCGATTGGAAGCCGAGTCACGAATATCGTTTAATATCAAGAAGATAAATGCAAGCGCCGAGCTGGACTGGGTAAAGGACGAAAGCCCGTTCGGCATAAGCCCCGACGCCCGGCTGAACGCATCTTTGCGCCTGTCGGGCCGCATCGGTGGTCTGCGTTTGCGCGGCGAAGCGACGGTCGGACTGACCGGCGAAAGCGGTTTTCGCGAATCCAAGATCACGGCGGAATGGCGCGCCGGGGAAAAGTCGGACTGGAAAGTCGAAGCCGGCTATTCCAACGGCGATTCCCGCGGACGGTTGGCCCTTGGTCACACCCGCCGGTTCAAACATTTCGCGCTGACAGGCCAGGTTGAAGCCGCCAGCGACGGATCGGTCGCGGCGGGCCTGAATCTCGCCTTCAGCATTGGACCTAATCCGCACGATGGCGGCATGCGCTTTGCCTCCGAAAAGCTTGCCTCGTCAGGGCAGGCCTTTGCGGTCGTGTTTCAGGACGAAAATGCCGACGGCATCCGCCAACCGGGCGAAGCAGTGCAAAAGGAAGTGGAGCTGACCGCAGGACTGTCTGCACGCGGCCCGCCGACCGATGCCCAAGGGCGCACGATCCTCGACGGGCTTCAACCTTATGAGCCGGTGCTGATCGGAATCGACGCCTCCAGCCTGCCCGATCCCTTTGTCCAGCCCGCCACCAGCGGCGTTGTCGTCACCCCGCGCCCCGGCGTGCCGGTGGTGATCGAGTTGCCTTTGGTATCGGCCGGAGAAATTTCGGGCCAGTTGCAGCGCGAAGGCGGCAAGATCTTAAGCGGGGTCGATATCGAGCTGGTCGACAAAAACGGCCGCGTCGTAAAGACCACGCGCAGCGAATATGACGGCTTCTTCCTGTTCGAATTCGTCCCCTATGGCCGCTACAGCCTGCGCATCGCCGCGCTGGCGGCCAATGTCGTCGGCGTCGAAATGGCGCTGCCGTCGATTGCGGACCTTGGCAAGAATAGCGGAAGTGTCGATTTGGGCGTCGTCCTCGCACGACCGGCGCAACGCGTGGCCGGACTAGCGCCGCCCGCGCAGGGGCCTTGAGGTTTTGTCGTCAGAAGGAAGAAGGCGATAAGGAAGAAGGCGTTGCGTTTGCTGGGTCAGGCTGCGCTTTTTTCGTGCGAATCTATCCAGAAAGCTGCCGTCACCCTGAACTTGTTTCAGGGTCCATTAGTCCACCCAATCCTACTGCCATAGCGTATTTGCGTTAAATTAGGTGACCGACACCACCTTAGGGTTACTCGGACGCGCGCCAGCCACCCATCCGTGCCATGCGATCCCAATGCTGATGATCCCCGTCAGCACGAGCAAAAATGGCAGGTTCATATAAGAAACGCTGCCGAATATCTGTGCCCAAGCCGGAATCCGTCCCAACGTTTCGAAACTGATCGCCTGTGCGGCGATGAATCCGGCGGCGATCAAGAACGGTCGGCCATATTTGGGCGATTGGTAGAAAAGATATAGCGTGACTGCCAGCGCCATCAGGTTTCCACCCGCCATTGCATATGAAAAATTCTCGTCCGGCCTGAAAAAAGGGATTAGCATGGGGAGTATTCGAAAGCCGATCGGAGCGAGTACGAACAGCAGCGTGGCCAGCATGTAGCGGGCGTGGAATTGAACCTTGTACCGGTTTTTGAGCGCTGCCCAGAACATTAGGGCGAAAGCGATATTAGCAAGTGGATCAAAAAAGCCAAACTGTGCGATCTGCGTGCCTTCAAGGCTGGTGGGATCACTGGCTAATGTTCCTGCCTCGACATGGATCACCCACATTCCCGCAACCATGAAAAATGGGAATAATAGAAATGTTGCGAGCCCAATCTTTCGGTGCAGCGCGAGCTGATTTTGGTGCGGCGTCCAACACTGAGCTATTGCCAGGATCATCCAGAGGATGGAGCTGGCCGCGTGATAATGATGCGCAACTTTCTTGTCTGGAAGCCTTGAGAAATAACCAGGCCAAAAGGCAACAAAGGTGAGAGCCAACAGCATCAAAACCCAAAGCCAAGCTTTTCGATAAGGCATTGCCTTTCGCCTCCCCTGTTCAAGTTTATCAGCAACAAACATTCACAGCAACCCGCACGAGCCTCCTTCCCTTTCACTCTTCTCTTCGCGCCTTTGCGTCTTTGTGTGAGATTAAACGGGCACAAGGGTGCGGCGAGGATGTGCCTTGCGGTCGATCATCTACCCAATATGGCACCGTCACCCTGAACTTGTTTCAGGGTCCATTTGTCCGCCCGTTCCCGCTGCTGGCGTGGTAAACCCCGCCGTGACGAAGGGTTGTGTTGTTTTTCATCCATCGGGTGCCGCTGCACGATGGACCCTGAAACAAGTTCAGGGTGACGGGAGGGTGTAATCAGAAGGCCCTCCTTCCTAAAGTTGGGATGGAAAAGCATTCAACCCCGCCTGTAACTTTAACGCTATTCTCTTCGAACACCCTCTGGCAGAATATTCGGGCGATCAGGGAGCAGGTGTATGGAGCAAGCGGAACTCAAGCCGGGGGATGTGGTCAAGCGGCACCGCTTGTCGACCCGGCTGTGGCATTGGACGAACGCGCTCACGCTGCTAGTCATGTTGATGAGCGGGCTGATGATCTTCAACGCGCATGCGCGGCTTTATTGGGGGGATTATGGGGCCAATGATGACAAGGCCTGGCTGGTCATCGATGATGCCGGAGACAATGGCTTTGTCGAACTGGCCGGGGTGCGGGTGGAAACGACGGGCGTTCTGGGCATCTGGACAAATCCCGAAGGCGAGGTGAAGCGCCGTGCTTTTCCCTATTGGGTGACGATTCCGTCGGGCTATGATTTGCAGGCGGCGCGGCGGTGGCATTTTACCTTTGCGTGGATTTTGGCCGTGGCGTTGACGCTCTATATGCTGCGTTCGCTGTGGAACGGGCATGTGCGCAACGATCTGCACATCCGCAAATCGGAATGGTCGCTTGGCCATATCTGGCATGATATCAAGGACCATGCGCGGTTGCGCTTTCCGACGGGGGCGGCGGCCAAGGATTATAATATCCTGCAGAAATTCGCCTATATCTCGGTCATCTTCATCATGCTGCCGCTGATCATCATGACCGGCCTTACGATGTCGCCCGCGATGAACGCCGCATGGCCTTGGTTGCTCGACCTGTTTGGCGGGCGGCAGTCGGCGCGGTCGATCCATTTCCTGTGCGCCTTCGGGCTGGTCGGATTCTTCTTCGTGCATATGGCGATGGTGGTGCTGGCAGGGCCGGTGAACGAAGTGCGTTCCATGATTACCGGCAAATACCGGTTGCCCGGCAAAGCGGAGCTCGCTCCTGAACCTGTGCATGTGGAAGGAGACCCGGCATGAGCGGATCGAACATCATAATACCCCGTCGCCGGTTTCTGACCGGAGCCGCCTTGGGGGGTAGTGGCCTCTTGCTTTCGGGGTGCGATGCCCTGACCGAAGACGCGCGATTTCGTTCGGTGCTGCGCACAGGCGAAGCGCTCAACAAAGGCGCGCACCGCCTGATCATGGACCGCGGGGCGCTGGCGCCTGAATTTAACGAAAGCGATATGTCGCCGACCTTCAAGGCCAATGGCTCGATCAGCGGCGGGACACCGGAATATGCGGCGCATGTGGCGGACAAATTTGCCCGCTGGTCGCTGCGCATCGACGGCATGGTGAAGAACCCGCAAAATTTCGATCTCAAAACCCTGATGGGGATGCCATCGCGCGAACAGATTACGCGCCATGACTGTGTGGAAGGGTGGAGCGCAATTGGCAAATGGCGGGGCACACCGCTGCGTCTGTTGCTGCAGGCGGCAGGACTGTCGACCCGTGCGCGGTTCATTGTCTTTCACTGCGCGGACCAATGGGGGCCAGGCATGCCCTATTATGAATCGGTCGACCTGATCGATGCCTTTCATCCGCAGACCATATTGGCGTGGAGCATGAACGACGGCATCTTGCCCGTGAAGCATGGCGCACCCTTGCGCCTTCGGGTCGAGCGGCAACTGGGGTACAAGCAGGCCAAATATGTCATGCGTGTCGAGGCGACCGACGACCTATCCAAATTTTACGGCGGCAAGGGCGGCTATTGGGAAGATGCCCATGACTATGACTGGTATGCCGGGATCTAAGGGTCAGGACCGGATGCGGTTCGGGAAAAGGCGTTTGAGATTGGCGACCTTGGGCTTGTCCCAGGCAACGATGTAGGGATGCGCCGGATTCTTTGCCATGAAGTCCTGATGATAGGTTTCGGCGGGGTAGAAGCTGAAGCCTTCGATCTTCGTCACAATCGGTTTCTTCCAATATCCGGCCTTGTTCAGCTGCGCGATATAGGCGGACGCCGCCGCGCGCTGGGCTGTGTTGGCGGGGAAGATGGCGGTGCGGTACTGGCGGCCGGTATCGGGGCCCTGCCGGTTGAGCTGGGTCGGATCATGCGTGACCGAGAAGAAGATGTGGAGCAGATCATTATAGCTGACGACCGCCGGATTATAGCGGATGCGGACCGATTCGGCGTGGCCGGTTGTTCCGGCGCTGACGCTTTCATAATCGGCGCTGGCCTTGGTCCCGCCGGAATAGCCGGATTCGACGCTGGTCACGCCCTTGACGCGTTCGAACACGCCTTCGATGCCCCAGAAACAACCACCGGCGAAGACCGCAGTCTGGGTCCCCTTGGGTTCTGTTATGGGGGCCTTGGGGGCGGCAATCGCGATGCCTTCGGCGGCATGGGCCATGGCGATGGGCGATGCGCCTTCGGATCCGCAGGCGGCGGTAAAGGCAAGGGCCATTGCCAGAAGCAACAGCCGGTATGTGCGTTTATTGCGGGGAAGGGGACTCGACATGGACTGGCGCTCCAACCGTAATTGAACGGCCCGCGTCTCCGTCTGCGCTGCTGGCATTTGCCGGATTGATCACGGTCAGCCCCGCAAGGCCGAGGGCAAAGCCACCGGCAAGGCTGAGGAAAAGATCCGAGCGCAGAAAGTTGAAGATACGGTCCATTGGTTTCTCTTGTTATCGCCAGTTCGGCGGCAGGAGCAGTTACGTTACTCCGCCACAAAAAGTTTCAAGCAGAGTTCACGTTAAATCGTCCTTAACGCGCCGTTTTCTTCTGTTCATTTGCGCTCAGACGAGTGCGGCGCACGCCGACTGGATCCGGGTGCAGGCTTCTTTCAGGATTTCCGCCGATGTGGCGTAGGAAATGCGGAAGCCGGGCGACAGGCCGAAGGCCGCACCATGCACGGCGGCAACGCGGTAATCGTCGAGGAAATAGTCGATCAGATCGGCGTCGCTTTCGATCTTCTTTCCCTTCGGCGTCGTTTTGCCCATGACGCCGCTGGCGTCAGGATAGACGTAAAAGGCGCCCTCCGGTGTGGGGCAGCTAAGCCCCGGGGCATCGTTCAGCATTGCAACCACCAGATCGCGCCGTTCCTTGAACGCGGCATTGCGTTCGCGCAGAAAATCCTGCGGTCCGTTGAGTGCGGCGAGCACGGCATATTGGCTGATCGAGCAGGGGTTGCTGGTTGATTGCGACTGGAGATCGCCCATCGCCTTGATCAGCCATTCGGGACCACCGGCATAGCCGATGCGCCATCCGGTCATGGCATACGCCTTGGACGCGCCGTTCATGGTCAGCGTGCGGTCGTACAGATCAGGGCAGACTTGCAACATGGTCGCAAAGGGCGACTGCGCATACCAGATATGCTCGTACATATCGTCGGTCAGCAGCATGACATGCTTATGCTTCGTCAGCACCTGGCCCAATGCCTCCAGCTCGACCGAATTATACGCCGCGCCCGTGGGGTTGGACGGCGAGTTGAGAATCAGCCAGCGGGTCTTGGGCGTGATCGCGGCATCGAGTTGCTCGGGTGTGATCTTATAATGCTGCGCGGCGGTCGCCATGATGACCACCGGCGTGCCGCCCGCAAATTGCACAATGTCGGGGTAGCTGACCCAATAAGGCGCGGGGATGATGACCTCATCGCCCTTGTCGAGCGTGGCGACCAGCGCGTTGAACAGCGTGTGCTTGCCGCCCGAGTTCACCGTGATCTGCTTGGGCGTATAATCAATGCCATTGTCGCGCTTAAACTTGGCGATGATCGCCTGCTTCAGCGGGGCAATGCCGTCGACCGCGGTATATTTGGTCATGCCGTCGCGAATGGCCTGGATTGCGGCCTCTTTCACAAAGTCGGGAGTATCGAAATCGGGCTCGCCTGCGGACAGGCCAATCACGTCAATACCCTGCGCCTTCAGGTCAATCACCCGGCCGGACATGGCAAGGGTGGCGGAAGGGGCGATCCGGCCGAGGGCGGCGGACAGACGGTCGATCATGGGACTGGCTTTCACGGGCTAAATTGAACGCAAATTGCGTGGCTGCCCCTAATGCCTCACCGAAAATTACGCAACCCTTGTGGCCGGGATTAATCCCCGCAAAGAGTTGCCGACATAAAAAGGCGCATCCAGATCGGCGGCGAACAGGTCTGCTTCGACTGCTTGCCCCGTATCGACCAGCTCGCGCCGCAGGACGGATGGTAGAAGCCCTGCCTCAAGCCGTGGCGTATGCAGCGTCCCGTCACGTTCGACGAAAAGCGCGGTAATGCTGCCTTCGGTCAAGCGACCGTCGGGCGTGGTGAACAGGACTTCGTCACAGTCGGGGCGCGCGCGGCGCGCTTCGTCATAAAAGGCGCGGTCGCTGGTTTTGTGGCGCAGACGGAAATCGGCGCTGTCGACCGGAAGCGGCACCACCGCAACACGCCAGGCGGGCGTATCGGATAGCGGCCGGACCTCGATCGATAACGCCCCGCCCTTCGAGGCGAGCAGGCGGATCTTCGAGAGCTGTTCCAGATGGAAGGTTGCCGCGTGCAGCCGGTTGCGTGCCTCGTGCCGGTCAAATTCGAAGCCGAAAACACGCGCGCTTTCCTTCATCCGTTCCAGATGCAGTTCCAGCCGCAAGATGCCCTGCGCCGGTTCGAAGCGCATTGTTTCAATCAGGTCAAAACCGGTCCCACCCACCTTCGCAAAATCCCCCTTTGCCAGACATTCCGCCCATTCGGCGTCCATGTCGGAATCCGCAACGATACCGGACCCCAGCCCTAATGAAACCGTCTTCGTCGTTTCGCACAAGGTAAAAGTGCGGATCGCGACATTAAACGCGGCATCGCCCCCGGCATCGATCCGCCCGATGGAACCGCAGTAAAGGCCGCGCGGGGCAGCTTCGGTTTCCGCGATGATCTGCATCGCACGGATCTTCGGCGCACCGGTAATCGAACCGCACGGGTAAAGCGCCGCGATCACATCCACCGCATCGCGCCCGGGTGCGAGCTCGCCCGTGACGGTCGAGGTCATCTGATGGACCGTGGGATAGCTTTCGATATGGAACAGGTCGGGCACACGCACGGATCCTGCGACACATACCTGCGACAAATCGTTGCGCAGCAGGTCGACGATCATCAGATTTTCGGCGCGCTGTTTGGGGTCGGTGCGCAGATGCTCGGCCTCTGCCACATCGGCAGCGGGATCAACGCGACGTTCGGCGGTGCCCTTCATCGGCTTGGTCGTCACCCGCCGATCCTTGGCCGCAAAAAACAGCTCGGGCGAGAAGGACAGATAATAGCGATCGCCGGTCCACACCACGCCGCCATAACCCGCCGCCGCCCGCGGGCGCAGCGCGGCATAGAGCGCGAGCGGGTCACCGGCATAGTCGGCGAGCAGCGGAAAGGTCAGGTTCGCCTGATAGATGTCACCGGCCTTGATATAGTCCTGCACCGCGGCAAAGGCCCTGGCATAGTCGGCCCGCGTAATCTGCGGGCGCAGCGGTGACAGCCATGCGCCCGCCGGATCGGGCAGGCATGACGCCATGGCGTCTGAGCCAAGTTGTTGATAGTCCTTGTATAATCCGAACCATGCCAGCGCGCCGGGCGGCGGGGCCCCGAGTTGCGGCAAGAGCGCTGCTCCGGCATCATAGCTTAAAAACCCGGCGGCATGCAGCCCGTCGGCCCGCGCGGCGCGGAGCTGTTCGAGCAGCGCGCTAACTTCCTCCCCGCTCTGCGCCGTCAGAACCGCGACCGGATCGGCATAGAGCCGCGCCGGCGAAGCACCCGTGGTGCGGGCGTCGTCGAGCAGGACAAAGGGAGAGGCGCGGAAAGCTGGAGCGGGTGAGGGGAATCGAACCCCCGTATTCAGCTTGGGAAGCTGCTGCTCTACCATTGAGCTACACCCGCGTATCCGCGCGCCTTATCGAGAGGCCGGCAAATTGGCTAGGCCTTTAACCGTGCGGCGTGCCAGGCAAGATGGTCCGCCATGAAGGTGGAGATGAAATAATAGCTATGGTCATAGCCGGGCTGCATCCGGATCGTCGCCTTCTGTCCGGCGGCTTCGCACGCCTCGACCAGCAAATGGGTCTTGAGCTGGTCGGCAAGGAAATTGTCCGCCTCGCCCTGATCCACCAACAGGTCGGGCAAGCGCGCGCCCCCGGCGATCAACGCGCACGCATCATATTCGGCCCAAGTTTCGCGGTCCGGCCCCAGATAGCCACTCAGCGCCTTTTCCCCCCAGGGACAATTCAGTGGGGAGACAATCGGCGCAAAGGCCGAGGTCGAACGGTACGTCCGGGGGTTGCGCAGCGCAATGGTCAGCGCGCCATGGCCACCCATCGAATGGCCCGTGATCCCCTGCCGTTCCATATCGACGGGGAAATGGTGCGCAATCAGATGCGGCAATTCGCTCTCAATATAGCCGCGCATCCGGTAATGTTCGGCAAAGGGTTCCGCCAGCGCATTGACATAAAAACCAGCGCCGAGCCCGAAATCATAGGCCCCGTCGGGATCGTCGGGCACGCCCTCGCCGCGCGGACTGGTGTCGGGGGCAACAAAGATCAGGCCCAGTTCCGAACAGGCCCGGCGAAATTCGCCCTTTTCGGTGACATTGGCATGGGTGCAGGTCAGGCCCGACAGATACCAGACCACCGGCAATTTCGCCCCTTCCGCGTGGGGCGGGACATAGACCGAAAACGTCATGTCCGTCCCCGTCGCGGTCGAGTGGTGTTTATAGACGCCCTGCACACCACCAAAAGCGGTGTTCGTCGAAACCGTTTCAAATGTCATGCAAGATGTCCTTCAATCAGTCGGTGACGCGGTGCAGCGCGCACAGCTTGTTGCCGTCGGGGTCACGCAGATAGGCAAGGTAAAGCTTCATGCCATTGCCTTCGCGGATACCGGGGGGATCCTCAATCGCCTTGCCGCCATTGGCAACGCCAGCCTCATGCCAGGCGTTGGCCTGTTCCGGAGTCATTGCAAAACCAATGGTCATGCCGTTCCCGCATGTCGCAGGCTCGCCGTCGATCGGCGGGGTGACGAGGAACATCGAACCATTGTGCATATAGATCAGGCGACCCTTGGGGTCCTGAATACCCGGCTTGCCACCAAAAGCAGCAAAGGTTGCGTCGTAAAAAGCTTTGGAACGGGCAATATCGTTGCTGCCCACCATCATATGACTGTACATTATTCCTTCTCCTTTAACCGGTCGTCCAACGACGGCGCCGCTCGCTTTGACCACCAACCCCCATGGGGTGCAAGCGCAATTTTCTCGTCGGAAGGAAGAAGCGGAGAAAGGATAAAAAGGTGGTTGCGGGTGTACAGTGCGCTCACATGTCCTGACCCGATTGACGTTGTCAGATTTTGAAAGTTATCGTCACCGTCAGGCCGGAACTTTGCCATTCCGTCTCGAGTACACCCTCACGCGACGCAACAATATCACGGATGAGGGATAGGCCTTGGCCACCCTCGCGCGATCGCGCCGTCACCGTGTCGTTCAGTTTTTCGGTCCAAACAACTTTCAGATAACCCTGGTCTTCGGCAACGTCGATATGCACCGACCCGGATTTACCCAGAGCACCATGTTTGATCGAATTGACGCTCAATTCACCGATGACAAGGGCGATGGCATCGGCTTGCCCTCTGTCGATTGACACGGAAGGTACAAAGCCCATCGTCAGCGGAGCATTTGAACCCTCAAACGGTGCGGTCAGTGTCGTCATTAAGGCGTCTACGCGGCATGAGGGTTGATCCCCGGAAAACAGTTTTTGTACTGTGTTCAAGGCGATCAATCTTTTTTGCATTTCTTTCGCAAATACCTCCCGATCCGGTGTGCCACGCGCGAAGCCGATCAAAAGGGCACTCACAACGGCCAATGTATTGCCAAGGCGGTGTTGAATCTCCTTGGCTGCGAGCTGAAGCGCCTGCCTTCCTTTTTCGGCAGCGGTTATGTCGCGTGAAATCGACAGAAAGCCGGAGGGTGCTCCGGAATCATCCTCGACGCGGGTAACGCTGACGTCCCACCAGCGCGGACTGCCTTTTGCGGTTGGACAATAGGCGTCAAACCGGACGACCTCACCCTCTCCCGCGCCAGCTAACGACCGCACGATAGTTGGTTGCGCTTCCTGCGGCCACATGCTCGCCCATTTCACGTCGCGAATCATGTTAAAATCTTCGACTTCCATGGCGCACAGGCCATTTGGGTTCATCCACAGGATGCGTCCGTCGAGTGAGAGCAGCTTTACGCAATCAACACTTTGTTCAAAGGCTCTCGCAAGTGTTTCGCGTGACAGCGCAGCGCTATTTAGCATCGTTAAACTCCCGGCATATGTTCCTGTATCGGCTGTGCGCAGTTTTGACAATCGTTGCGCATAGGATGATCATGAACAGGCAAGCTGCATCGTGACCGGAATTGGAACGCCGCCTTATCACAAGATGGCCGACATCTTCGAACGCTTTCGCTTTACTGAAACAGAGCTTTTCAGGATGCCGATATGCAAGGGAATGACTTGCACGATATTGCACATATCATCGCTCCCCTGTGTTTAGAGCTTTGTATCACTTTGCCAGGGCAAGAGCCTGTTCGGTGCCTATCCCCGATAGGCCGGAATCGCCCAGCCTTTTAAAATGGCCATCGCACGCAGGGCGAACCCGGCGAGGGCGCTCAGGCTGGCGGCCACAAGCACGGGCAGTCCGATCCACAGCAGCAGCCCGAACAGGCCGGAGGCAAGGGCGGCGGCGGTGACGTAGATTTCAGGTTTAAGCAGGATCGACGGCTCGCCGGCCAGCACGTCGCGGATGATCCCGCCGACGCAGGCGGTGATGACGCCCATCATCATCGCAGGCAACAGGGGAACGCCCAGTGTCAGCGACTTCCACGCACCGAATACTGCGTAAATCGCTATCCCGATTGCATCGAACCAGTCGAGTGCGCGCGCATTCCAGAAAGATTTGGGGGTCACCCACACCAAAACTGCCGTCACCAGACAAGTGGCGGCAAAACGCCAGTCCTGCACCCAGAACACAGGCGCCCCGATCAGCAAATCGCGCACTGTCCCCCCGCCGACGCCGGTGACGAGCGCGAAAAATGTGAAGGTCACCAGGGTCTGCTGCCGGTTTGCGGCCGCTAGCGCGCCAGATGCGGCGAACACTGTGATGCCGAGCAGATCAAGCCATTGGAGAAGGGGAACGACATGGGGAGTCAAATGGGCAACCTCGCTGGAGCTGGATGGGCCTTATACAGATGTGACGGTAAACCATGTTAGCCCGAACCAGAACAGGGCGAAGAGTGATACAGGATGAAACCGCTTCATTGTTGCCCAGTCATAGAGCAGCAAGGAAAGAAACAGCCCGGTCCACAGCGTAAACAGCCAGGGAAGAAATGCCGCCTCGATCTGTGTCTCGCTCCACCCGACCATCATTGGTACAACGGCCGGGTCGTAACAGCGTGCCAGAACCGGTTCCATCATGAAGAAGGTGCCAGCCAGAATGAGGCGCTTGTGCCAATCCGACCGGCGCCGCTGCAGATAGGCAAGGGCTACAAAGACCGAATAACTCGGCAGCAGGATGCGGTTTGCCTTGACCTCCGGGCTCATTGCCGCCCACCCCTTCCACACCATGATGAACACCCAGATCGTGCTCAACGTAACGCCGACCGCGATGAGAAAGCCTGTAATGCCAAGGCTTTGGTGAAGGCGCATGTTCCGGACGCGGACCAGATTGGCCTGCACGAATAGCAGCAACATCCACGCACCGCAGAGCAGGCCATGGACAATGAATTTCGGGTCTGAATTGCTGGGCTGGCCTGTGTTGGTAAACAGGTTGTCCGAAAAACCGACCAATGTGAAAAGCAGCAGTAGCAGCGTTACAATCGGGAAATAGTATCGCTGCATAGGGCGGCTGTCCTACATATGGATCGGCTTTCCTGTAACAGCCATTGCCGCCTCTTTCAACGCCTCGGCGTGGGTGGGGTGGGCGTGGCAGGTGTAGGCGATGTCTTCCGACGTTGCGCCGAACTCCATCGACAGCGCAGCTTCGGCGATCATACTGCCCGCGATCGACGCGATGATGTGGACGCCGAGAACGCGATCCGTCTTGGCATCGGCGATAACCTTCACAAATCCGTCGGTGTCGCGGTTGGTCTTGGCGCGGCTGTTGGCCATCATCGGGAATTTACCGACCTTGATGTCGCCTTGTGCCTTCGCCTCTTCCTCGGTCAGGCCGACGCTGGCGATTTCGGGATAGGTGTAGACGACACCGGGAATGACGTCATGGTTCACAATGCCGGTCAGACCCGCGACGAATTCAGCGGCGGCAATGCCTTCGTCTTCGGCCTTGTGGGCCAGCATCGGGCCGGGGACTACGTCGCCAATGGCGTAAATGCCGGGGACGCTGGTCTGGAAGTCATGGCCAATGTCGATCTGGCCACGGGCGTTGACGGTCAGGCCGGCCTTGTCGAGCGCCAGACCTTCGGTGTTGGGCCTGCGGCCAATGGCAACGAGGACGCAATCAGCTTCGATGCTTTCCGCAGCGCCACCTGCGGCCGGTTCGACCGTCAGGGTTGCGGTGCTGCCCTTGACGGTGGCGCCGGTAACCTTGGTGCCGGTGCGGATATTGAAGCCCTGCTTCTTGAAGATTTTGGCGGCTTCCTTGCGGACTTCGCCGTCCATGCCGGGCAGGATCTGGTCAAGATATTCCACCACGGTGACTTCCGCGCCGAGACGCAGCCAGACGCTTCCCAGTTCCAGCCCGATGATACCGCCGCCAATGACGACGAGATGTTTGGGCACTTTCGGCAAGGCGAGCGCGCCTGTCGAATCGACGATCACCTTCTGGTCAATGGTGACACCCGGTAGGGGGGTGACGGACGATCCCGTCGCGATCATGATTTTTGGTGCGGTGTAGCTTTTGCCCGCGACATCGATGCTGTTGGGCGAGGTAAAGGCTGCATGGCCCTTGAGCCAGTCGACCTTGTTCTTCTTGAACAGAAATTCGATCCCGCCGGTCAGCTCGCCCACGGCCTTGGTCTTTTCGGCCTGCATCTGGTCGAGGTTCAGGCCGACGCCCTTGAAGTCGATACCGAATTTCGCGAGCGCGCCCGACTGTGCCTCATGGTAGAGTTCCGACGCGTGGAGCATCGCCTTGGACGGGATGCAGCCGACATTGAGGCAGGTTCCGCCGAGCGTTTCCCGGCTTTCCACACATGCGGTTTTCAGGCCGAGTTGGGCGGCACGGATCGCGGCGACATAGCCGCCGGGACCTGCGCCAATGACGATCAGGTCATAATCTTGTTCTGCCATGGTGTCGGCTCCTTAAAGGTCGATCAACAAACGGGCGGGGTCTTCGATCGCCTCTTTGACGATCTTGAGGAAAGTCACCGCCTCGCGCCCGTCAATCAGACGGTGGTCGTAGCTGAGTGCGAGATACATCATCGGGCGCACGACGACGGCGCCGTTGCGGACCACAGGCCGGTCCTCGATACGATGCAGCCCGAGAACCGCGCTCTGCGGCGGGTTGATGATCGGCGTCGACATCAGGCTGCCAAACACGCCGCCATTGGAGATGGTGAACGTACCACCCGACATGTCGTCCATCGTCAACGAACCGGTCTTCGCCTTGGCCCCGAAATCGGCAATCGCCTTTTCGATTTCGGCGAAGCTCATCGCATCGGCGTTGCGCACGACGGGGACGACCAGACCGTTGGGGGCGCTGACCGCAACCGAAACGTCGAGATAATTGTGGTAGACGATTTCGTCGCCTTCAATTTGCGCGTTTACGGCGGGTACATCGCGTGCCGCAAGGGCAACGGCCTTTGTGAAAAAGCCCATGAAGCCGAGGCGGACGCCATGCTTCTTTTCGAACAATTCTTTATACTTGTCGCGCGTCGCGATGACTTCGCTCATGTCGCAGTCGTTGAAGGTGGTCAAAAGCGCCGCAGTTTCCTGCGCGCTCTTGAGCCGCTTTGCGATCGTCTGGCGTAGACGGGTCATTTTGACCCGCTCTTCCTGACGCGCGCCTGCGGGGGCGGCCTTTGCCGGGGCGCTGTCGGCTGACGGCGAAGCTTCAGCGGGGGCCAGCTTTGCGGCGGCCACCACATCTTCCTTGGTCAAACGTCCGTCTTTGCCCGAACCTTTGATTTTGCTGGGGTCGATGCCGAGTTCGAGAACCAGACGGCGGACGGCCGGTGACAGCGGCAGGTCGCTGCTTTCCGCAGCAGGTGCTGCCGCCGGTGCAGGGGCCGGAGCCGTTGCGACGGGTCGCGGCGCTGCGGCGGCGGCTGCCGCTGGGGCCGGTGCGGCTGCACCCGCGCTGCCTTCTTCAATCGACGCAATCACGGCACCGACATTGACCGTGGCGCCTTCTTCGACGCTGTATGCGCCCATGATTCCGGCGACGGGTGCGGGCACTTCGACAGCAACCTTATCGGTTTCAAGGCTAGCAATCGGCTCGTCGGCGGCAACGGCTTCGCCCGGCTTTTTCAGCCATTGGCCAAGGGTGGCTTCGGTGATGGATTCGCCCAGTACGGGAACTTTGACTTCGGTGCTCATGGGGATCAGCCTTTTCTCTGACGGCGGATTTCTGCGCGGACGTTATGGCCCAGGGCGTCGGCAACCAACGCGGCCTGTTCGGCCTGATGGCGTTTGGCAAGGCCGGTTGCGGTCGCCGCGGCGGCCTTGCGTCCGGCATAGCGCGCGCGGGTCGGTTTGACCTTTGCGGTTAACAGACATTCTTCAATGAAGGGGTCGACAAAGGACCAGCTACCCGCGTTTTTGGGTTCTTCCTGGGCCCAGACAACTTCTTCCAACGCGCTCATGCGCTTCAGGCGAACGATCAAGGGTTCACCCGGGAAAGGATAAAGTTGCTCGATCCGGACAATCGCGGTGTCGGTATCCCCCGCCGCATTGCGGGCCTCCATCAGGTCATAGGCGACCTTGCCGGAGCAGAGCACCAGACGCTTCACATCCTTGTCGGCGGGTGCCCACGGATCGGACAATATCCGCATGAAATGGCTGTCGCCCTGGAAATCTTCTGCCTTGGAAACCGCCATTTTATGACGCAGCAAGGATTTGGGTGTCATGACAACCAAGGGCTTGCGGAACGACCGCGCCATTTGACGGCGCAGCAGGTGGAAATAATTTGCCGGCGTCGTGCAATTGGCGACCTGGATATTGTCTTCGGCACAGAGCTGCAGGAACCGCTCCAGGCGGGCCGAACTATGTTCCGGACCCTGACCCTCATAACCATGGGGCAACAGCATCACCAAGCCGTTGGCGCGCAGCCATTTGGCCTCGCCAGCCGCAATGAACTGATCGATCATGGTCTGGGCGCCATTGGCAAAGTCGCCAAATTGCGCTTCCCACAAGACCAGCGTTTTGGGCTCGGCACCGGCATAGCCATATTCATAGCCGAGCACGCCGAATTCCGACAGCGGACTGTCCAGAACCTCGAACCGGCCATGCGGCAATGTCGACAGGGGCACATATTTCTCTTCGGTGCCCTGATCGACCCAGACGGCATGCCGCTGGCTGAATGTGCCGCGTCCCGAATCCTGCCCCGACAGACGTACGCCAAAACCTTCGGACAGCAATGAACCAAAGGCCAGAGCCTCGCCCGTTGCCCAGTCGAAATTTTCGCCTGCAGTGAACATCGTTTTCTTGGCATCAAGAACGCGGCCAAGTGTCGGGTGGATATTCAGCGTTTCCGGAACCGCAGTCAATGTGCGTCCCAAGCTGTCGAACAGCTTTTTGGAGATGCCGGTTTCCACATTGCGGCGGGCCGTTTCGGGGTCTGCGGGCTTGGAAAGCCCTGACCAGCGTCCGCCAAACCAGTCTGCTGCATTGGGCTTATAATCGGCGGCGCCTGCAAATTCCTGTTCCAGCAAGGCGACAAACCGCATCGCATGTTCATTGGCCCAATCGGCATCAATCACGCCTTCGGCCTGCAGCCTCTTGGCATAAATGTCGCTGACGCCCGGGTGGCCCTTGATCACCTTGTACATTAAAGGCTGCGTGAAGCTGGGCTCATCGCCTTCATTATGGCCGAAGCGGCGGTAGCACCACATATCGATCACGATATCGCGATGGAATGTCTGGCGGAATTCGATCGCGATCTTGCATGCAAAGGTAACCGCTTCGGGGTCATCGCCGTTCACATGGAAAATCGGGGCCTGAACGCCCTTGGCAACATCCGACGGATAGGGCGACGAGCGCGCATATTGCGGGCTGGTCGTAAAGCCGACCTGGTTGTTCACGATGAAGTGCAGGCAGCCGCCCGTATTATAGCCGCGAATGCCCGAGAAACCGAGGCACTCCCAAACAATGCCCTGTCCGGCAAAGGCCGCGTCGCCGTGCAACAGAACGGGCAGGACCTGCTCATGCTTGCCAAGGTCGCCGCGGGCGGTCTGGTTCGCGCGCACTTTACCGAGAACGACGGGGTTGACCGCTTCCAAATGGGAGGGGTTGGGAACAAGGCTCATATGCACCTTGATGCCGTCAAATTCACGGTCGGTGCTTGTGCCCAAATGATATTTCACATCGCCCGAACCGCCGACATCATCGGGGTTTGCGCTTCCACCCGAAAATTCATGGAAGATGATGCGATAAGGCTTGGCCATAACATTGGCCAACACGTTCAGACGACCGCGATGCGGCATGCCGTACACAATTTCGCGGACGCCCAGTTGCCCGCCATATTTAATGACAGCCTCAAGCGCCGGAATCATCGATTCACCGCCGTCCAGACCGAAACGCTTCGTGCCGACATATTTGCGGCCCAGGAATTTCTCATACTGCTCGGCTTCGATCACCTTGGCCAGAATTGCTTTCTTGCCTTCGGGCGTGAAGTGGATGGCGGCGTCTCTGCCCTCCATCCGCTCTTGCAGGAACCGGCGTTCCTCGACATCTGAAATATGCATATATTCCAGACCCACGGGTCCGCAATAGTTGGCCCGCAAAATGTCGACCAGCTCGCGCACGGTGGTCCATTCGAGACCCAATGTCCCGCCGACGAAAACTTTCCGGTCAAGGTCAGCGCCTGAAAAACCGTGATATTCGGGCGTCAGATCCGCCGGTATTTCCTGCTTCGAAAGGCCCAGAGGATCCAGATTTGCCGCAAGATGGCCGCGCACGCGATAGGTGCGCACGAGCATCATCGCGCGAATGGAATCGTTCGCCGCGGCAACCGCGTCGGCTTCCGCCATCGGCTTGCCCGCAGCCTTTGCCGCAGCCTTCACCTCGACCGCCATTTGCGTGGGGTCGAGCGATGCCGTCAAATCGTCGGTGGCCGACAAAGGCCAGTTGGCGCGCTCCCAACTGGGACCGCGCTCAATTTCAAAATCCTGGTTCTCAAGACCCATATCTATGCCTTCCTTGGGGAGGGAAACGGCAGGGATGCTTATCCCTTCAGTACTTCGACCAATGTTTTGCCGAGCAGTGAAGGTGATGCCGACATACGGATGCCCGCAGCTTCCATTGCCGCGATCTTGCTTTCAGCATCGCCCTTGCCGCCCGAAACGATCGCACCGGCATGGCCCATGCGGCGTCCGGGAGGTGCCGAACGTCCTGCGATAAAGCCGGCCATCGGCTTCTTGCGGCCCTTTTTGGCTTCGTCGATCAGGAATTGCGCGGCTTCCTCTTCTGCGCTGCCGCCGATTTCACCGATCATGATGATCGACTTGGTGGAATCGTCGGCAAGGAAGAGTTCCAGGCAGTCGATGAAATTGGTTCCGTTGACAGGATCGCCACCGATGCCGACGGCAGTGGTCTGGCCAAGGCCTTCGGCAGTGGTCTGGAACACGGCTTCATAGGTAAGTGTGCCCGAACGCGACACGACGCCGACCGATCCGGCCGAGAAAATGCTGCCGGGCATAATGCCGATCTTGCATTCATTCGGGGTCAGTATGCCGGGGCAGTTGGGGCCGATCAGACGGCTTTTCGAACCCGAAAGCGCGCGCTTCACCTTGACCATGTCGAGCACCGGAATACCTTCGGTGATGCACACGATCAGGGGGATTTCGGCGTCAATCGCCTCAAGGATCGAGTCCGCCGCAAAGGGAGGCGGAACATAGACAACAGATGCATCTGCACCGGTCGCCTGCTTGGCTTCAAGCACGGTGTCGAACATGGGCAGGCCGATATGCGTCGACCCGCCCTTGCCGGGGGTCACCCCGCCAACCATTTGCGTGCCATAGGCCAGCGCCTGTTCGGTGTGGAAGGTGCCGGTGGCACCGGTCATACCTTGCGTGATGACCTTGGTGTGTTTGTTGACGAGGATGCTCATTTTTTGCTTACTTCCTGATAGGTCGTGAATTGGGAGGCGCTTGCATCAACCCCAGATGCACGAACTGTTACTGTCAAAAGGCATAGCGGTTTAAGCCAGGCTTGGCTCAATACCCTTACACGCCACCAGCAATTCCTTCACTGCATCGACGCTGACGGCGAGATTTGCTTTGGCTTCGTCATCGAGCGCGATTTCGACCACTTTCTCGACGCCGCCTGCACCGATCACCACAGGTACACCGACATAGAGATTGTCGACGCCATATTGGCCGGTCAGGTGGACCGCAGCAGGCAAGACGCGCTTCTGGTCATAAAGATAGGCTTCGGCCATCGCGATACCGCTGGTCGCGGGGGCGTAATAGGCTGAACCGGTTTTCAGGAGCGCGACAATCTCGCCGCCGCCGCTGCGGGTGCGCTGGACAATCGCGTCGATACGTTCCTGCGTCGACATGCCCATCGCAATCAGATCGGGAACCGGAATACCCGAAACGGTCGAATAAGAGATGACCGGAACCATCGTGTCGCCATGGCCGCCCAAAACAAAGGACGTAACATCCTTGACCGAAACGTTGAATTCCTCGGCAAGGAAATGGCTGAAGCGGCTGGAATCAAGGACACCCGCCATGCCAACAACCTTGTTGTGCGGCAGACCGGAAAATTCGCGCAAGGCCCAGACCATCGCGTCGAGGGGGTTGGTGATGCAGATAACAAAAGCGTCCGGTGCGTTGGCCTTGATGCCTTCGCCGACGGCTTTCATCACCTTCAGATTGATGCCCAGAAGGTCATCGCGGCTCATGCCCGGCTTGCGGGCGACGCCGGCGGTGACGATAATAACATCTGCACCAGCAATATCGGCATAGTCGTTGGTGCCGGTGATCTTGGAATCGAACCCTTCGACCGGTCCGCACTGGGACAGGTCGAGCGCCTTACCTTGCGGAACGCCTTCAACAACGTCGAACAATACGACGTCACCAAGACCTTTTAATGCAGCGAGGTGAGCAAGTGTGCCGCCGATATTACCAGCACCGATAAGCGCAATTTTCTTGCGAGCCATGAAACGATATCCTTCCCTTAAGGCCTGTAGCGGAATTGACGCGGCGTTACGCCGAATCAGTCAACTTAACAACCCACTAAAAGGGATAAGTTAAGGCTTTTTGTGATAATAGTTCGCAATAGCGTTAAGGGCTGTTTTATCCGGCGACGCGGCGTAACATTTCCATCCAGATCGGGATCTGTCCGTGAAATCCTTCCGCCCAAACGCGCTCGTCGAGGCCATGTGCCCCTTCACGCGCGCCGACGATGCCCCACAGGCCGCCAAAGCCATAAACCGCTATTCCATTTGCCCGCAAAAATGCCCCATCTGTTGCCCCTGCAGACTGGAACGGCATGACCGGCGCATCCTTAAATCGCGTCGCGACTGCCGCCTTATAGGCTTCGGTAATGTCGGCGCGCAGGGGTGTGGGGGCGGTTTCGGGCGTTTGCGATCCTTCTACGGCCGTGACAGTAACATCGGGGCCGGCCAGGGCCTGCAACTGCTGGCGCACTTCTTCGATTTTCACACCGGGGAAAATACGGCAATTAACGTTGGCCTCGGCTTTCTGCGGCAGGGCGTTGGGGGCATGGCCGCCCGATAGCATGGTTGCGACACAGCGGGTACGGGTGCTGCCGCTGTCCATGGCTTCCAAAAGATCGGCAGTCTCACGGTCCGTCGGATTTGCGAGAAACCGCCGCACCAACTCGCCATATTGCCCGCTGTCGCCCTTCGACAGCGCTTCATAGGTCGCGCGTGTGGCATCATTGATCATCGGGGCAAAGCGGTGGCGTTCCACTGCGGTCAGGGCATCTGCCAACGCGTAAATCGCATTGTCCGGACGCGGCGCACTGCTGTGGCCACCGCGATTGATGGCGGTAAGCTTATAGTCGGCGTAGGTTTTCTCGGCAATTTGCATGCCGAAACCTTCAACCCGACCATCGGGAAAGACAGAACCGCCCCCGGCATCGCTGTTCAGGGCATATTCGGCATCAATCAGCGAACGCCATTCGGTCGCGGCACGCCGCGCGCTGTTGCCACTGGTTTCCTCGTCCCCTGTGAAAAGGACGATGATGTCGCGCGTGTTCTGGAACTTTTCGGCCCGCAAATATTGCAGGGCAATCAATATGCCGGTCAAGCCCGCCTTATTGTCGTTCGACCCGCGGCCCAGATAATAGCCCTCCTCTTCGCGGAATTTGAAGGGCGGATATTTCCAGTCGCTTTCCTTTGCCGCGACGACATCCATATGGGCCATCAGCAAGATCGGCTTCTTCCCGCTGGGCTTTGCGGCGGGCCAGCGGGCGATCAGGGTCTGGGTTCCGTCATGATCCTTGACGACGACGTCGGTTATGCCGGCTTTGCGGAATTCGGCGGTCAGCAAGGTCGTCAGTTTTTTGAACTCTGCGGTCTGTCCCTCGACCGTGGGAATTTCGACAATCTTCGCAAAAAGGTCCCGCTCCGCCTGTCGTTGGGCGTTCTGCGCCTGGCCTTGCACTGCGGTCATTGCCAGCAAGCCCGCCGCGACTATCGATAAACGTCCAAACATCCTCTTCTCCTTTGCGCAAAGCCTAACGCGAACCGTGGCCCTCCGCCAGATATTCCTCCGACTGCATTTCCAGAAGCCGCGATACGGTGCGTTCAAATTCGAAACGGCCATCGCCTTCGGGGTAAAGCTGGTCAGGAATGGCGTCCGCGCTGGCGAGAAATTTGACGCGATATTCGTACAGTGCGTCGATCAGTGTCACGAAACGCGCCGCCTCGTTACGGTTCTGGGGGCCGAGCACGGGGATACCGACCATGATGACGGTGTGAAAGCGCCGGGCGATGGCAAGATAGTCCGCCGACCCGCGCGCCTCGGTGCATAAGCGCTTGAAGGAAAAGACCGCTACGCCTTTCAGAGCTTTGGGGACATGCAAGGTCCGGCCCGTGCCGACATCCAATTCCGCGGATGGCACATGGGCGCGGTCTTCGGGGGGATAATCGGTCAGCCGGAAAAAGGTTTCGGACAGCGCAGCCGTCGCCTCCGGACCATTGGGCACCAGCCATGTCCGCGCGCTGCCCAGCCGGTCACGGCGGTAATCGATGGGCCCGTCGAGACCCACTATATCCAGCCGCTCCTTGATCAGGTCGATAAAGGGCAGGAACAGGTGGCGGTTGAGGCCATCCTTATAGAGATCATCGGGATGCCGGTTGGATGTCGTCACGACCGTGACGCCTGCGGCAATAAGACCCGAGAAAAGCCGCGACATGATTGCGGCGTCGGCCATATTGTTCACAACCATCTCGTCAAAGCAGAGCAGGCGTGCTTCTTCTGCAAGCGATTCCACTAGTGGCGGAATGGGATCGCCTAACTCCTTCTCGCGCTCCACCTTCAGGCGGGCATGGATATCCAGCATGAACTCGTGAAAATGGACGCGCTTTTTCCGGCGGATCTGCACCGCTTCGAAAAACAGATCCATCAACATCGACTTACCGCGCCCGACGCCGCCCCAGAGATACAGGCCCCGCGCAGGGTCCGGCTTCTTCCGCAGAAAACGCCAGATCGTACTTCCCCGCGGCGGCACCGCTTCCAGCTCGGCCTGCACGCGCGCCAAAGCGCGGACCGCGCGAAGCTGGTCCGGATCGGGCTTCAGTTCATTGGCCGAAACCAGCGCGTTATATCGGTTTTCTACCTTATCCATGACGCGCTGTAGAAAGGATCACTTTCGGGTGGGTTTGCGGATAGTGCCGGAAAAGGCGGCGACGCGTTCATCGCCCTGGGTCACGATGCCGCGCATGAACAGCAGCCGGCCGGTTTCTTTCAACAACTCCACCTCTGCGTCCAATGGTTCACCGATGGTGCCCGCGCCGATAAACTGCACCGACAGGTCAAGCGTGACAGCGGCCCCCGCCTCGATCAGGCCGAACATCCGCGACGCGCCAAACATGGCGACATCGATAAAGCCTAAAGTCACCCCGCCATGCACGGCGTTGCGCAAATTGCTGTGGCGGTGCTCGGGAAACATGCGCAAGCGGGCCTTGCCATCGCCTTCGCTGCGCACCAGCATCTTGCCCAACACGGTTCCATTATACCGCGTTGCATCGGTCATCTGCCAATTTAGCCAACCCGGATTATCGGGATCCGGGCTGCTATCAAATGCGGGTGTTTCCAAGTGATGTCCCGCGTTTAGATGTGCCGTTCGGCAACCATTTTCTTGGTTTCCGCGATGGCCTTGGCAGGATTCAAGCCCTTGGGACAGGCGTTAGCGCAATTCATGATCGTGTGGCAGCGGTACAGGCGGAACGGATCTTCCAGTTCGTCCAGACGTTCACCCGTCATCTCGTCACGGCTGTCGGCGAGCCAGCGATAGGCTTGCAAAAGAATGGCCGGGCCCAAAAACTTGTCGCTGTTCCACCAATAGGACGGGCAGCTTGTGGAGCAGCAGGCGCACAAAATGCACTCATACAGACCATCCAGCTTGGCCCGGTCTTCCGGCGACTGCAGCCGCTCCTTACCCGAAGGTTCGGGCGTGACGGTCTGCAACCAAGGCTTGATCGACGCATATTGCGCATAGAAATGGGTGAAATCGGGAACGAGGTCCTTGATCACTTCCATGTGCGGCAGCGGCGTGATGGTCACTTCGCTTTTGCAATCCTCGATCGCCGTGGTGCACGCCAAACCGTTCTTGCCGTCGATATTCATCGAGCAGGATCCGCAAATACCTTCGCGGCACGACCGGCGGAAGGTGAGCGAACTGTCCTGCTCCCCCTTCATCTTGATCAGGGCGTCCAATACCATTGGACCGCAATTGTCGGTATCGATCTCAAATGTGTCGTAACGCGGGTTCTCGCCGCTATCGGGGTCGTAGCGATAGACTTTGAATTTCTTTACTTTACCCCCGGTGCTGGATGCGTGCACCCGGCCTTTCTGGACCTTACTGTTTTTGGGTAAAAAGAAATCAGCCATTTGAATATCCCGTGGAATCTAGATGTCTTGTTATTCCGTTGTAGCGGCTATGCCCTAACCAACCGTTTCGCTAATCACAAGCCCTCAACTGCGTCGATTTGGCTTGCCTTTTTTGCAAGCGACACGCGCAATTTGTCGATCTTGCGGCCATCCATGTCGACAATCTCGAAACGCCAGCCTTGGTCGACGAAGGATTCGCCTTCTTCGGGCAAATGGCGCAGAATATGAAGGACATGGCCGGCCGTCGTGGCGTAATCCCGGTCATCCGGAAGGTCGATGCTGAGCACCTCTGCCATGGCATCGGCCGACATTGCACCCGAGACGAGCATGGAACCGTCTTCAAGCGTGACAATATTGGGGGCGCTGCCCTGCGCCTGATCCGACGCAAATTCACCGGCGATGGCGGCAAGAAGGTCGTTCGGCGTCACGATTCCCTCGAAATGCCCATATTCATCATAGACAAGAAGCATGGGCACATCGGACGACCGTAGGATTTCGAGGGCATCCATGGCGTCAAGCTGATCCGGAACAATCTCCGCCTTGCGCATGAGGTCGCGCAGATCGAGGCGACGTCCGCCAATCTGCGCCGCAACGATATCGCGCGACTGGACAACCCCGATGATATCGTCGGCATTCTCGCCGGTTACCGGTATGCGGGTATGAGGCGAGTTGACCAGCACATCGCGGACTTCTTCTTCGGACGCATCGGCCGAAATGCGGTCGACGTCGGTGCGCGGTGTCATCACCTCGCGCACAGGCCTGTCGGCCAAGCGCACGACACCGGCAATGACCTTATGCTCATGCTCTTCGATGATGCCCGCATGGGTCGCTTCGGCAAAGACCATGCGCAGTTCTTCGGTGGTCAAGGCTTCCCGGCTATCGCGGCGCAAGCCGACCATCCGGAAAATCAGTGCGCTTGAACGGTCCAGCAACCACACAATGGGCGCAGTGATGCGCGACAGCATTTCCATCGGTCCGGCCACAACAACCGCGATGCGCTCCGGTGCGACAAGGGCAAACTGCTTGGGAACCAGTTCACCGACCACCAAGGATGCGTAGGTGGTGATCGAAATGACGATGCCAAAGCCAAATGTATCGGCCCAATCCGCGGGGAAGCCCACATAGGCGAGTCTCTGCGCCATCGGCTCGCCCAGAGTGGAACCCGAATAAGCGCCAGCGATGATGCCGATCAGGGTAATTCCGATCTGCACCGTCGACAAAAACTTGCCGGGATCGCGGGCCAGCCGAAGCGCTGTGTTCGCGCCGCGTGTGCCGCTATCGGCCATGGCCTTCAGCTTGGCGGCACGGGCGGAGACGATGGCGAGTTCGGACATTGCGAACACACCGTTGATGGCAATCAGCACAAGGATGGTCGCGGCATCAAACCAGGGAAAGGGGCTAAGTGGTTGCATAGAAGGCTATGTCCCATAGTGCCAAACATCCGGTCATGGCAACAAAATGCAGCGTCATGCGTTAGGCATTCCGATGCGACCCACGCCCGGAATAATCTCCGGTTCATCTTCCGTGGCGTTTAATAAAAGCATCATCAGGAAGGCTATGAACATGAATATGAAACACATTCTATCCTTAACCGTGTTGGCATCGATGCTGCCCTTGGCGGCCTGCGTCACCGACCCGGAAACAGGCAAGCGCACGATTTCGAAGGCCGCAATCGGCGGTGTCGGCGGTGCGCTCGGCGGATATTTGCTGGGTGACCTGGTTGGCGGTCGCCGCGACCGTACCGAAAAAATCGTCGGTGCAGGTATTGGCGCGGTCGCTGGTGCAGGTGTCGGCTATTATATGGACGAACAGGAAAAAAAGCTGCGCCAACAGACGGCCGGTACCGGCGTGAACGTCATTCGTGATGGTGACAATCTGGTGCTCGACATGCCCTCGGAAGTCACATTTCCGGTGAACAGCTCCAACATCGAACCCAATTTCCGCACGACGCTGGATCAGGTCGCAGCGACGTTGGTTCAATATGAAAAAACCTATGTCGACGTGCTGGGCCATACCGATTCCACCGGCTCGGACGCCTATAATCAGGCGCTGTCCGAACGCCGGGCCTCTTCGGTCGCGGCCTATCTGGGATCACGCGGCGTGCAGTCGGCGCGTCTTGCCACCAAAGGTTATGGCGAAAGCCAACCCAAGGCGAGCAATCTGGACGAAACTGGCCGTGCGGCCAACCGTCGGGTTGAAATCCGTCTGGTACCGGTAACCGCGGGCTAAACGGCAACACCCTTTAGCAATTTGGGTAAAGCTCCGCTCTCGCCCCGTGCCTCGGCCATGAAAAAGGCCTTGGCGGGGCGGGTGCGTTGCACCAGGCCCATGCCCAAACGCCGTATCGCGGACGCCGCTTTTCCGGGAATGCCGAAAAGCCGGTTCAGCCCATCGGTCGACATGGCAACCAGCAATGTGTCGACGCTTCGCCACCGGCTGTAACGTTCCAGCAACTGGGCATCGCCCAGATCGAGGCCGAGGCGCATACCGTCCACCAAAACTTCAGCCAAAGCCGCAACATCGCGAAGCCCCAGATTCAGACCCTGTCCGGCAATAGGGTGGATCCCATGTGCGCTGTCGCCAATCAAAACCAGCCGTTCTGCCGTAATGGACCTGGCGTGGTGAAAGCCAAGCTTGTAAGTGGACAGCGGCGCGGCCAGTTCGACCTCGCCCAACAGGCCGCCCATCGCCTTTTCCAGTTCGGCGGCATATCCCCGTTTCGAAAGCTTCATATAGCCCGCTGAATCGGCTTCAGCGACCGACCAGACAATGGCGGAGCGATGCCGACCATCGGCACTGTCCAGCATGGGCAGGACCGCAAAAGGACCGCTCGGATAGAAAATCTCATACGCAATGTTCTGATGGGGTTTTTCGTGAAAAACCGCACCGACCATCGCGCTGTGGTTATATTGCCAATGGATGATCTTTATCCCGGCTTCTTCCCGCGTTGTGCTCTGCCGTCCTTCGGCAACAACCATCAAATCGGCGGAAAGGGTGGTACCATTGTCGAGCTTGACGGTTACACCCTTGGCATCACGCTCTTTGGAAAGAATGCTGGCCGGCATATGCAGTTGGATCGAATCGCTCGCCTTCGCCGCTTCGTAGAGCGTGCGCCGGATCAACCGGTTTTCGAACATCTGCCCCAGATAGCCGTCTTCGGCGCCGGGAACGAAATCGAGCGAACCGGGCTTGAGGCCATCGCTGACCCAAATCTGCTCGATCGGACATCCCTTGCCTTCCAAGGCGTCCCCGAGACCGATGGCTTCAAACATTTTCATGCTCGAACTGGAAATGGCGGACGTCCGCCCGTCAAAATCATGGGCAAGCATTGCTTCGGGATCGGCGCGATCCACGACATGGCTGCTGATTCCATGTTTGGCCAGGGCAAGCGCTTGAGTGAGCCCTACAAGTCCGCCGCCAATGATTATGATATCCGCTTTTTCCATCATGCAGGGCTTATGGCCCAATTGATCACCGGACTCAAAGGAGGATTTTGCCCGTAATGCTTGACGGGGACTCCGCCGAAGGCGAAAAGGGGGCGTATTAACCTTATAGAGCAGTGTTTCATGGCGTCGCGCATTTCGAAAATCACCGGCAAGAACAATATGGCCAACTGGCGCCAGATGATGCGCGCGTCGCTCATCCGGAGCGGCGCATTGTTCGGTGCGGCTGCGCTTGGCCTGTTTGCCTTCTTTTACGGTTTTTCTGTTTTAACCTATTCCCCGGCCGACGCGGCATTCAACAGCGCGGCTGCAGATGTCCAGCATAACTGGATGGGGCAGGCGGGGGCCTATATTGGCGACGCGGCACTGTTTCTGTTCGGTATGCCGGCGATATTTCTCTTCCCGCTCATGCTTATCTTCGCACGACGACTGTGGCGCGATGTTCCGCAGCCCCAGTGGAAACGGCAATTGCTGACATGTCTTGCGGGGATGCTGATTATCGGTTTCGGCATGGCCTATTGGCAGCATGGCAGCGACATAGGTCTGCCGGCAGGATGGGGCGGGACCATCGCCCTACTTCTGGACAGCGCCGTCACGCCCCTGATCGGACAGGTTGAAGGTGCCTTGGGAACGCTCATCCGGGTAATCTTGATTGTCGGCACAATCTTGGGTGGGATAACGGTCGTTATACGCTCTTTGCAACTGGAACGGCCGTTGCTGCGTATCCCCGCCTTGCCAATGCCGAAGTTCGGTATGAATCTGGACGCTGCTGCCGATCCCGAAGAGCCAGCGCCGGTGATCAACCTTGAACCCAAGCCCCCGCGCAAGGCGGTGGAACCGGAAAGCCGCAAGCCGCCGGTCATTGATGATCGCAATTCGGCACCCAAGAAAGCCGCATTTTCTACCGGGGCGCGGCAGGGTGACTTTTTCGGCAGCTATGCCCTGCCGTCGCTTGATCTGCTGGATCCGCCGCCGGCTGTGTCAGCGCCCAAGCTCGATAAAACCGCGCTCGAAGCCAATGCGCGCCTGCTCGAATCCGTGCTCGACGATTTCCATGTGAAGGGCCAGATTGTCGCCGTGCGGCCCGGTCCTGTGGTGACCATGTACGAACTCGAACCCGCGGCCGGTATAAAGTCGAGCCGCGTTGTCCAGCTTGCCGAAGATATCGCACGCAACATGTCGGCACTGTCGGCCCGTGTGTCCACGATACCGGGACGGACGGTCATGGGAATCGAGCTCCCCAATGCGCACCGCGAGGCCGTTGTTTTCCAAGAAATGGTCGGATCAAGCGCCTTTGCGGACCAGAAAGGCGCGCTGCCGATCATATTGGGCAAGAATATCTCGGGCGATCCGGTGATCGCCGATCTAGCACCGATGCCCCACCTGCTGGTGGCAGGCACCACCGGATCGGGTAAGTCAGTGGGTCTGAACTGCATGATCCTTTCGCTGCTTTACCGGCTGACGCCGGACCAGTGCCGGATGATCATGATCGATCCCAAGATGCTCGAACTCAGCAGCTATGACGATATTCCCCATTTGCTTTCTCCCGTGGTGACGGAGCCCGCAAAGGCGATCCGCGCCTTGAAATGGGCGGTGGAGCAGATGGAAGAACGCTACCGCATGATGTCCTCGCTGGGTGTGCGGAACCTTGCCAATTTCAACGAGAAAGTGCGCGCGGCCAAGGCAAAAGGCGCACCCTTGGGGCGCAAGGTGCAGATCGGATACGACCCGATGACCGGCCAGCCGCAATATGAAGAAGAGCAACTGGCATATGAGCCGATGCCCCAGATTGTCATCATCGTCGACGAACTTGCCGATTTGATGATGACCGCCGGCAAGGAAGTGGAATTCCTGATCCAGCGGCTTGCGCAAAAGGCGCGTGCGGCGGGGATCCATCTGATCATGGCGACGCAGCGGCCTTCGGTTGATGTCATCACCGGCGTCATCAAAGCCAACCTGCCGACGCGAATCTCTTTCCACGTAACGTCGAAAATCGACAGCCGCACCATATTGGGTGAGCAGGGCGCCGAGCAGCTGCTGGGCAAGGGCGACATGCTCTATATGGCAGGCGGTCGGGGCTTGACCCGTATCCACGGTCCCTTTGTTTCTGACGATGAAGTCCGGCGTGTTGCCGACCATTGGCGCGGGCAAGGCCAGCCGGAATATATTCAGGCTGTCACCGAAGAGCCGGAGGATGGCGGCTTCGACTTTGGTGGCCTCGGCGGTGAGGATAGCGAAGAAGACTCGCAATATCGCAAAGCCTGCCAGATTGTTTTCGAAAGCCAAAAGGCGTCGACCAGCTGGATTCAGCGGCAGTTGCGCATCGGCTATAACAGCGCGGCGCGGTTGATTGACCGGATGGAAGAGGATGGCTTTATCAGCGGCCCGAACCATATTGGCCGCCGGGAAGTGCTGCGTGACCGGAACGGCGAGCCACTCTAAACGTTAAGACAGGGTTCAATGCCTGTCCGGCATAGCGTGCACATTTCTCCCATTGGATACATATAATGACTTTTGGAAAATACAGCCTGATGTTTGCGCCCGTGGCGCTGGTGCTGACGGTGCCGGGGTCTGCGCAGAGCAGCTCGGAAAAAATGGATCGCGTCGTTGCCCATATGAAGGCGGTCGGCACGATGACCTCGACCTTCACGCAGACCGACCGGCGTGGCGGGACATTATCGGGCAAATTGCTGCTCAAACGGCCGGGCCATGTCCGTTTTGAATATCAAAAGGGCGTGCCCTTGCTGATTGTCGGTGATGGCAAGTCGCTGACGATGGTGGACTATGAAGTCCGGCAGGTACAGCGCTGGCCGATCCGCAACAGCCCGCTCGCCGCTCTTCTCGATCCGGGTCAGGACCTGCGGCGCTATGGCAAGCTGGTCGAAACATCGACAGACGAGGTGATCAGCGTCGAAGTCCGCGATCCCAAGCGGCCGGAATTTGGTGTCATCACGATGGTGTTTGTGCGTCAGGCAGGCGCGCCGGGCGGATTGACGCTGAACGGATGGGTTGCGCTCGATTCGAAGAATAATCGCACCAGTATCCGACTCGGTAACGTCAAATATAACGGAAACGTGCCTAATTCGGCCTTTACCTGGAAAGACCCGCGCCCTGTTCGCCGCAAAAGTTGATCAGGGGCGACGAACCGATGCTGTGCGCCGACCAGTCGCCATGCCGGGGTTCCTTGTTCATCTGAGTGACAGGAAACGCATAGTATAAATTCCTCATCAGCGGTTGGTAGTTCGTGTGGTTTTCCCCCTGTTGCCCACGACGATGAAGCCAGCTCTGATATCCGCGTGACGAACGCAAGCTTAGCCCTCATCCCAAATGCCCCCGGGATGAGGGCTTTGCTTTTTCCGCCTCATTTTGCCATCAGCCGCTTGCCCACGGCCTCGGGTGCATCTAGGGCCTTTAGCTTATGTCACAGACACTCCGCATCGCCTCGTGGAATATCAATTCGGTCCGCGCCCGGATCGACATTGTCGAACGCTTTCTGAAAGAGGAGGCGCCCGATATTCTGTGCCTTCAGGAAACAAAGGTCATCGACAGCCTGTTTCCCGAAGGCCTGTTCCGGCAATTGGGCTATCGCCATATGATGATCAATGGCCAGCCGATGCACCATGGCGTGGCGATTGTCAGCAAAGTGCCGCTGATCAACCGCAGGGTCGAAGACTGGCAAGCGAATGGAGAGGCACGCCATATCAGTGCCGAGCTGAATATCGAATCCACCAAGGGCGTACGTCTCGATAATGTCTACATCCCGGCGGGCGGTGATATTCCGGACCGGGAGGCAAATCCGAAATTCGGGCAGAAGCTCGATTTTCTGACCCGCATGAAAGACTGGTCCGACAGCGTCAGCAGCCCCACGATCCTCACGGGCGATTTCAATGTTGCCCCGCTCGAACATGATGTGTGGAGCCACAAGCAGCTGGTCAATGTGGTCAGCCATACGCCCATCGAATGCGATCATCTCGCGGCGATCCAGCAAGCAGGCAATTGGGTGGATATTGCGCGCCATTTTGTCGACCCGAGCCAGAAACTATACACCTGGTGGAGCTACCGCGCGCAGGATTGGGAAACATCCGACCGCGGCCGTCGGCTGGACCATATGTGGGTGACCCCCGATCTTAAAGACAAAGCCAAATCGCATGTCGTGCACAAGCATATACGCGGCTGGGGCAAGCCTTCGGACCATGCGCCCATCGTCACGGAATTTGCCTTTTGATGGCCCCGTCGTCGGCGGTTGGAAATCCCCGGAACGCGGCGCGAGCCATTGTTGCGCTTCGCCGGGGGTGGATTGTCCGGATTGAATCGGCAGGAACCGCTATCCAGATTGCAGCCATCGAAACGACGAACGCGATTGCAGGCGTCACCGGATTGCTGTTGTCGGCCAGCCGGGCGGCAACGTTGAAACTGGTCAACCAGCGGGCCGCAGCGGATACCAATTTGCCGGTCTGTATCGCCGTGCCGGCGGACATGGATATGTCGATGGCGCTCGCCATTGCCGATCCGACGCTTGATCTGCGCTATCCCATGAAGGGCCCGTTCGCAGCGCAACCAATCGGAGAAGCAGCGCCGCTGATCGCAGCTATGGAGCTGGCGCGTCTTGCAGGTCTGCTGCCTGCTTTTCTGGTCCTGGGTGAGGAGGCTGTTGCGGAAGAAATCGTAACGCCTGAAGATGTCCTTGCGTTCGACGATAGCAATGCGCTCGAAATCGCAACCCGCGCACGCCTGCCCGTCGCGGCCAATGCCGAAGCGGAGATTGTGGCGTTTCGTTCGGTCGCGGACTCAACCGACCATGTCGCTCTGGTCATCGGAAAGCGCGACCAGAGCGATCCGGTAGTGCGGCTGCATAGCGAGTGCCTTACCGGCGATGTGCTGGGAAGCCTGAAGTGCGATTGCGGCCCGCAACTGCATGAGGCGCTGCACCAGATATCGGACGCGCAATGGGGCATATTGCTCTACTTGCGGCAGGAAGGTCGCGGTATCGGCCTCATCAACAAGTTGCGCGCCTATGCCTTGCAGGATCAGGGATTTGACACGGTCGATGCGAACGTCCGGCTGGGCTTCGCGATTGATGCCCGCGACTTTTCGGTGGCGGCCCACATGCTGAAGCTTTTGGGTGTGTCGTCGGTTCGTTTGCTAACGAATAATCCCGAAAAGGTTGCAGGGCTGCAGGCCGAGGGGATCGCGGTCCCCGAACGCCTGCCGCTTAAGATCGCATCGAACCCGCATAATGCCCACTATCTTGCGACCAAGCGGGATCGCACGGGGCACAAGCTTTAAACGCCGAACAAGGACACGCGCGGGGGTTAAAATCCTTGCGGATCGTCGGGTTCGGGCTCGGGATCTGCCGGACGCCGACCGAGCGCTTTATCGATAAATTCTTCGTCCAGTTGCTCGGGCCGCGTGCCATCAGGTAATCCCGGGTCATCAACGAATGGAACACCTTCGATCGGATTTCCATTTTCGTCCAGAAGCAGGGGTTCGCCATCCTCACCCAACAGCTCTTCTTCTTCCAGCCGTTCCGGGAATGTGACCTCGGTAGCGAATTGTTCGACCGGCCTTCCAGCGACCGCGACACGCATGAAGGCCGCCCAGGCCTGCGCGGGAGCACGTCCGCCTTCCAACCCGCCGACGGCGCGTGCATTGTCGCGGCCCATCCAGACACCGGTGGTCAAACCGCTTGAAAAGCCGAGGAACCAGCCGTCTTTGTTGCTGGTTGTCGTGCCGGTCTTACCCGCGACCGGCCGGCCAATATTTGCCGCCCGCCCCGTTCCGGTTGCAACGGCGGTTTGCATCAGATCGGTCATCCCGCCTGCAACCCATTCTTCAACCAACTGGATCGATTTCTGCGGCTTGGCCGAATAGATCACGTCCCCGTCGATCGTGGTGACCTTTGAAATGCCATAGGGCGTCAGACTGCGGCCCTTGGCGGCCACTTCGGCAAAGGCGCGTGTCATATCGATGACGCGCGCTTCGGATGTTCCCAATACCATGGACGGCTGCGTGTTGATCGGTGTCGTAATGCCGAAACGGCGCGCCATATTGGCAATGCTGCTGGTGCCGACTTCTTCGCCAATTTTAGCGGCAACCGTGTTTTTGGAATAGGCGAATGCGGTGCGCAGCGTGATCTCGCCGGCGTAATTGCCGCCACTGTTTTTGGGTTGCCAGCCTTCGATTTCGACCGGTTCGTCCACAACCTTGTCTTCGGGTCGAAAACCGGATTCCAGTGCCGTCAGATAGACGAACAATTTCCATGCCGATCCCGGCTGGCGAACCGCGGTCACCGCGCGGTTGTAGTTGCTGGTCACATAATCGGTACCGCCCACCATAGCCTTTACGGCGCCGTCGCGGTCGATGGCCACCAACGCGCCTTGCGCGCCTTTGGGCACATTGTTCACAATTGCTTTTGTTGCGGCGCGCTGCATTTTCAGGTCGAGCGTGGTCCATACATCGATGGGCTTTTCAGTCTCGTCGATCAAGCCATCAAGCTCCGGCAATACCCAGTCGGTGAAATAGCGCACGCTATCCTGCGGCGGTTCGGACGCAATCTTGACTTGGGCAGGTTTAACCGCCGCGGCTTGCTCGGCCGTGATCATCCCGGCATCTTGCATGACCTCAACGACAACGCCCGCACGATCAAGGGCAGCTTTGGCATCCGCCGTAGGCGAATAGCGCGAGGGCGCTTTTACAAGCCCTGCGATAATGGCGGCTTCGGCCAGCGAAAGTTCTTCTGCGCCATGGTCGAAAAATTTGCGGCTCGCGGCATCGACGCCATAGGCGCCGCCGCCGAAATAGACCTTGTTCAGATAAAGCTCGAGTATTTGCTCTTTGGAAAACTTTGTTTCCATCGCAAGCGCCAGGATAATCTCGCGGATTTTCCGGCCGAATTCCTTGTTATTATTCAGATAGATGTTGCGCGCAAGCTGCTGTGTGATGGTGGACCCGCCCTGCGTCCAGCGGCCTTCGATGGCGCGCACATAAAAGGAGCGGGTGATACCGATCGGGTCTACCCCGGGATGCATATAATAGCGGCGGTCCTCGACGGCGACCATCGCTTCTTTCATCTCGGTGGGCAGCTGCGAAAAGGTAAGCCAGCGACCAAAGCTTGGCCCCAATGACTGGATCACCGTCCCGTCGGCGGCGCGCACGCGGATCATCTGGCCATTTGGTGAAGCCTTCAAATCCTCAAAACTGTCGATTTCGCCACGGGCAACGGCAACGAAGATCCCGAGTATCATCAGCCCAAGAAGAAACGCGCCGACACCGATTTTTAAAAGACGAATAACCCAGACCATGAATGAGCCTCGTCCGCTATTTGGAGTGTATGCAGATGCCATTGGGGGCGTTGTTATCGCCAATGGGATTCGGGGACAAGGACCAAGTTATTCGGGGTCGAATTCAAGCGCGGCGCTATTGATGCAGTAACGCAAACCCGTTGGCCCAGGTCCGTCGGGGAATACATGCCCAAGATGTCCTTCGCATGCGGCGCAGCGCACTTCGGTCCGGATCATGCCGTGCGATACATCCCGATGTTCCTCGACAACTTCCGGATCGGCAGGTGCGGTAAAGCTCGGCCAACCCGACCCGCTGTCGAATTTCGTATCCGAAACAAACAGGGACGTGCCGCAGCCTGCACAGCGAAATTCGCCGGGACGCTTCTCATCGGTCAGTTTTCCGGCAAAGGCGCGCTCGGTCCCGGCCTCGCGCAGGACATGATATTGCACAGGATCCAGTTCAGCCCGCCATTCCGCATCGCTCTTGTGAATTTTTTCCATTTTTCCGCCTTTCAGACCATGGAGATGGTGGGGTGCATGCCGTTCTTCAAGACCGTGGTTTAACCTAACATTTACCATAAAGCCGCTAATGTAAAAAGGCTGTGATAGGACCAGATCATAAGCGCCGCGCTTTAACCGTGTTGATGCTTTTACCGTTGCTGGCGGCCGCGGGCGAGCAACCATGTCTGTTGTGCGCAAACCCGACCGAAAACACAGCAGTTTCAACGGCTAAAGCGACGCCTCTCTCCATTGACATCACGACGCAACTCGACTTCAGCCGTGCAGCTATTTCAGGCAGCAGCGGCGGCCAGATTGATGTGGACCCCCATAATGGTAGCCGTCGCGTCGATGGATCCATCATTGATCTGGGCGGTCCTGCCTTCGCCGGTACGGCAATTGTTCGCGGTGAACCGGGACGGGCCATTCGCATCGACATGCCGCAGACTGCCAACATGACCTCATCGACCGGTGCCGTTATCAAGATCGTTGGACTGCGCGCCAGCATTGTCGGCAACCCCAGACTGGACCATGAAGGTCGCCTCAGCTTTTCCTTTGGCGGCAAGTTGGTTGTGCAAGGAAATGCATCGGGCACCTTTCGCGCACGGATACCGATTACTGCCCAATATGAATGATGTTACCGGCTGCGGGCTGCAGCCCGTGCAATCCGGATCAGTTCTTCTTCCAATATAATTACGCCAAGCCCTTCGCGCACGCTCATAAGCTTGGATTCCAGATCGAGCAGATGGCCATTCAAGCCGACCAGTCGTGCGGACGTCCAACGGCCCAGTTGCGTAACAAATTCATCCGCATCCTTCCAGAAGATCGAGCGGGTGGCCTTAACGACGGCGCTTGGGCTGGACCCCTTGTCGACTTTGGCCCGCAAGGCCGCGAGCAGGGCAACGCGGCGTTGAAGCGCCCGGGTAATGCGGATCGCATCCACACCCAGATTATGGGCGGAAACCAGTTCCCGCCCGGTGCCCCTGAGGTCGCCATTCATGATCTGGTTGATGAGGCCGTTGACATTTTCCTCACCGGTTTCGGCCGATAAAGCTTCAAATGTGGTGACTTCGACGGTGGCAGGCCGTTGGGGTGAGGCGTCATAATAGAGTGCCAGTTTCTCGATTTCCGCCTGCGCCAATTTGCGGTCCTGATGGGTATAGCGGGCAATGCGTGCGGCAAGGCTGCGGTCCAGTTTCAAACCGACGGTGGCAGCATAGCCCATGATGGCCGAGGCAGCGTCGGTCTCTTCGGGCAGATAACAGATATGGGATAGGGCGCGTGGATGGCTTTCCACCAATTTGCGCAATTTGCTGGTCTTGGTCAGGTTTCCGGCGGTCGCGATCACAGGGTTCACAATACTGTCGAGCTCCAGCAGACTTTCGACGGCAGCCAATGCTTCTTCACGCCTGAAGTTCACCCGGACATAGCGCTTGTCGCCAAATAGCGACAGCGCAGAGGCTTCATCGGCTAGGAGCGCAGGGTCATTGCGGATACGGTCGCTATCGATATCGATGCGCTCGGCACCGCCCAATTGCGCGGCCATCTGGCTTGCAATGTCGGCGATGGCGGATTCGTCCTGACCGAAAATGAAGAACAACCGAATATCGAATCGCGTGGCAATGGCGCTTATGAAACCGCGTTCCTTGGCGTTGCTCATTCGCCGCCTGCATAGAGCGAGAGGCGCGTGACAATCTGGTCCGCGACACGCTGGGTCAAATTTTCGAGCGCAGTGTTTTCACTGGCAATGGTTGCATATTCCGAACTGACCACGTCAATACCGGCATCCGCCCCGGCGGTCGCATCCAGAACGGTCTCTCCGGTCGCTAGCGAGATAAGCTGGTAGCGCGCACGCAAGGTCCGCCGTTCCCGCGTCACAGTATCGTCAGCGCGAACACCGAAGCCTTCAATCTGGTCATCCAAAGCCACAACCAGACGGAATTTGGCCGATGCGGATTGGGTCGACCCCAACCGGTCGTTCAACGCATTCCGCATGAGCCATCCATTTTTACCGGCGATCGGCTCGACCATGACCGTGCCCAGTGTGGAGGCAACAGCGCCCGTTGATCCGCCGCTGTAGAGCGGTTTCAACCCGCACGCCGACAGCGTCAGGCTTACCATTATCAAAGCGAGCAAATGTCTCATATTACGATGTTGACCAGCCTGTCCGGCACGACAATGACCTTGCGGATCTCCGCATCTCCAATGGCATGCTGAACCTTTTGGCTGGCAAGCGCAAGCGCCTGCATGTCATCCTGCCCAAGACCTTTTGCGACCGTCAACGTATCGCGCAATTTGCCCTGGACCTGAATCGCGATGGTGACTTCGTCTTCCACGAGCAATGCGGGATCGACCTCGGGCCAGGATGCGTCGGCGATCAGGCCTTCGCCCAATTTTGTCCAGGCCTCTTCCGCCAGATGGGGCACCATCGGGGCAGACAAAAGCAGGATGGTCTTGATGGCGGCGTCGCGGGATGCGGATGGCGCGGCTTTTTCGATGGCATTTGCCAGATCGTAAATTTTGGCCACGGCCTTGTTGAATGACAAGGCTTCAATATCCGCGCCAACACCCGCAATCACCTGATGCGTCTTGCGCAGCAGCGCTTTATCTTCGCCCTCGGCACCACTAACCTGTCCGGTCAGACGCCAGAGGCGCTGGACAAAGCGCCAGCAACCTTCAATTCCGGCCTCGGACCATTCCAGATCGCGTTCGGGCGGGCTGTCCGACAACATGAACCAGCGCACGGCGTCGGCACCATATTGGTCGACAATGTCATCGGGATCGACGACATTTTTCTTCGACTTGGACATTTTCTCGATGCGGCCGGCCGTTGCAGGCGCGCCCGTCTCGGCGATGGTCCAAATATCGCCCGAGCGGGAAACCTGCTCGGGACTCAGCCATTTTCCGTCGGCATCCTGAAACGTCTGGTGCGTTACCATGCCCTGCGTGAACAGCGAGGCAAAAGGCTCCTTGACGTCAATCATGCCAATATGACTGAGCGCACGGGTCCAGAAGCGGGCGTAGAGAAGATGCAGGATCGCATGTTCCACACCGCCAATATATTGCTGCACCGGCAACCATTTTTCGGCGACCGCACGATCAAATGGCTTGTCGTCGGGCTGGCTGGCAAAGCGGATGAAATACCAGCTGGAATCAACGAAGGTATCCAGCGTGTCGGTTTCGCGGCGTGCTGGCTTTTGGCACTGCGGGCAGTCGACTTTGCTCCATGTCGGATGGCGGTCGAGGGGGTTGCCCGGTATGTCAAAAGTCACATCCTCGGGAAGCTTCACCGGCAATTGCGTCTCGGGCACGGCGACGGCGCCACAGCTTTCGCAATGGATGATGGGAATGGGTGTGCCCCAATAACGCTGCCGGCTGACGCCCCAGTCGCGCAACCGGTATTGGGTCTGACCTTTGCCCCAACCTTCGGACTCCGCCTTGGCGATCACATCGGCGATTGCCTGTTCGACGGAAAGGCCGTTCAACCAATGGGAATTCACGATGGTGCCGGGACCTGTATAGGCGACGTCGCCCGAAAAGTGGCTGTCGGTGACATCCCCGTCCGACACGACGCGCGTGACCGGCAGGTCGTATTTGCGCGCGAAATCCAGATCGCGCTGGTCATGCGCCGGACAGCCGAAAATAGCCCCTGTTCCATAATCCATCAGCACAAAATTGGCGACATAGACCGGCAGATGCCAGCTTGGATCCAGCGGATGCTCGACGCTCAGGCCCGTGTTGAAGCCCTTCTTCTCGGCCGTTTCAATATCGGCTGCGGTCGTCCCACCCTTTCGGCATTCTTCAATGAAGGCCTGTAATTCGGGCGCATTGGTCGCGAGCTTTTGCGCGACGGGATGGTCCGCGGCAATCGCCACGAAGCTTGCCCCGAACATGGTGTCAGGGCGTGTCGTGTACACATCGATGCCGTCGCCGTTCGACCCCGGAAAAGCAAAGCGGCAGCGCAGGCCCTTCGATTTACCGATCCAGTTTTCCTGCATCAGCCGGACTTTGTCGGGCCATTGGTCGAGCGACGAAAGGCCTTCGAGCAGTTCATCCGCAAAATCGGTGATCTTCAAAAACCACTGGCTGAGTTTGCGGCGTTCGACAGGGGCGCCCGATCGCCAACCCTTGCCGTCAATCACCTGTTCGTTCGCCAGAACGGTCATATCGACCGGATCCCAGTTCACCGCCGATTCCTTGCGGTAAACCAAGCCGGCGGCATAAAGCTTCAGGAAAAGCGCCTGCTCATGGCCATAATATTCCGGCTCACAGGTCGCGAGTTCGCGTGTCCAGTCAATGGCAAAGCCAAGCCGCTTCAACTGCGCTTTCATGTTGGCGATATTGTCGCGGGTCCATCCGCCCGGATGCACGCCTTTTTCCATGGCCGCATTTTCGGCGGGCATACCGAATGCATCCCACCCCATGGGATGCAGAACCTCGTGCCCTGTCATCCGCTTGTAGCGGGCAAGCACATCCCCCATCGTATAGTTGCGGACGTGCCCGATGTGGATACGTCCCGACGGGTAGGGAAACATTTCCAGCACATAGCTGCGCGGTTTGGGCGAGTTGTCATCGGCGACGAAACTCGCCTGCTCTTCCCAAATCTTCTGCCACCGCGCGTCGGCGACGTGCGGGTTGAAACGATCAGGCTGGCTCATCGATTATCCGCTTATGGACGTGCGGCGAAGGTCGCGGGCCTTGGTCAAAATGATGGCTTCCATCTTCTGGACGGTGGCCGCCCGCAAAGGTGCGGCAACCCATTGACCATTTTGCGAAACTTCACGGCTACCGGCAACGCGCAACGCGTCGGCGCGCAGGTCCTGATCAAGAATGGATACGGTCAGCTTGATACGCTCGCCAGGGCTTTGCGGGTTTACATACCAGTCGGTCACAATCACGCCGCCCGCCGAATCGGTCTGGACCAACGGCATGAAGGACAGTGCATCCAGCGAAGCGCGCCACAAATAGCTGTTTACGCCGATTGTGGTTACTTGACTTGCCGCCAGGTCGGCCTTCGGGCGCGCCGTGCCTCCGCACGCCGACAACAACATGGTGCCAGAGGCTAGGATAAGTGCCAGGCGAGAGATGCGCATATAATGTCCTTGAACGATGAATTTCTGGGGAACCTCTATAACGCCTTGCTGGCTTGAGCAAGCTTTCTGGGTGCTGAACCAATGAGTTTCGAAATGCGCCCGGATGAATACCGGACAGACTTTGTGGATATCGTGCAACATATTGTCAAAAATCGCGTTCTAATTCAGATTAATCGGTATGGACACTTTCGATTTGCGCCATTTGGTCCTATACAAGATGAAGAACAGGGAGTCGTTTTGGTTCTGTGATGACCATAGGTAAGCCTTTTCGGCGGAAGAACGCCGTTTTTGCAGCTGCATTGCTTGCAACGGGCTCGCTTGTCGTGTCGCCGCTGGTGATGCCTGCCTGGGCCGCCGATTCCGTCGAGCAATCAAAATCGACCGCGAAAGATTGGCTGAACACGTTCACTCCTTCGGGCGTTGATAGCCGTCTTGCCGCACGCTTCGCCGCGTCGAACAGCCAGAACAGCAATCGCTTTCCCTTCACTCTGGCCGGCGCGGATGCATCGCGCAGCCGGACAATTATTGTTGCCGCCCGCGCCAACAGCCGTCTGACGGCCGGTGCGGTTTCGGTACGCAGCGCTCTTTCGACTTCGGAAGCGGGCGCAGGAAAGGCCATGCGGCTTTCGACCGTCGATTACCGTCTGTCGGCATCCAAGGGCTGGCAAGGTTTCGCATTGCCAGCGACCCCGAAATTGTCGGCAAAGGTTCCTTTGAGCGAATTGGGCCGCGGGAATTTCCGTCTGGACGACAGCGCAAAGAAGCCAAGCAAGTTCAGCACCAATATCAAGCTTGATCAGAATCGCGAAGCTGCGCCACCCGCTCGGGGCAGTGCAGCGACCGGCGACTATAAGCTTGATGTGGGCGGTAGCTTCTCGATCAGCCGCAAAATTGATGTGACCGCTGGTCTACGCTACGCGAGCGAAAACGACCGCGTGCTTTCGAGAGTGGATAACCGCAAGGATAGCGAAGCGGTTTACGTCGGAACGAAAATCCGCTTCTAATTTGCGCATGTGGTGCGGAACGCATCAATCGCTGCCCACCCATATATCTTCTTGAGGCGCAGCATCTCGGCTTTTTCCCGGCTCATTCCGCCCAAGGCAATAACCGCCATCCTGTCCGCTTGCCGCGCCATCCGATTGAACGCCATGAGTCCCAAGGAAGGGGCGTCCGGATGGCTTTGCGTCGGGAAGAGCGGAGAGATCAGCACGGCATCCGCACCTGTCCGTCGGGCTTCTTTCAGTTCCCGTCGATTGTGGACAGGCGCCGTATGAACCAGCCTTCGCGGGCCTGCCGAGCGCTGGTGAAAGCCGTCCGCACGCCATTGCACCGCCAGACGGGCGTCCCCCGCCAACAGCAACATATGCCCCCTTTGCCGGCAGACATGCGCGACTTTGCGGAACAGGGTCCGGCGGTCACATAGATCCAGTTCATAATGGCGGAAGATAATGCCAGACCGGAAAGGCAATCGCCGGATCGCGTCCAGCAATTCATTACCGAAACGGGGATCGGTCATAAGCCACAGTGTGGGAAGGGGCTGGCGGGGACGCATCCTCTTGCCTATAGCGCCGCACTATGCAGGAAGCGATACGCGAAACGGCGCAGAGCCGGCTGAATGAAATCACATCACATATGTCGGCGGCTGCAAAGCTTGCCGGTCGTGCACCGGAGGATGTCACGCTGATCGCTGTGTCGAAGACACGAAGCGTCAGCGACATAGAACCGCTGATCCGTGCCGGACACCGGAACTATGGCGAAAACCGCATACAGGAAGCCCAGGCAAAATGGCCCGAGTTGAAAAATCTGGATGCCGGGATTGTCCTGCACCTGATTGGACAATTACAGTCCAATAAGGCTGCCGAAGCAGTCAGCCTGTTTGATATCATTCATTCATTGGATCGCCTGTCCCTTGCCACGGCCTTGGGGAAGGCCATGCGCGACCAGGACCGGTTTTTGCCCTGTTTTATCCAGGTGAATATTGGCGCGGAACCGCAGAAGGGAGGTTGTGCCATCGAAGCGCTTCCCGAACTGCTGGCCGCAACACAGGCCGAGATTATTCCCGTCGCCGGACTGATGTGTTTGCCACCTGCGGATATGGAACCAGCGCCCTTTTTTGCGCTGCTTGCCGAACTTTCGGCGCGCTACGGATTGGACGGGTTGAGCATGGGCATGTCCGGTGATTTTCAAACCGCCATCATGCTGGGCGCGACACATATTCGTGTGGGCACCGCCTTATTTGGCGAGCGCGTGTGACGCCGGTACGGTAAACAGAGCAATCCCGTCGCGCGTCGGCACGAGCACCTCGACCCTGTCCACATCAGTGCATCCGAACGCCGCGATAAGCGCAGGGTCTTGCACATCGAGGCCACCCGTCAATGTGCCAAAGGCAGGCATGACCAGTTTGCGCGCACTCCGGACGAAACAGCGGCGCGACACGTGCCGCCCGCGAACGGCCTGCCGAAACTTCGGATGGAAATGGCCCGAAATTTCGGGTCCTTCTTCCGCACCCAGCGCTTCATGCCGGAATATAACATTGCCGCATTTCAACGTTTCAACCGCTTCACCGCCCCAATGGCCTTGCACATCGGGGTCGTGGTTTCCGGTCACCCAGATCCAGCGCACAGAGGTGACGAGCCGTTTCAACAACGCGGACGCGCGGCCTTGAAGCCGTCGCTCGCCATCGGTGTCATGGAAATTGTCGCCTAGGGAAATAACAATCTCGGGAACGAATTGGTCCACCAGCGCTGCCACCTGTTCCAGGGTGGCGAGGCTGTCATAGGGCGGCAGCATTTGCCCACCCGCAGCATAAGCGCTCGCTTTCTCGAGATGGAGGTCCGAAACGACCAGCATCTTTTGCTCGGGCCAATACAGCGCTGCATCGCCCGCAACTTCGAAATTGTGCCCGCCGAAAGTGAAAGTCCGTGCCATCGCCACCGCCTATGCGGATTAAGCCATGCTGTGGCAAGCGGTCGTCAGTAGGCAGCCGCCAAACGTGCGGGCGTTGCGCGGGACACGCCTTTGGGCAGATCAAATCCGACCCGGCGGTTGCCGAAATCGATCAGCACCCGGTCGAACAATTTGAGCGCATCCATACCCAGCAGGATCGCCGGGCGATCATTCAGCGACAAGGCCGTGAAGGCATAATTTTCGGCAAAGGTGATGGGCAGGTCATTGATCGTCAGACCGCCTACTTCGATTTCCTTCAACTGCGTGAACTCCCCGTTCAGAATAGAACCGGTCACGCTTTTCATCTTCACAGGAATGAAGTCGACCGTGCGGTGCCGCCGTTGAAGCTTGTCGCGAAGGGCCATATTGGCCATGCTGCTCTGCGCACCTGTATCGAGAATGATGTCGACCCTGATCCCGTCGATCCTTGCGCTGGACAGGATCATCCGTCCGGCTTTGCGCTTCGCGCTGACGACGATCATGCCGTTTTCCAGCTTCGTCTTCCCGCGCGTGCGGCGCGATGGCAATACGTCCATCTTCTGGCTCGCAAAATCGAGGAGGACGCGGTTATCTTCGAGGCTGTCGATACCCAGCAATCCATAGGCACCCAAATTGGACCGTTCCAGACCGGGCGCCTCCACACCTTCCAGGTTCACCGCCGCGGTGGTCAGCTTTTCAATGTAAAAGGAATTGACCTGCGTTTTGCCGGAAATGGTCGCCAATGTGAGCGTTGGTCCTGACTCCAGCGCCAAATCGCGCGCCAGATCATTGGCAATGACTGTCCGTTCGGCGCCGGTATCGACGATGAAGGGGACAGCGGCGCTGCCATTGACCTGAACCTGCACCGTCATTCGGTCACTTCGGTCGATCCCAAATTGCTCGACTATGGCGGCCGGTTCGGTTCCGTTCTCGGCAACATCGTCTTGTGCGGATGCCGGGCTTAAAAAAGCAAAAGTGGAAAAAACCGCGAGGGCAAATTGTTTCATTTCTCCATCTCCTGCGGGCATGATAGGCTTCTTTACATGCGGCCACAAGTCGCCGCCGGTCGAAGCGCATCTGGGCTTTGTCGAAGGCGACGCAGGCGGCCGATTGCGATGAGGGGCAGCCTCGGTTAGTCCTGCTATCATTCGAAGAGAGAAGGGGATTGCCGTGAAGAAATTACTCCTGTTGGCCGCCTTGGCCCTGCCGATGGCGCCTGCCCTGGCCGATGCACCGAAACCGGACGCACTCGTCGCCGATGGTTTGCCGCCCGTTCCCGATGAACTGCCCGTTGAAACGCGACCCTATATGGAATTCCGTACCGCAGGCTTTGTTGGTTGGCATCCGTCGGACCGGTCGATGCTGATCGCGACCCGCTTTGCGAATACCGCGCAACTGCATCGCGTCGCAGGGCCGATGATGGCGCGCAAACAGATCAGCTTTGAAGCGGAACCCGTCGGCAACGGCAGCTGGGCGCCCAAGAAAGGCGACGTCCTGCTTGTCCAGAAAGATGTGGGCGGCAATGAATTCTTCCAGATTTACGCACTGAAGGACGGAAAGCTCAATCTTCTGACCGATGGCAAAAGCCGCAATGGACTGAACGCATGGAGCAAGGATGGAGAGCTGATTGCCTATACATCCACGCGGCGGAACGGCACCGACAACGACATTTATGTAATGAATCCGCGCGATCCTTCCTCCAACCGCATGGTGGCCGAGGTCAAGGGCGGCGGCTGGGCCGTGTCCGACTTTGCGCCAGACAAGAAAAGCGCGCTGGTCGCGCAATATGTGTCGGTGACCAATGTCGACATTTCGTTGCTGGATCTTACGACCGGCAAGATGACGCCCATTGGCGATCATGCCAAGGACATCGCCTATGGCGGCGGGGAATTTGCACCGGACGGCACGCTCTGGGTCACATTGGACGAAGGATCGGACTTCCAGCGGCTGGGGACGCTCGACACGAAAACAGGCGCCTTTACCGCACGCGGGCCGAAGGAAAGCTGGGATGTCGATGCATTCGATATTTCTCCCGATGGCAGCTTCATCGTCTACGCCACCAATGAGGCTGGGATGAGCAAGGTCAAGATCCTCGACACCAAGACCGATAAGGTGCGCGTGGTTGAAGGTCTGCCAGCCGGTATTGTCGGTGGTTTTGATATCTCCGAATGGGGCGAGATCGGTATCACCTTCACCTCGGCCCGCAGCGCCGCCGATGCCTATAGCATCGATCCTAAATCGTTGAAGGTGACCCGCTGGACTGAAAGTGAAACGGGCGGTCTGGATGTATCCAAAAATGTCGAGCCTGAACTGGTGAAGGTCAAAAGCTTTGACGGACTTGAAGTATCCGGTTTCCTTTACCGCCCTGATGCCGCGAAATTCCCCGGCAAGCGCCCCATGATCATGAGCGTGCACGGCGGACCCGAAGGCCAGTCGCGCCCCGGGTTTCAGGGCCGCAGCAACTATCTATTGAACGAGATGGGCGTTGCGATTTTCTACCCCAATGTGCGGGGATCGACGGGCTATGGCAAAACCTTCGTCAGCCTCGACAATGGTCCGTTCAAGCGTGAAGATTCGGTCAAAGACATGGGCGCGTTTCTGGATGTGTTGGGCAAGGACAAGGGTCTCGATGCCGGTCGCTTCGGTCTGACGGGCGGCTCTTATGGTGGCTATATGTGCTATGCCGCGGCGGTGCAGTATAAGGACAAGCTACGGGCGACGAACTGCATTGTGGCCATTTCGAACTTCGTGACCTTCCTCGAAAACACCCAAAGCTACCGCCGCGACTTGCGCCGTGTGGAATATGGGGATGAGCGTGATCCGGCACAGCGGGCAAAGCTGCTCGAAATTTCGCCGCTGACACGGGTGGCCGAAATTTCAAAGCCGATGTTTGTGGTCACCGGCGGCAATGACCCGCGTGTACCTGCGTCGGAAGCCGACCAGATCGTCAAGGCGATCCGCGACAAGGGCGGTGTCGCCTGGCACTTGCTCGGCAAAAATGAAGGCCACGGCTTTGCGAAAAAGGAAAATGTCGATTACCAGTTCTGGTCAACATTGCTGTTCTGGAAACAGAATTTGCTGAACTGACGGGACTTGGGATGCCGGATCGCTTACTTAAAGGTTCATGCCACTGCGGCAAAGCAGGTTGGACCCTGAGCGGCGATCCGGGGTCCATTACCGCCTGCAACTGCACCTTATGCAGTCGCTATGGTGCACTTTGGGCTTATGATTTCGAAAATGAGCGCATCCGGGTGGAAGGAACTACCAGCACCTATACGAGACCCGGGAAAGCCGACCCTGCGTTGGAAATCCACTTTTGCCCGCAATGTGGATGTGTTGTGTGTTGGCGCGGGTTGCGGCTGGAAGACGATGGACGCCGCCGCATCGCGGTCAACGTCCGCCTGTGCGCATTCGAGGATGTTGCCGATCTTGCCATCGACCATTTCGACGGGCGCGATAGCTTCGATGACCTGCCAAGCGACGGGCGCTGCGTGCGCGACCTCTGGTTTTAGGGCGTCATCGCCACGCCAGCCAGACTCTCAGCTTCCAGCAGAAGCTCATCGTCGACCGAGCCCTGCGCCACGCTTTCGCGGCCTATCATCACCAATAACGGCACTGCGAGCGGACTAACCCGCTCCAGATCAACATGCAGCATCGTGTCGGCGGCCCTATCCAGCAAACTGCCCAGCCGTCCCACATCGGTCAGCCTTGCCCGCGCATCCGCCCATGCCGCCTCAAGCAACAGATGGTCGGGTTCATATTTGCGGAGCACGTCATAGATCAGGTCCGTTGAAAAGGTGACCTGTTTACCTGTTTTGCGCTTACCCGGATGCTGCCGCTCCACAAGTCCGCTGATCACTGCAACCTCGCGGAATGCACGTTTGAGCAGATAGCTGCCCTCGACCCATTGGATAAACTCGTCCGCCAATATATCGGCGGAAAATAGCGGCGTCGGGTCCGTAATCGGCTTCAGGCTCCAGACACCCAGCGCATAGTCGCTGGCCACAAAACCCATGGGCATCAGCCCCCGGCTCTCCATCCGGCGGGTCAGCAGCATGCCGAGCGACTGATGCGCGTTCCAGCCTTCGAACGGATAGGCCACCATATAATGCCGCTTGTCGTGCGGAAATGTTTCGACCAGCAACTGGCCGGCTTCGGGCATCTGGCTGCGATAGTCCTGCATCTCCAGCCATTCGCGCACATCGTCGGGAAAACGGGCCCAGCCCGCCCGGTCGGTCAGCATCTGCCGCACCCGGTCGGCAAGATGGGTCGTCAGCGGCATCCGCGCGCCCATATAGCTTGGGATTGTGTTGGCTGGCTTGGTCGATGCTCGAACGATCAGGTCCAGATCCTTGATCGATTCAACCTCCAGCGCCATGCCGGCAAAGGTGAAGCGGTTGCCCGGTGTCAGCGTGGCGGCAAAGCCTTCCTCCACCTTGCCGAGTTTGCGTCCGTTGCGGAAACGCACATCCAGCATAGGGGAATCGACGATGATGCCTGCGTTGAACCGGTACTGCGTAGCGAACCGGGGATGCGCCAGATGCCATTTTCCGTCGGGCCGTAAAACCAGTTTGCGAAACTTGTCATAGGCTTTCAACGCATAGCCACCCGTTGCGACAAATTCGATGACGCGGTGGAATGTGCCTGCGTCCAGGGCAGAATAGGGAAGCGCTGACTGCACTTCGGCGAGCAGCTCTGCTTCGTCGAAGGGGCCGGCGCAAGCGATGCCCATCACATGCTGGGCCAAGACATCATAGCTGCCGGGCTGGAAGGTTTCGCCATCGCGTACGCCTTCGCGCACGGCGTCATAGGCGGCTTGCGCTTCCAGATATTCGAAGCGGTTGCCGGGCACCAATATGGCTTTGCTGGGCTCGTCCATGCGGTGGTTGGACCGGCCGATGCGTTGCAGCAACCGGGAACTACCCTTGGGCGCGCCCATCTGGATGACGCAATCCACATCGCCCCAATCAACGCCCAGATCCAGCGATGCCGTACAGACCAGCGCGCGCAGCTTGCCCTCGGCCATCGCGCCTTCGACTTTACGTCGTGCCTCTATCGACAATGATCCGTGGTGGATGCCGATTGCATATTTGGGATCGTTCGCATCCCATAATTTCTGGAAGATATATTCAGCCAGAAAACGGGTGTTACAGAAAATCAGCGTGATGTTGTTGCGACCGATTTCCTCAATCAGTTGGGGAATGGCATGTTGGCCACTATGTCCTGCCCAAGGTACGCGGCCCTCCGGCAGCAGGATTTCAAGGTCCGGCTCTGCGGCAGCCTCGCCGGTTACAAGCTGCACCAGATCAATGTCACCATCGGGGGCGAGCCAGGCGCGATAGTCATCGGGATCGGCGACGGTTGCCGACAGGGCGACCCTTTCCATCTGGGGGGCCAGCGTCTGCAAGCGCGCGAGCGACAGGCTGAGCAAGTCGCCCCGTTTTCCATTGGCAAAGGCGTGCACCTCGTCAATGATCACGCGTTGCAGCGTTGAAAAAAGAAAGACGCTATCTTCATGGCTGAGCAACAGCGACAGTGATTCCGGCGTTGTCAGCAAAATGTGCGGTGGCTTTACGCGTTGCCGTTGCTTTCGGTCCGATGGCGTGTCGCCGGTGCGTGTTTCGACCCGGATGGGCAGGCCCATCTCCTCTATTGGCATCAGCAGATTGCGCCGGACATCGACGGCGAGCGCCTTCAGCGGGGATATGTACAGCGTGTGCAGACCTTCGGCGGGATCGGAAACCAGCGCATTCAGCGTTGGCAAGAATCCGGCCAGCGTTTTGCCGGCGCCGGTTGCAGCCACAAGCAAGGCGTGTCGCCCGTCTTCGGCAGCACGCAGCATATCGAGCTGGTGCCGCCGCGGCGTCCAGCCTCTGGCGGTAAACCAGTCCACTATGATCGGGGAAAGCGTCACAAGGGCTTAATGCCCGACAGTTTCTCCACGTTCCAGACCTGATGCTGCCAATTGCGCATCAATTTGGGCCATCAGCCGGTCAAGCCCCGCTTCGCTGGACGCTTCGGCGCGCGCGACGAGCACATCTTGTGTGTTCGACGCCCGCAACAGCCACCAGCCGTCCGGCGTGTTCACGCGCGCACCGTCGGTGTTGTTAACGTCTGCACCTTCCGCCGACAGCCGCGCCAAAACCTCGTCAATGACGGCAAATTTGCGGCTCTCATCAACTTGGAAGCGCATTTCGGGGGTGTTGATCATATCGGGCATGGCGCCGCGCAATTCGGTGACGCTCTTGCCCAGCTTGGCTGACGCAGCCATCAAACGGACTGCGGCGTAAATCGCATCGTCGAAGCCATAATATTCATGCTTGAAGAATATGTGCCCGCTCATCTCGCCCGCGAGCGGTGAGCCTGTTTCCTTCATTTTGGATTTGATCAGGCTGTGGCCTGTTTTCCACATCAAGGGATTTCCACCCAATTCCGCGATCCGATCATAGAGCGCTTGCGACGCCTTGACGTCAGCGATGATCGTTGCGCCGGGCACATCGCGCAGGACATCTTCGGCATAGATCTGCATAAGCTGGTCGCCCCAGATTATGCGGCCTTCGCCGTCAATCGCGCCGATGCGGTCGCCATCGCCGTCAAAAGCCACTCCGAAATCGAGTTTCTTTTCAGCGACAAGACGCTGCAAATCGACCAGATTCTTGGGGTCGGTAGGATCGGGATGGTGATTGGGAAACTGGCCATCCACGTCCACAAACAGAAGATGATGTTCACCTGGCAGCATCTTCACCAGCTTTTCAATCGCCGGTCCTGCCGCACCATTGCCTGCGTCCCAGCCGATACGGAACGGTTTTTCCGGCGCAGCTTGCGCGACACGGGCGACATATTGGTCAAGGATATCGAGATGTTCCGAAGTGGCTGTTCCCGAAACCCAGTCGCCCGCCGCGGCCATGGCACCCAGTTTCTGGATGTCCGCGCCGAAAAACGGACGGCCCTGCAGGACCATTTTGAAGCCGTTATAATTGGCGGGATTGTGGCTGCCGGTTATTTCAATGCCGCCGTCGACATCATCCAATATAGCTTCGGCATAATATAGCATCGGTGTCGGGCCCATGCCGATGCGGACAACATCCACGCCGCAATCATTCAGGCCGCGCACCAACGCTTCTTCCAGCATGGGGGAGCTAACCCGGCCATCATAGCCAACCGCTGCTTTTTTGCCGCCTGCGCGTACGAGGCACGTACCGAACCCGCGGCCGATCGCATAGGCGTCTTCGGCACCGAGAGTTTCGCCGATGATCCCGCGAATGTCATATTCACGAAGCGACGTCGGATGGAAATTATGGGTCACAGGACACTCCCTTGAAAAATTTGCCGGTTAATTAGCGTGATTTACTTTCCAAATCACTTAGCAAAAGGTCACGCGCTTCATTTAGTTCCCGCGCGCGCTCCGCACTTCCGCCCGTGTCGGGATGATTCTGCGTGATCAATGCGCGGTGGCGGCTGCGGATTTGCTCGGCTGTATCAAAGCGTGAAACGCCCAAAAGGAACCGCGCTTTGTCGATGCCATATTGCTCGCTCTGTTTTGCGCCAGTGCCGAATAGTCGCCAGCTCAATCCCCGGTACCAGGTCACGGAAACGGCGATGGCGGCAACACCGATCAGGATGCTGCCGCGCGCTGCCAGAAATGCACCCGCAAGTCCCAGCAGCAACGGTAGCAGCTGTTGCCGATGTACTTTGCCCTTCCAGACCGCCCAACCAAGACCTGCGAGGACAAGGGCGATCACTATTCCCATTACACGAGGGTCGCGCTGTGTTGTTCGGGAAGCGCCAGCCCGGTCACAAGCTCGCGCAATTCCTGCCGGGCCACAATATGGGCGGTGGCCAACTGGCCGAGATGGCCCTTGTCGATCAGGGTCAGGCCGGACGGGAACAGTTCCCGGTAAATTACGCGCTCGTTCAGTCCCGGCACCGACCGGAAACCGACACGCTTGGACAGTTCGGCGATGGCGTCGGTCATGCGTTGCTGGTTACGCGCTTCCATATTGTGCAGACGGTTGCGGACAACCACCCAGTCGATCGTCACACCATCGGCTTTGGCGCGTTCCTTGCGGGCTTCCCAGATAAGCTCGGCGTAAAAGCTCAGGCGACGTACCTTGAAGTTTTCCGCATCCACCTGGCCGATCAGATCGAAATCGACGAAGCTGTCGTTAATTGGCGTCACCAGCGTATTGGCGCGCGTTGCCACGAAACGGGCATATTTATCGTCGCGGCCGGGCGTGTCGTAAATCAGAAAATCATGGTCCTTCCCGAGCCGCTCCACCTGACGCTCCAGAGTCGCTTGGGAATCATGCTCGAATACCTCGAATACCGGCATCGGCAGGCTGATGCCCCGGCGCTTGATGGTGTCGCGGCGATTTTCCAGATAGCGGTAAAGCGTGCGTTGGCGTGAATCGAGATCGATGCAAGCGACGCGTGCGCCGCGTGAGGCCAGCGCGATTGCTACATGCACGGCAGTTGTTGATTTTCCAGTACCGCCTTTTTCATTGGCGAAAACGATATGATGTGCCCCGGCCATGTGCCTTAAAATGTCCCTGTTCGATATTTGCCTTGAAATGCCATGGAGGCATCTCGCATAGGCGATGTTCAAGAGCCAATAACCAAGGCGAACCGCACGTGCAAACCATCAATCAGCTTGACTTATTACGAGACAATATTGCAGCACTACGTAAAAACGGCAAGCGCATCGCGTTGGTACCCACCATGGGAGCGTTGCACGCAGGGCATTTGGCTTTGGTGGAAGAGGCAAAGCGGCATGCCGATGCCGTTGTTGTCTCGATTTTCGTAAACCCAACGCAATTCGGTCCCAATGAGGATCTCGATGCCTATCCGCGCACGTTGGAACGCGATTCCGGCCTTTTGCGCGCCGCGAACGTCGCCCTTCTCTGGGCGCCACAGGCTTCGACCATTTATCCCGACGGCTTCGCGACAAAAGTCCATGTGGACGGACCAAGTGCCGGCTATTGCGGGGGCGCGCGCCCCGGGCATTTTGACGGCGTCGCGTTGATTGTGGCGAAACTGTTCAATCAGGTCACGCCCGATGTGGCATTATTCGGGGAAAAAGATTTCCAGCAATTGGCGGTTATCCGCAGAATGGCGCTCGATCTTGATTTCGGTCTGGAAATTAGAGGTGTCCCCATCGTGCGGGACGTGGACGGGTTAGCCCTGTCTTCGCGCAACGCCTATCTTAGTGCGGACGAAAGGCGCAATGCGCTTGCGTTACCCTGCGCGCTACAAAAAGCAGCCGATGACATTCGTGCGGGCGGCGATGTAGATGCAGCGGTTGCGGCGGCGAGCGAAGATATTTTGAATGCCGGCTTTGCCCAAGTGGATTATTTTGCCCTTGCGGATTCAGCCACATTGGCACCGCTCACGCACTATGACGGACGCAGCGCGCGCCTGCTGGCGGCCGCCAAAATCGGCAAAACACGGCTGATTGACAACATCGCCTTATGATCGACGCGAAGTACAATCCGTTTCGGATTTAATTTTTGTCCATTTCGTTAACCATTTGTTAGCCATGTTTGGCGAGATTGTCCTCAACAAGGGAATTTGGGGACATGAAATGGGCAACAGTCTTAAAAGTGCGAACTTTCTGATGGAAAGTCGTTTGGCCGATGCAGCCAAGGGATGTGCAGATGCTTTATATGATCTGGGCATGGCGTATTCGACCGGCGGCAATGGCGTCGAGGTTGATTTGATCGAAGCGCATAAATGGTTCAACCTAGCCGCATTGAACGGCAGCGAAGCGGCGATGATGTGCCGGGCGGATATTTCCGACGACATGACGGCCCGCGAAATTGCCGAGGCGCAGCGCCAGGCACGCGCATGGCTCCAGAGCATGGACCAACGTCGCGCCGCTTAAGAAATACGAATGTAAGGCTGTAGTTTCAGCTTTCCAAACTATCGCCAATTGCTAGATACGGGCCCCAGATAAAGGGGCTCTGCAAATGGTACAGATCACGCTGACCGAAGTATATCTGATCGCGATGATCTTGATCTTCGCGGTGCCCTTTTTGATTTGGCGCATTTTCCGCACTGAATATTATGCGCCGCTCGTGGTCGTACAGATCATTTGCGGCATTTTGCTGGGCCCCGGCATTATGGGGGCGCTCTTTCCCGACTATTATGCCTTTGTCTTTCGGCCCGAAGTGATCGGCGCGCTGAACGGCGTTGCGTGGTGGGCGGTGATGATATTCGTCTGGATCGCAGGCATTGAGCTCGATCTTTCGGAAGCATGGCAGAAACGCCGTGAAACGGGCGTAACCGCCGGCCTTGCCTTGATTGTCCCACTGATTTTCGGAAGCGCCGCTGCAGCAATATTGTTGCAAACCGGATCCGGTTGGGCCGGCGAGAAAGGCCAATATTGGCAAGTCATCGTCGGTATCGGAATGGCCTGCGCGGTTACCGCCCTGCCCATATTGATCCTGTTCATGGAAAAGCTCGAAATATTACGCCAGCCGCTTGGCCAGCGCATCCTTCGTTATGCCAGCCTGGATGATGTCGTCATCTGGGGCGTATTGGCCGTCATTCTGCTCGATTGGCAGCGTATGGGGCGGCAGGGGGCATTCCTGATAGGTTTTGCTGTGGCCGCCTATGTTATCCGTCGGCTGATGCCAAAAATCGCGGAGAGCGACCGTTGGTATGTCGGCCTGATTTGGCTCGCAATTTGTGGTCTGGCGGCAGATTGGGCAGGCTTGCACTATATGGTGGGCGCATTCCTGTCGGGTGTTGTTTTGGACGCCAAATATTTTGACCAGAAACGCATGGACTATTTTCGGGCGACGGTTCTTCTGGCGATGATGCCCGTCTTCTTCCTCAGCACGGGACTGCGCACGAATTGGGATGTCGGCGGCGTCATCGTGTTCGGCGCGGCCGCCTTGTTGCTGGCTGCATCGGTAACCGGCAAACTCGCCGGGATCCATCTGGCTGGCCGCTTGCTCAAATGGGAAAAAGGCGAAGCGTCGATGATCGGCTGGCTGCTTCAGACCAAAGCGTTGATCATGATCATTTTTGCAAACATATTGCTGGATAAGAACATCATCACAAACCAGACGTTTACGGCGCTGCTGCTGATGGCGGTGGGGAGCACGATGCTGACCATCCCGATGGTTACGCCGAAATTGAAGGCACTTAAAACGATGGTTTCGCGGTCCAGTTAACGCCGCTAACAGGATTTTTATATTTCCGGCGTTATCGCTGCGACCGAAAACAAGGAAAATCTTACATGACTGTACCCATCATCGTCACCGGCGCCGCAGGTTTTATCGGACATGCCGTTGCCCACCATCTCCTCGCACGCGGTGAATCTGTCATCGGCGTAGATGTCGTAAATGATTATTATGACCCGGCTTTAAAAGAAGCGCGTCTTGCAACCTTTGAAGGGCATGACCGATTTTCCTTTGTCCGGTGCGATATTGCCGATGCGGCAACAATTGCGAAATTGGTCAAGGATAATGGTGTGCGGCGGGTGGTGCATCTCGCGGCGCAAGCGGGCGTCCGCTACAGCATTGAAAATCCCTTTGCCTATGAAAGATCGAATCTCGCCGGTCATCTGTCGGTGATGGAAGCCTGCCGCCATGCTCCCGATTTTGAGCATCTCGTCTACGCCTCCTCAAGTTCGGTATATGGCGACAAGCCTATGGGTGGCGAAGGCTTTACCGAAGACGAGCCCGCCATGAGCCCTGTGTCACTATATGCCGCGACAAAGCGGGCGTGCGAATTGATGAGCCAGTCTTACGCGACATTGTACGGTTTTCCGCAGACAGGTTTGCGCTTTTTCACTGTCTATGGTCCGTGGGGACGGCCGGACATGGCCTATTTCAGTTTCACCCAGAAGATTTTGAAAGGCGAAAGCATCGAAGTTTTCGGGAACGGCAAGATGGCGCGCGATTTCACCTATATTGATGACATTGTAGACGGCATCATCGGTGCACTGGATAACCCGCCCGCCAAGGGCGAACACCGCGTTCTCAATATCGGCGATAGCCACCCCGTCGGTCTGATGGAAATGATCGAGACACTGGAAAAAGCCATCGGACGCGAAGCTGTAAAGGTCATGCGGCCGATGCAACCGGGCGACGTCACAGCAACCTATGCCGATGTGTCCAAGTTGCACGCGCTCACGGGATATAAACCCAAGGTCATGCTGGCCGAGGGGCTGCAACGCTTTGCGGACTGGTATTTAAGCCACTATAAAGTGGGCTGAAAACACCTAGTCATTGCCGGATTGGCTTCGCGCCTGCCATTCATCGAACGAGGCCGCGAGTTTACGTCCCGCGATTTGCCGACCGGCTTCGCGTGGCAAGCCAAGCGACGCCGATAATGGTCCACCCAGCAACGCATCACCCAGCGCCATAAGAACCATTTCCAGCGTCAGTTCGTGCAGCGAAGCGTCGGCCATGCCGTCTTCTGCAATCTGGTCCACCAGATTATGGATCGCTTCCACAATGGGGTCGAGCGCATCTTCGTTGCCCGAGAGCAGCATCCAGGAAGCAAGCGCGCCTGCGCCTTCCCGATCAAAATGGTCGAAGATCAGATCTGCCAATTCATCCGGCGTGACGGCACCGCCGCGCATCTGGAAAACGGCTTCCCCGATTTTGGTGCAGATGCTGTTGCCCATGTAGGCCGCCAGATCGCGCTGCAGACCGGATGCTGAACCGAAATGATGCAGCAAATTGGCGTGGGTGCGTCCGATGCGCCCAGCAACTGCCTTCAGGGTCACGGCCTGTGGCCCGGCCTCCAGCAGAAGTTCACGTGCGGCCTCCAGCGCGGCGGAGCGGCTTGCCTCCGGGCTGAGCCGGCGAGGCATGGCAGCATCCTTGATATTCACGACCTTTGAATTTTCTATCGCCATGTAACCTAAATGCCCTTTGTTCTTATCATTGCGAGTGAAGCCTACTCGTCTATGTCCGCCTTGCCAAACATCATGTGGACGTCACACCTATTTGTCCAATTCTTCATTGTCTTTCGCACTACCGGTTGAGATGTGATTTCATAGAGAAAGCGTCGATTCTTCTGTGGTTTGTGACAGGCCGGTCGATGTCGTTCAGACGGTGCAGAAAAGCACGCGCGAGGACTTGTTAAGCAGGTGAAGACCGTCAATTTACTCAAATGGCCTTCCATTGCATTGATAATTATATATTATTTTGCATTCCTTATCCGGCGTTAACCAATGGCATTAAACGGAATTTCATGCGCTTTGCCTAGAGAGGCTTTATGCATGAGACCAAAACATCCGGCCCGAACGCACTTTCTACCGATCAACGGCCGGATATTGTGGCGCGCAGTTACCGCGCCCCCTCAGACGCGTTAAGTGAACGGCACTGGGTGCGTCAGGACCCGTTTGCAACTGCATTTTTCAACGCCCTTTCCGCAGTTTTCCCGCATGGGGAAACCTTCATGATTCGCAGCCTGCTGCCATGGGTGGACCGCGTTGAAGACCCTTTGCGTGGTGAGGTAGAAGCCTTCATCGAGCAAGAGGCAGGGCACAGCCGCGAACATGTGGCGATGAATAAGGCGCTGATCGGGGCTGGATATGACATCGCGCCGCTGGATCGCAAAATCCGTGGCTTTGTATCCTTTTTCGAGGATGCGAACGATCATGTGAAGCTGACCGCGACGATGTGCATCGAGCATTTCACCGCCATCATTGCGGCCGAACTTCTTAAAAACCGGGAACATTTGGCAGGTGTCGACGACAAGATGCTCGAACTGTGGATGTGGCATGCAATTGAGGAAGTCGAGCATAAGGGTGTTGCCTTCGATGTCTGGAACCATGCCACGCGCGACTGGGGCGCCGTACGCCGTTATCTTTGGCGCAGTGCATTCATGGTTGCGGTGACGACCAGCTTCTTCATCAACCGGACGCTCGGCCAGATCGAACTGTTGCGGCAGGACGGCTACGGCTTTTTCACGGCGTTAAAGAATGTCGTGGCCACTGGTTTCGGGAAAGGCGGCATTGGCCGGAACGTCCTTCGGCCCTGGGCGGCTTTCTTCCGTCCGGGATATCATCCATGGGATGTCGATGATCGGCTGTTGCTCGCCCAAGGCGAGGCTGATCTGGCGTCGATCGCGGCATCGCGCGCCGGGTACAATGCCCGTGTCACGGAGCCAGCCTTGGTGCCGCTGGTTGCGGCGGCCTAAGCCGCGCGCAACTCACTCAGATACCGACTCATGTCATGCTCGAACGAGCTGCGCATTGGTCGATCTTCACCTTCTGTCTGTGCCAGCTCCTTTTCGTAAAGTGCGCAAGGAACAGACTGTCCGCGGCCTAGGCTATGCCGCTGTTCCACATGGCCGGTGCTTTTAAAGCCCAGCTTGCGTAACACCCTGCCGGACGCGGGATTGTCGGTGAAATGACCGGCGATGAGCCTCTTATGGCCAAGGGCATGCGCGATGCGTACCACCGCCCGACTAGCTTCGGTGGCAAAACCCAGCCCCCAATAAGGCCGGGCGATCCAGTAGCCGAGTTCAGCTTCGCCATTTAGCTCGCCTAGGCCGCAGCTGCCTACAAGACGGGGTGCGCCATCGGTCCGCAGCATCAACATGAAGTTTGGAAACTGGACGGGTTGTGCTGCGGTCGCAAAGGAACGGGCGTCGTCGACGCTATAGGGCCACGGCGCGCGTGCCAGATTGCGGACAATGCCTTCATCATCAATGGCCCGGTGCAATTCCTGCGCATCTTCGGGCCAGATCGGCCGCAACAGCAATCTTTCGGTTCTAGCGAACATTCTCTCTCTCCGCTTCTTGGAGCCGCCCTTTGCAGAACAAAGCGACAGTCCTGTTACATCGGCCCCTCAGGGCAGGCTCGAACAGGGAGAATGAGGCAAAAAGAAAGGGAGACCGGTTGACCCGTCTCCCTGTTCAAAGGTGGAAACCACCTGTGGCGATTTCCGGGTCATCCGTCTGGACAACCCGTCATCGATTGTCCGTCTTATTCGGCGGCCATGGCCGGCATATCCACCGACACATATTTGCGGCCAAGTTTGCCAGCGTGGAATCGCACGCGACCGGCGGTCAGTGCAAAAAGGGTGTGATCCTTACCAAGGCCAACATTGGCACCCGGATAGACCTTGGTCCCGCGCTGACGCACGATAATGTTGCCGCCGATGACATTTTCGCCACCGAACTTCTTAACGCCCAGGCGACGGCCTGCTGAATCGCGACCGTTGCGTGACGAACCACCTGCTTTTTTATGTGCCATGGTCTAAACTCCTTGCGCTGTCCGAGCCGAGGCTCAGGCTTCCTTTTTGGCTGCGGCCTTTTTCGGCGCAGCGGCTTTCTTGGGTGCAGCTTCAGCCGCAGGTGCCGCGTCGGCCTTTTCAGCCTTCGGCGCAGCAGCCTTCTTCTCTTCCTTGCCGACGGCGAGGATACGGAGAAGTGTCAGCGACTGGCGATGACCCTGCTTGCGGCGATAGTTGTGGCGGCGACGCTTTTTGAAAACGATCACCTTTTCACCGCGCTCTTGCGCGATGATTTCTGCCGAAACCGTCAGGCCGTTCACATCCTGTGCCTTGTCGCCGTCACCGGCCAACAAAACATCACCAAGCGAGATCTTGTCACCCGCTTCACCCGACAGTTTTTCAACTGCGATTTTATCTCCGGCGGCGACGCGATACTGCTTGCCGCCTGTGCGCACGATAGCGAACATGGCTCTAACTCATCCGTTTCTACAGCTTAGCGCTTTTATGGAGCGCGGTTGCTCACGCGTGGTACCAGACGGCGAATCCCGACAGGCCACGCAAGAAGGGGCGCAGCTAGTCTAGGAAAACGCCTCTGTCAACGCCTTTTGCCGGCTTTTCTGCGCTATTGCGCGCCCCTTGCGCAGTTGGAGGGGGAGGCTTAGACAAGGATCATGTCCATAAACAAGCTTGCACCTGTTGTCCTGGTTGCTCTCCTGCTATCCGCATGCAGCACAACCGAGGGCCAGTTTCCGTCGCTCGAACGCCGTCCTTATGAGAGTAATGCGCCGATTTCGGTTCCTGAAACCGGACCTGCTGCGCCCGTGGAATTGCCAGCCCAGTTGCAGGCTAAGATCGATTCCCTCACCCGGCGGCACGCCGCGGCACAAGCGGATTACCAACGAAAGCTGCCGGCGGTACAAGCTTTGGCGTCCCGTGCATCCGGCAGCGCGCCTGGCACCGAAAGCTGGGTGAATGCGCATCTGGAGCTCTCGCGCCTTGATCAATCGCGCGCCGATTCGATTGCGGTTGTCCGCGAGTTTGATTCGTTGATTGCCGAGCAGGGCAAAACAGACTCAAATCTCTTGCCGTTGCTTAGCGATGCGCAGCAGCCCGTTTCCGAAATGATCGCGGCACAGAATGCGGAAATCGACAGGTTATCCCGGCTGATCGGGGAATAGCTATTCCCTCGGCCTGAGACGCGCATTTTCTTGCGCATGCATCTGTTGCAGTGCACAAATACGCATCATGACCGGCCAGAACAGCTCCGCTATTTCGCAAAACCCCGATGTCCGCCTTTTGGGAAAGATGTTGGGCGATGTTATCCGCGCTTATGGTGGTGAGAAACTGTTCCGCCAGACAGAATATATCCGCTCAACCAGCGTTGACCGTTTCCGCGGTATTGAAGGGGCAGGGGAAAGCGACCGCGGATTGGGCGCGCTCAGTCTGGACGACACACTGAACTTCGTCCGCGGCTTCATGCTCTTCTCCCTGCTCGCCAATCTGGCGGAAGACCGTCAGGGTCTTGCGCATGAGGAAGGCGCGACGGTCGAAGACGCCTTTGTGCGGCTGAAGAATGAGGGGATTAGCCCCGATGCCGTACTCGCCATGTTGTCCAACAGCCTCATTGTCCCGGTTTTGACCGCGCATCCGACGGAAGTGCGGCGCAAGAGCATCATCGACCACAAGAACCGAATCGCTGCGTTGATGGCGATGCGCGATGACGGGCAAACCAGCACGGCGGATGGCGACGATATTGATTCGGCCATTTACCGGCAGATTGCTTTGCTGTGGCAGACCCGGCCCTTACGTCGGGAAAAGCTGTTTGTGACCGACGAGATCGAAAATGCTCGGGCTTATATGCAGGAGGTTTTCCTGACGGCGCTGCCAAAGCTCTACATGCGTTGGGAAAAGGCACTGGGTGCCCGGCCTCCGGGATTTGTCCGTCTGGGTACCTGGATAGGTGGCGACCGCGATGGCAACCCCTTCGTTAACGCAGAAACCCTGCGCTATGCCGTTTCGCGCGATGGCGGCACCGCGATCCGCCATTATCTGGAAAGCATTCACCGTTTGGGTGCGGAGATATCCATTTCGAGCGGCATGAGCGAAACACCCGAATCGGTTATCGCGCTTGCCGACAAAAGCGGCGACCTCGCGCCAAGCCGGGCGGATGAACCCTATCGCCGGGCCCTTTCCGGCATTTATGCCCGGTTGGCAGCAACCCATGTCGCGCTAATTGGCGATTCGCCCCCGCGCCCGTCGGCTTTAAAGGGTGAACCCTATGCCGGACCGGACGAATTGCGTGCCGATCTGGTCACCGTCGCTGCAGGACTGGCAAAGGACGGGGACGGAGCCCTTTCCAGCGGTGGGGCGTTGGGGCGCCTGATCCGTGCGGTCGAGATTTTCGGGTTCCATCTGGCCACACTCGACCTGCGTCAGAACAGCGATGTACATGAACGGGTCGTAGCCGAGCTTTTCCGCAAGGCGGGCGTCGTCGCCGATTATGCTGCGCTGGATGAGCAAGCGCGTGTGAAGCTTTTGCTCGAGGAGTTGTCGCATAACCGTCCCCTTGCCGGTGACTGGACGGAGTATAGCGAAGAGACCGCAAAGGAATTGGCCATCATCCGCGCAGCCGCAAAGGCACAGGCGGATTTCGGGCGGCAGGCGATTACCACCTATAACATCAGCAAGACCGAAAGTGTTTCGGACATGCTGGAGGTTTATGTCCTGCTGAAACAGGCGGGGCTTTATCAAATCGCCGAAGATGGCACGCCCCGCGCGACGATCATGTCCGTGCCGTTATTCGAAACCATTGCGGACCTTCAGGCGGCCCCCGCTACGATGCAGGCATTCTTCGCACTCGCCCCGATGCGCACGCTTGCAAAGGCGCGTGGGCATCAGGAAGTGATGATCGGCTATTCCGATTCCAATAAGGACGGCGGCTATCTGACCTCGACCTGGGAATTATATGAGGCGTCGAGCGCACTGGCGCCTGTCTTTGCCGAAGCCGGCGTCGCCATGCAGCTTTTCCACGGACGCGGTGGGGCGGTTGGACGGGGCGGCGGATCCGCCTTCGGTGCCATCCTCGCGCAACCACAAGGTACGGTGCAGGGCCGCATCCGCATTACCGAGCAGGGCGAAGTCATTGCCGCGAAATACGGGACGGTCGACAATGCCGTGACCTCGCTGGAAACCATGGCCTCGGCGACGATGCTCGCAACCCTCTCAAGTGACCCCATCGACAAAGCAGACGTCGTCCGTTTCAAGGCAGCCATGGCGGAGCTGTCGGCACGCGCGTTTCGTCATTATCGCGGGCTGGTTTACGAGACCGAGGGCTTTCGCCCATTTTTCCGACAGATGACCCCGATTGGGGAGATTGCGACGCTGAAGATTGGATCGCGTCCCTCCAGCCGCACCGCGTCGGATGCGATCGAAGATTTGCGCGCGATCCCATGGGTGTTTAGCTGGGCGCAGGCGCGCGTCATGCTTCCGGGATGGTATGGCACGGGGCAGGCCTTGGCCGATTTCGCCGATAAGGGCTTGCTGAAGGCGATGGCGGGGGAATGGTCCTATTTCCAGACGATCCTTGCCAATATGGAAATGGTGCTGGCGAAATCCGATATGGGCATTGCGGCGCATTATGCCGGATTGGTCGAGGATCAGGCTCTGTCGCAAAGTTTGTTTGGCCGCATCAAAGATGGCTGGCACGATGCGCGCGACAGCTTGCTGCATGCCACCGGACAGGCGCATCTTTTGGAAGCGTATCCCGCCCTGAACAATTCGATCCGTTTGCGTCTGCCCTATATCGAGCCGCTCAATCTTCTGCAGATTGAACTGATGAAGCGTTACCGTGCGGGCGAAGCGGATGAGCGGATCGGGGAAGGCATACAGCTGACGATCAACGCCATAGCGACAGCATTGCGCAACAGCGGCTAGGCATGGAATGGCCGCCGTCCAATCGACAAAAGTAGGCGCCTGTTCGACAAGGCGTGAAATAGAGCCTTCACCTACGGCAAAGGGCTGTTACACCATCCGGCATATCATTTGACCGGAGAGACCTCATGCGCCTTGCCCCCTATGCCTTATCGACGCTCGCCCTTGCGCTCAGCGGTGTCAGCAGCCCCGCACTTGCGCAAGATATGGCCCCCGCAGCCGCAGAACAGCAAGACCAGAACGCCGCCATCATGGCATTTTTTGAGGAATATGACGCACAGCAGTTGGCGACATCACCGCTCGCCAAGTCGTACCGTGGAATCAAGGACAGCGATTATGGCCGCTGGGACGATGGTTCGGACGAAGCGGAAGCGCGCGCGCATGTGGCAGAACAAGCGGCACTCAAGGAAATGCGTGCACGTTTTGATCCTGCGAAGCTTAGCCCGGAAAACCGCTTGTCCTACCGCCTGTTCGAAAAGCGCGCCGCACGCACCAATGCCGCGTTCAAATATAATGACTATGGCTATGTCTTTGACCAGATGAACGGCGCGCAAAGCCAGATCCCGGCCTTCCTGATCAACATTCACCGGATAGACACTAAATCGGATGCCCGGGCCTATATCAACCGTCTTTATGGGATTGGTCCCGGCTTGAACCAGGCGATCGCCTCGTCCAAGGCACGCGCTGCCAAGGGGATCATGCCGCCCAAATGGGTTTATCCCTATGTCATAAGCGACGCGCGCAACGTCATCACCGGCGCGCCATTTGGTGAAGGTCCCGATGCTCCGCTCTATGCCGATTTCAAGGCCAAGGTCGCCAAACTTGGCATCAGCGCTGTTGAAAAGGACTTGCTCATCGAGCAGGCGGCGCAGGCGCTCCACGATGCGGTCAAGCCAGCCTATGAGGCCCTGATTGCTGAAATGACAGCGCAAGAGAAGGTTGCCGGAACGGACGATGGTGTCTGGCGCTTTCCCGATGGGGCCGGCTATTATGCCGAGCGCCTGTCCAATTACACCACGACCAATATGACGCCGGACCAGATTCACGAACTGGGCTTGGCACAGGTTGCCCGGATCCATCGTGAAATGGGCGTGGTGCAAAAGAAGATGGGTGTGAAGGGAGACTTGCAGGCCTTCTTCAAATATATGCGGGAAACGCCGAAATTCTATGCGCCGGAAACCGATGAAGGTCGCGCGCTTTATCTGGCAGAGACGCAAAAGGCGCAGGACGCCATCACACCGCTTCTTCCCAAATGGTTCGGCACTTTGCCCAAGGCGCCGTTGGTTGTGAAAAGGGTCGAGGAATTCCGCGAAAAGTCGGCTGGCAAAGCCTTTTACCAACGCCCCGCCCCCGATGGGTCGCGCCCCGGAACCTATTATGCCAATTTGTACAAGATGGCCGATATGCCGCTGACCGAGGTCGAGGCGCTGTTCTACCATGAAGGAGTTCCGGGCCATCATTTGCAACTCGCTATCCAGACCGAGCTGAAAGATGTTCCCGCCTTCCGCAAATTTGGCGGCGTGACGGCCTATTCGGAAGGTTGGGGTCTTTATTCCGAGAAGTTGGCCAAGGATATGGGGCTCTACACCGATCCCGCACGGGATTTTGGTCGCCTGCAGCTTGAACTGCACCGCGCGATCCGCTTGGTCGTCGACAGCGGCCTGCACCACAAACGCTGGACCCGTGAACAAGCAATCAAATATGTAGAGGACAATAGCGCGGACGCCCCGGGCGGCATCGTGAAAGCTATCGAACGCTATATCATCTACCCCGGCCAAGCGACGGCCTATATGGTCGGCCGCCTGAAAATCAGCGAATTGCGGGACAAGGCGCAGAAGGCGCTCGGCTCGAAATTCGACGTGCGCGGGTTCCACGATACGGTTTTGAAATCCGGGCCGGTTCCGCTGGATGTTCTGGAAGAACAGGTTGATGCTTGGATAGCGTCGCGGAGATAAGCCCGCTTTCGCGTTACTTAAACGGAGTTAACCATAGTTTAGCCAATGCAAGTGCATACGCTGTTGCGGGCTATTGATGTCTTTGAAGTCCCACAACATGAAAGAATCCCGAGGAGCTGTGTGTGACCCAAAAACTTGCCGGGACGAAGCTCGACAGCTGGTTGATTGCGATCATGTTAATGGCGGCATTACCGTCAATTTTTGTAATCCTAACATGGGATCTTGATGGCGTTCTCTCTCCTGGAGCCTATGCATTACGATATTTTTCGATCCCAATTACTCTGGGCCAGATTCTTGTAGTTTTTCTCGCTCTACGGAAAAATTTTAGCATCTTTGATATATTACCGAACCTACATTTGGCTCTAAAAACACTTTTGTCGATATGGTTTGTATTTGCATCGGTAACAGTGCTGTTCGTTGCAGATAATAAATTTCTTTCTGCATTTGCTACACTTCAATATGCCTTGCATGGTGTGTTCTTGGCGGCACTTATCTACCTCGCAAAACGTAGCGACCTTAATCATCGAGATTCGTTACTTGAAATTTTTTCCTTAGGAGCAGTCGCTTATATTGCCTTATTGGCGCTCTTTATCATTTTTATCCCTGATAAAGAATCCTTTCCCTGGGTCTTAAGACTACCAAGTGGGACCAATGTTCGTCAGATTGGCTATTTCTCCGCAATTTTGGCGATAGCTCCCATTTCGCTTTTGCTTTTTGGTAAAACGAAGTCTGCCATGTGGTGTGTGATTGTAAGCATGATTGTGATGTTCATATCTTGGACAGGCAGCCGCGGTGCATTGGTAGGTCTATTTATAGCGCCGCTGATTGCTTCTTTAACAATTTGGAGAGCTTTGCCTTTACGTCGAGCTGCATTGTTAATGATAAGCTTTGTCGTGGGTATGGGGGCGTCGCTGCCATTACCTGCTCCTGCACCTGATTTCGGCTTGGTGAGAATGGCCTCAAGTCTTTCCCAAGAAGACTTGGGCTCGGGTCGGAATTATGTCTGGAAAACTACGATTACCGAAATAGCGAAGTCGCCTTGGATCGGACACGGTTCTGGCACCTTTAGGCCCACCATGAAAAGTTTGTATGGCTACGGCTTCAACCAGCCACATCAATTCATGTTGCAATATGTTTATGACTGGGGCCTTTTAGGAGGTGGTGCGGCCTGCCTATTGCTCCTGATGCTGTTCGTTACTAGTCTGTCACGCGCGCGTAAATTTAACGATGCCTCCGCATTTGCGGGTGTGTCGGTTTTATGCATCATTGCCGCAATCGGCTCAATTGACGGAGCGCTCTACTATCCAATGTCTATTGTCCTTGCCGCTACTGTAGTCGCATTTGGATTTGTTAACATCGGCATGTCACCTGAAACAGATCAGCGGGGAACCTCGTAAGTGGCTATTCAGACGCCTGGACGTCTTTTACTCCGAAGTCGAAATGGATCCGGACCCACACGCCCAACTGAGGCTTGTTGTCGATCCGGGGTGGCTTGACCAGAAACTGCCATGCCGCGAGGCGAAGTGCTTTGGCTAGCCCGGTTCCTCGTGGATTTTCTCCAATAATCTGACAGTTTTCCACCCGGTTGCGTTCAGCCATACGGCAAGCAATGTCCGCGGACGCCCCGGGAGGAATGCGCTTAATGGCGGCTAGATATGGCGCCAGCTCGGCATCATAGGGTTCGCGTAGCCAGGCCACAGGATAGAGCTGCGCTCCACCGGGCCCAAGGCCTGGACCCATCATCCCTTTCGATCCTTGCCCGGTGCCAGAGCTGTTTCCTGATCCCGCGCTGCCGCCGCCAGGTAACTTCGACAGGTCCATAGCGTCAAATTCCGATTTGCTAACTTTGATATAGTCCGGGGTTGGCGGTTGAGATTTTACCGGGTTTACGGGCGGTAGGAGAGGCTTGGGAATAGGGGGTATGGGGGTGCGTTGCTGTTCCGTTGCAATCGGCGTCTGCATGTCGCTCTTCTGCGCCGATTTAGAATCCGTATCCGCGTTGAGAGAGAAAGTGCTGAGACTTTTACTCCCTGCGGCAGGCTCGGCCGACCGCATGCTCAGGCTCAGAATTGCAAAGATGAATAGTGCTTCCAGCAGCAGTGCAATAGCAATACTGATGCTGCGGCGCCGAAGCTCCGCGCGGTCAAAATCTGGGTGTTCCGAAAAGGCCATGCGCGAGACGCGCACCTTTAGAACTCCTTTGGTGGCTTGCAACAACCAATCTAAGAAACAACGCTAATTCACGGCTGGCGAAAGTCTCGGTGTGGATCGGGCTTTCATGTTCTTATCGGCAAGACCAAACCACAACAGCAGCAGTGCAAACACACTCATCAGTGCTGGCGTCCGCAGGGGATAATCCACAAAACTCGCAAAAGCGAGCATGGCCAGAAGAACTGCCGCTAACCGGGACACTATAACGGTCCGCCGATTGCCATCCATATGCAAGAATAGCACTCTTGCTCGCATCAAGTAGAACACGACGCCCGCGCCCAAAAGAAGCATGCCTGGAATACCGAGCACCACCATAGTTTCGACCCAATCATTATGGGCACGGTTGAGGTAAGTTGCATCCAGCAGCGGAAGAGGTTCGATCACGCGATAAACTTCAGCGAAGGATCCTGGGCCCGACCCCAAGGGCATAAATTTGTTCCAAAGATCTAATGACGAAATCCAAAAATCCTGTCTTAAATCGCTCTTTGCCGAGCCTCCGAATAATCTTTCGACGGCCGTCGCACGGGAGAAGAAAATGGTGACGAATACAAGCCCCCCGACGACGGCAAGAACAGCTACGCTCACCATTCTTCGGGCGGACAAAAAGGATGTTGTGATTTGAGAATGGGAATTGGAGGGGTAACTGAAAAGTAGGGCTGCTCCCCCTAATCCCAAAATGGCGATCAAAAAGCCAGACCGAGAGCCTGTTACCAAAATAAGAGGGATTAATATGAAAAACATAGCAAAAGCCCCGATAAGGCGTGTTTTGTTTTTATCCGCTCCAGTTAAATTTGCCGTTCCGTAAACAGCCAACATGGGAATCAAAAGCGCAAGCAAAACTGCGGCATGATTTCGATTGGCAAACAGACCGACAGCGGCCCCATCATTTGTTATTTGATAAAGGTAGAAGGGGCTGTCGGAACTGCTTATCACCTGAAAAAAACCAAACAGGCCTGAGATCGCGCCTAACCCCACAAGCAAAGGTAAGGTTCGCATCAAATCGTCTTTGCTTAACTGAATACCTAGCAGAATAACTGCGAGAGGTACGCACATTGACGTCACAGCATTCCATCCATTTACGGGTACGATGTTGGCGACCCCCCAGTCGCTGCCGATATTCGCCGCCATTCTTATTTCATCAGCTATTTGGTGGCTCGGCATTCGCATCAGCAGGTTTTGCGGAATAGGTAAAGCATAGAGGAACAAGACAAAGATCGTGATGCCGACCCCCGTTACAACTACCCAATGTGTGCGGATGTGTTCCGGTTTCAGCGTCAGCAGGGCCATGCCACAGAAGACAACAGAGATTGGTCTGAGTATTGCTACGGATTGGACGTCGGCACGTGATGAGCCACCCATAAAAAACGACAATATGAAGAAAATCACCAGCAGCCAGAATTGGAGTGGTAGGTCAGATATCGAGTGGCGTGTGCGCGACAAATCAAATCCTCTTAGCTGGGGCGTTACAAAAACAAATGGCCTACCGTTCATTTGTATTGAGCTCGAAATCAGAAGCTCGTGATACGTTTCCGCCTATAGTTTTGATGCGTCGAATTTTGCAAGCATCGATCGATTCAGTTCCCCGAGGGTCTGCACTCACATATTTGTGATTAGGTATATATCGAAAAAGAGTAGAACTTACACGGCCAATAAGCTAGCTGCCTTGACTAGTGAAAACAAAAACTCGGTGCTTCGTATGTGGTTTTGAAATCCAGCGATGCTCCTACAAATATTTCGGTATTATCTGACAAGGCTAATATGTTGCAATCAATTCCCCCCGCATTTGGCGCGGCGTCGGCCGGTGCGAACCTTGGCGATGACCAAAACAATGATAGTTCGAATTTAACTCCTCCGATTCTACTGCAGTATTGGCAAGTAGCGTTACGTTGGAAATGGGTAATAGCCGGGATAATTCTGGCCGCGATCGTATTCGGCCTCGTGGCCACCCTTTTAGCCACACCTCAGTACACAGCAAGTTCACGAATAGAAATTAGTCGTGAGCAGAAAAACGTCACGAATGTTGAAGGGCTCGAATCCCAAAATGCGGGGCGTGACCTTGAATTTTACCAGACCCAGTACTCGCTTTTGCAGGCTCGTTCTCTTGCGGAGCGTGTTGTTCGGCAGTTGCGGTTAAGTACTGACGATAATTTTTTCAAAGCGCATGACGTCGATCCGTCTGAATCCACACTCTTCGCAACCAAGTCTGGTCAACCGTTGAATGCGGCGGAGCGCCAGAAGCGGGAAAAGATAGCGGTGGACCTCTTGCTGAAGCATGCATCGATCTCGCCTATTCGCGGCTCTGCGTTGATCGATATTAGCTACACTAGTGGATCGCCGCAGCTTTCGGCCAAAATTTCTAACGCTTGGACCGAGCAATTCATTGTGCAGAGCATGGATCGCAGATTTGCCTCGACGGCGGATGCGCGGCGTTTTCTAGAAGGTCGGCTAGCAGATTTACGCGCTCGCTTGGAGACATCGGAGCGCGACTTGGTTAGCTATGCTGCGACGAAAGGTATCGTTGCGCTTGGAAAGACCAAAAGCCAAGATGGTCGAACTGAGATCGAACGCACATTGGTATCCAGCGACTTGGAAGCACTAAATGCGGCGTTGGCGCAGGCGACAGCGGATCGCGTTACCGCTGAAAGCAAATCAGGCCAGCGCAACGGCGGTGCCAACAGCGAGTCATTGAATAATTTGGCAATCGGTCAACTCCGGCAGAGGCGTGCTGAAGTAGCTTCCGAATATGCAAAGTTGATGGTCCAATTTGAACCCGGCTACCCAGCAGCCCAGGCTCTGGCGCAACAGTTGAAGGTACTGGACGCAAGCATTGCGCGCGAAGAAGCCCGTGTTTCTAGCAGCCGCAATTCTGAATATGCCGAGGCTGTCGCACGCGAGCGTGACTTCAAGGTGCAGGTTGATGCTCTCAAGGAGCGCATGAACAAACAGCAACGTGACAGCATTCAGTACAACATATTTCAGCGCGAAGCCGACACAAACCGTGAACTCTATGATGGCCTGTTGCAGCGCTACAAGGAAATCGGCGTGGCTGGTGTCGGTGCGAACAACATTTCGATTGTAGACACGGCAAAAGTTCCAGAAAAGCCTTCCTCGCCAAATTTACCGTTGAATATGGCGCTGGCTTTGCTGATCGGTTTGGGTGCCGCTGCGGTAGCGACCTTTGCGCTGGATCAGATTGATGAAGGTCTGCGGGATCCCGGCCAGGTTAACCGCATTCTTCAAATGCCTTTGCTTGGCAGCGTTCCCGACGTGGAAGAGGGCGACGCCCTTCTCCAACTGCAGGACGCCAAATCAGCGCTTTCCGAATCCTATCTCAGTATTCGCTCTAACTTGGCATTCTCGACCGATCATGGAGTGCCGCGCGCCTTCATGGTGACGAGTACTCGCCCGGCTGAAGGTAAAAGTACCACCAGCCTTGCGTTGGCGACCGTTCTGGGCAGAACGGGTAAGAAAGTGTTGCTGATCGACGCAGACATGCGCTCGCCTTCCATGCACGTGTTTACGGGCCAAACAAATCAAATGGGGTTGAGCAATTTCCTCGCAGGTGAAAATAACTGGCAGCAGTTGGTACGTATCACCGATGTTAAGGGGTTAAGTCTTTTGCCAGCTGGCCCGACTCCCCCAAGCGCAGGTGAATTGCTAAGCAGCGACCGAATGCTACTCCTGATACAACAATTGACCGAGCACTTTGATCATATCGTGGTGGACTCTCCGCCAATCCTCGGACTGGCGGATGCCCCATTGCTGGCGAGAGCCGTCGAAGGCTGTGTTTTCGTCGCTGAAGCAGAAGGTGTAGCGGTGCGCGGTATTAAAGCGTCACTTGGCCGTTTGCATTCCGTGCACGCACATGTGTTCGGAGTCGTTCTTACGAAGTTGAGGCATCGGCAAGCGGGCTATGGTTACGGCTACGGCTATGGTTATGGCTATGGAGAGACGAACAAGTCATTGGACTGAGGATAGATGGACGCCTGCCCGGGGCGGTTGAGCTATTGCATCCAATGGCGATGTGACAGCCCCCAACGTGCCTTTTGAGCTGCAGGTGCCATCGTTAAAAGCAATAAGGTCCTAGTGACCCCGAACATCTTCTTGGTGTTCACAAAACCAACGATATGTTTCACGAATTCCGTTTTGAATGTCGATTGTAGCTGACCAACCCATTTTGCTCAGGCGGCTGACATCCATGAGTTTACGTTGCGTTCCATCTGGTTTGCTGGTGTCAAAAACAATCCTGCCTTTATAACCCGTGATTTCCGCAATGATATGTGCCAGCTCGGAAATGCTGATATCGGTTCCTGTCCCGACATTTATGTGACTCAGCATGGGCTGCGTGTTCGCCTGATAAGTGGAAGTATCCAAGTCCATCACATAAAGAGAAGCCGCAGCCATATCGTCGACATGCAAAAACTCGCGCCGAGGATTGCCGGTTCCCCAAATTACGACTTCATCGCTTTGGTGCTGCACCGCCTCATGGAATCGCCGGAGTAGGGCGGGCAGTACGTGCGAGTTTTCGGGGTGGAAATTGTCGTTCGGCCCATAGAGATTAGTGGGCATGACACTGCGGTAGTCTGTACCAAATTGCCGGTTGTAACTCTCACACAATTTGATGCCGGCGATCTTCGCAATCGCATATGGTTCGTTGGTTGGCTCCAATGTTCCCGTCAGAAGCGCACTTTCCGACATGGGCTGCTCTGCCTTTTGCGGATATATGCATGAACTACCTAAAAACAGAAGCCTACAAACGCCTGCTTTGAACGCCTGATGGATGACGTTGCACTGGATCTGCAAATTCTCGTAGATGAAATCTGCAGGGAAACTGTTGTTGGCATGAATTCCGCCAACCTTTGCCGCTGCCAATACGACCACATCCGGACGATGCTGTTGCAAGAAAGACTTCACAGCATTTTGGTCGGTCAAATCGAGTTCGTCATGGGTTCTCACCAGAAGTTCCTCACCTCTGGCGCGTAGTAGGCGAGCAATCGCCGAACCCACCATTCCCCGATGTCCCGCAACATAGATGGCCATCTTTGTCTCTCAGTTTTCGGTTACGAGCGCGCTTTGAAACCCATGTGATTTCAAAAGTGCGTGTTTGCGTGCGGATTCAAGATCTGCCGCAACCATTTCTGAGCACATTTCGCGCGTCGAAATTTCGGGAACCCAGCCCAGCCTTTCTTTCGCTTTGCTGGGATCGCCTAACAAAGTCTCCACTTCGGCCGGTCGGAAATAGCGCGGGTCTACCCGCACGATTACATCTCCGGGTTTGACGGAGGTCGATATATTTCCAGTAACCCCATCAACAATACCGCGCTCGTCTACTCCCGTTCCTTCAAACCTGAGCGTTATGCCTAGTTCTTCAGCCGACCATTCAATAAACTGCCGAACCGAATACTGCTCCCCGGTCGCTATCACAAAATCATCAGGCACTTCTTGCTGCAGCATCATCCATTGCATACGGATATAGTCTTTAGCGTGTCCCCAGTCCCGAAGAGAATCCATGTTGCCCATGAACAGGCATCGCTCCAAACCTTGACTAATATTCGCTAAACCGCGGGTAATTTTCCGGGTGACGAACGTTTCACCGCGACGCGGACTCTCGTGATTGAACAGGATGCCATTGCAGGCGTACATTCCATAAGCTTCACGATAGTTGACCGTAATCCAATAGGCGTAGAGCTTTGCGACAGCATAGGGCGACCGAGGATAAAAAGGTGTCGTTTCGCGCTGCGGGATCTCCTGCACCAACCCATATAACTCGGACGTTGATGCTTGATAGAAGCGTGTCTTGCGTTCGAGGCCAAGAAATCGGATAGCTTCAAGTAGCCGTAACGTACCTATTGCGTCAACGTCTGCGGTATATTCCGGCGCTTCGAAACTGACGGCAACATGACTTTGCGCGCCAAGATTGTAGACTTCATCCGGTTCAACCTCGCGCAATATGCGGGTCAGGTTGGATGTGTCAGACAGATCGCCGTAGTGAAGCTTCAGCTTTGGATTAGGGGAGTGCGGATCTTGATAAATATGATCGATGCGCTGGGTATTGAAGGACGAAGCCCTGCGCTTGATCCCGTGGACTTCATACCCCTTTTCCAATAAAAACTCTGCAAGATAAGAGCCATCTTGACCAGTAATACCGGTAATCAGTGCACTTTTCGTCATCGTCTGTCCTTCTTAAATATAAACTGTGGTATCTTTGTTAGGTTTTTGAGAATTAATGTTCCAATACCACCAACATTGTTTCGTCGAATTGCTGTAAAGTCCTCACGACTCTTCTTAATAATTCTACCAATTGTCCGGTTACTCTCACCACCGACCCGCATTTTTACGAGTACCTCTGGAATATACTCAAGGGTTACGTTGCCCTTGTTCAAATATCGGAGCATGGCATCATAATCTGCGGCGATGCGCATCTCCTTGTCATAAAGCCCCCAATTGTCAAAAACTTCGCGTCTAAGGTAAAGTGTCGGATGCGGGGGCATCCAGCCCTTGCGCAGCAGCGCCTTTGTGAAGAGCCCGGCACGCCAATGCCGGATTACGCGGGTGGGATCATCAACCGCGACATATTGCAAATCGCCATATACACCGTCGACTTTAGTGTCTTGCATCACAGATGCAACGCGCTCGATAACGTGGTCATCGGCAAAAAAATCATCCGAATGCATAAGGCCGATGATATCGCCGGTTGATCTGGAAATGCCGCGGTTTATCGCGTCGTAGATCCCTTCATCCCGTTCGGATATCAGGCAGGTGTTGGCGTTACCAAGATCACGAATGACGCCTAAAGTTCCGTCGGTCGAACCTCCATCCTGAATGATATGTTCGATGTCGAAATAGCATTGGGATTGGACGCTTTGGATGGCTTGTCCAATGGTGTCGGCTCGGTTGTACACGACCGTAACGATTGAGATCTTCATGTCTTCATTCTTCCACCGGCCGACATCGAGGCATCACGGACTAGCTTGTGAACGCTAGCCGCAAAAGCCTGTTGGCGCGCTTTACTGGAGCCTGCGGCTTTGGCCATATCATCGTTTATGGAATCTAGGCGGCGCGGAGCACAGACCGCGATAGCGGACGCTAAAGAACTGGCGTCTTTGGTACCGAAAAAACGGGCGTCCGGGGCCTGTTCGCGATGAACGGATAGATCGGACAGCAACATCGGTGTGCCAACCGCCTTTGCCTCTTCCACCGGTGTGCTCCAGCCTTCAAACAGCGAGGGATTGAGCAGGCCGTTGGCGCAAATCATCAGGGCCTGGACAAGCGCATGGTCCACATTGCCGATAAATCGAAAATTCTGCTCGGCACCGCTTGCCACAATTTGGGCCTTCAATAGGTCAGGATAGCCCGGGAACCGGGGGTCATATCCATGGCCTGTCGCTAGGATAACGCGCTTGGAGCCTTGCCGTGCCAAAAGAGATGCCGCCTCAATTGCGAGCCGGTGGTTTTTGTGTTGCCAGAGCTGGTTTGGCAGAAAAACAAAGTCTTCCGGGATTCCTTCCTGACGTAACCGGTTCCAAGCGGTTGCAGCATTAGGCCAGTCGTTTACCGAAACAGCAAACCGCGCTACGCCGGTCTTGCCCTTCGCCGCAGGATAAAATGCGACGCAATCGCGCTCGGCATCTTCGCTGCTCAGCATCACGGAAGAGCAGGACGCAATCTGGGCGCGAAATCCGATATCGCGTTTCCACCAAGCCACCTGACTGAACATTTGCGGCATATGCCTGTGCTGGAAATCGGGTATCCAGGCGATCGAAGGAACTCCGCTGCGCCATCCCAGATATACTGCCGGATCCAGCGCGACATCGACGTTCTCACGCTTGTAAACATCCACCACGGCCGCATGGCGGCCTGTTAAGAGAGTAGCTAAGGTCTTGGCGCGGATGGCGTCTTCATTGAAAGCCGGATCGCACAGAATCTTGGTGCGCTCCAGATTTGCCATAGCGCTAATTTCCGGGGCATCGTAACGGTCAGGTCCCACACATAGGAGGGTTTCGATATCGCGGTCCCCTTCGGCCGCCAAAGCGCGCACCAAATTCTGCATATACATCCAGCCGCCGAACCAGCCTTTGCCACCAATAGGTGGGATTGCGAAACGTATCATTTTGCTGACTGTTTCTGGAACCAAGCGGCATAGTCTCTGATCCCAGCTTCGAGATCAACGCGCCATTCAAATCCTGTCGAAGCAAGGGTCCCCGGGGCGGCAACAAGGCTAAACGGATCGCCGGCGCGGCTCTCACCTGAGAAAGTCAAGCATGTGCTGTCCCTTCCAAAGGCGCGCGCAGTGACCTCCGCGATCCGCTGCACGCTTCCCGCTTTGCCCGTTCCGGCATTGATGACCGGCATATCCGGGGCGGCAAAGTCACGCGCAGTGGTCAAGACCCGGACAACATCGTCGATATGTGTCCAGTCGCGTAATTCCTGTCCCGTGCCACCCAATATAATCTGTGGTGTGCCGGAGGCGAGCTTGCCACACAAATCCCATAAGAGCTGCTTGGTCAGGCCGGGGCCATAAACGGAAAACAGGCGTACTGCGACAATGGGCAGGCCAAAACTGCCTGCCCAGCCGCGGCAAATACTTTCCATCGCAAACTTATGGGCGCCATAAGGCGAAAAGGGAGCCGTCGCTGCGTTCTCGTCAATCGTGCCAGCGTGCAAATTCCCATATACAGCGGCAGATGACACGATAACCAACTGCGGCGGGACCGGTTGGTTACGCATCCAGTCGAGCAGCATTGCGGTTCCGTCCACGGTCGCCGAAAAATCACTATAGGGGTCGGCAAGACTGGCGCCGACAGACGAACCGCCCGCAAGATGATAGATGGTATCGGGCGCCCCCGTTCGTTCGGCCAAATTCGACAGGCCAGCCTGTGTCAATGGTGTTGTAGACCATGCACCAATGCCGCCGGTCAATCCGTGGGATTCAGGGCCAACACGATCTATACCCCCGACCTGCACGCCGGATGCAGCAAGGTGCTGCACCAGATGCCGGCCGATAAATCCAGCCGCGCCTGTTACCCATGCGGTGGTCATGAGCTAGTTATTTCCGATACCGTCAATTGCTGGCCGGTTGCCACTTCGACTAGGGGTAAATGACCGATAACGTCACGCAGGGCTTTGCCTCGAACAAATGTCAGATCCCCATTTGCATTTCGGGCTTCCGAGAAGGAGGCGGCTCTGTAAGCTTCCGCTACGGAAACGGCTTTGACCTTCTCGTTTAAGCGGTCGCTTCTGACGAAAAAAGCATTGTTACCAGCAGAATTGCCGCCGACGAGGGCATATCCCCTCTTCGACAGCAGATGGTCAAAGGCATTGATACTGGCGCCGTAGTATAAATTCGAGTGATGAGCCTTATGTCTTTGAAAATCCGGACTGTATGGAACGGATACTTTTGCCTCTGATCCAAATATTCCATTGTACTCTACGATGATAATCGACGGGCGAAGATGCTCTAATGCTTCGAGGACGAAGTAATCTACGCCGTCAATATCGACCGACAGAATCCCAATTTCATCAAATGGAGCCTGCGCAATTAATCCGGAAATATTATCCCGTGAGATAAACGCCTCGACCGCAGTAAGTTGGTGGCGCCAATGATAATAAGATTGCTGAATTTTGGTGATGTTCTTTGCAGATCCGTCGATCACCATACCCTGCCAAAAATCCTTCTGCATCAGAAAGCGGCAGTTGGCTTCCGTAAAAGTTTCAACACCAAATTCGATAAAGGTTTTATGCGAGATTTCAATGTTTTGAGTCAGATACTGAATTATTCCATCTTCCCCCCATTGTGAGAAAACTTGAAACTCAGAATCTTGCAAAGTATTAAAAGTCTGAAGATTATAATCTTTTGATAATAATCTTCCCTGGTTAATCAATATTTTGTCAAGATCTCTGAAGTTGCGGATCAGCTGTTTTAAATTGTCTATAGAAGGGCGCAGCATTTTCTAACTTTCGACTTGAATATCATCTAAATTGCGAATTGGCGTTGCGGGATTTCCCGCTACAATGGTTGAGGCTGGAACATCTTTTGTTACGACTGCACCTGCCGCTACAACAGCACGGGCGCCAATTGTTACCCCCCGCATTATTAAGGCATGCGCTCCAATCCAAACATCATCTTCGATTTTTATAGGTTTGTCGCCCAAATCAATGAGCGACGGATGGCCAACTTCAACGATTGCTTTGAAATGTTCGCGCCGTCTTTGCCAATCCATGGGATGCGTTAAGTTATCAAAAACGGATACATTATGTGCGATTAGAACATGATCACCGATGGTAATGTTACAACCAGACCAAATCCGCGTACCTTCACCGATATAGCAGTATTTACCAATATTTATGCAGCCACCATGTGCGAAACGAAGTAATTCTCCACGAACTATTGAATGGCTTCCGATTATAATGTCAGAATCATTTTTGCCCATATTGTGAATTCTGGAGGTGCTGGTCAGTTGTGCGCCGGGCTGTAAGATTACAGTTGCACTCCCGCGAAGACGCGCGAGCATCCGCATTATTGTTGAACGGTTAAAGTTTCGGATCATTTATCTATCGCACCCTATTGAGCGAGACGCACAAAGGCGTCCCATTGTTTTTGTTTTGAATAGTGGTGAGAGATGGCGGCGTAACCTGCCTGCGATAATTTGCTTCGTTTGTCTGGCGAATCCATTAGCAAATCAATTCTTTCTAGCAGATCGTTTACGCTTTTGTACGTTTGGAACTCGACACCCGGATTAAGATGGTTGGGATAACGTCCCTCATCACTGATTAGCGCTGCACCGCAGCCCATGGCCTCCCATACCCGCATATTGCCTCGATCATTTAGACTCATATCGATCGCGCCATTTATGACCATTTTTGAACGACCTAGAGCGTTCAGCAAATCTCGTCCAAATACGGGATCAGATGAAACTGTTCGGATATTGAGTGCACGCCGATGTTTGCGAAGGGGGCCCATCCAGCCGAGCGGAGTTTCGGCCAATTTGGTCAAACGAGATCTGTCGAGATGCATACGAACTTTGTACTTTGTATGCAGCGCTGCCAGCGCCTCTAGCATCATCGCTCTATTTTTGTGATACTGTGAATAACTTCCAACAAAAAGAATATCGATGTCTCTAGCTGTATTGGATGCGTAAGCATCCATTTCCGGGTCGTGCGCAGGAAAGAAATATTCTGCCCGTGCTCCTTGTTGGCGAAACCCTTCAAGTAATCCCGGAAAATTATTGACGATTAAATCGTGTTTTAAAAATTCCCCGCCCTCTGAAGGCGCAGCCCTCCATGCGAGCGTTTTTCGCACACATCCCGGTAAGCGGGCCAAAAAGCTATCGCCAAAGCGCATAGGATCCATATTGTAAAAAACTTCAGTGCGATGATGCTCTATTTGAGCAATTAAAATATCTTCAAGCGGACTGTTTGAATTCAAACCGTTTTCGCTGGCCCAGAGGCGCTGCGAATACTCATCATCCCCATTGGCAAAAAATGCAGTTTGCTCATGCTCCAATATTGGCTTCAAAAAATGCGCTGCACCAAATCTGTCATTCAGGAATACCGTGTTTGCTGAGTCAAACGTCTGACAGTCTTGGGTTAATTGTCGCAAGCGGGTCCGATATGATCGGTACACACCACTATTTTGAAAAATGCGCATTGCGGAGTCACCTGGATTTCAAGGGTGCAAAGGCAATTAACAACACTAACAAAACTCCGCCACCCGTTACGAGCGATGTTAGTAAGCTTGTGTTCGCCATGGATAGTATAAAAGCCGTCCCAGACGACGCAAACAGAACCGTTCGCTCTGGTGGAACCAAGCGTGAGAAAAATCTTAACACAACCGCTACAATAGTACTTACAATTGGGACACCTGCAACTCCAAGTGCCGCGATTCCATCGGTTGCCAAGAAATTCGCATTAAGTTCGCCAATATCCCGAGCAGCAGATGGTATCAGCGTGAGCATGACGGCCTGACCTACGCTTAAATCTCCATAGGGATATTGAACAAATGAAGAAATAATATTGTTGTTAGAAAAATATGTCAGCGGGTACAGCGCAAAAAATTGCTCGTATACGCCAAAAATCGCACCAGAAATAAGCAGAGTGCGAAGATAAATAAGGGTCAATATATTGTTTATACCTCCGCCTACCGGATTATAATTAGCAAGAAAGGGCGCAGTAAGGGCTATCACTAAAAGCATTCCAATAAGAAATAGATTGCCTTTCATATTTCCATTCTTGTCAGAAAGCAGAAATACACCAATTATAAAGAGTGGCGATAACAATACTGCGCGTGCAGCTAGTGTTCCGAATAAGAAAAATTGAGAAAAAATGCCTATACCAGTTATCCAATAACGTTTCGTATAAAGTCCTGCCGCAATTAAAAACGGGTCGATCGCGCTACTCAAAATTGCAATTGCATATCGCGCAGAAACAGTGGCAGCTTCAGCACCGGCAAACCTTTGGTCATAAACGCTGTCAAAACCGACAAACTGAATCGCGCCTTCAAAGCTAACGTAGATAATGAGCATTAGCATTGCCCAAATAGCAGCTAACCCTCCCCAAAAAATTTGTGACGGAATTTCTTTTATTCGAATACGTTGGACTTCTCCGCGCGAAATCAGCAGAAACAGTATGCAACCAACAAATGTCGTTCCAAAGATTTGCAGCAACCGATCTAGATCGGAGGAAAACTGCATGACTGGAACAATAAGGCATGGCAAATAAACCAACGAATAAAGAAACCATGCCGCGCATTCTGCGAAGGTTTTTGGTCGTGAGCTCAAAAGTAAAGCCGGCAGTGCCGCAATAACACAAGCAGCGTACAAGATCCGGTTATCAGTTAATCTATAAGTAAATCCGAAATATGCCCATGAAAGTGAAAGTATTTCATAGGCATAACAGAGCACGATCGCGTAAACAAGCGAAGCAGAAAACCGAAAAAGTGCGCTGAATAGCTCTGAACCTTTTAGATTCTTTAGATCGGTATTCATTTTTTTGGCGCCAACCATCATGCGCACCTGTGGTCCAGATACCACTTCATGTTAATGTAAGGCCACAAACGCCCAACCGATGTCCAGTCCCAGCTTTTGCTGGAATTCAACTGGGTGATCCTTGCATTGAGGGCTTTCCGGTCCACCATCTGGTCAAAAGCGTCATGCGATGTGGTCAGCAGGCGATGCGACCACTCTCCTAGGCTGCCGTTCATCCAGGCGGGCATTTGCGAATTAAAGCCCACCTTGCGAGTGGAACTGCGGATCGATTCAGGCATAATGCCTTTCATCGCATTACGCGCAATCAGCTTAGAATAGGTACCGTCACTTTTCATGTTGTCAGGTAATGCCATCACATAGGTTGCAAGTCGCCAATCCATGAAAGGCATACGGACTTCTACTCCATGGGCCATGGATAGACGATCGAAGTTTCTAAGGATAGTGGGTAGGACACTGGCATTGAACATTGCATAAAGTCTTTTGTCCAGGCCGGTATAATGGTCGGGCAAGTCATCCTTATAGGCTGCAATGTCAAGGCGATCCGGTGCCTTAAACGGATGCCGGTTCAGGAAATAGCTCCGGTCAACACGAAGCGCAGCTAGCTTCGCTGTTTCGCTCAACCATGCTGCGGCGCCTCCAATTCCGGCGCGATCACCCAATAAATTACGCAAGGCAAAGGCGATATTCTGGCCACCTTGTCGATAACCACCCATCATCTCGTCAGCGCCATGCCCATCCAATGTTACCCTTACACCGTTTTGCCGGACTTCCTGATAAATACGCCAAGGTGAGGTGGGCAGACTGATGTATACGTCGTCAAGCGCATCCAGAACGGTGTCGACAAGGTCAACGCCATCGTCGTTGCCAAGATCAAAAAAATGAGGTGTCACACCCGCATGCTGGGCGGCTTGCGTCGCTTCGGGTGTTTCATCATGTGGTTGGCCGGAAAAGGTAGCGACAAAGGCGTGTCGCCAATCCTTGCTTTCTCGTTCATGCCCGCCATCGAGCTCCGCGATGTGGGCCATCGCGGATACAACGGCCGTTGAATCAAAACCGCCGGAAAGGCAGCTGCCGATGGCCACGTCGCTGCGCATCCGAAGCCTTGTGGAGTCAAAGAAAATGTCGCGAAACCGGTTTGCGGCGTCTGCCGCATGTGCCGGCATCTCAATATCCAGATGATCGGCTGTTACCCACCATCGCGCAACTCGGAAACTTCCTTCTTTCCATGTGGCGGAATGTCCAGCTGGAAGGCGCCTAATACCCTGATGCAGACTATGTTCGGATCCTTCGACGCCAAAGGGATCGAACAACAGTCGTTCGGCCACTTCAATTGCCGGGGATCTGTCTACCCAAGGAACATCCAGCAATGCCCGCACTTCGGATGCAAACGCAAAGCGGTTTCCTTGCTGTGCATAGACGAGTGGCTTGATGCCAAAGCGATCCCGAGCAAAAAAGATGGATCCATTCACATTGTCGCGGATGGCAAGAGCCCACATCCCATTCAGCCGCGGCAGCATCGCTGGGCCCCACGCCCTATACCCATTCAACAAAACTTCGGTGTCACCCTCGGTCCGAAATTTATATCCCTGGGCGGATAATTCGGTGCGCAATTCAAGAAAGTTGAAAATCTCGCCATTAAACACAATGGTGTAACGCCCATCCTCACTCACAAAGGGCTGGTCCGACCTCGCGTTTGTATCAATGATCGCAAGCCGGGCATGCACGAAGCCGCAGGCTCGATCCGTCGAGACCCAGATTTGCTGTCCATCGGGCCCACGATGCGCAAGCCTTTGTCCCAGATGGGTGAGAAGCTTTTCATTGATGGGCTCGCCACCACTAAGAATTCCTGCAATTCCACACATAATCAGATGTCTGACATTTCTTTGGTTGCCACTGCGCCGCGTAGTTTTGCTACGCACAAGAAAACAAAAATAAACCCAAGCAACGTAACGACCAAGGCATGTAGTGATACGGCTGTGTAAATACTCAAGTTAAAAGTCGCCACAAGAAACCAGGCGCTACCCATCGCACCCAACCAACCCATATCCCAAATAGCTTGCCATCGGAATTCGCGAAGGGCGATCAATGTCTGGTTGACAATACCCGTAACGAAAGCGGCGGCATATCCAAAAACAAGAATAGACGACAGCAAGATCGCCATCTCCCATCCCTGTCCAAATAGAAGAGGGAATGCATAGGGAAGAATGAGTCTCACAATGACCGCGCCAAACCCCGCAACCAAGGCGCTGATTCCAACGATGCGAAACAGGATATGAAGCGCTGTACGATAATCTTGCGCGCGAATTTTCACGGTAATACGGCCCAAGAATACCTGACTGCCAGCACTGACGATCATGGCAACGGGAACGCCCATGGCGCGGTCAACCAAGCTGAACTGCCCCGCTTGTGTTGCGCCATAGAGGTGAAAAATCATAAAGGGTGTCAGCATTGCACCCGCCGAATTTGCCATCGCTCCTGGCAATGAAACAACAAGAAGTTCCCAATGCTTTCGGACGAAGCGCGGGAGGCCCTTCAGCGCACCTGTATCAGCCTTGAGGTCGATTTCTCGGCGATTGAGAAAAATTCCGAACGTTGCCGCCCCCAGGCGACCGGTAACATCAGCGACGATTATTCCTAAAACCGAAGGGCTCGAATACGCAATGGCAAGGGCGACAATGGCGTATATCCCGACTTGCCCAAATTTCAATGCCGCCAACCTGTTAAAATCCTGATCGCGGATCAGCTTGTACGATGTAATCTGGATAATGCCGTTACTGACAAGGCCAAGCCCGAAAAGCCATATCGGGAAGCCTATGTTTACTCCAACTACGTTCAAAAAAGACAGTATCGCAGAAACACCCAGCCCCGTGATCACGACCAAGGTGAAAAGGGACGTTAGCTGTGAACGAAGATTTTCTTCATCCACTGTTACCAAAGTCAGTTCAATCCGCAGCGCAATACCGACAGTGCAGAAAATGAGAAACGACAAGTAAAGTTGAAACACGCCGAACGCTTCGGGTGCAAAAGCACGCGCCAATATAGGCAAGATCAACAGGCCCAAAGCTTGTGCGCCAGCGGTACCCGACATTACCGTTAACAAGTCTCGGAAGACCGAGCGTTTTTGTGCTGGCCTCACCATGCGTAATTTACGCTACGGCATCCCGAACGGCACTGACTACGATATCCTGTTGTTGCTCGGTCAACTCGGCAAATATCGGCAATGAGAGTATTTGGTTCTGCAAACGGAATGCGACTGGAAACTCTTCAGGCCGATGGCCGAGATGGGCGTAGGCCGGAAGAAAAGGCAGGGCTCGCTTGTAGTTCACAACGGTTGGGACGCCATTTGCTTTCAAAACCTCGGCCATTTCATCGCGGTTTTCGGATTCGATTACATACAGATGATAAACATGTTCCCGTCCCGAGACTTCTGTCGGCGTCTTGATGTGCGCGATGTCTGCCATCATTATATCATAGCGCTTGGCCACGGCGCGGCGCTGTGTGGTCCAAGAGACAAGATGTGGTAATTTGACCCGCAAAATGGCGGCCTGCAGCCCATCAAGCCTAGAATTGATGCCTTCCATTTCATGATCGCCTTTAACAAGGCCGCCGTGACGGGCAAAGCATGCCATATGGCGTGCCAACGACGGGTCATCTGTGGTAATTGCACCCGCGTCGCCCATAGCACCCAGATTTTTGCCGGGATAAAAGGACCATGTGGCAATATTGCCAAACTGTCCCGCCTTTTTCCCGTTGATAGTCGCCAGATGCGCTTGGGCGCAATCTTCGATAACCCAGAGATTATGGCGCTGTGCGATTTCCATCACTGCGGGCATATCGGCCATTTGGCCGTAAAGATGGACCGGAATTATTCCGACTGTTCTACTAGTGATTTTTTCGGCAATCCTCGAAACATCTATGGTGGACGTTGTTGGGTCGATATCAACGAATACCGGCTTGGCTCCATGCTGACCTATCGTCTCAGAGGTTGAGATCCAGCTCTGCGCAGTTGTGATCACCTCGTCACCCGCTTTGATGCCCAATGCCTTCATAGCAATATACAGAGCGTCCGTACCGTTCGCGCAGGACACCGTATGTTTCGCTTCCATCAATTGGGAATATTCAGCCTCAAACGCTTCGACATCATGTCCACGCACGAAACTGCTATTGGCAATGGTGCGCGCAATGGCCTCATCAATTTCATCCTTTAGAGCCCGATATTGGGCATGCAGATCGACAAATGGAATAGACATTTTGACTCCGTGTTTCTTATTGTGAAGAGCGCAGGAAACGCGCAGGATTTCCGGCGTATATCCCCGGCTCTGAAATGGATTTGGTAACAACCGTACCCGCGCCGATCACGACATCGTCGCAAATCTCTACGGGCATAATGGTTGCATTTGAACCGATGCAAACGCGGTTGCCTATGGTGGTCGCTTCCCATTTTGTCACATCGCCGCGTGCAGGGCCTCCGCTGGCGAACCTGTCATTTACAAACATTACGCCGTGGCCAATAAAGCAGTCATCTCCAATAGTAACCAATTCGCAGACAAAACTATGGCTCTGCACACGCGTTCGCGCGCCAATCGATACACCCTTTTGGATCTCGCAAAACGGACCAATAAATACATCATCCGCTAACCGACATTCGTAAACATTGGAAGGCTCTACAATTTTGACGTTCTGACCAGTCTGCACATCCCGGATCATCGCGTTGAATAGCTTGATGCTCGTCATTTTGAACCACCGAGCCTGGAATGCTGTGAGCGAAAACGCAGGTAGGTGTTCTTCCCGGTCTCGATCGATTCATAAAGAGCGGTAATCAGTTCAAGGCTGCGGCGACCTTCCAGCCCGTCAACGAGGGCGGCCGAATCGGTGTTCAGGCAATCAAGGACATGCTCATAATAAGCTTGGTGTCCGTAGCCATAAACATTGGGCGGGTTGACCGAAAACTTGTCTAATACTTCTTCATCACCGGGCTGCGGTTCGACAAACTCCCATGTCTGGATCTTGTTGACAGCAAAACCTCCGATAACAACCGTCCCGCCTTCACCTAGTATGGAAAGAGATCCTTCCAAGTCGCGGGGACGCGCAGCATTAGTTGCTTCGACAATTCCCAGGGCCCCGTTAGCAAATTCAAGCGTGGCAATCGCTGTATCTTCGGCTTCGATATCCACAAGATTTCGCGTTGCGCGCGCGTGGACCGACACCACATCTCCCATGAAATATTCCAGCAGGTCGACGTGATGGCTCGCCTGATTGGCCAGGACTCCGCCATCCTGAGCCCACGTGCCGCGCCAGCTATCCTGATTATAATAGCTTTGATCGCGACGCCAGCGGACTCGAACGGTACCCAAAACCAATTTCCCAAAGCGCCCCGCATCCAAGGCTTCACGCGCTTTTACGACCGGAACATTCAACCTGTTCTGCTTTACGACAAAGAGCTTCACGCGCGCCCGGTCACACGCAGCGATCATTGCGTCAGCATCTTCAAGTCTCAGCGCCATCGGCTTCTCGACCACCACATGTTTGCCGGCATTGGCCGCCGCAATAGCGTGTTCGGCATGCATTCCGCTTGGTGTCAAAACGGAAACGACATCTACTTCGCCCGAATTCAACATGTCATTGAGACTATGGAACGAACGAACCCCAAACTTTTCGGCCATTGCATCCGCACGGTCGGATTGCACATCGCACACAGCGGTTAAACGAGCACCTTTTATCAGGCCGTTACCTAGTATTTCGGAATGCCTTTTTGCGATTCGTCCACACCCGACAATACCGAATCTGAATTCTGACATTCTTTTTCCCTTTTAGATTGCTACTTAAAAATCATGGTCTGCATTTGGTCGACTTTGATATTTGTCGCCCGACATTTTTAGCGCCTCAATTTCTGCTGTAAGCGCTTCATATTCACGCAATTTTCGAGCCAGAAAACGCCCCGTCAGGGCAGCTTTTTCCGCAATGCCGTTTGGCGTCAAAATGTAAGCATATCGCCACTTGGTATCCGAGCTTCTAAAATTTTCAATTTTCACCAAGCCCTTTTCAACCAAAGCGTTCATGCAATAGTTGACCCGCCCCAAACTTATCCCAAGTTCGGCTGATATCTCTCTTTGTGTGATGGAAGGGTTGCCTTCGACAATTTGCATAACTCTGAAATGAACCTCTTCAGACTTTGTAAGGCTATCTTCCTCGTTCTTAACTGCCAATAACTCTTCCCTATAAAAAGCTAAATGGACCCATGTTCAAACTTGAACAAGGGTCCATTTAGCAAATAGCAAAGCGTTTAAAAGCTGTTTTTTTGCAGCTATTGAAGACTATTGGATCGAACGGAAAATTACCTTCAATCCATCCTTCGGCTTCGGGATCGGCCAGGGCTGCCACTCCGGCGCATAGCCATCCGCGATTTCGACCCGCACATTGGTGAGCAAATGATGCATGAACAACTTCATCTGCATATAGGCGAAGTGCAGGCCGAGGCACATATGGGCGCCTCCGCCAAAGGGCACCCACGCATATTTATGCCGTGCCTTTACCTTATCCGCGGTGAAGCGCATGGGATCGAACACCTCCGGCTGATCCCAATATTCCTCCATCATATGGACATAGGCGGGGCTGATGCTGACCGCGGTGCCCTTGGGAATGTGGAAGCCCATAAACTCGAAATCACGCAGCGCACGGCGCGGGATAGACGGGACGGGCGGGATCATCCGCAATGCCTCTTTGAATGCATATTCGGTAAGTTCGAACTTATCCAGATCGGCAAAGGCGATGTCGCTTCCGGTCGGCGCAATGGACAGACATTCCTGCCGCAGCTTTTCCTGCCATTCGGGGTATTTGGCCAGATACCACATCATCGATGTGACCGACGAGGTAATGGTGTCGTGCGCGGCCATCATGAGAAAGTTCATATGGTCGATCAACTCGCCGTCGGACATATATTCGCCATCCTCCCGTCGCGAGCGGCAGAACTGGCTGAACATGTCCTGCCGGTTTTCATTGCGGCGGCGTTCGGCAATTTGCGGTCCGAAATAGTCGATCAGATATTTGCGCCCCGCGACGCCTTTGCCCATCGACGTAAAGGGAATGGGCGCGCGGATGGGTGCGACTGACGCCTGTACCATGTCGACAAAGGCGGTGTTGATCTTATCCGCTTCAGGACCGAGTGGAATCCCAAGAAAGCTGCTTGCGGCAACATCCAGCGTCAATTGCTTGATCGCCGGATAGAATTGCATCTCCCCACGCCAGTTTTTCAATTGCTCGGCAAAAATGCGATTCATGTCCTGCGTGTAGGCGCGCATAGGATCGGGCTTGAACGCGATGCCGAGCGCGCGACGGTCCATGCGGTGATGGTCAAAATCCATGAGCATCAGTCCGCGTGGAAAAAGCAGGTTCAGGACAGGTCCCCAACCTTGTTCGGATGAAAAAAGCTTGTCGCGGTCAAACAGCATCAGCTCATTGGCTTCGGCCCCGACCATGGAGATCGTCGGATTGCCGAATGCATTTGTACGGAATACCTTGCCGTAAGTGTTCACCATATGGGCACCGTAACCCGGCGGGTCGCGCAGAACGCGAAAGGTCGTGCCGACAATAGGCAGTCCGTTCTCGCCGGGAATATGGGACAAGTCGCCAATTTTCGTGCGGGGCACCCAATGCGGGTTGGCTGCTTCGCTATGGGCTAGGGCCATTTGGGAAAATCCTTCTTTAATCGTGCGATTAAAACTTACTGCCACCGATGTCAGTAACGTGCAAGCGGCAATTCCCGAACTGGTACATCATGAACGCCAGCCGACCAACATATTCACCTGCAATTCAACCGCCGGTCCATAAATAGAGCCACAGGGCAAAGCTGCAACAACGATTCGATCCAAGCATGTTTGGGCAGCTTTCAAAACAGGGGTGCATATCATGAAGAACAATATTCAGCTCATCGGCAAGGGAGCTTTACTTAAACTCTCGCTTTTGACCGTGGCCAGCCTTGGCCTGTCCGGTTGTGTCTATGATGTCGGTTTGGGCTATGCCAGCGACGGCTATTATGACGACGCCTATGAATGTGATCCCTATGGCGGCTATGATAGCTATTACCAGTGCGACTATGGGCATGGCTTTTACAACATCGGTTATGGCGGCGGCTGGTACGACAGCTACTGGTATCCGGGATATGGATTTTACCTGTTCGACAATGTTGGGCGCCGTTACCCGATGCGTGACCATCACCGTCGTTATTGGGGTGAAAAGCGCCACAATTGGTACCGCGAAAACCGGGGCCGTCGTCACGACGGTGGACGGTATCAGGGACGTGGCCGGGGTTACACCGGCAATGCTACGCCCGGCGCGGTCGGCTGGCCGGAACAGCATGGCGGCCGTGTGCGCGACGATGATGATCATCGGCGCGGCCGCGGCGAACGTCGGAATGGTCGCAACCAGCAATGGTCGGGTGGTGATGGGACGGGCGTAAACGCGATCCCCACACCCAATCTCGAAGTCGTACAACGCCCGGGTCGCAGCCAGGATCGGGGAGATGGCTTCCGCAACGGTGCGCCACGTGGAGAACGTGCGGGACGTGTTTATCGCGGCAATCCAAATCAGGTAGCTCCGCAGCCTGCTCCACAAGCTGCGCCGCCTGCACCACGGGCAGCGCCGTCACCGCAGCGCGATCAACCGCAACGTCCGCCCGCCCCACGTCCTAACCGGACGCAAGGCGAAAACGTGCGGGATCAATAAAAAAGCGGCCGTGCCGGGGGCATGGCACGGCCGCAAAACGCGCGGGACCAGAGAGTTGTCATGCGCGAAACTGATTTCAGAAACTGTCCTGCGTGAAAGGGGCGCGCTTGCCCAGCCGGCGCGCTTCAATAGCTTCGTCTGCTACGCGCGTCATATAATCCAACTGTTCAAACTGCGCCTGCCGCCGTGCCGACGGCGTCATATTGGCGATACCGGTGACCAAGTCGGCCGGTTCATGGCCTGTGATCCCGATAACCAACGCCAGAAAAATCGATGCGAATCCAAGAGATGTAAAAACGACGAGCGCTGCATCCGGCGACATATTTCCTCCGATATCTTTGTACCATTTGCGTCATGGGCAATGAAACGCGACCATGCGCGGTTAGGGAAGAATGGTGGGGTCGGGTTAATTTTAGCTGAGATAAGATAGCCAAAGCGAAATTTACCATAGCGTTTGTTAACGCGTCTAGCCTCTGCCGAACTCACCACTATCGAAAAGAACGGTACCGGACGGCATTGGATAAATAAGTAGACCTTTCAGCCCAAACGGAATAAGCGACCCCTCCAAGGGCCTGGACGCATCGGAATAGACAGATACTATATTTATGATTGAAGTCGAATACTTTGCGCTACTGATCGTTTGCGCATTGATGACCCTTTTTCTATGCCTGAATTCGAAATCACTGAGCGCGCGTCTAAACCTCGTTGACGTACCGGTTGGTCGAAAGCAGCACAAAGCCCCAACTCCTTTGATGGGAGGCGTTGCGATATTGGCCGCCTTAGTACCGGTTGCATTTGCGCACACATTACTCAATGTGCCCGAACGATGGTTCGGTTCTTTCCTGATCTGGATCGGCTGCGTAACTGTTATGGCATTTGTAGGACTTGCGGATGACCGTCACTCGCTGTCTCCGCGATTGCGGCTCCTTATATCCTTTTTGGTTTTTGCTTTAGCTGCCGCAGTTGATCCGACGTTTAATGTCCGAGTACTCGATTTCATGACACCTAAATTTTCCTTAGGACTAGGGACATGGTGGCTAGCTATCATTTTTACCGTGATTTGTTGTGTGGGGCTAATCAATGCCGTTAATATGGCTGACGGAAAGAATGGCTTAGTATTGGGGCTCGCGCTTGGATGGCTTGGTATTCTTGCTATTCGCGCCGGCGATCCACTGTTGCCTCTTATAGGGATCTTGGCATGCTGTTTGGCAGTTTTGCTAATTTTCAACCTGCAAGGCAGGCTGTTTTTGGGTGATGGCGGAGCCTACGCGATTGCTACCGCCTTAGGTCTGCTATCGATTATGATATATAATAGCCCGGGGGCAAACACACTTCGTGCAATTTCAGCAGATGAACTTGTCTTGTTGTTTATCGTACCGATTGCTGACTCATTTAGACTAACATATACTCGGATGAAGCAAGGTAGATCCCCGATGTCTGCCGATCGCGACCATTTTCACCATCATCTTCAAGACAAATTCGGTTGGCCTAAGGGCTTGTTTGTTTACTGGGGTTTGTCATTTCTTCCAGGAGCGATGATAATTTTATTAAGCGAATCGTCCCATCAAAATTTTAATTAAAAAATAAGAAATAAAAATATCATCTGTAATAAAAATTATACTTTAACTGTTTTCTCAGTGCATTCTAGATGATTTTTTAATCAATAGAAGCGAATATTGTAGATGTTTCTTACGCTTTGTTTGGTCCTCGCGGTAGAAGGCGGCTATTGGATTCAGAAGCACGAGGGCATTAAATGTTACCGATCGATTAGGGGCGAATGCAATTATACGCGCTGAGAGTGTAGCGTAGCATTTGGTCGTTTCGCTTATGTCCGCTTTCCACAACACTGCGGTCGTTCAAGGTTCGAAGCTACATACTAAGTCGCTCTAGAAAGTGATTGTCCTAGTTTAACGCTGCCGGATACCATGCGCTACATTCACGACGCGAAGGCCTCTGATCGAGCCTTTCGCTCCGGTCGTATAGGTAGCAAAACCTTTTCCCATGTCCCTCACTATCACATTATCGATATTCAAGTTCGGAAAATTGCGGGCTAAAATTCCGTAGTTCATTGCATTTTTCCCGCTGTCGTAAATGTCCACATTTGCGATGGTAAGGTCACCCCTACTTCGTGCCGCAGGGCTATCAGCGGCAATTCCAATACTTGATGCGCCTATCTTCATGTTTTCAATACGATAATTTGCAAGAGTGAAACTGTCAGCAGTGTTGAGTTCGAATGCGGTCGATCTTGTCGAAACCCAAGTTCCGCCGCTGAACAGGACGTTTTTGAAATTGCGGGAAGCGGTATTTGCTATCTGCAAGGCTCTACCTGTCGCCGTAATGTCGCAATTGACGAAGCTAACGCCATTGGGCGAGCCAAGGCCCGTGGCGGGATGAAGTAAGATCGACGATAGTGAGGCGGAGCGAGTTTTCAGGCTTGTGACTGTTAAGTTAAACTCAGTGCTTTTAGCATCTGCAACAAAGGACAAGTCATAAACATTGTCCGTCAAGATACCTTCATTTATCTTTATATTGCTCGAACCGTTGCCGACGATTGCTCCCTTGGGAAGAGTGCCAGATATGGCATCTGTTTGGCCCGATATTCGGGGATTGTTAATAACAATATTCGAAGCGCCGCGAATGTATATGCCCGCTGACTTTGGAGATGTCAGTATGGCATCGTTAATCGTGATGCCCGATACTTCTCCCGCATCGCCATAAATGTTGATGGCGTAAGACCCCATATCGTTCGCCGTACCTGTTTGGCCTGCATTCAAAATGGAAGGTGAAATGATCCTAACATTCTTAACCTTATGGAAGATTGAGACACCGTTTTTGATATATTGGGCGTCAGCAAAAAGATGATCAATTTCGACGTCCGTTATTGGTGCTTTTACTCCATATACCATAAGCAGAGCCGAACTTATCCCAATGCTTGCTGTGCCAAGATTGTTTCCTGGTTTACTTACGCCCGATAAATTCCGGACCCGAATCCGGCGAATTTCCAATGAATTGTGGTTGTTCAAAATTGATACCCAACGTTCGGCCTTGAAGTTTCGCAGGCGGACGTTTTCGATTAGAATATTCTCTGATCCGGAACCGCTCGACGTTTGGACGTAATTGAAAAATGCACCGCTACTAGCATCAGCGACAGCCTGATTATTACCGATTACTTCAAGGTTCCGTAGACTGATATTTGATGCATTCTCGGAACGGAAGACTGACTCAATTATACTCTGACCCGATATTTTTAAGGTGGCGCCGTTGCCTTCGACGACCACATTTGACGGTAATGAGACAGGAGTAGTCAGTTCGACGCTATTAAGATTGTACGTACCTGCCGGTATTATGAGAATACCGCCACCGTTTCTACCTAGAGCAGCCGCCGCCGCTTTGAGTCGTCCAACAACTGTTCCATCTAAATTGTTGATTGAAAGTGCTGGTCCTGTGGCAGTTGCTTTATCAGAGCACAGTTCGGCGATACAAAGCAAAATGAAACAGATTGAACTAAAGAATCGAAAAACCGGAGTTTGCATGTTTCTCATCTCTATCGTTCTGGAGCAGGCGGCAGATATTTCATAGCTTCATTTAGATAATACCAATGCTTCGCGATCACGCCTTTCGTATCGACAACGTATATCTCAGTGAGAGGATCAAAATCATTCCATGCTGTAAGCATGTCGATGGGAATGCCTAATTGAGGCCGATAGTTGATCCGTTCTCGTGCCGCTCGTATGATATGATCAGTATACTTTTGCTGCGCATTTATGGTTTGTTTGACGGCTTGGTTATGACTTCTACCACCACGTTTTTGGACAGTTTTTGCTCGAAATTCTTCCGCTGTTGATCGTCCCTTTTTTAGGAGCGAACAGTACCGTTTTGGCTGTGCATCGCATGATGGTGTCGAGCTTGTATTTTGATTTTAAAATTATTCATTTCAAACCAACTTTGCTAGCGATTTAGACGCCGATTCATCAAGTACGCTGATGTGATCAGCTGCTTTTGATCCTAAGCTATAGGAAAGCGCAACACGTCAGCATCATTGTCACGCAAATTTACCATCGGCAGTCACAATGTCCAAGATCAGATAAGATCTATTGAGGTATCTTCCTCTCCGACCAGTTCCAATGTCAGAAAAATCGCGTTGGAAAACTGTGACATAAAAGTGTGATACAAGCGCAACAAAAAGTGGCTAAGCTATAGAAATACAATAGCTGGTGACCCCTACGGGAATCGAACCCGTGTTTCAGCCGTGAAAGGGCCGCGTCCTAACCGCTAGACGAAGGGGCCAATCGCTTGGCGAGCCGCGCCTTTACGGATTCGATTTGCCTAGGTCAAGCCCAACATGATGCAAAATCAATCTGCAAAGGCGATATCGTCAATATGCAGCTCCGCCTTGGGCGTAGGACCCCAGTCGTCGACTTTGGCGCGGCCAGCCAGCCAGTATTTTCGGCCGCGCTCGCCATGCAGAAGAATTTGTCCCAAAGCCGTTTCACCCTGCCGGAATGCCATCGCCTTGAAGGACGCCCCGTCGTCGCCGCCCACGATGGCGCGAACATGGTCTTTGCCAACGATATCACATTTAATGACGCGCACCGGTCCCGTAACAATTCGGGGGCCCGGCCAGCCCATGCCATAGGGGCCAGCACCGTCCATCGCCTCAATGAATGCAGGGTTCAGTCCGCGGGGTGTTAGCAGTGCGTCGACAAGCATGGCGCTGTTGGCGCTGGCGCGTGCGACATCGGCAGCGAGCCGTTCATCAAGCCAGTCGGCAAGCGCATCGACCTTGTCGGCGCTTATCGTCAATCCGGCGGCCATGGCGTGCCCACCGCCCGCAACCAGCAACCCAGCCTCGCGTGCCGAAATAATGGCAGCGCCCAGATCAACGCCTGCGATGGAACGGCCCGATCCTTTGCCGACGCCCTGATCATCGATGGCAATGATGATGGCAGGCTTTCCGGTCTTTTCCTTGATACGTCCAGCCACAATGCCGATGACTCCCGGGTGCCAGCCCTGACCCGCCAGTAACGCGACGGCGCGATTATGCTGACCTGCAAGCATCGCTTCGGCTTCTTCCTGGACTTGGGCCTCGATAGACCGCCGCTCTTCATTCAAGCGATCCAGTTCGGCGGCAATGAAGCGCGCTTCTTCACGATCTTGTGTGGTCAACAAGCGCACCCCTAGGTCGGATTTGCCGACACGCCCTCCCGCATTGATTCGAGGCCCCAGTGCAAAACCGAGATCCGAGCATACCGGTGCGCGGTTCAATCGGCTGGCTTCGATCAAAGCGGCAAGCCCTATATTGCGCCGACCAGCCATCACCTTCAGCCCCTGCGCCACAAAAGCGCGATTGAGGCCGCGTAGCTGGGCCACGTCGGCGACCGTGCCCAAGGCCACGATATCGAGCAGCTCCATCAATTTCGGTTCGGGGCGGTTGATGAAATAATCGCGAGCGCGCAGGATGCGGACGATTGCTGCAGCCAACAGGAAGGCCACGCCAACGGCAGCGAGATGGCCATGGGAGGCCGCCTCGTCATTCTCGTCCAGCCGGTTGGGATTAACGAGGGCGAAGGCCGCGGGAAGCTCCGCTGCACATTTGTGATGGTCCACGACGATGACTTCCAGTCCCGCCGCCTTTGCTTGGGCAAGCGCATCAAAGGCCATGGCTCCGCAATCCACGGTGACGATCAGGCGGCTGCCGCCATCCCCGATGCGCACCAATGCTTCGCCAGATGGGCCATAGCCTTCCATCAACCGATCTGGAATATAATGGCCCGCGTCCAATCCCAAGTCGCGCAACAGACGGATCAGAAGGGCCGCACTGGTTGCGCCATCCACATCATAATCGCCGTAGATAGTGACAGATTCGCCTGCTTCTACAGCGTCCGCCAGACGTAAAGAAGCACAATCCATGTCTCGGAATATCGACGGATCGGGCATGAACCCGCGTATAGTCGGATCGCGATGGCGTTCAATATCGTCGCGTGGAACGCCCCGTGCCAGGAGCAATTGCGTGACAAGATCGTCCGGCTGAAATCCCGGATCGCGCGCGTCCACATCTCCGCTGCGCCATTTCCAGCTTTGCCCGGTAACGGAATGTGTGATGTTGAGGACCGAAGACATGGGCCTTCCCTATGCGGGGTTGCGAATGCTAGCAAGCCGACATGAAAGAATTGCTCATTGTCTGGCACAGCATGACCGGCGGGTCGAAGGCTTTAGCGGAGGCAGCTTTGCAAGGCGCAATGGTCGATAGCACGGTGACAGTCAGAAGTCTCTCCGCCGATCAAGCCAGCGTATCGGACATGTTTGCTGCCGATGGTTATCTATTTGTGTTTCCGGAAAATCTCGCCGCCATCAGCGGCGTGATGAAAGCCTTTTTTGACCGGTGCTATTATCCATGCCTGGGCAGAATAGAGGGGCGCCCCTATGCGGTGATCATTTGTGCAGGTTCCGACGGAACGAATGCCGCGCGGCAGGCGGAGCGTATCGCCACTGGCTGGCGGCTCCGGAAGATTGCAGATGCACTCATCATCTGTACCCACGCACAAACGGAAGCTGCGATCCTGGCACCCAAGACGATCGCCGAAGAAGATATGGAGCAAGCCCGCCAAACCGGCGCACAGATCGCAGCCGGCATGGCGCTCGGCATTTTTTAGCGGGTGGCGTTTGCCCGGCCGTGCTCGCTTTTCACACGACGAACGGTTCCGCTTGATGCGCGCATAACGATAGTCTCGGTCGTGATGCGGCCGTCGCGCAACGTTTTAACCCCGTGCAGGAGCGATCCGTCGGTCACGCCGGTCGCGGCAAAAATGCAGTCACCCTTTGCCAGTTCTTCCAGATCGTAAATCTTGTCGAGGTCCTCAATACCCCATTTGTGCGCGCGCATACGTTCGTCGTCATTGCGGAACAGCAAACGCCCCTTGAACTGTCCGCCGACACAGCGCAGCGCTGCTGCCGCGAGTACGCCTTCGGGCGCGCCACCGGTTCCCATGTAAATATCTACTGTGGTTTCAGGGTTCGTCGTGGCGATGACGCCCGCAACATCACCGTCGGGAATCAGCATGACGCCGCAACCCAGAGCGCGCAATTCGGCGATCAGCTTTTCGTGACGAGGGCGGTCGAGGACACAGACGATGATCTCGCTGGGGTCTACACCCTTTTCCCGTGCAACGGCGGTCACATTTTCGGTCACGCTTCGGTCAAGGTTTACGATGTCGGGAGAATAGCCGGGGCCGACCGCGATTTTATCCATATAGACGTCAGGCGCGTTCAGCAGATTGCCTTCTTCGGCGACCGCAAGCACGGCGAGTGCATTCGGACCGGCCTTTGCGGTGATCGTTGTGCCTTCAAGAGGATCAAGCGCGATATCGATCCGAGGTCCCTTGCCGATAGCCGAGCCGACTTTCTCGCCGATGTAGAGCATAGGGGCTTCGTCGCGCTCACCTTCGCCGATAACGACAGTGCCGTCCATATACAGCCCGTTCAGGGCCGCGCGCATCGCTTCTACGGCGGCCGCATCGGCAGCCTTTTCATCGCCCCGTCCGATCAGCTTGGCAGCCGAAATTGCGGCTGCTTCAGTGACGCGTACCATTTCGAGGACGAGCACTCGGTCGAGAATTTGGCTTGCTGCCGTCATAAGTTTTTCCTAGCTTATTGAAAAATCGGGTCTCTTTTGGGGAAGATTGCTCGGCAAATAGGCGTGTTTTTGAAGGTTCGCTGCTCCGATAAGGAAGGCTTTGCCAAATGTCGAGATTGCTTGTCATAGCATGTGCATTTTCAGCCACCGCGTCATTCGCGCAATCGGAAGCGGAAAACGATGTTGCCGCCCAGATCGAGAAGGCCCGGCGGCTGGTTGCCGTCGATAAAGATGGGTGCGTGAAATATCCCCAATCCGACGAGATTGTTGTCTGTGGTGAAAATCCTGACAACGCCAGCCAACGCATATTCAAAGGAACGCAGGAGAACGACGAAATGCGGCTACGACGCGGGGAGGCGGTTTCGACCCGGCGGGCTGCAGCCTGCCTCACCGGGGATAGCATGTGCAAAATATATATGAAGGGAGTCGGAGTCGGCTTCGGCTATGTGCCACCGCCTGCAATTTCTCTTGAAGAGGTGCTCCGTGGATTGCCAGAACCGGATATGGTCGTTCCAGAAGAAGGGCCGCAATAATAGGCGACCTATTTCCGGTCATTCTCCCAATATATGCATCACCATGGGATCGCCCATCAGACTTTCCGACGTAGCCAATGTTTTCAATGTGTCGTTGATCGCTTGTTCGGGCCCCGCATGGGTGACCATGGCAATCAAGGCAGATCCGTCATCACTGGTCTCGGTCTGGATCAGGCTTTCGATCGACAAACCGGCATCGCGCATCGCCGCGGTAATTTCAGCCAGCACACCGACCCGGTCTGCGACAATCATGCGGATATAGGTTTTGCCAACGCGATGTGCGGATGCGGCGCGTGGCAGTTTCTCCAGTTCGGACGATGGCATGGAAAAGGCAGGTCCGGTATCCTTGCGGGCAATATCGACAAGGTCGGCAACAACAGCCGATGCGGTTGGCCTGTCGCCTGCGCCTGCGCCTTGAAACAACAGTCGGCCCGAGAAATTGCCCTCTGCCACGACAGCATTGGTCGCGCCGGTGACGTGCGCCAAAGGATGCGCCAAGGGGACAAGGCAGGGCTGAACCCGCTGGAAGATTTCCGAAGCGCCATTTTCGCCGTCAATTTCCGCAAGCCCGATAAGCCGTATCCGGTATCCGAGCGCCTTAGCCTGCGCGATGTCCGCTGCCAAAATCTTTCGGATTCCGCGCGCTTCCACCCCGCCAAAGTCAATTTCCGATCCAAAGCTCAGCGATGCCAGAATCGCCAGTTTATGCGCAGCATCAATGCCGTCGATATCAAAACTCGGATCTGCCTCGGCGAAACCCTTTGCTTGCGCGTCCGAAAGGACGTCCGTGAAATCCAGACCTTCCTTTTCCATTGTAGAAAGAATGAAATTGCAGGTTCCGTTTAAAATGCCATAGACGCGGTCAATCCTGTTTGCCGCGGCACCGTCACGCAAACCCTGAATAACCGGTATGCCGCCAGCGACCGCCGCTTCAAATTTCAGAGCCGCGTTTTTGCTTTCCGCCAGCTGCGCAAGTTCAGCCCCATGATGGGCGATCATGGCTTTGTTCGCTGTCACAAAGGCACGGGCGTTGGACAGTGTTTCGCGCGCCAATGTCAGGGCGGGGCCGTCTGAACCACCGACCAGTTCTACCACGACATCGACATCGCTTGCGGTGGCCAGTTCGCCCATATCGTCAACCCAGCGATAAGCCGAAAGGTCGACACCCCGATTCTTGGAGCGGTCACGTGCTGTAACGGCGACAATCTCGATAGGCCGCCCTGCGCGTCGTGCAATCAACGCGCTATTTTCCTCGATCAATTGAATAACACCGGTGCCGACGGTTCCGAGACCAGCGAGCGCAATACGAAGGGGGGAGGACATTTGTTGGGTTCAAGCTTTCTGCCAAGTTGCGAGCATTGGCGGTGCGCTTAAGCGTTTCGGACTAAAATTACCAGCCCAAGCTGGCGGCACGTGTGGCTGGCAGTCGGAAAGCGAGCGAATCAGCGGCTGCGATCGTTTAGCGGGGAAGCAGTTTAACTTCCGCCCGCCATACAGGGATCCAGTCCACCGACCCTCTGCATTCGCCCATGACTGTTGCATCTGTGAGGCGAAACATGGTGCCATCCCACACCCAGCTTTCGGAGGAACCGCAATCGCCCAAACCGCGGCCTTTGGAAAAGCTGCTGATCGTCTGTTTCGCAGCGTCCCAATCGGCGTTGATTAATATTGGAATTTTGCTGTCCGGGGAAAATCCAGTGGCGCCATAATCAAATTTGGCAGGCTCGAACGTCCACTTTCCAGCGGCGCTACGTTGCCCGACATAAATGCCTGAGGAAAAGTTATAAGCGCCTGCGCCGCAGTTGAGCATCACGAGAGATTGCGCACCTCCGGCTCCGTTGCCAAGGCTATAGGCCGTATCTTGGGTCGATCCGAAGCGCTCCTGCGCGCAAGGACTGCCTTCCGAAAGGGCGACCAGTGCCGAAGCGTCCGGCAGCATATCGCTTGGCGTGATTTTCCGCACCTCGAGGATAGGTATCATCGCTTTTTTTGCAGCGGCCTTTCGCGCACCGAGTGCAATGACAGCACCTTTCGATCCAGCGCGACCCTGAACGCTGTCTACATAACGCAGCGCAGCGGCCACACCCGACAAAGACGCAGCCCCGAATTTGGCGCCACTTGCGTCCACAAGCTGCAGGGATGTCCCCTTTGCCAAAGCACGGGCGACCTTAACGGCGGTGGCGTCTTTCAGGGTAATGGATTCGGCTCCTGTTTGAATGGAACCGGTTTCGGTGACTTTTCCATCCACCAGGAGCCGGAAGCGTCCCAGTTTTGCCGGAAAGCCGCTGATTTCAACTATCGGTTGCGCTTGAATCCCTGCTTTGCGTGTAAAAACAACCGAAAGTCCTTCGTCCCATGGACCATCGGGTTTCAGCGCGACCGCCTGACAGGATAGGCCATTGTCACAGCCGACTGTCCAATCCTTATAGGTCATGACCTTTCCAGGGGTCGGCATCGGAGCCGACGCCATGATCGCGGCTCCTGTAACGAATAATGCTGACGCGAAAATTGCCCTGTGCATAGCCGTAGGCTAGCGCTTTTGGATGGCCTAAGCTAGGGGCTTTCGGACTCAGCTTAATTGGAGAAAATCATGCGCGCAGTGGGTGTTATCGGAGCGGGGCAGATGGGTGCGGGCATAGCGCAAGTGAGCGCAGGAGCAGGTTATCATGTCTACCTGTCCGACATTGATGTCGCGCGTGCGGAAGCCGGAAAAGCGGGTATCGCAAAAGCGCTCGGCAAGCTGATTGCAAAAGAGAAGATGACGCAAACCGACGCCGACGCATTGCTGGCGCGTATCGAGCCGGTCGGAAGTTACGCGCCTATGGCGGATGCACAATTGATCATTGAAGCTGCAACCGAGCGTGAAGAAATAAAGCGAAAGATTTTCGAGGCGGTGGGAGCCGTTTTGGGTGCTGATGCTGTTCTAGCGTCAAATACCTCGTCCATTCCTATCACCCGCTTGGCTCAGGCGTCACCAGACCCGGCGCGGTTTATCGGCGTGCACTTTTTCAACCCGGTTCCCGTTATGGGGTTGATCGAGATTATCCGCGGGCTTGCGACCAGCGATGCGACAGTCGATCTGGTCCGGCATTATGGCGAAACTTTGGGTAAGCAGTTGGTATTTGCCAATGACGCACCGGGTTTCATCGTCAATCGCATTCTCATGCCGATGATCAACGAAGCCTGCTTTGCTCTTGGCGAAGGTGTGGCCAGCATCCGGGATATCGATACGGCGTCCCGCTTGGGCCTTAACCATCCCATGGGCCCGCTGACTCTGGCGGACTTCATCGGGCTCGATACCTGCCTGGATATCACCAACGTCCTGTTTTCATCGACGGGTGATCCGAAATTCCGTCCAGCCCCCCTGTTGCAGAAATATGTGGAGGCAGGATGGTACGGCCGGAAAGTAAAGCGCGGATTTTATGATTATAGCGGTGAAGAGCCCGTGCCCACCCGCTGAATTTTCAGTCTAGCTTTGCGGATTGACTGAAAGCTGATTCAAGATCGGCAATTAAATCGTCGCAGTCTTCAAGCCCGATTTGCAACCGGATAAGAGACCGGTTGGCATCCCAAGGGACTTCTGTGCGGCACGATTCGGGGTGGACCGGTAATGCCAGGCTTTCAAAACCGCCCCAGCTATAGCCAATGCCGAAAAGCTCGAGTGCATCAACAAAAGTTGCCGCTTTTTCCTTGCTGCCTTTGAGCACAAAGGAAAATAGGCCAGACGACCCGGTAAAGTCGCGCGCCCAAATCGCGTGTCCGGGGCATTCAGGCAGCGCCGGATGCAAAACAGTTTCTACTTCCGGACGGGTCTTCAACCATTGGGCTATTTTAAGGGCAGAGGCCTCGTGCGCCTTCATCCGCACGGCCAGAGTGCGCAGCCCTCTACTCGCGAGATACGCATCGTCCGGAGAAACGACCTGGCCAAGCTGCTGCGCGGTCTGGCGCAGACGGGTCCAATATTTTTCATGCGTGGTCACGCTGCCGAGCATGACATCACTGTGCCCGACAATATATTTGGTAGCGGCCAAAATGGTCATATCGACCCCTTTGTCGAGGGCCGTGAAAAAATAGGGCGTCGCCCAAGTGTTATCGAGGAGCGTGACAACACCCCGCTTCTTCGCCTCGGCACAAATGCCGGGGACGTCTTGCACCTCGAACGTCAGGCTGCCTGGAGCTTCGAGCAATATTGCTTTCGTCCGCGCACAGAAGAGAGATCCATAGTCGGTGACGAGAGGGTTGAAATAACGCGTCTCAACCCCGAATCGCTTCAGGAATCCTTCGGCAAAAGACCGGCTGGGGTCGTAGGCATTGTCCGTCATCAGCAGGACATCCCCAGGTCGAAGCACCGAGAGCAACGCGCAGGAAATAGCCGCAACGCCCGAGGGGTAAAGCATCGTCCCTGCCGCCCCCGGCTCCATCGCTGTCAGCGCGTCAGCTAGCGCCCATTGTGTAGGTGACCCCCGCCGGCCGTAGAAAAAGCGACCATCGGAGTTATTCTTTTTGCCTGTTTCCAGGTCGGCAACATTGTCATATAAATGGGTGCTGCCCCGCCATACCGGGACATTTACTACAGAGCCTGTAAATTCCTTTTTACGCCCGCCTGTCACCAACTGGGTTGCGGCTTTACGGGGCTTGTCGGAACTCAAGCCGCACCCGTTTCCTTTGGTGTATCCTTGTCGAGACCCCATTCGGACCAGCTGCCGTCATACAGCGCCACATCCTTCTTCCCCGTGAGCCGCGCACCAAATAGCACAACGGCTGCGGTCATTCCCGATCCGCAGGTGGTGATCATGGGCTTGTCCAGATCGACCCCGGCTTGGGTATAGGCGGCGACGAGATCATCGCCCCGTTTCCATGTGCCATCTGGGTTGTACAAATTGCCAAAGGGCAAGTTCCGGCTCCCCGGGATATGGCCAGATGCCATTTCGGGGCGTGGCTCTGCTTCTTCGCCTGTGAAACGTCCTGCCCCGCGGGCATCCACGACGACCGCCTCACGGCTATGCAGATTTGCCAGCATGTCCGCCTTCGATTTCACAGCCTTATCATCTTTCCAGACCGTGAAATGGCGGTGCCGCAAGGATGGCTTTCCGGTTTCCAACGCGCGGCCTTCCGCTTTCCACTTGGCGATGCCCCCGTCCAGAATGGCGACATCATGTGCACCGAACAAGGTCAGCATCCACCAGGCGCGGGTTGCCGATTTAAAAGGGCTGTCATCGTAAACAACGATACGGCTTCCGTCGCCCAATCCGAGCGACTGCATGCGGCTGGCAAATTTTTCGGGCGGGGGAAGGGTGTTGGGCAATGAGCTGTTGGAATCGGCAAGCTCTTCCAGATCCATGAAAACAGCGGTCGGGATGTGGCCACCTTCATATTCGGCTTGCGCGTTTCGGCCACCATCAGGCATGAACCATGTTGCATCCACGATGCGTAAATCGGAGGCACCGATTTCCTTTGCCAGCCATTCGGTGCTTACCAAAAGTTCCATATTCTATGTCCTAGCCCGCTGTTTTTTGATTCTTGTGCGGTGCAAGATAAGGTGCTTTTCCAATCTAGCCAAGTGTTTCCAGAAACTTCGTCGCCTGCCGTTGCAATGCCGATTTGTCTGCTGCGCTCATCCGCTCCCAATTTTTGTACGGCATGGCCATTCGGGGATTGCCGCGCAATGTCGCTTCGTTCCGTGCGATGAAGTCCCAGTAAAGGGCGTTGAAAGGGCAAGCATCGGGACCGGTCTTTGATTTGACGTCATACCGGCACGTACGGCAATAGTCGGACATCCGGTTGATATAGGCGCCACTTGCGGCATAGGGCTTTGATGCCAGCATTCCGCCATCTGCAAACTGGCTCATTCCTAAGGTGTTTGGCAATTCGACCCACTCATAGGCATCCGCGTAAACCGCAAGATACCATTCATGCACTTCTTGCGGATCAACACCAATGAGGAGCGCAAAATTGCCGGTAATCATCAGCCGTTGGATATGGTGCGCATACGCAAATTCACGCGTCTGCCCGATAGCTTGAGACAGACAGTGCATGTCGGTCTGCCCGGTCCAGTAAAAGCTCGGAAGTGGTCTTGTTGCCCCCAATGCGTTGCGCCGGACATAGTCCGGTCCCGCTAGCCAGTAAATTCCACGAACATATTCGCGCCAGCCGATGATCTGCCGGATAAATCCTTCTGCAGCGTTGACGGGAATATTTCCGTCCCGATAGCGTTGCTCGACTTCTTTGCAGAGCTCCAGCGGGTCCAGCAGCCCCGAATTGATATAGGGTGACAGGATTGAGTGCCAGAGAAAGGGTTCATCCGTTAGCATCGCATCCTGAAAATCCCCGAAATTGGCCAAGACATGGTCTAGGAAATGCGTCTGCTGCTTCAGGGCATCGGCTCGGGTGACGGCAAAACCGAAGGAGTCCATGGACCCAATATGATCGCCAAAATGAGAGGCCGCCATCTGCATCACATCGCGCGTTATCGCATCCGGCGTGAAGTGTAGCGGGCGAGGAATTGCGCTGTCCCGCTGCGCAGGTTTGCGGTTCTCCGCATCATAATTCCATTGTCCACCGGCCGGATCGTTCCCGTCCATGAGAAGGCCTGATTTGCGCCGCATATCACGGTAGAAATACTCCATGCGGAGTTGCTTGCGACCTTCGGCCCATGCTCCAAATTCGGCATGGGACGCAAGAAACCGATCATCCGTGTAGAGTGTAACGGGAACGTCAAAACGGTCGGGCCAACTGTCGAGCATCGCCTTCACGCGCCATTCGCCGGCTTCTGTGACGCAGATCTGTTCGGGCGCATGACGCTCGATTGCACGAGCAAGTTCCCCAGTAAAACTTCCCGCATTTTCAGGATCGTCCAGCGTGACATAGTCCACTTGCCAGCCTTCGGAACGCAGGAGTTCGGCGTGGTGCCGCATCGCCGAAAGAATGTAGACCAGCTTTGCCTTATGGTGCTTTACGTAGACTGTCTCCTCGTGGACTTCCACCATCAGAACTACAGTCTGCGTCTTGTCCCTTCCCAGAAGCGATGAAATATTGAGGCTCAGCTGATCGCCTAAAACGGGAACTAATGTGGTCATGAATGGCGCATAACCGCGCAGGTTGATCCAACGCGATACAGGCATTTAGGCATAAAGGGGACGTTGGCCCAGGGAACTGAAGCTGCGAGGTCCGAGATCGAGGCGTAATGGCCCCATTTTTCTTTGGGGTGGTTGCGCCTCCCGACCGACGAGACAGGCGAGGCGGCTCGAATCATGGCCACTCGACCAGCGATATGAAAGATCGACTACAATTACCGGAACGACAATCTGGCGCTCCGCCACCGAATAGCTTTGCAATTCCTGCGACGGGATGGATATTTCCAACTCCAGAGCAATTTTCTCGCCTGCTTGTGCGACGCCCAAAACATTGTCCTCGACCGGAATGGTTCCGTTGAAAAAGGCGGCTATTGTAGCGGCTTGATCGCGATTTGCCGAAATCATCGTCGCACGCATATGCATGTCGCTGGCCGCATCCTTGCCGAAATTCTCGATAACGAGCGTCCCTTTGACGGTCAGGGCAGTAAAGCTCAGTGTCGCGCGTTCAGGCCGGAACTCTATCGATATGTGTGGCCGGATTTCGCCTGACTCTACTTTTGGCTGAGCGGCGGCATAGGGTGCAGGGACCGCACTTGCGCCCGGGATGTCGATTGAATGCAGGCTTTCTTCCATCACGGCAAATCTATTCCGCTTTCGGCGCCGCATGAACCAACTTGCCAACAGGAGGCCGAGTAGGATCAGCAAGGCGGAAGCGATGGCCTGCCAATTTTTGTCAACGAACGAAGAGGGAGCGATAGGCTCGTCAAGCGGAGTCGGCGGCGTGGATATTGCAGGCTCTGGCTCAGCTTTTGGCGTTGCTGCGACGCTGTCATCCACGGGCGGAATCGACGTGGAACGCGTGGGCACTGAAGACGGGGCCGCACGATCCGCTACGTTCGCGTCGGCGGCCCTGCGGGTTTGTGTGACAGGAGCCGTAGGCGCTGGTCTATTGGTCGGCGTGTCCGCTGTCCTATCCGGCGCAGCAGGGGCAACGGCAGGCGGTGTTACCGACGGCCGTATTTCGGGACCCGATTCCGCTTGTGGCTGTGCGCGTTCAGGCTCGATCCGGAAATCCCGCAGTTCCGGTGGTGTTTGGGGAAGTGCCTCTTGTGCGTGCAACGGGGCGACTAGCAAACATAAGAGCGAAGCGAAGTGCGCAAACCGCGCCATTTTAGTAACTTTCCGTACCCGATAGATACTGGTTCAAACAGCTTCGGGCGCTGAATGATGGATGAATAACGGCATGCTTTCCAACGAGCTGTTTGCATCCTGCGATGAAACGGATAAATGCGCACGCTATGACCGACCAACCCAAAACCGCCTTTCTCGGCCAGCAAAGCGATTTGCCATCCTCGCCAGAAGATGCCCGTCTGGACTATGTTCCCAACCCGCGGCCCGGAACCCTGTATGTTGCCCGATTTGCCGTGCCCGAATTCACGTCCCTTTGCCCTGTAACAGGACAACCGGATTTCGCTCATCTCGTGATCGACTATGCGCCCGATGTGACAATCGTCGAATCAAAGTCCCTCAAGCTGTTCCTCGGATCTTTCCGGAATCATGCGGCCTTCCACGAAGATTGCACGGTTGGGATCGGTCAGCGTCTTTTTGACGAGATGAAGCCCCATTGGCTGCGCATTGGCGGGTACTGGTATCCGCGTGGGGGTATTCCGATCGATGTGTTCTGGCAGTCGGGCGAACCCCCCAAGGGATTGTGGCTGCCCGACCAGGGTGTGGCCCCGTATCGCGGGCGTGGCTGATTATTTGAACAGACTGCCCAATATTCCGCGCACCAGCGATTTTCCGAGCGACCCGGCCAATTGACGGCCAACTGAGGTTGCGGCCGATCGCGCGGCGGATTGCACCATTTTTTCGGCCATGCTCGGCTTAGCAGCTTCGCGCGCTGCAGCCGCCTGTTGGCGCGCTAGCTCCTTGGCCGCCGCTGCATCTGCCTTGGCCTTTTCCTTTGCAGCCACTGCAGCTTCCTTGTCCGCCACCGCCTGCGCCTTTGCTTCATCCGCTGCCGCCGATGCCTGTGCGGCCTTGGCAACGAGAATTTCTTCAGCCGATTCCCGGTCGATTAACGCATCATATTTATCGCCGATCGCATCGGTCTGGATCATGATGCCGCGTTCTTGCGGCGTTAACGGACCAACGCGGCTGGCGGGTGCCTTGATCAATGTCCGCTGCACGATGGACGGCGAACCGTCGGGCTGCAGCAAGGAAACGAGCGCTTCACCGATTTTCAGTTCGGTAATGACTTGTGCAACGTCGATATCCGGATTGGGACGGAATGTTTCTGCCGCCGACTTTACGGCCTGTTGATCGCGGGGCGTGAAGGCGTTCAGCTTATGCTGAATGCGATTATTCAACTGCGCCGCCACGGTATCGGGAATATCGATGGGGTTCTGTGTAATGAAATATACACCGATACCCTTGGACCGGATCAGCCGGACAACCTGTTCGATTTTCTCAAGCAACGCTTTCGGTGCGTCGTTGAACAACAGATGCGCTTCATCGAAGAAGAAGACCATTTTGGGCTTTTCTGGATCACCCACTTCGGGAAAGTTTTCAAATAGTTCGGACAGCAGCCATAAGAGGAAGGTCGAGTACAGCTTCGGACTCGCCATCAGTTTGTCGGCGGCAAGGATGTTCACGATACCTCGTCCACTGTCGTCGAGCTTGATGAAATCGAGCAGATCCAAAGCAGGCTCGCCAAAGAAATGCTCTCCACCCTGGCTGCGGAGTTGCAGAAGAGACCGTTGGATGCTGCCGACGGATTGCTTGGAGATATTGCCATATTCAAGCGTCAGCTCGTCGGCCCGTTCGCCGCAATGCACCAACATGGCTTGCAGATCGTCCAGATCGAGCATGAGCAGACCGTCCTTGTCCGCGACATGAAAGGCAATGGTCAGAACACCTTCCTGAACTTCGTTAAGGTCCATCAGGCGCGACAGCAACAACGGGCCCATTTCAGAAACAGTCGTGCGGATCGGGTGGCCCTGTTCGCCGAACAGATCCCAGAATTGGGTAGGATTATCTTTATAGGCCCAATCGCTCTGCCCGATTTCGGCTGCGCGACCCGCGAAGATTTCGTGCGTTTTGGTTTGCGGTGAGCCGGCCATCGCTAGGCCCGAAAGATCACCCTTTACGTCGGCGACAAAGGTGGGGACACCCGCGGCAGAGAAACCCTCGACGAGGCCTTGCAGCGTGACGGTCTTCCCGGTGCCTGTGGCACCCGCTATCAAACCGTGGCGGTTGGCTCTCTTCAAATTAAGAGCTTCCGGACCATTTGCACTTTTTCCGATAAAGATGCCGTCCATAAATTCCTACCCATCACCGTTTGTTGTTACGACAGGACAACTACGGACGGCTTGGAAGGTCAAGTAAATCCTGCATCGTGACGAAATTGCCTTTCGAGGCACTTCGTCCGCTTTTCGTCGATGACACAGAATCGTTCGTCGCAAATAGAACCGAGCATCATATCGCACGCCCCATTTCCCATCTAACAAGATGCCATGACATCAAACTCGACAGGGCGCCTTCAGATCGGTCACAAAATGGGTGGAAGGATTGCGGCATCTCTTTGCTTGCTCTCGCTGATGTCAGCCTGTGTTGCGCCAGATAGCCCCATTCTGCCAGCGCCTAACCCCCCCGCGCCCGTGACGCGTCCGGCGACAGGGGCCGCGCCTGCGCCCGGACCGCGCCCGGCAATGCCCGAAGCGACTCGCCCGTCCGTCGGTCGACCGCCAGAAGGTCTTGAAAATCTGCTGCATGAGCAGTGGCGCCTGTTCCCTGGAAAGACCGGTGTTGCGGTCATGCGCATTGACGGTGGTGATTGGGTTTTGGGGCGCAGATTGGATGATCTGTTCCCGCAGCAAAGCGTTTCGAAGACTTGGGTCGCAATGACCATTTTGGATCTTGTCGACCAAGGTAAAGTGAAGCTCGACCAACGTGTCCGCATTACGACCGATGATCTGGCGGTGTTTCATCAACCCATTCGCGAACGAGTCATCGCAAACGGGCAGATCGAAGAGTCGGTTCTGAGTCTGCTTGAGCAGGCCATCACAGCGAGTGATAATACCGCCAATGATTCCCTGTTGCGCACGGCAGGCGGGCCGCAAGCGGTGCGGGCATTTATTGCCCGGAAAAAGTTGGGCGCAATCCGTTTTGGTCCGGGGGAGCGTGCGCTTCAAAGTGGCATCGCCGGTATGGAATGGAAGCAGGAATATGCGATCGGTCGGCGCTTTTATGTCGCGCGTGACGCAGTGCCCATCGCTACCCGGAGGGCTGCGCTGGACCGATATCTGGCTGATCCTGTCGATGGCGCTTCGCCTGAAGCAATTGTCCGGGCGTTAGGAAAACTGGCCAAAGGCGAACTCTTATCTGCTGCATCAACCCGTTTGCTTCTCGACATCATGTCGCGGACAAGCAGTGGCCCGAACCGGCTGAAGGCTGGGGTGCCCGCAGGATGGCGGTTTTTGCATAAGACGGGGACAGGGCAGATACTTTCGCCCGTATCGACCGGCTATAATGACATTGGCATAATGACCGCACCCGACGGCACACGCTATGCTGTCGCTGTCATGATGGGTAGCACGACGTCCTCCATTCCCGAGCGGATGGCATTCATGCAATTTGTGTCGCGGTCCGTAGCGACCTATCACCAGCGCTAGGCGTTACACATTCGGATTTAATGCCGAGCCGACTCATATTTTCCAAGCGACGATCGGCAGTTTAATCAGGCTACCGCGCGCCCTTTTGTTCATTCTCGCTATCGAGTTTTTGTGCTGCATCATCGAGTGCGCGCGCATCGTCCGCGGATACGCCGCCGATGTCGGTGCCGCCCGGTTCCTCGCCACAGCCGCTGGCCAGGCAAAGGAGGAGAAGTACGGCAAGGGGTCGCTTAAACATTCCGAATATCTATCGGCATTCGAACAAAACAAAAAGGCCGCCCTGAAGTCAGGACGGCCTTTTTTAAATCAGCTTGCGCTGAAAGTGCGATATTACTTCGCAGCTTCCTTAGCAGCGTCTGCAGCTTCACCAGCCTTAGCAGCGGCTTCACCGGCCTTGTCAGCAGCTTCACCAGCAGCGTCAGCCATTTCACCAGCCTTGTCGGCGGTTTCAGCGGTTGCAGCAGCAGCGTCGGTTGCAGCAGCGTCAGCGCCTTCTACAGCAGCGTCAGCAGTTTCGGTGGTTGCTTCAGCGGTTGCGTCAGCAGCTTCGGTGGTTGCTTCTTCGGCGCCCGAGCATGCAGCCAGGCCGAGCGAAGCGGCGAGAACGAGAGATACAGCAATTTTCTTCATTTGGGAAAACCCCCTAGCAAAACTTATTGAAAACCTGACAGGCACAATGCACGAATGCAAATATGACTGCGGTTTGCTCCTCTAGCCGCTTCAATTTTTCATGGCAATCGGGTTTTTGCGACTTGTGCGGCGAGCACCACTATATTTGGGGTAAACTCTACCTTTAAGGTAGAAAACATGGCGAATTTGAGCCAATTGACAGCATATAAAGATTTCTTTATATGTCTTACTTGTGATCGATTTACTCAACATAATGCGGGCTCTTGCGGACCCGACGCGCTTGCGAATCGTATTTTTGATCCTTCGGCTTGAGCTTTCAGTTGGTGAGTTGGTGCAGATTCTAGGTCAAAGTCAGCCTCGTGTTTCCCGCCATATCCGCATTTTGGATGAAGCCGGAATATTGGAACGGCGTAAAGAAGGTAGCTGGGTATTCATTCGTCCCGGCAATGTTTTAGGTGATGGCAGACTGGCCCCACTCTTTGCAGATGTTGATGTTACCCAAGCTAAGTCGTTTCAGCGGGATCTTCTTAAGCTTGAAGAAGTGAGAGCGGCGCGAACGGCAACTGCTGCCGCCTATTTTTCCGCGCATGCCGAAGAGTGGGACTCGCTACGATCATTACATGTCGCGGAATCGGAGGTCGAAGACGCTATTTGCAGGATACTTTCGACCGCACCGATCGGTCGCGTCCTTGATGTAGGCACAGGCACTGGACGCATGATGGAGCTATTTGCCAACGATGCCGAATCCTTCGTGGCGCTGGATAGCAGCACTGAAATGTTGCGAATTGCACGCGCAAAATTGGGAAATCTGGACAGCGCCGTTGCGGCGAATGTCGATTTCATGCTCGGCGATTTCAATGCCCTGCCCTTCAACAATGCGGTGTTTGATACGATCATCTTTCATCAAGTGTTGCATTACGCGCAGCACCCCGAAGGCGTCATAGCCGAAGCATGCCGTGTCCTTGCGCACAAGGGGCGCCTCGTTATCGTCGATTTTGCTGCCCACGACCGCGAAGAATTGCGCACTGTTCACGCGCATGCTCGGCTTGGCTTTGCGGATGATCTGATCGTTAAGGCTTTCCAGGCGAATGATGTGCATCTCGCGCACCAACTCGCTTTGGATGGCGGTACGCTCGCAGTCAAAGTTTGGATGGGCCAAAAACAGGCGCAAGCTGAAACCACACAAAATAGTAAGTTAAGGATAGTTGCATGATTCTCCCTCTTGCGCAGATGCAGGAAGCCAGCCGTGCGCTGGCGGACCCTCTTTTTGCGGGTCTGCCCGGTGATTGCGAAATCAGCTTCGAATTTTTTCCGCCAAAAACGGAAAGGATGGAAGAGCAGCTATGGGACTCTGTCGTTACTTTGGCCCCGCTTGCCCCGCGCTTTGTGTCGGTGACCTATGGAGCCGGTGGGTCAACCCGGGAACGCACCCACAGCACAGTTGCGCGCATAGCCCGTGAAACCAGCATTCCTGCTGCTGCCCATCTCACATGCGTCGAAGCAAGCAAAGAAGAGATTGCCGAAGTTGCCCATGCCTATTGGGAGGCAGGTGTTCGCCATATCGTTGCTTTGCGAGGGGATTCACCCACAGCCGACGGTAAATTTTCGCCTCATCCCGGTGGCTATGCCAGCGCGGCGGAGCTCGTCGAGGGCCTGCAGAAGCTTCATCCGTTCGAAATCTCCGTCAGCGCCTATCCGGAAACACATCCGGAGGCCGCTTCGGCCGCGACCGACATCGATTTTCTGAAGCGCAAGCTGGATGCGGGCGCAAGCCGGGCGATCACCCAATTCTTTTTCGAACCGGAAACCTTTTTCCGCTTCCGCGACGCAGTTGCGGCCGCGGGGGTCAGCGCCGAAATCGTGCCCGGGATCATGCCTGTATCGAATTTCGCTGCAATAACGCGCATGTCCAGCATGACGGGAACGGCGATACCCGCATGGATGGCGCTTTTGTTTGAAGGGTTGGACGACCATCCCCCCGCCCGTCAGTTGGTGGCTGCCACTGTAGCAGCGGAGATGTGCCGCCGCTTATATGCCGGCGGCGTGCGGGATTTCCATTTCTACACGCTCAATCGTGCCGAACTATCTTATGCGATTTGCCATTTGCTCGGAAAACGGCCGGTGTCCGCAGCGCAGGAGAAAGCAGCATGAGCGCGCGCGATGCATTCCGTGAACGGGCGGCAAAGCAGATACTTGTTTTTGATGGCGGCTATGGAACGGCCATCCAAGGCTACAAGCTGACCGAAGCGGATTACCGGGGCAGCCTGGAGCTAACACACGATCAAAAGGGCAATAACGATCTGCTATCGATAACACGCCCCGATATCGTGCGCGCTATTCACAGCGCCTATCTCGATGCTGGCGCAGATATGATCGAAACCAATACATTCAGCGCGACCCAAATCAGCATGGCAGATTATGGATGCGAGCATTTGGTGCGCGAACTGAATCTGGAATCAGCAAAATTGGCGCGCCTTTGTTGCGAAGAAGCCGAAGCGCGGGATGGAAAGCGGCGCTTTGTTGCGGGCTCTATTGGCCCGACAAATAAAACATTGTCACTCTCGCCTGATGTCAATGATCCCGGATTTCGGGAAATTGATTTTGACTATCTGAAAAATGTCTATCGCGAACAATGCGATGCCCTGATCGAAGGCGGTGTCGATTTTCTGCTGATTGAAACAATATTCGATACGCTGAACGCCAAATGTGCTGCAATGGCAGCTCAGGAAGCGGCAGATGCCTGCGGGCGCGATGTCCCCCTGATGATCTCGATGACCATCACCGATATGGCAGGCCGTAACCTGTCCGGGCATACGGTCGAGGCGTTCTGGGCAGCGATCCGGCATGTTAAGCCGCTGACAATCGGATTGAACTGTTCTTTTGGCGCCGACTTGTTGCGGCCGCATCTGGCGGCGTTGGCGAAGCAGGCCGATGCGCTCATCATGGCATATCCCAATGCGGGATTGCCAAACGAGCTTGGTCAGTATGACGAGCTTCCTGCCGAAACCGCCACCTTGATCGAAGCATGGCTTGATGACGGGCTTGTCAATGTGGTCGGCGGGTGCTGCGGCACAACGCCTGCGCACATTACTGCCATAGCCAAGGCCGTTGAAGATCGCGCGCCAAGACAGATTCCGCAGTCCCCCGTCTTGACCAGATTAGCTGGTCTCGAACCATTCATCATGGCTGCCTGAACTAGAAAAGAAACAATGACCCCATCCTCCTCCCGGTTCGTCAATATCGGCGAACGCACCAACGTTACTGGCAGCGCCAAGTTCAAGAAGCTCATTCTTTCCGGCGATTATGAGGCTGCCGTAGAGGTGGCGCGCGATCAGGTCGAAAATGGCGCGCAAATCATCGACATCAATATGGATGAAGGTTTGCTCGACGCGCATGAGGCGATGACGACCTTCATCAAGCGGATCGCCGCCGAACCCGATATTGCGCGTGTGCCGTTGATGATCGACAGTTCGAAATGGAGCGTTATCGAGGCGGGCCTGAAATGCGTTTCGGGTAAACCCATCGTCAATTCCATCTCGATGAAGGAAGGCGAAGACCAGTTTCTGCAGCATGCCCGCCTTTGTATGGCCTATGGCGCCGCTGTCGTGGTGATGGCTTTTGACGAAAAGGGCCAAGCCGACACCAAAGAGCGTAAGGTGGAAATCTGCAAACGTGCGTACGACCTTTTGGTCGGCATCGGCTTTCCGCCCGAAGATATCATTTTCGACCCCAATATCTTTGCGGTCGCCACCGGCATTGAAGAGCATAATAATTACGGTGTCGACTTTATCGAAGCGGTCAGAGAGCTCCGCATATTGTGTCCGCATGCCCATTATTCGGGCGGTCTGTCCAACCTATCCTTTTCCTTCCGAGGTAATGAACCTGTCCGCCGGGCGATGCATTCCATCTTCCTCTACCATGCAATTCCCGCCGGTTTGGATATGGCTATCGTTAACGCCGGGCAGCTCGATATTTATGACGATATCGATCCGGAACTGCGGTTGGCGTGCGAGGATGTGATCCTGAACAAGGATGCCGATGCGACCGAACGGCTGATTACACTAGCCGAAAAATATCGTGGTACGGACGTCGCGCAGGAAAAGGCCGAAGCTGAATGGCGTGGCTGGCCGGTTACGAAACGGCTGGAACATGCGTTGGTCAAAGGGATCGATGCGCATATCGTAGACGACACCGAAGAGGCGCGGCTCGCGATCAAGCAGGCCGGCGGACGTCCGATCGAGGTGATCGAAGGTCCTCTCATGGACGGCATGAACGTCGTCGGCGATCTGTTCGGGTCCGGGAAGATGTTCCTGCCGCAGGTCGTCAAATCGGCGCGTGTCATGAAAAAGGCCGTGGCGCATCTCTTTCCCTATATCGAGGCGGAGAAGGACGAGAATTCCAAGGGCAAAGGCAAGATCATCATGGCGACCGTAAAGGGTGACGTCCATGATATCGGCAAGAATATCGTCGGCGTGGTGCTGCAATGCAACGGGTTCGAGATTGTCGATCTGGGGGTCATGGTGCCCTGGTCCGAGATTCTGAAATCTGCCGTCGAGAATGATGCCGACATGATCGGATTGTCCGGATTGATCACCCCGTCGCTGGACGAGATGGTGACCGTCGCCGAAGAAATGCAGAAGGCTGGAATGACGATGCCGCTGATGATTGGCGGGGCGACGACATCCAAGACCCACACTGCGCTGCGTATCGAGCCTGTCTATTCCGGCCCGGTTATTCATGTCCTCGACGCCTCCCGCGCCGTAGGTGTGGCGGGGACTTTGGTCAGCGACACCATGGCCGAAAAGTTCGTTGCGGAAACCCGCGCCGAATATAGCCATATCCGCGATGCGCGTGCAGGCAAGACCGCCAAGCCCTTGGCGACGCTGGATGAAGCCCGCGCCAACGGCTTTGAAATGGACGAAAGTCTGAAGCCGGCCCCCCCACTCCAACCCGGCGTCCATGTCTTTGATGACTGGGATCTTGCGGATCTGCGGGACTATATAGACTGGACCCCCTTCTTTCGGGCGTGGGAACTGCACGGTACCTATCCGTCGATCTTGACCGATGACGTCGTCGGTGAAAGCGCGACCAACTTGTTCAAAGACGCCCAAGCCATGCTGGATCGCATCATCAATGAAAAATGGTTGCGGGCAAAGGGTGTCGCCGGGCTGTGGCCCTGTTGGCGCGATGGCGACGATGTCGTCGTATATTGCGAAAACACCGAAGAGCATATCCGCCTGCCGTTCCTGCGGCAGCAAATTGCCAAGCGGGAAGGCAAGGCCAATATGTGCCTCGCGGATTTCATCAGCCCGGACGGCGACTGGATCGGCGGCTTTGCGGTGACGACCGGTCATGGTATCGGCGCGAAGCTTGCCGAATTCAAAGCGCATATCGACGATTATTCCGACATCATGCTGAAGGCGCTCGCAGACCGGCTGGCCGAGGCATTTGCCGAGCGGATGCACCAGCATGTTCGTAAGGACTTATGGGGCTATGCGCCGGACGAGCAGTTGACGAACGAGGCGCTGGTGCGTGAGGAATATCGCGGTATTCGCCCGGCTCCGGGTTATCCGGCATGCCCCGACCACAGTCTCAAGCCGATCTTGTTCGACCTGCTCGATGCAACGCACAAGACCGGCATCACGCTGACCGAAAGCTTCGCGATGTTGCCGACAGCAGCCGTGAGCGGCTTTTACTTCGGTCATCCGCAAGCCGAATATTTTGGCGTTGCGCGGATCGGCGAAGATCAGGTGACCGAATATGCCGCGCGCCGCGGTGTCGATATGGAAACGGCGACACGCTGGTTGCGGCCCAACCTCAATATCTAAGGGTGGCGCTGTCCCCCAAAGGGACGGCGCCCCGCCGCTTTGGTTAACCCGCTGGTTCAGCGGTGCCGTCTCGGATATTAGTCATAGGCTATGCGAAAAACCCAGCTTCTGCTCATCAGCCTCCTCTTCGCGGTGCCAGCCACTGCCCAGTCGTCCGCTCCGTTCCAAAATGCCGAGACCGGCCGAAGCTACACTACCTTGCAAAAGGCGGTGGATTCGATCGGGGATGATGACGGGACCATCATCGTGGCACCGGGCACGTACCGGCAATGCGCTATCCAGACGGTCGGCGTCATCGCGTTCCGCGCGACGGTTCCGGGACAAGTCGTATTTGACGGCACCACCTGTGAAGGAAAGGCCGCACTGGTTTTGCGCGGGCAGGCCGCAAGTGTCGACGGCATTATCTTCCAGAACATGCGCGTGCCCGACGCCAATGGTGCCGGAATTCGGCTGGAAAAAGGCGATCTGACCGTCACTCGCGCCATCTTCCGGAATAGCGAGCAGGGCATATTGACCGCAGAGGATCGTGCCGGTTCCATCCGCATCGATCAGTCGACTTTTTCAGGGCTGGGTCGCTGCGACAGGGGACTGAGCTGCGCGCACAGCATTTACATTGGCGGCTATGGCTCGCTAACCGTGACCAACAGCCGGTTCGAACGTGGAAATGGCGGCCATTATGTCAAAAGCCGGGCGGCGAGGGTGACGATCAGCGACAATGCCTTTGACGATACGCGCGGAAAAGAAACCAATTACATGATCGACCTCCCCAACGGGGCAACCGGCAGCATCATCCGCAACATCTTTGTGCAAGGCGCGAGCAAGGAAAATTATAGTGCCTTCATCACCGTCGCGCCCGAAGGCCGTCAGCAAACGAGTGCTGGTCTTGCTATCAACGCCAATGAAGCCAGCATCGCCCCCGGCGTAGACCGTCAAACAACCTTCCTCGCCGATTGGTCGGGCGACCGGATTGCCTTGGGCGGCAATCGTCTGGGACGTGGTCTGAAACCGTTCGAACGCCGCTAGGACCTGACCCTAGGTTTAAGGATACAAAAGATACGCAAACGCGGCGCGAAACTGTATCCTTTGTTGCCTTAAATTAACGATGGATTTCGGTCAGCTCATCAGGATTATCGACAGTTCAAAGAGCCGCGCCAAGCTCGTTAAGCTGGCGCGATCCTGTTCCTAAATCATATCCTACATTGCAACCTGGGTTGATGGTGCGGCCGCCCCGCATAGCGCAATGGAAGCGCCTTACCGTCCCTGTGCGCGCCACCTGCGGACGACACGTTCCAGTATCTCGCTTTCGCCGCCGGTTTCCTGCCACAATTGGCTGAACAGCGGATCTTCGGATGCCGGACGCTTTTCCTCTTCCAGATTGTCGAGGGCGACGCGGATGGGGATGCTGACACCTTCACCGCAGATAATGCATTCGCGGTTACGCAATGCCGGGATGGAATCCAGAAAGCCGCGTGCACCTTCGGGCATGGCGGCGCGGACGAAGGCTTGGTCGCGGTCGTTGTTCAAGCGCATCGAGATGATGGTGCCGCACTGCGACAGCACGCCTTCGGCCAAGTCGGACGGACGCTGCGTGATGAGGCCCAGCGACACGCCATATTTACGGCCTTCCTTCGCGATACGTTCCAGGATTGAGCGTACAGCGCTGGCCTTGGATACGCGGTCCGAAGGAATGTACCGGTGGGCTTCTTCACATACCAGCAGGATCGGGCGCTGCGGTTCGTTGCGCGACCAGATGGCATAGTCAAAAACAAGACGCGACAGGACCGCGACCACAGTTGATGTAATGTCGGACGGAACGCCCGACACGTCGATGATCGAGATGGGCTTACCGCCCGACGGCAGACGAAAAATCTTGCCGACGAAATCGGCCATGGTGTCACCAACCAGCATGCCGGAGAACATGAAGTTGTAGCGCGGATCAGCCTTGAGCTCTTCGATCTTGCCCTTCAGGCGCATGAAAGGTGCGCTGTTTGTGGCTTTGTCCAATTTGCCCATTTCGGTCTGGATGATGTTGGTCAGATCCGACAGCAGATAGGGGATTGGCGCATCGACCGTCAGCTTGCCGATGCTTTCGGCAATGCGGTTTTTCGAACGGGCCTGCAGCAGGCAGCGGGCCAGAATGTCGCTGTCAATTTGCCGGTCATCGCCGGACGAGGTGATGAATACTTCACAATGTTCAGCAAAGTTCATCATCCAATAGGGCATGGCAAGGTTGTTGACGTCGAATAGCGCGCCATTGCTCTTGAACGCGGCGGAATATTCGCCGTGCGGGTCGATCATGACGATATGGCCTTCGGGCGCGATATCGCAAATCTTGTGCAGGATCAGGGCTGCGCTGGTGGACTTACCGGTACCGGTCGACCCCAGAAGCGCAAAATGCTTGCCGAGCATCGCGTCGACATACAGCGCGCCGCGAATATCCTTGGTCGGGAAAACGGTGCCGATTTCCACATGGGCACGCGCATCGGCAGCATACACCTGCTTCATGTCCGAACTGGACACGGCATACACCTCGCTGCCCGGGACCGGATAGCGGGTCACACCACGGCGGAAGTTGTAGATTTTGCCGGTCAGCTTTTCTTCATCGCCTTCGCCCAGAAAATCCACCGCGGCCATGATAACGCCCTGCTCGCGCTCGTGCAGTTTCTGGGTCCGGATACTCGCCAACAGCCAAGTGCTGCCAACGCGGATCTTGATCTGGCTGCCGACCTGTCCAGCCATCGCGATGCTGGGATCGCTGTGCGTCATAAGTTCATTCAGCACAGCGGAATCCAGTGTGACTTGCGAACTTGACCCAGCGATTTCCATCACGAAGCCGATATGGTGCAATGCGGGACCGCTCGTCTGAACGTGCGTAGCTGCCTCACGGGCTGCCGGTGCCATCGCGACCGGGCCTGCTTGCGTTGTCGACATGCCCCCGCTGTCTAGGGGTTGCGCCGATGAGAACTGGTGATTTCCGCTAATATCCATGGTCGAACTGCCCTTTATGATCGGGCCGACTGTAGAGTTAGAAAGTAAACATATATTTACTATCGGGCCCCGCTCTTTTTGCGGTTTCCACCAAATACGGGGCATTAGAGGCGTTGGAAGATATACCCCGCAAACCAGCCCAGCAGCAGCGACACCAATACCGCCATGGCTCCGTAGAATAGGGAATAGTCCTGAGCCAATATGGTGACCAGCTGTTCAAATCCGGTCTTGCGCACACGCACCTCGACATTGTCATCGGCCACGATCACACGCCCGTTCCGGATCAATAGCGTTTCGGCGACATAGGTGCCGACCGGAACACTGGATGGAATTTTCAGACGGGCACGATAGAGCACCTGATCGGTGATTTCGACCGATCCTGCTTCCTGCAGAAATAGCCCGTTGCGCTGCTTCAGGTCGACAAGCCCATTGCTGAACCGGCGCTGCTCCTTCGCATCCACTTCGCCGCTGGGGGACAGTTGCAGATTGTCGAGGCCCAATTCGTAAATGGCCGCTGTTTTGCTGTCGACTATGTTCCGCAGGGGACGGGAGGAGGCAATGGCGTAGTAGACCGGAACCGACCGGAAATCGCTGCTATCCGCGTTAATCCAGATGCCGGCGATTTTCTGTTTTTCACGCAAGGTGATCGGGCGTGCCGGGCCGCGTAACACGATCGCGACATCGACCTGGCCTTCGGGTGCAACGCCGCGTGGATAGATGATCGCCCCGAAAAGCAGCAATTCCGCCCCGGTAAACCCGGACTGGATGTTGATCTGTCGCTGCGACACATCGGGGACCAATTTGGGCACCGCCTGCGCCGAAAGCGACAGGGGCAGAAACATCATCGCTAGCGCCACGATCCATTTCATAGCGCCTGCACCGTATAGATTTCATCGGGCCGCCAGCCGAGGCCCAACGCCATCCGCAGCGCGACAAGCAAGACGATCGCTGCCAGCAATAGCCGGAGATAATCAGGCCGCATCCTCTGTGCCAGACGCGCACCGATCTGTGCGCCGGTGACGCTGCCGATCAACAAAAAGACAGCCAACACGATATCCACCGCTTTGGTGGTCAGGCTGTGCATCATCGTTGACGCCATGGTGACGAACAATATCTGGAACAGCGATGTGCCGACCACCACCTGTGCCCCCATGCCCAGCAGATAGAGCATCGCAGGAACCATGATAAAGCCGCCGCCCACGCCGAGCAGCATCGTCATGATGCCGGTGACAAAGCCCAAGATCAGCGGGGCGAGCGGCGATATATAGAGACCCGAACGGTAAAAGCGCCACCGCATCGGCAGGCTGGCGACGAGCGGATGGTGGCGGCGTTTGGCGGCGGGGCGCGGCTTGCCCGCACGAACCGCCAGCACGCTACCCAGGCTTTCCTTTGCCATCAGTCCGCCGATGCTGCCTAGCATGACCACATAGAGAATATTGATAACCGTATCGATTTGTCCAAGGGCCTCCAAAATCTCGAATATTGCTGCGCCCGCGGCTGTTCCGAACATGCCGCCGACCACAAGCACGGCGCCCATCTGGAAGTCGACACCGCCACGCTTCATATGCGCGAAGACACCCGAAACACTTGCTCCTGTAACCTGCGTCGACGCTGATGCGGCCGCGACCGTGGGTGGAATGCCGTAAAAAATCAGCAGCGGCGTGGTCAGGAAACCTCCGCCAACGCCGAACATTCCCGATAACATGCCGACCGCACCACCCAGCAGGATGATGACGAGGGCATTGACGGACAAATTGGCGATGGGAAGGTAGATATCCATGTGTGATGGCCGGACCCTAACCCGTTTTGGACCGGGGATAAAGACCGCCGCTCAGAAACTGGTGGACAATGTCTTCGCGGGTCCGCTTGCAGGTGCAGCTTCGCCTGCAATGCGGAAGCGCCAATCGGCACTTAAGCGCAGGTTGGTTTTTGTGCTTGCGATGTCGGTGCGCACTGTAAGGCCGACATCAATCCGGAAAACGCCGCTTTTACCGCCACCCCACAGATGCGTTTGCTACATAATGCCGAGTTTGCGGAGGATTTCCTTTAACTTCAGATGTTGACCGACAAGGCAGAGGCATTGTTTCTGTCCACCCGTCAAATCAGCGTGTGAAGGAGAAGTAACATTGGTGATCCCGTTTTATAAAAATGGAGATGTTTCATCAGTTTACCCGTTGGAACCATATTAAATATAGCTAAACAATGTAAAATCATGAAGGCAAGGAAATTGCGTGATGTCGGTCGACCGGCTTGCCAAGCAAGGGTGGGGATTGCATAGACATAGGCAGTGACAAAGCGCGATCCAAAGAGCAGCGGGCGCTCCGCCTTGCGCGAGTTTCTCGCCAGCGAAGCTGCCGGCGGGATTTTGCTGATGGCTGCGGCAGCGCTGGCAATGCTTGTCGCAAACTCGGCCTTTGCCGGGGATTATTTCCATCTCATCCACGCGGTTGTCGGCCCGGAACTGACGCCCAAATTGGGCCCTATGACGGTCCATCTGTGGATCAATGATGGACTGATGGCGATCTTCTTCCTGCTGGTCGGTTTGGAAATCAAACGCGAATTTGTCGACGGGCACCTCGCGACATGGGCAGATCGCCGCTTGCCGGTTATCTCTGCTGCGGCCGGAATGATCGTCCCTGCGGCAATCTATCTCGGCTTTGCGGGAAGCGACCCGCAACTTGTGCGCGGCTGGGCGATACCGGCGGCGACGGATATCGCATTTGCCATCGGCGTGCTTGCCCTTCTCGGAAGCCGGGCGCCCGCTTCGCTCAAACTGTTTCTGACGACCGTGGCGATTGTCGATGACATGGGCGCGGTGGCGATTATTGCGCTGTTCTATACCGCCGAGTTGAACCTTATGGCGCTTCTGGCCGCCTTCGTCCTGTGGCTGGCCATGCTGGCGCTCAACCGTCTCAAGGTAAATGCGCTCTGGCCCTATCTGATATTGGCGGCCTTGCTCTGGTACGCGACGCTGCTGTCTGGCGTGCATGCTACCATTGCCGGCGTTCTTGCGGCTTTCGCGATACCGTTCCGCCGGACATTAGCCGCACCCGATGCCGAGGATTCCGCCTTGCACCGGCTGGAAAATGCGCTGGCAAAGCCAGTCGCCTTCGCCATTGTGCCGATATTCGGCTTCGCCAATGCCGGTGTTTCACTGGAGGGCGTAACACTGGCCTCGCTCGTGGCGCCGCTGCCGTTGGGCATTGCCCTTGGGCTATTCGTCGGCAAGCAATTAGGAATTTTTGGCAGTGTGTGGCTGTCGGTTAAGCTGGGTATTGCCATACGGCCAAAGGATGCAAACTGGACTCAGGTCTATGGTGTCGCCCTGCTGTGCGGTATCGGTTTTACGATGAGCCTGTTCATTGGTGGCCTTGCCTTTTCCGATCCCACCCAAGGGGATGCGGTGAAAATCGGGGTGCTCATGGGCTCCCTCTTGTCGGCGCTTTGCGGATATGCCCTCTTGCGCCTTGCGGCCCCCCGTTTCAGGAAATCCGGAGAAAGTGAATGAAATATCGCCACCTAATGTTGCCGCTGTTGCTGGTCATTCCGGCCTGTGCCGCCACAAGCACCCAGCCGAGTACCTCACCTGCGGCAACCAACTCTGCCATTGGCGAAATTGCGGATGCCTATATCAAATTGACATTGGAAGCCGGAATGCATGAGGCAGAATATGTCGATGCCTATTATGGCCCGGCCACCCTGCAAGAGGCCGCAAAGGCTGCGCCACGCAGTCTGGATGCGTTGCTGGCCGACGCGCGTGCGTTGACCGTGAAAATTGATCAGTCATTGCCGTCCATAAAGAGCGACTCCGACCTACGCCGCGCCCGTGCGCTGCGCGGGATGCTGGTAGCGGCCGAAACCCGTCTCCAGATGCTGCAAGGAAAGAAATTCCGGTTTGACGATGAAGCCAAGGGACAGTTTGCGACCATACCCGATCTCAAGCCTCTCGCGCATTATGATGCCCTTTTGACGGATCTGGAAAAGCTGATGCCGGGGGAAGGGTCTCTGGCGTCGCGTGTCGATGCCTTCAATGACCGCTACATCATACCGAAAGACAAATTGCAGCCGGTGTTTGACGCCGCAATTGCCGAATGCAAGCGCCGGACGGCACAGCATATCGCATTGCCGCAGGGCGAAATCTTCACGATGGAATTTGTGACCGGTAAAACTTGGTCGGGCTACAATTATTACAAGGGCAATTACAAAAGCCTGATCCAGATCAACACCGACCTGCCCATCAGGATCAGCCGCGCCGTCGACCTTGGCTGTCACGAAGGATATCCCGGCCACCATGTGCTCAATTTGCTCGTGGAAGAACGTCTGGCCCGCGCCAAGGGCTGGAACGAATATGAGGTAAATCCGCTCTACAGCCCGACCAGCGTCCTGTCCGAAGGCAGCGCCAATTACGGGATTGATCTCGCTTTCCCTGGGCCCGAGCGTTTGGCCTTTGAACGCGACGTGCTTTATCCTCTGGCGGGTCTGGATCCCAAAACAGCGGAAGCCTTTTGGACCATGCAGCAAATGACCGAAGACCTCTCAGGCGCGCGTTTGACTATCGCCAAAATGTATCTCGATGGCGAAATCGACCGGTCGAAAGCCGTGCAGTTGACGCAGAAATATCTTCTGCTCTCGCCCGCCCGTGCCGAACAATCGGTCGGTTTCACCGACCATTATCGTAGCTATGTCATCAATTATGGCTGGGGCAAGGATCTGGTGCGCAGCTATATCGAGCGGGGCAATCCCAATATGGCGACGCGTTGGAGCCGGATGGAAAAGATATTGAGCGAACCGACGCAACCAGCGGACTTGCTACCTTAACTTAGGGTCTGTTACTGCGCTGATTTGTGCATGATATCGCGATCTTCGCGCATTAGTTTCAATATGTTACGTCAGGGACCTGGCTTCTTCGACCAGTACCGACTGCGAAATCAGGTTTGCCGTCCCGAATATCGTCATAAAGCTGATATCGGTGGCATCGCGGCCGACGGCGATGCGGACGAGATGCTCTTCCGGGGCCAGCCGCGTCGGGTCGATCAGGTGCCAGCGCCCCTCCAGATATACTTCGACGACCGCGTGAAAATCGGGCGGATCAATGCCCAGACCATAGCAGGATACCATACGCGCCGGGACATCGGCGGCGCGGGCAAAGGCGATCAGCAGATGGGCAAAATCGCGGCAGACACCCCGGTGCGAAATGAAGGTATCCGTTGCCGTAGATCCGGTTCCTGAAAAGCCCGGCGCATATTCGATGTTCGTGTATATCCATTCTGCCATTTGCAGGATCCGGTCGCCTTTGCTTTTTCCGTCAAAGCGTGTGGTGACGAAATTTTCGTGCCGGTCGGATGGGCAATACCGGCTGGGCATCAGATATTGGATATAGGCGGGCGGCAGTTCGGCATGCGGAACGGTGTCCAGTCCGGCAATGGCCGTCGGCGCGCGGTCAATGGCAACTGTTGCGGTGTAGACAATGTCGATCCGTCCCTCGGCATGAAGCCATGTCCTGCGACCCAGGCCGTCCATTCCTTCAATGGTAGTCAATGGTGAACAGTCGCCTTTCACCTTCAGCAGATCGGTCAGCAGACGCTGGTCCGCCATAGGAATTGCCTCGACGGCAAGCAGCACATCGGCGGCCTGCGGGAGGTGATAGTTAAGCGTGGCGGTGATCGCGAGAGTGGTCATGCGCCGCCCTTCGGGTATTTAATGTTGGCGCGCAAGGGGAGTCATCATAAGTAGATTATGAAGCCGTCGCAAAGTCGAAAGCAATGTGGAGCGTGGCTGTTTGGGGGGAGTCTTTATGATCGCGAGAACAGTTGTTCAGATGTTTCTTGCATTAGGCATTATTGCCCCCGTCTTATGTGAAGACGGGCAGGCCCAGACGCAGCCTGTTGCCGTGGAAGCCTTGCGCCCAACGTCGCAATGGAAGGTCGAATATGCGGAGCGGGAGTGTCGGTTGACCCGAAATTTTGGTGCCGATCAGGACCTGATCCTGTTCCGGCTGGCGAGGGGCACGTCGCTCACCAACTACGATATCATGCTTGCAGGCATCTCCATTCCGAAACAGTCGAAAGGTGTAGATATCGATATCACCATCTCTCCCCAAAACTTCACGCAAAGTTTCAACGGCGAAAATAGAGATATTCCCAATCGCAAAGAACGGATATTGCGCTGGTATGACGGAGATTTGGTTCCCATTCTGGCCGGTCCCAAAAACCAAGAACTGATTGTGACGTCCGACAAGAAATATAACATCAAACTCAAAATGGACGATTTTCCGACAGCGCTCAAAGCAATGGAGACGTGCCATGACGATTTGCTGAAAGGTTGGGGTATCGACGGTCCACAGATGCGCGCGTTGGCATCCATGCCAGAACCAAAGGCTTCGCCGGGAACTTGGGCCAGCACAAAAGATTATCCCAGCGACCTTATTCGGGCTGAAATCGGAGGCGAAGTTTCCTTCAAACTGGATGTTAGCGCGGAGGGGCTACCAACGAGTTGCTTGGTAATTGTGTCGAGTAAGAATGATAAGTTGGACAAGGTTACCTGCAAGATCATGATGCAACGTGCGAAATTTAAACCCGCACTTACCGCAGATGGTTCGCCTGAAGCTTCACATTATATCAGTCGTGTACGTTGGCAGGTGCCATACTAAAACAGGCGCCATCGTTTATCGCCTCTTATGCTGCGGTAGGCGTGATATTCAAGGAATCTGGAATCGCACGCGACTGCGGTAAAAGGATGCGAGGGCTTTCCCGTCGCGGTCCAAAGCGGGCACAAATTGCGCACGGCGCATGACCGATTTGCAGACGGCGTCGTCAAATTCCTTTGGCCGGGTCGTGGACTGGATATGACAGGCCGTTGCTTTACCATCCGCGCCGACGCTTAGCCGGAATTCTATGATGGCAGGTTGCCCCGCCGAAAGCATATTCAACGGATAATCTGCAGAAACGACCCACTGCCCGGGATTGTTGGCGGGACGGACCGAACGGGTCAAGGTGCTGTGCCGCTCCACATCTATCCCCCAGACCGTCATCAGATTGTCGATGCAAGTGTCGAGCGCCTTAAGCGGTCCGTTCATGGAGCCGGTTTCGAGAATGACTTCATTGCGCAGCGGTCGTCCGATCTTCAAAAAGCGGACGGCCTTTTTCCGCTCCGCACTGATCGGTTCCACCGTTCTCATGTCCTCGGGCTTTGCACTGTCCAGCTTTTGACGTTCATCAAAGGTGACCGGGCCAATCCGTTCGCCGCTCGAAAAGACAATAGCGGTGCGCTCGGCTAGGTTGCCTTTGAAAAAGGCAAATTTCTGTTCGACTTCTGCAGGGCCAAATTGGACATTGGCCTCCCCCTGATCCAGCGACACGCGCATTGGCTTCCCGGCGAGCGTCAGGCGAAAAGATTCTTCCGGCCCATAACGATCGAAGAAAGCATAGACCAGATCATCGCCCGTCCCGAACTGCCGCGCAAGGCGGCAGCGGTCATCGGCATAGTCGACATGCCATGCCGATGTCGGCTTCAGGGTCAGCGGCCCCTTGGGCGTGTCGGCCATGGCCGAAGTTGCGTAAGCGAAAAGCACGAGCGAGGTGGAGATTTTTCGAAGCATAGCAAGAAGCTATCGGAGACGCCGGACGGGCGCAATAAAAAGGGGCGGCCATTTCGGACCGCCCCCTTCAATTCATCGCAAAACCAAAAAAATCAGAGTTTGCTGACCAGCTCCGGCACTGCGGTATAGAGGTCGGCCACAAGACCGATGTCGGCGACTTGGAAGATGGGGGCATCTTCGTCCTTGTTGATCGCGACGATGACCTTGGAGTCCTTCATGCCCGCCAGATGCTGGATCGCGCCGGAGATGCCGACCGCGATATAGACTTCGGGGGCGACGATCTTGCCGGTTTGACCGACCTGATAGTCGTTAGGCACATAGCCTGCATCGACGGCGGCGCGGCTGGCGCCGACGCCTGCGCCGAGCTTGTCGGCGAGCGGCAGGATGACTTCGTTGAAGGTCGCCGAGTCCTTGAGCGCACGGCCACCCGATACGATGATCTTCGCCGATGTCAGTTCAGGACGCTCCTGCTTGGCGATCTCTGCCGAGACAAAGGTCGAGATACCGGCATCGCCGCTGCCCGAGACAGCTTCGATAGAGGCCGAACCACCGGTTGCGTCCGCCTTGGCAAAGGCAGTGCCGCGCACGGTGATCACCTTCTTGGCATCGGACGACTGCACAGTGGCGATCGCGTTGCCGGCATAGATCGGACGGGTAAAGGTATCGGCGCTTTCGACCGACAGGATATCGCTGATCTGCATCACGTCGAGCAGAGCAGCAACGCGCGGGGCGATGTTCTTGCCGTTCGAGGTTGCCGGAAAGACAAAGGCGTCATGATGATCGGCCAAGCTGGCGATCAGCGGCGCGACATTTTCCGCAAGCTGGTTGGCATAAGCAGCATCATCAGCGACATGGACCTTGGTTACGCCCGCGATCTTCGCAGCTTCTTCGGCGACAGCGCCGCAGCCAGAACCTGCCACCAGCGCATGGACTTCGCCCAGCTTGCCTGCTGCGGTTACCGCAGCCAGCGTTGCGTCCTTCACCGACGCATTATCATGCTCTACAAAAACGAGGACGCTCATGCTGCTACTCCCATTTCCTTGAGTTTCGCGACCAGCGCGTCAACATCGGCAACCTTGATACCGGCGCTTCGCACAGGTGGCTCGGTTACTTTCAGCGTTTTCAGGCGCGGAGCGACGTCGACGCCGTAATCGGCAGGGGTCTTCTGCGCGAGTGGCTTGGACTTCGCCTTCATGATGTTCGGCAACGACGCATAGCGCGGTTCGTTCAGGCGCAGGTCGGTGGTGACAATAGCCGGGGTCTTCAGGCTGACGGTTTCTAGTCCGCCGTCGACTTCACGGGTCACATGGACCGTATCGCCGCTGACTTCGACCTTGCTGGCAAAGGTGCCCTGCGGACGACCGGTCAGCGCAGCCAGCATCTGGCCGGTCTGGTTGCTGTCGTCGTCAATCGCCTGCTTGCCCAAGATAACAAGGCCGGGTTGTTCTTCGTCCATGATCTTGGCGAGGATCTTCGCAACGCCCAGTGGCTCAACATCTTCTGCGACCACCAGGATCGCGCGGTCGGCGCCCATGGCGAGTGCGGTGCGCAGGGTTTCCTGCGCCTTGTCCGGACCGACCGACACAGCGATAACCTCGGTTGCTACGCCCTTTTCGCGCAGACGAAGGGCTTCTTCGACCGCGATTTCGTCAAACGGGTTCATGCTCATTTTCACGTTCGCCAAATCGACGCCGCTGCCATCGGGCTTTACCCGCGGTTTCACATTATAATCGATGACCCGCTTTACGGGGACGATGATTTTCATAGCTCATCCTTCCTTACCGACTCACATGACGAGTGAATGCTCGCCAAATCCGTTGCGCCTATGCTTGACGTTTACGTGAACGTCAAGTGGCGTCTTATCTTTCCTTTCAAATCCGCGTTGGCGCCGGTCAAGCCGCCTTGCGCACCTGCGCCACGATCTTCTCTGCCGCATCGCCCAGATCATTGGCCGAAACGATGGGAAGGCCGCTGTTGGCGAGTATGTCCTTGCCCTGCTGCACATTGGTGCCTTCGAGGCGAACGACCAGCGGAACCGAAAGGTTCACTTCCTTCGCCGCAGCTACGATGCCGTCGGCGATGATGTCGCATTTCATGATGCCGCCAAAGATATTGACTAGGATGCCCTTTACGGCGGGGTCTTTCAAAATGATCTTGAACGCCGCCGTCACCTTTTCCTTGGAAGCGCCGCCACCGACGTCGAGGAAATTGGCGGGAAATTCGCCGTTCAGCTTGATGATATCCATCGTCGCCATGGCAAGGCCCGCGCCATTGACCATGCAACCGATATTGCCATCGAGCTTGATGTAAGCGAGGTCATATTCGGAAGCTTCGACCTCGGCGGGATCTTCCTCGGTCAGGTCGCGCAGTTCGGCCAGATCCTTGTGGCGGAACATGGCGTTGCCGTCGAAGCCGACCTTGGCATCCAGAACCAGCAGTTCATCGCCATTGGCGCCTTCGCAGACGGCCAGCGGGTTGATCTCGATCTGCTCGGCATCGGTGCCGATGAACGCAGCGTAGAGACCGGCAAGAACCGTCTGCGCCTGTTTCGCCAGATCACCGGTCAGGCCAAGGGCCTTGGCGACGCTGCGGCCATGATGCGGCATCAGGCCCGAGGCGGGATCGATCGTGATGGTGTGGATTTTTTCGGGGCTGTCATGCGCCACGTCTTCGATGTTCATGCCACCTTCGGTCGATGCCACGACCGCGATGCGGCTGGTTGCACGGTCGACGAGAAGCGCCAGATAAAATTCCTGCTTAATGTCGGCGCCGTCGGTGATGTACAGACGGTTGACCTGCTTGCCCGCTTCGCCGGTCTGGATGGTCACCAGCGTATTGCCGAGCATATCCTTGGCATGGGCCTCAACCTCATCCAGATTGAACGCCAGACGGACACCGCCCTTTGCGTCCGGACCCAGTTCCTTGAACTTGCCCTTGCCGCGTCCACCTGCATGAATCTGCGATTTGACGACATAGAGGGGACCCGGAAGTTGCTTGGCGGCGGCGACGGCTTCTTCAACCGACATGGCGGCAATGCCCTTGGGCACCGCTACACCGAATTTCGCCAACAGTTCCTTGGCCTGATATTCATGGATATTCATGGGAAAAATGCGTCCTTCAAGGTGGCAGAGTCGCAGGCTCTAAAGCACAGACACGCAGGGAATGGAAGGCTTTGGCGCACAAGTTTTTCTAATGGCACATGCCGCTACCGTTAACGCTCAAGCCACCTTGGTGGATCGGCTCTCGCCGTACCTATTCATTGCAATAGCCCCAAGGTCTCCAGTTCGGACCGCAGCCTGCGTGCGTCGGTGAAATGATGCGCGGCAAAGCCGTTGGCGCGCGCGCTGACGACATTGGCATGGTTGTCATCGACAAAGATTGCTTCACCGTGTTGGAGGCCGAACCGTTCCAGTGCGAGGGCATAAATTGCGGGATCAGGTTTCACCAATTTTTCGACGCCCGATACAACAATATCGCCAAACAGGTCGAATATAGGCTGGGTGGGCCGGAACATATCCCAGAACTCCGCCCCGAAATTGGTGATCGCGAAAAGCGGGACGCCCTGAGCAGCAAGGTCATCCACGATCTCCAGCGATCCGGGCAATGGCCCGGGAATCGTTTCGTTAAACCGCGTCCGGTAGGCTTCGATCAGGTGGCCATAATGCGGATATTGCGCGGTCAGCTCGGCCGCCATGTCCGCCAACGGTCGGCCGGCGTCATGCTGGAAATGCCATTCGGGGGTCACGACGTTCGCCAGAAACCAGTCAAGTTCCTCCGAATCGGTGATGAGTTTGGCGAATAAATGCCGCAGATCCCATTCGAACAGGACCCTGCCGACATCGAAAACCACTGTTGAGATCTGGGTCATCTTCGCCATCCCATCGCTTTCGGACACAAAAAAGCCGCCCGCGAATCAGATTCGGAGCGGCGTTTTGCTGGAATCATCTGCCTGCGCGTTGCAGGCAGGACCAATTCAGCCCTGACGCGCCTTGAAGCGACGGTTGGTCTTGTTGATCACATAGACGCGGCCACGACGACGAATCACGCGGTTATCGCGGTGACGGCCCTTGAGTGACTTCAAAGAATTGACGATCTTCATCGGAATTAACCCGTTTTTCTGTGCATAAAGCTTTAAATGAAGGCGCGCTCCTATGGGCGACACCGGCCAAAGTCAAGCATCATTGGCCGATTTTTGCGGATTCATTCGCCATACATCGCTTGCCATCAAAGATGCGCGGCGTAAGGATGACACCATGATTACACGAAATCGCCTATTCCCGCTTGTTGCGCTGCTCCTGCTGTCTGCATGTGTCGTGCCTACCGGTCCCGTCGAAGTCACCCGCTTCAATCGGGCAGCCGAGGGTGTCGTTTATGGATTGGGCTCCTTTGCCGTCGTTGTTGCAGTTGAAGCCGCGTCCGACACAAGCCTCGCCGCCGCACCCTATATTTCGGCAGTGGCGCGCGAAATGCAGCGTGTAGGCTATTCCGAAAAGACCACAGGTTCCGATGTGATGGCCGAAATTCGTTTTGCCGTTACGAACATAGCCCGTGAACGGAGTTCGCCGGTATCGGTAGGCGTGGGCGGTTCAACCGGCAGCTTTGGCTCGGGCATCGGTCTGGGCGTCGGCATCAATCTTGGCGGTGGTTCTTCGGATCAGGTCGAAACGACGCTGGCGGTACGTATTGTCCGGCGCAGCGACAATCTTGTCCTGTGGGAAGGCAAGGCAAGTCAGGTTGCGAAAGCCGGTTCGCCCGCAGCCCAACCGGGCATCGCAGCTGCAAAATTGGCGGAAGCGATGTTTAAGGACTTCCCCGGTGTGTCGGGTGAGACTATCCGCGTTCCATAATCAAGGAACTCTTATGCCCATAACCGACATCAATGCTGCGTTCGACAGCGGCAATATCATCGTCCATTCTATCCAGGGAACCTCCGCAAACCTCTCGATCCGCAAGGACCGCGAATCGGAATTTGCCCAATGGTTCCATTTCCGTGTCGCCTGCACCGCCGGCGAAGAGCTGACCTTGCGCATCACCGGATTGGAAAGCAGCGCTTATCCCGGTGGATGGCCCGACTATCGCGCCTGTGTGTCCGAAGACCGGGACTATTGGGGCCGTGCCGACAGCAGTTACGACAAGACCGAAGAAGGCGGCACGCTCACGATCCGTTATACACCGGCGAGCGCTCTTGTCTGGTTCGCCTATTTTGCGCCCTACAGCATGGAGCGCCATCATGATCTGGTTTCGGAAACCGCAGGATGCGAAGGCGTCACCTATCGCTGCCTCGGCCACAGTCTTGAAGGACAGCCGATCGACTGCCTCGAAATGGGCACCGGCGATATTCAGGTCTGGCTTTATGCGCGCCAGCATCCCGGCGAAAGCCAGGCCGAATGGTGGATGGAAGGCGCGCTGGATATGCTGACCGATATGAGCAATCCGCATACGCGTGTCCTGCTCGAAAAATGCCGTCTGCATATCGTTCCAAATGCGAACCCGGATGGTAGCTGCCGGGGTCATTTGCGCACCAACTATGCCGGCGTGAACCTGAACCGCGAATGGGCGACCCCAAGCCTTGAAAAAAGCCCCGAGGTTTTGGGCATCCGGAATGCCATGGATGAAAGCGGCGTCCATTGGACCATGGATATTCACGGCGATGAAGCCATCCCCGCGGCGTTTATGGCCGGATTTGAAGGCATCCCGTCCTGGACCGATGATCAGGGCAACCGGTACCAAGCCTATATCCACCGTCTCGCGGACCGCACACCTGATTTCCAGACCAAGCTCGGCTATTCGATTGCCGCGCCCGGTAAGGCCAATCTCACCATGTCGACCAACCAGCTCGCGGAACGATTTGGCAAAAGCCATGGCTGTGTGTCGATGACATTGGAAATGCCGTATAAGGACACCGTGCACGGCAATGATGCCGAACAGGGCTGGTCGCCCGAACGGTGCAAATTGCTCGCGCGGGAGTGTCTGGCAACCTTGGCGGAAATGGTGTGACCCATGGCGATGCGGATTATTGAAGATGATCTGACCGGGCCTGAAATCCGGAGTCTTCTTGAAACGCATTTTGCCGGGATGCTGGCAAATTCACCTGCGGAGAGTTGCCACTTTCTCGATTTTGACGGGCTCAATGCCCCTGATGTCACCTTTTGGTCGGTCTGGGACGACGACGCCCTGATGGGCTGCGGTGCGCTTAAGGAGCTATCGTCCGACCATGGGGAAATCAAGTCCATGCGCACCCATGCCGATCACCTGCGCAAAGGTGCCGGGGCCGCGATGCTTACGCACATCATCTCGGAAGCGCGGGTGCGGGGATATCAACGCCTGAGTCTGGAAACCGGATCATCCGAGGCTTTTGTACCCGCCATCGGCATGTATCAGGCGCATGGCTTTGCATATTGCCCGCCCTTCGGAGATTATGTCGAAGATCCGTTCAGCCGGTTCATGACACTGTCGCTTTGATCGGCATGATTGTGCGTTGCATCCTGCGTCGCTAGAGGCAGAACCGAATCACGACCGAAGGATTATCTATGCCCAAACTCATCCTCATCCGTCACGGCCAGTCACAATGGAATCTGGAAAATCGCTTCACGGGCTGGTGGGATGTCGACGTCACCGAAAAGGGTGCGGCGGAAGCCTGGGCTGCAGGTGAGTTGATGAAGGAAAAGGGCATCGCGCCCGACGTTGCGTTCACCAGCGTTCAGACCCGCGCGATCAAAACCCTCAATCTGGCGCTGGAAGCGATGGGCCGGCTTTGGGTTCCGGTCACCAAGAACTGGCAATTGAACGAGCGGCATTATGGTGGACTGACGGGCCTCGACAAGGCCGAGACCGCTGCCAAGCATGGTGAGGATCAGGTTCATATCTGGCGTCGCAGCTTCGACATTCCGCCGCCCCCGCTGGAGGCTGGGTCGGCTTATGACTTGTCGTCCGACCCGCGCTACGCCGGTATTGCGATCCCCAATACCGAAAGCCTGAAAGACACGATCGCGCGGGTTTTGCCCTATTGGGAAAGCGCCATTGTTCCCGATTTGAAAGCCGGGAAGACCGTGCTGATTTCCGCGCATGGCAACAGCTTGCGGGCCTTGGTCAAACATCTGTCGGGCATTTCGGATGAAGATATCACGGGTCTGGAAATACCGACGGGGCAGCCAATCGTGTATGAACTCGACGCAGAGCTGCAGGGCGAGCGTTATTATCTTTCCGAACGCTAAGCGGGCTTTCCGGTCCCTTTTGTCTGCTTTGCCGCATACATGGACCGGTCTGCGCGAAGCAGCAGTTCCGATGGTTTGGCACCCGCCTCGATAACGGCATAGCCCGCCGAAATGCTTGGGCTCAGTCTTGCGCCATTAAAGTCGACTTTCAACTTGCCCACCATCGCGGCCACACGCTCCGCCTTTCGGGCGAGTTCGCTTTCCTGAATATTATCGAGCAGCACGCCGAATTCATCGCCGCCTATCCGTGCGACCAGATCGGAACGGCGGACGGTGCCCAAAAGAGCCTTTGCGATGGTGGTGAGCAGGAAATCACCGGCGACATGGCCGTCGCGGTCGTTCACGGCCTTGAGATCATCGACGTCAATGAACAGCAAGCCGTAATGGCCGCCATAGCGATGGGCACGCCAGCACCACCGGTCCAGTTCTTCCATGAAATGCCGCCGGTTGAACAGGGGCGTGAGGGTGTCGCAGGCGACTAGCCGTTCCAGTTCGGCGACCCGCGCCTTCAATGCGGCATTTTCCCGCGCAAGATCGGTCGCCGATCTTGAATCGCCTGTGGCCGTCAAATTGCGGGCTTTTTCGTCCAATTGAGCAACCCCCGATATTTGCACGACCCGGGGTATCTTTTATTATGGTATCGCTCAATCAGATTTCCCTCTAAAAAGCAAGAGTTTACATGCCGATAGAAGCTGATTTGGCTGCTTGGCGCTCTATCCATTCACAATTGCGGTTACGTTTCGGTCACGCTAAGGGCGGATGCTTCTTATGGTCGGGGGAACGACAGGTGAGTGAAGCGCAACCTCTAATCGGCATAATCATGGGCAGCCGTTCGGACTGGGAAACGATGCGCGAAGCATCGGCGACGCTTGCCGCTTTGCACATTCCGCATGAATGTAAGGTCGTGTCGGCGCATCGGACACCGGAACGTTTGTACGATTACGCCAAAGGCGCTGCTGCGCGTGGCTTGAAATGCATCATTGCAGGGGCAGGCGGCGCTGCGCACTTGCCCGGCATGGCCGCATCGATGACACGGCTTCCCGTTCTGGGTGTACCCGTGCAGTCCAAGGCCCTCGACGGCATGGACAGCCTGTTGTCGATTGTACAGATGCCCGCGGGTATTCCCGTCGGTACGCTGGCCATTGGCAAGGCCGGGGCTACCAACGCAGCATTGCTGGCGGCCGCGATGTTGGCGAACGATGATAGCGCGCTGGCCGAACGGCTGGACGCCTGGCGCGCCGCACAGACGGCATCGGTGGCCGAGACACCCGAATGACCGCACTACCCCCCGGTTCGACAATCGGCATATTGGGCGGCGGCCAGTTGGGGCGCATGCTGGCAATGGCGGCGGCACAGCTTGGATATCGCTGCCATATCTATGCGCCACCCGGCGATAATGTGGCCTGTGAAGTTGCGGCCGAATGTACCATCGCGGAATATGACGATCTGGCGGCGCTCAAGGCCTTTGCCGGGGTATGCGACGTCATCACGTTTGAATTTGAAAATGTACCGGTAGAACCGCTGCGGTCGATTGTCCGGGATGTTCCGATCCATCCGCCGATCCAGGCACTGGAGGTCGCGCAGGACCGTGTCGAGGAAAAGGAATTCGTCCGCAAACTGGGCGGCGAAACAGCCGCTTTTGCTGTCGCGCGGTCCGAAATCGAGGTCGAGGATGCCGTGGCCGCTGTCGGGACACCGGCGATCCTGAAAACGATCCGCATGGGCTATGACGGCAAAGGCCAAGTGCGCGTTTCGGCGCAAAGCGATCTCGCTAGCGCGTGGCGTCGGGCGGGCGGTCAGCCCCTGATTGCCGAGGCTATGGTCCAGTTCGACGCCGAATTTTCGGTGATTCTCGTCCGCAACGCAGAAGGCGAAATCCGCTATTGGGATTCACCGCGCAACGCGCATGAAAATGGCATTTTGGCGACCTCCACGCTGCCTGCAGGGCCGTTGATCGAAAGCCAGCAGGCCGCGGCGCGGATTATGGCGGCGGCGGTTGCCGATGCGTTGGAATATGTCGGGGTGTTTACAGCCGAATTTTTCGCCAGCGGTGAAGGTCCGCTGTTCAATGAAATCGCCCCGCGCGTCCACAATAGCGGCCATTGGACCATCGAAGGCGCAGAGACGAGCCAGTTCGAAAACCACATCCGCGCCATCTGCGATCTGCCGCTCGGCAGCACCGCAACTGTGGCTGAACGTGTGGAAATGCAGAACCTGATCGGCGCGGATGGCGAACGCTGGTTGCAGTTGCTGGGCGACCCTGCGGCCAACCTGCATCTCTATGGCAAAGCCGAAGCGCGACCGGGACGTAAAATTGGTCACGTCACCCGCTTGTATAGATAAACAAATGTCGGCAAAGCGGGGGATATGAATCACCCCGAAATCATCCTTGTCTTCGCCCGCGCCGCCAATGGAGTCATCGGGAGGGATGGCGGGATGCCGTGGCATATCCCGGCAGACCTGCGCCACTTTAAGCAAATCACCAAAGGACGTCCCATGATCATGGGGCGCAAAACCTTCGACAGTCTACCCGGCTTGCTCGAAGGGCGTCGCCATATCGTCCTCACCCGCGACAAAAGCTGGGAGGAAGAGGGCGCCGAAACCGTATATTCGGTTGAAGAAGCGTTGAAGCGTGCCAATGGCCCGCATGTCTGCGTGATTGGTGGCGCGGAAATATACGCGCTGTTCCTGCCACTGGCGGACCGCATCGAACTGACCGAGGTGGCGACAACGCCGGAAGGCGACACGATGATGCCTGCCTTCGATGAAACATTATGGCAGGAAGTCGCCCGCGAAAGTCACGCCGCCGATGGCAAGGTCCCTGCACATGATTTCGTGACGTTGGTCCGCCGCGTCTGACATCATCAGGGGATGGGGAGAGAAAATGCGTAAACGGGTCTGGATTCCGCTGGCACTGATCGGTGCCGCTGCTATCGGCTTTTTCGGCGTTGCGCCCGGTTATGTCGAAGGGGCGATGAACCAGGTGGATGGCAAGCCGCTGATCAAGGTCAGCGAAGAAGCCAGGGCGCTCCACAAGACATTGTCGATTGTAGATCTTCATAGCGATACGCTGATGTGGAACCGCGACCTTAACGACCGCGCCGCGCGGGGCCATATGGACCTTCCCCGCCTGCAAGAGGGCAATGTCGCGCTGCAGCTATTCTCCTCGGTCAGCAAGACGCCGAAAAACCAGAATTATGACGGCAATGGTGCGGACAGCGACAATATCACCTTGCTGACCATCGCGCAGCTGCAGCCGATGAAAACATGGAACTCGCTTGTCGAGCGCTCGCTCTACCATGCGCACAAGCGGGATGCGGCGGTTGCTGGTTCGAATGACGCAGTCAAGGCGGTCAACACAGCAGCACAACTTGATGGCCTGCTGGCGGCACGTGCCAAAGACCCACGGCCCGTGGGCGCAATGCTGACCATCGAAGGCCTGCAGAATCTGGAGGGCAAGGCCGCCAATCTGGATCGCCTCTATGCCGCAGGGTTCCGCATGGCGGGCCTCACGCATTTCTTTGATAACGAGGTTGCAGGGTCGATGCATGGCCTGAAAAAAGGTGGCCTCACCCCCTTCGGGCGCGACATATTGCGGCGGATGGAGGCCAAAGGCATGATTGTCGACATCGCCCATCTGTCGCATGCGGGCGTGGCCGAGGTGCTCGCCATGGCGAAGCGTCCCGTTGTCTCCAGCCATGGCGGCGTGCAGGCAACGTGCAAGGTGAACCGCAATCTGACAGACGATGAAATCCGCGGTGTTGCCAAGACCGGCGGCATCATCGGCATCGGCTATTGGGATGCTGCCATTTGCGACACGTCCCCCCGTGCGGCGGCCAGGGCGATGAAGCATGTGCGCGATCTGGTGGGTATCCAGCATGTGGCCCTGGGCTCGGATTATGACGGGGCGACCACGGTGCGCTTTGATACGTCCCAACTGGTTCAGGTCACACAGGCCCTGATGGACGAAGGCTTCACGCCTGACGATATTCGCGCCGTGATGGGCGGCAACGCGCTGCGTGTCATTCGCGCCGGGTTGGTGCCATTGGCGGAGGCGTCACCGCCGTCATGACCATCGTCCGCCTTTCCGCAAAGGATGTGGTGCCCGACGCCTTGCGCGGCGCAGTGGCGGCACTTGGCAATTTTGACGGATTCCATCTGGGGCATCAGGTCGTTGCGGGCGAAGCGATTGCGCAAGCCAAGGCGGCAGGAAAGCCCGCGATCATTGCAACCTTCGATCCACACCCCGTTCGTTTTTTCGCACCCGATGCCCCCTGGTTCCGGCTGACGACACTGGACCAGCGCCAACGCCTCTTTGAAGCCGCGGGCGCTGATGCGATGCTGGTATTTGAATTCGACGCATCGTTAGCCAACACCACGGCGGAGGATTTCATTGTCGCCCTGCTGGTCGAACGGCTGGGGTTGAGCGGTGTCATTACCGGTGAGGATTTCACCTTCGGCAAAGGCCGGGGCGGCAATATCGATGTGCTGCGCGACCTTGGTGCGGCCCATGGCCTGCGCGCGACCGCAGTGGGGCCGGTAAAGGACGAGGGCGGGGTCATCTCCTCCAGCCGGATCCGCGACGCCCTCAAGGCCGGCGACTGTGCCACCGCCACGCGCTTGCTGACCCGTCCGTTCACGGTCGAAGGCGTCGTGCAGCATGGCGACAAAAATGGCCGGCTGCTGGGCTTCCCGACCGCCAATATCGACATGGCCCATTATCTGCGCCCACGCTATGGCATCTATGCCGTGCGCGGACGCTTGCCCGATGGCCGCATTCTGGACGGCGCCGCCAATCTTGGCATCCGCCCGAGCTTTGATCCGCCCAAGGAATTGCTCGAACCGCATTTCTTCGATTTTGCGGAAGACCTCTACGGTCAAACCATCGAAGTCGAATTCCACACCTTTCTGCGCGGGGAGCAGAAGTTTGACAGCATGGACGCACTGATGGACCAGATGGCCCGGGATTGTGACGAAGCACGGGAGATATTGGCGCAATGATTCAACTATCCCGCACCCAAAAACGTATTTTAGCCGTCATCGCCCTCATCCTCGTCGCGCTGTCGTTGCTCAACGCGAGCTGGCTTGCGCCGACGCCTGTGGGCAAGCCCAAGCTGATTGCCCATCGCGGGGTGTATCATCTCTATGACAAGCGTGCCGCCTTTGGCCGTGACACCTGCACCGCCCGCTTCATCAACCCGCCCGACCATGAGGTGTTCGAAAACACCGTGCCGTCGATCCAGATGGCGGCGGGCCTGGGGGGTGATTTGGTCGAAATCGACGTTGCACCGACCAAAGATGGCAAGATGGTGCTGTTCCATGACTGGACCGTCGATTGCCGCACCAATGGTAAAGGCGAGACACGTGACCTGACGCTTGCCGAGCTGAAGGTGCTGGACATCGGCTATGGCTATACGGCCGATGGCGGCAAGACATTTCCCCTGCGCGGTAAGGGCATAGGGCAAATTCCGACGGTGGAGGAGGCACTCGCCGCGCTGCCGTCGCGTCCCTTGCTGTTCAATTTCAAGTCCAAGGATGCAGGCGAAGCCGATCAGCTTTTTGCCATATTGAAAGCGTCAGGCCGGGATTATGAAAAGCTGGGCGATGCCTTTTACGGCGCGACCGGCCCTGTCGCCCGCATCCGTCAACTCGCACCGAAAAACTGGGCCTTCGATCTGAAGGGCGAAGCGCAGCAGTGCACGAAGGATTATGTCGCCTATGGCTGGACCGGCATCATTCCGGAAAGCTGCCGCAACGGGGTGCTCGTCATCCCGATCAATTATCAGTGGATAATGTGGGGCTGGCCCAACCGCCTGATCGCCCGCATGGAATCGGTGGGGGCGAAGGTCATTGTGATGGGCCCCTATGAAAGCGGTAAATCCAACGAAGGCCTGACCGATGTGCACCAACTGGGCAAGATTGCCGGAACCTTCAACGGCTATATCTGGATCGAGGATATTTGGGGCATTGGCCCTGCGTTGAAGAAGTGAAATCGGACCCGCAAACAAGTTGAGGGTGACGAAAGGCAATTTGTTGCGCTAAGGGCGCTTTCGACATGACTGAACCTGTAGACTATCGCGATACCGTCTTCCTGCCGAAGACCGATTTCCCCATGAAGGCTGGCCTTCCGCAGAAGGAGCCGGTGATCCTTGCCCGCTGGCAGGAACAACGCCTCTATGAAGAGCTGCGCAACCGCCGCCGCGGGCGTGAAAAGTTCATCCTGCATGATGGCCCACCTTATGCGAATGGCGACATGCACATTGGCCATGCGCTGAACCATATCCTGAAAGATACGGTTGTCCGCACGCAGACCCTGCTCGGCAAGGACGCGCCTTATGTGCCCGGTTGGGATTGCCACGGCCTGCCCATCGAATGGAAGGTCGAGGAGCAATATCGCAAGAAAAAGCTCAACAAGGATGATGTCGATCCGGTCGAGTTCCGCGCCGAATGCCGCGCCTATGCGCAGCATTGGGTCGATACCCAGCGCGAACAGTTGAAGCGGCTGGGGATCAACGGCGATTGGGACAATCCCTATCTGACTATGGATTTCCAGGCTGAATCGACCATCGTGTCGGAGTTGTTGAAGTTCGCCGAAAGCGGCCAGCTTTATCGCGGCGCCAAGCCCGTCATGTGGTCGCCGGTCGAAAAGACCGCCTTGGCCGAAGCCGAGGTGGAATATGAGGATATCACCTCGACGCAGATCGATGTGGCGTTCGAGATTGTCGAAAGCCCGATCCCCGAACTGGTCGGCGCGCATGCGGTGATCTGGACGACTACGCCGTGGACGATTCCGGTGAACCAAGCTTTGGCTTATGGACCGGATGTTGAGTATTCCGTCGTTAATCTGATTGGAACACCATCGACGATTGGCGGATATTTTCTGGTATCGAGCAATTTGGTGGGCAGCTTTCTTGCTCGCTTGAAGCAGAATCCGATCGCGTTTGATCAGGATGATACTGGCATTGATTCGTCCGTTCTTCGGACAGTTAAGGGCTCAGATCTAGCCGGAACAATGGTCCGCCACCCGATGCACCATCTCGGTGGATTCTTTGCCAAGCCGCGTCCAATGCTCCCCGGAGACTTCGTCACCACCGACAGCGGTACCGGGCTTGTCCATATGTCGCCCGATCATGGCGAGGACGATTTCGACCTGTGCAAGGCGAATGGCATCGATCCTGTCTTTGCGGTCGAGGGCGACGGCAAATACCGCGCTGACTGGCTCTGGCTGGGCGGCGAGGGCAGCGTTATCAATCCCAAATTCAACGCACCCGAAGGGCCGATCTGTTCGGCGTTGCGGGAGGCGGGCGGACTGCTCGCCGCATCTGCCGATTACCAGCACAGCTATCCGCATAGCTGGCGGTCAAAGGCCAAGGTCATCTATCGCTGCACGCCGCAATGGTTCGTGCCGATGGACAAGACGATGTCCGACGGTACCTTGCGCGAAAAGGCGATGACCGCGATTTCGCAAACGCGGTGGGTACCCGAAAAGGGCCAGAACCGCATCACCGCCATGGTCGAAGGCCGCCCCGACTGGGTGTTGAGCCGCCAGCGCGCGTGGGGCGTGCCGATCACTTTGTTTGTCGACCGCAAGTCGGGCCAATATCTGAATGATCCCACCGTCAATGCCCGCATCGTTGCCGGTGTGCGGGAATCGGGCGTCGATGCGTGGAGCGAAGATCGGGCGCAGGAATATCTCGGGTCCAACTATGTGCTCGCCGACTATGAGCGCGTGACCGACATTCTCGACGTCTGGTTTGATTCGGGCTGCACCCATGTGTTCACGCTGGAAAGCGGACGGTGGCCCGATCTGCAATGGCCCGCCGACCTCTATCTGGAAGGCAGCGACCAGCATCGCGGCTGGTTCCAGTCGAGTTTGTTGCAAAGCTGCGGCACGCGCGGGCGGGCGCCCTATAATGCGGTGCTGACCCACGGCTTTACGATGGACCAGAAGGGCATGAAAATGTCCAAGTCGCTGGGCAACACGATCAACCCGCTCGACCTGATGCGCGACAATGGCGCGGATATCTTGCGGCTGTGGGCGTTGACCGTCGACTTCACCGAGGACCACCGCATCGGCAAAGAGATTTTGCAGGGCGTGTCCGACCAGTATCGCAAATTGCGCAACACCTTCCGCTATTTGCTGGGCGCGCTCGACGGCTTTTTGGATGCCGAAAAGGTCGCTGTTTCGGACATGCCGGAACTGGAGCGCTATATGCTCCACCTGCTGGCCGAGATGGATGCGAAGCTCAAGCAAGCGGTCAACGACTTCGACTTTAACAGCTATGTCCGTCTGCTGACCGATTTCGCGAATGAAGACCTGTCGGCCTTCTTCTTCGATATCCGCAAGGATTGCCTCTATTGCGATGCGCCGACCGACCCAAAGCGGATGGCCTATCGCACAGTGCTCGACATATTGTTCCACGCGCTAGTCCGCTACGCCGCGCCCGTGCTGGTCTTCACCAGCGAAGAGGTGTGGCAGACGCGTTTTGGTGCGGATGCAGATAGCGTGCATTTCTCGGATTGGCCGGAGGTTGATGCGGGCTGGGTGGACGAGACGCTGGTTGAAGTATGGGCAAACAAAATCATTGCTCGTTCTTTGATCAGCCGCGCCGTAGAACCCCAGCGACGCGACAAAGTGATCGGCTCAAGCTTGGAAGCTGATGTAACTATTTGGTATCCGGCTGGTTCGGCATTGGCCGCTTTAAACACCGCTGAGATGATAGAGCTTGGCATTGTTGCTGAACTGAAATTTGAACAAACTGAGCTTGAACATCAAAAGCTGCCCGGTAACGAAATGGACGGTCTTGTTGGTGCTACAGCGCATGCCGTTAAATCGACCAACTACAAATGCGGCCGTTGCTGGCGGCATCTGCCCGAGGTTGCCGAGGATGGCGCGCTGTGCAACAGGTGCGAAACTGTTGTGAACGGAGCCGTATGACCACCGCACCAAATCCCAAATTCCGTCTGCAAGGCATCATGCTCGCCAGTCTGGTCTTTATTGCCGACCAGATCGTCAAATATATCATGCTTGGCCCGTTGCAGCTGCAAAGCCGTGGCGTGATCCACATCATTTCCTTTTTCGACCTGCGTTATGCAGAAAATCGCGGCGTCTCGATGAGCTTTCTGACCGCCGACAGCGATGCGGAACGCTGGGCTCTGGTGGCGTTAACGGCGGTTATTGCGGGCGGCGTCGCGGTCTGGATGTGGCGCGAGAAACTGCGCGGCGACATGCTGGCCCTGGCCATGGTGCTGGGCGGCGCGCTCGGGAATATCGTTGATCGTGTACGCTATGGCTATGTTGTCGATTATGCGGATTTGCACTTTGGCATGTTCCGGCCTTTCTACATTTTCAACCTGGCCGATGCCGCCATTACCTGCGGCGTGCTGATATTGCTTGCCCGCGCTTTCCTGATGCGCGAAAAGGCCCCCACAAACGACATGGGCGTTCAGGAACCCGCAAGCAGAGCGGACATAGTGGAGTGAATATGAAGCGGAAATATATCCTGACGGTTGCCACATTGGCCTTTGCCACGCTTTCCGGTTGCGGTTCGACGGGCATATTGGACCGTCAGCGCCCCGACGAATTCGCCGTTAGCCGCGCCAAGCCGATCGAGGTGCCCGCACAATTCAACTTGCCCGCGCCGACCCCGGATGCGCCGCGCCCGCAGGATGGCGATATCAAGGAACAGGTCCTTGACGCGCTCTTTGGCGGCACAGCGCCTGCACCCCGGCCCTAATTCGCGCCCATAAGGACTGATTACATGAAACAGAAACTGCTTTTGGCTTTAGGCGTAACGGCAATGACCACCCTTTCCGGCTGCGCATCGGTCAGCCAGGCAGGACAGGCATTGTGGGACTGGGATATCCGCGGCGGCGATAAAGCGGCTGCCCCTTCCACGGGTCGTGCCGCACCGCTGGTCGTACCCCCCGATTTCGCACTTGAGCCCACGGCTACGACCGCCGTCCGCCCGACCGAAGGCGGTCAGGAGCAAGTGCTCGAGGCCATGTTTGGCGGCCCCGCGCAGCGTTCTGCGGCTGAGCGTGCCGTTTCAACCACACCGGGGGCCGCTGAAATGGGTATCCGCTCGACGGTGGGTGACCCCGAAACAACAACGGTGAACAAGGGTTCGATTACCCGCGACATCATTGCTGCACCCGAAGGTGACGGCCAAACGGCGCAGGCTGTTATTCCGGGTTGATTGCGGTGCGGGCGTTTAGGCCCGCACGCCTGCTTCCTCTACCTCAACGCCCGCGCTGTTATGGCGTAGCGCTTTCAGCACGGTTTCGACGATTTGCGGCGCATTCAGGCCGGCTTCGTCATATTGCTTCTGCGGATTGTCATGTTCCTGGAAGATATCCGGAAGACGCATCGTGCGGATTTTCAGGCCGGTATCCATAAGGCCCAGGTCGCTGGCAAGGGTCAGGACATGCGCGCCCAGACCGCCAACTGCCGCTTCCTCGACCGTGACCACGACTTCGTGCGTGGCGATCAAATGGCGGATCAGATCTTCATCAAGTGGTTTGGCAAAGCGCAAATCGGCGACGCTGGTGCTAAGGCCCTTTGCGTCGAGAGTATCGGCCGCTTTCAACGCTTCGGCCAATCGTGTGCCGAGCGAGAGGATTGCTACTTTCTTGCCTTCGCGTACGACGCGGCCTTTACCGATCTCGAGGCGCTGTGGCACTTCGGGCAAGGGCACGCCGATACCGTTTCCGCGCGGATAGCGGAAAGCTATCGGGCCGCTGTCGTGGCACGCGGCGGTGTAGGTCATGTGGACCAGTTCCGCTTCGTCCGATGGCGACATGACGACCATATTGGGCAGGGTTGCAAGATAGGTGATGTCGAACGAGCCGGCGTGTGTGCTGCCATCCGCGCCGACCAGACCGGCGCGGTCGATGGCGAAACGAACCGGCAGGTTTTGGATCGCGACATCGTGCACGACCTGGTCATAGGCGCGCTGCAGGAAGGTGGAGTAAATGGCGCAGAAAGGCCGCATACCTTGCGCGGCCAGGCCAGCGGCAAAGGTTACGCCATGCTGCTCGGCAATGCCGACGTCAAAGCTGCGGTCGGGATGCGCCTGCGCAAATTTATCGACGCCGGTGCCCGAGGGCATGGCGGCCGTGATCGCGCATATGGTGGGGTCGGTATCGGCGAGCTTGGCCAAGGTTTCGCCAAAGACATTCTGGTAAGCCGGCGGACCGCCGCCGGGGCCCTTGTCCTGTTTGCCGGTAATGACGTCGAATTTGACCACGCCATGATATTTGTCCGCAGCCGCTTCTGCCGGGGCATAGCCCTTGCCCTTTTGCGTCACGACATGGACGAGCACGGGGCCTTCCGCATTGTCGCGGACATTTTCGAGGACCGGGATCAGCTGTTCGAGATTGTGGCCATCAATGGGGCCGACATAATAAAAGCCGAGCTCTTCAAACAGGGTGCCGCCCATCGCCATGCCACGGGCATATTCTTCCGCCTTGGCCGCAGCATTATGGATTCGGCGTGACAGCCGTCGTGCAAGCTTGCTCGCAAGACTGCGCAGGCCCAGATATTCGCTGGAGGATACAAGGCGCGAGAGATAGGCCGACAGGCCGCCGACCGGCGGTGCAATCGACATGTCATTGTCGTTGAGGATTACGACCAGCCGGTTCCCCGCGGCCTGGGCATTGTTCATAGCTTCATAGGCCATGCCCGCGCTCATCGCGCCGTCGCCGATCACGGCTATGGCCTTGCCGGGTTTCCCAGCCATCTTGTTCGCGACAGCAAATCCGAGAGCGGCTGAAATCGATGTCGAGCTGTGCGCGGCGCCGAACGGGTCATATTCGCTCTCGCTGCGCTTCGTGAAACCCGAAAGCCCGCCGCCTGTCCGCAAGGTGCGGATCCGGTCGCGGCGGCCGGTGAGTATCTTGTGCGGATAGCATTGGTGGCCGACATCCCAGATCAGCCGGTCATCCGGGGTGTTGAACACATAGTGGATCGCGGTGGTCAGCTCGACCACGCCAAGACCGGCCCCCAAATGCCCACCCGTCACCGAAACGGCTGAAATGGTTTCCGCACGAAGTTCGTCGGCAAGTTGGCGAAGCTGCGAAACCTGAAGTCCGCGAAGATCGGCGGGTATTTTTACCGTGTCGAGCAACGGCGTGTCTGGAACATGGGTCATGGGGTACCGTGATAGCGGGTAATTTTAGGCCTGTCAGTCACAATCAGCGCATTTGCCGCGCACCTCGATGACCGGACGGACCTGTGCAAAGCCTGCGCCTTCGGCAGCCGCACGAACAGTATTGGTCAGCTTGTCGTCGTCAATATGCGTCGCAGTCCCGCAATTGTCGCAGATCAGGAAAATACAGTCGTGCAAGCAGCCCGGGTGGGAATTGGCCAGATAGGCATTCGCGCTTTCGACCCTGCGGGCAAGGTTGGTTGCCACGAACAGGTCCAGAATGCGGTATACGCTGTTCGGCGCAACGCGCTTTCCGCGCTTTTGCGAAACAAGGTCGGCGATGTCATAGGCCGATGCGGGCTTTTCAAACGTCGCCAAGACATCGAAAATGTCCGCGCGCATTTCCGTCCATTGCTCGCCCGCCTCGACAAGCGCTGCCTGCGCCGCGTGCGCCAGCGACGCGCCTTCATGTTCATGGTGATGATGTGCTGCCATTTCCCGAATTTAGGCGTTCGCAGGGACATAAGCAAGCTTGGGGTCCTAATCGGGCGTAAAGATGATTTTCGGCCCATTGTCGGTCATCGCGTCTGCTGCATCTGCAAATGGCACGATTGAATGGGTGACATGCTCGGGATGCAACGACCCGCACGCTATGCAGTGCAGCACATCGGGCAACCAAGTTCGCGCGCTCGCCCGGCTCGTATGTAATGTCAGCCCTTTATAATAGGCTTGGGATAATGGAACCGGAGTGGTCGCGCCGAGATGCATCGCGACGCTCGTCAAAAAGGCATTGGGGCGGCAGGACCGCATGGCAAAGGCCAGCGCGTCGGCGGTTCCGGCGGCTTCAACGACAATCTCGAAAAACTCGCCCGGCTCCCGCCCGTCGTGAAGCGCCAGAGGTTCGGCATCGGCACCCATCAATTTTGCCCGTTCGCGATTCATCGCGTTGTCGTCGAGATAGAGCACGCGTCCTGCACCCAAAGCGACTGCGGCTCCAGCTGCATATAAGCCGACGCTTTGCGCCAATCCGCCAACGACAAGAACGCTGGCGCCCGGATATTTTTCCAGCTGCGGTGCCACAGCGCGCCAGCCATCCGGGATATTGTCGGCGGCACTCGCCGCGCGAATCGGATCAAGCCCGTGCGGCAACGGGACGAGCATGAAGTCGGCAAAAGGAACGCGAATAGCGTCGGACAGGGCGCCACCATATTCGACGCGCCCGCCACCTAGTCCAAAAGCGGAATAGGGTGGGGCGGATTCGCATGACGCAGTGAATCCACGCCGGCATGAAAGGCAGCTTCCGCAACTGATCTGGAAGGGTACGACGACCCTTTGCCCGGGCGTTACGTTCGCGCGCGGCCCGGCATCTACAACCTCCCCGACCATTTCATGGCCAAAAGCGAATGGCCCGGGAAAGGGGACGACTCCCGTAGCGATATACAGATCGAGATCGCACCGGGCGACCGCCAGGGGCCTGACTATGGCGTCGGTGTCGTGCTGAATCTGTGGCATTGGCACATCGTGCCATTCAAACCGGTTCGGGCCAAGAAATGTGAGCTGGCGCATTAGCGGGCTGTGCTGTTGTCGATTTGAACGGGCACATCGAACCAGCTAACGTCCGGTTCACTGCCATACAGCGCCTTGGCCTTTGCCCGCCAAGCAGCGCTGTACCATGCTTGCGCCGATGCACGGTCTTTCCAGAGATACATGCCGCCAAAACGGTCCGCATCGGCAATGAAATATTTGCGGATCAATCCGGGGATTTTTTCATAGACCGGCACGGCGCGCTTGAATTCCGCCTCCAGCATGGGGCGACTGATACCGGCAGGCGTCTTGATCGTCACCAGTGTTGCCACAGGAGACGACGCGGTGTTTTCCTGCGCCAATGCTTGGGTAGAAAGTGTCAAGGACAGGCTGGCCGCAACCAGCAACAACATGGAACGGTACATCAGATTTCTCCTATTTCTGTCATCCCATCTTGACCATTGCGGCGCAGGATCAAATGCGCGATATTGCAAAACAGATGTCTAAAAACGCAAAATATGCTTGATCCGCGCGATCTTGATGACCTGATTGCCATTTGGCGCGCGGGGTCTTTGAGTGCGGCGGCAAAAAGACGGCGCGTCGCTATCTCAACGATATCGAGGCGCATCGAATCGCTCGAAAACAAGTTGAAACTTCGTCTGGTCGACCGGCAGGCGAAAGGCACGACACTTACCTTTTTTGGGGAGCAGATTGCCCAAGCATCCGAACCCATTGCCGAACAACTCGCGCGGGTTAGCCGTCTGGCGGATAGCCTGCGCAGCGAAGGCGGCAATAGCCCGGTCCGCTTGTCCGCGACGGAATTTGTCATATCCGATGTTCTTGCCCCTGCTTTGCCACGCTTATGGGAAAAAGGCGTCGCCTTCCCCATCCATCTTCAGTCGCAAGGCGATGTTGTCAGTCTTGCGGCGCGCGATGCGGATATTGCGGTCCGGATGTCACGACCAGAAGGGGCGAGTCTGATTATAAGGAATCTGCCGCCCCTGCATCTGGGCTTCTTTGCGTCACATGACTATCTTGAGGGAACACCACCTTCGGGCGTCGATCTGACCCGCGAACGGCTGCTGACATATGATGACAGCTATGGCCGCTTGCCCGAACTCGCCTGGCTTGAGGATATGGGGCTGCGCGCCGCTGTGACCCTCAGGACGGGAAGCACGAGGGCGTTGATGACGGCCGCGGTTTCCGGAGCCGGCATCGCATTGCTGCCGGTGGCGATAGCCAAGCGCGAAGAAGCCCTTGTGGAAATTCCCGCCAGCCGTTCCCCGCCGGCACGCACACCCTGGTTAATCGTGCACCGGGATTTGCGGCATCAGCCGTCGATCAGGGCGGTGCATAAGTGGGTACTGGCTACCTTTGCGGAACTTGTCCGCTAATAGCCCGCCTTAAAACGGTTTTGATTTTAGTGGGATGCCCGATGGTTCAGGTCGTGGCCAAGCGCTAGAACGGCAACGCCCATGACTGTCCAGAGAATCTCGGTCGTTCCGTGGGGAATGGTCAGGGCGCCGGCCATCATGCCAATACCCAAAGCGCCGATTGCGGCTGGCATTACAAAGCCGTGATCCCACAAACCTTTACCCAAAGCGAGCATGCCGAAGAGGATCGCAAGGAAAAGGCCGGCTTCGTGGATAACAGGATCGAGCAACAGTCCGCCCGCCGAAGCAAGAAATACCAGCAATACCGATGTCGCAAGGCAATGCACAAGGCATAGACCGGCAATGCTCAAACCGAGCCCGTCCCAACGCCATTTTGTCCAAACCTGTGTCATCTGCCCGGCTCTCTATACCGATTCGGCGCACGTTACAACATATCATTTGCAGTGTACGGGCCGAAGCCGGGCGGTTTGCCACGGACGCACCGGATTGGTTTTAGCCGACCTCGAATATCGAATAGACAGGGCCATGCGCCATTTGCTTACCTGTTCCGACGGCGATGACATTGTTAAGCCAGCTGTAACGATCATCGCCACATTCAAATTTTGCCGTGATCGCAAGCGAATATTCGTCGGGCTGGAGCAGCGCGCCCTTCGCAAATCGTGCCATTGCTTCTGCCTTGGCGAGAAAGCGTCCCTGATAAGACAGATAGATCAAAGCGCCATCGTCGGTTTTCAGGGTTAAACGGACATCGATGACCATCACGCCATCGCTGCGGTTCAGCACCCAGTCCGCGCCCGGCAAGACGGTCCCGTTCAGGCGATCGCCCGAAAATTGACCGCCGATTACCGGCGCAATGCGGCGAAGTCCTGCCGGCGTTTGCCCAATAACCAGCATGGCAGGAAAATCGACGTCGAGTGCCAAGGTGACTAAAGGCTTGTGCGGTAAATGTTCCATTGGCATCACGTAGCATCAGAGCATAATGCCAGCAACGGGAGAGACTATGGATATTATCGCGCGGCGCCCCGGACCCTCGGTGCAAGAGGTGTTTGACGGGGACACGAACCCGGCTCCATCGATCCTACGCGAGGAATCGCCCGCGCAGGGGCAGGATATGGCCGATGTGTCCAGCGCCCGCTATTTTTCCAAGGAATGGCACGACCGGGAGGTTGAGAAAGTGTGGCGCAAATGCTGGCAACTTGCATGCCGGGTGGAGCATATTCCAAATGTTGGCGACCATATCCTATACGAAATTGTCCATGACTCACTGATCGTCATCCGAACCGCGCGGGACGAAATCCGGGCCTATGTGAACTCCTGTCTGCACCGTGGCACATTATTGCGGACCGAGGGTGGGTGCGTAAACCAGCTACGCTGTCCGTTCCATGGCTGGACATGGAAACTCGACGGCAGCCTGGCGATCATTCCCGGGCAATGGGATTTTCCTCATGTCGAAAAAGACAAAATGCGTTTGCCCGAGGCGAAGGTCGGCATCTGGGGCGGCTTTGTGTTCGTCAATTTCGACCCTGAATGCGAGCCGCTGGAAAGCTATCTTGAAAATCTTCCCGAACATTTTGCCGCGTTCAATCTGGAGGACCGCTATGTCGCCGCCCATGTCGGCAAGATCATGCCGTGCAACTGGAAACTGGCGATGGAGGCTTTTGTCGAAGCCTATCATGTCAGCATCGCGCACCCGCAAGTGATGGGCTATTATGGCGATACAAATACGCAATATGATGTCTGGCCCGATGTCCGCCATGTCAGCCGGATGATCAGCGTTCAAGGCGTACCGTCGCCATCAATGAAGGGCGTTCCTGCTGAACGAACTATCGAAGAAATGCGAAGGGATGTTCCGTTCTTCGCGGGCAAGCCTATTGAAGTAGGGGAGGGCGAAACCGCGCGCGGAAAATTGGCCGAACGCGCGCGCGAGAAAATTTCGCGCAGTTCCGGGCGCGATATGTCCGACCTGTCGGATACCGAGTCGCTCGATTTGATCGAATATCTGCTTTTCCCGAACATGGTTCCCTGGGGTGGGCAGGCCCTTCCGATCACCTATCGTTTCCGCCCCAATGGCGATGATCCCGAAACGTCGATTATGGAAATCATGTTTCTGTTTTCAAAGTCACCCGACGGGACCCATCCTGAGCCAGCAAAATTGAATATGCTGGGTCAGGACCAGAAATGGGCCGATGCGCCGGAGCTTGGCTCCGCCGCCATGGTCGCGGATCAGGACACGGACAATTTGATGCGTATCCAAAAAGGATTGCGCGCCTCGAAAAAGCCCGGCGTCACCTTGGCGCGTTATCAGGAAAGCCGGATCCGGCATTATCATGAAACGCTGGACGCCTATATGTCCCGCCCCTGAAACGGGCGATGACGGAGTGCGCCCCGGTCTGATGGTTTTTTAAGGTAGCTAAAGACGCTTTCTGCAACCATGCCTGCGCAAAAAGCAAGGTTAAGGACGCCCACTGCTCTTGTCAGACCGCGCAGGTCCGCGCATATCGGCGCGCATGGAAAATAGCCTGACTCTCGACCGGAACACCTTGACCGCCAACAGCCGTCCGGAGGCACTGGTGAAATGGCTGATCGGTGTCGCGTTGCTTGTGTTTGCGATGGTTGTAGTTGGCGGAATTACGCGGCTGACGGAATCCGGTCTTTCGATTACCGAATGGAAGCCGATTGCCGGAACGCTGCCACCCTTGAACGAGGTGGCCTGGGTGTCGGAATTCGAAAAATATAAGCAGATTCCGGAATATACCGAAATCAATGGTCCCGCCGGCATGACGCTGGCGCAGTTCAAATTCATTTATTTCTGGGAATGGGTGCACCGATTGCTGGGACGGGTGATCGGGTTGGCCTTTGCATTGCCGCTGGCCTGGTTCTGGCTAAAGCAGGCGATCCCGGCGGGCTATAAGCCGCGTTTGGTGGCGCTGCTGGCGCTGGGTGGACTGCAGGGCACGATCGGCTGGTGGATGGTATCGTCCGGCCTTTCCGCGCGGACCGATGTCAGTCATTACCGGCTTGCGGTGCATCTTCTCACGGCTTTGTTCATATTGGGCGGGCTGTTGTGGACGGCGCTTGATTTAAAGGCTCTGGCGCGCAACTCTGCCGCCAAACCGGCAAAGCTTACCGGATTTTCGCTGGCCGTCCTCGCCATTTTGTTCATCCAATTGCTGTTTGGGGCATGGGTCGCAGGTCTAAATGCGGGTTATGTTTCAAACAGTTGGCCCCTGATGAACGACCATTTTGTACCCGAAGGAATTGACACGACCCACGGTGTTTTGCCGGCGTTGGTCAACGACCCCTTCTTAACCCATTTTGTGCACCGTTGGTGGGCATGGGTTGCGGTAATAGCGTTGATCATGCTTGCACGCAGAACCAAAGCGGCCGGGGTACGCTCCGCCTCCATTGCCATACACAGCGCTTTTGGCGTCCAGATCCTGTTGGGCATTGCGACGGTGCTGACGGGCGTCAACATCGTGCTCGCCGTGTCGCATCAGGCCGTGGGGGCGCTGGTCGTGGCGGCAACGGTATGGGGTGCCCATGTCATCGGCAGAGACAATGGCGCATAAGGGAACCAGCACCGAAATTGCGCTGATCTATGCCGTCTTTCCGACAGCGGGGGAGGGCCATGATGTGTGCCGCAAACTTCTGTCGGAAAGGCTGATCGCCTGTGCGAACCGTTTTCCGATGGTGATTTCCCATTTCCGCTGGGAAGGGGAGATCGAAGCCAAAGAGGAGCATCCCGTGCTGTTCAAAACCTCGCCCCAAAAGGCAGAGGCGGCGATGCAGCGCATCGCGGCGTTGCACCGGTACAAGGTGCCCGCGATCGTGCGTTTGTCGCATGAAACCGCGCTTCCGGCCTATGCCGAATGGGTTGCTGCCGAAACGGCGTGAGGGCCCGCGGGCTGTGGATCTCCAAAGAGGTATTATTGTACCTCCCGTAAAACCCCTGCTTTTGCTTGACTATTGGGTGCTTCACCGTCATTAGCGCCGCTTCACGACCAGAGTCCCTGTGATTCTGGGCATAAATTCCAATTCCGAAAGGTTCGATTAGCGATGAAAACGCTATCCAGAGTTACCAAATCGATCCGCCCGCAGGACGTCCAGAAAGAATGGCATATCATTGATGCCGAAGGTCTGGTTGTCGGCCGCGTTGCGTCGATCATTGCCAACATCCTGCGCGGCAAGCACAAGCCAAGCTACACCCCGCACGTCGATTGCGGCGACCATGTTGTCGTCATCAACGCCGACAAGGTGCAGTTCACCGGCAAGAAGCTGGGCGACAAGGTCTATTACCGCCACACCGGCTATGCCGGCGGTATCAAGGGCATCACCGCCGCCAAGGTACTGGAAGGCAAGTTTCCTGAGCGCGTTCTGGAAAAGGCTGTAGAGCGTATGGTTCCGCGCGGACCTTTGGGTCGTGCGCAAATGCGTGCGCTTCACCTGTATAACGGCACTGAGCATCCACATGATGGCCAGCAGCCCAAGACGCTCGACGTCGCTTCCATGAACCGCAAGAACAAGGTGGGTGCATAATGTCCGATACCGCAAATTCACTCGCTGATCTCGAAACCCTGGGTGCGGAAGCTCCTGCCCAGATCGCAGCAGTCATCCGCGAACAAGAAATCGATGCACAGGGCCGCGCCTATGCTACCGGCCGTCGTAAGGACGCCGTCGCCCGCGTATGGCTGAAGCCCGGCACCGGCAAGATTGTCGTGAATGGCCGTGACCAGGAAGTGTATTTCGCACGTCCGTCGCTGCGTCTCGTCATCAACCAGCCGTTTGGCGTGACCGAGCGTACGGGCCAATATGATGTCATCGCGACCGTAAAGGGCGGTGGTCTTTCGGGCCAGGCCGGCGCTGTAAAGCACGGCATCGCACAGGCATTGTCGAAATATGAGCCGCTGCTGCGCAGCGCGGTCAAGGCCGAAGGCTTCCTGACCCGTGACAGCCGTACCGTAGAACGTAAGAAATACGGTAAGGCCAAGGCACGTAAGAGCTTCCAGTTCTCGAAGCGTTAAGAATTTCAGCGCACGGGGCCGCAACGGTCCCGGCCTGTTTGCAAAAAGAAAAGGCGGTCCTTTCGGGGGCCGCCTTTTTTCATTGTGCAGTTGAGCCGGGGAAGGCACATGAAGGGCATGATAAAAGCAACGCTTCTGACACTGCTGGTCCTCATCGCCGCCATCGGGCTGTGGTTCTGGTCCAAGACCGACCCGCAAAAGCTCGATCTCGCGGACCGGATAGCGCCGGGGGCGTCGGAATATCAGGGTAAGGCGACGACAGGCATCGCTTATGGAAGCGACGAGCGGCAGAAGCTGGATGTCTACGTCCCCGAGGACGCGGCCGATAAACCTAATCCGGTTTTGCTCTTCTTTCACGGGGGTGCGTGGCGAGACGGGGAGCGCGACGGCTATGGTTTTCTAGGCCGCGCGTTCGCGGCACGCGGGATAGTGACCGTTGTCGCCGACTATCGCAAAACACCCAAAGCCCGCTTCCCCGCCTTTGTCGAAGATACGGCTTCGGCTATTGCATGGGTCCAGAAGAATATCGGAACCTATCGGGGTGATGCCGGTCGCATGTATCTTATGGGGCATAGCGCCGGTGCGCACATCGCCATGCTGGCGGCACTGGACCCGCAATGGCTCGCGGCCCAGAAGCTGGACAGTAGATCCATCAAGGGGGTCATTGGCCTCGCCGGCCCCTATGACTTTTTACCGCTCACGACCGATTCGTCCAAAATCGCTCTCGGCCATTGGCCTGATCTGAACGAGACCCAGCCGATCCATTACGCCCGCGCCGATGCGCCGCCTTTGTTGCTGCTCACCGGCGACATCGATACCGTCGTGAAACCCCGCAACAGCAAGGCGCTGGCGGCACGAATGGCCGAACTCGGCGGTCCGTCGACGTTGAAAATATATCCGAAAGTTGATCATGCCGACATCATCATGGCAATTGCCCGGCCGTTCCGGTCAAAAGCCCCCGTGCTTGCCGACAGCGTCGCATTTATCAAAGGCGAATAAACCCGCTGCCTATGGTTAACGGCTGCTTTACCATTAGTTGCTAGGGCTGAAGACGGAAATATCCGTCGGAAACCCTGCATGCGCGAATTGAGCCATTTGAAAGACATGTTTGCCTTCTTCACCGATTTGACGGGTGAGTGGGCAATATTGCGTCGATCGGCCAGCGCGCAGAACCGCGATTTGATGGTGGCACAACTGCAAGCCGCCGGTCGGTCGCACGTCGCAGCCTTCATTTCGGGACTGGTCACCATGTGGCCTGCCCTCGCCATATTATGGTTTGGCGGTGCCGACCCGCGGTATGCGCAATATGCCGCGCCGCTCTATACGATAGCAGCTATCGTTGGTTTCCGGGTCCATGTCCGGATCAAAAACTATGATAGCCAGAACGATCCCGACGGCACATATCTGCTATTTTTACGGCGGTTGTTCGTCCTGCAGGTGACTATTGAGGCCTTTAGCTGGGTTCTGCTGCTCGCCGATGTGTGGAGCTATCATCAGGATATCGGCATCCTTGTCGGCAGTGCGATGACGTTCGGGCTTATTGCCATCGGTGCGCTCATCTATCTCTGCCTTCCGGCGGCCATGGTCATGTGGCTTGCGGTGATGACGATCGGAAGCACGATTTCCGCGAGCTATTCCGGAATGGACATGCCCTGGTACTTTTATGCGGGCATTGCGCTATTCGGGGTCTCTTTGCACCGCGTTGCGATGATGCAGTGGCGCTCCTTCATGCAATCTCTGGACGACGCACAGATTTTCGCACGCGAACAGAAACGCTTTTTCGCTGCAGAGCAGGACCGGCTTGAAGCCTTGGAGGCGGAACGTCGCAACACCAGCATGGCGCGTCAGGAAGAACGGTCGCGCGCCGATCAGGATCAACGTGAAGCAATGGCCGCGCTGGCCAGCGAGTTCGAACATTCGGTCCACGCCATTATCGATGTCATGGAATCCGCAGTTCGCGCGGTCGGTGAATCTTCCCAGCAACTGGCCGCGATCGGCACGCAGACGCGGGAACGAACCGATGCGATGGCCGACATGGCCTCCAACATGAGCGGGGCGATCCAGATGGTTGCCGCGGCCGCACGGCAGTTGAGTGAATCCTCGGACGCCATTTCCCATCAGGTACATGATCAAGTTACGGCATCGGAAGCTGCAACCAAAAGCAGCAAGCAGGGCAGCGGCGTAATGGCGCATCTCGCAGGCGAAGCGGAAAAGGTCGGCGAGATTGCCGCGATGATTCAGGACGTGGCCGGAAAAACCAACCTGCTCGCGCTAAACGCCACCATAGAGGCAGCACGTGCCGGTGACGCGGGACGTGGTTTTGCCGTAGTCGCGCAGGAAGTGAAAAGCCTCGCCAACCAGACACATGGTGCCATCGGGTCCGTAACCACGACCGTGACGACGATTAAGGACCAGATGGACAATGCCGCACGTATGGTCGGCTCGGTCGCCCACAAAATGTCGCAGGTTCAGCAGGGCGCAAACAATATTGCGGTCGCCATCACGCAGCAGCAGGCCGCCACCCGCGACATTAGCGGTCATGCCCAGCACGCCGCCCAAGATGCCGAACATGTGCGCGAGTTCAGCAAAGAGGTGAATGTAGCGGCCGTTCAGGTCGGTGAAGTCGCCGACGAGATGCAACTGGTGATGGGCGATCTGGAAAGTCGGGCCGGTGCCCTGCGTGAGGCGAGCCGGAACTTCCTCGACCGTTTACGCGCCGCGTGACGCCAGCGCGGCGTCGATTGCCGCCATTGCCTTTTCCTTCACCGTTGCAAAAGGCTCCCGTCCGTCCAGTTCGACGATGGGCGCCCCTGCGAAGGTCAGGATGGGCGTCACGGCAATTTTCTTTTCCAGCAAATCGCGGGCATGGTCCGGCTTACGGGCAAGGGCCGTTTCAATGTCGATGTTGATGCGGATCACCAGTGTCGGCAAATGCGCCGCCATCCATTCATATTTGGCCCGTTCGCGCCGGGCCAGCCATGCGACGAAGCTGCTTCCCGCCTTTGCGGCGGAAAGACCGGGGCCGTCATAAAAGCCCGGCACTTCCACCTGCGGGTAGCGATCGGTTATGACAAGCCGACCCGCGCGGCGGTGCGCAAGCGTCTGCCGGAAACGCCGCAGGCGTACGGTGGAAAGCACATAAATGACCAAAGCCGTCGCCACACCGGGGATTTTCTGCTTCGTATCACGCGCCTGTGACGCCCGCTTCGACAGCTTCTTCTCCAGCCAGCCACCGATGATCGGCCACTGTTTGATCGCCTCACCCATCGCGCCCGATTTGAGTCCGAGATAGACATAGGACACCGGGCGACGGGCGCTATAATCTGCGACCAGCGCCTCGGCCAAAGTGGACTTGCCTGATCCGTCGCATCCGATCACCGCAATCAGCGGGGCAAGCGAAGCCATCAGCTCAGCTCTTTGAAGAACCCGATCATTTTCAATCCGCCGATGATGAAGCGAAGGACGACAAGGGCGGCATAAGCCATAACCCAATTGCCGTTCAACGCCGCGACATCAAAACCGGTGCGGGCAAACCATGTCAGAAAGACGCCGGTTGCAAGCAGGAACAGCTTGTTTTGTTCGCGCCAGATCATGCGCTTCCACCAGAAAGGATATTTGGGCTTTACCCAACCCGTCAGGCGCGGCAGCAGGGCGGGGACATGTGCAGCCCAGGCGGCATGTGCTTCACCGAATTTGTCGCGCAGATATTCTTCTTCGTAAACCGAAATACGCTCATACACCAAGATGGCGAGCAGGAAGACGAGGGCACCAAAGACCCAGCTTCCCGAAAGCATCGCAAGGCCCGTGAAATTCAGGATGCGGCCTACATAAAGCGGATTGCGTACCAGCGAATAGGGGCCGGTGGTATTGAGCTCGGCGGCTTCGGCAGCGACTTTTGCCCGACCCGAAGTGCCGAGCGCAGCCCAGCCACTGGTGAAAATACGGACAATCGCTCCGGCGCTGGCGACGGCAAAAGAGATCCAGAACCACATGCAGTCGGCTTGCGCCGTCGCAAAGGGGCCGATATCGCGCGTTAAAAAGGCGATCAACGTGGAAATCGCGATAATTGTGTAGATATATGTGCCGCGAATGAAGAATAGCGACTTGCCGCTGCGGGCCATTTCCTGTTGATACACCAACAATCCTAACTCGATGCTTTTAGAAGAGGACGTTCCCTTTGAACAACAATGGGGCAAAATCATGACATCCCCTACAGCGCTAGCCGGCAAAGGCTGGTCCGCGCTGGTTCTTGCCGGCAGCCGCCCCAAGGGCGATGCGCTTGCCGCCCATTTCGGTGTCTCGACCAAAGCATTGATCGATTTCGACGGCGTACCCATGCTGAGCCGCGTTCTGGCCGCCCTGCACGCAACTGCGGGGGTCGAACGGATCGTGGTCATCGCGCAAGATATCGAAAGGCTGGAAGATGCTGTCGCTCAAGGAGGTGGCGCAACTTTGCGCAGGAGTCAGGGCGGCATTTCGAGCAGTATTGCCGACCTAGCCGGCAGCGCCGATCTGCCCTTTCCGATATTAGTCACCACGGCGGATCATCCGTTGCTGGAAAGCGCTCTGCTGTCCGGTTTCATGCATGATGCGGGTGACGCCGATGTTGCTGTCGGCATGGTCGAGCGCGAAGCTCTGCTGGCACGCTATCCTGAAAACAAACGGACATGGCTCAAATTTTCGGATGGCTATTGGTCGGGGGCAAATCTGTTCGCGCTGCAGTCGGTCAAATGCCTTCCCGCGCTTGAGCTCTGGTCACGTGCCGAGCAGGACCGCAAAACGGCTTGGAAGCTATTCCTGCACTTTGGTCCATGGCTTGCGCTTCGTGCGCTCACCCGGACAATTGGCTTGGCCGAAGCGTTTCGGCAGGCAGGAAACCGGCTTGGCCTGAAAGCGCGTCTTGTGCCGCTCGCCACGCCCGAAGCCGCGATTGATGTCGATAAGCCCGACGATCACCGGCAAGCGCTGGAGATTTGGTACCGACGCAAGGCGTCACAACAGACGTAGTTTGCGCGCCGTTTTCTCGCCAATGGCGCTGCGGTCGACGGCGGGCAAGGCGAAACGCAAGGCAAACCACAACGTTGCCACAACAACCGGAAGCATCAGGACAATGGTGACCAGCCGCGACAAAAGCTGGTCCGGCACCGCAAACTGCGTCTCGATAATCCACTCCGCCAGTCCGAGAAGAGCAAGACCGAGCGCGACTTTGCGCGAAAAGGCAAGCGCAGCCAACACCATGGCGCCGAACAGAAGCCGCTGTCCCGAGATCGGAATGAACGGGATGGCCCAGATCAGCAGCGATCCCACAATCGCAATCGCCAATGCCTTGATGAAAACGGACGCAAAGGGGCGTTCAAACGGGTGCAGGTCATCGTGCAGATTAAGCTGCACCATCGGTATGGCCGACGCCGCGACAAGACCCAGGGCAACAGCCCAGGCCATGGCATTCAAGCCATAGAGCGGCGTGAAATAGCCACCGATCACAACCGCGATAATTACACCGGTGATGCTGCCGACCAACTGGTGGCGGTGCGCGGACACAACTTGCTGGATTGGCGCCGCCGCTCCGCACACCGCTTCAAAGGCCCGCGATGCGAGCAATATCCATACAGCGATCAGAGCCTGTTCCACGCCGGGTCCGAATACGGGTAGAATGGTGGGGCCCATAGCCCCCAGTGCGGCGGCAAGCGGCAGAGCCAAAGTCACCAATACACGTGTCGAAAAGCCGTAAATGGAGGTGACCTTTTCCTTGCCGTCCTTCGAAAGTGCGGATGCCAAAGGCGCGAGAACATAAGCGAAGGCAGTGCGCACCAACTGCACCAGGCTCGATATTTTGCGGGCCACGATATAAAGGCTGGTGGCAATCGCGCCATTGGCCCCGGGCAGGATTGCGTTCAGGGCAATGGCAGGGCCGTCGCCGAATATGCGCAAGGCGATGTTGGTGGGCAGGACCGCCAGGCCAGCCTTCAAAGTGGCATGGAACATGTCATCGAACAAAGGGCCCTTCAGCATCAGCCGAAGTTCGAAATTCTTGGCGAGCAGGCGAACACACAAGACGCAGATCGCGGCGAGCGAAATCATGTGGCCGACATAAAGCGCGCGGGTCGACCAACCCGCCGCGAAGAGCGAGACCACAACCAGCAACCGGATCAATTGCTCCCAGAAAAGGCGCAGGCGGATCTCCGCCCCAAATATCCGCCGGGATCGCAAGGCGGATGTCGACACTTCCACAAAGGACCAAAGGGGCAGGGCCCAGATGAAAAGGCGGATAAGGTCGGCGGCTTGCGCGGAATCGCGGGCGTCGGCGTTGAAGAATTTCGATACCGGCTCTGCCAGAAAAAAGACCGTGATGGCGATCAGGATACAGGGTATGACCCCCAATATCAGCGCCGCGCGCAGCGCCGCCGCTTCCTTTTGCGGCGTCCCGGCCTGCGGGACCACCCGCTGCATCGCGCCGGTTGTGCCGAGATCGGCAACATTCTGGGTCAGATTTACGGCGGCCCATAGCGCCCCGTAAAATCCGTATCCCGCCAGACCGAACAGCCAGATATAAAGCGGCTGGGCTATGACTTCGAGGACACCGCCGAGCCGGGCGAGCAGGGTTGTTCCTGCGCCCTTCGCCACATCGCGTGCGGAAATTTCGTGATCGGCCTTTGGTTCCGTCATGGTTGGCGCCCCGCTACGCCGCGCCTTCCTGTTCTGGCAAGCCCTATTGCGCGCGCCATGCCCGCATGCGTCACCGGCCCATTTTCTTTTGCCGCCGCCGCTGCACCGATGATCCGATCCCCATGGCTTCGCGATATTTAGCGACGGTCCGGCGTGCGATGTCGAAGCCCTTGGCGTTGAGCAGGTCGACCAGCGTATCGTCGGACAGAATTTTCGTCCCCTCATTATCAATCAATGTCTTGATGTGGCTCTTGACCGCTTCGGCAGAAATGCCGTCCCCGTCAGCAGACTGCACACCGGAGGAGAAGAAATATTTCAGGTCAAACAGGCCCCGGTCGCAATGCAGATATTTATTGCTGGTCACGCGGCTGACGGTGGATTCGTGCATTTCGATCGCGTCGGCCACCTGACGCAAAGTCAACGGCCGCAAATGCGCGACCCCGCCGCGGAAAAAGCCGTCCTGCTGTTTCACAATTTCGGTCGCCACCTTGATGATGGTGCGCTGTCTCTGGTCCATCGCCTTGATCAGCCAGTTGGCGTCGGCCATGCATTCGTTCAGCCACGCCTTGGTGGCCTTGTCCTGACCCAGTTCGGCAACATAGGTCCGGTTGATGAGCAAGCGGGGCAAATTGGCGCTGTTCAATTCAATGGCCCACCCAGCCCCGCGGGCGGTCACAAAGATATCGGGCGTGACCGCGACGCTGCTTTCGCTTTCGAAACGGCAACCGGGTTTGGGATCATAGCTGCGCAGTTCGATCATCATGTCGCGCAGGTCCTCGTCGTCGACGCGGCACATGCGCTTCAACTGGTCAAACGCACCTTTGGCGACGAGATCGAGATTGTTGATCAGCTTCGCCATGCATGGGTCGTAACGGTCGGCTTCCTTGGCTTGAAGCATGATGCACTCGGCCAGATCGCGCGCGCCGACGCCTGTGGGATCGAAACGCTGCACTTCGGCCAGCGCCTCTTCCATTTCGGCCATCGACACCCCCAGGCGATGCGCCATGCCCAGCAGGTCCGCACCCAAATAGCCGGTCGGTTCGATCTGTTCGATAATCTGTTGCGCCAGAAACAGCAGGCGGCCTGAAAGGCTCGCGCCGGCTTGCGCCATCAGATGCTCCCGCAAGCTGATGTCGGCGGCGGCGAAGGTGTCGAAATCCGGGCCTTCCCCTTCGAAACCGCCCGCCATATTGCCGCCGGACAGGCCCAGCATGCCGTCGGCCCCGCCGACGCTATCGGCGGCACCGTCATGGTGGAATGTTTCCGCGCCGAAATCGACGTCCAATGCCTCTGACGCCGCCATGTCGGTGCCGCCCAGAACATCGTCGCTGCTGCGGTCGCCGCTTTCTGTGGTGGGCAGGGCGGTGAAATCGTCCGGCGGGCTTTCTACCGGACCATCGTTCGCGCCGGTTTCCAGCAGCGGGTTGCGTTCCACCTCTTCGGCAATGAAGGCTTCGATTTCCATCGACGACAGCGCCAACAGCTTGATCGCCTGCTGCAACTGCGGCGTCATGACCAGCGACTGGCTTTGGCGAAGGTCGAGGCGGGGTGCTAATGCCACAGGCTACTTAATCAGGCTGGGGTGGACGGGAAATTCTGCACGGGCGCACGCCATTACATCGCAAAACTCTCGCCGAGATACAGGCGGCGCACATTGGGGTCGGCGACCAGCGCTTCGGGGGAGCCGGAAAACAGCACCTGTCCGCCATAGATGATGCAGGCGCGGTCGACGATTTCCAGCGTCTCGCGCACATTGTGGTCGGTAATCAACACGCCGATGCCGCGGGTTTTCAGATCCTTGACGAGATTGCGAATGTCGGAAATAGAGATCGGGTCGATCCCGGCAAAGGGTTCGTCGAGCAGCATGATCGAGGGGTTGGCGGCAAGTGCCCGTGCGATTTCGCAGCGCCGCCGTTCCCCGCCTGATAGCGCCATGGCGGGTGCGCTGCGCAAACGGCCAAGGCCGAATTCATCGAGCAGGGTCTCTAGCCGTGCCGCCCGCGCCGCAGCATCGGGCTCCGCCATTTCCAATACCGCGCTGATATTCTGCTCGACCGTCATGCCGCGAAAAATGGAGGTTTCCTGCGGCAGATAGCCAAGCCCCAAGATCGCGCGACGGTACATTGGCAGGCCCGTGATATCCGCGCCGTCCAGCGTGATGCGGCCACTGTCGGGCTTTACCAGGCCCATGATCGAGTAAAAGCAGGTCGTCTTGCCCGCGCCATTGGGACCAAGAAGGCCCACCACCTCGCCCTTTGCCACCGACAGGGACACATCGGTCAACACCGCGCGCTTGTCATAGCTTTTGGCGATCGAGACCACGCCCAGTCCGGACGATGCGCCTTCCGGGGTCGTGGCATCTGCGGCGGGCCGCTCTGCTGTCATGCTGTCCATATCAAATCATCGTCCGCAATTGCCGGGTCTGTCTTGGCAACAGCTACCCAGTCTGCGGACAACATGCAATTGGCATGATTCATGCCTGCCCATTTTAGCGCAATTAGTTTTTCCGTGGCGGTACGGTAAATGTGCCCGAAACGCGGCCGCCTGAAGTGCTGGTTCCAGCAGGGCCCCCGCCGTTGATGGTCGATCGGCCGGAGTTGAGGTCGATCACCAATCGCCCGCCATTCAGCTTGTTGCTGCCCTGAACGAGATTTACGTTGCCGATCAGGGTAATCAGGCTGGTGTTCAGGTCGTATATCGCGGCATTGCTGGTCGCGCGCAGGTCATCCTTGGTGATGGTGACGCCGCCGGTCGCGTCCAGCCGCTCGACATCGGTGCCACCACCGTTGCTCGAATAGGCAGCTGTCAACCGGCTGGATTTCAGCACCAGACCGGCTTGCGTAACGGTTACGCCGCCTGCCAGCACAACCCGGTCCGCGCGGTCCTGCAGCTCCAGCGAGCCTGCCGTGAAATCGACAGGCGCGTTGCTGTTATGGTTGCGGATCGACTGCGCCGAGGAGGCGGTCGACAAAATGGCCGCCGCGCCGATGGCTGTGCAAAGACCTGTCATGAAAGAGCGTGTGTTCATTACGGCCTCACTTAATCGCATTCTGGTTGATACGCAAATGGACGCCGCCATCCAGCCGCACGACGCGGGTATCCAGATCGGCTTTCAGGCGCTGTGCTTGGAATGTGCCGACCTTGGTCCGGCCGCTGACAGGACCAAAGCTTTGCATGGTTTTGTTTTTCAGCGACAGTTCCACATTGCTGGCCACCATATTATAATCAGGGGAGGTCACGGCCAGCGGGCCATTGACCCGCATCGTCTCCCGATTGAGATTATAGGACCCGCGCTGCGCCGAGATGGACGCCGGGCCGTCGTTCAAAAGGATACGCGCCGACAGCGATGTCATGTCCAGCACCGGTTCGGCCGAGGTTTTCTGCACAGCGCTTCCCGCGCGCAGCGAAAAGGGCCGACCCTTGCTGTCTTCGCCACGGTACAACGCCTCGATCAGACGCATGCGTTCACGCGACAGGCTGACCTCATCCTTGTTCAGGACAAAGCTGAGTTCCTGGGTTCCGGTAAAGGGGCCGAAGGCAAGCACCGCGAGCAGCAGGCCGATCACACTCGGCAAGCCCACCCGCAGGAAACGGATCAGCCGGTCATGCCGGCCGCCGGGCAAAGCCCAACGTTGCCTTTGTGTGCGTTCAAGATCGGCGAGTTCAGACATCGGAGCGTTAAACGCCTTCGAACCTTAACTGTGCCCGAATATGTCGATTTCCGGCCAACCCGCCAAATCAAGTTCGGCACGGTGCGGCAGGAAATCGAAACAGGCCTGCGCCAATTGCGTCCGCCCTTCGCGTTCAAGACGGGTCACGAATTCGCTGTGCAGGCGATGCAAATAGCGCACGTCGCTGGCCGCATAGTCCTTCTGCGCCTCGGACAAGGTGGGCCCGCCCCAGTCGCTCGACTGCTGCTGCTTGGAAATATCGGTTGCCAGCATTTCCTTTACCAATTCTTTCAGGCCGTGTCGGTCGGTGTAGGTCCGCGTCAGACGCGATGCGATCTTGGTGCAGAAAAGCGGTGCAGCGGTCACATTCAGATAATGCGAAATCGCTGCCAGATCGAATCGGGCGAAGTGGAAAAGCTTTAGCCGTTGCGGATCCGCCAGCACGGCGCGCAGATTCGGTGCGGCATAATCGCTGTCCGGCCCGAAACGGACAAGATGTTCGTCCCCCCTGCCGTCTGAAATCTGCAACAGGCAAAGCCGGTCACGCGGCGTGATCAAGCCCATGGTTTCGGTGTCTACTGCGACGGGGCCCGGGGCCAAAACATCGGCGGGCAAGTCTTCTTCATGCAAATATACGCTCATGACTGGTCCCTTGCCCGACCATGTCCGCCAACGCAAATAAAACTGCGTTTCCGACCCCCGCAAAAGGGCACGTAATATTTGCTATCGCGTAATCTTTTAATGGGATATAGCTTGGGCTTGCGCGATCAGGAAGGGCCGCGCTTGTGATGTGCAGGACTGGCGCCCTCGACTGCATAGACTAATTTGTTTTGGGCGGTGAGAAGGCAAGTACGAAGACATGGGTTTTGATCGCAAGCGTAACGGCCGTGGCCGGGACAAACGAGACGGCTTTGGGGATGACAGCTATGATGGCTACCGGGCACCCCCTCCATTCCAGAGTGATTTTGGCGGCGGACGTCCTAGTGGCGGATTCGGCGGTGGCGCAGGTGGCGGCGGCGGCTTTGGTGGCCCACGTCGTAGTGCCGGCGGCCCCCCAATGCCTGCGCAGGTCATTGGCTCTGGCAAGGGAATAGTCAAATTTTTCAACGGACAAAAGGGCTTCGGCTTCATCCAGGTGGATGACCGTCCTGATGATGTGTTCGTTCACATCAGCGCCGTCGAGCAAGCCGGACTTTCGGGTCTGGCAGAAGGACAGCCGCTCGAATTCACGCTGGTGGATCGTGGTGGCAAGGTTTCTGCAACCGATCTGGTCATCGATGGCGAACCCATCGCCGTGCCGGAACGCGCACCGCGTCCGGAACGCAGTTTCGACCGTGACCGTCCGCCCCGTGAGGGTGGTGGTTTCCGCGGTGGCGATCGCGACTCGGCGCCACGTGGACCACAGCGCGAATCGACTGGCGAACGCGCCAACGGCACCGTGAAATTCTTCAACGACATGAAGGGTTTTGGATTCGTGCAGCGTGATGACGGCGGCGAAGATGTGTTTGTGCACATCTCTGCGCTGGAACGCTCGGGCATGGGTCAGGTCACGCAAGGCGACCGTTTATCGTTCGATATCGAGATTGACCGCCGCGGCAAATTCTCTGCCGCGAACCTCAGCGCGCTGTCCGAATAAACAGACCGCGAATTTATAGAAAGGCGGGTGCAGCATTACGCTTCACCCGCCTTTTTTATGTCACGTCCAGACCCGGTCAGGCTTTACCGATGGTCGCCGCAAGGAACCATGCGCGTTGCTCCGCCTGATCTGTCCAATCGTCGAGCAAACCGTCGGTGGCATTGTCGCCCGCGTCTTCGGCAAGGTCTTTGGCTTCCTTCAATGCTTTCACCAATGTCTCGTTATCGGCGTGAAGCTCTTTCAGCATCTTGGCCGCATCGGTTGAGGTGGAGTCATGATCCTTGATGCGCTGCTTACCGGCAATCGCGCCGATGGACGTCAATGTATCCTGACCCAGTTTCCGCACCCGTTCGGCCACCAGATCGGTTGTGGCGATGAGTTCGGCCGCCTGTTCATCGAACAAAAGATGATATTCCCGGAAATGCGGGCCGGTCACATGCCAGTGAAAATTTTTCGTCTTCAGGTATAGCGCGTAATAATCTGCCAGCAGACCGTTCAGGGCATCGGCCAATGCCTTCTTGCTGTTGTCGCCTTCTGCCATCATTTTTCTCCGTTTTTCTGGGTTCGTCCGTTGAACGCATTATACTGAGTGTAGTTCCTTTTTTCCATGGGAGCCTGTCGGTCAGACAGAGTGACCGCGTCGCTTAAGCTATTCCGAAAGCCTGCGTGGCCAGCATGAATCCCCATACCAAGAGCAGGCCACCCGAAATCCAGCGAATGGGTTTAAGCGGGACGATTTGTGCGAGCCGCTCGCGCAACAAGACGGCGGGGATCGTCGCGGCCATGATCCCAGCAAAACCGCCTATCAATGCCATCCCCCAATAGGGTGTGCGCGCGCTTTGCGCCGCGATGATGAACTGGCTCTTGTCGCCGAATTCGAGAATGAACAGCCCCAGAAAGGCCGTCAGGAAAGCAGGCATTTTCCAGTTTGTCAGCGGATCGACGGTGCGCCGCCACATCAGCATTCCCGCGCCTGCAAATATGTAGGCGAGGCCTGCGAATAGCTTCACCGGCGCTTCGCTGATCCATTGATCAATGACCGAACCGCCAGCGGCAGAGATTGCGCTGTTGCACAAGGTGGCAAGCGCCAGCCCGGCAAGGATCGCACCATTCTTTTGGTATCGCAAGGCAAGTGCAGCTGCCAAAATCTGCGTCCGGTCGCCCATTTCGGCGAGGAAAACGGATAGGAATGTCGAAAGCAGCGCGTCCATGGCCTGGCACTAGCATCGGGGAATTAAAATCTGGAGAAAAAGATACAGACCGGTTCGTCCGGGAATTTTCGAAGATTAGCGTCGCGCTAGGGCGCGCTTTAGCCGGGAAGCCGCACCGCTACCGATGCCAACAAGGATTGGGTCACCGAAGGGCTCAATTGCGAACAGCCAATCGCATCTTCCAAAATGCCGGTAAAACTGCTGACGACCGAATCGCCCCCACCATGATCGATCACGCGCTGCATGGTGGCTTCGAATACGCCGGCAATTTCAGCCACGGTTGCGAATTGATGCACGGTTGCCGTTTTCCGGATGGCTTCAAGGCGGACCAGAAATTGCAAAGGGTTGGTGTCGAACGAGGTTAAGCGCAGGGCTTCCAGCAAATCGCTTAATTCCGCGCGAATCAGCATCTGCCGATCATGATCCATTTCCATGGCAATGCCCCTGTGCCCTATGATACAGGCAGTTTGCGCCAACATGGTTAACAAGTCGTGAAAGTGCGACCCTGATCGCGGATGTCGTGCATTTATGGCGGAATCTGGCCTGAACCCCACTCAAGGCTTGACTTTAGGCGCGCGAATCCGCAAAGGCGCGCGTCTGTGAACGGGCCGCTTCATTGCTGCCGCCGTTTTTAACGAAATCGAACACGAAGGAATGGGCCATGGCGAAGCCAGCCACGATCAAGATCAAGCTGCTCAGCACTGCTGACACTGGCTTTTTCTATGTGACCAAGAAGAACCCGCGCAACATCACCGAAAAGATGACGTTCCGCAAATATGATCCCGTCGTGCGCAAGCATGTCGAGTTCAAGGAAGCCAAAATCAAGTAAGCTTTTACGCTGCTTGAGTCGGATATCGATCAGGGCGCTTCGGGCGCCCTTTTTGATTCATATCGCCCGTGCCCTTGCGCATGACAGGCTTGGGTCTACATCTACCCCAGATGCAAAAGCTTATTCACCAATGGACTTGGGCCGCGCCGCTGATTGGCTGGCTACTGATCGCGGCCACAGTAGGCGTTGCCCTGCCTGCCTGGCTTCTGGCGGTCGCCTTGATTGCAACGGTGCTGGCGGCTGTGCATCATGCGGAGCTGGTGGCCCATCGCGTTGGCGAGCCGTTCGGCACCTTTTTGCTCGCCATTGCCGTGACGATTATCGAGCTGGGCTTGATCATCACACTTATGTCGGCTGCGGGCCCTGATGCCGCAAACCTTGCGCGGGATACGGTTTTTGCCGCGGTCATGATCATCCTCAATGGCCTCATCGGCGCGTGCATATTCTTCGGCGCGATCGTGCATAAAGAGCAGACCTTCAAACAAACGGGCGTCAGTGCATCGCTCGCGACGCTCTGCGCCTTGACGGTGTTGACGCTGGTCCTGCCCAATTTCACCGTCAGTGAACCCGGGCCGGTCTACTCCCCTGCGCAACTTGGTTTTGTCGCGATCGTCTCCTTCCTGCTTTACGCGACCTTCGTTGCGGTGCAGACCGTACGCCACCGCGATTATTTCTTACCCGCCAAGACGCTGGCGGCGGATGAGGATGTCCATGCCGATCCGCCGACCAATGCGCAGACGCTCTTTTCGGCGGTCGCCTTGCTGGCCTGTCTGGGTGCTGTGGTCCTGCTTGCCAAGACGCTGGCGCCCACGATTGAGGCGGCTGTCGCCTCGGCTGGCGCACCGCGCGCCGTTGTCGGGGTAATCATCGCAGCGCTGGTGCTGCTGCCCGAAAGCGTCGCCGCCGTTCGCGCGGCCCTTGCCAATAGGCTTCAGACCAGCCTGAACCTTGGATTGGGTTCCGCGCTGGCGACGATTGGCCTCACAATCCCCGCCGTTGCAGCATTGTCCCTGATAGTCGGCCTGCCCATCGCCCTTGGATTGGACATGAAGGGGATGGTGCTGCTGTTCCTGACATTGGTTGTCACCACCTTGACGCTTGGGACAGGCAAGACGACCGTGCTGCAAGGCGCGGTGCATCTGTTGATGTTTGCGGTCTATTTGTTCACAACAATCGTGCCGTAGCGGCGTCGGGGTCACCCGATGATACCGCGCACCGCCTCCAGAAACTTCATGACCGATACGGGCTTTGACAGATAACCGCGTGCGCCGGCCTGAAGGATGCGTTCTTCGTCGCCCTTGCCGGCATAGGCGGTCACCGCCATTACCGGGATAGCAGAGAGGATCGGGTCTTTCTGCATGGCTTCGATCAGGTCGATACCGCTCACATGGGGCAACTGGATATCCATGATGACAAGATCCGGTGCAAACATGCGGGCCTGTTCAAGCGCCAGCCGACCGTCGCGCACACCCTCGACCGTGAACTGGTGCGCCCGCAACAGATCGGTGAACAGCTTGAGGTTCAGCTCGTTATCCTCAACAATCATCACCTTTTTTGACATGCGCGCCCTTTTCCCGCTTTGCGTTCGTCCGGTGCTTCGCTTAAGCCAAAGCCATGCACGAAACAAATAGCAAGTTAGAAGCGTCTGCTTTGGCGTATCAGGCACTGGCCTGGGCCTTGATGGAAGGCGCGCGGGCCGAACGGTTGCTGGCGCTGACCGGTCTGACGCCGGAAGGCTTGCGGCAATCGGTCCATCAGCGCGGGACGCAGGCGGCGATCCTGTCTTTTCTGGAAGCCTATGAACCCGATTTGATTGCCTGCGCGGACGTTATTGGTGTGTCGCCTATCCAGTTGGTCAGGGCGCGAGAGGAGTTGGAAGCGTGAGTAAGCCATTATTGATTTCCGACTGCGATGAAGTGCTGCTGCACATGATCGTGCCGTTCCGCGATTGGCTGGACGAGGCGCATCACATCCATTTCGATCTGGTGCACGGCGATTGGGGTGAAGCGTTGCGCCACAAGCATGACGGTACGCTCGTCGAACGCGGGCAGGTGTGGGATTTGCTGAACGGATTTTTCGACACCGAAATGCACCGGCAGCAGGCGATTGACGGGGCGGTCGATGCCATCAACCGGCTGACCGATGTCGCGGATGTGGTGATCCTCACCAATTTGCTCGACCATCGCGCAGGGCCCCGCACGGCGCAGTTGAAGGCGGTGGGTATCGACGCGCCAGTCTACACCAATCAAGGCGGCAAGGGCGAGGCGCTGGGGCGGATACTGGACGAATATAAGCCAAGCGTGGCGGTCTTTGTCGACGATTTGGGACATCAACATGACTCGGTGGGGGAACTGTTCCCCGATGTCTGGCGCCTGCATTTCGTCGGTGAACCCTTGCTTTGGGAGCGGGTGAAGCCTTCCAAGGCGGCGCATGCGCGTCTCGACCGTTGGGCGGATGCGGAACATTGGATAAGAGACCGGCTCGTGGCAAATGCGTCCGCGCCGGCATTGGAAAAGGGACTATCATGATCGAAGAAAAACTCGCCGAACTGGGCATCATCCTTCCCGAACCTGCGGCGCCTGTGGCCTCCTATGTGCCTACGGTTGAGGCGGACGGGTTGCTGTACATCTCGGGCCAATTGCCATTCGTCGATGGCAAGGTCATCACGGGCAAGATCGGCGACAGCCGGACATTGGCCGACGGCCAGCTTGCGGCCCGCGCCTGTGCCATCATGCTGATTGCGCAAATGAAAAAGGCGCTGGGCGGTCATCTGGATCGGGTCGAACGGATCGTAAAACTGGGCGTCTTCGTCGCCTCCACACCCGAGTTCACCGACCAGCCCGAAGCCGCCAACGGCGCCTCCGATCTGATGGAGGCGGTCTTCGGCGATGCAGGCAAGCACGCACGCGCAGCCGTCTCCGTCCCCGTCCTGCCCCGGGATGCCACCGTTGAAATCGATGCCGTTGTGAAGCTTAAGCCCCGTTAATGAACGATGGCGTCACCGCCGAATTGCTGACCCGGATCAGTGACATAGCGCCGGAGCATTGGGATGCGCTAAACCCCGGCGCAAACCCTTTTGTCAGCCACGCTTTTCTGTCGGCGCTGGAAGAATCGGGCAGCGTCGGTCCCGGTACCGGCTGGTCGCCAGCCCCCATAGTCATTCGGGATGCCGATGATATTCCCGCAGCGGCGCTTCCGGCCTATCTGAAGACGCATAGCCAGGGCGAATATGTGTTCGACCATCATTGGGCGGACGCCTTTGAACGGGCCGGTGGCCGCTATTATCCAAAGCTGCAAATTGCTGCGCCCTTTTCCCCGGTGCCGGGACCCCGACTGCTGCTACGCGACCCCGCCGACGCCCCCGCCTTGCTGGCGGCTGCCGAAGCGGTGGTGGACCAGAACGGGCTGTCGTCGGCCCATGCTACATTTGTCGAAGAGCGCGAACTGGAGCTTTTCCGGGCGGCAGGTTGGCTGATCCGGATCGGTACGCAGTTCCATTGGCAAAACCGTGGCTATGCCAGCTTCGACGATTTTCTTGCCGCGCTTTCCTCCCGCAAACGCAAGGCAATTCGCAAGGAAAGGGCGGCTGCGCAGGCTGCTGTGCGGATTGTCCAAATTGCGGGGGCAGATATAACCGCCGAAATGTGGGATGCCTTTTGGGTCTTCTACCAGGATACCGGCGCACGCAAATGGGGGCGGCCCTATCTTACTCGATCTTTCTTCGACATCATCGGCGACAGTATGAAAGACAATATTGTCCTGTTCCTTGCTTATGATGGCGCTACGCCCATTGCTGGTGCATTGAACTTCGCCAGCCCTGATTGCCTCTATGGCCGCTATTGGGGCTGCACCCGTGACGTCCCCTTTCTCCATTTCGAACTCTGTTATTATCAGGCCGTGGACTATGCCATTGCTCATGGCTTGCCGCGCGTCGAAGCTGGCGCGCAGGGCGAGCACAAGCTTGCGCGGGGCTATGAACCTGTGCCGACCTATTCTGCACATTATATTGCCAATGGCGGCTTTCGTTCGGCGGTTTCCGATTTTCTTGAGCGTGAGACACATGCCATGGAGCGCGAGATAGAGTTTCTGGGCGAAATGGGACCATTTAAGCGGGTCTGATTTTTCGTGGGGGGCGACCAAAACGCCGCTTGCAATCCAGAATTTAATCGCGCAATTAAACACGCAGAGAGGAATCAGCCATGAGCAAACCAAGCCCCCAAGAACTTGCAGATTTCGAAAAGCAGTGCGACGCCTGGTTCGCCGAAAACACGGTACGCGATCCCGGTTTCATGCTGCCGCTGACCTTCATGGAAGTGTCGACCGACCAGCAGTTTGACTTTCTGCGCGCATGGCAGCGCAAGGTATATGAAGCTGGCTATTTCGGCATGAGCTGGCCGACCGAATATGGCGGCTACGGTATGCACCCTGAATATCAGCGGATCGCTACGCGTATCATGAAAGCGCATGATGCGCCGATCATGATCAATGCGATTGCGAACGGCTGGACCGGACCTCTGTTGCTCGACATCGGTCGCGAGGAGGACAAGCGGCGCTATATCAAGCCGATGCTGAGCGCCGAAGAAATCTGGTGCCAGGGCTTTTCCGAACCCGAGCATGGTTCTGATCTTGGCTCCGCGCAGACCAAGGCGGTACGTGATGGCGATGAATATGTCATCAACGGATCGAAAATCTGGACCTCGCTGGGTGACCGCGCAGACTATATGATCCTGCTGGCGCGGACCTCAAACGATGGCCCCAGCAAATATGCGGGCCTCAGCTTTTTCCTGGCGCCTATGAAAATCCCCGGCGTGGAAACGCGGCGGCTGAAGAAACTGACGGGCGAATATGGCTTTACGCAGTGCTTCTTTACCGATGCGCGCATTCCGGCTTCGGGTCTTGTCGGCGAAGAAGGGCAAGGCTGGATGGTCGCCATGAAAACGCTGGAATATGAGCGGGGGGCAAAGGTCAATCCGGTTGGCGGTTACTTCGTCAAGGAAATGGATGTGATGAGCATCGTGGATTTTGCGCGCACCGCAAAGCGGGGCGGCAAGCCCGTGCTCGACGATCCCGTGATGCGCGACAAGCTGGTCGAATATATGATCGATATTCAGGCGCTGAATCTGAACAACCAGCGCCGCCGGATGGCTCCGTTGACCAGCGACCGGCCTATGGGGTTGGCTCTGATGAACAAGCTCGCCCGCACAGAATTGGTGCGGGAGCTGACCGAGTTTTCGTTGCAGTTTCAGGGAAACCGGGCGGGCTATTATGTCGGAGACGAAAATGCAGTCGACGACGGCTATTGGCACCGGTCCTATCTGAACAGCTTCTCGGCCACGATCGGCGGGGGCACGAGCCAGATTCAGAAGAATATCATTGGCGAACATGTGTTGGGACTACCTAAAGGGCGGTGATTGCACTTGCCTCGCAGCCCTGACCAATTGGAGGTAAACATGTCTGAAGTTTTGACCCAGGCGCAAGATGGCGTTCTGATTATCACGATCAATCGGCCCGAAGCGAAAAACGCCGTCAATCAGGCGGTCGCGCAAGGCATCGCGGCGGCTATGGAGCAACTTGATGTCGACAAGAGCCTGAACGCCGGGATCATTACCGGCGCTGGCGGCACCTTTTGTTCGGGCATGGACCTTAAAGCCTTTCTGAAAGGCGAGTTACCCAGCATCAAAGGCAAGGGTTTTGCCGGATTTATTGAATCTCCACCTGCAAAGCCCTTGATCGGTGCGGTCGAGGGATATGCGCTAGCCGGGGGTATGGAGATCGCCATTGCCTGCGACCTTCTGGTGGCCAATAGCCAAGCGCAGTTCGGTATCCCGGAAGTTAAGCGGAGCCTTGTTGCGGCGGCGGGTGGATTATTGACGCTGCCCGCGATTATTGGCAAAAGATGGGCAATGGAACTCGCCCTGACCGGTGATTTTATTTCCGCCCGGCGTGCGTATGAAATGGGCTTTGTAAACCGCCTGACAGACGGTGCTGCGATTGACGGCGCTTTGGAACTGGCCTCAAAGGTCGCTGCCAATGGTCCGCTGGCGCTGATCGCCACGAAAAGAGTTATCAATGAGAGGCCGGACTGGAATTCGACCGAGATGTGGAAGAAGCAGAATGAAATCTGCAGTCCGGTCTTTACGTCCAAGGATTCACGCGAAGGCGCGCTAGCTTTTGCGGAAAAACGTAAACCCAATTGGCAAGGTGAGTAATCATGGGTCATCCCGTCGTCCACGCCGCTGCACATCCCGACAAACCTGCCGTGATCATGGCAGGGTCCGGAGAAACGGTTACGTACCGCCAACTGGATGAGCGGTCCAACCAATGCGCGCATCTCTTCCGTTCGCTGGGGTTGAAACATGGTGACACCGTTGCGCTCTGTCTGGATAACAGGCCCGAATTTTTCGATCTGGTCTGGGGGGCGCAGCGTGCCGGATTGATCTATGTGGCAATTAGCTGCCGTCTGACTGCTTCCGAAATAGACTATATCCTAAATGACAGCGGTTCGACCGCGCTCTTTGCTTCCACCTATCTCGGAGCGACTTTGGATCAGTTACAAAGCCCCGTTAAGCGCTATATTCTGGGTGGCGAGCATGCCAGTTGGGCTTCTTACGCCGATGCCGTTGCTTCTATGCCGACGACCCCGATCGCGGATGAGCGTGCTGGAACGGACATGTTGTACAGTTCGGGCACGACCGGTCAGCCCAAGGGGGTTCGGTTCCCTCTGCCCGAAGACCCGGACATCGCCTCGCCCAATGCGTTATCCGGCCTTGCGGCAATGGCGTTCAAATTCTCTTCCGACAGCATCTATTTGTCGCCAGCGCCCTTGTACCATGCAGCCCCGCTGAGGTGGTGCATTGCGGTGCACAGGCTGGGCGGCACGGTCGTTGTTATGGAAAAATTCGATCCCGAAGCCGCACTTGCCGCGATCGAAAAATACAAGATCAATGCCAGCCAATGGGTGCCAACCCATTTTGCCCGGATGCTGAAATTACCGGAAGATGTGCGGAACAGCTATGATGTGTCATCGCTGGAAACAGCCGTCCATGCCGCGGCCCCGTGCCCGATCCCTATCAAAGAGGCGATGATCGAATGGTGGGGCCCCGTCTTGCGCGAATATTATGCAGGTACCGAAGGGCAAGGTATCACTTTCATTTCCAGTGAAGAGTGGTTGACGCACAAGGGCTCGGTCGGACGTCCGCTCAATGCGGTCATGCACATCTGCGATGAAAATGGCGATGATGTTGAGGTGGGGCAGGAAGGCACGGTCTTCTTTGAGAGTGCAGCCTCTTTCAGCTATCATAATGATCCCGAGAAGACGAAGAGCGCCACCAACAAACATGGTTGGACAACGCTGGGTGATGTCGGTCGCCTTGACGAAGAAGGCTATCTGTATCTGACCGACCGCAAGAGCTTCATGATCATTTCGGGCGGTGTGAATATTTACCCGCAGGAAATTGAAAACCATCTGGTCACCCATCCCAAAGTCCGGGATGTCGCCGTCATCGGTGGACCGCATGATGAAATGGGCGAAGAGGTCATTGCTGTTGTTCAACCGCTCGACATGGCGGAGGCGGGTGATGTGCTACGCGATGAACTGACTGCTTATGCGCGCGAAAAGCTGTCAGGCATCAAAATCCCGCGACGGATCGATTTCCGCGAGGAACTGCCCCGGCATGACACCGGCAAATTATACAAGCGTCTGTTGCGGGACGAATATTGGGCTGCGCAAAAAGCATGACCACAGGTCCCAAAATGGCGCCGGATCTTGCGGCTGTTATCGTCGACCCGCTGGCTTATGGTGCATGGCAGCCATTGTTGGACGCCTTTGCCACTTTGCGCCGTGATGCGCCTATCTCGCTTGCTGAGATTCCCGGCTATCGGCCCTTTTGGGTCGTCACGCGCCACGCGGATATTCTGAAAATCAGCAAGGACAATGCAACATTTCTGAACAATCCGGCGACTGTTGTTCTCGCTCCCGTCATGGCCGAAATGTTTGTTGCTCACCTGATGAATGGCAGCCCGCATCTCGTAAAATCGCTGGTCCAGATGGACGCGCCTGAGCATCCCAAATACCGGCGTCTGACCCAAGACTGGTTCATGCCCGCCAATCTCAAGACGATTGAGGCGAACATCCGGACCATCGCAAAAGCATCGGTCGACAAAATGCTGGCCATGGGCGGCGAATGTGATTTTGCGCGCGATGTCGCCGCCATGTATCCTTTGCATGTGGTTATGGAATTGCTCGGCGTTCCGGAAAGCGATGAGCCGCTGATGCTCAAGCTGACACAGGAACTTTTTGGCGGGCAGGATCCGGACCTGAACAGGACACGTGCGGTGCAGATGTCGGCCGAAGAAGCCACCAAGATCATGGCGCAGACTGTGGCGGATTTTAACGGCTATTTCGAAGCCATGGCTCAGGACAGAAGGGCAAATCCACGCCAGGATCTCGCCACTATAATCGCAACCGGTTTGATCGACGGGGCGCCGATCCCCGATTATGAAAGCGCCGGCTATTATACAATTGTCGCAACAGCGGGCCACGACACCACGTCGGCATCGACCGCAGGTGCCATGTGGGCTTTGGCGCAGGATCCCGACCAGTTTGCGAAGGTGAAAGCGGATCGTGCGCTGCTGCCCGGATTGATTGAAGAAGCCATTCGGTGGACAACCCCCGTCCAACATTTCATGCGCACCGTGGCAACCGATACCGAGATCGGTGGCGTCTCCATGAAAGCAGGCGATTGGCTGATGCTGTGCTATATTTCTGGCAATTACGATGAGTCGGTGTTTCCGGAACCCGAGCGCTTCGATGCAATGCGCAGTCCAAACCGGCATGTTTCCTTCGGTTCGGGTGCGCATCAATGTCTCGGCTTGCATCTCGCCCGTTTGGAGATGAAGATATTGTTTGAAGAATTACTCGACCGGCTGGATTCGGTTGAGCTTTCTGGCGAACCCAAACGGTCGCAGTCGACTTTCGTCGGCGGGCCAAAAACATTACCGCTGCGGTTTAAGGCAGCTTGAACGAAAGAGGATGCTCCCATGGTAACGCAATATAAGAATCTTATTGGCGGCGAATTGGTCGATAACGGCAAATGGATCGATGTCGTAAATCCGGCGAACGAGCAGGTGATCGGACAAGTTCCGGATTGCGGTCAGGCCGAACTGGACAAAGCCGTTGCCGCGGCGCGCGCCGCTTTCCCGAAATGGAAGAAGACAAGCATCGAAGAACGCCGCGCATGCTTTGCCAAGATGGCCGATGCCATCAAGGCGAACAGCGATGAACTGATGCGTTTGCTTACGAGCGAACAAGGCAAGCCCCACATGCAGGCAGGCAGCGAAATCGCTGGTTGCGTGGGCATGACGCGGGCATTGCCTACGCTGAATCTGGAAGAAAAGATCAGCGAAGACAGCGACAAGCGGCTCAGCCGCACCCGCCGGGTTCCTGTCGGCGTTGTCGGCGGTATCGTGCCATGGAATTTTCCGGTCTTGATGGCGGTCCAGAAAATTGTCCCGGCCCTTCTGTCCGGCTGCACTATGGTGCTCAAGCCTTCACCTTTCACGCCCTTGGCGACCTTGCGGATGGCTGAGTTGATAGCAGGTGTTTTTCCTGCAGGTGTCCTCAATATCATTACCGGCGGTGATGCACTCGGACCATTGCTGACGTCACATCCTGACATCGATAAGATCACCTTCACAGGTTCAACCGCAACCGGTAAGCGCGTGATGGAGTCGGCGTCGAAGGACCTCAAGCGCATCACGCTTGAGCTTGGCGGAAATGATGCCGCGATCGTGTTGCCGGATGCAGATGTCGCGAAAGTGGCCGAAAAACTGTTTTGGGCAAGCTTCTATAATGCAGGTCAGGTTTGCATTGCTGCCAAGCGTATCTACATCCACGAAGATATTTATGACGAGCTCTCTGCGGCAATCGCAGCATATGCTGGTGCCGTTAAGGTGGGCGATGGTGCGGAACAAGGTACAGCCGTTGGTCCGATCCAGAACAAACAGCAGTATAATCGTGTTCTGGAACTTATCGCCGATGCCAAGGACAAGGGCTATAAATTCCTTGTTGGCGGTGACCATGATCCTTCGATTCCCGGCTATTTCGTGCCCGTAACCGTGCTCGACAATCCGCCAGAAGATGCGCGTATCGTGGCGGAAGAGCAATTCGGCCCTGTTATGCCGCTGATGAAATTCTCGACCGTCGATGAGGTCATCAGCCGCGCCAACGCCTCGGACTATGGGCTGGCCGGTTCAATTTGGACGAGCAATCCCGAAGCTGCTGTCGAAGTTGCAGAGCAGCTCGAAACGGGCACGGTCTGGATCAACGAGTCGATGCATCTCGCCCCGAATGCTCCCTTTGCCGGACATAAGCAGTCAGGATTTGGAGCCGAATTGGGTGAAGAAGGCTTGCTGGAATTCACCTATCCGCAGGTTATCACAATCGCGCGCGAAGCTGCCTAATTCTCTCCTCACATGTGAAGAGGATACGAAGCGTTATCAGCCATCTGATTACGCGAAGTTGGTGAGGGGTTCCGCTATGCCGATAGCGACAACCCCTTAACCAGCTTAGATAAGCAAATAAGTTTGCCAATCTGCGCAACCCTCTCCCCATGGGAGAGGGAAGTTGCCCTTGACTCTCAGTTTACAAAGTTTAATCGTCTGATTAAATTTTGACCCATAGGAGAGTGAAGATGGCAGATGCCTATATTGTAGATGCAGTGCGTACCGCTGGTGGACGGCGGGGTGGAAAGCTCGCCGGGGTGCATCCGGTCGATTTGGGTGCTGCCGTGCTGGATGCCATTGCGGACCGCAATGACTTTGACCCTGCTGCGATTGAAGACGTCATCATGGGTTGCGTGATGCAGGGTGGCGAACAGGCGGGCGATGTCGGTCGCAATATCGTTCTCGCTTCGAAACTGCCAAACTCCATTCCATCCGTCAGTATTGACCGCCAATGCGGATCCTCGCAGCAGTCGATGCAATTTGCCGCACAGGGTGTCATGTCGGGAACACAGGATATTGTTCTGGCGGCCGGCATCGAAAGCATGACGCGCGTGCCGATGGGTTCGACGTCCATGCTGTTCAAGAAGGAAGGATTGGGCACCTACAAGAGCCCACGGCTCGAAGAAGCCTATCCAGGCATCATGTTCAGCCAGTTTATGGGCGCCGAAATGCTCGTCAAAAAGCATGGATTTACACGGGAAGACCTTGACCGTTTTGCGCTCGAATCGCACCAGAAGGCAAAAGCCGCCACCGAATCGGGTGCATTTGCCAATGAAATCATTGGTGTTGAAGTGGAAACACCCGAGGGTAAGTTCATCCACAGCAGCGACGAAGGCATTCGCTATGACGCGACGATGGAAAGCCTGTCGGCCGTCAAGCTTTTGCAGGAAGGTGGCTCAATCACTGCTGCGAATGCCAGCCAAATTTGCGACGGAGCCAGCGCTGTGCTGATCGTTTCGGAACGCGCTTTGAAAGAACATGGACTGACCCCGCGGGCACGGATCGTCAATTTGACGGTTACCGCCGGTGACCCCGTCATCATGCTCGAAGAGCCGCTCTTTGCGACCGACCGTGCTTTCCAACGCTCGGGGATGAAGATCGAAGATATTGACCTCTACGAAGTCAATGAAGCCTTCGCGCCGGTTCCTCTTGCTTGGCTTAAGCATGTCGGAGCTGACCGGTCGAAAATTAACGTTCACGGTGGCGCGATTGCTTTAGGTCATCCCTTGGGCGCCTCGGGTACCAAGTTGATGGCAACGCTGCTCAATGCGCTCGAAGCGCGCAAAGGCAAATATGGTTTGCAGACCATGTGCGAAGGCGGTGGCCAAGCCAACGTCACGATCATCGAACGCGTATAAATTTGACGTCTCCCCGACCGGAGCATGTTTTTTAAGAAGGACTTAGAATGAAACTGGATTCCACGATTGCTGCCGTCGTTACCGGCGGGGCTTCCGGCCTTGGCGAAGCCACGGCGCGTCAACTTGCCGCCAAGGGCGTGAAGGTCGCCATATTCGATTTGCAGGCTGAAAAAGGTATGGCCGTTGCAGCTGAAATCGGTGGTATTTTCTGCGAAGTAAATGTCACGAGCGACGAAAGTGTAGATGCAGGCTTTGCCAAGGCGCGCGCCGCCCACGGGCAGGAACGTATCCTTGTGAATTGCGCCGGTACCGGAAATGCCATCAAGACCGCGAGCCGGTCGAAGGAAGACGGGTCCATCAAGCATTTCCCGCTCGATGCCTTTGACCGTATTATCCAGATCAACCTCGTCGGGACGTTCCGCTGCATCGCCAAATCGGCTGCCGGCATGCTGACACTGGACCCCATGGAAGATGGCGAGCGTGGCGCGATGGTGAACACCGCATCTGTTGCCGCAGAAGATGGCCAGATGGGGCAGGCAGCCTATTCCGCATCCAAGGGTGGTGTTGTGGGAATGACCTTGCCTATTGCGCGCGATCTGATGAGCGAGGGTATTCGGGTGAACACCATCCTGCCGGGTATCTTTAACACACCGCTGATGAATGGCGCGCCACAACAGGTGAAGGATGCGCTGGCTGCGTCGGTGCCATTCCCCAAGCGCCTCGGCAATCCCGAAGAATATGCGATGGTTGCCCTGACCATGATCGAATGCGGCTATTTCAACGGTGAAGACGTCCGCATCGACGGTGCCATCCGCATGGCGCCGCGTTAAGAGAATGACCGACTTCGCCCAGATCCGTTATGACGTTGCCGATGGCATCGCCACTATCACGCTCAATCGCCCGGAGAAAATGAACGCCTTCACCAATGTGATGATGCGGGAAATGTGTTCGGCGTTTGATTTGGTGGACGCCGATGATGCCGTTCGTGCGGTGATCGTTACGGGTTCGGGCGAGCGGGCTTTCTGCGCAGGGGCGGATCTTACACCGGATGGTGGTGGCGATGTCTTTGCCAGCGGGTCGAAGGTTGAGTCGCTGTCGGATGAGCGGGTGCGTGATTCCGGCGGGCGGCTTACGCTTCGTATCTTTCAATGCAAGAAGCCGGTCATCGGTGCGATCAACGGTGCGGCGGTTGGTATTGGTGCGACGATGCAACTGCCGATGGATTTCCGGTTGGCAAGCGATACCGCCCGTTTCGGCTTTGTTTTTGCGCGGCGCGGCATTGTTCCGGAGGCGGCGTCCAGTTGGTTCCTGCCACGTCTTGTGGGCATGCAGCAGGCGTTGGAATGGTGCATGACGGGACGTGTTTTTAACGCGGCTGAAGCTTTGAAGGGGGGATTGGTGCGGTCTGTCCATGCCCCGGAGGACCTGCTGGCGGAGGCGACGAAGTTGGCGCGGGAGATTGCGGACAATACGGCACCGGTCTCGATCGCGCTGACGAGGGCCATGTTGTGGCGCTTGCCGTCGGCCGATCATCCGATGGCCGCGCACCAGATCGATAGCCGCGCCATCTACCGCCGCGCCCGGTCAGGTGATGCCGCAGAGGGTATTGCCAGCTTCCTTGAAAAACGCTCTCCCATATATCCGGATAAAATATCCACAGATTTGCCGGACTTCTTTCCTTGGTGGGATGAACCTGCTTATAAGTGACGCTACGTCAGGGAGGCAATGGGGAGCATATGGCCAGCAGTGGACCAAAGTTGATTAGCGACGCACCGGAAAGCGGAAATGCCCGCGACCAGTTGATAGAGGCGGCGAGCCAGATCATGCGGGATGGCGACACCATCGATTTGTCGCTGTCCGAACTCTCGATGCGCGCCGGTCTCAACAGCGCGCTCGTCAAATATTATTTCGGGAACAAGAACGGCTTGATGCTGGCGCTGCTTGACCGGGATATGGGCAATATCGTCCATGGCCTGGGGGCATTGGTGGCCAAAGACATGCCACCGGAAGAAAAGCTGCGCCTCCATATCGGCGCGGTGATCGACACCTACTATGCGTACCCCTATCTCAACCGCTTGCTGATGCGCATGGTACGCGACAGCGCGCCGACCGAGGCCGCCCGGATCGCTGATCTGTATCTCCGCCCGATTTCCAAGGCCTATGACACCCTGATCAGCGAAGGTGTGAAAGCGGGCAAGTTCCGCAATATCGATCCGCAGTTTTTCTACTTCACCGTCACCGGCGCTGCCGACCGGTTCTATTCATCCCGCCTTGTACTGCGGCACTGCTATAATCAGGATGATTTCAACGAGAATATGCGCGACCGCTATCGCGAACATACGATCGACCTGATTATGCGGGGCCTATTGGTCTGACGCCTGCAAGCGCGTCCTAAAGTCCGAGCGCGCTCCTGATTTCGTCCCCGTCGGCGTCCAGCATTGGCGGATGGGCGTAATTGGTGACCGGCGTTCCGGCATAATGCACCGGATGCTTCATGGTCCGGTATTTCCCGAGGTCAGGGCTTTCCAATTCTTCGAAGAACGCGACATCGGCCAGATGCGGATCGGTCAGCACGTCCGCCATCCGGTTATATTTCATCGCCGGAATGTCGTTTTCCGCCAACAAGTCCAGCCATTCGCCGGTTGTCCGTTCGGCCGTCACTTCCTCGATCAATGCATAAAGTTCGCCGGTATGCTTGGTCCGTTCCTGATAGGTGGCAAAGCGTGGATCATCAAAGACGCCCGGCCGCCCGCCCAGTTCAAAAAACGTGGCCCATTGCCGGTCATTATAGGGAACAATGGCGATGAAGCTGTCCTTGGTCGGATAGGGTCGCCGCCGTGGATTGACCGACCGGGTATAGCCCATCCGCCCGTTGCCGGGGATGAAGGTTTCACCCCACAGATTTTCGACCATATGGAACCAGGTAAAGCATTCGAACATCGGGACCTGCACAAATTGTCCGCCTTGCCCGCCCGCACGGGCCAGCAATGCGGCCATGGTGGCGTTGGCGGCGAACAGGCCGCTGACCTTGTCGGCGACCAGGGAAGGCGCGTATGTCGGCCGTCCGCCGTCCCGCTGTTCGCTCAAGGCTGCAAAGCCTGACGCGGCCTGAATGAGGTCGTCATAGGCCTGACGCTCGCCATAGGCTCCGCCCGCGCCAAAGCCTGCGCAATGGACATAAACGATATTCGGATTAATCGCCTTGACCGCGTCATAGCCGAAACCCAGTCGTTCCATGCCAGCCATCCGGACATTGTGGATGAACACATCCGCCTCTTCGAGCAAAGCTTCGAGAACCGCTTTGTCTTCTGGCTTTTTGATGTTCAGGTTGATCGCCTTTTTGTTGCGATTCAACGCAGCGAAGATGGGTCCGTGCTGTTTGGTGGGCGAATCACCGGCATGGCGCATCAGATCGCCCGGGGTGTTGCCTTCGCTATTTTCGATCTTGATGACTTCCGCGCCCAGATCGGCCAACTGCACGGTTGCATAGGGGCCAAGCACGACGGTCGCCATATCCACGACTTTAATGCCTTTGAGTGGACCTGTGGGCTCTTTGTCCCATTTTAGTTTTGGCCAAGCTGCCATCACGCTCTCCTTTATCCTTGCATCACCTGCTAGCATATTTAAGCGTGCAGTTAAGAACTTTGTGAGAGGAATTTCTGGTGGGCTTTGACGCATCTGCTCCGGTCATCATTGGTGTTGGTGAAGCCAGCCGCAAGAAGGTTGCGGGCGAATGGCCCTGTCCAGCCGATCTGGCGGGGCAAGCTATCAAGGTTGCGCTGGCCGACACGGGACAGCCCGATGCGGTCACCGCAGCGATTGATACCATTGCGGCGATCCGCACCTTTGAAGATAGCGGCGTATCTCTCGGGACCGGCTCGCCTGAGAATGTTCCGGAAGCCTTCGGCGCGGCAGGCGGGATTCGCGCGGATCGTTTGATCTACGCAGATGTCGGCGGGCAAAGCCCGCAGGCCATGGTGCATGAACTGGCCGGTGCCATCCGCCGGGGCGAGACGCAGTTGGCCATATTGGTGGCAGCTGAAGCCACCGGCACGGCAAAGCGGGCGCGTAAAGCCGGGGTCGAACTCAACTGGCGGTTGCCGTCCGACACGCCGTTCGACAACCGCCTGTCCTCTTTCCCCATTCTGAGCCGCGCCGAAATTCGTCATGGAATTTTATCCATGCCCTTGGCCTATTCGCTTCTTGAAAATGCGCGGCGGCTGGGTCTGGGAATCTCGCGCGAAGATTATCTGGTGCATATGGCCGAACTGGGTTCGGCGATGTCGGCCAAGTCGCTGGCGCGCGAACATGCCCAATTTGCGAAGCATTTCACGACGCGCGATCTTCTGGTCGACAATGAAAGCGACTATCCGCTGACCGACATTTACCGCCGCTGGCGGGTGGCGCAGGATGCGGTCGATCTGGGCGGTGCGCTGGTCCTGACCAGTGCGGGGAAAGCGCGCGAACTGGGCGTGCCCGATTCAAAGATGATTTGGCTGGCAGGGGCCAGTGAAACGAAAGAACCGCCTTATTCCGAACGCAAGGACATTTCGCATCCTTTGGCGCTGGATTATGCCCTGCAGGCCGCGCTGGATCAGTCCGGATTTGCCGCGTCGCAGCTTGGCGTTGTGGATATCTATAGCTGCTTCCCCGTGGCGGTCTTCGCCGCGGTCGACACATTGGGCGATCCGGCGCGATCGCTCGGCGACTATACGCTGACCGGCGGACTCAACTTCTTCGGCGGCCCCGGCAACGGCTATGCGATGTATAGCCTTGCCGCGATGGTCGAAAACCTCCGGCGCGATGGAAGCAAGCCTGCCTTGATCACGGCCAATGGCGGGGTCATGTCCAAACAGGCCGTTGGTGTTTATACTGCCCACCAGCCGGAGCGTCCGTGGACCGGCGAGGTCCGGTCGGCCTATCAGGCGGAATCGGTAGTTCTCGACGACGCGCCGCAGGGCAAAGGGAAGGTGCTGACATACGCCCGTCCTGTGGCGAAGGGGGTGATGGGTGCGGCGACCCTTTTGCTGGAAATGGAAAATGGTGCCCGTGCACTCGCCGTGATGGAAGATGCCCCTGTGGCTGATCTGGGGGATATGGTTGTGGCTGTCACGCCGCAGGAAAAAAGACATAGTGCTACTATATATTGCTAATGTCCTGTTCAGGTTGCTACAGATAGAGCTCCTCCAAGGAGAAAGATCATGCAAAGCAAGTTGATTCTCGCGCTCGCCCTGCCTCTTGCGGCGCTAACATCCTGTGGGGATGTGGACAGCACGCCCAAGCCGCTCACGGAAAAACAGTCGGAACTGCTTACCAAGGAACTGGCGGGCAGGGTTGCCGGTGCGCCGGTCAACTGCATCAGCGATTTCAACAGCACCAATGTCGTGCGGGTCAGCGACGACATTCTGCTTTACCGTGTGTCCGGCAACCTCGTGTATAAGAACACCTTGCGTAGCAGTTGTCCCGGCCTTGCACGCGACAGCGACATCATGGTCACCGAACAATTTGGCGGACAGAAATGCCGCGGCGATCTGGTGAAACTGGTCGATCGTACCAGCGGTATTCCCGGCCCTGTGTGCAGCCTTGGTGAATTTGTCCCTTATCGGAAAGACAAAAGCGGAAGCTGATCCCTTTGTCTAAGGCGATACGGTCATGAAATTGGCCAGTTCGTTGGCGAATTTCTCCGGTTGGTCCAGCATGATGAAATGATAGCTGCCCCTGATCTGGATCGCTTTGAAGTTTGGCGTTCCTGTATATTGCGGGATGAAGGCGGCGGTCGACTGTTCGACGGTCATCGCGCTATCGTCCTGCGCATAGAGCAGGGTAACCGGTGCGCTAATCTTGGGTAGTTCGGGCCGCAAATCGGTGGTCATGACATCCAGCAACGCTTGTGCAGCCACGCGGGGATCTGAATTTCGGCTCCACCGGTCAACCGTCATGCGGCCTCGGGGATTGTTCGTTAGCCCGCCTGCTTGGCTTTGCGGCCCCGGGTCGCGGCCAGTATCGACGGGTTTGGGCTGGCCATAGGCAGAGCGTATGGATGCGGCTAGCCGCTCGGCCTGGGGGCGGATCAAATCGACTGTCGCGGCCGGATGGAACAAGGTGCCAATATATGGCAACGCATCCATCACCATGACTTTCCGGACGAGATCGGGATAGCGGGCCGCAATCATCAGCGCGGACAGGCCGCCCAAAGAATGACCCACGATCAGGGGCTTCTTCCCACCGCCCGCCATGATCCGATCCGCAATATAATCGCCCAGTTCGCGGACGAAGGGTTCCAGAACGGGTCCCTCGCCATTGGCTTCGGCGGCGTCGCCAAATCCCCGGATCTGTATCACATGAAGCCGCACGCAAGACCGGTGGGTCGCACGCGTCGCGTCCCACACTTCACGCGAGGTTGCGAGGCCGGGTATCAGGATGAGGTCATCGACATCGCCTTGTGCAGGTCCCTCGATCTCGACGCTGAAATGGCGCCCGTCATAGGTTGACCTTTCGACCGTAGCGCCCGCAGGGGCAATGCATTGCGGGGCTTGCGCCCATGTTGCAGTAGGCAGGATAAGAGCCGCGGCGGCGCAAATCAGGGGTAGGATCAGTTTCAAGGTCAGTCTCCGACAGTCAAGTCAGTCACGCACAAAAATGGCTTCAATCGTCAATTCGAACAGATCAGCTATGCGAAAGGCCAGCGGTAGCGACGGGTCATATTTTCCTGTTTCGATCGCGTTGACCGACTGCCGCGACACGCCAAGAGCATCGGCCAAATCCTGCTGGCTCCAGTCACGCTCGGCGCGCAGCACTTTCAGGCGGTTCTTCATGCCTTCCAACGCGTGATGGGTGCGGCCAATCCCAGCATAGCGAACCAGATAACCCCCATCCATTGCGGACCGGCGGTCACGACGCCATAAACCTCCAGAAATTGCCACACGGTCACGATGACCAGCGTAAAGGCCGTCGCCAGCAGGGTCTGTTTGGCAAATAGAAGCCGTTGATATTCGTCGTCGGTTTCAACCAGCAACCGGAAGATGGCCCAAAACACCCCGATAATGGGAAATGCTGTAATCAGCGCCAGCCCGATCAAAGTCGCCTTGCCATGCTCGGCGCCATTGTTGGCGAAGGCGAGGCTGCCGCTCAGGATGAGCACATAGGCCGCCATGAACAGCATTATGCGGATCGTATAGCGGCGCATATAGGGCGCGAGGGTCTTGGATGACAGCATGTCAATGGTCCTTTAAGTTTAGACAAGCTTCCTTTACAATATGAGTCGCAAATGTCAAGGGTCCTTTCCATGTCTGAGCCATGTTGGACGATTTTGGCGCTTCCGGGCCGTTTCTGCGGGGTTGCGGCTTTGGTTGCGGGCTGGCAAAGGGACACTTCTTAAAAATTCCAGAAAGTTTGTTTTTCCATGTCCGAGATGATCCGCGTCACCCTTCCCGATGGCTCCGCCCGAGAAGTGCCCAGCGGAACTACCCCTGCCGATATTGCGGCGGCGATCGGACCCGGCCTTGCGAAGGCGGCGCTGGCGGCGCGGGTGGATGGCGAAGTGCGCGACATTTCGCGGCCGCTGGTTGCCGATACCCAGCTGGCTTTGATTACCTCAAAGGATGAGGCCGAAGCGCTTGAATTGGTGCGGCACGACTATGCGCATATTCTGGCCGAAGCGGTGCAGAAACTGTTTCCCGGGACGCAAATCACCTTTGGGCCAGCGACCGACGACGGCTTCTATTATGATGTGATGGCGCCTGCCAGCCGGGGGCCCTTTACGCTCGACGACTTGCCGTTGATTGAAGAGAAAATGCGCGAGATTATCCGCGCGGACAAGCCGCTGCGCCGTGAAGTTATGTCGCGCGATGCGCTGATTGCAAGCTGGTCGGCGGCGGGTGAAAGCTTCAAGGCCGAATGGGCGCAGGAATTGCCGGAAGGTGAGGAACTGACGGTCTACTGGTCAGGTGACGACTGGATGGATATGTGCCGCGGGCCGCACCTTGCCTCCACCGGCAAGGTGGATGCGCAGGCGTTCAAGCTAACACGCGTTGCCGGTGCCTATTGGCGTGGTGACCAGAATAATGCGCAGCTTAGCCGTATTTACGGGACCGGCTGGCTCAACAAAAAGCAGCTTGATGCCCATCTGGTGCGGCTGGAGGAAGCGGCTAAGCGCGACCATCGCCGTCTGGGGCAGGACATGGACCTGTTCCATCTGCAACAGGAAGCGCACGGGTCGGTGTTCTGGCATCCGCATGGCTTCACCATCTGGCGGCAGCTCGAATCCTATATGCGCCGCGCCATCGACGCGACCGGCTATCAGGAAGTAAAGACGCCGCAGGTCATGGACGCGCGGCAGTGGGAACAGTCTGGGCACTGGGGCAAATATCGCGAAAATATGTTCGTGATCCCCGATGAGGTGCCGAATACTGAAGATGAAGGTCCGGTCATATCCGGCGACGCGGACTGGATGGCGCTGAAGCCCATGAACTGTCCGGCGCATGTCCTGATTTTCCGGCAGGGGATCAAATCCTATCGCGACCTCCCGCTGCGGCTTTATGAACATGGATGCTGCCACCGCAACGAACCGCATGGCGCGCTCCACGGTTTGATGCGGGTGCGGCAATTTACGCAGGACGATGCCCATATCTTCTGCCGCGAAGACCAGATTGTTGCCGAAGTGCAGGATTTCTGCGCGCTCGCGGACCGGATCTACAAGGATTTCGGTTTCACTTACTCGATCAAGCTGGCGTTGCGGCCCGAGAAGCGTTTCGGGTCCGATGCCGATTGGGACAAGGCCGAAAATGAATTGCGCGATGCCGTTGTGCGCGCGGGGCTAGCGACCGAAGAATATGGCTGGGAAGAACTGCCGGGCGAAGGGGCCTTTTATGCGCCCAAGCTGGAATGGCATCTGACCGACGCCATCGGACGCACATGGCAGGTGGGAACTATCCAGTCCGACCGCGTCCTCCCCGAACGGCTGGACGCAAGCTATGTCGGCGAAGATGGCGCGCGCCATCGCCCCGTCATGCTGCACCGCGCGATTTTCGGGTCCTATGAACGTTTCATCGGCATATTGATCGAACATTATGCCGGCCGCTTCCCGGTCTGGCTGGCCCCTGTGCAGGCGGTGGTTGCGACCATCGTTTCGGACGCCGACGGCTATGCGACAGAGGTGGAGGCGAAGCTGAAAGCTGCGGGCATCCGTGTCGAGGCCGATCTGCGCAACGAAAAGATCAACTACAAGGTGCGCGAACATAGCCTTGCAAAGGTGCCGCACCTGCTGGTGGTCGGCATGCGCGAGGCGGAAGAAGGCAAGGTCGCCATTCGCTCACTGGGTTCGGAAGGGCAGCGCATCATGACGCTTGATGAAGCCATCGCGCTGCTGGTTGCCGAAGCGACACCGCCGGACCTGCGCGCTTGAGCGACGCGCAGAACGGGGCCGTCCGAGATATTTAGTCTGCGCCTTTTCGGATGCTGAATTCCGCCAACGCCTTGGCCGGGGTGCAGCCGTTGATGCTGGCGTCCGCCGCCGTCATGACCTTTGGCGCTGCCTATGTGCGTGGCCTTACCGGTTTTGGCATGGCGATCATTCTTGTCCCGATGCTAGGCCTGATTGTCTCGCCGGGCGAAGCGGTCGTGCTGGGTATTTTGCTGCAGGTGCTGATCGGTCCAGTGGGAATCCGGATCATTTATGCTGACGCACACCGAAAAAGCGCGATGACGATTGCCGCCTTTGCTGTGCTGGCGACGCCGTTGGGCATCTGGTTTCTGAAACAGACCACGCCCGATGTGGCACGCCTGCTGATCGTGCTCATCGCGATAGGGGCATTTGTTTTGGTCCTTCTGCCCCCGCGCGGCGCGGTGCGGCCCGGTATCAAGGAAACGGCGCTGACCGGGATTGCGTCCGGCATTTTGACCGGCTTTGCCGCCATGCCGGGACCGCCGGTCGTCCCCTATTATCTGCGCCAGCCCATCCCGCCCGCCGAAGCACGCGCATCGATGATGCTGGTGTTCTTCGCCACCGCGATTGCGGGCACGCTTTCCGCCTTTGCGCTTGGTCTGGCGAGTTGGCGATTGCTGTGGCTTTCGCTCATTCTCTTTTTGCCGATGCTGGCGGGTAACTGGTTAGGCGCGAAATCCTTTGGCAGGGTCCCTGCCCATATTTGGCGCATGTTTGTCGCGCTGATACTCGGATTGGCCGCGCTTTCGGCGGTGATCAGGCTCTTCTGAGCTTGACTTGCCCAACCCTTTAACAGCGCGTTAACCATAAATATTATGCCGGCATTTGTGATCTTAATTTATCACATTTTACATGAGAGCGCTTTTCCTGTCCCTGCTGATGATCGCCGCCCCTGCGTCTGCGTTGAACGAAGGGCTGCAATGCGTGCCCTATGCGCGGGCCTTGTCGGGCGTCACGATCTATGGGGATGCGCATACCTGGTGGGGTCAGGCCGAGGGTAAATATGCCCGTGGCAACGAACCCGAGGTAGGTGCAGTGCTGGCATTCCCGCCGCACGGCAATATGCGTCTTGGCCATGTCGCCGCAGTCCGCCGCATTGTCGACGAGCGCACGATTATCATTAGCCACGCCAACTGGTCTACCATCGGCGGAGTGCGCGGCCATATCGAAGAAGATGTGCGCGCGGTCGACGTATCGGAAGACAATGACTGGAGCCGCGTCCGCGTCTGGTACACACCCAATGAAGCCTTGGGCAGCACCGAATGGCCGGTGCACGGCTTCATCTATCCCAAACAGCGCCGCAGCGAATCCGAGGCACGCAAAGCCGTTGCGATGCTCCTAAAAGACCGCATTATTCCTACATTACCTGCTGCGGCACCCGTCCGTTTGGCCGAGGCCACCAAGCCGGTCATCAAGTCGGCGGCGGTCAAAACGGGTTTCGGGCTTTCGGGCAATCTGCTGAAAGATATTGATCGCAAGGCCGCCAAGGAAACAAAGGCGACCCCCGCACCTGCAAAGCCGGTCCGCCTCGCGTCGGTTGAAAAGCTGATTGCGAAACTGCCGAAAAGCTAAAGGCTACCGCCCGAACTTCTTCTGCACCTTGCCGTAGCGCATCTTGCGGGTTCCGGGCTTTCCTTCTGTAGCGCGTCCTTTGGGTGCCGCGACCTGCATGTCTGTGGGCAGGCCCAGCTCCGTTGCCTCCAGCGAACGGATTTCGTCGCGTAGCCGTCCGGCTTCCTCGAATTCCAGATCTGCGGCGGCGGCGCGCATTTTCTTTTCAAGTTCCTCGATATAGGCGCGCAGATTGTGGCCGACGAGATTGTTTGCTCCTTCGGCGTCAATCTCCACCAGCACCGAATCCCGGCTGGCGGTATCGGCGACGATGTCGTGGATATTCCGCTTGATGGTCGCAGGGGTAATGCCGTGCAGCACATTATACTCGCGCTGCTTTTCGCGGCGCCGGTCGGTTTCCCTTATGGCGCGTTCCATGCTGCCGGTCATGCGGTCGGCATAGAGAATGACCCGCCCGTCGACATTACGCGCGGCGCGGCCGATGGTTTGGATCAGGCTGGTTTCGCTGCGCAGAAACCCTTCCTTGTCGGCATCCAAAATGGCGACAAGTCCGCACTCCGGAATATCGAGACCTTCGCGCAATAGGTTGATACCGACCAGCACATCATAGACCCCGCGCCGCAAATCGCGGATCAGCTCGATGCGTTCCAACGTCTCGACATCGGAGTGCATGTAGCGCACCTTCAACCCTGCTTCGTGCATGAACTCGGTCAGGTCTTCCGACATGCGCTTGGTCAGGGTCGTTACCAATGTGCGGTATCCGGCCTCAGCCGTTTTGCGGCATTCGTTGATGCAATCCTGCACCTGATCCTCGACCGGCTTTATCTCGACCGGAGGATCGATCAGCCCTGTGGGACGGATGACCTGCTCGGCAAAGACGCCGCCTGACTGCTCCATTTCCCAGCCGCCCGGCGTGGCCGAAACGCACACGGTTTGTGGCCGCATCACATCCCATTCGTTGAAACGCAGCGGCCGGTTGTCGATACAACTGGGCAGGCGGAATCCATATTCGGCCAAGGTCAGCTTGCGCCGGTGGTCACCCTTCGCCATCGCGCCGATTTGCGGCACGGTCTGGTGGCTTTCGTCAACGAACAACAGGGCGTTATCGGGAAGATATTCAAACAAAGTCGGGGGCGGCTCGCCGGGCAAGCGGCCGGTCAAAAAGCGCGAATAATTCTCGATCCCGGCGCACGAACCGGTCGCTGCAATCATTTCCAGATCAAATTGTGTCCGCTGTTCCAGCCGCTGCGCCTCCAGCAATTTGCCTTCGGACACCAATTCCTTCAGCCGTTCGGACAGTTCGAATTTGATCGCCTCGCTCGCCTGCTTCATCGTCGGCCCGGGGGTGACATAATGGCTGTTGGCATAGACGCGCACGCTGTTCAGTTTGACGCCCGTCGTGCCCGTGAGCGGATCGAATTCGGCAATTTCCTCGATCTCGTCACCGAAGAAACTGATCCGCCAGGCCATATCTTCATAATGGCTGGGGAAGATTTCCAGATTGTCGCCCCGCACGCGGAAATTGCCGCGGGTGAAGGCCGTGTCGTTGCGCTTATACTGCAGCGCGACCAGCTTGCGGATCAGTTCGCGCTGGTCGACATTTTCGCCCTTTTTCAGATCGAAAATCATCGCCGAATAGGTTTCAACCGACCCGATGCCGTAAATGCACGAGACAGATGCGACGATCAGCACATCGTCCCGTTCCAGCAGCGACCGCGTTGCCGAATGCCGCATCCGGTCAATGGCTTCGTTTACCGACGATTCCTTTTCGATATAGGTATCGCTGCGCGGGACATAGGCTTCGGGTTGGTAATAGTCGTAATAGCTGACGAAATATTCGACCGCATTGTCGGGGAAAAAGCTTTTGAATTCGCCATATAACTGCGCCGCCAAAATCTTGTTGGGCGCCAGGATCAGCGCGGGGCGCTGCAATTCTTCAATGACCTTGGCCATGGTGAAGGTTTTGCCGGAGCCGGTAACGCCCAACAGAACCTGATTTTTCTCCCCCGCCTTGGCCGTGTCCACCAGTTCACGGATGGCCGTTGGCTGGTCGCCGGCTGGCTCATATTCCGACACGATACGAAAGGGTTTGCCCCCTTCCATCTTGGGGGGGCGTTCGGGCTTGTGCGGTGTGAAGTTGCCGACGGTATCCGGTTCTTCAAGCCCGCGGCGGATAATGAGTTCGGCCATGTTCGCTATATGTGCTTTTTGAGTCGGAGGGGCAAGGGGGCGATATGTCTTCTCGTCCGATAATCGGGCTTATCCTTGTTGCCTTTTCGTGCGCGTGGGGACAGAAGAAGGCTTCAAACAAAAACGGGAGGTAAAACCCATGCGAAAGTTCCTCATATTGGGCGTTGCCGCGCTTGCTATTTCGGCATGCTCGGACAAGGGCGCCGATGCCGACGGTGATGGCAAGATTTCCGATACAGAGGCGAAGGCCGAAATGTCCGATGGCGGCGCGATGGCGATGAAGCCTGGCCAGTGGGAAGTGAAAATCAGCTTCAACAAGATCGATGCGCCTGGCCTTCCGGCAGAGGTGCAGGGCAAGATGAAGGAGCAGATGGCAAAGGGTATGACCCAGAATAGCTGCCTGACACAGGAACAGGTAGAAAAGCCCGGTGGTGACTTCTTTGGCGCGCCTCCCGAAGCCAATTGTACATTTCAGGAATTGAAGCGTTCGGGCGACACGATGAAGGTCGCGATGACCTGCAAGCCCGCCGGTAACATGACGATCAAAAGCACGATGGACGGCAAATTTGCTGCCGAGACCTATGTCATGAATATCGACCAGAGCACCGAAGGTACCCCGATGGGCACGGTCAAGATGACCGGCAAAATCGAAGGCAAGCGGATTGGGGATTGCCCGGTATGACAAAGCTCAGGGTCGCAGCTGGAGTTTTGGTAGCGTGCATTTCCCTTGCGTCCTGTTCGGACAACGGGGCGGACAAAGATGGCAACGGTGTCATCGATAGCGAGGAACGCGCTGCCGAAATGGATTATGACGCCTTTGTCCCAATGAAGGCCGGGCTTTGGGAAACAAAATTCGTGTTTTCCGATATCAATGTGCCGTCCTTGGGCAAAGCGCAGAAACAACAGATTATGGACGAAATCGCCAAAGGTGCGTCCAACCGCACCTGCTTGTCGGAGGCCGAGGCCAAGAAGCCGGGCGCAGATTTCTTTGGCGGCGATGGCGCGGAAAAGTGCCTGTACAAGGCCTTTGATGTGTCCGGACAAAATGTGCGGATGAAGCTGAGCTGCGGCATGGACGGCATGGGCAGCATCGATATGCAGCTTGCCGGTGTGATGGGCGACACCGCCTTCAACTATGAAAGCGAAGTCGATGTCCGCCTGCCCATGATCGGCAAGGTCAAGATGAAGGGCAATGCGATCGGCAAGCATATCGGGGACTGTCCGGCGCCATGATCGGGATGGGCCGGATCCTGGCGGGGCTTTTGCTTCTGGGATTTGCCCAACTCGATCCTGCCTATGCGCACAAGCCTTCGACCGTTTCGATGCAGCCTGCCGAAGTAAAGGTCGTTTTTACTGCATCGACGATCACCACCGATGTTGCCCGGGGTAATGCTGGTGTAGCGGGACGGAAGGTCAGCATCGACGACCCTGTCCGTGTCGCATCCATTTCAAAACTTGTTGTAGCCTTGGGTGCGATGCGCCTCGTGGAGCAGGGCAAGCTTGATCTTGACCGGGACATCAACGCCTATCTTGGCTGGTCGGTGCGCAACCCCGCCTTTCCGGACGCACCGATTACCCTGCGCCATCTTTTGTCGCACCGTTCCGGTCTGCGGGATACGGTTGATTATATCGTTCCGTTGGATGGCGATCTTTCTGCCGTTCTTGAAGCGAACAAGGCATGGGAGCTGCGCTATCCACCCGGCGATTATTTCGCCTATGCCAATATCAATTCGCCGCTGATCGCCGCCGTTCTGGAAGGGGCGACGGGGGAACGGTTCGACCGGTTGATGGCGCGGCTCGTGCTGGAGCCGCTGAAACTTGATGCCTGCTACAATTGGGGCGCTGGATGCAGTGACGGGAGGCGTGCAAAGGCCGTGACCTTGCTGCGGCCAAATGGTGATCTGGCACGTGACGCCCCGCTAAAGGGCAAGGACCCCTGCGCCGTCTATCCGGCGACCAATGGCAGTTGTGATGTCGAGGCTCTCTACAAGCTGGGCCGCAATGGTTCCGCATTCAGCCCGCAAGGCGGCTTGCGCATTTCGGCACGTGATCTGGCCAAAATCGGTCAGGTCTTGTTGAAAGATGGCGCGCCGCTGCTTTCGCCTAAATCATTTTCGGAAATGCTTGGTCCTGTCTGGACCTTTGATGGCAGCAACGGGGATGACGACAAAGGTTATTTCAAGGCCTACGGTCTGGGCGTCCACTGGGTTGATGACGGCAAAGGCGGAAAGTGGTTCGGCCATGTGGGCGAGGCCTATAGCCTGCGGGCGGGTTTCTGGGTCAACCGTACGACAGGAAAAGGCTTTGTCCGTTACGTCACGATGGTCGATGAATTTGCTCCGGTGGGGCATTGCTTCGACATATGCCCATGATACACTGACCGGCAATCGAGGGAGAGATATATGCTGGGTTATATTACTTTGGGATCGAATGATCTCGCCGCTGCGCAGGAATTTTACAGCAATCTGGTGCCCGTTATCGGCGGCAAGGAATTGATGCGCTTTAGCGACAGCTTCATTGTTTACGGGGTCAGCCTCGACAAGGCGGGCATCGCCATCACCACAGCCTATAATGGCGAACCGGCCACCCCGGGCAACGGGAATATGGCGGCGATCGTGGTGCGCGACCGGGCGCAGGTTGATGCCCTCCACGCCAAGGCGCTGGAACTGGGCGGGACATGCGAAGGTCCGCCGGGGCTGCGCGGTGACGAAGGGCCGATGGCATTTTACGCCGCCTATTTCCGCGATCCGGATGGTAACAAATTATGTGCATATAGAATGGGGCCTGCATAATGAAAAAGACGATGATTTTGGCGTTGCTTGGCGGCGCACTTTTGACGGCACCGGTAACGGCCCGGCCGGACTATTCCGCTTCGGTAAAGGCCGATTATGACAAGTCGCTCGCCGCGCTGTGGGACCATTTCCACCGCAACCCCGAATTGTCGTTCCGCGAATATAAGACAGGCGCGCGGATGGCGCAGGAATTGCGTGCCGTACCCGGCATGGTCGTGACAGAGAAGGTTGGCGAGACGGGCGTGGTCGGCGTCCTTAAAAACGGCAACGGTCCCGTGGTGCTTGTGCGCGCCGATATGGATGGTCTGCCGGTGCAGGAACGCTCCGGCCTCGCCAATGCTTCGACCGTTCGCCAAGTGGGCGTCGATGGCCTTGAAATGCCGGTGATGCATGCGTGTGGCCATGATGTGCATATCACCTCGCTCGTCGGAACGGCACGGCAACTGGCCGCGATGAAGGACCGCTGGAAAGGGACGGTGGTGTTCATCGTTCAACCTGCGGAAGAACGCGTGGGCGGTGCGGCCGCCATGATCAAGGACGGTCTCTATACCCGCTTTCCGAAGCCCGATTACGCGCTTGCCTTCCATGTCGCGGCGGAACTTGAAACCGGTAAGATTGCGGCGTCCGAAGGTATTCAATATTCCTCGGCGGACAGCGTGGATATTCGCGTTCCGGGCATCGCCACCCACGGCGCAGCGCCGCATCTCGGCCGCGACCCGGTCTATATCGCGTCGCAGATTGTGGTCGGCCTCCAGTCGATCATCAGCCGTGAAAAGGGTCCGCTGGATGCAGGCGTCATAACCGTCGGCGCCTTCCATGCGGGGACAAAGCATAACATCATTTCGGAATTTGCCGATCTGCAGGTGACCGTCCGTTCGAACAACAAGGATGTGCGCGACAAGCTGATCGCATCGATTGAGCGTGTCGCGGTCGGGATTGGGCGGGCACATGGTTTGCCCGAAGACAAATTGCCGGTTGTGAAGGTGACGGAATCGACCCCCGTGACCGTCAACGACGCTGCGCTTGCCCGCCGGTTGAACGGCGCCATTGCCAACGCCCTTGGTAAGGATGTCGTGGTTCCCTTCCGCCAGACCAATATGGGCGCGGAAGATTTCGCCTTCTTCGTCGACCCCCAGTTCAACATCCCCGGCTATTATTTTGCCGTGGGCGGCACTGCGCCGGAATGGATTGAGGCCGCCAAAAACGGCGGCAAGCCTGTGGCCGGACATCATTCGCCGCTGTTCAGGATCGACCCCGAACCTTCGGTGCGTCTGGGCATCGAGGCTATGACGGCGGCGGTGCTGGATCTGCTCGGTCCCACGAAGAGCTAAATGCCCCGCATTGTGGCAAACCCATAATGGCCCGCAAGTCGCGCGACTGGCACGACGAAGAGGAGGAGTCTGCGCCTCCTGTCGTGCATTGCTGGCTGTGCGGGCGGGAAATGGGTGACATCGTGGATTGGCACCATCCGATACCCAAAAGCCGGGGCGGGAAAGCGCGCGAGCCCGTCCATCCGATCTGCCACCGGACGATCCATGCCAATTTCACGAACAGTGATCTTGAGAAACGCTATGCGACGGTCGATGCGCTTTTGGCCCATGAAGAAATCGGGCGGTTTGTGGCGTGGATTGCCAACAAACCGCCCGACTTTAATGCCCCGACGAAAGACCGCCGTTAGCTATGTGCCGCAGCCTCCTCGCCCTTGGTTTTCCAGAGCGAGTAGAATATGCCGCCCAGGATCAGGCCAAAGGTCACCGCTAGGCTCAAAACCGGCGGGAACTTGTCACCGCCCAGGATGAAGTCGGAAACGAAGATCTTCGAACCAATGAACACCAGAACAAGTGCCAGCGCATATTTCAGATAATGGAAACGGTGCACCATAGCCGCGAGCGCAAAATAGAGCGCACGCAGACCCAATACCGCCATGATGTTCGACGTGTAGACGATGAAGGTATCGGTCGTGATCGCGAAGATCGCGGGCACGGAGTCGACCGCAAATACAAGGTCGACGACGTTGATCACGACCAGGGCAAGAAACAGCGGCGTTGCTGCGGTGATCAGCTTGCCCGTTTTCGTATCCGGAATGCGCACGAAGAACTTCTGCTCGTGCAGTTCAGGCGTCACACGCATGATACGCGAGATGAACTTGACCGCCGGATTATTCGCTACATCCATGGGCTTTTCGCTGGCGAACAGCATCTTCACGCCGGTCGCGATCAGGAAGACGGCGAAGAAATACAGTACCCAATAGAATTGCTCGACCAGTGCCGCGCCCAGAGCGATCATGATACCACGCAGCACGATCACGCCGATGATGCCCCACAGCAGCGCCCGATACTGGTATTTCGGCGGAATGGCGAAGGTGGTGAAGATCAGTCCGATGACGAAGATATTGTCAATCGACAGCGCCTTTTCGATGAAAAAGCCTGTATAATATTTCATCGTCAGATCGGCGCCGATTTCGGGCCCGAACGCAGCGGTTTTCTGGAAATAGACCCAGACGCCGAACGCAAGCGCGATAGAGATGTAGAAAGCCGAAAGCTTCAGGCTTTCACCGATTCCCATCTCCTTATCTTCCTTGTGCAGGATGCCAAGGTCGAAGGCGGTCAGGGCGACGACCAGACCCAAGAAGGCCATCCAGAACCAGACCGGCGTTCCAAGCCAGTCCATCATGAGAAATTCCATTTTATATTCCCTGTTCGAAATTCAAAAAGGCACCATGTGGACGTGCCACATGGTGCCGGGAGAGAGTGGTTTCGGTTAGATATTCTGCAAGCGCAGGCGCGATTTCGCTCCATGACCCGCGGCGCTTTTCTGCAGGCGGTCCTTGACCGCCAGCTTCAGGCGCTTCAGCTTCTGAATGCGAAACACATCGGGCCAGCGCCGTTTCAGTTCGGCGCGTAGCTCACGGTCAAGCTTCTGATGAAACTGCATCAGGCGAAATGAAGAAAAAGTCATAACATCATCCTCTTTGAACTTAATGTGGTTCAATCGGATGCTCCGGCGACCGGAAAGGCAGGGTTTCGGGGGTTTGGAGGGAGGACCGCCAAGCCAGTGCACCGGAAACATCCGATGCGGCCGACATCACGTTTCTCCGAAAAGAAGCCAACGCCAGAGGGGCCCGGTCCGCCCAGACTTTATGGAGTGATTCGCTCCGATTTGCAAGCGCGTTTCAGCTTAAACGCACTCAACTTATCGACTTAATCTCTCAGTAGGTCGTTAATTGCCGTTTTTGCGCGGGTCTGCTCATCCACGCGTTTGACGATCACGGCGCAGGACAGGCTGGGGCCGGGGGCACCATCCGGCAAAGCCTTGCCCGGCAACGATCCCGGAACGACTACCGAATAGGCCGGAACGCGACCTACGAATATTTCGCCGGTCGTTCGGTCGATAATCTTGCTGGTGGAACTGATGAACACGCCCATCGACAGGACCGCCCCTTCTTCGACAATCACGCCTTCGACGACTTCGGACCGCGCACCGATGAAGCAATTGTCTTCGATGATGACGGGACCGGCCTGCAGGGGTTCCAGCACGCCGCCAATCCCGACGCCGCCCGACAGATGGACATTCTTGCCAATCTGCGCGCAGCTGCCCACGGTTGCCCATGTGTCGACCATCGTGCCGTCGTCGACGCGGGCGCCGATGTTAACAAAACTGGGCATCAAAACGACGTTCTTGCCGATATGGCACCCGTGCCGCGCCACCGCGCCGGGGACAACACGAAAGCCTGCTTCGCGAAACCGATCCTCGCCCCAGCCGGCAAATTTGGACGGCACCTTGTCGTAGGCCGGGGCGCCCGAAGCACCGCCATCCACCACGACATTGTCGTTCAACCGAAAGGACAGCAATACAGCCTTTTTCAGCCACTGGTTGACCTGCCATTGACCATCGATTTTTTCCGCAACGCGATACCGGCCATCGTCCAGTCCGGCGAGCGCGCTGTTTACCGCGTCACGAACATCGCCTTGTGTTGCCCAACTGATGCCGTCGCGGGCATCCCACGCGCTGTCGATGATGGTGGATAGCTGGTATGTCATGGTGCTCTTTCAAGGCTGTGAATTACGGAAAGCCATTCGGTCACATCGGTGATTTCATGGTCAATATGATCATCATGGCCGCTGCTATCAGCTTCGCCATCATGTTTCACCCAAATTGTGGTCATGCCCATTGCCTTGGCGGGCACCAGATTATGGGCTGAATCCTCAACGAACAACGCACGCGGCGCATCAATCCCAAGCTCGTTGCAAAGCGCACTGTAGCTGACGGGATCGGGTTTGGGCCGATGGGCCATGCGATGGATATCAAAAACATCTTCAAACAGCCCGGAAAGGCCCCGTATCTCCAATACGCGCTCTGCATAGGGGGCGTCGGCATTGGTGAAAATCAGCTTCCGGCCAGGCAGTGCCTCTATCCGGGCACGCAGTTCCGGCGCCGGGTGCAGCAACGATAAATCGACGTCGTGGACAAAATCCAGATAGCCATGCGGTTCAACCCCATGCTCGTGCATCAACCCGCCCAGCGTCGTCCCGTACTTCTTCCAGTAACGGTAGCGTATGTTGTGCGCTTCATCCGCACCGATGTTGAGATGGTTTTGCACGAAAAGGGCAATGCGGTCGCGCACCTGCGCCATGATATTCGCTTCGGGTGGATATAGCGTCAAATCCAGATCGAAAATCCACGTGTCGATATGCGCAAAAGCTGGGTCCATAAAGGGTCGCCTAGCTACCTATTCGCAATTGCTCAACTGAAGATGGACATGTTAATTTTTGCGAAAGCGGTTTGTTCCTAATATGGTGACCGAAATGGGGAAGGTTCGAACCGCTATGAGTGCAGCCACGAAAAATCGGTCCATCGCGATTGGCAGTTCTGTCGTGTTTGCTTTGGCCTTATCGGCTTGCGGTGGCGGCGGCGGTGGTGGAATCAGTTCGACGCCCGCGCCGCCGGTTGCGCCGCCTGTCGTGGCCCCGCCTCCACCTCCTCTGCCTCCACCGCCGCCTCCACCCCCGCCGCCTCCGACGACGAATTTCGCAACGTCAGAGTTTAACAGGTCGGATGGTCCGGGCTTCCACAACGCCATTACCGCCTATCAGGCCGGGGCGACGGGTTCCGGAATCACGGTGGGCGTTATCGATTCGGGCATTGACCCCAACAGCCATGAATTCACCGGACGCATCCATCCCAATTCGGGTGACGTTACGGGCGCCGGACGACCCTTGGGCGATGATGACGGCCATGGCACCGAAGTGACCCGCGTGATCGCCGCTGCAAAGGACGACAGGGACACGCACGGCATAGCCTTTAACGCCACAATTTTGGCCTTGCGCGCGGATCAGTCGGGTAGCTGTACCACACCCGCGCCCGGTGAAGATGAAGCAAGCTGCTCCTTTTTTGATTCCGCCATTGCTGCGGGGGTCAACCGGGCAGTCGACAGTGGTGCGCGTGTCATCAATGTTTCGCTGGGCGGAGCAGGTGGTGCCAATTCGACCCTACGCGCCGCCATAAACCGCGCGACAGCCGCGGGTATTGTCGTGGTTGTATCGGCCGGAAATGAGGGGAATGACGCCTCCCCCGCCTTTGACCCTGCAAATCCCAGCCCCTTTGCCCAGGCCTTGGTCGCCAACGGCAACGGCCTGGTCATCATCGCGACGTCGGTCGACGATCAAGGCGTCATTTCGGATTTCAGTAACAAGGCCGGACTTTCCCAGAGCACTGTCCTGTCGGCAATGGGCGAAGGTGTTTGCTGCGAATATCAGAATGATACCATTTATCGTTTCCAGCAAAATGGCCAGACATTCGTGCGCGTGTTCAACGGCACGTCCTTTGCAGCTCCGCAGATCGCGGGGGCTGCTGCACTTTTGGCGCAGGCCTTTCCAAACCTGACCGGGCAGCAGATCGTCAATCTGCTTTTGACAAGTGCACGCGACGCGGGTGCCGCCGGGACCGACGCCATTTACGGGCGCGGCATATTGGATATTGGCCGTGCCTTTGCGCCGGCTGGAACGACATCTCTCGCAGGGACGACCATGGCCGTGCCGCTTGCGGGCAATGGCGGAACGACGTCCGGACCCATGGGTGATGTGGCTTTGTCTAACCGTCCGATCGATGCCGTCATATTGGACAGCTATGGCCGGGCCTATGACATTGATCTTGCGCATGGCTTGAACGGCAGCACGCCGCGTCTGCGGCTCACGCCCGCGCTGGTGGATCAGGGCCGGTCGGTCAGCATGGGGATCGGAACCGCGCAGATTGCCTTTTCCATCCGTGGCGGCGCGACCGGCGTTGCAGATGTTCTTCCCTTGGCCCTGTCCGATAGCCAGCAACGTCAGGCACGTGTCCTTGCGGGTCGGATCAGTGCGGATATTGCCAATGACACGCGCTTCAGCCTGGGCATACGGCAGGCCGCTGCGGGCCAGGTCGCCGAGCTGCAGAATATGAACAGCGGCGCTTTCCTCACCGCCAGTGACGCGCGTCTTGAAAGCGGCTTTGAACGTCTGGCAGGCAGTTCCTTTGCGCTACGCCGCAATATTGCCGGGTTCGGTCTGACCGGTAGCGTCGAAATGGGCGAAGCCCGGCTTTTCGAACGGGCTGGCATCGAATTCACCCGCAGCGCAACGCACCGCTACCCGTATGCCAGCGTGGGCCTGTCCGTTGATCGCCAGATTGGTGCTGCGAAACTGGCATTGGGCACAAACTGGATGCGCGAAGACGAGACCATCTTGGGCGCCCGGTTCGCACAGTTTATCGGGCAAAATGGTGCCCGGTCGCTTTTTGTCGACGGTGCGGGCGAAGTGGCCTTTGGACCGGACTGGACGCTGGGCGCTAGCTGGCGGCAGGGTTGGACATATGCCAATAGCGGCGGCAGCATTACAGGGAACAGCCTGCTTACAAGCAATGCCTTTTCCTTCGACCTTGCCCGGGCCAATGCCTTTACCCGAGGCGACCGTTTGGCCTTTCGTATCGCGCAGCCGTTACGTGTATCGGGTGGCGGGCTCGCGCTGAATGTGCCGGTGTCTTATGATTATGCGACCCTGACGCCGACATTCGGTATTCGCCGTTTCAACCTCGCCCCGCAGGGCCGTGAAATCGCGACCGAGATGGCGTGGACCGTTCCGTTGAACGGGGGTTATTTCTCATCCAATATTTTCTGGCGGCAGCAGCCAGGCCATTTTGAAAGCATTTCCGACGATGTGGGCGTGGCCTTCCGTCTGCAATATGACTTTTAAACGGTAAAGCTTTCGCCGCAACCGCAGCTGCCGGTGGCATTGGGATTGTTGAAGACGAAACCGGCCGAAAATTCGTCTTCGACCCAGTCCATGGTAGAGCCGACCAGATAGAGGACCGATCCACCATCAATATATAGGACGCCGCCGGGCGTCTCGATCTTCTCGTCAAAGGGAACCGCTTCGGTGACATAATCGACCGAATAGGCAAGGCCGGAACAGCCGCGCCGCGGGGTCGACAGCTTCACACCAATCGCATCGGCAGGTGCCTTGGCCATCAGTTCGGCAATGCGTGCTTCGGACGCCGGGGTCAGCATAACTGCTGCCGGGCGGGCTCGTGTTTTCACATCGCTCATAGCATTCCAAGCTCCAGACGGGCTTCATCGGTCATATTGGCAGGGGTCCATGCGGGTTCCCAAACCAGATTCACTTCGGCGTCGCCGATACCCGGCACCGCGCCGACCCGCAGCTCGACTTCGCCCGGCATGGATTCGGCCACCGGACAATGCGGCGTCGTCAGCGTCATTGAAATCAGCGCATGACCATCGTTGATCTCGACATTGTAGATCAGGCCCAGGTCATAGATGTTGACCGGAATCTCGGGATCGAAAATTTCCTTCAGCGCGGCAATGACCGCCTCATACAGATCGCCATCCGGCTCGCCTGCGGCGGGGGCAGCAGGTTTCTGCGCAAGGAAGCCCTCGAGATAGTCCTTCTTGCGTTCAAAAGTTTCCGACGCCGTTTCGATCCGCGCTTTGGGCGGCTTTTCCACGCTGTCGACTTCTTCAATGCGGATGCTGTCTTCGCTCATCCGAAAATCCTCTTCACTCTTTCAAGGCCGCGCACCAAGGCCGCGACATCGCTTTCATCACTGTAGATACCGAAACTTGCCCGCGCTGTTGCAGGGACGCCCAGATGGTCCATCAACGGTTGGGCGCAATGGTGGCCGGCGCGGATGGCCACGCCTTCTTCGTCCAATATGGTGCCGATGTCGTGGGGATGCACCCCTTCCATCGAAAAAGACACGATCCCAGCCGATTTCTCCGGCCCGAAAAGCGTGATGGAATTGATGCCGCGCAGGGCGTCGCGGGTCTGGGCAGCAAGGGCGCTTTCATGCGCGAAAATCTCTTCGGGCCCGATCGCGTCGATAAAGTCGATCGCCTTATGCAGACCAAGGACTTCGATGATCATCGGCGTTCCGGCCTCAAAGCGCGAAGGTGCCGGGGCATAGGTTGTCTTGGCAAAGGTCACACGATCAATCATCGCGCCACCACCCTGCCAGGGGGGCATGGTGTCCAGCGTTTCCGCCTTTGCCCAAAGGACACCAACGCCAGTGGGGCCATAGAGCTTGTGGCCCGACAGCACATAAAAGTCGCAGCCCAGTTCCGCCATATTCAGGCGCATCCGGGGGGCCGCCTGGCATCCGTCGAGCAACAGCTTCGCGCCGACCGCATGGGCCGCCTTGGCCGCGCGTTTCGCACCCAGGACCGAGCCGAGGACATTGGACACATGGGCGAGCGCGACCAGCTTATGCTGTTTGGTCAGCTGAGCCTCCAGCCAATCCAGGTCGATCAGGCCGTCTGCAGTCAGCGGGCAGACATCGATATGTGCCCCGACCTTTTCGGCCAGCATCTGCCAGGGCACGATGTTGCTGTGATGCTCCAGCTGGCTGAGCATGATGCGGTCACCCGCCTTCAGATGTGCGCTGCCCCAGCTTTGGGCAACCAGATTGATGCCCTCGGTCGCGCCGCGCACAAAGACGATCTCATTGGCCGAAGCCGCCCCCATGAAGCGCGCCACACGCTCCCGTGCCGCTTCGAATGCGACCGTCATATGTGCAGAGCGCGCGTAGACCCCGCGATGCACGGTTGCATAATCCGCGCCGCCCGCGCGCATCATTGCGTCGAGCACGACTTGCGGCTTTTGCGCGGTCGCGGCGGTGTCGAGATAGTGCCAATTGTTGGCAAGACCGGGGAATTGGTCCTTCATCGCGGTGTTGATGGATACAGGCGCGTTCACACCAGGTCCCCCAGCTTCGTCAGCGCCGCGTCGATCAGCATGTCCTCATCCGCTGCGCCTTCAAACACACCGGCCACAAACGCCTGCAGCATCAGTTTCTTGGCATCTGCCGGCGCAAGACCCCGCGCCTGCAGGTAGAACAGGCCCATCGGGTCCAGTTCGCCAATGGCACAGCCATGCGCGCATTTGACGTCGTCGGCATATATTTCGAGTTCGGGTTTCGCATTGGCGGTTGCGCTGCGGTCGAGCAGCATCGCTTTCACCGATTGTTCGCTATCGGTCTGCTGCGCATCGCGGGCGACAGCGACTTTGCCGAGATAGGTGCCGGTGGCTGTCCCGGCGAGGACGGAGCGGACAATCTGGGACGAGGTCGCGCCGGGTTCGGCATGGGTGACAGTCGTCACAATCTCCAGATTCTGCGGGCCTCCCGCAATTTGCACTGCGCCAAGTTTGAAATCCGCACCTTCATGCAGTGTGACGTTCAATTCCACCCGGCCATAAGCGCCACCGATATTGAGAACGTGCAGGACGGCGGTGGCACCCTTGCCAATGGCGATATCCAGTTGGTGGATACGGCCTTCATCTTGCACGATGGTCCGCGCGAAATTCCCGCCTGCGGGCACAACGATGGCTTCGGCAGCGGGCAAGGGCCATGCGGCTTCGACTGCGGCGATGTCGCTATAGCGCCATGCCTCATCGCGGCGGGTGGGCAAGGTGGTAGCCATGGTCATACCGCGTCGCCCGGCTTTTTCATCGCCCAGATGGCGTACACATAGGTCAGCGCAGCGGCGCCTGCGATTGCAGCGGTTTTAATGGCATCGGGCGCAAACAGATAGGCGGCATAGCAGAGCGCAGCGCGCATGATGAAATGGATCATGCCCGCGCGGTCACTGGCGCACCACCCATGCGGGACCCAGATCATCCCGGCCAATATGGCAAGGCCCAGAACCAGAAGCTCAAGCGATTGCGCTGCCTGTGCGGCAAAAATGACGAAGGGAATGATCAGCGCGATCACAAAAATGAACTGCATGAACAATTGCGTCAGCGGGTTTTTGTTGGACTGTGTCGAGAGCCCTTTGGCACCGCGGATCTTGTCGATCACGATTGACAGGGGCACAGGCGCTGCAGCTGCGGTGAAGGCGACCCAGGCGGGCATCGCATCGCCCAACTGCCAACTGATCAAGGCCAACGCACCCCATGCAATCAACCCGCCAATGGGCATGCCAGCGGTGCTGTCATCCAAATATTGGCGTTGCAGCTCCACAAGCGGTTGGGTGCGCATCTCAGTCATGCCGCTAACTCCCGATAGCCCTCGCGTTCCAGTTCCAGCGCCAGTTCCGGGCCGCCGGTGCGGGTAATCCGTCCGTCGGCAAGGACATGGACAAAGTCTGGCTTCACATAGTCAAGCAGCCGCTGGTAATGGGTGATGAGCAAGACCGTCTTGTCCGGCTTGCGCATGATGCGGTTGATGCCGTCGCCGACCACACGCAGCGCATCGATGTCGAGGCCGCTGTCGGTTTCGTCGAGGATGGCAAGGCAGGGGTCGATAATGCCCATCTGCACCATCTCGTTCCGCTTCTTTTCGCCGCCGGAAAAGCCGACATTCACCGGACGCTTCAGCATGTCCATATCCATGCCGAGCGCGCCCGCCTGTTCGCGCGCGACCTTGAGAAACTCCGCCCCTGAGAGTGGGGCTTCGCCGCGATGCTGGCGCTGCGCGTTCAGGGCCTCGCGCAGGAACTGCACGTTCGACACACCGGGGATTTCAACCGGATATTGGAAGCCAAGAAACAGCCCGGCCGCGGCGCGCTCATGCGGCTCCATGCCGAGCAGGTCTTCGCCGTTGAAGGTGACCGACCCTTCAGTCACTTCATAACCGGGCCGACCCGACAGCACATAGCCGAGCGTCGATTTGCCCGCGCCGTTGGGGCCCATGATCGCATGAATCTCGCCCGCGTTCAGGGTCAGGTTCAGGCCCTTGAGGATCGGCTTGTCGGCGACAGTGGCGTGGAGGTTAGTTATTTGAAGCATCATGATTTCGGTTTCATTCTTGTGGTTTTGTAAGGGAGGCCAGCGGCATCATATGTTTTCCACTCGTCAACCTGAATTCCATGCTCGAAATGGCCAGATCGCTTCAGCGTCCCGTCGGTCCGATACCACTCCCAATATCCATGGAGCTGATCACCCAACATTTGCCCTTTCGCGCAAATCGAGCCGCCTCGATGATACTCAAGGCGCGGTGGAAGCACAGCGTTACTCACCCCACCGATCCTTCCAAACTAATCCCGAGCAGCTTCTGGGCCTCAACCGCAAATTCCATCGGCAGTTGCTGGAGCACTTCCTTCGCGAAACCGTTGACGATCAGGGCGACCGCCTCTTCCTGTCCCAGCCCGCGCTGCATGGCGTAGAAAAGCTGGTCGTCGGATATCTTGCTGGTCGTTGCCTCATGCTCGATCTGGGCGCTCGGATTGCGGACCTCGATATAGGGAACCGTATGCGCGCCGCAGAGTGAGCCCAGCAGAAGCGAATCGCACTGCGTAAAGTTGCGTACGCCCTCGGCATTGGGGGCGACGCGGACGAGGCCGCGATAGGTGTTGTTGCTGTGTCCGGCGCTGATGCCCTTGCTGACAACGGTCGAGCGCGACCCTTTGCCATTGTGGATCATCTTTGTGCCGGTGTCGGCCTGCTGGTAATTGTTGGTCACCGCGACCGAGTAGAATTCGCCGACGCTGTTTTCGCCGTTCAGGACGCAGCTTGGATATTTCCAGGTCACCGCGCTGCCGGTTTCGACCTGCGTCCACGACACCTTGCTGTTGCGTCCCTGGCACAGGGCGCGCTTGGTCACGAAATTATAGATGCCACCTTTGCCCTCGGCATCGCCGGGGTACCAGTTCTGCACGGTGGAATATTTGATCTCCGCATCGTCCAGTGCGACCAGTTCGACCACAGCGGCATGCAACTGGTTCTCATCGCGCATGGGTGCGGTGCAGCCTTCGAGATAGGACACATAGCTGCCCTTGTCGGCGACGATCAATGTGCGTTCAAACTGCCCGGTATTCTCGGCATTGATGCGGAAATAGGTCGACAGTTCCATCGGGCAACGCACGCCTTCGGGAATGTAGACAAAGGTGCCGTCGGAAAAGACGGCGCAGTTCAAGGTGGCGAAATAATTGTCGTGCATCGGCACAACCTTGCCGAGCCATTTTTTCACCAGTTCCGGATATTCCTTGATGGCTTCGGAGATGGAGCGGAAGATAACACCCGCCCGTTCAAGTTCGGCGCGGAAAGTGGTGGCGACCGAAACGCTGTCGAAAACGGCATCGACCGCAACCTTGCGCGCGCCTTCGACACCGGCCAGCACTTCCTGCTCGGCAATCGGAATACCGAGCTTTTCATAGACCCGCAGGATTTCGGGATCGACCTCGTCCAGCGAATTCAGCTTCGGCTTTGCCTTGGGCGCGGCGTAATAATAGGCGTCCTGATAATCGATGGGCGGCACGTTCAGCTTGGCCCAGTCGGGCGGCGTCATCGTCTTCCACATGGCGAACGCCTTCAGCCGCCATTCGAGCATCCATTCCGGCTCGTTCTTCTTGGCCGAAATGAAACGGACCGTATCTTCGTTCAAGCCCTTGGGCGCGAAATCGGTCTCGATGTCGGATGACCAGCCATGCTCATAATCCGCAACCTTGTCGGCGGCGTCCCAAGCGGCTTGATCCTTGATGGCGCTATCGTCGGTCATGCGGTGCGCCCCACGGCGAGGCTGCTGAGCGAGACATCGGACAACGCGCTGCGAACGGCGTTGTTCACGATCGCCCAATGCGGCTTTATGTTGCAGTCTGGCTCAATCGCACAGTTGCAGGTGGACGCGTTAATACAGTTGGTCATGGCAATCGGCCCTTCCACCGCCTCGATAATGTCGGCAAGCGTGATCGCCGCGGCGGGACGTGCAAGCTGGATACCGCCGCCCGCGCCGCGCACCGAGCGGAGAAGTCCGCCTTTGGTCAAAATGCTCACGAGTTTCTGGACGGTCGGAAGCGCGATGCCGGTTTCGGTTGCGAGCTCCGTTGCCGACGTGCGCAGCCCACCGCAATGGCGCGACGCCGCGCTCATTACTACCACTGCATAATCGGCCATATTGGACAAGCGCATCTGCGAAACCTTAATCAGACAAAATTATTCCGATTTCAGGCAAATGGTCCTTTTGAACGCAAAAATCAACCCGGAAAGGTCTCGATATCGCGGTAATTGTCCTTCGAAAGCCAGATCCGGAGAATTTTGGTGTCGTCTCCGTCCAACGCCCCCGGTGTGCGCCCCGCAAATTGCCGGATTTCGCGGATCATGTGCGGCTGGTCATAGAAAAGCGACTCGATCTGGGCACGCAGTGTGCTGGTGCAGTTCGGGTCGACCAGCATGCTCGCGGCCCGTAGCGCCCTGTATTTACGCATAAGCGGTTTGGGGGCCGACCCGAAATAGCGGGTGATGAGTCGCGCGGCTGTACTGCGTGACATATCCAGCATCGGATAGAGTTTTTCGACATTGGGCTCGAGGTCGCTGGAGAGCCAATTGATCACGCTATGCACCATATGCATGTGCGAGGGCGGAACCGGCCGCACCTGTGAAAGGAGAAGGGCGGTTGCCTTTTCGACCATTTCGGCAATACGCATCGTTCCCTGCCGGTGCCCTGCGCTGAATTCTTCGGCCAGCTCGTCTATTCGGTGGCCAAATAGTTCGGAAGCCGGAACCGCCCGGTCGGCGTACAGATTTGCAGCCTTTCCGGTCAGCGCCACAAATCCCAGAGGTGAAAGCGCGAATCCCAGATCATAGAGGGGGCCTTCAAAATCAAATTCCGCGGCGGCAAGACCCGGGCCAAAGACGGTAGCGTCGGCAACCTCGACGATGTCCCCATTCTGGAATTTCAAAGTACCCCGCCCGCTCAGCAGGAATATCAGATGGCCCAAGGCTGCAGGTTGCCGGTCGCGTATGGCCGGTTCATCGCACCGGAAAAAATAGATCTGCGTAACATAGGGTGCCAGTTCGGGCGCTGGCGCGAAATGGGTGACTTCGATTTTGTCGGGGGATGTGAAAGATGGGTGCAAGTCGGTCTTTGGCGAGTCGGTACGCTCACGTCCGTCACTGCGACTCTCATGCATGAAAGCGACCTCAATTATCTAGTTTAGCTCGTTGGTGCCCCTTTGGCGTCTAACCGAAGCTAGGCGAGAGAGGCTAAAGCTGCAAGCTCATCTCTTGCTGTGTACATAGGCATCAAGCGCAGCGGTTTGGGCGCTGTCGAACCGGAGCCCCAACTTGCTGCGCCGCCAGAGTATATCGTCTGCCGATTTTGCCCATTCCTGGTTTATCAGATAATCGACCTCTGCCGCGTAAAGACCATGGCCGAAGTCCGTTCCGAGGTCGGCAATGGCCTTAGCCTCGCCAAGCCATATCTGTGCACATGTGCCATAGGACCGCACCAGGCGCCGGATTAGAGACAGGGGCAGAAACGGATAAAGCGTGGCAAGCCGGCTGCCGAGAGCCTCTGCCCCGTCCATGGGGAAATCCCCGCCGGGCAGCGGCTTTTCTAGCGTCCAGCTTGGGCCAGCCAGCATCGGCAGATGCGGGGCCAATTTGCCAATGGCGCTCTCGGCCAGGTGACGATAGGTCGTGATCTTTCCGCCGAATATGGAGAGCAAGGGCGCTGCTCCTTGCGCGTCGGTGTCCAGATCGAAATGATAACCCCGGGATGCCGTTTCCGGTTTGCCGGAGCCGTCGTCGACCAGCGGCCGGACGCCGGCATAGCTGTAGATCACATCGTCGGGCGTTATCTCCTGTTTGAAATAGACGCCCGCGGATTCACAGATGTAGCGGATTTCGTCCTCGGTCGCGGTGATATTGTCCAGCGGTCCCTGATGGTCGGCATCGGTCGTGCCGATCAGGGTGAAGTCATCCTCATAGGGAATGGCAAAGAAGATGCGGCCATCGGGGTTTTGGCAAAAATAGGCCTGCGGCGTGTCGAACATCTTCGCCACGACGATATGCGATCCCCGTACCAGCCGGATCCGCTCGTCGGCTTTGCGTTGATGTCCGGTTGTGCGTGCCAACAGGTCAAGGACAGCGGGACCAGCCGCATTTGCTACGGCGCGTGCCGTGACGGCCGGCTGACCTGCGACTTCGATATGCCATAGCCCATCGCGGCGTTCGAGATGCGTGACTTCGGCGCGGGTGCGTATGTCGGCACCATGTTCCGCGGCATCCAGGGCGTTCAGAACCACCAGCCGTGCATCGTCCACCCAGCAATCCGAATATTCGAAGGCCTTGTCATATTCGGGCTTCAAAGGCGCGCCTGCCGGGGAATCATGCACGTGAAGCGTGCGGGTCGCGGGCAATTTCTTGCGCCCCCCGATATGGTCGTACAAAAACAGCCCAAGCCGGACGAGCCACGCCGGACGGATGCCCTTTTGGTGTGGCAGGACAAAGCGCAGCGGCCAGATGATATGGGGCGCAATCGCCCAAAGCCGCTCCCGCTCGATGAGCGATTCGCGCACCAGCGCAAATTCATAATGTTCAAGATAGCGCAGCCCGCCGTGGATCAGCTTTGTCGACGCCGACGACGTCCCGCGCGCCAGATCACCGCGTTCCAGCAACAGGACTTTTGCCCCGCGTCCGGCGGCATCGCGGGCTATCCCTGCTCCATTGACGCCGCCACCGACAATGACGAGGTCGTAAATCTGTTCAGTCATAAAAACGCCCATGCGAAAGCGGCTGATGCGACGAAGGCCATGAACGTCGCGAGCATGACAGGCAATAGTGCTTTCCAACCTTGGCTCAAGAGCAGATCGAGACGCGACCGCATTGCCGTCGCCGTCACCGCAAAAAGCAGCATCGCTTTTGATGCAATCAGACCATATTCAGCCACCCAAGCAGGTGCTTCGATGACCGAGTTGAGGGCGACCGCAGCAAAAAATGCCAAGATGAACCAGGGGAGCTTGAGCTTCGCGAACAGACCCTTCGGCTTGCCACCACTGCTTCCGATTGCGAGGCCGATCAACGCGACGGCAGGGGCAAGAAGCGCGACGCGTGAAAGCTTGACGATGGTGGCAACTTCGCCCGCATTTTGGGAAAAGCTGTATCCGCCGCCCAGCGCCTGCGCCACGTCATGCACCGCCGCGCCCATCAGAAAGCCTGCCTGCTTGTCGCTGAAATCCAGTGCGGCGGCGATCAACGGGTAGAATGACATTGCAATCGCGCTCGCCAAAGCAACGCCGACGAGAGTCAGGGTGAACTGGTTCTGGTTCAAACGCTCCCGCCCGATGACCGCATAAATAGCAAGCGCAGCCGATGCGCCGCAGATGGCCGTGGCACCGCCGGCAAGCCAGCCTGCAAAACGGCTCTGCCCGCCCCAATGCGCGCCGAGCAGGCCCGCGCCGATCACGATCGTCATGATGCCGATCAGGCCCAGAAATGCGACAATGCCCAAACTGCCAATCTGCATGGCGGTGACCTGCGTCCCCAACAGGACGATGCCCCAGCGCAGACAGGAGGTTCCGCAGAAGTCGAGGCCGGGATGGACCTTACGCTCGGCAGACACAAAGTTCAGCGCAAGACCGATCAGCAATCCGGCCAAGACAACCGGCATGGCATAATGTTCGGAGAACCATGTTGCCGCCGCAGACGCGATTGCGACCACCGCCAGCCCGGGAAAGAGCGCACGGATCGCAAGACGGGTGCGCGCGGCCGGATTCTCGTCGGCAAGGTAGGTCTCGCCGTAGAGGTCGGCGATATAATTCGCGTTTATGTCTTGCGGTGTCATATGGCCTTCTATAGGCATCTATGCGAGGAGTTCCAGCATAAAGCGGGACCGGTAAAAGGCAAAGCGGGAATGATGCTGTTTAGGGAGGGACCGAAATGAAGCCGATCACGCCGACGCTACGTTGGACATTGTTCGGACTGCTGTGTGTCGCCGGCATCTTTAACGCGATGGATCGACCCGTCATCGCAATCCTTAAACCCGATATGTCAGCCGATTTGGGATGGAGCGACAGTGATTTCGCCAATCTCGCATTCGTGACGCAGGTTGCCGCGGCGCTATCGTTCCTTTTTACAGGCTGGCTTGTCGACAAAATCGGCGTGTTGCGGTCGATGATTTTCGGCGTGACGACGTGGAGCCTCGCCGCCATGGCGCATGGCTGGGCAATCGCGGGTTGGCATGTTGTGTCGGCGCGGATCGGCCTTGGCGCGACCGAGGCGGTGCAGACACCGCTGACAATCAAGACAGTCGCGACGCTTTTCCCGCCGGACAAGCGTTCCTTTGCGTTCGGCGTAGGCACTGCAATTGCAGGGCTTGGCACTATCGCCATGCCGTTTTTCATACCGGTCATCGCTGCGATCTGGGGATGGCGCGGGGCCCTGATCTTTGGCGGCCTCGGTGGATTTGTAACGTTGGCGCTTTGGCTGTGGTTCGCGCGCGGTGTAAAATTCGACGATAAAGCCGAAGATGCCCAACGTGATTTCTCCGATGATGGTGCGGCTTATGGGCCGATCCTCACGGAACGGCGCACATGGGCAATCGTCATTGCAAAAGCGCTCTCCGATGCGACCTGGTGGCTGATCAACTTCTGGTTGCCCGACTTTTACCGCAAGGAGTTCGGACTGACGACAAGCGAACTTGCCATACCGCTTGCCATTGCGTTTCTTGGATCAGGCGCAGGCGCGCTTTTTGCGGGCTGGCTGTCGACGCGCCTTCTCGAAGCGGGGTGGAGTGTCAACCGTGTTCGCAAGACCGTGATGTTCGGATCGGCGGCCATCGTCGTGCCGCTGCCATTTGTGCTGACCCTGGATTCATTCTGGCCGGTGGCGATCATGATGGGTGTCGTGATGGCCGGGCATCAAGGCTTCTCCCTATCGATCTTTTCCATCATTACCGATGTCGTTCCACGTTCGAAAGTCGGGCGCGTAACATCGTTCGGTGCATTCATGGGGAATATGGGAGGCGCCCTGATACAGCTCGTCACCGGCGCGGTGCTTGCGGCAGGACTTGGTTATACGCCGTTGTTCATCTTTGCCGCGACATCCTATATGCTGGCGCTGGGCTGGCTGCACATTCTGCTGCCAAATATCCGCCGGGCGGAAAATGACAGGCAGCTAAGGACAGAATGACGCTGGCGCGCCCCGTCCCGGGGAATCGCGCATGGCACGAAACGTCCCCGGCCTACGGGTTCTGAGCAACGCGCCCCAAATCAACCGGCCTTGGCAAGCCCTTGGCTGGTGACCAGTTCCTGAAGCTCACCGGCTTCGTACATTTCCATCATGATGTCCGAACCGCCCAGAAATTCGCCTTTGACATAAAGCTGCGGGATGGTTGGCCAGTCGCTATATTCCTTGATGCCCGAACGGATTTCCATATCCTGCAGGACGTCGACGCTTTCGTACGTCACGCCGAGATGGTCGAGTATGGCGACCGCTTTGCTGGAGAAGCCGCATTGCGGGAAAAGCGGTGTGCCTTTCATGAAAAGCACCACATCATTATTCTTGACGATTCCGTCGATCCGTTCGTTCACGCTCATATCATTTGCTCCAGATTCAGGGTGTGGCGGTGGTGAGTTGCAGGGCGTGCAATACGCCGCCCATCTTTCCGCCCAAGGCATCATAAACTGTTTTGTGCTGCTTCACGCGCGGCAGTCCGCGAAAGCTTTCGCTGACGACGCGTGCGGCATAATGGTTCCCGTCACCGGCAAGATCGGTGATTTCGACCAAAGCATCCGGAAGGGCGGCCTTAATCATGCCTTCGATTTCGTCAGCCGCCATTGCCATCAGGCTTGCTCGATAAACTGGCGGCGCGCTTCGACCATTTTGTCGTCCAGCGCGGCGCGGATCATGGCATCGTCGACTTCGACACCGGCCGAGGTCAGATCACCGAGCAATTTGCGAATGACGTCCTCGTCGCCCGCTTCTTCGAAATCGGCTTGCACCACCGATGTCGCATAAGATGTGGTTTCCTCGGGCGTCAGGCCCATCTTTTCCGCGGCCCATTGACCGATCAGCTTGTTGCGGCGTGCCGTAATCTTGAACTGCAGATCGGCATCATGCGCGAACTTGTTTTCAAAGGCATTCTCGCGGCTATCAAAGGTGGTCATGGTGCGGTTCCTGTAATTGGCTGTGACAAAGATAATGGTTCAGGCGCTGATCGACAAGGCGACTCATGTTAAATGTGCACGACAAGCTTACCGACAGCAGCCCGGTCACCGAGCCGCGCGATCGCTTGCCCGGCATTTTCCAGGGTGAAGGTTTCCGAGATGCGCGGCTTGATCTTGCCCTCGGCATAGAGGCTGAACAGCTCGGCGACATTGGCGTGGTTCTTGGCAGGGGTGCGCGCGGCAAATGCGCCCCAGAAGACGCCGCAAATATCGCAGCTTTTCAGCAAGGTCAGATTGAGAGGCAATTTCGCAATGCCAGCCGGGAAACCGACGACCAGAAACTTGCCTTCCCAGGCAATCGAACGAACGGCTGGTTCGCTGTAATCGCCGCCGACCGTATCGTATATGATGTTGAAACCATCCTTGCCCGCGGCGGCTTTGAATAACTCGGCGACAGCCTTGGACTGGTCCTTGTCGAACGGCTGATGCGGATAAACGACGACTTCATCGGCGCCGGCCTCGCGGGCAATCTGTGCTTTGGCTTCGCTCGAAACACCGGCCACAACGCGGCCGCCATAGGCCTTGGCCAGTTCGATGGCCGAAATGCCGATCCCGCCTGCGCCGCCGAGAACGAGGACATTGTCCCCCGCCTTCATATGGCCGCGGTCCTTGAGAGCGTGGATGGAGGTGCCGTAAGTCATCAAGAGCGATGCGCCATCGTCGAACGACATGGCATCCGGCATTTTGAAGCAGTTGAAAGCCGAAACCGCGACCTTCTCGGTCAGCCCGCCATTCCCGCACAGGCCGATCACGCGGTCGCCCACGGAAAAGCCGGTGACGCCGTCGCCGACCGCTTCGACAATCCCGGCAATCTCGCCACCCGGGGCAAAAGGACGGGCGGGTTTGAACTGGTAAAGGTCCACGATCATGAGCGTGTCCGGAAAGTTGATCGAACAGGCTTTCACCGAAACAACAACCGTGCCGGGTGCGGCAGCTGGCTCCGGCAACTCACCGATGACGAGCGTTTCGGGGCCACCGCTGGCCGTTGACAGTAAAGCTTTCATTTCATGTTCCTCTCACCTGCGCGCGATCGCGCCATTATTTTCAGATAGCTGACGGCACCAACCAGGGCCGGTCCTGAGCCAGACGGCTTTCATAGCTGCCAATTGCGTCGCTGCTTTCCAGTGTCAGACCGATTTCGTCGACTCCATTCAAAAGGCAGTGCTTACGGAATGGGTCGATCTCGAATTCGAACCGGTCCTGAAATGGCGTCGTTACCGTTTGCGTTTCCAGATCGATGTGGATGGGGTCGGTCTTTGCAACCTCGAGCAACCGGTCAATCGCGGTCTGGGGCAAAACGATGGCGAGCAACCCGTTTTTGAACGCATTGCCCGAAAAAATATCCGAGAAGCTGGGCGCGATCACCGCCGAGATGCCGAGGTCCGCCATGGCCCAAGCCGCATGTTCGCGGCTCGATCCGCAGCCGAAATTGTCGCCCGCGATCAAGATGGGAGAACCGGCAAATTCCGGATCATCGAACACATTGCCCTCGACCGCACGCAAGCTTTGAAAGGCACCTTTGCCAAGTCCGGTGCGGCTGATGGTTTTTAGCCACTCGGCCGGAATGATGATGTCGGTGTCGACATTCTTAAGCCCTAAGGGATAGGCGCGGCCTTCGACGGTGGAAATGGGCTGCATCGCGTTCAGTCCGTGTCGGTCTTGGGTTGGTTTTCGCTCTGCGGATCAATTTCGGGTTCGGGCGACAGCGGCTCCAACTTACCCTTCTTTTGCGTCAAGCTGCGCCGACCGGCATAAAGCAATGCCGCCATCAGTGCCGCAGAGCCCACAGCCGCGCCGACTTTGGCGCCTGTCGACCATTTTTCATCTTGGGATTTTGTCTTTTTCTCGGTCATTGCAGAATTCCTTATCCTCCAGCCTTAGCTTTGGCTATCCGGACAAGTAAAGGGGCTTTGGCCTATTTGTTGAACCTGCGGGTCAGACGGCGCCACAAGGGCGGCCGTTGCTTTTGCGGAAGCGACTGGCCCGTGGCGTCGAGTAAAAATTTGGCGAGGAGAAGCGCCTGATTGCGCGTCATGAGGAAATGGTGGGTATCGATATTTTTCTGGTCAAGCGCCTGCTGGGAAATGGTGCTCTGAAGGCGTAAGTCGATCGATGCGCCCAAGTCCTGATGCGTCCAGCCCACAACAACACCCATATGCTGTACAGGCTCTGCTACGCCCGTCGCCTTTTTGACTGCTCGTTTAGCCATCCTACCCTCCAGCAGGGATTTTACATTCTGCGGCGGCTAATGCGAGTCAAGTTTTTACTGGCCAGCAAAACGGTAGTTCCGGTCAGCGGGTAAGCTCGCGCACATCGGTTAAGCGCCCGGTCACAGCAGCCGCAGCCGCCATGGCGGGGGATACCAGATGGGTCCGTGCACCGGGCCCTTGCCGGCCGACAAAGTTCCGGTTGCTGGTCGATGCGCAGCGTTCGCCCGGCGGCACCTTGTCGGGGTTCATGCCGAGGCACGCCGAACAACCCGGCTCGCGCCATTCGAAACCGGCATCGGTAAATATCCGGTCCAGCCCTTCCTCTTCGGCTTGCCGTTTCACAAGACCGGATCCGGGAACCACGATAGCCCATTTGACTACATCAGCCTTCTTCCGGTCTTTCAACACCGCAGCGGCAGCACGCAGGTCCTCGATACGGCTGTTGGTGCAACTGCCGATGAAGATATTCTGAACCTCGATTTCCGTCAGCTTCGTGCCCGCCGACAGGCCCATATAGTCGAGCGACTTTTGCGCGGCGACCTGCTTGGACGGGTCGGCATAGCTGGCGGGGTCGGGGATCGATCCCGTGATGGGCAAGACATCCTCGGGCGAGGTGCCCCATGTGACGCTGGGGGCGATATCGGCGGCGTCGATGATGACGACCTTGTCGTACACCGCGCCTGCGTCGGTTGCGAGGCTGCGCCAATAGGCAACGGCCGCGTCCCACTGCGCCCCCTTCGGCGCCATCGGACGGCCCTTCAAATAGGCAAAGGTGACATCGTCCGGTGCAACGAGACCGGCGCGCGCGCCATGTTCGATCGCCATGTTTGAAACGGTCAGGCGTCCTTCAACGCTCAGCGCTCTAATAACCGATCCGGTATATTCGATAACATAGCCCGTGCCCCCCGATGCGCCGAGCACACCGGTAATGTGCAACACGACATCCTTCGCGGTGACACCCGGACCGAGTTCGCCATCGACACGCACTTCCATCGATTTGGACTGTTTGAGCTGGAGCGTCTGTGTCGCCAGGACATGCTCCACCTCGGACGTGCCGATTCCGAACGCCAAAGCGCCTAGTCCGCCATGGCTGGCCGTGTGGCTATCGCCGCACACAATAGTCGTTCCGGGTAAGGAAAAGCCCTGTTCGGGCCCCACCACATGGACGATGCCCTGTTCCAGATCGGCATCGGCGATATAGCGGATACCGAAGGAAGGGGCATTGCGTTCCAGCGCATCAAGCTGCGCCGCGCTTTCGGGGTCGGCGATGGGAATGCGATTTCCCGCACCATCGCGCCGCGCGGTTGTGGGCAGATTATGATCGGGCACCGCCAAAGTCAGATCGGGACGACGCACCTTGCGTCCGGCAACGCGCAGTCCCTCAAAAGCTTGCGGGCTGGTCACTTCATGGACCAGATGGCGATCGATGAAGATCAGGCAGGTGCCATCGTCGCGCTGTTCGACGACATGGGCGTTCCAGATTTTTTCGTAAAGGGTTTGGGGCGCTGACATAATGATTGTTGCCATAGAAGCGATTGCAGCGAAATCAAGTGAGGTGACAGCATGTGCACTTCAAACTGCGTCAAAAAGCGTTTAGAGGGGGTGCATGTCTATCCCGATCATCCTTTTGATTATCCTTGCTACCGTCCTTGCGATGGAATGGGTCGCGTGGGCGAGCCACAAATATATCATGCATGGCTGGGGCTGGGGCTGGCACCGTGACCATCACGAACCGCACGACAATGTTCTCGAAAAAAATGATCTCTATGGCATTGTCGGCGCGGTGATGAGCATTTCGATGTTCGCCATCGGTAGCCCGCTGGTTCTGGGCGCCAATGCCTGGGAACCGGGGACATGGGTTGGCCTGGGCATCATGTTTTACGGCATAATCTATACAGTGGTGCATGATGGATTGGTGCATCAGCGCTATTTCAAATATGTCCCGCGCAGTGGCTATGCCAAGCGGCTGGTGCAGGCGCACAAGCTGCACCATGCGACAATCGGCAAGGAAGGCGGGGTCAGCTTCGGCTTTGTCTTCGCCCGCGACCCGGCGAAACTGAAAGCGGAACTGAAAGTCCAGCGCGAGGCAGGCATTGCCGTCGTCCGCGACGCCGCGCTTTAGTCCACTTTCTATCTTGAATAAACCTGTTCCGTCACCCTGAACTTGTTTCAGGGTCCATTGAGCAGCATCGCCCAAGCTATATGTCGAAAGCAACGCGGCGTCGTTCACCGGCTTGCCACGCACAGCAAAGGATATGGCTGAGAAATAGACCCTGAAACAAGTTCAGGGTGACGTGGATGACTGACAAATACAATGGGTGCACGTCTTTAGACCGAAAAATTCTCAGGCCTCGGGCCTCCGCCAGATCCACGTCAGGGAAATCACCGCGACGCCCAGGGGAATCAACGACCATGGCAGCGGCAGGGTCGCAAGGCTGATCGCAATACTGATCGCAAAAGCTGTTGCGGCGGACCATTTCGCCCGGCGCGACACAACGCCCTTTTCCCGCCAGGCGACAAGGTGATGGCCAAAGCGTGGGTGATTCATCAGGCGCGCCTCGAGCGCCGGGCTGCTGCGTGCGAAGCAAAAGGCGGCCAAGATCATGAACGGCACCGTGGGCAGCAAGGGTAAGACCGTGCCCAAGGTTCCCAATGCTACCGAAGTGAAGCCGGCTGCGAGATAGAGCCGCCTTTTGATCAATATTGGTGCACCGCCTTGGTGACATGATAGCTGTCGAGGCCCTCGGGTCCGCCTTCGCTGCCGAAGCCCGATTCCTTCACGCCGCCAAAAGGCGCGTCGGGCATCGAGATGACAAAACTGTTCAGGCCGACCATGCCGGTGTCGAGCGCGTCGGCAACCAGATTAGCCTGCCGGGCATTTTCGGTGAAGGCATAGGCCGCAAGGCCGAAGGGCAGGCGGTTGGCCTGCATTATGGCTTCGTCAAAATCCTTGAACGGCCGGATCAACGCGACCGGGCCAAAGGGCTCGTCCGTCATGATATCGGCGGTCATCGGCACATCGGCCAAAACAGTAGGCTGATAGAAATAGCCGCCATCGCCGCGTTCACCACCTGCGAGCAATTTCGCCCCCTTGTCGGTGGCATCGCGCACCAGCTTTTCAATGGCGGGAGGGCGGCGATCATTGGCGAGCGGGCCCATGATGGTGCTCGCATCGAGGCCGTTGCCCATCTGCACCTTCTTCGTTGCTTCGGCGAAGCCTGCGACGAAGCGGTCGTAAATGCCTTCCTGCACATAGAAACGTGTCGGTGAAATGCAGACCTGTCCTGCGTTCCGGAATTTCTGCGTCGACGACAGCTTGATCGCCTTTTCCAGATCACAATCGTCGAACACCAGAACAGGTGCGTGGCCGCCCAGTTCCATCGTCGTGCGCTTCACGCCATCGGCGGCGAGCTTCAACAGATGCTTTCCAACGGGGACTGACCCGGTAAAGCTGACCTTGCGGATAACCGGTGAGGCGATCAGGTGGCGGCTGACCATATCGGGCACGCCATAGACCAATTGGGCCACATTGCCCGGAACGCCGCCGTCGATCACGCACTGCATGATGGCGCTGGTGCAATGGGGGGTTTCTTCAGGTGGCTTGGCAATGATCGAGCAGCCAGCCGCCAGCGCGGCGGCCATTTTCTTGCACATTAGATTCACCGGGAAATTCCACGGTGAAAAGGCAGCGACGGGCCCGACAGGCTGTTTCAACACAAGCGCACGCTGCCCCGTGGGACGCACCAGCACCCGGCCATAGCTGCGCTTGGCTTCTTCGGCGAAATAATCAAATTGCGATGCACAGGACAGGACTTCGGTCCGTGCCTCGGCAAGCGGCTTGCCCTGTTCCGTCGTCAGCAGCACAGCAATGTCTTCGGCGCGTTCACGGATCAGTCCTGCGACCTTGTGCAGGATGGCGGCCCGCTCGTTCACGTCGACTGCGCGCCAGTGGGCGAAACCTTTCGCGGTTGCCTCCAAAGCTTCGTCGAGGTCGGCGGCAGTCGCCAGCGGGAGTTCCGCAATGACGGCCCCTGTCGCAGGATTGACGACATTGTGGATGTCGCGACCTTCACCGCGCCTCCAGCTGCCATTGATGTAAATACCGAGTTCGGTTGTGCTGTTCATTTGGGAATCCCGCAATTTTTTCTATGCGGGGCATGTAGGCTTCAGGGCGCGTTATGGGAACCCCGTGCAAGGGAAATTTTCATCAACCAGAAAGTCGGCAGTCCGGCGAACAGCAAGGTGATCCCCCAACCCAGAGCTTCCCAGCCCGCCCCGTAAATGGTCCAAAGCGAATAGAGCATGGCGAACAGGATGATCGCGGTGAACCCTTTGGTCGCCGCAATTCGCCCGCGCATCATCAGACGGGCGGCAGCGGCGGCACAGCCGAAATACATGACCAGGACGATGGCGGTTGTAAGTACGATCAGAAATTCGAACATCGCCGACAGCGACCGGCTGCTGTTCATCAGGATGACGATGGTCAGCAGGCAGGTTGTGAAAAGATGGGCGTTACGCGGTGTGCCATTGGGCGCCGCCTTGCCCATGAAGGCCGGGAACATGCCGTCTCGGGCCATCGCAGCGGGCAATTCCCCCTGACACATGACCCATCCATTGAGGGCCCCGAGCGCGCTGATCGCGCCAAAGGCGGCAATCGCTGTCCCCGCGTTCGCGCCGCCAAAGGTTTCGACAAACAGGGCAAATGGCGCGGGCGAAGCCGCGGTCGCTGCCGCAGGCAGCATCAGGACGACGGCAGAGCAGACCAAGATGTAGACCAGCCCTGCCCCTCCCGTGCCGAGCAATGTAGCCCGTCCAATGGTGCGCTCCGCATTCTCCACCTTGTCGGCAGGGACCGTCGCTGTTTCCAGCCCGAGCATAGCCCAGAGGGTCAGGATGGTGGCCGCAGAAATGGCGGACAAGGACAGGTCCTGTGTCGCAAATGGCCGCACGACAGCGGTGCCCTGCTGCGTCAGGACGTAAGCGGCAAGCCCGATCACCGCGATGAGCGGGATGATCTTGATGATCGTCCACACCAGCTGAACTTGTCCGGCCAGTTTCGTGCCGCTGATATTGATCAGTGTGAATGTCCAGACGATCGCTACGGTAGTCGCCGCCGAAATGCCCGGCTCACCCAGAACGGGGAAAAGCTGGCTCAGATAGCTGACGGCGCCGGTGGCGATGGCGGCGTTGCCCACCCACATGGAGATCCAATAGGCCCAGGCTATGGCGAAACCAGCACCATCACCAAAGGCGGCGCGGGAATAGGCATAGGGCCCGCCTGCCTTGGGCAGGATGCGGCTCAGCTTTCCAAAGACCGCCGCGACACACAGCGCGCCTGCCACCGTGATCAGCCAGCCAAAAACAGAATTCCAGCCCAGTGGGGCAAGGCTGGCGGGCAACAGAAATACGCCCGAACCAATCATGCTCCCCATCACGAGAGCAAGCGCCATCCAAAAGCCCATAGGCCGACGGCTTGCCGTTCCGTTTTCTGTCATAATCAATCCCCCGACATGGCTTTCCTGCCACGCCGGGGAACGAATGCCAATCTTTGTTATCAGTGTGCCAGCAGAACCGGCACGCCGATTTCGGCCAGAAGAAATCGCGTCACGCCGCCAAACATCGCTTCACGCCAGCGGCCATGGCCATAGGCACCCATGACGAGATAGTCCGGCCGCCACGCCTTGGCTTCGGCAAGCAGCCTTTCTTCGATACTGACATCGCCCTTGGCCGCCACTGCGATTTCGGCGTTCACGCCATGCCGCGACAGATAGGCGGCGACATCGGTTACCGGAAACTCGTCGGGCGATGCCTCAACTTCGGCAATCCGCACTGCGCTGGCTTCTGCAAGCAGGGGTCGTGCCGCACGCACCGCGTTCGCCGCTTCAAAGCCGCCATCATAGGCGACCATGGCCCGGTCGAACGCGAGGCTCTTGCACGACAGCGGCAAAGCCAGCACAGGCGTGCGCGACGCGGTGACGACATCACTGACCAGTGCGCGGCCCTGACCGCCGACGCGGGCTGCCGTATCGTCGAGCGACATCACCAATATGTCCCCCAAACGGGCGGCGTTGACGAGCGCATCGACGGTTGTGCCATCAAAAATCTGCCAGTCCCAAGGCAAGCCTTCGACCTTGAGATGCGCATCGATTCGGGTTTGCATCTTAGCCCGTTCTTTCTCGGCTGCGTCGAACGCCTCCGAAACGAAATGCGCGCCACCGAACATATCGAACGCGACATAGTCCTGCGGTGGGCGGGGCAAGATAAGGGAGAGATGTCCGTTAAACCGTCGCGCCAGATCCAGCGCAACTTGCAACCGTCCTTCGAAACCGGAATCGCTGCCTGCATGTACCATGATCGATTTCATCGTCATTTCCTTTCCTAGCACCGACGGGGGGTGAGTCGGCTTCACAACAACATGCTACGCCCTTTTTCGGCAGGTTCGTTGATCAACGTCAAAATTCGCGTGGGAAGTTGCGCTAAAGGACTTTTCATGGCGGTTATTCTATGTCAGCCCTTCTCCATGGAAACGGGGGAACCTAGCGCAGGCAGGTGCGTGCTTCGGTCGGCCGAGGTCGGTGACGCGGCCGCCATTGCCGCGATTTATGCTGCGCATGTCGAGAGTGGCAGCGCCAGCTTTGATACGGTTCCCCGCACCGTCGCCGAAACCGAACAAAAGATCAGCGACATTACCGCCAAAGGCTGGCCCTTTCTGGTGGCGGTCGCCGGTGAACAGGTCGTGGGGTACGCCTATGCGTCGCAATTTCGCGACCGTCCTGCCTATGGCTTTGCCTGCGAGGATTCGATCTATGTCCGCTCCGATCAGGTGGGGCAGGGAATTGGTTCGCAATTGCTGGGTGCCTTGCTCACGCATGCAACCGCTTTCGGATTTCGGCAGATGATTGCGGTTATCGGGGGCGGGGAACCGGCCTCTGTGGCGTTGCACGGCAAAATGGGTTTCGAACACGCAGGTCGCATGCGCAGCGTCGGACGAAAGTTCGGACGCTGGCTGGATACCGTGTATATGCAAGTCGAACTGGGTGAGGGCAATCGGACGGCACCGGACAAGGAACCGGATTTGACCGGATGACCCGCCAGCCGGATATGACCGGTGCAGATAAGAGAACTAAGATGGCTCACGCGCCCTGAAGAGCGCTTCAGAGAGGAGAAAAAATGGCTGAATTCGAACTTGTCGCCGATGGCTTGCGCTTTCCCGAAGGACCGGTCGTCCTGCCCGACGGGAGTGTCATTTTGGTCGAGATTGCGTCCGGACAAATCACCCGGATTGCCCCCGACGGCAGCAAATCGGTCGTGGCCAAAACAGGCGGCGGACCCAACGGGCTGGCGATGGGGCCGGATGGCAAGCTCTACTGCTGCAACAATGGAGGCTTTGAATATCTCGACTCCAATGGCTTTCTGGCACCGCATGGCATCGCCAAAGACTATTCCGGCGGGCGGATCGAGCGGATCGATCTCGACACAGGCGCTGTTGAAATACTCTATAAGTCGGGCGATTTTGGCTGCACGCTGCGCGGGCCGAACGATATTGTGTTCGACGAACATGGCGGCTTCTGGTTCACCGACCACGGCAAAGTGGATTATGCGAAGCGCTGCCACGACATTGTCGGCATCTTCTACGCAAAGGCTGACGGCAGCCGTTTGGAAGAGGTTGTTTTCCCGTCCAACAATCCCAACGGCGTGGGCCTCTCACCAGATGGCAAGACGCTCTATGCTGCCGAAACCTACACCTGCCGCCTGATGAAATTCAACGTTACAGCCCCCGGAAAGGTTGCGGCGGATGCAGGGCCGGGCGGACCCGGTATCCCCGTTTATCGCCCCGCCGGTTACAAGTTTTTCGACAGCCTTGGCATGGAAGCCAGTGGCAATATCTGCGTCGCGACCATCGGAGAGTGCGGGATCAGCGTGATTTCGCCGGGCGGCGAATTGGTCGAATTTGTGGCGACGGATGACATCTTTACCACCAACATCGCCTTTGGCGGCGACGACATGATGGACGCCTATATCTGTCTTTCGGGCAGCGGACGGCTGGTCAAGACACGTTGGGCAAGGCCGGGTTTAAAGCTTCACTATTGAAAAGGAACGGTTCGCATGCCGAGGCACAAGGAAGCCCATCTGATCGACCGCATCGGTTGGCTCCGCGCATCGGTGCTGGGCGCCAATGACGGAATTGTTTCGACAGCCAGCCTGATTGTCGGCGTCGCCGCGGCGCAGGCGACACCCGCCAATGTCTTGCTGACCGGCATTGCGGGCCTTGTCGCAGGGGCGATGTCGATGGCGGCGGGTGAATATGTGTCGGTCAGTTCGCAGGCTGATACCGAAAGCGCCGACCGCGCGCGGGAAAAGCTGGAACTCGAAACGATCCCCGAAAAGGAGCGCGAAGAACTGGTGGGTATATATGAGGCGCGCGGTTTGGACCGGGCGCTGGCCGAACAGGTCGCCGACAAGCTGACGGCGCATGATGCGCTGGCCACCCATTTGCGCGACGAGCTGGGAATGGCAACCCACACATCTGCCCGACCGGTGCAAGCCGCGCTGGCCTCGGCGGCGTCCTTTGCCGTGGGGGCATCGCTTCCCCTCGCAATGGTTCCTCTGTCCTCCGCCTCTGCTCTCACATGGTCTGTTTCCATCGCGGCCTTGCTGTTTCTGGCGCTGCTGGGCGCCGTTGGCGCGAAAGCGGGCGGGGCACCGATTGGGAAAGCAGTTTTGCGCGTGACCTTCTGGGGCGCATTTGCCATGGCGGCCACCGCCGCTATCGGGTCGCTCTTTGGCACCAGCGTGGCGTAAGAGGGTCTATGGCATTTACGACGGTTATTTTCGATTTCGGCGGGGTGATTACCTCGTCCCCCTTTGAAGCGTTCAACCGGATGGAGGCGGAGCGTGGCCTGCCGCATAACTTTGTGCGCAAGGTCAATTCGACCAATCCGGACGACAATGCATGGGCGAGGTTCGAACGGGCCGAAATTGACGCGGCAGCTTTCGATGCGGCGTTCATGCAGGAGGCGGAGGCCTTAGGCCATGTCCTTGACGGCGCGTCGGTCATTGCTTGTCTGGCGGGCGATATCCGTCCCGCCATGGTCGACGCGCTCGACCGGTTGAAAGCCGAAGGATTTGGCCTTGGCTGCATCACAAATAATGTACGCGCGGGCCATGGTGCCGGGATGGCGGCCAGCGACGACAAGGCGCGCGCCTTCGAAGCGATCATGGCCCGTTTTGACCATGTGATCGAAAGTTCAAAAGCCGGTGTGCGAAAACCCGACCCCCGCATTTACCAGATGATGTGCGAAGCGCTGGCGGTGGACCCTTCGTCCTGCATTTATCTCGATGACCTCGGGATCAACTGCAAACCTGCCGCCCAACTGGGCATGGCCGCCATCAAGGTGACGAGTGGCGAGCAGGCTTTGCAGGAATTGGCTGCGCTATTGCCGTTGACCTTTGGTCCCGTTGGCGGCTAGGCGATAGCACGTTCCGTCTCTCCCAATTTACTGGAGCATTTCATGGCGAAAAAACTCTTCCCCGACGCGGCTTCGGCGCTCGACGGCCTTTTGAAAAACGACATTTTGATTGCCAGCGGCGGCTTCGGTCTGTGCGGCTTGCCCGAGCGTTTGCTCGATGCTGTGCGCGACAGCGGGGTGACGGGCCTGACCTTTGTGTCGAACAATGCCGGCATCGATAATGAAGGCATCGGCAAGCTGTTGCGCACCAAGCAGGTGAAGAAGATGATTTCGTCCTATGTGGGCGAGAACAAGGAATTTGAGCGGCAATATCTGGCGGGCGAGCTGGAAGTCGAGTTCTGTCCGCAGGGCACATTGGCGGAACGGATGCGTGCAGGCGGGGCCGGAATTCCGGGCTTCTATACGAAGACAGGCGTGGGCACGCTGGTGGCTGAAGGCAAAGAGGTCAAGGAATTTGGCGGCGATGAATATATTCTCGAGCGCGGAATTTTTGCCGACCTTGCTTTGGTCAAAGCATGGAAGGCCGATGAAAGCGGCAACCTCGTTTTCCGCAAGACGGCGCGCAACTTCAATCTGCCAGCCGCCACCTGCGGGAAGGTCTGCGTGGTCGAGGTGGAGGAAGTGGTGCCCGTGGGCAGCCTCGACCCCGACTGCATCCATCTTCCGGGTGTCTATGTGCAGCGCATGATCATCGGCGCGCCATATGACAAGAAGATCGAGTTCCGCACCGTCCGCGAAAGGGAGGCTGCCTGATGCGGCGGTTCGCTGCCAGCCTTTGTGCCTTGGCGCTCGCCGGTTGTGCGGCGCAGGCCGAACAGACCGCCGCGCCGGTCCTCAGCAAGGAAGCCTTGGCCACGCAGGTCGGCGAAAAGCCGACGGCCGCATCACCGCCGACAGGTCAACAATGGCTCTATGGTTCGGCAGAAGGCACGATCGCGTCGGCTCAGACTTATCAGGCCATGGCGCAATATGTCCGGGCAAAGGCGTTGAACCGGGCGATAAAGACGCAGGCTGTGCTCGCAGACGGGACAACGCCGGACGCGCCGCGCTTTGAAAGTTGCGGGACCAAGCCGCTCGCCGCAGTGTTCGATGCGGACGAGACGCTGATCTGGAATGTGGGCGCGATGCGTTTCATGGCCGAGCAGGGCAAGGATTTCGATCCCGCCATCTGGAATGCCTGGGAAAAAAGCGGAGCCGGAAAGGCGCTGGCCATGCCCGGCGCGATTGAGGCGCTGAAGATCATGCGCGACGCAGGTGTGACGATTATCGCCAACACCAACCGGACGACCGGCAATGCCAAGGGTACGGAGGATACGCTGCGTGCGGCGGGGCTCGGCGAGTTCAAGCATGGCGAAACGCTTTTCCTGATGGGTGACGATGCGACGGGGTCCAGCAAGGATGCCCGCCGGTCCACCATCGCCGTGCGTTACTGCGTTGTGGCGCTGGCCGGCGACCAGTTGGGCGATTTCGCCAATGCCTTTAACGCCAGGGGGATTTCGGTCGCCGACCGCAAGGCCCTGGCCACGCATCCCGCTATTGCGCCGCTATGGGGCAATGGCTGGTTCCTCTTTTCCAATCCGGTTTATGGCCCGTCGATCCGCGGTGGCTATGACGAGATATTCTCGGCCGAGACCAAATGGGAGCCTGCCCCATGAGCGGCAAGCCCGTTCCCATCGACCTTATGCCCTATATGGAACTGATCGGCGACAGCCGGGAGTTTCTGCGTGTCTGGGCCAAAGAGGGTGGCCCTGTTACCTGCTTTATCAATCCGGTTCCGGTCGGCGGTGATCCGGCGGGTTTTGGAATAGCCTTGGTCGATTGCATCCGTCACGGCGCGAAAACATGGGTGCGTGCCACCGGCATTTCCGAGGCGGAAGCGCTGGCCCGCATTTGGGAGGGCGTCGACGCCGAACGTGCGCGCCCCACCGATATCATCACCGAAATTCCCACCACTGAAACAGATGGACTGATACATTGAGCTGGACCCGCGACGAAATGGCCGCCCGCGCTGCACAGGAATTGCGCGATGGATATTATGTAAATCTCGGCATCGGTATTCCGACGCTCGTTGCCAACCATGTCCCTGCGGATATGGAAGTGACGCTGCAGTCGGAAAACGGCATGCTGGGCATTGGCCCCTTTCCCTATGCGGGCGAAGAGGATGCCGACCTGATTAACGCGGGCAAGCAGACGATCAGCGAATTGCCCCAAACCGCCTATTTCGACAGCGCGGCCAGCTTTGCGATGATCCGCGGCGGGCATATCGACCTGACGGTTTTGGGGGCGATGGAAGTCGCTGAAAATGGCGACATCGCCAACTGGATGATCCCCGGCAAGATGATCAAGGGCATGGGTGGCGCGATGGATCTGGTTGCGGGGGTGAAGAAGATCATCGTCGTGATGGAACATAATGCCAAGGACGGCAGCCCGAAATTCATTCCCGCCTGCACCCTGCCGCTGACGGGCAAGAATGTGGTCGATATGATTATTACCGACCTCGCGGTGTTCCAGCGGCCGGACCATAGCTCGCCCTTCCGCTTGATCGAGACCGCGCCCGGCGTGACCGCGGATGACGTGGCCGCAAAGACTACCGCCGATTATGAGGTTGCGGTTTAACCGACAGATGCGGCCAATTACCAAAGCGCTGATTGCTGTCGGTATTGCGGGGGCGGCCGTCTGGTACGGCATATCCGGCACCGCCGTCGACAGCCCGGCGGCCATGATCCGCGCGATGACGAGCAAGAAGGCATCCAATCTTCCCGATACGCCCGAGGAATGGAAAGGCCGGATTGACTATGTCGATCTGGATGGGCGGTTCTCCGAAATGGCGGCCCGTCCCGAAATGGCGGGACTTGCGGTGGCTATTGTGGAAAATGGGGAGCTCCGCTTCGTTGGCACCTACGGGGTGCTTGATCGCGACGATGGCAGCCCGGTTACGCCCGCCAGCATCTTTCGATGGGCCTCCGTGTCGAAAACCGTGACCGGTACTCTTGCGGCAACATTGGCGAGCGAAGCTGCCATTGACCTTGAGCAACCTGTGTCTTCGTGGAAGAGCTCGCTCCGTTTGCCGGGCGGTGCGGAAACGCGGCTGACATTTGCGCAATTGCTCGCCCAGCAAACCGGGCTGACGAAAAATGCCTATGACGAAAAGCTGGAGGAGGGTGAAAGTCCCGCTGACCTGCGGGCACGGCTGTTCGCTGCCCCGCTGCAATGTCTGCCCGGCACGTGCCATACCTACCAGAATATCGCCTTTGACGATGCCAGCGAAATCTTGGCGCATGCCTCAGGTCGCCCCTTCGCCGACGCTGTCAGCGAGCGGCTGTTTCTTCCGCTGGGGATGACCAGCGCGACCTATGGGATGGCGGGTCTGACCGGCGCCAAACAATGGGCCCACCCGCATAATGGTCCCCAAGTGCGCACCTTGCGCGAAGCTTATTGGCGGGTTCCGGCGGCAGCTGGTGTGAACAGCAACATCGTCGACTTTGCCCGATGGATGCAGGCGATGATGGGGGAACAGGCAAAGGTGTTGCCCGATTCCACTCTGCGCATCGCGCACATGCCCCGGGTGAAGACGCAGAGCCTCTATGGCGGCGATCTGCGCCGGGCCAATAGCGATGCGAGCTACGGGCTGGGCTGGCGAAACTTCACCTATGACGGCCATCGGCTGGCAGGGCATTCGGGCGCGGTCGACGGCTATCGCGCGACCATGATCTTTGAACCTGCGACGCGCACCGGCGTTGTCGCCATGTGGAACAGCAATTGGGGCCGGCCGTTTCGCATTCCGTTTGCGGTCATGGACAGCTATTACGGGAAACAAGATAGCCAGTGGCTCGATTTCAGCGATTTGCCACCGTTGGCGTCGACCCCCGACGCGGAACAGTGAAAGGGCATGATATGACGTACACACTCATCACCGCAAACCGGAACTATTCGAGCTGGAGCCTCAGGCCGTGGCTTTTGATGACCTATCTCGGCATCCCCTTTGTCGACAAGCTGGAGCCCTTTGCCGCGGCCAGCAACTATGATGCGTTCCGCGCCTTTTCACCGACGGGCCAAGTGCCGGTTCTGCAGCATGATGGACGGACCATCCATGATTCGCTTGGGATAGCTCTTTATCTGGCCGACCGGCACGAAGGGATCTGGCCGGTAGCGGAGGCAGCCCGGGCGTGGGCCATGTGCGCGACCTGCGAGATGCATGGCGGATTTAGTGCGCTGCGTAACGACTGCACGATGAATGTCGGGGTGCGTGTCCGGACCAAGCCCATGTCCGATGCGCTGCGCCGCGACGTGGCGCGCATTGCCGAACTATGGGCCTATGGACTGGACAATTTCGGCGGGCCGTTCCTTGCGGGTGAAAAGTTCACCGCAGTCGACGCCTTCTTTGCGCCGGTCGCCTTTCGTGTGCGGACCTATAGCCTCGATGTCGGCAGGGGCGGGCAGCAATGGGTCGACCATATGCTAGGCCTCGATCCGATGCTGGCCTGGGAAAAGGATGCCCTGACCGAAAGCTGGCGCGAAGAGGGGCATGAGGAAGAGCTGCGGGCCTGCGGCGAGATTATCGCCGATTTCCGCCAGACATAAAAAAGGGCCGCCACAGGGGCGACCCTCTTTTGGATAGGGGGTGCTATTAGACCTTGTCGCCCAATGCGCCCTTTACCTTACCCTTCAGGCCTTGAGCTTCGCCCTTGCGCTCTTGCGCAATGCCTTCTGCTTCCAGCTGCGTGTTGTTGGTGGCCCGTCCGGCAGCCTGCTTGATGTTGCCGGCCAACTCGTTACCGAGGCCTTTGGCTTTGTCTGTCAATTCGCCCATGATCTGTTCCTTTCTGCGCGATCCGGCTCTGCGGAACTGCAGGCCGATACGCAGAGTAAATCGCCACCCGCGAATTTGGTTCCATCCCTTATCCCGGGGAAAATGCTTTCGACCGAAGCGCTTGGGCAAATGCCGCGCCCGAATCCGGCGCAAAACGCAGGAAGAGCGATGGCTCGATCAGCTCCAATTCCATCAGCCGGAAACGGCCTTCCCCATCGCGCAGCATATCCACCCGCGCATAGGCAAGCGCCTCGGTGTCCGTCAGCGACGCCGCCGCGCCGAGCGCCGCTTCGGCTAACTCCTGTGCCAGCGCTGGCGCATCGGTGGCTTCTTCATAACCGCCAAACTGGTCCTGCACGCGAAAATCGCCTTTGGCGGGATGTTTGATGATGGCATGGCTGAACTGGCCGGCAAAATAGAAGAGCGAATATTCCCCTTCGTCGGCGATATTGGCGAGATAGGGTTGGATCATCATGCGGTGCCCTAGCTCCGTGGGCGGGATCGAATCGCCCTGTGCAAGCCGGAACGTGCCGTCGGCGCCGCCCGATATCGGGGGCTTGATAACCAGGGTCGTGGTGCCAAAGGCGCTACGCGCATCTGCCAGTGCTGCTTCATCCAAAGCGTCCGCCATGCGGGTCGGTACCGTTGCAATGCCGGCGGCGTCCAGTTCGGCCAGATAGGACTTGTCGCTGTTCCAGCGCAGGATGCGGACAGGGTTGCTGACATTGATGCCGTCGCGCTCCAACCGATCGAGCAGATCGAACCAGCATGGACAATCGCGCTGATACCCCCAGGCGAGCAAGGGGGTGACCAGATCAAATCCGGCCAAATCACGGGCCTTGGTCCAGTCGATAAAGACCGTGTCTTCGCCCAGCAGGCGGATATAGTCGGCCTTTATATGCGACCAGTCTTCTTCATATTCGGGAACAGGGCATAGAATCGCGAGCAGGGCGGGTCTCATTCGCCGGCCATTTTCAGAATTTCCTTCCACTCTTCCGGGCGCACCGGCGCGACGGACAAGCGGGACTGGCGGATCAGTTCCATCGCGGCCAGCTTCGGATTGGCTTTGATGGCTTTCAGGGTGACGCTGTTCGCAATCTTGCGCACCGGCTTCACCTTTACCGCAACAAAGCGGGCCTTCTCATCGGTCGGATCAATGAAATGCTCCTGACTGATGGTGATGATCCCGACGATTTCGAGGCCTATATTGCTATGGTAGAAAAAGGCTTCGTCGCCGACCTTCATGGTGCGCAGATGGATCGCAGCCGTATGGTTGCGCACCCCGTCCCATGTGCCTTCGCCTTCGGACACCAGATCGTCATAGCTATAAACGTCGGGTTCCGACTTCATCAGCCAATATTGTTTTTTCATGCGAAAGCTCCTGTTTGATCAAAGTCAATTTCGCTGGCCACGCTTTAGGTCAAGGGCTATTTGCATGGATATGAGTATGATGCCTATTATTTCACTGCGCCACGACGACGCTGATGCTCTCGGCCAGCAGCTTGGCGATTCGTTCAAGACCTATGGATTTGCGACGGTTGTCGACCATGGCCTCGACCCCGCGCTGGTCGCAAAGGCATGGGCCCTGACCAAAGAGCTGTTTGAACTGCCCGAATCGGACAAGATGGGCGGATATGACAAGGCACTTGCCGGTCAGCGGGGATATACGCCGTTCAAGACGGAAATTGCCAAGGGTGCGGAGTTTCACGACCTCAAGGAATTCTGGCACGTTGGCCGGACGATGGATCCGTCCAGCCCGCTGGCCACATCGATGCTGCCCAATGTCTGGCCACCTGTCCCAGAATTTAAAGAGACGTTCGAAACCCTTTATGCCGAAATGGACAAGGTCGGCGCGCGTATCTTGTCGTCTATTGCCCGGTATCTGGAACTGCCCGCCGACTGGTTTGATTCGGCCATCGCGGACGGCAATTCGATCTTGCGCCTTTTGCATTATCCACCGATCGCGGGCGACGCCGAAGGGTGCATCCGTGCCGGTGCGCATGAGGATATCAATCTGATCACCTTGTTGCTGGGTGCCGAAGAAGCCGGTCTGCAGATCCTGCGCCCCGATGGCAGCTGGATGGACGTGTCGCCGCCCGAAGGGGGCCTGGCCGTCAATGTTGGCGATATGCTGCAGCGGTTGACCAACCATGTGCTGCCGTCGACGACGCACCGTGTGGTCAATCCCTCGGGCGAGCGTTCGCGCTTCAGCCGCTATTCGATGCCCTATTTCTTGCACGCCCGTTCGGACTTCCCGATTGCGACGCTGCCGCAGTGCATCAGTGCGGATAACCCGAATCGCTATCCCGACGCGATTCTCGCGGATGATTATCTGAAAGAGCGGCTGATCGAGATCGGCCTGCTCAAGGCATAACGGGTTCGGGCGGCTTGCGTTTCACGAGAAGGTTGACGACCTCCATGAAAGTCGCCCGTGCTCCGAACCAGAGCATGGCGGTATAAAAGATCCCGCCCGCCGCCGCCAGTGCGGCCAGATGAAGCAGGGCAGGCACATCGGGCCACAGCTTGGTCAGCACCATATGGTCGAGCGTCCACACCAGTCCCGCCATCGCGGCCGCGGCGGCAAGGCCCGGCAGAACCGCGCTGACCAGACCGGCGACACCAAATCCGATATGGGGCCGCGCCTGGTAGATGGTGAATATCAGAAGAATCGGAAACGCCACCAGCCATCCCCATGCCAAACCGTCGGCGCCATATTGGACGGCGAACAGATATATGCTCGGCATCAACAGCGCGCCAAAGAGCGAATTGCGGACGACTATATTGGGCAGGCCCAGCGCATTTAATGCAGGGGCAAATAAGATGTGCAGCGTCATCACCGGCATCGCCAGCGCGAGAATCGCGACAAGTGGCGCCGCCTCGGTCCATTTGGGCCCCATCACCACATCGACCAGCGGCTGCGCGGTGACCGCCATGCCGAGATATAGCGGGCAGGATATAAGCATGATCAACCGCACGGCTTTCAAAAAGCCTGCGGCGAGGGCCTCCCGGTCATTTTGAAGCCGGGCATAAGCAGGGAAAGCCACCTCGTTCAGCGGCGGCACAAATTTCGCGGCGAAGATCTGCGTCAGAAACAGGGCTTCGGCATATAAGCCGAGCTGGTGGTTATCAAACGCGCGGCCAGCGATGAAGATGTCGCACTGGCTTTGCACGATCCAGAAACCATGGGCGACCAGCATCATGGTGCCGAAGCTGAATATCGATCCTGCGCCGGTAAAGTTGAAACTGGGGCGCACCCAGAATCGGGTCGCGATCATCAACGCAATCGCCCGGGTCCAGAATATGGCGATCGGCGCGAAGACAAGTGTCCACACGCCATAGCCATTAATGGCCATCCCCAAAGCAATCACCGCGCCGACAAATGCGGACGTCAGGTTCACGATCGCCGGCTTTTTGAAATCGAGATTCCGGGTCAGCATCGCCTCGGGGAGAATCAGGAAAGGCGTCGATAGATATATAAGCGACTGCCATCGGAGCATCTCGCCAACGACTGATTCTTCATAATAGGCCGCCGCAAGGGGTGCTACGGCGAAGAATTGGATGGTGGCAAGGCCTGCATTGAGGAGAATCAGCATGCCAAATGCCTGCCGAATCCGAATCGGCTCTACCTTTTCGGACTGAATCAGGGCCGAAACGAAGCCATAGCCATTCAAAAAATTGAGAAAAACCAGCACAACGGACGTCATGGCAAATAAGCCATAGTCGCTCGGCTCAAGGATTCGGATGACAGACAGAGTCGCGCCCCAGCTGATCAGCTGCGACAGGATTTGCGTCCCGGATCTCCAGAAAACCGCGGATTTAACCCGCTTTCCGAAGTCTTCGGTCGCTGCATCTTGGTTCAGGGCACTAATATCCATGCTGTTGCATTTAAGCGTAAAAGCTTACCAAAGCCTCGAATTTCCGGGCCGATGCAAAATTTTTGAAATAAAATTGCAAAAGGCTGTTGACGGAATCAGATGACCCCTTTAGAGGCCCTCTCACCGGACGGGAAGCAAGCGTTTCCGCGGTTCGGTCGCCAACAAATAGGTCACCTACTCCTCTGGTAGCAATATCAGGGAACCATAGGTGTCCGCTTTTTTGTCGGTTTGGCTCTTTGACATTGTGATTTTAGATGAAGGGACATGTGGGCGGCGGCCCCGGATCCTGCGGCTTCAAGGCGCAGGGTGTTCGGGTTACCAAATACGCCGACTGCACATATGTCCTTTACGCATATATCCATATAGTAATTGATAATTGTGCAGCCCGGATCCTTGGATTTGGTTGTATCAATCGGTATTCCAACTGGTTGGTATGATTATAAATCAAACTTGAGAGTTTGATCCTGGCTCAGAACGAACGCTGGCGGCATGCTTAACACATGCAAGTCGAACGAGACCTTCGGGTCTAGTGGCGCACGGGTGCGTAACGCGTGGGAATCTACCCTTTGCTACGGAATAACTCAGAGAAATTTGTGCTAATACCGTATGATGTCGTAAGACCAAAGATTTATCGGCAAAGGACGAGCCCGCGTAGGATTAGCTAGTTGGTGTGGTAAAGGCGCACCAAGGCGACGATCCTTAGCTGGTCTGAGAGGATGATCAGCCACACTGGGACTGAGACACGGCCCAGACTCCTACGGGAGGCAGCAGTGGGGAATATTGGACAATGGGCGAAAGCC
>PNNB01000001.1 GCA_013823985.1 Sphingopyxis sp.
TTGAGGGAGAACGGAACGGGTCGCAAATATTCCGTTCCCCCCCAAAATCCCCGTAAAACGAGGAACTGGATAACGAATCAAAATTAGCAGGATTCGGCAGACGTCGCTTGTATGTTTCCGACATCGGTCGAAATTCTTCTACACTTGCGGACAAATGCCTAAGGGCTATTGTCTGTATAGGATTGAAAGGCGGGCAGGAATATTATCGCGTCACGCAAACAAAAAGGTTTGCGGGAGCCTAAATATGAACAAGCCCGAAATGGTGTTTCCCATCGCACATATTCATTACGACGACGAAATCGACGGCAATGGCAAAGTCATTGTTCCTGAAGAAGTTCAGGACGCGATCCGTACGCTCATCCGCTGGTCAGGCGATGATCCCAGCCGTGAAGGCTTGCTGGACACGCCGGCGCGTGTCGGACGCGCCTGGCGGGAATATTGCGCGGGCTATGCCGAAGATCCGGCAGCCCATCTCTCCCGGACTTTTCAGGAAGTCGGCGGCTACCATGAGCTTGTCCTTTTGAAAGACATACCTTTCCAGTCGCATTGCGAGCATCATATGGCTCCCATTATCGGCAAGGCGTCTATCGCTTATATGCCAACGGATCGCGTCGTCGGAATTTCGAAGCTCGCCCGTGTCCTACATGGATTCGCGCAGCGCTTGCAGGTGCAGGAACGCCTGACTGCAGAGGTTGCAAACTGCATCTGGGAGCATTTGAAACCCGAAGGTGTGGCCGTCGTCATCGAAGCGCAGCATGGCTGCATGACCGGGCGGGGCGTCAAGGTTCATGGCGTTGGGATGGTAACGTCCAAACTGATCGGCTGTTTCCTGGATGACCAATCAAGCCGTAAAGAAGTCATGAGCCTGATGGGTTACTAAGCCTGCGACCGCTTCGGCAAAATGTCTAACCGGCTTTACATTTGGCACATGCGCGCGCAATCTCCCGCTTGAGGGAGAGTGATATGATCAGGAAAGCTTTGTTTTTCGTCGGCTGTGCAAGTGGCCTTGCCGGTGCTGTTTTTGCAGAACCTGCCGAAAAGCCGGCGTCGGCGGCAACCGTTTCCGCACAGCGTGCAACGGCACAAAGCCTTCCTGTCGATGATGGCCGAGATTCCGGTTTCGCCGACCGCGGATTTATAGCCACATTGTCCGACCCGCAAATCAAGGCGAAAGATGGCAGAACTGTCTGGAATCTGGGCGCTTACGACTGGATGAGCGGCAACACCGCCCCCGACTCGGTAAACCCCAGCCTCTGGCGCCACATGGGATTATTGCGCAAGCATGGGCTGTACGCCTTGTCCGAAAACATGTGGCAGGTGCGCGGTTTTGACGTGTCGAACATGACGGTCATCAAAGGGCAAAGCGGGTGGATTTTGATCGATCCTTTGACGACCCGTGAAACCGCCAGTGCTGCGCTTCGGTTGGTCAATGAGACCTTGGGCACACGTCCGGTAAGTGCCGTCATTTACAGCCACAGCCATGGCGATCATTTTGGTGGTGTGCGCGGCGTTGTAAACGAAGCCGATGTGAAGGCCGGAAAGGTTCAAATCGTTGCGCCCGAGCATTTCTTGGCCGAAACGGCTTCGGAGAATGTCATGGCGGGGCCGGCAATGGGACGCCGCGCAAATTTCCAGTTCGGATCACATCTGCAGCCTGGACCCTTTGGGCAGATGGGCAGTGGCATAGGCCGGGGCGTGGCGGGAGGCGATATCACATTGATCGCGCCAACGGTTGAAATCAAAAGAACAGGGGAAACCCGGGTTATCGATGGCGTGACACTTGAATTCCAGATGGTGCCTGAAACCGAAGCGCCTGCGGAAATGAACGTCTATGTTCCTGCGGCGCGCACATTTCTGGCTGCCGAAATCGCGACCTGTTCACTCCACAATATTCTGACGCCACGCGGTGCCAAAGTGCGTGATGCACATGCCTGGGCCGGCTTTCTAAATGAAGCTGCCAATCTTTATGGTGATCGCAGCGATACCATTGCATCTAGCCATTGCTGGCCCCGGTTCGGGCAGGAGGAGGTTAAGGGGTGGCTGACGGGGCAACGGGATAATTACCGCTACATGCATGACCAGACCGTCCGGATGATGAACAAGGGAATGACACAAGCTGAAATCGCAGAGGCGCTGAAAGCACCTGCGGCCATCGGAGATCAATGGTTCAATAAGGGCTATTACGGCACCTACAGCCACAACTCCAAGGCGATCTATCAATTCTATCTGGGATGGTATGATGCGGTACCGGCGAACCTGAATCCGCATCCGCCCGAGATACGCGCGGCGAAAATGGTTGCGGCCATGGGAGGTGCGAAGAAAGTCCTGTCTGTGGCCAAAAAAGCGATGGCGGAAGGGGATTACCGTTGGTCATCCGATTTGCTCAACAATCTGGTTTTTGCAGATCCGAAAAATGCGGAAGGCCGCACCATGTTGGCCGACAGTTATGAACAGCAGGGATATCAAGCTGAATCCGCGATCTGGCGGAACATGTTCCTGTCGGCTGCGCGTGAACTGCGGCAAGGTGTTAAAGCCAGCATCAATACACAGAGCATCGACATGATTTCGGCGGTCCCGACCGGATTGCTATTGGATTCGGTCGCCACGCGGCTGGACCCCGCGATAATAAGTGACCGCAAACTCGCCATAAACCTTCGGTTTACAGACCGGAACGAGCAGGCCAAAGTTTCGGTCGGAAACGCGGTGATGTTCAGCGAAATGGGCGCGGCCCACAGCATGCCGGCCGCCACGATTAGCGGCCCGCGTCAGCTCTTCCTGGCCCTCTTGTTCCTGAAACTGCCTTTGGCCCAACTCGAAGGTGCTGGCCTTAAGGTAGAAGGTGACCGTACGCAGGTTGAAGCATTACAGGCCGCGCTTGACCCTATGCCGGGGCCATTCAACATCGTGGAACCTTAAACCCGTTAGGGCGGGATTACATCTCGCCCCGTTCGCGGCGGATTGCGTACCATTTTTCGACATTGGCGTTATGTTCTTGCAAGGTATTTGCAAAGACATGGCCGCCTTTGCCATCGGCTACAAAGAATAGGGCCTTGGTATTTTCCGGGTTCAGGACAGCTTCAATAGCCGCACGCGATGGATTGGCGATGGGGCCTTTGGGCAAACCTACCATGGCATAAGTGTTATAGTCGTTCACATCCGCAATCTCGGACTGACGGATGCGGCGGCCGAGCGGTTTGCCTTTGGTGATCGGATAAATGATAGTCGGATCGGCCTGCAACATCATGCCCTGCCGAATACGGTTGGAATAGACGCCAGCCACCATCCGAAGTTCCGATTTCAGCGCAGTCTCTTTTTCAACGATAGATGCAAGGGTCAGTGCTTCTTCCGGAGTTTTTACGACCGTATCGCTACTCCGCTTGGGCCAAAGATCAGTCATCGTTTGTCTCATGGCATCTTGCATACGCTTCAGTACAGCGGCGCGATCCTCGTTTTTTTCAAAGGCGTAACTATCGGGTAAAACCGATCCTTCTGCCGGAACCTGGATCGAACCTTTCAGCCGGTCATTGGCCATCAGGCGTTCGTACACCATGATCGATGGCCAGCCTTCGGGTATTGTAACCATCCGTTGGACGGTCTTTCCGCCTGTGAGAATATCGAGCACTTCGGAATTGGATGCTCTGGCCGGGATAATGAACTCTCCGGCCTTGATCGTGCTTGTCGCCCCGAATAGTTTCGCGCGGTTGACGAAGGCGTCTGCGGATTTGACGACACCGGCTTGTTCAAGAAGTTGAGCCGCCGATGTGATGCTTGAGCCCGGCTTGATAACAACCGAGGATTCACGCGCCAGCGGGCCGGGCGCTGTCCAGCCATAGACGAAATTAGCGCCAATTGCGGCAAGCAATATAATCGCCGCAATGATCGCCCATTTTGCCAATTTACGCATCTGTGAAAAGCCCGATTTTGACAAGGCCTGGACGCGGCATATTAATCGACCGCTTTCATAATCAAGCTGGCGTTGGTTCCACCAAAACCGAAGCTGTTGTTGAGCACGGCCTTTACTTCACGCTTCCTTGCGACATGCGGTACAAGATCGACTCCTTCCGTGCCTTCATCCGGATTATCCAGGTTCAGCGTGGGCGGTACGATTTGGTCACGCAACGCAAGAATGCAGAAAATGCTTTCCACCGCGCCAGCACCGCCCAGCAAATGGCCGATTGCCGATTTGGTGGAACTCATCGACACAGTCGATATCGCGTCGCCAAACAGCCGCTTTACCGCACCTAATTCGATTGTATCCGCCATAGTGGAGGTACCATGGGCATTGATATAATCGATATCGGACGGTGTCATGCCTGCCTTTTTCAACGCCATTTGCATGGAGCGGAATGCGCCGTCGCCCTCGGGATGAGGTGCGGTGACGTGATAGGCATCGCCCGACAAGCCATAGCCCACGACTTCGGCATAGATTTTTGCGCCACGTGCCTTGGCATGTTCATATTCTTCGAGAACAACAATGCCAGCGCCTTCACCCATGACAAAGCCGTCGCGGTCTTTGTCATAAGGACGGCTGGCTTGTTCTGGACGATCATTAAAGGTCATGTTCAATGCCCGGGCCTGCGCGAAACCGGCTATGCCCAACGGGTTAATCGTGCCTTCTGCGCCGCCTGCCAACATGATGTCGGCATCATCATCGCGGATCATACGCGCAGCATCGCCAATGGAGTGCGCGCCCGTGGAGCAAGCGGTGACGACGGCATGGTTAGGCCCTTTCAGGCCGTATTTGATGCTGACTTGTCCCGAGATCAGGTTGATCAGACGCCCATGCACAAAATGCGGGCTGACGCGGCCCGGACCTTTTTCGGCCAAGAGCAGGGACTCACTCTCAATACCCGGGAGGCCGCCGATACCCGACCCGATCGAGCACCCGGCACGCAGCTTTTGTTCTTCAGTCAATTCCGTAAGACCGGCATCTTCCAGAGCCTGCCCAGCCGCATCGATACCGTAAATGATAAAGGGATCGACCTGCCGCTGCACTTTGTGATCAACGCGTTTGTCAGGGTCAAAGCCCCACGGGTGATCCTTGGGCTTTACCTCGCATGCAATATGGCACTTCTGGTCACTCGTATCGAAACGGGTGATGACACTTGCACCCGATTTGCTCGCGATCAGATTGGCCCACGTGGTTTCGACGTCCGCGCCCAAAGGCGTAACCAGTCCCAGTCCTGTAACCACAACACGACGCATGCTCTATCTCCTGGCGGGCTTATAAGTGCCCAATAAAAACAAGTGGAGCCAAAATGCAAACGGCTTTCCGGTTAAAACCGGAAAGCCGCGCTATCCTTAAGATGTGCAACGCAAGCGCGCTGCTGCACCCGATCAACCGTTGGCGTTGATAAAGTCGATGGCATCCTTGACGGTTGCGATCTTTTCAGCCGCATCGTCGGGAATTTCCACGTTAAATTCTTCTTCGAAAGCCATGACGAGTTCGACGATGTCGAGACTGTCAGCGCCGAGATCATCGATAAAGCTGGCTGCTTCTGTTACCTTATCGGCTTCAACACCCAAATGTTCTACAACGATCTTTTTGACCCGGTCCGCGGTATCACTCATTTTTTTGCCCCTTATAGCTTGGGAGGATTAATATCAGGACTCGCCCTAATGTCCAGAATGGCTGCTGGCAAGTGGCAAGCGTTAAAGCATCGCCATCCCGCCGTTAACATGTAGTGTCTGGCCCGTGATATATCCAGCCTCCTTAGAAGCAAGATAGGCAATCGCGGCGCCAATATCCGTGCCTTCGCCCATGCGACCCATCGGAATCCGCGCGTTTAGAGCTTCCTTTTGGGCGTCGGGCAGCACATCCGTCATCGGCGTTGCGATAAAGCCCGGCGCGACGCAATTTACCGTGATTCCGCGGCTCGCAAGCTCTTGCGCCATGGATTTCGACATTCCAACGAGTCCCGCCTTGGATGCGGCATAATTTGCTTGGCCGGGATTGCCGGTTGCACCCACGACACTTGTAACCGAAATCATGCGTCCGAAACGGGCTTTCATCATGGGACGGCTCGCCGCGCGCATCAGGCGAAACGCGCTTTCCAGATTGATCTGGATCACTTCGGCCCATTCTTCGTCTTTCATGCGCATGGTAAGATTGTCGCGGGTCACGCCTGCATTATTCACCAGGATGTCGATCTGGCCCAATTTCTCAAGCGTTGCCGGAACGAGAGCTTCGACGCTTTCGGCATCGCCTAGGTTGCACGGGATCGCGACATGATCGCCGCCCAAAGAGGCGCGAAAAGCCTCCAATTTGTCGACATTGGACCCGGAAATCGCCAGTCGAGCTCCTTGGCTGGCCAAAGCATGGCAAATCGCACTCCCAATCCCGCCCGAAGCTCCTGTCACAAGGGCGGTCATGCCGGTAAGATCGAACATATTATTCTCCCGTAAATTTTGGTGCACGTTTTTCCATAAACGCGGTGATGGCTTCGTCATTGTCGGCGGTTGCATGGGCAAGGGCTTGCATCGCTGCCGACATTTCGAGGATGTTTTTCAAGTCGGCAGTTTGACCTTCGCGCAAGAGACGCTTGGTCATACGTACCGCGTGTGGGGGATTTGCAGCAATTTTGTCGGCAATCCGGCGCGCGGTGGCCATCAAATCGTCGGGCGCGACCACTTCAGACACCAAGCCGATGCGTAATGCCTCGGCCGCGTCGATCATTTCACCGGTGAGCGCCAATTCGGTGGCCTTGGAGAATCCGACAATACGCGGCAGCAGCCAAGCTCCGCCATCGCCTGGAATGATCCCCAGCTTCACGAAGCTCTCCGCAAACTTGGCGTTGTCGGATGCTACACGGATATCGCACATACAGGCGAGGTCGCAGCCAGCGCCAATAGCATGACCATTTACGGCGGCCACGACCGGAACTTCCAGTGCCTGGAACAATAGGGGCAAACGTTGAATGCCATATTTGTAATTGCGACGCGTCTGGACAGACTTGGAAGAACGAAGGCTGCCGACGTCGGGCGCCATCTGCTTCAAATCTCCGCCCGAAGAAAAGGCACTACCGGCACCTGTCAGGATAACACAACCTATGGTAATGTCCTTATCCGCGGCCTCCATCGCAGCGCACAGGGCGTCAACCACATCATTATCGGATATAGGGTTGCGCTTTTCAGGCAGGTTCAATGTAACGGTAAGGACTGCGCCATCGCGTTCTTGCAAGAGCATGGTTTTATAGTTCCTTCAAAAGGGCTTCGATGTCATCCATCGAAATAATGCTGGCTGTCGATACATCTTCGCCAGCGCTGCGCTTCACCATGGGGCTCAAAACCTTGCCTCCAAACTCAACGAAATGCGTTACACCCGCGCCTGCCATCGCGATGGCCGATTCCCGCCAGCGCACCCTTCCCGTGACTTGCTCCACCAACTGCGCCCGGATCGTATCGGGGTCGACAACGGCTTCTGCAGTGACATTCGCATAAAGAGGCACGATTGGTGTTTGCAGTGCAGTTTTGCCCAAGGCTTCCGCCATGGCGTCGGCGGCTGGCTGCATAAGTGGACAGTGAAAGGGTGCCGATACCGGCAACAATATGCCGCGCTTAATGCCGTGGTCTTTCACCAGTTCGATCGCGCGATCAATGGCGCTTTTATGGCCCGAGATGACGACCTGTGAAGGATCATTGTCGTTCGCCACGGTGCAGGTCTCACCCTCTGCTGCGGCCTTTGCCAAGGCTTCGGCTTTTTCAATGTCAGCCCCCAGCAGCGCCGCCATCGCGCCGATCCCGACGGGCACAGCCGCCTGCATGGCGCGCCCGCGCAGTTTGAGTAGCCGGGCCGTGGTTGCAAGGTCGAACGTTCCCGCTGCGCATAATGCGGAATATTCGCCGAGCGAATGGCCCGCAACAAAGCTGCACTTGCTGCCGAGGGAGACGCCGCCTTCGACCTCCAGCACACGCAAAGTCGCTATGGCGTTCGCCATAATCGCTGGCTGTGCATTCTCGGTCAGCGTCAGGTCGCTTTCGGGACCTTCGCACATCAATTTGAACAGGTGCTGGCCCAAGGCGTCATCGACTTCCTGAAACACGGCCTTCGCGATTGGACTGGCCGTTGCAAGAGCCTGGCCCATGCCAACGGCCTGACTGCCCTGGCCCGGAAAGATGAATGCGCGCATGAATGCTCCCTTTCAGATTTGTTTGCAGCCGCCTAGAAAGTGGCGCTGGATGTTGCAAGCCCGAACGGCACGATCTTGTTGTCGGCGTCATGCCCGATGTCCGCAGCGCCGAGGAAGGCGATGCCGCTTATCCGGCACCAGCGTTTGGCAATTTCGGTCGGGCCTTCGCCAAAGGGGCGGTCATTGTCGGGCACATCGCTGACCCGGCCGAGACGCAAACCGGCGAGCCCTGCATCTTTCAAATGGGTGCTGACATGAAAGAAAGCGCGGTCAAAGGCATAGAGATATTCGCTGACCTCTTCGATCATCAGGACATGGCCCCTCAAATCCGGCATCAGTGGCGTTCCGACCATAATCGCCAGCGTCATCAGATTAAAGGCTGCATAGCGTTCGCCTGCCTGAATATGCGGCTCCAACGATTGCGGGTTGCGGCGGACAATCCAGTCGAGCGCGCGGGTGACGGCTGCTTCGCCACCGGTCCTCCGGATATCTGCGGGCATGGGGCCATGGGCGAGGTGCGGAAAATCGTGGCGCTGAAGGCAGCCGAGCAAATTGCCCTGATCACTATAGCCCATATAGAGTTTGCGGCGCGCCACTTCCTTCAAGCTGGCAACCGCGTTTTCGGCGATGCGACATGCGCCATATCCGCCACGCACAAACCAGATGGCGTCAACCCCGGGGTCGTTGGCCAGATCGACAAATGCCGTCAAACGCTCCAAATCCGTGCCAGCAAAGTGGCCATTCTCGATGAAGCATTGTGGGTCGAACAGCAATTCGACCTCAGGATGACTGGCAGCGGCCAGTGCCGTTACGCGGTCGGCGTCTTCGCGGGTAAAGGCGGTCGAGGGGGCGCAAATCCCGATCTTCATGTCTGCCGTTCCTCCCGCCTGTCATTGTTCCGCCGCGCTTTAACATCGTGCATGTTGCCAAAGCCAGCGCCACGCAATAGCGGGGATGGATGAGCAATACCAAATCCTATTTCTTTTGTGGCATTGGCGGTTCGGGCATGTTGCCACTCGCCACCATATTGGCCGAGCAGGGCGCTGAAGTCGCCGGGTCCGACCGCGCGCTGGACCAAGGACGCTTGGGTGCCAAATTTGAATATCTGCAAGCGCGGGGCATGGATCTGTTTGCGCAGGATGGCAGTGGCCTTATGCGCAGCGAACAGACATTGGTTGCTTCTGCCGCGGTCGAAGACAGCGTACCCGATGTTGCGAAGGCCAAGGCTCTAGGCTGTGCGCGGATGACGAGGGCACAATTGCTCGCCGAACTGTTCAACGCATCGCCGCGATCGGTCGCTGTGGGCGGGACCAGCGGGAAGTCGACGGTCACAGGTATGATCGGTTGGATCGCCAGCGAATTATCCTGCGACCCGACGATAATGAACGGCGCCGTCATGCGAAACTTTGCCGATGCGGACGCGCCTTTTGCCAGTAGCCGGGTGGGCAAGGGCGGGCTGTTCATCAGCGAAGTGGATGAAAGCGATGGATCGATCGCGCTGTTTCATCCGGAAATTGCGGTGCTCAACAACATCACGCTGGACCACAAAAGCCTCGATGAACTGCGGCAGTTATTCGGCGATTTTGCTGCGCGGGCGAAGTGCACGGTTTGGAACGCCGATGATCCTGAAAGTGTCGCACTCATGGCGGAAAAACCCAATGCGGTGTCTTTTGGCTTTGCAGAAAACGCCGAATATCGTGCAGTCGATCTAGTGGAGGCGCCCTTGTCGGTGGAGTTTCGCCTGCTGGTCAACGGTGGAGAGCATGCCGTAAAGCTGGCGGTTCCGGGACGACATAATGCCGCGAATGCTCTTGCCGCACTTGCTGCTTGCGGGGCGCTTGGTCTTGATTTGGACAAGTCTGTTGATGCAATCGGCCTGTATAAAGGGCTCGCCCGTCGCTTTGAGATTATCGGCACCACGCGCGATATCACCGTCATTGACGATTTTGGCCACAACCCGGACAAAATATCGGCGACGCTCGATACGCTGAAAGCGTTTCCGGGCAGGGTTATCGCCTTTTTCCAACCGCACGGTTTCGGACCGTTGCGGGTGATGGGCAAGGAGCTTGCGGAGGTGTTTGCGGCAAAGCTGGATGCAGAGGATAGGCTATTCCTGTGCGATCCGGTTTATTTTGGTGGGACGGTAGATAAAAGCATCGGCTCAGACAGTGTTGTTGCCGACGTCAACAGGATGGGCACCGTTCAGGCGCAACATATCGCGGATCGGGCCAAATGTGCGCGGGAAATGATCGACGTCGCACAACCCGGCGACCGCATCATTATCATGGGTGCCCGTGACGATACACTGAGCACTTTTGCCGCGGAAATACTGGAAAATTTGCACCTCTAAAATTTTCGCAAAATATGGTAAAGAAAATGCGACGCCGTCCGTTTCTTGAGCCATGAGCAGCATTTCTTTAGAACTTGGTGAGAGCAGCGAGCCGTCGGGTGGTCTGCTCAAGTGGCTTCTAGGCCGCAAATCGGAACCCCGTTCGCCGGGTGTGCGCGAGGAGCTGTCGCGTGACGACCGCTTCATGATGCGCCACGGCGCGATGGTCGAAGATATATGCGAATTTCTGGCACGTGCGGGTCTGGATCCAATCCCCGACCATTATGAGCTTGCCTGGCTCTATCTGGCGGGTGCGTCGAGTACCCAGCGCCATATGATCGAAGCCCACATGCTGGAACATGGCGGCATTTCGCCTGTCCATGCTTCGGGTCTGCTTGACATTATGCGTAACGCGATCAGCGAGCGTGAATTGGCGCAGATGGTCGAAAAAGCGAAAAGCGACATCACGGAAGCGCAATTGACGGCAGATCGTTCGGGGCAGGATGTCGCGAATTTCGGAGCAGCGTTGGGTGTTTCTGCGGACTCGCTGACAGACCCGGATGCTGCGCGCGATGCGGTCACGAAGCTGCAAATCTTGACCAAGAATATGATGGAGCGCGCCGCGAAGGCGGAAGCGGAACTGAAAGAACGTTCCAAGGCGATGTCGCAGCTAAAAAGCCGCTTGGTGCAGAGCCAGAAGCAGGCCTTGAGCGATGCGCTGACCGGTCTTCCCAACCGCCGCGCATTCGACTTGCAACTCGACGAGGCGATTGAAGCCGCGCATGAAACCAAAAAACCTCTATCGGTCGCTTTCTGCGACATCGACCATTTCAAGAAGGTCAATGACACCCATGGGCATGCCATTGGCGATCGTGTTATCAAGCATGTAGCGCAAGTGCTGAAAAACTGCGCGGGTGCAAAGGCGCACGTCGCGCGGCACGGCGGTGAAGAATATGCCTTGCTGTTCGAAAATATGAACGCATCGCTTGCGTGCGAATTGCTGAACAGCGCCCGCGCCCGTCTGGACGCCAAGCGATTGGTTGCCAAGGACACCAATTTGGAAATTGGTGAGGTCACGATCTCGTGCGGTGTTGCGACCTTGCAGATTGGCGAAACCGGAGCGTCGATGCTTTCGCGCGCCGATCAGGCCTTGTACGAAGCAAAGAACACGGGGCGCAATCGCATCTGCATTGCTCCCTGAGTTCATCCGCTAGCGCATTTTCCTGCACAACAAGCGGAGACGGCACTTTAATGGCCGAATCGCTTGCATTTCCGGCAAAACCCACCTAAGCGCCCCACTTCGCTCAGGCCCGCCTGACCGAAAACGAAGAAAGCCGGAGGGGCGTCCGCATGGTGCGGCGTCAGCGATCGGTAGGAACAAGGAAACGCCCATGCCGCTGTACGAGCATGTATTTTTGGCGCGTCAGGACCTGTCTCAGGCCCAAGTCGATGCGCTGGCTGAAAATGCCACCAAGATTGTGGAAGACAATAAAGGCAAGGTTGTAAAGACCGAAACCTGGGGTCTTCGCACATTGACCTACAAAATCCAAAAGAACCGCAAAGCGCATTTCGTCTTGCTTGAGATCGATGCTTCCGGCGACACCGTTGCCGAACTGGAGCGTCAGACCCGCATGAACGAAGATGTGATCCGTTACATGACGATCCGCGTTGACGAACATGAAAAAGGCCCTTCGGTGATGATGCGCAAGAGCGACCGTCCCGAGCGTAGCGAACGCGGCGGTTTCGGCGGCGATCGTGATCGTGGCGACCGTGGCGCACCGCGTGGTGACCGTCCCGACCGCGCACCCCGTGCAGAGCAGGAGGCATAAATCATGGCACGTCCATTTTTCCGTCGTCGCAAGTCCTGCCCATTCCAGGGTAAAGATGCGCCAAAGATCGATTACAAAGATGTACGCCTTCTTCAGGGTTACATTTCCGAGCGTGGCAAGATTGTACCGTCGCGCATTACCGCCGTTTCGGCAAAGAAGCAGCGTGAGCTGGGCCAGGCTATCAAGCGCGCCCGTCACATCGGTCTGCTTCCCTACATCGTGAAGTAAGGAGCCGCGATATGGATATCATACTTCTCGAACGCGTTGAAAAGCTGGGCGCCATTGGTGACGTTGTCACTGTGAAAGACGGCTATGCACGTAACTTCCTGTTGCCAAACAAGAAGGCGCTGCGCGCCAACGACGCAAACCGCAAGGTTTTCGAAGCCAATCGCGCCAAGATCGAAGCTGACAATGCGTCGCGTCGTGAAGAAGCAAAGGCTGCTTCGGGCAATGTTGAAGGCAAGCAGATCGTTCTGATCCGCGCTGCATCGCAAACCGGCCAGCTTTATGGTTCGGTTTCGGTCAAGGACATCGTCGACGGCCTGAATGCTCAGGACGCGAAGGTTGCCAAGAGCATGATCGTTCTGGAACGCCCGATCAAGACGCTCGGGCTTTTCGACGTGAAGGTTGTTCTGCACCCAGAAGTTTCTGTCACTGTTCAGGTCAATGTGGCCCGTTCGGACGACGAAGCCGAGTTGCAGAAAGACGGCGTCAATGTTCTCGACCAGATGTTCGAAGCCGAACAGGCCGAGATCGCTGCCGAAGCAATTGAAGCACAGGTTGAAGCAGAAGCCGCTGCCGACGCAGCAGACGCTGCTGAAGCCGAAGCCAATGCCAAGCGCCGTGAAGAGCAGGCTGCTGCCAAGGCCGCAGCAGAAGCCGAAGGCGGTCTGTCCGCAGACGCCGGCGACGACGCTTAAGTTTTTCGTCACGACACAAAATGGCCGCCTGATTGCGAAATCGGGCGGCTTTTTTGTTGCCTATTGAAAGCCGCCGACATTGAACGCGCCTATCATCCTTACCGCGGAAATGGAGAAGGCTGACCAGGCTTGGGCAAATGCGCTGCGTCGCGCACATTACCCTGCGGACCGGAATGTTGTTGATGCGCACATCACGCTTTTCCACCATCTGCCACCCGCCTATCTGGACGAAATCAAATCCCGGCTTTCGACCATGACGAAAGAATATCCAAAACCGGATGCTCTTGTCTCCGACATCATGCTGCTCGGAAACGGGGTTGCGTACCGGGTCTTGAGTGAAGCGCTGATGGCGATACGCGAAGAACTGGCATCGGGGTTTCAGGGCTTGCTGATTCCGCAGGATCAGGCGCGTCCGCGATTACACATCACCATTCAAAACAAGGTTGAACCATCGCGCGCTAAAGCGCTGCATAGGGCATTGAGCCGCGACTTTACGCCGCGTCCGCTTACCATAACGGGATTTGGTGCCCATTATTATCGGGGCGGACCTTGGGATAGAATTGGAAGCTGGACATTTCGCGGCTGACAGCCCTTGACCCGCCTTTAACCCCCGCTTATAGCGCCGCGTGCTTTCCCGCCATTGACGGGATTCACGCTTGGTATGGCGAAGTAGCTCAGCTGGTTAGAGCGGTGGAATCATAATCCATAGGTCGGGGGTTCAAGTCCCTCCTTCGCTACCAAGACATCTATTCCACTGCGCAGCGATACGCACTTAGGCAGGTGCGGGGCAGTATTTCTGCAAATAGTCCCCATGGCTTGGCATATGCTGCACGACGAAGCGGATTGATTGCTCCATGGCATCCATTTCCTTCGCAGTCGCCGGTTCCCTTACCGCGTCGGCCATCGGGTTGTGTCCACCCATCATGATGCCTTGACCCATCATCACTGCCGCCCAGCTTGTTTCGGTGAAAAGCTCGTCATCCTCACGGAATATCTGGCCGTTCAACCGGAACAGATCCGTCTTTTCAGTCAGGGTTTCGGGCACGGCCATGTTGCGGCAATAATCCCAAAACGGGCTGTCATCGCGGCTGGTGGCATTATAGTGCAGGATCAGAAAATCGCGGATGCGGGCATATTCTTTGCCAGTCAGGCGGTTGAAGGCATCTTCCTGCGCCTGTGTGATGCCGTCAAGCGACAACAGCGCAATCAGCTTGTTTATGCCTGTATTGATCAAGTGGATCGACGTCGATTCCAGCGGTTCCATAAAGCCTGCCGACAGGCCAAGTGCGACGACATTCTTGTTCCAGAACTTCTTCCGGCGACCTGTCGTGAATCGCAGATAATTGGGGTCGGCCCCGGGCTTGCCTGCGATGTTCCCGAGTAAAATCGACAGAGCTTCGTCATCCGACATAAATTCGCTGCAATAGACATGACCGTTTCCGTTGCGATGCTGCAGCGGCACCTGCCATTGCCAGCCTGCCTTATGGGCGGTGGCGCGGGTATAGGGCAGGGGACCGCTGCCATCTTCACGAATGCAAGGAAGCGCGACAGCCCTGTTGCAGGGCAGGAAGTTGGTCCAGTCTTCATAACCGGTCTTGAGCGCCTGTTCGATCAAGATACCCCGAAAGCCGGAGCAATCGACGAACAGATCGCCTTCGACGATATCCCCATTGTCCATCGTCAAAGAGGAAACGAAGCCATTCTCTCCGTTCAGAGCGACGTCCGCCACTTTGCCTTCACGACGGACCACGCCACGCTTTTCCGCATAGGATCGCAAATAGCGCGCATAGCGGCCGGCATCCAGATGATAGGCGTAGTTTACAGGCGGCAAATCTTCGCGCTGATAATCTTCGGTGCGCGCAAAACGACCGAAATGCGCGGCCATAGTCTCAATGTTGAATACCTGGATCGGACGCTTGTCGCCTGATTGATGATATTTGTGCCAGACATGGTGGAATGAAATACCATCGACCTGATATCCATAGGCACCGAAAGGGTGGATATAGCTGTCGCCCAGTTTCCCCCAGTTTACGAACTGGATACCGAGCTTGAAACTACCTTGGACGGCGGCCAGCATTTCGCGCTCGTCCACTTCAAGAAGGCGATTAAAATCGAGGAAAGGCGGAATCGTGGCCTCGCCTACGCCGACGGTCCCTATTTCTTCGGACTCAATAAGGGTGATGTCGACAGGCCGTCCGGCGCGAAGCCGTGATAAGGCCGCGGCTGTCATCCAGCCCGCCGTTCCCCCACCTACGATGATTATTTTTTGGATAGCCATGATACCCCACCATTCATGATAGTCGCAGCATGATAGCGCAAGTGAGAAAATTGTGAACGTTCATTTTGCCTCTTGTGAACGCTCTCAATTCAAGTTATGCCTTGGCGTAACGGTGGGAGAAATGCCCCCGGCTAAAAGCATTCAGGGAGGATCATTTTGGCTCGCAAATCACTATTCGAAATGGCGCGTGCTCAGCGGTTTGTCGCGCTGACCACCGCTTCCGGGCTGGCGCTGTCGGCCTTTACGGCGACTCCAGCGTTCGCACAAACGGCCGACCAGCCTGAACAGGCGGCCGAAACGGCAGAAACCGAAGATGCAATTATCGTAACCGGTTTCAAGAAATCACTTGAAAGTGCGCAGAATATCAAGCGCGATGCCGACACATTTGTCGATGTCATTACCGCAGAAGATATCGGTGCGCTCGCTGACCGTTCGGTTGCGGAAGCGTTGCAGCGTGTCCCTGGTGTAAACATCTCGCGCTTTGAACAGCGCAACGACCCTGACCGTTTCTCGGTTGAAGGTTCGGGCGTCATCATTCGCGGCTTGCCCTATGTCCGGTCTGAACTTAACGGCCGCGACATTTTCTCGGCAAATGGCGGTCGTGAACTGTCCTTCAACGACGTATCGCCCGAATTGCTTGGCCGCGTGGAAGTGTTCAAAAACAACACGGCCGATATGATCGATGGTGGCATTTCCGGTACCGTGAACCTCGTCACCCGCAAGCCCCTCGACAAAAGAGGCTTCCATATCGCCGGGACGTTAGAGGGCAATTACGGAGACCTCGCCAAAAAATGGTCGCCCGGTTTTTCGGTTCTTGCATCGAACACCTTTGAAACCGGCATCGGTACCTTTGGTCTGCAACTGGCTTATGCGCAGTCGGAGCTTGTAACCCGCACCGACGCCTCGCAGATCACCGATCCCTGCTATCGTGCCCCGGCGCTGAACGCGCCTTGCATTCGCGTACGCGCTGTAGGTTCAGGCGGATTTGGCGGCGCGCCGCAATTCAATCCGTCGAACTTCCCGCCTGCTGGTGCGCTTTTCGTGCCGAAGGGTGCTGGCGTGCGCACCACGGACCTGACACGTGACCGCAACGCCTATTCTGCTGTTGGACAGTGGGAAAGCAACGACGGACGCGCGCTCGTCACCTTTGAATATCTGCGGGCAGAGACCGAAGCGACATTGAACGAGTTTGCTGTTCTGGCACTTGTAAATGATGACGCCCTGTTCCCTGTGGTTGCACCGGGCACCACGGCAACATTCAACGGGAACCAGTTCGCCACCGGCACGCTGACCCAATTGCAGCCCTTTACCGGCGGCCGCGGGATTCCGACCGAGTTGCTGCGTTTCCAGCGTGAAGATGCTGCGAAGACCGAGGATTTCTCGGTACACATCAAGCTCGACCCCACCGATCGTCTGCGGTTCAATTTCGAAGCCCAGCACATCAAGTCGGACCGTACCGAAGATGGCTTTATCTCGGCCATGCAGACCTACACCGATGTGTTCATCGACAATACCGGCAACACGCCGCTGGTTCAGTTCCTCGAACCCGGAACGCCGAATTCGCCGGCAAGTTATTTCAACAACCCTGCACGGACATTCTATTGGTTCCTGATTGATAATCAGGTGAAGAATGAAGGCGATTTGACCAGCCTGCGTTTCGACGCCGAATATGATGTCAGCGAAGAAGGCTTTTTCAAAAAGGCACGTTTCGGTGCACGTTGGGGCGACCGCAATCGCGTTACCCGCAACGCCAACTTCTCCAACTGGGGGAATTTGGGTGCGCCCTGGACCGGTCGTGGCGGTAACTGGAACTGCGGCGACTTCCAGGCCTTTGGCTGTGGCGGTGCTTATGCGACCGACTTCCCTAATTCGACACAGATCCGCAATCCGTTCGGCAGCAATTTCCAGCGCGGAAATGCGCCGGTGCCCTTGGGCAATGGTTCTGCCTTCTTCTTTGGCGGAGACAATCTTGTTGCCGATTATCTGAGCGGCGCGATCCAGCAACAGGCGTCGGCGATCACGGCATTTACATTGACGCCCAATGCCTGGTTCCCGATTTCGGCCCGCACCAACGCCTTGCCCGGCGGACCATGGACAGCTGGCGAAATCTCGGATGTCGAGGAAAGCACCTTCGGCGCTTATGCGCGCGTTGATTTCGGCACCAACTTTGGTGAGAATACCACGCTGACCGGAAACATCGGGCTGCGTTATGTCGAAACCATCGTGCGGAGTGGCGGTTCGATTGCGTTCCCGACCGGCCAGTTCTTCGACACACCTCCGGGTGGCAATGGTGATGGTCGCGTCAGCGTTGCAGAGCTTCAAACCGCATGTGCCGCGGTGCAGCCGGGGCAGGTTGCTCCAGGCTATTGCAGTTTGACCCCAGCACGTTTGGCGCAATTCGCGTCGGTGTTTACAGGCGAAGTGATCGACGACAGTTCGAACATCAAATTCGATCACTGGTTGCCAAGCTTTAACGCCAAGCTGGATTTTGGAAATGGTATGCTCGTGCGCGCAGCGGCGTCGAAGAGTATATCGCGTCCCGATCTTTCGAGCTTCGCCACGGGCGGCGGCATATCGGACAACACGACCAATTTGAGGTCGGGGGGTACGCTGGATACAGGACCATTGTTCCAGATTTTCACCGGCAACCGTCTCTTGCGGCCTATACAATCGTGGAATTACGATCTGTCGTTTGAATGGTATTTTGATGCCGTCGGTTCCCTTTCGGTATCGGCGTTCCTGAAAGATATCAAAGGCATCGTAAATGGTGGCGCCACGGTTCGCAGCTTCACCAGCCCCAGCGGTGTCACCACCGACGTGCTGGTCAACGGACCGGTCAACAGCGACGGTGGCAAGTTGAAGGGCGTCGAGGTCGCCTATCAGCAAACCTACGACTTCTTGCCCAATTTCCTGAGCGGGCTGGGTGCGCAATTGACTTATACCTATGTCGACGCAGGGGATTTCAACAACTCCTCATTGGGTGCCGAGCAAAGTCCATTTGCAGGCGGTCTGCCGTTGGCCGGGGTCTCGAAACACACGATCAATGCGGTCGGTTTCTATGAAAAAGGACCCTTGTCTGCCCGACTGGCGTACAACTGGCGCTCGGATTTCTTGCAGACACCGCGCGATGTCATCTTCCCCTTCTCGCCGATTTACGGCGAAGCAACGGGGCAGTTGGACGGATCGATCTTTGTGACCGTCAGCAAGCAGCTGAAACTCGGGATACAAGGCGTCAATCTGTTGGATGAAGTCACACAGACTTCGCAGGTGATCGACTTCACCGGAACCAAGGCCACGAGGTCGGCGTTCCGGAACGACCGACGCTTTACATTCCTGGCGCGGTTTGAATTCTAAGCTGTCCGTAAACTAGACAAAGCGAACGGGCCTTAGTCATCCGACTTGGGCCCGTTCTTTGTTTGGCGGTACGCGCTTGGCTCTATGGTAAGTGCAAAATGGTCCATATGTCCTGTCACGAAAGGGTGCCCATGACTCATCTAAAAATGTTGCTGCTTGCGGCCGTAGCCATATGGGCAGGATCCGCACCTGCCTATGCCGAGGCAAACCCTAAGCCGACGGGATGGAAATTGGTGTGGTCGGATGAGTTTAACGGGACACAGCTTGACCGGACCAAGTGGACGCCGGAGAAATCCTGCTGGGGCGGCGGTAATTTTGAGCGGCAATGTTACACAGATCGGCCAAAAAATATCCGCGTTTCCGATGGATTGCTGCACCTCATGGCGCACAAGGAGCGCTTTACAGGCCCCGATCGACCGCCGGAAATTGCAGACAAGCCAAATCCCAAGAAGACCCAGAATATTACGTCCGGCAAAATTCGAACGCTAGGTCTGGCAAGCTGGAAATATGGAAAGGTCGAATTCCGTGCCAAGCCCCCGAAAGGGCAGGGGACATGGCCGGCGGTCTGGATGATGCCCAGCGATAACCATTATGGCGGATGGCCACGTTCAGGCGAAATCGACATATTGGAAGGCGTCAATCTGGGAGCAACCTGCACAGTCTGTGAAGGCGATGTCGGTGAAAACCGCATGATCAGTGCGCTTCACTTCGGCGACTTTGCCCCTGCCAACAAGGTTCTGGATACGCGCGTCGCACTTCCGTCCAGGGCATTGCCTTCCGATGATTTCCATATCTGGACGTTGGAGTGGGCCGAAGGCCTCATGCGCTTTTCCCTCGATAGCCGATTGTATTGGGAAGTAAAAGCGGACCAATGGGATAGCGCATCGCCCTTGGCCAAAGGAAATGGCGTTGCGCCATTTGACCAACCCTTTTACATCATGGCCAATCTTGCCATTGGGGGAAGGCTGTCGGAAGAAAATAACGATAAAGGTGTTGCAGCGGACGTTGTGCCGGCGGAGTTCCTGATCGACTGGATACGCATCTACCAGTGCGCGGAAGACCCGGACACAGGGCTAGCCTGCCTGCAAAAGGCCAAAGGGGACGAGTAGAATATGGCGAGACGCCGTCAGGCTGTCACGATCAAGCATGTAGCAGCGGATGCAGGGGTTTCTCTGCAAACGGTCAGCCGTGTCATCAATAACGAACCTAATGTACGCCCCTCCATGAAGGAGCGGGTGCAGGCGTCGATCGACAAGCTGGGCTATGTGCCATCCATCGCGGCCCAAAGGATGAGCGGTTCACGTTCGTACCTGATACTTGCCATAAACGACCGCGAGCGCACGATTGCTGACTGGAAATCCCGGCAGGGAACAGACTGGGTTGACCAGATGCTGCTCGGCGGGATGCTGAAATGCGCTGAATATGGCTATCGGATGATCTTTGAACTCGTCGATACGCATAATGACCATGTCGAACGCGAATTGGGTGCCACCCTTGCTGCCCTCCAACCCGACGGCGTGATCTTGACGCCGCCCCACTCCGAAAATCCGTTGATTACGGGGTTTCTGTCCAAGCGTAAAATTCCGTTCGCACGCATTGGCTCCATCACGCCGGGTGCTGGCATTGCGATGACAATGGACGATGAAGGGTCCGCCCGCCGCGCCACGGACCATTTGCTTGCACTTGGACACCAGCGGATCGGGTTTATCTCCGGCTCGGAAGAATATGATTTGTCGACCTGGCGTATCGACGGCTGGCGCGAAGCGATGACCGCCGCCGGACTGCAAAGCGGCGACCTGCTCGCAAGGGGCGACTTTGGGTATGAAAGCGGGATTGCGGCAACAGACGCTTTGCTCGCGCTCACGGATCGCCCGACCGCAATAATTGCCAGCAGCGATCAAATGGCGCTGGCGGCGCTGGACACTTTGACGAAGCGCGGACTGAATGTGCCGCAGGATGTTTCGCTGATCAGCTTCGACAATACACCCGTTGTCCGTTTCACCGAACCACAGTTGACCGCGGTAGACCAGCCTATTGCCGCAACTTTTGCAAAGGCGGTGGAACTGTTGATCACCATAGGCGACGGTGCTGGCCTGCCACAGCCGGTGGTAACCGAAGGTAGTCTGGTTATACGCGGCAGCACCGCGGCGTGCGGCGGTAACAGCCCTGACTGATCCGGTCCCACCGGGTCGGCAATCGCCACGGTTCATGTATCTCTATGCGCTTGCCGTATCGGGTGGCGCGGTTGCTTATATGCCGTTTCTGACATTGCTGCTCCCGCTGCGTGTGTCGGCTATGACCCAGACGGAAGTGCTCACGACACTCGCCATGGCGGCGTTTGTGGGTGCGATTTCTGCAAGCCTGTCCAACATATTGTTCGGCTGGGCCAGCGATGTAACCCGACGCCGGAGGGTGTGGATATTGAGCGGCTTGCTGCTCTCTTCCGCGCTTTTGGTGGCGATGCCCTATGCCAAGGATGCGAACACCCTGATTGTCTTGATTGTCTGTTGGCAGTTCGGGCTGAATATGATGCTGGCGCCGCTCGCCGCGTGGGCAGGCGATACCATTCCCGATGTGCAAAAGGGGATGCTGGGCGGGCTTTTGGCGTTGGCACCGGCATTGGGGGCATTATCCGGCGCTATCGTGACGACCGAAATATTTGCGGGATTTGCGCAACGGGAGGCGCTTGTGGCACTTCTGGTGCTGTGCATGGTGGCCCCTGTGCTGTTCGTGGGCAAGCCGGTGCCGATGCCGCATTTGATGGACTCAAACGCCAAGGACAGTGGCCAAGACGAAGCCGATCCAAAACCCGCTAATCCTGCAATCCGTATGTGGCTTGCGCGTCTGCTTGTGCAGATAGCCGAGGCATCACTCTTCGCCTTTTTGCTATTGTGGTTCCGCAGCCTTGATCCCCGCTTTGGCGAAAACGATGCGGCGAGTATTTTTGCCGTTGTTTTGGGGCTCTCGGTTTTTATCGCGCTAGGCGTCGGCACGTGGTCGGACCGATCTGCCAGACCTATCATGCCTTTGGTCTTGACGGCATCCCTTGCGGCGATCGGATTGGTGATCATGGCATGGGCGCCAGACATGATTACTGCGATTTCGGGCTATGTTGCGTTCGGCTTGGCCAGCAGTATTTTTCTGGCTTTGCACTCTAGCCAGACGCTGCGGGTATTACCCCGACCGCACACGCGCGGTCGGGATTTGGGCATTTTCAATCTGACCAACACGGTTCCATCGTTGATCATGCCGTGGCTGACCATGGCGCTGGTTCCCACCTATGGCTTCGACGCGCTCTTTGCCCTTCTCGCCGGGCTTGCCTTCATCGCAAGTATATTGCTGCTTTCGATGTCGCGCCGGATTTGACGTGCCTAGGCTGGCTTTCGCGCATAGATGCCGAAGGCCGCGATGACCGCATAACATGCCATCGGCAGAATGAACGCAAGCGAGAGGCTGGATGTCAGATCGGCAATAACGCCGGTCAACAGCGGTATGATGGCCCCGCCGACGATCGCGACATTGATAATGCCCGAACCATCTGCGGCCCGTGACCCCAGCTTTTCGCAGGCAAGGGTGAAGATGGTGGGGAACATGATGGCGTTGGTCAGACCTACTGCAAGCAACGTATAGCCGGCAATTTCGCCGCTGGTCTGCGTCGAAATTATCAGCAGCGTAATGGCGCCGACTGCGACGGTCGCAAGCAATTTGCCGGGGCTTACGAAACGCAGCACCGCCGAACCGATAAAGCGGCCGACCATGGCGCCGCCCCAATATAGAGCGATCAGTTTACCCGCCGACTGCTCTTCAAGAGCCATGACATGGTCCTGCATCAGATAATTGACAATGAGCGACCCGATAGCAACTTCGGCGCCGACATATAGAAAGATGCAAAGGGCGCCAAAACCGAAGCGGGGGCGTTTGAGGAGATCAAGGCCTGCAAGTCCTTCGCTTGCCTCATGCGTTTCGCCTTTCAAAGCGTTTCGGAACATCCACACAACGCCTGCGACGATTGCCAGCGCAACGGCGATACCGAGATAGCCATTCACAATCGCCTGGCTTTCCGCAGTCCGGTAGGCGTCGAGCTCTACGCCCGACAATTGGTCGGCAGTCACGGTTGCCAGACCGCCCAGAATGAGGATCGAGCCGAATATCGGAAATATGGTTGTCCCGAGCGAGTTGAACGCTTGCGCGAAGGTGAGGCGGCTATGGGCTGTCGCGGGTTTGCCGAGCAGGGAAATTAGCGGGTTGGATACCACCTGCACGATCACAACGCCGCTCGCCAGAACGAACAGGGCCAGCAAAAACACGCCATAAGTTGCAGTCTGGCTGGCGGGAATGAACAAGAGACAGCCTGCCATCATCGTCAGAAGACCGGCAACCGCACCCCGCATATAGCCTATTTTCTTGACGAGCCGTGCGCCGGGAATTCCAATGACGGCATAAGCAGTGAAGAAGCAAAACTGCACAAGCATGGCCTGTGTGTAGTTGAGCGTGAAGAGCTCTTTCAGCTTTGGAATGATAACGTCATTCAGGCTGGTGATGCCGCCAAAGATAAAAAACAGGCCCATAACGAACAATTGCAGTTGTGGTGCATCGATATGGGAATCAGTCGATTCCGAAGGTGCGGCGGCACCTGGTGCTAAAGCCATGTTTTTCTCTCCACTGATTTAGCGACCTTTGCTTGGGCAGGGCACGCTTTCTTTTGTTTCTTCGATATGAACGCTGCGAATTGTGGCAACAAGCCCTTTCGGAGCCTGCATACGTATGGGGGAGCCGACGGACGCAAAATTTGCCCCGGATTCAGCAAAGCACCGCAGCGGAATGCGCGTGTGGATACGCTGGCCGGTGGGTGCGCTGCGTATCGCGGCGCTTAAATCGACCTTCGCGCCGCTGAAGGAGAGTATGACGGGACCTTTGACAGGCGTATCAATCCGCCAGTCGAGCGCCAGCGACCAACCCTTCTTCAAGGGCGTTTCGAGATTGATCGCGGGGCCATTGACGGCAAATTCGCCTTTGGCGTTCCATGTAAACTGCCGCGCATCTTCTTGGGCCGACAAGTCCACGGCCTTTGTGCTGATCGATCCGTCCATGCCGAGATGCCAGGGCGCGGGGACTTTTCCGCGAACGATATAGGCCGTGTCTTGTGCCTGCGATGACGTGCCGATTTTCGGGTCTTCGTTCACCAGTCCCAGATTCGACGAAATCGCATAGGTTAAACCATATCCAACCGGAAAGAGCGGGTTTTCAAGCGTAGCGCGTGCGTCGGCTGGCCAAGCGAAAGGCAATCGGCCCGTAAAATCACGCGCGGCTTTGCCGTCCGGACCGGCGACCAGCACGTCGGCGATGCCCCGTGCCTGCGTGCCGGGTAGCCAGGCGGCGACAAAGGCATCTGCCTGATTGAGCAACGGGCCGGTGAACATGGGGCGACCCGACAGGAACAGGACAACGACAGGGATGTTCTGCGCTTTCAGGCGCGCAATCAGTTCCTGTTCACCGCCCGATGTCCGGAACGCAAGATCGGGAACGTCGCCTTCGAATTCCGCATAGGGTTTCTCGCCCAGCACGACGATGGCAACATCGGGTTTGGCGTCAAATGTGCCGTCGCTCGACAATGTTGCCGAACCGCCATTGCCTTGCACCGCATCGCTAATCGCGCGCCCGATGGTTTGGCCGTTGGGGAAATCGGACGCCTTTGTGTCGGTGCCCTGCCAGCTGATCGTCCATCCGCCCGATTGCATCGCCATATTATCCGCGCCCGACCCGGAAATCAGAACGCGCGCGCCCTTGCGGACCGGCAGGACATTGTTGTTATTCTTGAGAAGCACCAGGGATTTCGAAACGGCTTCGCGCGCCAGTTCGAGATGTGCAGGGGCGCCTACAAGGCTGGCATCGCCGCGCTTGATTTGCGTCGCGCCCATCAGTCCCAGCTTATACTTGACCCGCAAAATGCGGCGTACGGCATCATTGATGCGCGCCATCGGAATGCGCCCGTCACGTGCCGCTTTCAAGGTTGATGTATACAGCCCCTTCCAACTGTCGGGTGCCATGAAAAGGTCAAGACCTGCATTGATCGCAGCGGGGCAGTCCGTCGCGGAGCATCCCGCAACCTGGCCATGTCCATTCCAGTCGCCGACGACCAGTCCGGCAAAGCCCATGCGGTCTTTCAGCACATCGGTCAGAAGCGAGCGGTTGCCATGGTGCTTTTCCCCGTTCCAGCTCGAAAAGCTGGCCATGACGGTCAGCGCGCCCGCATCAATCGCGGCGGGGTAGCCTTGCGCATGTTTGGCGATCAATTCCGCTTCGCTGATTTGCGCATCGCCCTGGTCGCGCCCGTCGGCTGTTCCGCCATCCGCCAGAAAATGCTTTGCCGTTGCGGCGACATTCTGGGTCGCGAGCGGTTGTCCGGCGACCAAGGGGCCTTGCAGCCCTACTGTCATAGCCGTGGCATATTGGGCAACCAGAGCGGGGTCGGACGAGTAACCTTCATAGGTTCGGCCCCAGCGCAAATCCTGCGGTACGGCCAATGTAGGTGCAAAGGTCCATTCGATGCCGCTGCCCGATATTTCGGCAGCCGTCGCCGCGCCAATGCGCTGCAGCAGACCGACATCGCGTGCCGCGCCCAAGCCGATATTATGTGGGAAGATAGTGGCATTGGGCACATTGGAATGGCCGTGCACGGCATCGACGCCGAACAATATGGGAATACGGGCCCCCGATTTGCGCGACGATCCGCGAAAGGCATCGACCAGTTCTGCCCATTTTTGCGCGCTGGCACGTTCGTCCCCATAGGGTCCCGAATTGCCGCCAGCCAAAATCGATCCCAGCGGATAGCGGGCGAGGTCCTTGGGTGTAATCGAGCTGATGTCTGCCTGAATCAACTGGCCGACTTTTTGTGCGACCGTCATTCGCGCAATCAGCGCGTCAATTTCGGCTTCGACCTTGGGATCGGTTATCTGGGTCGGGCTTGCTGCGGAGGGCCAAGCGGACGACGTGGCTGTGGAATCGGCGGCCATGAGTGCCGGGGTCGAAATCACGGACAATAAGGCAAGGGCAGCCATTGATTTCGCTAAAGACATTTTCCGCGCTTCCATCATTCTTGTGAACGTTATCATTAGTTCTTGTGACTACATCAACTTGAATGGAAATCAAGTGGCAACGAACAAGGGGGTATCTGGCCGGTGGGTGCACGGCTGGGCCGCTATGCACTTTAGGACGGCTAAAGCAGTCTTATGCCGTTTGAAGGGCTTTGCCGATGCTTTCGTAGAGCCAGAGTCGCGATGCATCATCGGCAAAGCCATGGGACGCGGTATCAAATTGATCCAGTTGGATATGTGCCAAAGCCCGTATGTGTACGAATTCTGCGCTGTGCCATGCGCCCATGAATGCCATGGCGGTGGTATCGCGGCGGGCGATGAGAATCCGGGTTGGAACCGGCGATTGCGCGAGCGCCGCCGCTATACGTACTGCTAAGCCCGATACTGGCTCTTTCCGGGCGGCGGAGGCCAGGCCGCTTGCCAGTTTGCGCAAGTCGATCTTGCCGGACAGCAGGTCCAGCAAACTCCGCGGATTTTTGAGCCGCGCCCAATAGCGTGCCCGAATGGCGGTTGCACTGGGGGCTGTGGGTTGCGCATCACTGGCGGGGGCGGCTTCGATAAGCCAAGGGTTGGCCAGAATAAGCCCGTCGACTGGGTTGCCGTGATGGAACAGGGCTAAGGCTGTCGCCGCGTCGCAATTGCCGAAGGCGACGATACGCTTGACCTGTGGTGCCGCCTGCAAGAAGGCCGCTACCGCTGCGGCTATATCCTCGGCACTTGCCTCAAAACCGCCATTCTGCCCCTCGCTTTCGCCGATACCGCGGCGGTCATAGCGAAATGTGGAATAGCCGGCAGCCACCATATGGGCCGCCAATGCGGCTTGGCCGCCAAAGGCGCCGCTGCGGATCTCGTTGCCGCCGCTAACAATAAACAGGCCGACTTCGTGCGTGCCTTCGTCGAGCGTGCCGAGCAGTCTGTCGGTGCCGCAAGGAAAGGAAATCATCCGGCGCATGTAGCGCTCCAGTCGGCGATATAGGCTGCAAAGGCAGCCGACATGGCCGGGTCATCCTGTGGTTCGGCCCGCAACCACAAGGGCGTGCCATTGATTTCGGCCAGGCTCATCTCGTGCACATGGGTCATTGCATCGGGTGTGGCCTTTTCTAGCGAAGTCCGCATATCGGCGCTCAGCTTATAGCCTGAAAGCTCCAGCGGCCCGGATTGCGCGTGAGCGAGGAGATCTTCAGCGGTGCTGGATTTCCCGGCTTCCTTGTCCGCAATCAACCGTGTGCGCAGCATTGTCTTCAAAAGGCTGGAGCCTTTGACAGGTGCCAGCCGTACGACGGGCACATCCGCCACATGATCGATAAGCGCCCCGCCGCGCAGGGAAACGATATGCGTTATGCCCATGTCCGCAGACACGATGCGCAACGCCTGTTGCCAGTCGTCGAGCGTTTGCGCGGTGATATCGGCCGAGCTTTCATTGCACCCGGGCAGATCGGCCAGCACCGTTCGTATGCCGCGGGTAGCCAGCAAGCGCATCATTTCAACCAGCATGCGCCGGGTCCGGTTCATTTCATCGAATAAGGGCGGAACTATCAGAACGCGGCGCGAAGCCGCATCTTCCCCGAAGCAGAGGCAAAATTCCTGCTGCCCGCCATAGCGATAGGTCCGATGCAGCGGATGCGTCACCCGTCGACCTTGGCCCGTGCAAATGCGACAAGACTTCCGAACGTGGCGAACAGATCGCCATCGACATCATCATCGTCGATCATGATATCGAGCCGGTCTTCCATCTCGGTGAGCAATCCGGCAACCGCCATGGAATCGAGTTCGGGCAAGGCGCCGAATAATTCCGTGTCATTGTCCATGGCTGCCACCTGCTCGGCGGAAAGGCCCAGTATGTCCGACAGGATCGAACGGACTTTATCAGGGAGGCTATCGGTCATCTTACTCTCTTCTCTTAAGCGGCTTTGCGGCGCATCTGCCGCAAGTGGAGGCGGGCGATCAAGGGCCAGTTCGCTACATGGTTCGGCCAGAACATGTCGAGCCGGAAACGGGGACGGACAGATTCCATCCAGTCGCGCTTGTACGCGTCGCTGCCGGTCCCGAAGTCGATCTCTTCAACCTTGTCGATATCAATCACATGCTGAAACAGCGCGGCGGACAGCAGCGTTCCGGGTGATGCGTCCAAATGCCGTTCGTCATGGGCAAGCTTGTGGATCAGGGCGATGCCATTTTCGACAGTCCAGAATTGCGCCGCAACCGGTTTGCCATCGATATAGGCAAGGCCCATCCGCAGGGTTCCGGCAAGACTTTCTTGCTGCGCCAATTGCTTCAGAAATTCCGGGCTGCCTTCATGCGGCTTCCAGCTGCGCGCATAGATTCGTTCATAGTCGCTCCAGCTTTGGGCCGAAAATTCGGTTTCGACCCGGGTGGATACGATGTTTTTCTTGCCCTTGCGCTTGACCGTATTCTTCAACTGGCCGGGGCGCGATTCCCAATATTCGTCGAAGGAGCGCCCATTGAGGCGGATATAATGGTTCTCGTCACATTCGGTCTGGTCAACGATCCAGCCTGCGCTGGCAAATGCCGTCGCGATTTGGCTTGCCGACCCGTCCTCATCGGGGACAGGAGCCAGAGTTAGCCGGCGCGTCCGCTGTCGTGCGGTCAAGGCCAATTGGCGCAGCAACGACAGACGCGTTGGCTCCGCGCAGGGGTCGCCATAAATCGGGCGCCACGTAAAATTATACCAATTGGCAAGCGCGACATGATGGTTGTTCGCTTGCCGCATCAGCGGCAACCACGCTTCGGTCTCGCCATCATGCGCCCGCAGCAGCAGCGGCGCCTTTTTGCGCAGCGCCATCCGATGCAGGGGGTCGATCCAGTCCAGCCGGTCAAAAAGGCAGGGCTGCCTTTCTCGGTCAAGCGCCCCGCGTGCTGCGGCCTGCGCTGTCAGAAAATTATCGTGATATTCACCTTTTGCCGGCAAATATGTTACCCCTGACATGCCCCGCAATCTCCATTCGAATATGACCCTATGACGACCGATTTGCCAGTATTTCCGCTCGACCATCTTCCGCTGTTCGGGGAAGCCGACGCGCCTGCGCTCATCATTCGTGAAAACTGCTATACATATAAGGAGTTAAATCTCCGTATCGGTCGCCTTGCCGCTTTCCTGAAGGCAAAGGGCTTCGCGCCGGGTGATCGGGTGGCGACATGGCTAGGCAAAGGAGAGATTTCGTGCCTCATGCCCCTGGCGTCGGTGCGCGCAGGACTGGTGCACGTGCCCGTCAACCCGGTGCTTAAGGCACCGCAGGTCCGGCATATCCTGTCGGACAGTGCGGCTAGGCTGCTGATTACCAATGCGGCACGTGCGTCCACATTGGACGGTCCGGAGGATCTTCCGCCTTTTACGATTGCCGACGAAAAACTGGTTCTGGCGCATATTGCGGACAGCGAAGCGGAATGGTGCGACATGCTGCCGCCCGACACCGACCCTGACTGTCTGGCCGCAATACTCTACACATCGGGATCGACCGGACGTCCCAAGGGGGTGATGCTGTCGCATGCGAATCTCGCTTTGGGTGCGGTCAGCGTGGCCAGCTATCTCCAACTCAAGGCGGATGACGTGACATTGGCGGTTTTGCCGCTCAGTTTTGACTATGGCCAGAACCAGTTGCTCTCGACATGGCGGGCAGGCGGTTGTGTCGTGCCCTTGGACTATCTGGCCCCGCGCGATGTCATCAAGGCGTGCGGCAAATATGGTGTGACCACATTAGCGGCGGTGCCTCCGCTCTGGGTCCAGCTGGTGGAGCAGGAATGGCCGGAAAATGCGGTTTCGTCCATGCGCCGCCTGACCAACAGTGGCGGTGCGCTGACGCCCAGTCTCGTAAAAATGCTGCGCAGCATTTTTTGCAGCAAGACCGATATATTTGCGATGTATGGACTGACCGAAGCCTTCCGTTCCACCTATCTCGACCCCGCGCTGATCGATGAAAATCCGACAAGCATGGGGAAAGCAATTCCGTTTGCCGAAATCATGGTTGTTGCCCCGGACGGCACCGAGGCAGCGCCAGGTGAAGCTGGTGAACTGGTGCATGCAGGGCCGCTTGTTGCCCATGGCTATTGGCAGGATGCCGTGCGAACCGCCGAACGGTTCAAGCCAGCGCCGGCCTTTTCCGAATATGGCGGCATGGCGGTCTGGTCCGGGGATACGGTCCGCAAGGACGCGGACGGTCTGCTTTATTTTGTCGGTCGTGATGATGCGATGATCAAGACAAGCGGTAATCGCGTGTCGCCCACCGAAATAGAGGAAGTCGCAGTGGAAAGTGGCTTGGTCGCGGAGGCCTGTGCACTGGGTCGCAAGGATGAGCGGCTGGGCGCAGCGATTGTCCTGTTCGTGCGGGGTGCGGGCGATGGTGATGCTCTTGCGGCCTATTTGCGGGGGAGTTTGCCGAATTTCATGCAACCTGCAGAAATCATCTGGCTTGATGCATTTCCCAAAAATGCGAACGGAAAGCTCGACCGGAATCTATTGGCGCAGCAATTAGCAGCCTGAACCGGCGTTTTGCGCCTATTGGAGATTTCCCGCCGCACCTGCCGAAAGGCCCGGCGGGAAACAATTGTCACCGACAGTTACGCGGACGTGCTGTTTGGACCGTGTACACATAGCCGTCGCGGGTATTGACGGTAATGCACTGTTCCGATGCGGCGCGCCACCAGGTGGTGTATTTCCCGTTGTAGTCGGTTTTATCCGAGTCACGGACGACAAAACCGCGCTGGGTCAGCGACGAATTGGCATAGCCCTTTGATTGCCCAACCAGATCGTTGACGTTCACATAGCCGCCATAGCCGCCACCATAGCTGTAGCCAGGGCGATAGGATGTCTCATGCGAACGCTGGCGAACGCCTTGCTCAAAGCCGCTGGAATAGGCGTCGGACCGGTCATAATTATGGTAGGACTGGTTATACAAACCGTCGCGATATCCCCGCTCATATTGGGATTCGCGGTTGGCGTCATCATAGTGATAACCTTCGCTGTGATGGTCGGACTTGTGGGCCAGGGCAAGAACGCCAATCAAAGCCGCAGCGCCCACTGCGACTGCCGCCGCCTTGTCGCCGCTATTGCCCTTCTGTCCGCAATCCGAAGCAGGAGCGCTATTCACCGATTCATACCGTCCGTCATAGGTGGAGACATTCACGCATTCTTTTTTGGAACTGTTCCACCAGTGCGTCCATTTGCGGTCGTCGCGGGTCGTCGTGCCCGTATTGTAGTAGCCGCGCGATTCCAGCTGTTCTTCCCCACCGGCTGCCCGTGCACCGACCAGGTCAGAGAGCGCGGAAGGTGTTTTTGCGTAGGAAGGGACAGCGCATAAAATAAGGGCGGATACGCTTACCGCCGCACATGTTTTCTTGGCAAATTTGGTCATCAATCGTCTCCCGGTTAATTGATACTTCCCCAGTTTTTGCGACCAATTGCTGTGCCAGTGTTGAGACTCACTTTGGCTATCGCGGCCAGAATATCTTATTGTAAAATGACTTTACAGGATTTTTTTGCGACATTCCGCGAAGCGGCCCGGCGCGCAACGGGCATGCAAAAACGCCATCATGGTTATGAAAAGTTTTACCCAATTGTCCTAGGGCAGGCTTATGAAAGCAACCGGTCCAATCCCTTTAGGTTTCCTTGGCAACGAAGGCGAGCTCGCCATCGGCGGAATGACGGCCAGCGCCTTGGTTGACCAGGCGGGCGATACACCGTTGTTCGTTTATTCTATCGACCATTTACGGCAGCGCGTTGCCGACTTGCGTGCTGCTATGCCACAAAGGCTGGCGATCCATTACGCGATGAAGGCCAATCCCTATCCGGCTCTCCTGTCGCTAATGAACGGTCTGGTTGACGGGTTTGATGTTGCATCGGGCGGGGAACTCGAATTGGCGCTTCAGGCCGGGGTGGACGCCGCGAAGATCAGTTTCGCCGGACCTGGCAAGCGTGATCGCGAATTGCAGCGTGCCATCGCCCTTGGCGTGACCTTGAACTGCGAATCCGAAGGCGAGGCGGACCGTGCGCTCCGCATCGGCGCGGAACTTGGCCTGACGCCCCGCATTGCTATCCGGGTGAACCCCAGCTTTGACCTTAAAGGATCGGGCATGAAAATGGGGGGCGGGGCCAAACAATTTGGCGTCGATGCGGAACGTGTGCCTGCCCTTGCCCGGCATCTGATTGCGCAAGGGGCAGACTGGCGCGGCTTCCATATCTATGCCGGATCGCAGGCGCTGTCGGCCGACGCGATTATCGCGATGCAGGCGCAAACGCTTGCGCTGGTCGTCGATCTAACCGATGCGATTGGACAATCACCTGCGCGTGTCAATTTGGGCGGCGGTTTCGGCATCCCCTATTTCCCCGGCGATGTGCCAGTGGATATCGGTGTTGTGGGGCATGCTCTGACAGAGGCTTTTGACGGGTTGCCGGGCTCCCTTGCATCCACGGATTTCTGCGTCGAACTCGGACGCTATCTGGTGGGTGAGGCCGGCGTCTATCTGACCCGCATCGTCGACCGCAAGGTCAGCCATGGGGAGGTGTTCCTGATCACCGACGGCGGCTTGCACCATCAACTGGCCGCCAGCGGAAATTTCGGCACGGTTATACGGCGCAACTATCCGGTGGCGATTGCCACGCGCTATGAAGCAGAGCCGGAGGAGGTCGCCTCGATCGTCGGATGCTTGTGCACACCGCTCGATAAATTGTCCGACCAGGCGCATTTGCCGCACGCGGATGTGGGCGATCTGGTCGCTATATTCTGTGCAGGGGCCTATGGGGCCAGCGCAAGTCCCGCCAATTTTCTGGGGCAGGGACCAGCGAAGGAAATGCTGGTTTAGCCTTTGCCGTTATCGGCAGGTCCGCCCACCAGAACAAAACGCCGGTCGCAATAGCCGCAATCGACATAGCCTTTTTCGTCGATTTGCAACCACACCTTGGGATGTCCCAGCGCAGCAGGAATGTCGCCGCTGCCATCGCAAGCGATACGGGTTTCACGGACGCGGATTGTTTCAGGCTGGAAAGTGCTCATCCGCGCCGCTTAGCAAAGCGACGGGCCCGCCGCAACGGCTCAAAAATAGTTGAGGGTAATTGACCAGTTGCCGGTATATTTGCCGGGCGCCTGATTAGCGCCAACTTCCAATGTCGCGCCAAGGGGGAATGTGAAGATCCCGTTGGCGGCGGCAATGCGAAAACGCGTTGGTGCGGTCGTGAGGACGGCAGTAGGGGTGCTGCCGACCACAAATGTCCGCACGCGCATCGGTGCGCCGGGACCGGTGATCAAAATGCTGTTCGCGCCGAGCGATATGTCGACCCGTTGATTGAACGTTCCTTGACCCGAAAAAGTCGCAGGGCTCTGCCCGCCACCGACCAGAACGATCCCGTTCGTGGCCGTGCGCGCGCCTGTCGGCGCCATCGTCACGGTGCCAGCGGTCGTTCCGGGAATGAGGGAGCCGAAATCCAGATTATCGTCAATGACGAACGAAAGCGGGCGCACAACCGTTATCTCGGCATTGCCCGGCTTTGTATCTGCAAACGCCGGATTGCTTGCAAACGCCGCCGTTACAACGGCGAGCGCGATGCCCAGCTTTTTGGCTTGCCTGAATTTTGCCCCACACATGGCAGGGGATATAGACCTGAAATAGTAAAGATATTCTGTATGTACCGCGCAACCGTGCGGGCTAAATTACAGAAAATTCACCGTGACGGTAAAATTCCCCTGGTACAGACCGGCTGCCTGCGAAGGGTTCACGCGCAGCCGACCGCCGACATAAAAGGAATATTGCCCGCTCGCCCCCATGATCTGGAATGGCAATCCACTTTGCTGGAACTGGTCCAGCAACATTTGATCGGTCCCCGACACCCGCGTCAGCTGGATATTGCTGGGCAGGTTTATGAAAACCAGCGTTAAGGGAGCGGCGACGACATCAAAGCGCGCGCGCGAAACATTGCCACCCACCGGAAGGGCATTTCCCGCCGAGACGACAACAGTGTCGCTTGTGGGCGGAATACGGAGTCGGCTTTGCACGCTTCCTGCGATAACCGATCCGAAATCGAGACTTGTTGCATTGGTTACCAAACCCGGATTGACGATTTGTGTCTGTGTATCGCCGGGCAGCGCATAGGCCGGCTGAACGCCCGCCAAGGATGCGCCAAGGGCAGCTAAACGCCCGAAAATAGGGATAAGCCGACTTTTCACAGCGTCGCTGCTACAGAACAGGGCTGCCCATTTGGTAACCAGATATGATGAAGATGGTGGTTACCATGTTTCGCCCGATTGCGCAGGGGGCAAGGCTTCGCTATCGCACGTGCATGTCCAGCAAAGCCATTTCGATACAGAGTCTCTCCAAAAAATATGCAGGCGGCAAACAGGCGCTGGACGATGTCAGTTTTGACGTCGCGCAGGGGTCTATTTTCGGGCTGCTCGGGCCGAATGGCGCGGGCAAATCGACGCTGATCAATATCTTGGCGGGTCTGGTGATGAAGACGTCCGGATCGGCCTCGATCTGGGGCTTCGACATCGACGCCAACCCCCGCAATGCGAAGGCGTCCATCGGGATTGTGCCGCAGGAGATCATGTTCGATCCCTTCTTCACGCCAAAGGAAGCGCTGGAGTTGCAGGCTGGCCTCTATGGCGTGCCCAAGGCGAAGCGCAAAACGATGGAACTGCTCCGCGCGGTCCGGCTGGAGGACAAGGCCGACGCTTATGCGCGCACATTGTCCGGCGGCATGAAGCGGCGTTTGCTGGTGGCAAAGGCAATGGTGCATTCCCCGCCCGTTATCGTGCTTGACGAGCCTACTGCCGGTGTCGACATCGAATTGCGGCAGCAGCTGTGGGATTATGTGGTCCAGCTGAACCGCGAAGGCGTGACCGTGGTCCTGACCACCCATTATCTGGAAGAGGCCGAACAGCTGTGCGACCGGATTGCTATCATCAACCACGGCAAGCTGATCGCGAACAAGCCGACGAAGGAACTGGTCGGAATGGCCCGCGAAAAGGCGGTTGTCCTGACCATTGACCGGGACATTTCGGAAGCGCCGCAACATGCCGCATTTGAAAAGTCGGAACTAGTCGCCGACCGGACCGTGGAAATCACCTATAATAAGGACCGCATGAACGCGGGCGAAGTCTTGGCCGCCATGCAGGGCCTTGGCCTCGGCATTGTGGATGTGACCACGAAGGAAGCAGATCTGGAAGATGTGTTCCTGCGGTTGACCAGTACCCCGTGATGGAGGCCGATGTCCTCATCATCGGGTCGGGCGCGGCGGGTTTGACGGCGGCGCTGCAGCTTGCGCAAAAATATAAGGTTGTGGTGCTGGCCAAAGGTGCGCTTTCCGACGGTGCGACCGCGTGGGCGCAAGGTGGCATTGCGGCGGTGCTGGAACCCGGGGATACGTTCGATAGCCATATCGAGGACACGATGGTCGCAGGCGGTGGCCTGAACAACCGGGCGACAGTCGAGTTTGTGGTCGAAAATGCACCCGAAGCCATCGAAAGGCTGGCAAAGCTGGGCGTGCCTTTCAACCTCGACGGCAATGACTGGCATCTGACCCGCGAAGGTGGACATAGCCACCGGCGCATCGTTCATGTCGACGACGCCACCGGATGGGCCGTGCAGCAGGCGTTGGAGGCGGCGGCCAAGGCGAACCCCAATATCACGCTGGTGCCGGATATGGTCGCCATCGACCTGATCATGGGGCGGCACCAGGAACGCTTTTCAACATCGGGACGGATCCACGGCGTCTACGCCCTGAACCGCAAGACCGGCAAGGTCGAAACCTTTACCTCCCGCGCGACCATCTTGGCCTGCGGCGGGGCAGGGCGGACCTATCTGTATTCGACCGCGCCACGCGGCGCGACGGGCGATGGCATTGCCATGGCATGGCGCGCAGGGTGCCGGATTTCCAATATGGAATTCATGCAATTCCACCCCACGTGCCTCTACAATCTGGAGGTCAAGAACTTCCTGATTACCGAGGCGGTTCGGGGTGAAGGCGGGATATTGAAAAACCCGAAGACCGGGCATCGCTATATGCCCGATTATGACGAGCGCGCCGAACTGGCCCCACGCGATATCGTCGCCCGCGCCAACGACGCCGAAATCAAGCGCGACGGTCTGGATTATGTGCATCTGGATATCAGCCACAAACCAGCCGAATTCGTGCGGGAGCATTTTCCGAATATCTATGAAAAACTGATTGGGCTCGGCATCGATATTACCAAAGAGCCTATTCCGGTCGTGCCGGCGCAGCACTACACCTGTGGCGGTGTCCTCGTCGATTTGGACGGGCGAACCGACGCCCCGGGGCTTTATGCGGCGGGTGAAGTAACGCAATCAGGGTTGCACGGCGCGAACCGGTTGGCATCCAACTCCTTGCTCGAATGCTTTGTCTTCGGGGATGCCTGCGCACGGCATATCGATGCCCATTGGGACAATCTGCCACTGCCTCCCGCCATCCGGCCATGGGACGAAAGCCGCGTGACCGACAGCGATGAAGAAGTCGTCATTGCTCAATGCTGGCGCGAAATCCGCCAGTTCATGTGGAATTTTGTCGGCATCGTGCGTACGACGAAACGGCTGGAACGCGCGCAGCACCGCATCGACCTGCTGCGCCGCGAAATCGAGGATTATTACAGCCATTTCCGCGTCACACCGGACCTTATCGAACTGCGTAATCTGGTGGAGGTCGCCGACCTCATCATCCGGTCTGCCCTGTCGCGGCATGAAAGCCGGGGATTGCATTATACCCTCGATTACCCGGCGTTGGCGAAACAGGCCGTCGACACGATCCTCGTCCCCTGATCTTATAAAATACGTTCCTAAGGCCGCGGTAATCGGGCATGTAAGGACCTTGATTTCAGGAGGGATTCCATGGTCGTTCAACAGCACCCGTCACATGTAGGTTTGAAGCGGTTTTTGCGGGTCTCCGCGCTGGCGCTTCTGGGCACAGCGCTTGCACCTGTACATGCCGCAACTCCGGAGGAAACGGCGCGCGAGGTGCTCTCCAAAACACCTATCATCGACGGCCATAACGATACGCCGCACCAGATTGCCGAACTGTTCGACCGGGATTTTTCGAAGTTCGACCTGAAGGGCTTGCGGCCCGAAATATTGTCCAAGACACATACGGATATCCCCACATTGCGCGCCGGTTATCTCGGGGGACAATTCTGGTCCGTCTATGTCGACGCCGCGTTGCCCAAGCATGAAGCTGTGACGCGCACCGTCGAACAGATCGATGTCGTGCGCCAGATGATTGCGCGCTACCCCGATGTTTTTGTCTATGCAGACACCGCGGCGATGGCAGAGGCCGCGATGAAGAAAGGCAAGATCGCCTCCCTGATCGGCATGGAAGGCGGACATTCTATTGGCAGTTCGCTCGAAATCCTGCGCCAGATGCACGCGCTTGGTGCTCGTTATATGACGATCACCCATAGCCTGACGACCGACTGGGCCGACAGCGCCACCGATGCGCCCAAACATGACGGTCTGTCGCCCTTCGGTTTAGAGGTGATTGCCGAGATGAACCGTCTGGGGATGATTGTCGATCTGAGCCATGTGTCCGAGGCCACCATGCACGATGTGCTCGACAAAACGCGCGCGCCGGTTCTTTTCACCCACAGCAACGCGCGCGCCGTGACGCCGCATCCGCGCAATGTGCCGGATTCGGTTCTGAAACGCCTGCCGCAAAATGGCGGCGTGGTTATGGTCACCTTTGTCCCCGGTTTCACCTCGCCCGAACGCCGCCAGTGGGAGTATGACCGTTCTGCCGTTGCGGGCCGCGCAAAGGTCGAGTTCACCGGCAATCCGGAAGGTGAAAAAGCCGCCGTCGACGCATGGATCGCCGCCCATCCGCAGCCCAAAGCGACATTGCAACAGGTCGCGGACCATATCGACCATATCCGCAAGGTGGCCGGCATCGACCATATCGGCATCGGCGGCGACTTTGGCGGTGTGGACGAACTGCCGGTGGGTCTCGAAAATGTATCGACCTATCCAGCCCTTTTCGCCGAACTGGTGCGGCGGGGATATTCGAAAGCCGATTTAGCGAAAATCGCACAGGGCAACACGTTGCGTGTGATGCGCGGTGTCGAGACGGCGGCTGGAGTTCGCTAGCCTTCAAACCCGTCCGTCAAAAACCGCTCCGCAATGGCCGCATGCAAAGCCGCGCCGCGGGACATGACGCTGTCGTCGAGAACCATGCGGTTGGAATGCAGGCCGCAGCAGGAGCGCCAGTCGTCGCCCTCATGGCTCGCGCCCAGGAAGAACATGGCACCGGGGACCTTTTCGAGGACATAGGCGAAATCTTCGGCGCCCATGATCGGCGTGTCGAGCGTGATCCAGCTTTCCTCACCAAATATGTCCTGCACGACCGATTTTCCGAACTCTACCGCGCGGGCATCGCATAGGGTGACGGGGAAGCCGGGTTCGATATGCACATCGGCCGTGCAGCCATGCGCGGCGGCGATATTTGGCGCCAGACGATGCAGATGTTCGGCAACCTGTGCCCGTTGGCGGGGTGACAAAGTCCGGATCGTGCCCAACATATGCGCGGTTTCGGGAATGATATTGTTGGTCGTCCCGGCTGTTATTTTGGCAATGGTCACGACCGCAGGGTCAAACACGGATACGGTGCGGGTCACCATCGCCTGGATTGCGGACACTATTTCGCACGCCACGGGAATAGGATCGGTGGCGTCATGGGGCATGGACGCGTGACCGCCCGCGCCCTTTACCGTAATGCTGAGCACATCGGAGGACGCCAGCAACGGGCCGGCTCGACCCGTAAACACACCGCGCGGGGCGTTCGGCATGATATGAAGCGCGAAGGCCGCATCCGGCAGGGGATCGATCAGGCCGTCATCCAGCATGAAACGCGCGCCATGATGGCCCTCTTCGCCCGGTTGGAACATGAACTGCACTGTGCCTGCCAGTTCGTCGCGTCGCGCGCACAGCATCTTGGCTGCGCCGACAAGCATCGCGACATGGGTGTCATGGCCACAGGCGTGCATCGCGCCGTCGGTGGTCGAGCTATAGTCCAGCCCGGTATCCTCATGGAGCGGAAGAGCGTCCATATCACCGCGCAGCAAAACCGTGCGGCCATTGGCTGGACCTTTGAGCGTGGCAATCAGGCCGGTTGTTGACGGCCCCTCACGGAATTCCAGCGGCAAGCCCGCCAGCGCGGCCTTGATTTTGGCCAATGTTTTGGGGTTTTGCAGGCCAAGCTCAGGCTCCGCATGGATCGCCCGTCGCAACTCGACAAGATCGGGAAGGAGGGCGGTGGCATCATCGTGCCAGGGGGTGTCGTTCAGGCTCATATGCAAGAACTAACACCCCGTGGCTGCGATGAACAAGCGAAGTTTACTCTTCCAGACGAACCGTCGCATATTGCGTTGTTCCGCCGCGGCGCTTGACGCCGAGCAGAATGGCGCTCCGGCCCGCGGTTTTTGCGGTGCGGATGGCGGCGGCCAATGCGGCAGGCGATGTCACGGGCTGATAGGTAGCCGAAACAATCACATCACCACGACGCAGACCAGCTTGCGCGCCCGTTCCCTGTCCGGCGATGTCGATCACAACACCCTTCACATCATTGCCCATGCCCAACTGGCGGGCAATTTCGGCATCCAGCGGAATGACGCTGAGGCCAAGGGCGTCGCGGACGATTTTCGAATCCGGGCTGTCGCTGTCTTTTTCGAAATCCTTATTTTCTTCGGGATTGAAATTGCTCTGCGCCAGCTTCTCTTCGGGAGGACGGGTGCCGACGACGGCGTTCAGGCGCAAAGGCTTGCCTTCACGCAAGATATCGAGCGGGATGCGGGTGCCGGGTTTGATGTTGGCGACGATGTAGGACAATGTCGCCTCCGGAGAGACCTCACGTCCGTCGACTTTCAGGACGATGTCACCTTCTTTCAGACCAGCCTTGTCACCACCTTCGCCGGCAACGACACGCGCCACGAACTCACCACGGTTCTTTTCAAGACCAAGCGCATCGGCCAGATCTTCGCCGACCGGTGTGATGCTGATCCCCAGATAACCGCGCTCCGGGCGAACGCCCTTTTTGAGCGATTCGATGACCGGCTTTGCTTCTTCGGCTGGGATGGCAAAGCCAACGCCGATATTTGCGCCAATGGGTGAAATCAGGCGGTTATTGATCCCGATGACTTCGCCGCGCAGGTTGAACAGCGGACCACCCGAGTTGCCGGGGTTGATCGCCGTATCGGTCTGGATGAAACGGTCATAAGCGCCGCCTGCACCGATGTTGCGCTGGAGCGCCGAAATGATACCCGCCGTTACCGAGCTGCTGAGGCCCAGCGGGTTGCCGATGGCGATGACCCAGTCGCCGACGCGGCTCTTGGTCGAATCCGCCATGGTGACGAAGGGCAAGTCGGTGGCTTTGATTTTCAGCAGCGCCACGTCCGATTGCGGGTCACGGCCGACGATTTCGGCGGCATATTCCTTGCCGTTGAACAGGGTGACTGTCACGCGGTCGACGGCATCACCCGTGGGGCCACCGGCAACAACATGGTTGTTGGTGACAATGTAGCCATCGGCGGAAATGAGGAAGCCCGAACCACCGCTTGCCTGTTCCTGCGTGACAGGGCGACGTTCGCCGGTAAAGGGGTTGAGGCTGGTTGCTACCTGCACCTTTTGCTTGGTCGAAATATTGACCACTGCAGGCTGAAGCTGGGCCACCAGATCGGCAAAGCTGGCCGGGGCACCGGCAGGCGCAAGATTGGCTTGTGCCGAAACGGGCAGCGCCGTCTGGGCGGTCACGGGCGAACCATTGACCAGCGCCAAAGCACTTCCGGTCAGCAAAAGAGCGGTTGTAGCAGCATAAGCGTAACGCACGGATTTCATTCCCTTCGTCTAACAATCTTGGGCAAGATGCCCGAATTTCGGCCATTCGATGGCGCTGTAAAGCTTAACGCCAATTGAATGGAAGCCGGACCAACCGGCGAATGTCATTTGCCGTTCGACTAACGACCGTTGCGGAATTTCTCCAGATAGGCATTTTGCGGCGACAGGATGATGTTGCTCGAACCCTCGCCATTCTGGAAGGTCTGCCGATAGCTCTGCATTGCGCGATAGAAATCGTAGAAGTCCGGGTCTTTGTTGTAGCTGATGGCATAGATACGCGCGGCTTCGGCCTCGGCCTCGGCACGGATGATCTGGGCCTCTTTCTGACCTTCGGCGTCGATGGCGATCGCCTCCTGATTACGGGCACTTCGCATCCGGTTATAGGCCGATTGCAAGGTAGCGGCCGGCAAGTCGGCGCGCTTGATACGCACGTCGATGACTTCTGCGCCATATTTGCTGGCTTCGCGGTTCAGGGCCGTCTGGATATTCTCCATAACTTCGCCACGTTCGGCGCTCAGCAAGGTCGCGAATGTGCGCTTGCCAAGTTCGTTGCGTAGCGACGATCCCAAAATCGTCCGCAATTGTTCACGCAGGCGATCCTCGGTCCGGATTGTCCGGTACATCTGGTCCGGTCGGGTAATCCGGAAACGGGCGAAGGCGTCTACCTGAAGACGGAGCTGGTCCGTCGACAGCACTTCCTGCTGCTCCATCTCGACGCTGAGCACGCGCTTGTCGATCAGCTGGATCTGCTCGACCAGCGGAATGCGGAAGGTCAGACCCGCGCGCGTGTCGCCAAAGACTTCGCCCTTGCGATAGGCATTCACGACGCGGTCGACCTTACCATAGCTGCTGATGATGGCCTGTTGCGTTTCGGGCACAACCGTCACCGACATGCTAAGCAAGATCAGCGTGCCGATAGCGGCCACGCCCAAATAAAGCGGGTTGCGTAAGAGTGTATGGTTCATTGCTTTTTGCCTGTTACGGTCACGGGTTCATTTTTTGCCGCGGCTTTTTTCTGAAACTCGGGAAGCGGAAGGTAAGGGGTTACACCGCCTGTTTCGACGATGGTCTTGTCGACCTTGCCGAGAACCTGCTCCATCGTTTCATAATAGAGCCGGCGTTTCGTCACTTCCGGTGCTTCGCGATATTGCACGTAGATTTTGTCAAACTCGGTGGTCTCACCAATGGCCAGTTCCGTGACGCGGCTGGCATAGGCGCGGGCATCGTTCAGATAGCTTTCCCGACGCTGCTGCGCCGCGTTCACTTCGCGGAAGGCGTCATTGACCTCGGCGGGCGGGTCGGACTGGCGGATCGAGATGCTCTGCACGAGGACGCCCGAACGATATTCGTCGAGCACCTGTTGCATACGGCGACGCACCTCGATCTCGATGCCGCCACGGCCGGGACCAATCGCCTGGGTCAGGTCATAATTGGCAACTGCGGCACGCATCGCGCTTTCCGCAACTTCCTTGACGGTTGAGTCGGCGTTTTCGAGTTGGAAGAGATAAAGCTCGGGGTCCTTGATTGACCAGCGAACATCATAGGCCATGTCGATAATGCTCTGGTCCTTGGTCAGGACGAGATTTTCACTGCTCGCTTTGGGCGAGCCGACGGCGGTCGTCTGGATCTGCTTTGTGTCGACCTTCTGAATATCTTCAAAAGGCGCAGGCAGCGTAAACTGGATACCCGGCGATACCGTGCGCGAATATTTACCGAAGAAAGTGACGACACCTTCCTGTTCGGGGCCGATTCTGTGGACGCTGGTCCATACCAACCACAGCGCAACAAAAGCGCCTATAATGACTGGCCACCAGCTTTTGCCATCACCGCGCAAGGGCAGCCCACCAAAGCCACCGCCCTTGCCGCCGCCGGTGCGGCGCAGAAGGTCTTCAAGCGAGGGACCACGTTGTCGGCCGGACTGGGTGGATCCGACAGGTGCCGGGTCCCAAGGGTTTACAGGTTCGGGTCTGGAACCGTCATCCCCGGAAGATTTGGGTTTTCCGGACCGTCCGCTTTCCGATGGTGAAGGTGAATCCCACGGTCCCTTGCCCTCTGTAGCCAAAATAGAACCGCTCTCTTGATCAATTTTATTGCGCATAGAGCCTTTATAGGAACGGTTTTTCAGAAAAACAGTGTCAATCCCGCAATTCTGATTCTATTCGGCAGGTGATGACCGATTTCAATGCATTTTCCGACATAGTTTCAACCTTGGCAGGCCCCCGTGCAAGCGGGCTGAAGGTCGATAATGGCCAGGTTTCTTTCGTGCTCGATGTCGCGGCAATGGACGCGCAGCAGCGCGACGAATTGGATGCCCGCCTCCGCACCGAATTGCAGCAGGCAGGCGCGCAGTCTGTGCGCATCGTTATGACCGCCGAACGCATCACCCCGCGCCTGATTGCGGTGGCGAGCGGCAAGGGCGGGGTGGGCAAGTCGACCTTATCCACCAATCTTGCGGTCGCAATGGCGCTGGCGGGCCGGTCGGTGGGTCTGGTGGATGCCGATATCTATGGGCCGTCGCAACCGCGCCTGATGGGTGCCGAAGACAGCAAGCCCGAGGCGGAAGGCAATAAGCTCTATCCCGTCAAAGGGGCCGGCGGCGTGCCGTTCCTGTCGATGGGCCAGTTGGCGAAACCCGGGCAAGCTATTGCGTGGCGCGGGCCGATGGCGGGTAACGCCTTGTCCCAGCTGGTCGACGCGCATTGGGGCAATGTGCGCGATATCGTGGTCGATATGCCACCGGGCACCGGCGACATCCAATTGTCGATGATCCAGAAACATAAGCCCATGGGCGCCGTCATCATTTCGACACCGCAGGATTTGGCGTTGATGGATGCGGCGCGCGCCATCGGCTTTTTTGACACGGCCAACGTGCCGATCATCGGGCTGGTGGAAAATATGGCCGGATATCTCTGCCCCCATTGCGGGGAAATGAGCGATCCTTTCGGCTCCGGCGGGGCAGAGGCAGCGGCGGCCGAACTGGGCATCCCGTTTCTTGGGCGCATTCCGCTCGACATCGCCATCCGCAAGGCCAGCGATGCCGGCACTCCACCGGCATTGGGTGAAGGTCCGATTGCGGCGGCCTATGGGGCAATCGCGCGCCAGGTCATCGACTGGATGGATAATCCGAAAGCGCCGCCTGCATGACGAACGGTTCCGAAGACGAAAGCGGCGTTTCGCGCCGCAAGATCTTGATAGGCGGTGGCGTCGGCGTCGGTCTGCTCGTGTCCTGGGCGCTCTGGCCCCGGCGGTATCAGCCCAATATGCGCGCCGCCAAGGGCGAGCATTTGTTCGGGCCTTGGCTGAAAATCGCGGAAGATGGCAAGGTCATCGTGGGCATTCCGCAAAGCGAATCCGGGCAGGGCGTCTACACCGCGCTCGCGCAGATTGTTGCGGGCGAGCTCGGCGCGGACTGGCGGTCGGTTGCGGTGCAGCCTGTCCCGCCCAGTCCGCTTTTCGCCAACCGGTTATTGGCCCGCGAATGGGCACATGCATTTCTTCCGGAAAAAGCGGGTCTGGAGGCGCAGCAGGGACCCGTTGCGACCGTGGTAAATGAACTTGCCACGCGCGACATGTTTGTGGCCACAGGCGGTTCCACGTCCATTCGCCAGTTCGAACGGCCCTGCCGCGAAGCCGGGGCAACGGCGCGTGTGTTGCTCTGTCAGGCGGCCGCTGCGCGTTGGGATACCGAGTGGGAGCAGTGCCAGGTCGACAAGGGCTTTGTAACCTTCGGCAAAAAGCGTCTCGCCTTTGCGGATTTGGTGGCCGAAGCTGCTGAACTGACCCCACCTTCACCCATTCCGTTGAACCCGTCGGCCCGCAACCGCCTTTCGGGCCGCGATGCACCCCGGCTGGACTTGGCGTCGAAAGTCGATGGCAGTGTCAGTTTTGCAGGCGACATCCGTCTGCCCGACATGCTCTTCGCGTCGGTCCGGGGTGGGCCGGTGGGCCGGACGACGCTGAAATCGGTGAACAGCAAGGCCGCGTCGAAGATACGGGGCGTCATCAATGTCGTCAAAACCGACCATTGGGTCGCGGCGGTCGCGACAAATTGGTGGGCTGCCAATCGGGCGCTGGACGCAATGGCTCCGGTCTTTGTGACCAAAGGGCGGCTGGCCGACAGCGTCAAGATGACGGATGCCCTTGGCAACGCAATCGCGAACGGGCCGGGCACACGTATGTTGAAGCAAGGCGACGTCGAAGCAACGATGTCTAAGGAAGCCGCGACACGCGTTTTCAATGCCGATTATACCGTTGCCGCAGCGGTGCATGCGCCGATAGAAACGCGCTCTGCAACCGCTGAATATCGCGACGGGCGGTTGCAGCTTTGGCTGGCAAGTCAGGCCCCGCAGGTTGCCAAGCTTGCCGCCGCCAAGGCTATCGGCATCGATGCGGATGATGTCACGCTCTATCCGGTGATCGCCGGTGGCAGCTTCGACCGTAATTTTGACAATGTCATCGCGGCGCAGGTCGCGGTGATTGCAAAAGAAACCGGTCGTCCGGTGCAATTGATCTGGTCGCGGGCCGAAGATTTTATCCGCGACCATGTGCGCACGCCTGCGCTGGGACGGCTTTCCGCATCGCTTGACCAGGACGGAACATTGGCAGGCATGACCGTCCGCGTGGCGGCTGCTTCCTCCATGCGCGAACTGGCGCACCGGCTGGACGGTGAAAGTCCCGCAGATGCACGCGCGTCGGTGGCCGGAGAATATGATGCGCTCGCGCTCGAAGGGGCGGTGCCACCTTATGCCATCGCCAATCTGACGGTGGATCATTTCCCTGTCGATCTGCCGATCATCACCGGACCGTGGCGATCCATGGCGCACAGCTATAACTGCTTCTTTTTGGAATCCTTTATCGATGAACTCGCTCAAAAGGCGGGCATCGAGCCTCTGTCGTTCCGGATGCAGATGCTCGTCAACCAGACCCGGTTAGCCCGTTGCCTGACCGGTGTTGCCTCCATGGCCGGGTGGGACGGTGGTATCTCGGGCAGCAGTAAAGGCTTGGCCTGTCACTCGATGCGCGGTAGCCATATCGCGATCGTCGCCAGCGCGCGGACGAATGAAACAGGCGTACGCGTAGAACGGATTTCGGCAATGGTGGATTGCGGGCGATTGATAAACCCGGATGTCGCGCGCCAGCAAATTGAGGGTGGCATCGTTTTTGGTCTGGCACAGGCGCTGGGCGCGTCGACCGAATTTGAAAAGGGGCTGCCAACGGTGCGGCGTTTGCGCGAGATCGATCTTCCGGTTCTTGCCGATATTCCCGAAATCATCGTGGAATTTATCCGCAGCGATGAAGATCCCGGCGGTGTGTCCGAACTGGGCGTTCCGGCCGTCGCGCCGGCCGTTGCAAACGCCCTGTTTTCTGCGGCGGGTGTGCGTCTGCGCGAACTCCCCTTATTGTCCCGAGGTCTGTAATGGAAAAGCCCGACACACATCCCGTCGTCGCTGCTCCCAGAATCGGGGTCTTGCTGGTCAATCTCGGGACGCCGGACGCGCCGACCACCGAGGCGGTAAAACGCTATCTGAAACAGTTTCTGTCCGACCGCCGCGTCGTCGAGATTCCGCCACTGGTCTGGCAGCCGATCTTGCGCGGGGTGATCCTGAACACACGTCCGCAAAAATCGGCCAAAGCCTATTCCAAGGTCTGGACCGAAAGCGGTTCGCCACTCGCCTTTTTTACAATTGCCCAAATGAAGGCACTTGCCGAGCGTTTGCACGGCCATGCGGATGTGCGCTACGCGATGCGCTACGGAAATCCGTCCATTCCCGATCAGCTCGCGGCCATGAAAGAAGCGGGATGCAACCGCATCCTGATCGCGCCGCTCTATCCCCAATATTCGGGTGCGACCACCGGTACCGTTCAGGATGAAGCTTACGCCGCATTGACAAAAATGCGCTGGCATCCCGCCATTCGCACATTGCCCGCCTATCATGATGATGCGTATTATATTTCCGCGCTGAAAACATCGGTAGAAGCATCGCTAGCAACGCTCGACTTTACGCCCGATGCGCTGGTCATCAGTTTCCACGGCATGCCGGAACGGACGCTGTATCTGGGCGATCCCTATCATTGCCATTGCCAGAAAACGGCACGGCTCTTGTCCGAGTCGATGGGGCGGGAACTGGTCGTCAGTTTCCAGTCGCGTTTCGGTCGTGCCAAATGGCTGGAACCGGCCACCGATGAAACCATCATGCAACTGGCGCGCGACGGGCGGAAAAAGATTGCGATCTTTGCGCCGGGCTTTTCGGTTGATTGCCTCGAAACGCTCGAGGAACTTGCCATTCAGGGGCAGGAACAATTCGAAGAAGCCGGCGGCACCCATTATGCATATCTGCCCTGTCTGAACGACAGCGATGTGGGCATGGACATGCTGGAAACGCTGGTCAGGCGGGAACTTTCCGGCTGGCTCTGAATAGCTATGCGCTAACGCTAACGTCAACTTGCACTTGGCGGCGGCGCGGCTATTCTCGCTTTTAAATCAAGCTAAAAGTCAGGAGAGAGATATGTCACGTATTGCGGTCGTAACAGGGGGAACGCGGGGCATTGGTGAAGCGATAAGCTTGAAACTCAAGGAAAAGGGCCGTTTTGTCGTGGCCAATTATGGCGGCAATGATGCCGCAGCCAAGGAATTTTCGGACCGCACCGGTATCCCCGTCCGCAAGTGGGATGTTGGCAATCATGAAGCGTGCATCGAATCCTGCGCCGCGATTGAAGCGGAATTTGGTCCTATCGATATCATGGTCAACAACGCCGGTATCACGCGCGATGCGACCATGGTCAAAATGACATTCGAACAATGGGACGAGGTCATCCGTGTCGACCTGACTGGTTGCTTCAATATGGCGAAAGCCGTTTTTACCGGAATGCGCGAACGCAAATGGGGACGCATCGTCAATATCGGGTCGGTCAATGGGCAGGGCGGCCAAATTGGCCAGGTCAATTATGCTGCGGCCAAGTCGGGCATCCATGGCTTTACCAAGTCGCTCGCCATGGAAGGTGCGCGCCATGGCGTGACTGCCAATGCGATCGCACCGGGCTATATCGGTACCGAAATGCTTTCGACGATTCCGGAAAATGTGATGGAAAAGATCGTGGCGCAAATCCCCGTGGGTCGCCTCGGAAATGCGGATGAGATTGCGCGCGGCGTTGAATTTCTGACCAGCGAAAATGCCGGTTTCATTACCGGATCGACCCTGTCAATTAACGGCGGGCAGCATATGTATTGATGCCTCGCTGCGTATATGCGGCGGATGACGGGATAAATTGTGCAGACTAAGTCCATTTATCATCCGCCGGTAAAGCGCAGCATGACGATTGCCGGTCATCAAACCTCAATCAGTCTGGAACCCTTGTTCTGGGATGCGTTGAAGGATGCTGCGGATGCGCGGCAATTGCCGGTCAATGCGCTCGTGGCGCTGATTGATGTCGAACGGCTGGAATCCGCCTCTCCATGCGGTCTGGCGAGTGCAATCCGCTTGTGGCTGACGGCACAAAAAGGCTAAAAAAGTACCGCCGATAGCAAGGCCATGGCGGTACAATTGCGACCCAGAAAATGCTCGAATTTCCTGATCAGGCATTCGTTAGAGGGTTACAGGCGGACGGCAAATTATGTCGTTATCGTGCGATGGAGGGTTATCGCGATCTGTTCAAAACGCCCTTCGTTTTGAGGGAGGGATAAGACCGGGCGTTTCTTCCGACCTACTTTGCCGCCTACCTGTGCGTAATAAATGCGGCAATCATGCTGCAAACAAAATACCGGATTTGGCCCATATAGGCGAATAGCTGTAGCTTTTGCGGATTCAGTCAGAAAAACAGGATTTTAAAGTCCGGCTTCGACCGCAATACGAACCGCATCCGCTGCGTTCGATGTCGACAGCTTCTTGAACATCAACATCCGGTGCATTTGCACCGTCTTTTCGCTGAGCGACAGCATATGGGCGATTTGTTTTGTGCGGAAACCTTGCGCCATTTGCTGCAATATTTCGCGCTGGCGGGGGCTGAGCCGATGGACGATTTCGGCAGCCTGCTGTTGGCGGACAACCGCAATGCTTTCTTCTTCAGGGAGCACTTCAATTTGCGATCCCACAAAATATTCAAGCTTGCCGCTGCTGTCGAACAGGGGGGCCACCATCACCGCGTTGCGGAACGGCGATCCATCTTTGCGGTAGTTGATGAGTTCGGCCAAAGTTGGGCGACGTGCGTGGATTGATTCCCGCAGTTTTTCAGTCTGGCTATTTTCGGTGTCCGGCCCGCGCAGGAACCGGCAATTCCGGCCGAGAATTTCGCTTTCGTTATAGCCCGTCAGCGTGCAAAACGCCTCATTTGCAGCGATAATCGGGTTATCCGCTTCTTTGGGGTCGCTCACTACGGTTGCAATCGGACTGTGCCGTATTGCGTCCAGTACTGGGTGACGTCCGCGTCCAGACATAAGCATATGCATCATAATCGGGTCTTCTCTAGCCCTCAGGATGACGCACTTGGCGTCACTTAGCAAGAGGCCATCGAAAACAAGTCCGATTTGGCCGTTAGGGTCTACTCCGCGCCAACGCGCTCCACATCGGCGCCGACGAGCTGAAGCTTCTCTTCCAGCCGCTCATAGCCGCGGTCGAGATGGTAGAGGCGGCTGACATGAGTTTCACCTTCCGCGACAAGGCCAGCGATCACAAGGCTCATCGATGCGCGCAAATCGGTCGCCATCACGGGCGCGCCTGTCAGGCCCTTGACGCCATGCACAATCGCGGTGCGGCCCTTGGTCTCGATATGCGCGCCCATGCGGTTAAGCTCAGGCACATGCATGTAGCGGTTTTCGAAGATAGTCTCGGTCAGGACACTCGCTCCATCCGCAAGGCACAGCATCGCCATGAACTGTGCCTGCATATCGGTGGCAAAGCCGGGATAGGGCGCGGTTGAAATGGTCAGCGGCTTCAACTTGCCGTCGGATGAAACGCGAATACCGCCCTTGGTTTCTTCGACCGATACGCCCGCCTGCCGCAGTGCGTCGACGGTTGCGTCCATTTCGCTCGCCTTTGCGCCAACCAGCTCGACGTCGCCGCCGGTTATGGCCGCAGCACAGGCATAGCTGCCGGCTTCGATCCGGTCGCTCATCACGCGATAGGTCGCGCCGTGAAGACGGTCCTTGCCGTGGATGATCAGGTCCGACGTGCCGATCCCCTCAATCTCGGCACCCATCGCGACCAGCAGATTGCAGAGGTCGACAATTTCCGGTTCGCGCGCGGCATTGTGCAGGATGCAGGTACCCTTGGCGAGGCTTGCGGCCATCAGCGCATTTTCTGTGGCACCGACCGAAACAACGGGGAAGGTATAGGTCCCGCCCGGAATACCGTCAGGCGCCATCGCCTTTACATAGCCCGCCGCCAGTTCAATCTCGACCCCAAAGGCTTCCAATGCCTTGAGATGCAGGTCAATCGGCCGGTTGCCGATGGCACAGCCGCCCGGCAGCGATACGGTTGCTTCGCCCGCCCGCGCCAACATGGGGCCAAGGACAAGGATCGAGGCGCGCATTTTGCGGACCAGCTCATAGGGCGCGACATTGCTGGTGATGCGGGTCGCCTCCAGCGTCATGACGCGGCCGAAATCTTCGGGGCGCGATCCGGCGATGCTGGTGGATATGCCGAACTGGTTCAACAGATGCTGGAACCCGTCAATATCGGCCAGTCGCGGCAAGTTGCGCAGGGTCAGCGGTTCGTCGGTCAGCAGGGCACATGGCAGCAGCGTCAACGCGCTATTCTTTGCCCCCGATATCGGAATCTTCCCCTTAAGTGCGTTGCCGCCGCGTACGATTATCTTGTCCATCGCCCGTATTTAGCGGCATTGTGTGCGGAGGCAAGCCAGACTAATGCAGCAGCAGGAAGTGATGCCATGAAACCCTCTTTTCTCTCCGGATTATGCGCCGCCTTTCTGCTCGCCACGCCTTGCGTCACGTTCGCAGCCGATGGTGCCGAGGCCGTTCCTGTCGTGGAATCAATCCCGGTCGATTATCCGGTGCGGGCCTTGCGCGAAGGGCGTCAGGGCGCGGTCACCATTTTGCTGATTATAGGAGCGGACGGCAGGTCGAAGTCCTGTGCGATTGCAAGCAGCAGCGGCCATGTCGATCTCGACCGCGCTGCATGCCAAAGTGCCCTAAGACTGACCGGATTTCCGCCGGTTGCCGATGGCAGCGACCTGCGGTTCATGCGCAAGGCGGAATTCCGCATCCTCGAGTGACCGGGCGATAATCGGCTGGTCAGGCGCCCAAGGCGTCGGCCACCTGGCCCAATCTTTCTTTGCCCCAGAACATGTCATCGCCGACAAAGAATGTCGGCACGCCAAAGGCCCCGCGCTCGGCTGCCTTTTCAGTGTTGGCGACAAGCTCTGCCTTCACCTCGGGATCGTCAGCCTTGGCCAGGATCGCCGCACTGTCGAGGCCGGCGGCGTCCAGTGTCGCGCGCACAATGTCCGCATCGCCCATATTCGCGCCCGTTTCCCACATGGCGGCCATCACAGCCTCAACATAGGGCATGAAGCATCCCAGATGCTGCGCCGCCACTGCGCCGCGCATCAGGTGGAGGGAGTTGATGGGGAAGTGGGGGTTCATCCGGAAGGGGATGCTGTGCGCTTTGACGAAGCGGTCGAATTCCAGCATTTCGTAATTCCGCTTGGCCGGCGTCTCTGCATAGCGCATCAGCGGGGCCTGATTATTGGTCAGCTTGAACAGGCCGCCCAGCAGTATGGGGGTGTAGACCACCTCCGCACCTGTCTGCGCGCATAAATCAGGCAGCATCTTGTGCGCCAGATAACTGTTAGGTCCGCCAAAATCGAACAGGAATTCAAAGCTTTTTGCCATCAGAATGTCTCCGCCCAGGGACGCAGATCCATCTCATGGGTCCACGCGCTGCGATGTTGTTTATGAAGCGCGACATATTGCGCGGCAATGGCGTCGGGCGAAAGGACCTTGTCCGCTGCCTTTGCCTCGTCAAAGTCGGGGCGTAGGCCGCGGATGAAGGCGGTGTCGATGCCGCCGTCGATCACGACATGGGCAACATGGATATTCTGCGGCCCGAGTTCGCGTGCCATGGATTGCGCCAGCATCCGCAGCGCGCCCTTCGCGCCGGAAAAGGCGGAGTAACCAGAGCCTCCGCGCAGAGAGGCCGTGGCCCCGGTGAAGATGATCGTGCCTTTCCCCCGCGTCACCATCCGCTTGGCCGCTTCCCGGCCCATCAGGAACCCCGAAAAGGCCGCCATTTCCCAGACCTTCCGGTAAACTTGCGCGGTCGTTTCAAGGATCGAGAAATTCACATTGGCGCCGATGTTGAATACGGCAACCTCGATGGGTCCTACATCGCGTTCGATGCTGTCGACCATCGCGACCACTTCATCTTCCACCCGCGCGTCGCCGGGATAGGCGCGTGCGGCCAGACCTTCGTCGCGGATGGATTGTGCAAGCGCCTCCAACTGCTCGGCATTGCGTGCCCTGCGGTTTACGCAGGCTGTATAGCCTTCACGGGCAAAAGCCTTGGCAATCGCGCCGCCGGTGGCATCGCCCGCCCCGACAATCAATGCTGCAGTCATCCGAATCTCCTTTCGGACTAGAATAACTATGATAATCATAGTAACAAGCAAATTATGCCGAAACGCACCGTCATCGACACACGCATCTGCCCCGTGGCGAAATCCGCCGATGTTTTGGGCGACCGCTGGACATTGCTGATCCTGCGGGAGCTGTTTTTCGGGCAGGAGCGCTTCGAAGACCTGCAGTCGCGCAGCGGAGCGTCACCGCAAATGCTGACGGACCGGCTGCGGCATCTGATCGCGAAAAAGGTCATCGTCCGCATCGCCTATCAGGAGCGGCCCGCACGATACCGCTATGCGCTCACCGACAAGGGCAAGGATCTGTTTTCGGTTCTATATGCGATGCGCAACTGGGCGGAACGTTGGGAGCGCGCGGAAGGCGATCCATTGGCGATCCGCTATATCCACCGGGCATGCGGCCGGGATGTTGGCCTGGAAACGACGTGCCCGAACTGCGGCGATGCTTTGGGCTATGGCGACCTTAAAGGGATTGTGGACAGCCGCCTGTCCTGATCACGCTTTTTCGAGCGTGCACTGCAACGGATGCTGGTTCTTCTGCGCGAAGTCCATCACCTGCGTCACTTTGGTTTCGGCGACTTCATAGGTGAAGATACCGCAGACGCCGACGCCCTTTTGATGGACGTGGAGCATCACGCGTGTCGCCTGATCGGTATCCATCGAGAAAAAGGCCTTCAGGACGTGGACGACAAATTCCATTGGCGTGTAGTCGTCATTGAGCAGGAGCACTTTATACTGGCTCGGCTTTTGGGTCTTGGGCCGCGTGCGCGTGGCAAGTCCTACGCCGGGCGTGCCGCCTGCTTTGTCGTCATCGTCTTGGGCCATAAAAATATCCATGTCCCCAAAATAGGATAGGGCAGGGGGACTCCGCAAGCCCTGTTAATGATGATTCGTCTTGTCACAAAAAGAAACCGCCCTTTTCCCAATGGGAAAGGGCGGTTTTTGTTTCATTGCGCCGGTTCGCGTCTGCTTTCCCACCACCTAAGAGGAGAGGAGAGAGGGCGGCGGGTGCATCTTAGCGCACCGGCACAATATTCAAGTCAGCTTAAGCAGCCTTCTTGAAAAGTTCGGTCGTCGCCGCAATGCGGTTCGAAATCGGCTGGAACATGTCGCTGACCAGCTTGACCATCGCTTCGGTGTTCTTCGAACCCTGGGCAACGGCGGTGTCGAAGCCCTTGCGAGCCCATTCACCCTGCAGCTTGACGAAATCGGTAGGCGACTTGACTGCGGTCAATTCCTTGACGGCAACCTGTGCTTCTTCGAAATTCTTCTTGGCATAGTCGATGTTGGTCTTGCCCATTTCCTGAGCGCCCTTGGCAACAATCTTGCCGGCTTCGATCATGGCTTCGACATTGGCCTTGTTGAATTCAACAGCTTCTGCAGCAAACTTCTTGCCTTTTTCAGCAGCTTCAGTTGCCTTTTCGCGAACGTCGGCGAAAAATTCAGTGGCCTTTTCGGTGGTGGCTTTAACAGTATCGGTCATTTTGGTTACTCCTTGAGCAATCGGTTTGGGTTCAACAGACACGATCTTGGTGACCAGCGCAGCAGCAGGCTTTTCAGCCTGAACCTTTGCGGCAACCGGAGCAGCGTTGGCAGGCGCAGCTTTTGCCGCTGCGGGTTTCGCAGTTTTGGAAGTTGCGGGGGTAGTTGCCTTGCTGGCCATATTGAGCACCATTTCTGTTGTGTTGCACTGCACAATAATGATTCACGCAGGCGATGTCAACGATAAATGTTGCACTGCACAAAAATGGGTGAGGGGCGGGGGTGCCTGACTTTTGTCAGTGCTTTGGAAAAACCTGTTTGTTTTCTCGTCACCCTGAACTTGTTTCAGGGTCCATTTGGCAGCGGCAGCCTTTGCAGAAAAGAAAACCCAACCGTGCGTCACCATGTGGCTTGTCACGACGGGTGGGCAATGGGCTGATAATAGACCCTGAACCAAGTTCAGGGTGACGCAGGGGTGCGCGAGGAGAGGGCGAATTTGCGTATCGCCCTCTCCTCTAGCTTATGCCGCCAATGTCAGTTTTTCAAAACGGTCATAATGATGATCGGCTGACCCGAACTGGCCTTCGATCATGGTGGCGCGCTTGAAATAATGGCCGATGGCCAGTTCCTGCGTGATGCCGATCCCGCCATGCGTCTGGATGGCGTTCTGGCCGACAAATTTGGCGGCGCGCGATACCTTCGCCTTGCAGGCGGATACGGCGGCCATGCGTTCGGCGGCAGGCAGGTCGAGCTTCAGGGTCGCCATGGTCGTCATCGATTTGCTCTGTTCAACTTCCATGAACATGTCGACCATGCGGTGCTGCAGCACCTGGAAACGCGAGATGGGCTGGCCGAACTGATTACGCTGACGCGCATAGTCGAGTGTGCCCTGATGCAGCTTGAACGTGACGCCGCACGCTTCGGCACAGACGGCCACGGTTGCTTCGTCGACAATCTGTTCAATGAGCGGCAGGCCAGCACCGTCGCCACCGAGCAGCGCGTCGCCGGGAATGGCCACATTTTCGAAATAGACTTCGGATGCCTGGAAACCATCGACCGTCGGATAATCGCGGCGCACAATACCGGGCAGATTGGCGTCGATCAGGAAGAGCGATACGCCCGCTGCTTCGCTGCCCGACCCACCGGTGCGGGCGGTGACCAGCAAATGGCTTGCCCAGGGTGCAGCATAGACAACGCCCTTATGCCCGTTCAGCACATAGCCTGCGCCGTCCTTCTTTGCGGTGGTCCGCAAATTGGCGAGGTTGTAGCGGCCCTGCGGCTCGGCATAGGCGAAGGCGATAACAACATTGCCGCCGATGATTTCGGGAATGACCGCGTCAGCAATGGCACCGCCGACAGCCTTCAGCGCACCGCCGCCCAGAACCACGGTTTGCAGATAGGGCTCGATCGCAATAACCTTGCCCAATTCTTCCATGATCAGCGCGTTTTCGAGATGTCCGCCGCCAAGGCCGCCATGCTCTTCGCTAAAGGATGCGCCCAACATGCCCAGATCCTGCGCAAGTGCCTTCCAGATACCGGCATCGCGTCCGGTGGCGCTGGCAATCATTTTGCCGCGGCTGTCGAAATCATAGGTGTCGGCGAGAAACCGGCTGAGTGTCTCGCGGATCATATCCTGCGTTTCGGTGTAGCTGAAATCCATGTGGCTGTTCTCTCTCCGTTATCTTTATTCGGCGGCGTTCCTCCCTCCCGCACGCGGGAGGGGGACCGTTATGTCGCTTAAATACCCAACACCATTTTCGCGATGATATTGCGCTGGATCTCGTTCGATCCGCCGTAAATCGTCGTCTTGCGGGTGTTGAAATAGGTCGGCGCCGCGCGGTGCGCGTAATCGGGGCCGATGGGGTGTTCATTGTCGCCTTCGCCAAAGCCGCGGAAATAGGGCGCGCCATAATGGCCAACCGCTTCCAGTGCGAGTTCGGTGATACGTTGCTGGATTTCGGACCCCTTGATTTTCAACAGGCTCGATTCAGGGCCGGGGCCCTTGCCAGCGGCTTCACCCGCCAAGCTGCGCAGCTCGGTGAATTCGAGCGCGGTCAGGTCGATTTCCAGCTCGGAAATCTTGCGCTTGAAAAAGGCATTGGCCAGCAACGGCTTGTCGCCATCCATTTCGGTGCGGGCAATCTGCTTGATCTTTTCCACGCCACGCTTCGAACGGGCAACGGCAGCAATGCCGGTGCGTTCATGGGCAAGCAGGAATTTGGCGCAGGTCCAACCCTTATTCTCTTCATAAATGCGCTGATCGACCGGTACGCGGACATCTTCCAGCCAGACTTCGTTGACTTCATGTTCGCCGCCCAGCGTGATGATCGGACGGACGGTGACGCCCGGCGATTTCATGTCGATCAACAGAAAGCTGATGCCTTCCTGCTGCTTTGCGTCGGGATCGGTGCGGACGAGGAAGAAGCCCCAGTCCGCGTGCTGCGCCATGGTGGTCCAGGTTTTCTGGCCATTGACGATATAATGGTCGCCATCGCGCACAGCTTTTGTGCGCAGCGAAGCGAGGTCGGAACCGGAGCCGGGTTCCGAATAACCCTGACACCACCAGTCATCACCCGACAAGATGCCGGGAAGGAAGCGGGCCTTTTGCTCGGGCGTGCCGAAGGTGTAGATTACGGGGCCGACCATCGACAGGCCGAACGGCATGGTGCCGACGCAATCGGCAGCCGCCAGTTCTTCAGACCAGATAAAGCGTTGCGTCGCGGTCCAGCCGGTGCCGCCATATTCGACAGGCCACGCAGGCGCGATCCAGCCTTTTTTGGCCAGAATACGGTGCCAGGACAGAAAATCTTCTTTCGAAAGATCATGCCCTTCATCCTGCACAGAGCGCAGGTTTTGTGGGTAATTTTCGGCGATGAAGCTACGTACTTCCTGCTGGAAGGCGATTTCTTCGGGACTGAATTCCAATTGCATGGCGACTCTCCTCTGAAGCGTTTGAGATGTGTTACCGAACGTTTACGTAAACGTCAACTCGCGCATGTCCAAATTTCGGCTTTTTTGGGTGATTTCGTGCTTTGCGCTTGGCAATCGCGAAAACAGGTGGATATACAAGCTGCAACGGGTCGCACCATAAGTTCTGTTTCAGGCAAACTACCGATTTGCCATCACCGGAGGGATCATGATGCGACGGATTATTTCCACATTATTGGCAGGTGCACTTTTAAGTGTCGGGGCACCCGCATTTGCCAAGGAAGACAAGTCTTCGGCCAAGAAGGCACAAGACAAGAATATGACCGAAATTCCGGTCTGCACCCGCAAACTGGGTACAGTGGCGATCACCGAGCCGGAAACCCAGTGGTGGAGCGAGTTGGGTCTTTCCAACCCCGAAGCGGTCATCAAATTTTTCGTGCAAAAGTCGGGCTGCTTCTCGCTTGTCGACCGTGGCGGCGGCCTTGCGGCCCGCGCGGTTGAGCGTGCATTGGGCGATTCCGGCGAATTGCAGCGCGGTTCGAACATCGGCAAACGGCAGGTCAAAGCAGCCGACTATGTCATCGTGCCCGACATCATCAGCCGCAACAGCAATTCGGGCGGCAGCAATGTTGCAGGCGCCCTGGGCGGCTTGCTCGGCGGCCGTTTGGTCGGCGGCCTGATTGGTGGCCTGAAGGTTTCCAAGAAAGAGGCCAGCGTATCGCTGTCGGTCGTCAATGTCCGCACCACCGAAATCGAAGCGCTGTCGGAAGGCTATTATCGCAAATCCGACCTTAGCTGGGGTGCGGGCGGCGGCGCATGGTGGGGCGGTGGCCTCGCGGGCGCTGGCGGCGGCAGCTACCAGAATAGCGACATCGGCCAGGTGATCGTGCTCGCCTATCTCGACGCCTATAAAAAGATGGTTGGCGAACTGGGCGGCTTGCCCGAAAATGCAAGCGATGCTGCACCGCAGGCCGAGTGACGGTTGAAAAGTTGGATTTAATTTAAGAGCGTCGCTGACCCGTCAAAAGGGTCGGCGGCGCTCTTTCTCATTGTTGGTTCACACACAAAGTTATCCACAGGCGGTGTCAACTTCTGCGTGAGGGCGTCAGCGGGCCTTCACATAGCTTCCAGGCGCGGATTCAAGGGCTTTCAGCGTCCCTTCGCCCGGAATTCGACCGCCTTTGACGGCGATCATTTTATCGCTTCCAAGCTTCAGCCACGTTAACCAGTCAGGCCACCAACTGCCTTTGGTCTCGGTGGCACCAGCGATAAATTCCTCCAAATTCGCCGCCTTGGCGTCGTTGGTCCAATATTGGTATTTCTCGTGCACCGGCGGATTGACCACCCCGGCAATATGTCCGCTTCCGGCCAGCAGGAACTTTACAGGGCCGGTAAAATGGTCCTGCAATTTCCAGACGCTCTCGACCGGCGCAATATGGTCCTCACGGCCGGCCTGAATGTAGGTGGGTGTCTTCACCTTGGTCAGGTCAATCGGCGTGTGCAGCGCGGACAAGGCCCCCGGCACGACCAGTTTGTTGTCGCGGTACAGGTCGCACAGATATTCGCGATGCCATTTGGCGGGCAGGTTGGTGACGTCCCCATTCCAGTGCAGCAAATCAAACGCCGGATATTCTTCACCCAGCAGATAGTTTTTGACGACGGTCGACCAGATCAGATCCTTGCCGCGCAGCATATTGAAGGTCAGTGCCAGAAACCGTCCGTCCAGATATCCCTGCGGTGCGGCCAGCGCCTCGACCATGGCGAGTTGGTGTTCGTCAATGAAGTTCAGCAATTCGCCGCCACGGCTGAAATCGACCTGGGCGGTGAAGAATGTCGCGCTCTTTACCTTTTCCGCTTCGCCCTTTGCAGCAAGAATGGCGAGCGTTGCGGCCAATGTAGTCCCGGCGACGCAATAGCCGATGGTATGGACATCCTCGACTTTAAGCCCCTTGCGGACGGTGTCGATCGCATCAATCTGCGCCGCAATATAATCGTCCCAGACAATATCCTTCATCGAACTGTCGGCGGACTTCCAGGACACGACAAACACCGTGATGCCTTGATCAACGCACCATTTGATGAAGCTCTTTTCGGCGGTCAGGTCCAGAATATAGAAACGGTTTATCCAGGGCGGGAAGATGATGAGCGGCGTTTCGAGAACCTTCTCGGTCGTGGGTTCATATTGCAGCAATTGATAAAGCGGGGTCTGATGGACCACCTTGCCGGGGGTCGCTGCAATATTTTCGCCGAGGCGGAACGCATTGGGGTCGGTATGGGTCAGCTGGCCGCGCTGCATATCGTGCAGCAAATGCTGCATGCCGGACATCAGGCTGGCGCCCTTGGTTTCGACGGCTTTCTCCAAAGCGACAGGATTGGTGAACGGGGAATTGGCCGGGCTCATCGCTTCGACCACGGTACGGATCGCAAAACCAATCTTCGCCTTTTCGGCCTCTGGAATATTGTCGAGCTGCGCTGCTGCCCCCAACATATAGTCCGACATCACCTGATAACTCTGCCGCACCAGATCGAAAACCGGATGCTCCCATTGCGGCGCGGAAAAGCGTCTGTCCTTCGGATCGACTTTGTCACGCCCTGCTTGTGCGAGCGGCGCCAGCACCTGGCCCCAGGCATCCAGCGCCTTCTGATAGGCCGCCAGGGGATCGCTCGAAACCGCGCCGGTCCCCTCGATCATCTTGGTGAATTGCTCGGGGTCCATGAAGGGCGGGAAGGTGGGTGAATCGGCCATATTGGATGCATAACCCAACAAGGTCTTTTGGCGAAGCATCGATTTATTGTGCAGCGCAGCATGGACATTGGTGTAAAAAGGGCGCAAGGGGCGGCACATATGACATTTGAAAATCTCCCCCCGCTTCTCGACGAAGCGCTTACCGCGCGTGGCTATACCGCGCTGACCCCTGTGCAAACCGCTGTAATCGCGGCCGAAGCCGAAGGGCGCGACCTTGTTGTTTCGGCACAAACCGGCTCCGGCAAGACCGTAGCCTTTGGTTTGGCCATGGCCCCGCAGATTCTGGACGGCGGCATCGTCAGCCTCGCGCGGGAGCCTGCCGCACTTATTATCGCTCCAACGCGCGAACTTGCTTTGCAGGTCAGCCGCGAACTGATGTGGCTCTATGGCAAGGCCGGGGTGCGGATCGCAACCTGCGTCGGCGGGATGGACGCCTCGAAGGAACGGCGGAACCTGAGCCAAGGTGCACAGATTGTTGTCGGCACCCCCGGACGCCTGCGCGACCATTTGGAGCGCGGGGCGCTCGACCTTTCCGCTCTGAAAGTGGCGGTATTGGACGAAGCCGACGAAATGCTCGACATGGGCTTTCGCGAAGAGCTTGAGGAAATATTGAACGCCACGCCGGAAGGCCGCCGGACGCTGCTGTTTTCGGCCACGATGCCGAAGCCGATTGTATCGCTGGCCAAGCGCTATCAACGGGACGCGTTGCGGATTTCAACGGTAGGCGAAGATCGCGGCCATGGCGATATAAGCTATCAGGTGGTTACCGTTGCTCCGCCAGACATCGAGAATGCGGTGGTCAACCTGCTCCGCCTGCACGAAGCGGAAACGGCCATCCTGTTTTGTGCAACCCGCGAAAATGTCCGCCATTTGCACGCCAATCTGACCGAGCGTGGCTTTAACGTGGTCGCCCTTTCCGGCGAACATAGCCAGAGCGAGCGCAACCAGGCGCTTCAGGCACTGCGTGATCGCCGAGCACGTGTCTGCGTCGCCACCGATGTGGCGGCGCGCGGGATCGACCTGCCCAATCTGTCGCTGGTGGTTCATGTCGAACTGCCCCGTGACGCGGAAGGTTTGCAGCACCGTTCGGGACGGACTGGCCGCGCCGGACGCAAGGGGACAGCGGTTCTGATCGTGCCCTATCAACGTCGCAAGCGGGTCGAATCAATGCTGCGTGGCGCGAAGATTGAGGCGGACTGGATCAAGGTTCCGACCGCTGCCGACATCCGTGCAAAAGATCATGACCGTTTGCTGGAAACGCTTTTGGCCCCGGTCGAAGTTGAGGATGAGGACCGCGCTCTGGGCGCCCGTTTGCTGGAAACCATGTCTGCCGAGGATATCGCAGCCGCTTTGGTCCGCGTCCACCGCGCCCGGATGCCGCAAGCCGCAGATATGCTCGACGACGGCAGCCGCGAACAACCGCGCGACAACCATCGCGCCGGCTTTGATGACTCGGTCTGGTTCACGCTCAACATCGGTCGGCGGAATAATGCCGATCCCAAATGGATTCTGCCTTTGTTGTGCCGCCGTGGCGGCGTGACCAAGAATGATATTGGCGCGATCCGTATTGCCGCAAATGAAACCCATGTCGGGATTGCGGCAGCCGCGGTTTCGAAATTTGCCAAGGCAATTGCGCAACCGGGACATGATGAGGACAATGACGTCGAAATCGTGCAAGCGAGCGGCCCACCCCGCGAAGCAGCGCGCGAAAACAAGCGCCGTGGCCGCGACGGTGAACGCCCGCAACGTGCCCAGCTTGGCGTCAACCCGCGCGGTGACAAGCCCCGCGGCGACCGTCCCTTTGGTGATAAGCCCAAAGGTGATCGGCCACGTGGCGATCGTCCACGCGGCGATGGCCCGCGCGGTGGCCCACCGCCCCGCGACGGCGCACGCCCGTTTCGCAAAGACGGCCCTGCGCCATCGAAACATGGGGTAAAGCATAAGGCGAAGGGCAACCGCCCTCGATAATCGGTATAGTTTTTCTGGAAATGGGTGGAAAGTTCGACCATGAAGGTCGGACGTGAAACCTTAAACCGGAAACGGGAGCCCATGTCCGAAGAATTCTACCGCATTAAGCGTCTGCCGCCTTATGTCATCGCTGAAGTCAATGCGATGCGCGCGGCCGCCCGTGCGGCGGGTGAGGATATTATCGACCTTGGCATGGGCAATCCCGATCTGCCACCGCCGGCCCATGTGATCGAGAAATTGTGCGAAGTCGCGCAAAAACCCGATGCGCACGGCTATTCGGCCTCAAAAGGCATTCCCGGCCTGCGCAAGGCGCAAGCCAATTATTACGGCCGCCGCTTCGGCGTCGATGTCGATCCGGAGCATGAAGTCGTCGTCACCATGGGCTCGAAAGAGGGTCTGGCGAGCCTTGCGACCGCCATCACGGCCCCGGGTGACGTGGTGCTCGCCCCGAACCCGAGCTATCCTATTCACACATTCGGCTTCATCATCGCAGGCGCGACGATCCGCTCCGTGCCGACAACGCCGGATGAAAATTATTTCCGGTCGTTGGAACGGGCCATGGCCTTTACCGTGCCGCGTCCATCCATCCTTGTGGTGAACTACCCGTCCAACCCAACGGCCGAGACCGTGGATTTGGCCTTTTACGAGCGGCTGGTCGCTTGGGCGAAAGAGAACAAGGTCTGGATCCTGTCCGATCTTGCCTATTCCGAACTTTATTTTGACGGCAACCCGACGCCCTCGATCCTTCAGGTGAAGGGCGGCAAGGATGTTGCTGTCGAATTTACCTCATTGTCCAAAACCTATTCGATGGCCGGGTGGCGCGTTGGTTTTGCTGTGGGCAACCGCCAATTGATTGCGGCAATGACGCGGGTCAAAAGCTATCTCGATTATGGCGCTTTCACCCCGATACAGGCCGCGGCCTGCGCTGCGCTGAATGGGCCACAGGATATTGTCGAACAGAACCGGCAGCTTTATCACAAACGCCGCGACATATTGGTCGAGGCATTTGGCCGTGCCGGTTGGGACATTCCGCCGCCGCGCGCGTCCATGTTTGCTTGGGCACCGTTACCGCCCGCGCTGGCACATCTCGGCAGTCTCGAATTTTCGAAGCAGATGCTGACCCATGCCAAGGTCGCCGTCGCTCCGGGCGTTGGTTATGGTGAAGATGGCGAAGGCTATGTGCGCATCGCCATGGTGGAAAATGAGCATCGCCTGCGGCAGGCCGCCCGCAATGTGAAGCGCTACCTCCAGTCGATGGGGGTCAACACACCAAGCCAGTCGAAAGTAATTTAACATGGCGCGCAGCGATTTTGCCTTCAGCCACCGCTTTCGCGTGCGCTGGTCCGAGACCGACGCGCAAGGCGTCGTCTTCAACGCCCGCTATCTCGACTATGCCGACGTTGCGATTACGGAATATTGGCGCGAAACCAAATTTCGCGAAATGGCAGGCGGCGAGCCGCTCGAATTCCATGTCAAAAAGGCTACCGTGACCTGGTTCGCACCGATTCTGCCCGACGAGCTGATTGATGTCATGGCACGTACGGTCGCCACCGGCCGGACAAGCATGACGCAGATTGTCGAGATACATGGCGCGCGCGAAGACGGCGCTGATGACCTGCGGGCGACGGTGGATCTGGTAAGTGTTTACGTCGATCTGGAATTACACCGTCCCATACCGCTGCCCGAATGGGTAGGGCCTGCATTTGCGGATTTCGACAAACAAGCACCCGCCGCTATGGCGAATTTGGAAAATAGCGGGGTTTAGGGCGTTGAGCAGCACCTTTGGTCGCCGGACGCAAGCTGCCCTTTTGCTGGCCTCGCTCGGCGCCACCGTTCTGGCGTGCAAACCGGTTGAAGAGGTCAGCAATCGCCCCGCAACTTCACTTGAATTTCCAAGCCCGTACCGCCCGGTGTCCGAAGCCGGTGATACCCAATTTTCGACAGAAGCGGCACGCGATGAGGCTGGTGAAGCCAAATTTGTCATGGACTGGGCCGGCATTAAGCTAGGGACCACAGTTGCCGATATCGGGGCAGGGGAAGGCTATTACACCATACGTTTGGCCGAACGGGTCGGGCCCAAAGGGCGTGTTCTGGCGCAGGACATCAACCGCGGCGCGCTGGACCGGCTTGGCGAACGCGTGACCCGCGAACAGCTGGACAATGTGGCAATCAAGGAAGGCGCCATCGATGATCCGCGCCTGCCCGAAAAAAGTTTCGACCGCATTTTCATGGTGCACATGTACCATGAAGTCGACGAACCCTATGCGTTCCTCTGGCGCCTCCGTCCCGCCCTTGCCAAGGGAGGGGAGGTGATTGTTGTGGACCGCGACCGTGCAACCGATCAGCACGGCATTCCGCCAAAGCTTCTGTTCTGCGAATTTGCAGCGGTCGGCTACCGTTTGACCGGCTTCAGCGAAGAGTTGAAGCTTGGCGGCTACATAGCGCGATTTACCTTGTCAGGGCCGCGACCCGAACCTGAGGCGATCAAAACCTGCGGCACCCCGCCAAAAAAATGACCCCCAAACCCAATAAGGGGTTGAGGGTCAGATACGGATCGCCGGTTGGGTTCGGGGGTTGGCAATCCGAGTCGAGATAAATTCGCACGAGGATTTTACCCTTTTGCCTCACCGCTGACAAATCACGCAGAATCCGATTAAGTCCAAAATGGACTGAATTAGCTGCAACGCGATTGGACCGTTCAATCGCCTTCGAAATCGATCAGGCATTTCACCTCGATGCCCTGATTGCGCAGTCGCGCCGCTCCGCCCAAGTCGGGTAGATCGACGATAAACAGCGCCTGTTCGACCTTGCCGCCACCTTGCCGGATCAGCTCGACCCCTGCCGAGGCTGTTCCGCCGGTCGCGATCAGGTCGTCGACCAGCAACACTTTCTGGCCCGGCCGGACATGACCGACATGCATCTCAATGCGGTCGGTGCCATATTCCAGCGCATAATCTGCGCCGATTTTCTCACCCGGCAACTTGCCCGGCTTGCGTAGCATCAACTTGCCCAGACCAAGCGCGTAGGAAAGGCCCGCAGCAACAACAAAGCCGCGCGCTTCGATGCCGGCAATCAGTTGGGTATCCGGCGCCACCATCGCAGCCAGCCGGTCGATCGTGGCGCGAAACCCGGGGCCGTCCAGAAGCAATGTCGAAACGTCGCGAAACAATATCCCGGGCTTCGGATAATCGGGGATCGTCCGAATCAGGGCTGCGAGGTCGGCATTATCTGTCATGGGCAAGGAGTGCCTTGAACATCTGAAAGTTTCAAAGGAAAACCGCAGATTTTGGCAATATTATCGAAAAACAATAAAACTATTGACGCGAATCAATGTTAGACATATTGAATAACAACATGAACAACATTGGAGATCGATATGACTGAAATAGCCGACAACCGCATTTTGCGGATCACAAGATGGCTCGTGTACCTGATCATGGGGTTGGTGGCGTTTGCCGGTTCCGTGCTGGCAATAGTATGCGTTGTTTTGCCCTTCTATTGGACAGAGGCCATGGCCGAGTTGAACACGGTCCATCCGAACCTTGATCCTTTGACCCTGCTTCCACACCTGCTTTCGGTGTTTGCGCTGGGTATACTGACACTGGGGCTTATCTGGACCATGATGCGCAAATTACTGGCGATTATCGCCAGTGTCGAAGAAGGTAATCCCTTCGTTTGTGCCAATGCCATCCGCTTGAAGGCTATTGGCTGGCTGATGGTCGGATTGCAGATTGCGGGCGTACCGCTCGCCATTGCGGCCGGTAAAGCGGCCGATCTGTTCGGTGAATCCGATACCGGATGGGATATGTCGATCAACGGCATCCTTGCGATCCTGCTCGTGTTCATTCTGGCGGGAATCTTCGAACGCGGCGCCGAAATGCGCGAAGAATTGGAGGGAACGGTCTGATGCCTGTCACGGTTAAACTGGACGACCTCCTTTACGCCAAGCGCATGACGCTGACCGAACTGGCCGAACGGGTCGATATCACGCTCGCAAATCTCTCGATCCTGAAAACCGGAAAAGCCAAGGCCATCCGATTTTCGACACTCGAGGCGATTTGCAAGGTTCTGGAATGCCAGCCTGGCGATCTGCTGGGATTTGAAGAAGGAGAAATATAATGCAGCTAGCGTTCAAAATTTCGATACCGCCGCGCATACTTCTCATCGCGGCGATGGTCGGCCTCACGGCTCTCTTTTTGAGCTGAGCGCGAAAAGGCAAAGGAACAAGGCGCGGCCGCTCATTCGGCCGCGCTTCCTTTTTATCCGAGGGCCGATGCGCGGCAAAAAGCTGCTCCGGCCGTGAACCCCAGATGAACCCGGGTCTTTGATCCTCAACTCACCGTTGTGAAGGCACGATGCGCCCCATGATCGATGCCCGAATACTGCGATGAACCGTTTTCTCACTGTCCCAAAGACAGGAGATTGAAATGACCCACCAACATAAGCTCGCCCTAGCCGGAAAAACGGCAGTCATCGCAGCGCTGATGAGCGGTTCTTCCCTCGTCTGGGCGCAGGACGCCACCACGCCTGCGGCACCCGCACCCACTCCCGCTGCTGAATCAGCTTTTGCGCCGCCACCTGTTGTGCGCACCTTGCCGACTGAAAATGACGTGGTGAACCCCGCCGCGGCAGAGCAAGCGGCTCAAGAAAAGGTGGTGAAGCAAGCACCAAAACCCGCATCGGCACCACCCGCCAGAGTACGGAGCGATGCACCGGCCCGGCCCACTGCTGCGGTGGCCCCCGACCCGGTCAGCGTAGATAATGACGCGACGGAAATGCCCGTGGCTACCCCGCCACAAACAGATTTGATCCAACCAGCGGCGTCGACGGAGCCAGCAGCCGACGCGGTAGCCTTTGCAGATGACAGTGTGGCAGAACAAGACGCCACAACGGGCGAAGATGTGACCTTGATCGGCGGCATGGCAGCGGCATTGGCTGCACTCGGTATTGGAGCAGCGTTTTTCGCACGCCGTCGCCGCAAGCCAGCGGATATAGACCGCGCAACGCCTGTCGACGCTGCGCCTGCTTTCGTGGCAGCGCAACCCGTGCGGGAAACGAGTATGTTTCAGCAGTTCGACCGGACTCCTGCGCCGCAAACGATCATCGCGCGCAAGCCCGTACAGGGACGTTCGGATATTCCGGTCACCGACCCGTTATTTTCGACACCTGTGGTCGCCGGTCCAATAACCGATCCGCTTTTTGCGCCCCGCAATGCGGTGGAGCCGCCGATCACGGACCCGCTGTTCGCCAAACATGACCGCTTCGTTGGTCGTGCGCGAAACCCGAGTGACGTGGAGCCGAGAAAGCCTGAGCTCGTTTCCTAATCCTGTGTGATCCCCAAACGAAAATGGGCGGCCTATCGCTCGGCCGCCCATTATTTTTTCCCGTTGGGGAAACCGAATTACTTCAGTTCGACAGTACCACCAGCAGCGGTGATCTTCGCCTTGATTTCTTCGGCTTCAGCCTTGTTAACGCCTTCCTTGATGGCCTTCGGAGCCGACTCAACAAGAGCCTTGGCTTCGGTCAGACCAAGCGCGGTGATGGCGCGGACTTCCTTGATGACGGCGATCTTGTTGCCGCCGTCGCCGGTCAGGATTACGTCAAATTCGGTTTGCTCTTCAGCAGCCGGTGCAGCGGCACCAGCAGCAGGTGCTGCAACAGCAACAGCAGCAGCGGCGCTAACGCCCCACTTTTCTTCCAAAGCCTTTGCAAGGTCAGCCGCTTCGAGAACGGTCAGCGACGAGAGCTGCTCAACGAGCTTTTCAATATCAGCCATAAAAATAACACTCCGATTTTCTAGTCTATCTGTAGGGCCCGTCCGGATGGACGCAGCCGGTTAATCCAAAAAAAATTAAGCTGCTTCTGTCGCAGCATAGGCACCAAATACCCGTGCCAGTTTCGCAGCAGGTGCGGTCGACAGCTGGGCGATCTTCGTTGCCGGTGCCTGTACCAGGCCGACAATGGTAGCGCGCAGTTCGTCGAGCGATGGCATCGAAGCCAACGCCTTCACACCGTTTACATCGAGGAAGGTGTCACCCATCGCACCGCCGACAATTTCAAGTTTGTCATTGGTCTTGGCGAACTCGACCGCAATCTTTGCAGCGGCGACCGGGTCCGACGATGTGGCGAGCGCCGTAGGTCCGGTAAGCAAATCTGCTACCGCACCATATTGCGTTCCCTCAAGGGCGATCTTGGCAAGACGGTTCTTGGCGACCTTGTAGCTTGCGCCGGCATCCCGCATCTTCAAACGAAGGTCGGTCGATTGTGCAACCGTCAACCCGAGGTTCCGGGTAACGACAACAACCGCCGCTTCATTAAAAGTGGCGTTCAGCGATGCAACTGTTTCGGTCTTTTCAGAACGGTTCATGCATTACTCCTTTTTCGGGTCTCTCCGGCGGACCGGACAAACCCAACACGAAATTCGAACCACGCAGATGCGTGATCCGTAACTTAGTCCGTGGGGAAGTTTCATGCCGAACTCGCGACAATGAACGTCGGGAGTGTTTGGCGAAGGCAGGCACAAGGGCCAAACCTGAAATCTCTATCCCCGTCTAGGCTGGACATTAAGATGGGCAAATTCCCATCACCAACTGTCTCGGACGGTTGTCCGGAAAGGCCGTCGCCTCACCGAACGTCGCCGCCACTAGCAGGATCAGGGGCAGAGTCAAGGCCGTTACGGAAATCTGCGGGGCGGAAGGCCGCCAATATCCCGAAAACTTGTGCGGCTTTGGACAAATTATCTTACTGGACAAGCTTTGCCGCGCTGACCTAATCCGGTCGCTTGAAAGCGCCAAGGCAAGATAGGAGCAGATATGCCGGATGTCCGTGAAACCACTATGGCCCTGATCGAACGCTATTATACCGCGTTCAACGCCATGGACATTGAAGGCATTTTGGCCTGCCTCACCGACGACATAGCCCATGACATCAATCAGGGCGAACGCGAAACCGGCAAGGATGCGTTTCGCGCCTTTCTGGGCCGGATGGACCATGCCTATAGCGAACAGTTACGCGACATAGTCATCATGACCAGCCCGGACGGCGGACGTGCCGCTGCCGAATTCATGGTGCATGGCATCTATAAGGTTGCGGACGAAGGCTTCCCTGCCGCGCACGGCCAAAGCTATACCTTGCCCGCCGGCGGCTTCTTCGAAATCCGCGACGGCAAGATTGCGCGGGTCTCGGTCTATTATAACCTGGCCGACTGGATCGCCCAGGTTTCATGACCATCACCGTCCGCACTTTGACAGATGCGGAGGAGCGTGCCGCCGCCATTCCGGCGCTGTCCGAATTGCGCATCCGCATCTTTCGCGACTGGCCTTATCTCTATGAGGGCACGACGGAATATGAAGCCGAGTATCTCGCTGAGTTCATGCGCGAGCCGGGTTCGGCATTGATCGTCGCACAGGATGGCGATGCGATTATAGGTGCGGCAACAGCATCGCCGATGGCAGGGCAAAAGCCCGAGTTTCAGGAACCGTTGCGGCAGATGGGGCTGGACTTCGCGCGGATTTTCTATTTCGGGGAGTCGGTCTTGCTTACGGCATATCAGGGTCAGGGCATCGGCCACCGCTTCTTCGACGCCCGCGAGGCTGCGGCACGGGCGGCAGGGGCGGCCCAGACCGCCTTTTGCGCGGTGATCCGTCCCGATGATCATCCGATGCGCCCTGAGGCGCCGCGCGACCTGCATCCCTTTTGGCGCGCCCGGGGCTATGCACCGGTTCCGGGTTTGACCGGAACGCTCGACTGGCAAGATGTGGGCGATGCCAATGAAAGTGCGCATCCTATGCAATTTTGGATGCGCGACCTGTGACCGCGCCGATCCGCATCGCCGCCGCCCAATATGTTATCGGTCAACCCGACAGCTTTGCCGACTGGCAGGCCAAGGTGGCGCAATGGGTTACCGATGCGGTGGGGCAAGGCGCGCAGCTTTTGATATTCCCCGAATATGCCGCAATGGAACTCGCCGCGATCGACAGCGCGACGGAAAGCGACCTGCATGCGTCCCTACGCGCGGTGGTCGCGTTGGGGTCGCAGATCGACGCCCATTATGCGGACCTCGCACAACGCTTCGGCGTTACTGTGCTTGGTGGAACACGCCCCCATGGCCTCGACGACGGGCGGATCGTCAACCGGGCGACGCTTTACCTGCCGGATGGGCGAAGTGGGCATCAGGACAAGATCATGATGACGCGGTTTGAGCGTGAATCCTGGGACATCAAGGGCGGCACCAGCCTGCATGTGTTCCGCACGCCGCTGGGGATGCTCGGCATATCCACCTGTTATGATGTCGAATTCCCCATGATTGCCCGGGCACAGGCGATGGCAGGGGCGCAGGTCATCCTCTGTCCGTCCTGCACCGACAGCTTGCAAGGCTATTGCCGCGTCCGGATCGGCGCGCAGGCAAGAGCATTGGAGAACCAGATCTTCGTGGTGCAGGCACCCACAGTTGGCATGGCGCCATGGTCACCCGCGCTCGATGAAAATTACGGTGCCGCAGGGGTATTTGTTCCGCCCGACGGCGACAGCCCGGACGACGGCGTGGTGGCTACCGGAACCGAAGGGCAGGGCGCGTGGGTTCTGGCCGACGTCGATGTGGCCCGTGTGGCCCGTTGGCGCAGCCAAGGGGCCGTGCGTCCCTTCGCGCACTGGCCCGAACAATATTGCGGGGAACAGGGCAGGGATCTGCCCGTCGAAATTATTCCGCTCGATTAAACTGTTCGCAAATCAGGGCGGAGCGGTTAGGGCGCAGCTATGCCGCAAACATCCGCCCTGCCTCGCCTGCATTTGTTGCTTGCCTTGGCCGTGATGGCGGTTTGGGGGACGAATTTCGTCGTTATCAAGCTGGCACTGACGCATTTGCCCCCTCTGTGGCTCGCCACCTTGCGCTTTGCATGTGCCTTTTTGCCTGCGGCGTTCTTTCTGAAACGCCCGTCGGTGCCGCTGTCCAATCTGGCCGCTTATGGCGTGCTGATCGGAGCGGGACAGTTCGGACTGCTTTTTCTGGCTATGAAAAGCGACATTACGCCGGGGCTCGCGTCCTTGGTTGTCCAGATTCAGGTCTTCTTCACGATCGCCCTGTCGATGCGCCTGACAGGCGAACGGGTGCGCGGGTTTCAGTGGGCGGCCCTGGCGCTGGCGACCAGCGGGCTTGTGGTGATCCTGACCCATTGGGACGGCAGCGCGACGCCCTTGGGGCTGGGGCTTGTGGTGACGGCGGCCTTTTGCTGGTCGAGCGGCAACATGGTGTCGCGCGCAGCCGGTAAGGTCGACATGCTCGCTTATGTTGTCTGGGCCAGCATCTTTGCTGTGCCGCCCCTGATATTATTCGCCCTGTTGGTTGAAGGTGCGCCTGCCTTGGTCACCGGAGTGCAAGAGGCGACGGCCACCACATGGGCTGCCGTGATCTGGCAGGCCGTTGGCAACACCATGTTTGGCTATGGCGTGTGGGGCTGGCTGCTCGCCCGCCATCCGGCAGCGACCGTCGCGCCGATGGCGTTGCTCGTGCCCGTGTTCGGCATGGGTGCGTCGGCGCTGTTCCTCGGCGAACCCCTGCAAAGCTGGAAATTGCTCGCAGCGGCGCTGGTGATGGGCGGCCTCGCGCTCAGCCTGCTATGGCCGCGTTTCGTCGCGCAAAAATAACGCCATCATCCGCACAAAAGAAAAGGGCCGGAGGTTTCCCTCCAGCCCTTCACTCTATTCTTGTTTGAAAGGCTTAAGCGCCAGCAACGTCGGCCAGATTGACCTTCAGGCCAGGGCCCATCGACGAGCTGATGGCAACCTTGCGGAGGTACTTGCCCTTGGAGCCGCTTGGCTTGCTCTTGATAACCGCATCGACCAGCGCGTCGAAATTCTTGCGCAGATCGGCGTCGGAAAAGCTCTTCTTGCCAATGCCGCTGTGGATGATGCCCTGCTTTTCAACGCGGAACTCAACCTGACCGGCCTTGGCAGCCTTGACGGCCTCGGCCACGTCCATGGTCACCGTGCCCAGCTTCGGGTTTGGCATCAGGCCCTTGGGACCCAGTGTCTTACCGAGACGGCCAACGATACCCATCATGTCCGGTGTCGCAATGACGCGGTCATAATCGAGGTTACCGGCCAGCATGTCTTCCATCAGGTCTTCGGCACCCACCTTGTCGGCACCAGCGGCTGTAGCAGCGGCGGCCTTGTCGGCACGTGCGAATACGGCAACCTTCATTTCCTTGCCGGTACCGGCAGGAAGCGAAACCATGCCACGGACCATCTGGTCAGCGTGACGCGGATCAACGCCCAGGTTCAACGCAACTTCGATGGTTTCGTCGAACTTGGCAGTTGCCAGTTCCTTGATGGTCTTCAGCGCTTCGTCAACGCCATACAGCTTGTCAGCATCGAGATGTGCAAGCGATTTTGCTTTCTTGGTCAGCTTGGCCATTGGTTCAGCCCTCCACGATTTCGAGGCCCATGGCGGTAGCCGAGCCTGCGATGATTTTTACAGCCGCGTCCATGTCGTTCGCGTTGAGGTCAGCCATTTTCAGGGTGGCGACTTCTTCGAGCTGCTTGCGGGTAATCTTTCCTGCCGAAACCTTGCCAGGCTCTTTCGAACCGGACTTGAGGCCGAGAACCTTCTTGATCAGATAGGTTGCTGGCGGCGACTTCATTACGAAGGTGAAGCTCTTGTCCGCGAAAACGGTGATCTTGGTTGGAATCGGCGTGCCCTTTTCCATGTCGCCGGTGGCGGCATTGAACTGCTTGCAGAATTCCATGATGTTCACGCCGCGCTGACCCAATGCAGGGCCGATCGGCGGGGAGGGAGTGGCTGAACCTGCAGGAACTTGCAGGCCGATATAGCCGTCAATTTTCTTGGCCATGAGTGGCCTCCTTTCATTCTTTCTCCGCCTTTTGCGCGAGCATTGGCGGATCAAATTAAGCGGTCAAACGGCGTTTCCGAAGAAAGCCTCCCGCACGGTTTCCCTTTGGACATGCCAAGGGGAAGCGGGCCGATAGCCGAAGTCGGTGCAAAAGGGAAGTCCTTTAAATCAACACTTCATGCGCCAGTCATTGACGCACCCTCGCACCTTGTTATGGCAGTTGTTTAAATGGAGGCCTGAAGTGGCACATTTCCCTAGCGCATTATCGCAATGGTGGCACCGCCATCTGCCGAAAATGACACTCGCCATGCTGTCGTTGATGATTGTGGCGATGGTCGTCATCTTTCTGCGTACCACGGCAAGCGAGAGAGAGGCACGGGCAGAAGCCACGGCGGTCATAGACATTCTCGCCGATTTGCGGGACGTCGTCCGGACAGGGGTGGATGCCGAAACCGGTTCACGCGGTTTTATCCTCACCGAAGATCCCGCTTTTCTTGAACCATATGATCGTGCCCGACAGCTTTGGTTGCGCGACATCAAGCGGCTGGAAGGCAAATTTGAGCGTCTGAACGAAGCGGAAAATGCTCTTGCCACCCAACGTATTCATGCGCTTGCCGAAAAGAAGCTGGTGTTCATGAACAAGGTCGTCACCCTGACCCGGCAGGGGCAACGCGATGTTGCCATTGCGGAAACCAAGACAAAATATGGAAAACTCCTGCTCGACAATATCCGCGATACCGTGCGCGACTTGGAAATGAAGGAACGCCAGAAGCTGGCACAATCGGTCAGCCGCGCCGACAACACCGAATATGGCATTACTGCCACGCTGATTGGCTTGATGCTGCTGATCATCGGTCTCGCCTATTTCAGCTTTCGACAGGAACGCCGCGCAAGCCGGGTTGCCCTGCTCGATCAAGAGGCGCTGCTGCTCCGCCAGAGCAAGGAGCAAGCCGATTTGATTGCACAGGAACTGAACCATCGCGTCAAGAACCTCTTCGCGGTTATCCTTTCGCTGATTACCCTGTCCGCGCGGGGCGGCACCGATGTGCCGTCGACGGTCAAGAAAATCCGCGATCGTATCCATGCGCTGTCGCTGGCGCATTCGGTCAGTCAGGGCACGTCCGGCATCAGCTCGGTCGATATCAGGGAGTTGCTCTCGGCCACGCTCGCGCCTTATCGCGATACCCGAAACCTCATCAGCTATGATGGCCCGCAGCTAAATTTGCCGACTGCCGCCATGACACCGCTTGGGCTAATCATGCATGAACTGGCCACCAACGCGCTCAAATATGGCGCGCTATCCGTACCCGAAGGGTCCGTCACTGTGAACTGGGAGAGACGCGATGATGTGCAAGGCGCGCACATCAACCTAATTTGGACCGAAATAGGCGGGCCCGTCCCAAAGACAGACGCTGCGCAGGGCTTTGGAACATCCATGATCGAAGCATCCGCGCAACAGTTGAACGGACAGGTGGAACATCATTGGCACGCGCAGGGTTTACAGGTAACTCTCCATTTTCCGCTCGCTTGAAAGCATGGCGCTGACGGTGACGGGGAAGCTTTCATGTTTGGATTGAATCAGATGGACTTTTCATCGAGGCAGAGCGATGCCGGCGGCGCACCCCATGCGCAGATGTTTGGCGGCGACGCTGAACACGGGCGATTGGCACGTTTGCGGATCTTGCTTGCCGAGGATGAGATTTTTGTATCCATGGCTCTTGAGGCCGAACTGACGGCTGAGGGTGCGGAGATTATCGGGCCTGTGATGTCGCTGGCCGCGGGGATCGAACTCATCGATTCCGGGGTCGAGGTTGACGGCGCAATCTTGGATGTCAATCTGGGCGACGCGTTGGTTTTCCCGTTGGCGGAGATGCTACGCGATCGGGGCGTGCCGATCATATTTCACACTGCCTTGGGCGACCGCGAAGAATTTGCCCGCGATTTTCCCGAGGCAAGTGTCTGCGAAAAGCCCACCTTGCCCCACGAACTGATCGGCAGGGCGGCAACGCGGTTCGGCTGAAATCAGCCGAACCGCACCGGTAACATAGATTTATTTCTTGGCCGCGTCTTTCGCGCGTTCCTTTTCAAGCTGATCGATCGTTTTGAGTTTCAGCTTTGCGGACTTTTCGTCGAATGTGGCTTTGTCGCTTGGCGCGATATTGGGGCGTCCCGCAACCACACCCATTCCGATGCCGCACTTCACATAATAGGTCTCGCCGGACTCGATTTCCATGTTCAGCGTGTCGGTGGTTTCCGAATGGGTCGTGAACACATGTTTGCCCGGCTGAAATGCCTGAATGAAATATTTGCCGTTTCCAAGCCCGCCAATGAGCTTGCCATTTTCACGGACATTGCATCCAAGGGCCATCCCCATCATCGATCCCGGCCGAAAGAAAACGACCTGGCCCTGACCTGCGGGAGGCGCTTCCACGACGACAGCGGTTTTTGTAGATGCCGCTTTCTCCTTGGCGAAGGCGGGCGTTGAAACGGGGCTCACGGCCAATGCGGTGGCGACAGCCGCCAATGCGATAATCTTTACTCTTTTCATGGTTTTACCTCCTCCTGTAAATTTGACCCTGACTGGATAATCCGGACATCCTGCGAAAGCTTTGCAGTGGCCGGCATGCCCGCGGGAATGTCGACTTGCCCGCCTGTTATGAACAGGGCAAGTGCGGAAGAAATGGCGGCACTCGCGACGATGGCGGCTCCGGCATTGTTGTCGCCCGTCATGTCGGCACCATATTTCAAGCTGCGCAGCGGCACCCGGACGCCCTCATGTTCGAGATAACGCGCCGCAATGATCAATTCGCCCGCTTTACCTGCGGCCCGTGCCCGTGCCGCGTGAATAACTTGGCCCTTTCCGGTGGCCCCTGCCGGAATGATGACTTTTCCATCGACGGTAATGGGCGCGCGCAGGCGGATATCGAACAACTGCCCGATCTTGCTCGTTTTGGAATTGAGCGCTTCAGTAATTTCGATGCTGACGGGAAGCATAGCGGGTAGGATGACCGCATCGTCGACCACAGGCGGCTGGGAAATTCCGGGACCTGCAGGAGCAATGGCCGGGGCACTTTCCTGACCCAACGCGATAGCCGGCATGGCCAACAGCCACGCGCAAAAGAAATACCGCTTCATGTAATGCCCCCCATCGGAGGGATATCTGCCATCTGAATTTGCACAAATCCAGAAATATGTTTGCCGGCGCGCAGGGTGCGCGGTGCAAAAAACCCATCGGCTGCCCCTTTGGCAACCAATGGGTTTTGTAACCTGTTACTTCATCAATTCGACTTCTTCGAAGTCCAGTTCGACCGGTGTGGCGCGGCCGAAGATCGATACCGATACCTTGACGCGGTTCTTGTCGAAGTCGAGTTCTTCGACCAGGCCGTTGAAGCTTGCGAACGGGCCGCCCAATACCTTGACCTGATCGCCGATTTCGTAGTCGACCGAGACGCGCTTCTTCGGCGCGGCTTCCAGTTCCTGCTTGGTGTTCAGAATGCGGGCCGCTTCGGCTTCGCTGATCGGTTGCGGCTTGTTGCCGGCGCCCAGAAATCCGGTGACCTTGGGCGTATTCTTGACGAGGTGGTATACATCGTCGTTCATGTTGAGCTTGGCGAGCACATAGCCGGGGAAGAACTTGCGTTCCGCCTTGATCTTCTTGCCACGGCGTACCTCGGTGACCTGTTCGGTCGGGACTTCGACGGCTTCGACCAATTGCGAAAGGCCAATGCGCTCCGCTTCGGCGAGAATCTGGTCACGGACCTTGTTTTCAAAACCCGAATAAGCGTGAATGATGTACCAGCGTGCCATATCTTCTATTCTTTTCTCTTGCCGCGCTTAGCCTTGAGCCAGCGACAGCAGCCCCTTCACAATCGCGGCAAAGACCGCGTCGACGCCCAGGAAGAAGAAGGCAAGTATGATCGTCATGATCAGCACCATGATGGCGGTTTGCACGGTTTCCTGCCGCGTGGGCCATACTACCTTGCCGATTTCGGTCCGCACCTGACGGATGAATTCACCGGGGCTTGTCTTTGCCATTGTTCGTCTTCCTGTTTCACTTCCGAGGGTAGCCGCCAGCGCTCCGACCGGCGGGGTCGAGAGCGATATAGGTTCCGATTTCGGAAAGACTAGGCCTTTAGCCAGAGATTCGCGTCGAGGCAAGTAGCATTAGCTTCGCCTCTGGCCTGCCGAGATCCGTATCCCAAGCGGGAACCCGCACGGCAATGGCGCGTTTATCCCGGCGCAAAGGGGAAACACATGTCCGCAACTGTTAAACGTGATTTACGCACAGGGCGTCCGCTATGGCTTGACCAGCGGTTGCCTACAATTGCCACGCAAAGCCTGACGCGCAAGGTGAGTTGTGATGTTCTGGTGGTGGGTGCGGGCATTTCGGGCGCCATTATCGCTGAATCACTCAGCGATGCGGGGTTGAAAACAATCATTGTCGATCGTCGCGGACCGGTGCGTGGTTCGACACCCGCATCGACCGCACTTCTGCAATATGAAATCGATACGCCCTTGTCGCACCTGTCCGACCGCATAGGTCTGGATCGTGCGGAACGGCTTTGGCGGCGGTCGCGGCTGGCTGTGGATGCGCTTCGCGAACGGACGCGTGCACTGGGTATCAAGGCGGAGCAGGCAACGCGGGATTCGCTATATTTGTCGGGAAATGTTCTCAATGCAGACGGTTTGGCCCGCGAAGCCGATGCCCGGCGGCGCGCGGGGTTTGAGGTGAGCTTTCTCAAACCGACCGAAGTTCTGGAAAATTACGGCATAAAGGGACGCTCGGCCATTGTCGGGCGCGACAATTATATGGCCGACCCCCGCTTGCTGGCCGCAGGCTATCTGAAAAGTGCGATCCGCAAAGGCGCAAAGCTTTATGCGCCTGTTGAGGTGACCGATATTGACCCGTCGCAATCCGGTGTGCGTGTCCAGACCGCCGATGGCGTGGAAATTCAATGTGCGTCGCTGGTAGTTGCAACGGGATATGAAATGCTGAAGGGCATTCCGCGAAAGGGCAACAAGATCATCTCGACATGGGTGATCGCAACCAAGGCGCAACCCCGCAAAATTTGGCCAACAGGCTGCATCATCTGGGAGGCGGCGGATCCTTATCTATATATCCGCACAACCCCCAAAGGACATGTCATATGCGGCGGCGAAGACGCCGAAATTGCCGATGCCGATGAACGTGACGCATTGAACGAAGCCAAGACAGCCCGTTTGGAGGAAAAGCTTCGTCAGTTGCTGCCGATGATCGATGCCACCCCGGACTATAGCTGGAGCGGGAGTTTCGGGGATTCTGAAACCGGCACGCCGACCATCGGCCCCATCCCGAAAATGCCCAACTGCTTTGCGGCCATGGGCTATGGCGGCAACGGCATCACCTTTTCGATGATGGCCGGGCAGATGTTGCGCGGTATGATTACCGGCGGCGGGGATCCGGACAGCGATCTGGTGTCATTTGGACGGAATTTCTGAAGTTCCGCCTTCAACGGTAATGCCTTGACGCTGTTTCCGACTGGGCTATTTCCAACACGGTCTTTTTTACAGGAATCCCGCACCCATGCCATCCGGTCTCGCCGCGTTACTCGACGATATTGCCACCATCACCAAGGTTGCTGCCGCTTCGGTCGACGATGTCGCCGCCGCCGCCGGTAAGGCCAGCAGCAAGGCCGCAGGGGTGGTGATCGACGATACGGCGGTTACGCCGCAATATGTTACCGGTTTCACCCCCGACCGCGAATTGCCGATTATCTGGCGCATCGCGAAGGGGTCGCTGTTCAACAAAATTGTGATCATCCTGCCGGTGGCACTGCTGCTCAGCCTCTTTTTGCCATGGGCCATCACCCCATTGCTGATGCTGGGCGGTGCCTATCTCTGCTTTGAAGGGGCAGAGAAGGTGCTGGAAAAATTGAGCCCGCATGAAGAAGAGACCCTTGCCGAAGAAGTCGCCGAGCTGACCAGTGCGGAGCATGAGCAAATGATGGTCAAGGGTGCGGTGCGTACCGATTTTATCCTGTCGGCCGAAATCATGGCGATTGCGCTGAACGAGGTGAAGCAATTGGCCGAAACCTCGGTCTGGCTGGAGGCGGCGACTTTGGCCGTCGTGGCCGTGGCCATCACCATTGCGGTTTACGGCGTGGTGGGCTTGATCGTGAAGATGGACGATATCGGCCTGAATATGGCGCAACGCAAACTCGGCGCCACCCGCGCCATTGGCCGGGCGATGGTCCGCGGCATGCCGAAGCTTCTGGCGGCGCTGTCAACCATCGGAACCGCCGCGATGTTGTGGGTTGGCGGGCAGATCATCATCCACGGCTTCCATGTACACCCCGCCGAATATCTCGGCCTGCACGAAGGCGCGCTGGCATGGATTGCCGATGCGGCCCTGTGCGGCATATTCGGCCTGGCGCTGGGCGCGATCATTGTGTGGGTGCATCACAAGGTCGCGGGTGCGAAGGGGCACTGAACGAGGTTATATGATGGAAAGGAAGTAGGCTTTGCTGTTCATTTTACCTTTCCTGATGCAGGTTGAAATAGCGTCGGATTACAGGCCAAAAGCTTTGCGCATCGAACCTGAACACTTCCGTATCTGGCTAGATTACAGCAATTGCATGACAGCCAGATCAGTTGCTCAGCCTTCGGCGCTTGAAAAGGAATCGCCCGAAGCAGCAGCAATGATCGAAGAATGTCGAACGGAAGTAGAAAAGGGCATGAACGCCGGAAAGTATAAAGGGATTTCCAAGAATCCGGACGATTGGTCGCGGAAAAAAGTCAAAAAGACACTCGACCAGACCGATAGACAGTTTGTTACAATCAACGATAGATTTCCCAATTCCGATCGGGTGATTGCGCGGATGGATAAAGAGGATTTGGGCGTTACGGTGTATGCGCCCATCGAGAATCTTTACGCGCGTTACGTCGAATGTCTCCAGAATGATTATCGGACTGTAAAAATGCGCCGCACGCCTGATCAGAGGACTGCAGGTTGGCAAAAAGCAATCGCGACCTGCAAAGACTTGAAGAGTGAACTCATGGTTCAAGCCGATATCGTCATGGCACGCCAACCGGATTTCCAAGACCCTATCAAGCGAAAAGCCGCTGTCTCAGCCACCTTCAATGGCCATGACGATATGATTTTGAAAACAGCGGCGATTGACTGGACCAAAAGCAATTGAACAAATTTTAGCTGATCCCGGCCTCACTGCAAGAGGAGTAGGCCGATGGCCTTGACTAGATGCATCATCCCATTGACCCTATTGTCCTCGTGCCAAGCGCCTTCCGACTACCGATATGTAGGCGTGGAAAGCCAACCATTAACCGAGATGGCGGCAAGTTATAAACCTTCGACTGGATAACGGCCTGACATTCGATGAAGCAGCGCAAAGGGCATGGGAAGCGGGTTATTTCCCTGACTCGCCGGAACGTCCGACGGTTGCGGAATTTCTCGATGCTGTGGATGACACCTATAAAGGCAATCGCCGGGCCTTCCTGCCGGATGACTATGCGGAAATAGATGCGTTCGAAAATGCCCGCGCTACCCGTGAACAAGTGGAACGCTCTCCTGTCCCCCTGTATAGCGATGAAGGCCAGCCGGTTGGCTTGAACGATCTGGAAGGCAACACGCCGCCTATTCAGGCTTATGAGGATTGGCCGGACGGTGGTCCAGACTTTGCGGGCAACATCAATCTGAAGAAACTGGAAAGCCCTCAGGACATTGCCCGCGCCTTGGCACAGACTGAAAGCCGCGTAGGCTTCGACGCTGCCACCCGTGGCCGTATCACCCAGGCTGAAACAGAACGCCTTGCCAGTGAATTGGGCATGACTGCCGATAACCTGCTGACACGCCGCAAGGGGCAAGCGCTAAATGCTGAAGAGGCTCTGGCTGCTCGTCAAATACTGGCGAAGTCGGGCAATGAGTTGGTCAACATGGCGCGCAAGGTCCAGCGCATGGAAAATCCCGGCGATGAAGTCCTGGCGGATTTCCAGACTGCTTGGGTCCGACACGCCGCCATTCAGGAACAGGTTGCGGGTATGACTGCCGAGGCAGGCCGGACGCTGCAACAGTTCCGCATGATGGCCAATGCAAAGGACGTGAATGGATCCGTTCTGGCCGCTATCGCCAAGCGCGGTGGCAGTCCTGAGAACGCCAAGGAAGCAGCTGAGACCCTTCTGGATGCCTTTGAAACGTCGCCTGGACAATTCAACACGCTTTCCCGCGATGCGCTCAAGCCCAAGTTTAAAGATAAGCTGATAGAGCTTTGGTATAATTCACTCCTGTCCGGTCCACAAACGCACGTCGTCAACATAGTTTCCAATACTCTGACTGCGCTTGGCCAATTGCCTGAGCATCTAACTGCTGCCGCTATCGGTGCAGGTCGGTCCGCACTGGCCCGTCAACAGGTCGACCGCGTATTGTTTAGCGAAGTCGGTGCCCGTGCTGTCGGCCTTTTGGCAGGGACACGGGAGGGGTTGGCGCAAGCCGCTCGCGCTTTCAAAACGGGTGAGCCTTCCGACTTTGCCACCAAGGTAGAAGCGCAGTCGCAAAAGGCTATCTCCGGAATCAAGGGCGAGGTCCTGCGTATTCCAACGCGGGCGCTGACGGCTGAGGATGAGTTATTCAAAGCAATGGCGCGGCGCATGGAATTGCACGGCCTTGCTGTCCGCCAAGCGGGCAAAGAGGGACTAAAGGGCGATGCCGCCCGCACTCGCGCTGCTGATCTGGTGGCTAATCCTACAGACGAAATGATGGAGCGGGCGCTAGACTATGGCCGGTATCTGACTTTCCAACGTCCATTAGGCCCAGCCGCAAGCAAGGTTGCTGCCTTTACCGAGGCCATGCCAATTGCAAAGCTAGTTCTGCCGTTCGTTCGGACGCCTACTAATCTGATTAAATTCTCTATCGAGCGTTCGCCCTTTGCGCCGCTGCTCAAAGAATGGCGCGCCGATATCGCAGCTAAAGGGCCTCGGCGTGATCTTGCTGTTGCCAAGGCGGTTGTTGGAACGGGGTTAGGTGCGCTCGTCGCTGAAATGGCCGCAGAGGGGCTTATAACAGGCGGGCCTGCTTCTGACCGTGGCCGAGATACCATGATGCGCGCCAATGGCTGGCAACCGTACAGCTTCAAGGTTGGAGATAAATATTACTCCTACGCACGGCTTGACCCTTTCGCCACGACAATTGGGGTCGCCGCGGACATGGCGACAAAGTATGACGGCCTTTCGGAAAAGCAGCGCGATGATGCTGCCGTGATGGTTGTAACCTCAATCATGTCGAACCTGTCGAATAAGACATGGCTATCCGGTGTGTCTGATATGATGGAAGCGATAAACGACCCGCAACGCTATGCGGCCGGTTTCGGTAAGCGCATGGCAGGTTCGCTCGTCGTGCCCACAGGTGTCAATCAGATTGCTCGTTCCATCGATCCTGTGGCGCGGGAGCGTAATGACATCGCCGACGCCATCCAGAACCGCATTCCCGGCCTTTCGGATAACCTTTATCCAACTCGCGATGTGTTTGGTGAGCCGATAGTCAGTGAGGGGGGTGTTGGTCCGGATATTCTGTCTCCAATCTGGCAGTCGACCGAGAAGAATAATCCGATACTCCAAAAGCTGCTGAGTGCCGGAATCAGCATCACCAAACCTCGCCCCTACGTTAGCGGCAAGGAACTGACGCCGGAGCAATATGACAAGTATCAGGTCATTGTCGGACGACATGCGCAGCAACGTCTTAATGATCTGCTGTTCAGCCCTGAATGGGACAAGAAGGACCAGGAGGACAAGGAGTCGTCGGTAAAGGACGTGATGTCATACGCCCGCAAGCAAGCGAAAAAGGAACTGTTCGGGGAAGAGAAGAGCGCCAAATCTTCCGCTCCAACTGCGGCCAAAGCACCAGACGTCTATGAAAATCTGCTGGAGGAAATACCCGGTGTCGTAATTACCTCAGGCTATCGCACCGAAGCCTATCAGGCAGACATGCGTCGTCGTGGTTATAAGCCTGCTTCTCAGTCCGGTCACCTTGACGGGTCGAAGCTGGATCTGAAACCACCGCCCGGTAAAACGTTCAGTTGGCTGGGGACTAGGGTCAAAAAGCTTTATCCAAATGCCCATATATTGAACGAGGGCGATCACTTGGATGTATATTTCCCCGGCTGGTATGGAGCGCCTGCACTAGGCGGGGCCCGCGCTGCTGGCTTGGAGAACCCAAACGCTGGCGGGCAAACGCTTCCCCCGGGCTTTCAGTTGGATGCCAGATAGTGTTCGGGGGGAGGCATCGGCTATGAAAGAACACCGGATGCGGTCGCAATACTGCCTCGGTCAGATTGTTTTTTCAGGGCAGTAGGAAGCGCCTAACGACACTAAAGACACTAATGGCACAGGGCCTAAATGCCCGGAATGGAAAAAAGGGAGCAACCACTCCGGGCTATCAACCGCGTGACAGTCGATTCTAAAATGTTATCCCGATTAGCGGCCTATGCAACCTATTTGTAACATTAGCCCCGTTCGCTCACAGCAACGCCGTTAACTGCTCCATTAGCCAATGGCGGTGCATTCCGTATGGCATACCACTTTCATTACTATCAAACACATCGCAGGGATAACGGCACCGCATGAGCATTTCGAGCATTAGAAATGCGCGGTCAAATTGCGGTAATCCTTCTACATCATACGCCTCAATGATCTGGCGCAATGCAGGATTATACATGAATAGGTATCGCATCGCGGTATCCTTTTCAGCAACCAGATGCCCCTGTCGGGTCGGACATCTACCACATCAACCTGAACCGAAAAATAACAGGCGCATAACCTCTCCACTGCTCAACCCGCCCGGCCGATCAGCTTATCTTATTGCGCTTGTCCAAATCTGGATGTGGCTTTGCTGGATAATAATCCACATCGGGAAATGCCGTGCTTATCGTGTGCTTATCCAGAGAACAGGATGCCGGGCAGCGACCTTAAGGCTTAACTTAACCTATTGAAAAAATGGCAGGAGTTGGGGGACTCGAACCCACGACCCTCGGTTTTGGAGACCGATGCTCTACCAACTGAGCTAAACTCCTGCACTTCACGTTTCCGCGAAGAGATGCGCCCTTAACGCTGTTGGCGTGGCGGGGCAAGTATCAATGTGCCGTGTGCGGCGAGTGGGTTGGGGACAGTTCCTCCCGGACCTGCCCCCAATCCGCATTAAAATTTGATCGATGCTTCCAGACCGTAGATCCGGGGTTCGTTGACGAAGCCGGTCAGGTTGTTGAAGTCGATACCACCCACGGCCGATGCGTCGTTGGTGATGTTTCGGACATAGGCTGCAATATCGAAACGGTCGGTGCGGTAGCCGAGGCGCAGGCCGCCTTCGAGCATGTGGTCGTCATTAAATTCTGCCGAGGTGTAGAGGAAGAAATTGACGTTCGACCGGTAGGCCCAATCGGTGAAGGCATAGATTTCCCCGCCTGCAACCGGCACGCCATAGCCAGCGGTCCAGTTGACCGACCATTTCGGGGCCTGTGGCAACTGGTTGCCGTCGATCGAGAAAATGCCGGGGCTGCCGGGGCGGACCGGATCGGTGACGGTGCAGCCGCCGCCGCAGCCAGTGATGAACGCATTGGCGTCGTCGATTTCCGCGCTGTTGTAGCTGATGCCTGCGGTCAGGCTGAGATTGTCGACTGGGCGTGCCTCCAACTCGGCTTCGAAGCCATAGCCGGCGACATTGTCGACGTTGATCAGCCGTGCGGCGTTGCTGGCACCACCCACAGCGGTCAATTGCGCGTTGTTCAGATCATATTTGAATGCCGACAGGTTGAAGCGGAGACGGTTGGAGAACTGCGTCTTGATACCGGCTTCATACGACATGATCGTTTCGGAATCGGCGGTGCTGATCGCGTCCTGAACCGTGGTGAAGACGAACAGCGCACGGCCCTGAATCGACGGCGCGCGGTAGCCCTTGGCCACGCGGGCGTAGAGGTTGACGGCGTCCGACGCTTCGTAGGTGGCGCTGACATCCCAGGTCAGGTTGTTGTCCTGAACCTTGGCAAAGCCGTTCCCGATGGCGCCGAAGAAGCCGCCGCGACCAACGTCCAGACGGCGCTTGTCGTCATTATAGCGCAGGCCAGCGGTCAGCGAGAGTTGTTCGGTCACGGGATAGGTCAGCGAACCGAACACGCCCCATGCCTTGGAATCCTGCTGCTGCAGCGCGGTGACGCTGGGGCGGGTGCCGGTGGGCGTGTCATAATTGTACGACGCGATCGCGAGGCTTTCGTCAAAGTAGAAGACGCCCGCCTGATATTTCAGGCCTTCGTCATTGTTCGACGAAATGCGCAGTTCCTGTGTGAACTGGTCGAGATCCGGAACATCGTCTTGCGAGTTGGCCGAGAAGGGGATGAAGCCGGGGCCAGCGGGCACGCCGCCGTCAATGTCGCCACGGCTGGTATATTTACCGCTCCACCACGAGGTGACCGAGGTCAGGGTCGCGGGGCCGAAATCATATTCGAAGTTGCTGGCGACGCTGTATAATTTCAGCTTCTGGAAGTTCAGGCCATCGGCGCGCACCTGATCGCGGCGGAAGGGGGTGTTGACACCGCCCAGACCGACCAGATTGTTCGTGCCGGGTGCAAACAGGTTGGCGCGGAATACGCGGGCGGTTCCGTCAAAGTCGCGATACTGACCGGTGACGCGCAGCTTCACATTGTCGGCAGGTGCATATTGCACCTGCAAGCGGGCCGCGAGGTCGGCATAGCCTTCCAGATCGTCCCCATTGTTGAAATTGTCGATATTGTCGACCCAGTCGCTGCGGCGCTGCCACGACAGCGAACCACGGATCGACAGGCTGTCGGTGACCTTGCCACCGATGCCGGTTTCAATCCCGGCGGTGTTGAACCGGCCGAAAGAGGCCTTCAGATAGTTGGCGCCTTCCTTGTCCGGACGCACGCTGTCGAACTTGACGATACCGGCAGGAGTGTTGCGGCCAAAGAGGGTGCCTTGCGGCCCGCGGAGCACTTCGACGCGATCCACGTCGAACACGGGGAAGCCCTTCAGGATCGGGTTTTCGAGAACGACATCGTCATAAACGATGCTGACCGGCTGCGACGCGTTCAGGTCGAAGTCGGTGTTGCCGAGGCCACGGATATAGAAGCGCGGGAAGGTACGGCCGAACGAGCTTTCGATGTTCAGGCTGGGAACGCGTCCGGCAAAGGCGCGGATGTCGCCGCCGCCTGCGTTAATCGCGTCGAGCTTTTCGCCCGAAACCACGTCGACCGACAAAGGCACGTCCTGCAAATTTTCTTCGCGACGTTGCGCGGTGACGACGATTTCGCTCAGGCCTTCATCTTCGGCGGCTGCGGCGTCCTGCGCGGCGGCAGGTGTCACAAAAAGGCTGGTCGAGGCAATCGCGATGGCGACGCCGGATACAAATGTTGAGCGGAAAGAACGCATGGATGACTCCCTGAAAGTCGTTGGGTCGATGGAGAATCGGCACACTTTTGGTGCCGTTATTCGCGACATCATTCTTCAGGGCCGAAGGGTCAACCTTCCAATACGCAGGTGCAGCAATTTTTGCGGCGACTGTGGCCGATTTGCAATCCTGCCTAGAAGCTCATTTCATCATAGACCCGGCGGACATCGCCGCCCCATTCGCCGTTATATTTGTCGAGCAGCACTTCCGACATGGTTTTGCCCGAGGCGACAATTTCGCGAAGCGGATCGAGGAAGCCGCTTTCATTATCGCCGCTGCTGTTCAGGCAGTTCCGCGCTGTCAGCCCTGCGGACGAGATATCAAGGATGCGCCCGGCAAGATCGAGCAGCTTGCCACCGCCCGGAATTGCAGCGTTCAGGCCCTGGGCGGGAACCGCCGAGCGCAGCGCCTCGCGTTCTTCCATCGTCCAATGCTTGACCTCGTCCCAAGCCGCATCCAGCGCGCCCTGGTCGTAGAGCAGCCCGACCCAGAAAGCAGGCAGGGCGCAAATGCGGTTCCAAGGTCCACCATCGGCCCCGCGCATTTCAAGGAAGCTTTTCAACCGGACCTCGGGAAAGGCGGTCGACATATGGTCTTCCCAATCTGTGACCGTGGGCTTTTCCCCCGGGAGCACCGACAATTCGCCTTTCAGGAAATCTTTGAAATCAAGACCTGCCGCATCGATATATTTGCCTTCACGATAGACGAAATACATCGGCACATTCAGCATGTAATCGACATAACGTTCATAGCCGAAACTGTCGTCGAACACGAAGGGCAGCATGCCCGTCCGGTGCGGGTCGGTGTCCGACCAGATATGGCTGCGGTAGCTTAGGAAACCGTTCGGTTTACCTTCCAGAAAAGGCGAGTTGGCGAACAAAGCAGTCGCCAGGGGTTGAAGCGCCAGCGACGTGCGGAATTTGTGCGCCATGTCGGCTTCGCTCGAAAAGTCGAGATTAACCTGAATGGTGCAGGTGCGCAGCATCATGTCGAGGCCCATGCTGCCCACGCGCGGCATGTGGCGCAGCATGATGGCGTAGCGCCCCTTGGGCATGATGGGCAGTTCTTCGCGGGTCTTGTCGGGCCACAGGCCGAGGCCCAGAAAGCCCTTGCCGGTTTTCTCGCCAATGGCCTTGACCTGCTTGAGATGGCGGCCGGTTTCGGCGCAGGTTTGGTGCAGATTTTCAAGCGGCGCACCTGAAAGTTCTAACTGCCCGGCAGGCTCCAGACTGACGGTGCCGTCCGGTCCGCTCATGGCGATGACATTGTCGCCCTCCATCACCGGTGACCAGCCAAATTCGGTCAGCGCCATCAACAGATCGCGGATACCGCCAGGTTCGTCATAGGATGGCGCGTTGAAATTGGTGCGGCAATAGACGAATTTCTCATGCTCCGTCCCGATCCGCCAACGGTCCTTGGGCTTCTCCCCCTTGGCGATGGCCGCAATCAGTTGATCGCGGGTCTCGATGATAGGTTCGTTGCGATTCGAAACTGTTTTTGTGCTCATGGCGGGGGTTTAGAAATGTCGCAGGCGTATTGCCAGCAATTTCATTGCGTCAGTTCAACGTGACCAGAAAGGCGAGCGCAAAACTGGCGGCATTGGCCATTGTGGGGGCGGTTATTGAAAGTACACGTCCAACTACAGATGCGCCCATAGGGTCCGCTTCATCTGTTCCCACCGCATCATCATCTTCGGTTGTGTCAGTAGCAGAGCAGTCCGTTCCCGAACGAAGCGAACCAGGAATGTAAGTGGTGTTCGCCGGAATAAGATCGGTGCCTGCTATTGTGGTCGCGAGGCCAGGCCCATTGTTGGATATTGTTATACAATAGCGAACGATAGCGCCCGGCAACGACTTCGGATTGGCACCGCTTACAAAATCGGCTTGTGCCGTGCTGATTTTCGTAACGTTCAGGGTCGCGCGAAGTAGAGTGATCGACAGTGTAGCGTGAAAGAACGTTCCAACGTTCTGACTGGTAGAGTCGCAAATGGACAAGGTCCATGTTCCGTTCGCATTCTGGCCGTTGAAGGCATTCAGACTTTGAATGGGCCCGAAGGTGCGTTGAAAGGGTGGTGCGACGGTTGTCGCGGTGGCGGTATCATTCAGGTTATTATGCGAGCTCACGGACGTCGCCTGCGCACTGTCAAACAGCACATTGAGATTGGTGCGCACGCCGCCATTATTGCGGAATAGCGTTACCGAGGTGCCGGCCGGCGAAACAAGCGTGAGGATGAGATTGCTGCGGCGCGCATGTCCGATAACAACCCCGATATTTACATCGGAAATTGTGTAAATTTCGGGCACGACGAATGTACGGATCAGCTGATTGGTGCAGGGCGTAGCCGCTTCGGGAATGGGTGCGTCGACCGTGTTCGTGTAGTTAATCGTGCTTTGCGCAACGGCTTGTCCACATAAGCCGACGCATAATCCTATGGCGACAAAAAGCGCGCAAAGCCACCGCTGCGTTGTTCGTTTCATATCTATAACCATAGTTATAGATAATCATTTTGGTGCGGGAAATCACCCCTCTTTTTTAAGCGGGCCTGCGGCCTAGTTCACCGTTGCATTGAACACCATGGCAAAGCTCGCCGCGGGACCGAGCGAGGCCGCCCGGCCTGTCACGACATTGGCGGCAAAATCCATGCCATAGGGGTCGGTTTCATCACCGCCACTATTATTGTCGTCTTCCGCCGTGGTTGCTGCCGCGCAGGAAGTTCCGGAGAACATGCTGCCGGGAATGAAGGTAAGGTTGGCTGGAATGCTGTCGGTGGCAACAACGTTGCTGCTGGTGGCGCTGCCGGAATTCGAAACCAGCACGCAATAGCGGACAATGGCGCCCGGAACGGATTTCGGGTTGGTGCCGCTGACACCGTCGCTCACCACGCTGCTCAGCTTCGTGACGCTCAGAGTGGTTTGCGGATTGCAAAAGGTGAAGTCGTTGATGGCAATGGCTTGCCCGTCGGGATCGGCGGGTGCCGTCGTGTGGTTGCCATAGACGATCGTGATTGTGTCCACCGGCGATGAAAATGTCGCGATCACCGTGCCTTGGTTGGTCGTATCTGTCGCCGTCACATCGCCGATGGCGACATTGCCGAAGACATAGTTGGTAACGCCATTGGTCAGCGTCGGTGTAACCGATGCGCCGTTGTAACTGCCGGTGATAGTCATCTTGTCGGCAAAGTCATTGGCTGCATAGTCAACATCGAAGATCGTAAACTGTGTGCCGGGCACAGCGGTCGGCAGAGTGACCACCGTCGTTGTTGTTTGTGTCCGAGTTGTATATTCGACATTCTGGTACAGCGAGTTTTGACCCACCGTTCCGCCTGTGATCGTCGCGTTGAGTTCCAACGGGACAGTGAAAGTACCCTGCGTAGTTACATTGAAACCGATGGTGCCAATATTGGCCACAGTCGCTGTCCCGGTTGAACTGCCACTCGTCCAGCTTTGCGCATTCCAGTCCAACAGGGTCGTGCCATTTGGACAGACAAGCGTAGGCGGCGTGCCGGCAGTGCGTGTGCCTGTAGTGGTGAAACTGACGGACGCATCATCGTCTTCCAACGTCGATCCATTATTGGGTACTGAGTCCAGATCAACGATGGAGGATGCCAATATTTCGGCATCATTCTGGATGGTCGTTCCTAGCCCCGCCGTGACGGTCACGTTGATCGTCAAAGTCCGGGTCGTACCTGCGGGGATACTGCCAACGGTCCACACGCCGCTAGTGCTGTCGTAGCTACCTGTACCCGTCGCGCTGACAAAAGAGACGCCCACAGGCAGTTGGTCGAGGACCGTGACGCCAGATGCAGCGGAGGGTGAGGACGCTGAGTTTGTCACCGACAATGTGTAGGCGATGGCATTCCCGCTGGCCGGCGTAGCGTTGCTGACGGTTTTGGTGAGCGACAGGTCAGCGTAGCTTGCAGGTGGTTGCGTCAAATACAGGTCTGCGCGGGTAAAGGTTCCGTTATCTGCCGAAGGAAATGTATCGCAGATTTCCAGTCGCCATGTGCCTGCCGAGTTCTGGCCGTCGAAGGCCGACAAGGCGTTGTTGGACACTAGCGCGCGTTGGTAGGGAGGTGGCGCTGGCGTCAATTGGTCGTCGGCGACATGCCCTGAACCGCCAACTTGGCCGGTATTTTCATCGCTCAAAATAACATTTAGATTGTCTGCGGCGTTATTGGTGTTTCCATTAATTACCTGGACCCGCGTTCCGGCAGGCGATTGTAATGTTACCCGGATGTCGCCGCGCCATGCGTGGGACATGAACAAACCCAAATCGACATCCGCCACTGTAAAGCTTGTTCCCACCGTGAAATTGCGAACAAGCGGCGTTGTGCAGGATGTGAAGGCATTGATGCTGCCCGTCGTGGAATTTGTATATTGGTTAACCGTCTGCGCCAATGCCGCAGTCGGGAACAGGCATGCCAAAATTGCCAGCCATAATAGACCGGCAATCGATAGGGGCTTTGCCAACTTCGCAAGTTGCACAGATCCCGACGTCAACGTTTCACTAGTCCCTTGGCCATGGCACCGGACTAGGCAAAAGAATTTAATTAAGAATAAAGAATGGCGGAAATCCGCGCATCCAATTTGTAAAATTTCATCAATTTCCGCCAATAATTAACACAATTACGGGTCGTTAACCTTAGTGCGCTAAATCAGGTCGCGAGCGTTACGACCAGGACCTCCATTGCAAAGACTTTTGACCCAAAGGCTTCGGCTGCTGTTGGCGACTATGTTCGTCCTCCTGATGGGCTTCGGATCGACATCCGCCCAAGCGCAGAGCTGTGCGCCTGCCACAACGCAAGGCACCGCGCCGCAGGGTTGGGAAACCTACTGCTGGCTGGATTTCTCCGCTTATAATGATGCGACGGCGCGCTCGGCTTCGGGGCAGAATTTTTCGTTCAACTTGAGTGACGGGTCCACCCTGTCGTTCAACCTGAAAGTGACGCCGACCACCGCGACCGCGTTCAACTCCATTGCTGCGCCGTCCTGGACGGGTGCTGCCGTGGGGAATACCGCCTTTTTGGGCATTCCGGGCCGGCCTGTGCTCTATACCGCTTCGGCGGGTGCAAAATCGATTACCTTTTCCGGGATCACGATCACGCCGCCACCCGGTGCGCCAGCGGTTACCGCTTATTCCTTCGTGGCCGCCGACGCGGAATCGACCAATGACGGTGAGAATTTGCAGTTTGTGACCAATGGTTCGGGGTGGCAAATTCTGGATCAGGTGAACCCGATTAGCGGGAATACCTATCCCACAATCACCGGCACCGGCACCTCGACCTTTACCGAAACGGGCGTCCCGGGGACGGTCGGGGGATATATTGTCGGTTCGAACAGCCCGACGACCGTTACGACCAACATGACCGCTGGCGGATTGCAGGGCGCCATGTTTGCGGTGCGCTTTGCCTCCATCCGTTTGCGCAAAACGATCACCGGCGCACGCGTCAATGCGGCGGACCAGTTCACCTTCCGCGTATCGGCAACATCATCGGGAACAACGCTGGCATCCGGCACGACGACCGGAACCGGCAACGGACCTTTCTCCGCAACGCCGCTTTCGCTGGCATCGGGGATTGGTCTGACCCTGTCCGAAGCCATGGCTGCGGGCAGTGTCAGTACGCTGGCAAAATACCAAAGCCGCCTAACCTGTACGAATACGACGACCAGCTCGACCACGCCGCTGCCCAATAATTTGCTGACCACCAGTTACAATTTCGGTGCGTTGCAGTTCGGGGATGCCGTGATCTGCGTGTTCAACAACGCGGCCTTCCCGCATATCCAGATCAGCAAGGCTTTGGGGGCAACCGGTCGGCGTTTCAGCACCGACCAGTTTACGGTCCGCATAAATCAGGGAACAACCGTCGTTGCCTCGGCGACAACAACGGGTACCGGAACCACGGTGACAGGCGGGAATACCGGTTTGGTCCAGGTCACGCCGGGGACCGCCTATACATTGGACGAAATCATGTCGGGTCCGGGCAGCCTGTCGCAATATACATCGGCGCTGGCCTGTACGAACGCGACCAACGGGGTGACGACAACTTTCCCGACGACCGTGCCGGCCAATATCACGCCTGTCTTGGGCGACATCATCAGTTGCGTTGTGACCAATACGCGTCTGGCGGGCAATGCGACGCTGGTGGTGTCGAAGACATCGACCATACTGTCCGACGGCGTCAGCGCGGCCAACCCCAAATCCATACCCGGCGCGATTGTGCGCTATACAATCACGGTCCAGAATACCGGGAATCTCTCGGTGGATGCCAATAGCATCGTCATCGTCGATGCTTTTCCACCGAATTTCACGCTCGACGCCTCAACGCCCTTCACCTTCACCGAAGGCACCAGGCCCAGCAATCTCAACGCGTTCAATCAGGGCACCATGGTGACCTATTCCAATACAGGCAGTGCGCCCTTCACCGCGCCTTTGGGCAGCGGGTATAATGCCGCCATCCGTGCCTTCCGCTACGCGCCGACGGGGACTATGCAAGGTGCGAACACGTCCGGGCCTTCCAGCTTTTCGATCTCGTTTGTCGGGCGGCTGAACTAACCCCAGTCGCCTTGCGCTGCCATCCAGACGGATAGCGCCGCCACAGCCGCCGTATCGGCGCGCAAAATCCGTGGGCCGAGGGACACGGCGACAGCCGACGGATGCGCACGGATCGCGCTGTTTTCGGTATCTGTAAAACCACCCTCCGGCCCGATCAGCAGAGCGGCGGGCCCGGCCTTGATTGCCGATCCGAACGGCACGCCCCCGCGTTCGTCACAGAAATAGAGCGTCCGTTCCGATGGCCAGTCGCGTAGCAGGGCGTCGAGCTTTGATAGTGGCGCGATCTCCGGCAACGCGGTCCGCTCGCATTGTTCCGCCGCCTCGATCATATGCGCGCGCAGGCGGTCTTCCTTGACCTTGTCGACGACGCAGCGTGCCGTCAGCAAGGGCACAAAGCGCGCCGCACCCAGTTCGCAGGCTTTTTCGGCGATCCAGTCAAACCGGTCCTTTTTGACCAGCGCCTGACACAGCCAGATATCCGGCACCGCCTCGCGCGGGCGCAATTGTTCCGCCACGTGCAGGGACAGATCGCGCTTCCCGGCACTCGCCACATGGGCCAGATATGCACCGGTTTGATCGTCGAACAGGACCACCGGCGCGCCGACCTTTAGCCGCATCACGCCAAGCAGATAATGTGCAGCGCCGCCCGATACGGCAACTTCCTGTCCGACAGCCAGCAGCTGTTCGACAAACAGGCGCGGTGTGGATTTCGGGGGCCAGGCGGGCGTTGCGGGCATGACGGTTCCCTAACCCCAAATACAATGCACGTCATCCTGCTTTTGGAACAAGTTCCGGATGACGTCGCGCTGATTTTTGTGCAGAGCGTTGCCATGGCGATTCAAACAGTTCCGGACAGCGAATATAGCGGCTTTATGGGCATGCTGCCCCCGCGGTTCCGCGCCTTTGCCCTGCTCGCCCGTTTTGACCGGCCGATTGGCTGGTGGCTGCTTTATTGGCCCTGCGTTTATGGACTGGCGCTTTCGGGTGGATTGATTGCGCAGTGGGATTTGGCGCTGTGGATGCTGCTTGGTGCTATCGCGATGCGCGGGGCAGGGTGTGTGTATAACGACATCGTCGACCGCGACCTCGACGCGCAGGTCGCGCGCACCGCGCTGCGGCCCTTGCCCAGCGGCGCGGTCAGTGTGAAAGCGGCGTGGGCGTGGCTGCTGACGCTGTGTCTTGTTGGTCTGGCCGTGCTGATGCAACTCAGATGGGAGGCGCAGCTGGTTGCGCTTGCCAGCCTCGGACTCGTCGCGGCCTATCCCTTTATGAAGCGTATAACATGGTGGCCGCAACTCTGGCTCGGACTGGTGTTCAGTTGGGGCGCGCCGGTCGGCTGGGTCGCGATAACGGGCCAGATCGATGCGGCGATGCTGTGGCTTTATGCGGGGACCATTTTCTGGGTCATCGGCTATGATACCATTTATGCGATGCAGGACCGCGAGGATGACGCGCTGGTCGGCATCAAGTCGAGCGCGCGGCGTCTGGGCGGGTATATCCGCAGCGGCGTTGCCCTGTTCTATACGCTGGCGCTGACCGGATGGGGGATAGCGATCTGGAGCATCCGGCCCGAAAAGCAGGCGCTGGTCGCGTTGGTGCCCGTTGCTATTCACTTGATGCTTCAGTTTTTCTCGCTCAAACATGATGGCAGCAATGCGCTTGGCCATTTCCGGTCGAACCGGGTGGCGGGGCTGTTGGCGGCTTTGGCCTTTCTGGTCGTGGGCGCAGCCGGAACATATTAGGAGAGAAAAATGGAACATCGCCGCCTGGGCAAAAGCGCCGTCGTCGTATCCGATATTTGCATGGGCACCATGACCTTCGGTTCGCAAACCGAAGAGGCGGAGGCCCATCGCATTTTGGACAAATGCCTTGATGCCGGCATCAACTTTTTCGACACGGCCGAAGGCTATCCCGTACCGCCCGACAGCAAGTGGGTCGGCCGGACCGAAGAAATTGTCGGCCGCTGGATGAAGGGCAAGAACCGCGACGCGATCATCATGGCGACGAAGGTGTCGGGACCCAGCCATGTGTGGTTCAAATCCCCCAAGCGCGGCGGGATGACCGCGCTCGACCGGCACAATATCACGGTCGCGGTGGAAGACAGCCTGCGCCGTCTGCAGACCGACTATATCGACCTGTACCAGACCCACTGGCCTGACCACGACACCGCCTATGACGAGACCATGGAAACGCTCGATGAACTGGTGCGTGCGGGCAAGGTGCGTGTGCTGGGGTGCTCCAACGAGACCAGCTATGGCCTGATGAAGTCGCTGGCGACGTCGGAACGGTTGGGCACGGCGCGCTATCATACGATCCAGAATAATTATTCGATCAACAACCGCCGGTTTGAAGATGAGCTGAAACAGGTGTGCCGTCAGGAAGGCGTATCGTTGCTGCCCTATTCGCCCTTGGGTGGAGGTGTTTTGTCGGGGAAATATCTCGACAACCAGCGCCCCGAAGGTGCGCGTTTCTCCCGCTATCTGGAAATGGAAGGCGCGCGCCAGTTCGACATGGCGCAGCGTTTTGCGGGCCCGCGCGCGCTTGAATCCACCGCGCGGATCGTCGCCATCGCAAAAGAGGCGGGCATGTCGCCGGTCACCTTGGCGACGGCCTGGTCAAAGCAGAATGACTTTGTGGCCTCGACCATCGTCGGTGTCAGCCGCGAGGATCAACTGGACGAGATTTTCGCGGCGATTGATCTGAAGCTGAGCAAAGAGGTGATGTCGGCGGTGCACAAGGTTACGAAGGAAATATTATACCCTATGGGGTAGTGGTTGGGGCGAGAACGCCACGCGCGCTACCGTCACCCTGAACTTGTTTCAGGGTCTTACTACTGCGACGTTGAAAACTAAGACCCTGAAACAAGTTCAGGGTGACGGTGTGTATTATTTCGATGGCACCAGCGGCTTCTCACGCGGTTGCGTCCGCCCCGTTAACCCGTGACAATTTCCGAGCGGCCATAACCCAGCGCCTCGGCCAGTGCCTGCAAGCGGCGTTGGACGGAGTTGGAGCGCAGCCGTGTCGCCTGGCCGCTTAGCCGCAGGCGGAGGATGGCGTCGTCGCCCTCAATCCGGCTGTCGGACAAGGCACGTCCGGTGCCGCCGTCGAGCCGCTGCGCCAAGCGGATCGCCAGACCCCAGATGACTGCCTGTGCAAGTGCGCCGGGCTTGGCGAGATTGGCCAGCATTTCGGGCAATGTGCGTTTGCCGGCGTGCACCGTCCACAAGGCAGCAGCGATAATGGCGCGGTCGCTGGCGACAACGCCTGGCCAGTTTCCGTCGAGCGCCAGATCAAGCGCGTGATCGGCGCGATATTCGGGGTTCACATTCCAGACGCTGTCGGACAACAGGCAGGCGGCACGGCATAGCCGCGCATCGCCGTCGCTTTGCCCGGCGAACACAGGGGCAATCCAGTCGGCCAGCGCATCGCCATGGAAGGGGAAGCGGGCGAGGCGCTCGCCTTCAAAACGGGTTGCTGCGATCAGCGGGTCTTCACGGCGATCGGCATCGGACAATTGATCGAACAGCAAACCTTCGCGCAGGCCATAGACGCTGGTGACCAGCTCGCGCGGTTCCAACAGGCGCACAACCGCCGCCAGCAAGGCGGTCGCACCGGGCAGCGCCGCTATGCGCGCGGAGGCAATGACCTTGGTCTGTGTCAGGGCAGCTTCATCGTTGATGAGAGGCATGAGCCGTGTCGGCGCATCGGGTGGTATCTGGTAATTGGACAAGATGGTGAGCGGGTAACCGGCGTCGTGCATATGCAGCCGGGCAAAGGACCGCCACGACCCGCCGATCATGTAAAAGGGCAGGTTGGGTTCGTAGGGAAAGCCGTCCTCGCCTTTCAGGGCGGCAATTTCCTGCCTCAGCATCTGCGTAATCTGTTTGGTCGTTTTGCCCTTGAGGACATCCTGCCGCAGCGTGCCGAGCGGCAGGGAAACACGCTCGTGCAATTTGCCATCCGCTACCCGGATCAATTCCAGACTGCCGCCACCCAGATCGCCGACATAGCCATTGGCGTGGGGATTGTCGCTGATAACGCCAAGGCCGGCAGCTGTGGCTTCGGTTTCGCCATCAAGCACTTCGACGCGGATGCCGAGCGCTGCGGCGCCTTCGACAAGCTGCTGTCCGTTCTTGGCCTCGCGCGTGGCTGCTGTGGCGACGACGCGCAGCGTGTCAACTTTCATGGCGCGCGCCAGCGTTTCAAACCGGCCAAGCGCGGCCAGTGCCTTTTTCATCGTCGCACTGCTGATGATGCCGTCACCGGCGAGGCACGCACCGAGGGCGACGCGGCTTTTTTCATTGTAGATCGGCATCGGTGCGCGCGGCAGCCCGTCATAGACGACCAGACGGATTGTGTTGGAGCCGATATCAATGACGGCCTGACGTGTTGATCTCATCTCCGCCGGACGAGGCTGAGCGTCGGCACCTTCTTTTCATCGGCCAACGCGCCGCCCCGACCGGACAAGGACGCATTGGTCATGAAATAATGGTGCAGATTGAATGGCATATCGCCAGCCTTTAACCTTTCATAACGGCCATCGGACCGCAGCATCCAGCTTTGCTGATTGTCGAGAAGGTTTGCAACCATTACCTGATCGAGAATCTGGTCATGGACCGTCGGGTTCTCGATGGGCAGCATATATTCGACGCGCCGGTCAAAATTGCGCGACATCCAGTCCGCCGACGAAATGAAGACTTTTGCCTTGGAATTGGGAAGATCGGCGCCATTGCCCATGGCCCAGATGCGGCTATGTTCCAGAAAGCGTCCCACAACCGATTTGACGCGGATGCGCGATGACATGCCCTTGACGCCCGGCCGCAGGCAACAGATGCCGCGCACCACCAGATCGATTTCGACACCCGCTTCGCTCGCCTCGTACAGCTTGTCGATGACGTCCTTGTCGACGAGCGAGTTGAGCTTTGCCCAGACAGCACCGGGCTTACCGGCCTGCACATTGGCGATTTCCTGATCGATCAGCGCCATGACTTTTTCGCGCAGGCCGAGCGGACTCATCGTCAGCAATTGAAGGTTGCTGGGGGGAATATAGCCGGTGATATAGTTGAATATCTGCCCCGCATCATGCCCCACGCGCGGGTCGGCGGTGAAGAAGCTGATGTCGGTGTAAATCTTGGCGGTAATCGGGTGGTAGTTGCCCGTGCCCAGATGGCAGTAGGTGCGAAAACCATCGGCTTCGCGGCGGACCACCAGCGAAATCTTCGCATGGGTTTTCATATCCACAAAGCCGTAAACGACCTGCACCCCGCTATTTTCAAGCTGCGATGCCCAATGAAGATTCTGTTCTTCGTCAAAACGGGCTTTCAGCTCGACGATTGCGGTAACCGACTTACCCGCTTCGGCAGCTTCGCACAGGGCGCGGATGACCGCAGACTGCTTGCCTGCGCGGTAGAGCGTCTGCTTGATCGCGACGACATCGGGGTCGCGCGCGGCCTGCTGCAGAAAGGCGAGGACGACGTCGAAGCTCTCATAAGGGTGATGGATGACGATGTCTTTTTGCCGGATCGCGGCAAAGCAGTCGCCATCATGTTCCAAAATGCGTTCGGGAAAGCGCGGCGAATAGGGCGGGAATTTGAGCGAGGGGCGGTCTTCCTCAACCAGCTGCGCCAGATCGCCGATCCCCAAAAAACCTACCGTTTCCGCAACCAGCGACGATCCCGCGCCCAGTTCGGTGCGGATCAGGGTCGACAGTTCGGCAGGCAGGCCCTTTTCCAGTTTCAGCCGGATGATCTTGCCCCGCCGCCGCCGTTTGATGGCGCTGCGGAAATAGCGGACAAGGTCTTCGGCTTCTTCCTCTACCTCGATATCGCTGTCGCGGATGATGCGGAAGGCACCGGCGGCGATCAGGATATAGTCGGGGAACATCTGACCGACGAAATGGCGGATAAGATCTTCGATGGTCACAAAGCGGGTGCCCGCCCCCGGCAAGCGCACGAACCGGCGCAACGAAGACGGGATCATGACCAGTTGCCGCACGACTTCGCCATCATCCTTGCGGCGCATGTCGAAGATCAGGCTGATGCCCTGGTTGGGAATGAAGGGGAACGGATGGGCAGGGTCGAGCGCCTGTGGCGTCAGCACGGGAAGGATCTGTTCCCGGAAATAGCGTTCGACTTCGGCCTGGTGCGTCTTGCCAATGGCGGCTGGCTCGACGACCTTGATGCCTTCGCCAGCCAATTCCTTGAGCAGCTTCTTCCACAGCTTTTGCTGTTCCGCCATCAAAGAGTCGGCGGCGGCGACGGTTTCGGCCAACTGTTCCGACGGCGTCCGTCCATCAATCGACAGCTCTTCAATCTTGCGCGATTGCTGTCCACGCAGACCCGCCACGCGCACCATGAAGAATTCGTCGAGGTTCGTGCCCGAAATTGACAGGAAGCGCAGACGCTCCAACAGCGGATGTGCGGGATTGGCGGCTTCTTCAAGGACGCGCTCATTGAATTTGAGCCAGGACAGTTCGCGGTTGAAATAGCGGCTGGCGGCCAGGTTCTTTTCGTTTTCCAAACTGTTCAAACCGGGCGCGGGCTTCACGTTCATTGTCCTTCTTGATGGGTCTCTGCGCGGTGGCACGGAAACATTACGCTTTTACGGCATCGGTAGATAAAAAATGTAATGTTTCCGTCTTTATTTTGTCATCGCTTATAAGCGGTCGAGTCACAAGCCCTGCCTAATGCGCCCGAAACCATGTTGGTCAATCAGGGGCAAGGCACATGAAATCGCGTAAAATAGCGTCCGTAACAATCTTGAAGGCATCCATGCTGGCAAGCGCCGCAATGGTGCTGTTGTCTTCACAAGTCGCCGTCGCACAGGAAGTTCCCGCCGATGATGCCGCCGAGGAAGGCGATGCCATCGTCGTCACCGGTTCGCGCCCCATTGCCGAGTCCGAAGCCGCCGCCTTGCAGGTGCAGCGCAACTCGGATTCGCTGGTGACTGTTGTCGCATCGGACTCGGTTGGCCGTCTGCCTGACCAGAATATCGCACAGGCAACCGGCCGCTTGCCAGGTGTCGCGGTCGAGCGTGACCAGGGCCAGGCACGTTATATCTCTTTGCGCGGTGCGCCCAATTATTGGACGACCCTGTCGTTCGACGGCATCAACGTTGTCAGCCCCGAAGGCCGCGATGCGCGGTTTGACTCCATTCCTTCGGCTATTGCATCGCAGATTGTCGTGTCCAAGGCTGTGACGCCGGACATGCCCGGGGAGACTGTTTCGGGTAACGTCAACGTCGTAACCCGTTCGGCGTTCGACTATAGTGGCTTCCATTTCGCGGGCAAAGCGGGCCTCGGCGTTGCCGAGCTTGGTAATCGCCCGCAATATGAAGGATCAGCCGTTGTCTCCACCCGCATCCCGGCAGGCGAAGGCGAAATCGGCGTGCTGGTGTCCGGCAGCTATTATCAGCGCGACATGATCACCGACAATTTCGAAACCGACTATGAGCGTGTTGCCCAGGACCAACGTCCCGGCGCTGCGACGCGTTTTTGGGCGCATGAGGCGGAAAACAAGCTGTATCGCTTGACCCGTCGCAACTGGTCGGTAACCGGACGGCTCGACTGGAAGCCCGACAGTGCGAACACCATCTCGCTGCGGTCGATCTACACCATTTTCACCGACGACGAAAAGCGTGACAACTACCGCTTCGACCTTGATGACCGTCAGGGCGACCTCGTTGCCAACACGGCGGCCTGTTCGACGGCGGTCAACCCGACCCCGACGACGAGCGGCTATGCCGACGTTTGCATCGGCAACACGCCGTTTCAGGGCACGGTCTATGGCATCGACATCCGTCAGCGTTCGACCCTGCGCGCCTTCCGCCAGTCGATCTTCACCAACACGCTGGAAGGAACGCATGAGTTCGGCGATGGCTGGAAAGTAAACTGGCTCGGCAACTACACCGAATCCAAGGATGACCGTTCGGTTGTGGGCGAAGCGACATGGGACAGCCCCAGCACGCGGAACCTGCGTCCGACCGTCAGCTATGATTTCACCAACCCCAATTTTTCCCGCCTGCTGCTGTTCACGACGGTCCAATTGAGCACGCCCACCCGTTTTCAGGCAGGAACCCCGGTTGTCGATATCGACAGCTTCACAAAGCCGCTGACCTCGCTGAATATCCTCGACGCCGTGGATACGACCAAGGCCTATACCGGCAAGTTGGTACTGTCGCGCGAGACCGAATTCATGGGCGGCGATGCGACCTTCCGTCTGGGCTTCCAGTTTGACCAGCGCACCAAGACGGTGGACGAAAGTTCCATCACGCTCAACACGGCAGCCCAATTTGCGACGATTGGCATCGCCACAAATTACATCACGTTCAGCCTCGACACACCGTTCCGGGGCGAAATTCCGCTCGGCTATAATTTCCGCTATTTCGACGCCGAGCAAATGCGCGCGGCGAGTGCGGCGGCGCGCAGCAACTTCCCGTTCGTTCCAGCCACGGGCAACATCTATGATGTGCGTGAGCAGGTCTATGCGGGCTATGCCATGGGTACCGTGCGCTATGACTGGGGTTCGGTCATCGGCGGTGCGCGCGTCGAGCATGTGAAGAACCGCGGTATCGCGGTGGCGACCATCGCGGGCGTGACCGGTCCGGTGACGGCAGAGTCGTCGCAGACACTGGTCTTCCCCAGCCTGCACCTGAACTTCGACGTCGAAACCGACAAGAAACTGCGCATCGGTTTCACCAGCGGTGCGGCACGCGCCGATTATGACCAGCTTCGTCCCAATGTTGTCGTCGATGACATCAACCAGAGCATTTCGGGCGGCAACCCGTCGGTGAAACCGGAACGCTCCTACGGTGTGGATGCCTATTATGAATGGTATGTGCAGCCGCAGGGCTATTTCATGCTCGGCGCTTTCTACAAGCGGGTCGAGGATGTGCTCTACACCACACGCCGCGCCTTTGGCTCCAACGCGCTCGACAGCAACGGCATCGACCGTTCGGCCTATGCGTTCAGCGGGATCACCAATGGTGGTTCGGGCCGGGTGATGGGCTTTGAAGCTGCGGCGCAGTTCCAGTTGGACCCCTATGTCGCAGACCTTGGCCTGCCCGACTGGATGGGCGGCTTTGGTATCACCGCCAACGCCACCTATAATGACAGCGAAGTCACCAAGCCCGCGATCCTGAACGCCGCCGGTGCCGTCATCTCGCCCGAGCGCAAGGTCCCGCTGCCCGGCACCTCCGAGGTGGTCTACAATGTCGGCGCCTATTATGAAAAGTACGGCCTGTCGCTCCGCCTGCAATATCAGAATCGCACCACTTGGGCGGATGGTTTTGCCGACAATCTCGACAGCGCTGGCGACACCTATTGGGCCGATGATGACGAGCTGGACTTCTCGGCTCGCTATGAAATCTCGAAGGGCTTTGAAGTCTATTTCGATGCGACCAACCTGCTCAACAACCCCGGTCGCCGCTATTCCGACCCGTCGAACCTGCTGAACGCCAGTGGTGTTCCGACGGTGCGCAACGGCCAATATACCATTGAGTGGGAACGCTTTGGCCGTCGTTATTCCGGTGGTATTCGCGTAAACTTCTGATGCGCAATATACTTGTTCTAGCGATAGTGCTCCTCGCCGGTTGCGCCACGCCGCAACCGGTGATGAGCCCGCTCCCCACCGCGCCGGTCACCGCATCGGTCGAGACCGATCCTGTCGGAACGCTCGACGATGCGGCGGATGATCCCGCGATCTGGCGCAATGCGGCCAGTCCGGCGGACAGCCTTGTGGTCGCGACCGACAAGCAGGCGGCGATCCATGTCTATGACCTGAAGGGCAAGCGGCTCCATTCCGCCCCGTCGCCGCGGCTGAACAATGTCGACCTGCGCGATGTCGGTGGTTCCACCGGCGTTCTGGTTGCAGCCAGCGACCGGCAGGATATCGCCAACGCCAAGATGGCGCTGTTCCGGCTCGACACCAATGCCCGGCAACTGCTGCCGATCGGCAGCATCGCGGTCGGCACGGGCGAGGCCTATGGCATGTGCCTGTGGCAGCGGGCGTCGGACAAGGCGCTGTTCGGCTTCCTCGTCCTGAAAGATGGCCGCATCGATCAGGTGGCGCTGGACCTTTCCGGTTCGGTCCCCACCGGCAAGGTCGTGCGCAGCATGAAACTTGCGACCCAGTCCGAAGGCTGCGTCGTCGATGACCGCACCGGCATCCTTTACGTCACCGAAGAAGATGTCGGCCTGTGGAAATTCGACGCAGCGCCAGACGCGCCCGTCACAGCAACCGCGCTGGCGAAGGCCGACGGCAAGGAAATTGTCATGGACGCCGAAGGCGTGGCCCTCGCCCCTGACGGAGCGGACGGCGGCTATCTGCTGGTCTCCAGCCAAGGCGATAACGCCTATGCCGTCTACCGCTTGCCCGAAGCCGCCTATGTCGGCCGGTTCCGGATCGTCGACGGCGCACTGGACGGCGTGCAGGAAACCGATGGCATTGAGCTGATGCTCGGCGATTTCGGTCCCGCCTTTCCCGATGGATTGTTCGTGGCGCAGGATGGCGACAACATGCCGCAGACCCAGAATTTCAAATATCTGGGCTGGGCCGAAATCCGCAAGGCGTTGGGGCTATAGGCAAAAGACGGTGTTGCAATGACGTGCCTGCGGGTTATGGGCAGGGCATGACAAAAATCTGGTTTGACGACACGCTTGACCTTGACGGCCTGACCAAAGGCAGCAGCGATTGTATGCCCGGCTATGTCGGGATCGAATTCACCGCTTATGGCGATGACTGGCTTCAGGCCCGCATGCCGGTGAACGAGCGGACGAAGCAGCCCTATGGCCGCTTGCATGGCGGTGCGTCGGTGGTGCTTGCGGAGACCATCGGGTCGACCGGCGCGGCGATGACCGTGGACCGCAGCAAATTCGCAACCGTGGGGATGGAGATCAACGCCAACCATATCCGCCCGGTCAAGGACGGCTTCGTCACGGCAACCGCCCGCCCGGAATCGATCGGCCGCACGACGCAGATCTGGTCGATCCGTATCGAGGACGAGGCAGGCAAGCTGGTCTGCATTTCGCGTATCACGATGGCTGTTATTCCGACCGACAGGGCGTAATAAGCCGTCAGGACCCAGACAATTGCCGTGCGCGGGCTGGCCTGCTATCGGGTATATGACACCGCTGGACACAATTTGGAAGCAAGCTGATGACAATGAGATATGTCCGTGAATTCAAGGGCTTTGCCGGCATCCGGCTCGAATCGGATGATATCGGCACGGCGGACGATCCGTCGATCATCCTGCTGCACGGCTTCGGTCAGACCCGCAAGGTGTGGGAAGATGTCGCCGTCGGTCTGGAACAGGCCGGACGCCATGTCATCAATGTCGACCTGCGCGGCCATGGCGGTAGCGACTGGCCATCGGACAGCCGCTACGGCTTTGAAGCCTATGTCGAGGACCTGCGCGCCGTGCTGGGGCAGATGCGGACTCGGCCTGTGGTCGTCGCCGCCATGCACAGCGGCTGGATCGCGACCGCCGCGTTGGCGGAAGACGCCGCTACGCTCGCGTCGGGCCTGATCCTTGTCGACCCCCCGGCAGAAGATGGCGCGCAAACCGTCCGCGCCTCCGCCGAAGCGCTGTCGGCCTCGCTGCTGCAGGGCCTCGCAAAGCCCGATTACGACACGAAGCTGCTCGATCTCTTCGATGTGGGCGGCACGGGCGAGCGCCTGTCGGTGGTGGCACCGCACATCAACATCCCTGTCCTGCTGATCCGCGGAGCTTTGGGCAGCGTGGAGCCCGATACCGCATCCCCCGCCTTTGTGGCGGCCTTTCCCGATGTTGAGGCCATCGACGTCGATGGCGGCGGCCTGCTGGTCAACGCCGAACGCACTGAAGCGTTTAACGGCCTGCTCATCGACTTTCTGGAACGCAAGCAACCGCGCTTCATTCCGGAATATCGCTCGGGGTCGGACGCCCGCACCTTGCGCGACGCGATGGGCTGCTTTGCCACCGGCATCACCATCATTACCGCGCACGCCGCCGACGGCAAACCCATTGGCCTGACCGCCAACAGCTTCACCAGCGTATCGCTCGACCCGCCGCTCCTGCTCGTCTGCATCGCCAACAGCGCGGGCAGTGCGGAAACGTTGCGCTTGGCCGAAAGCTTCGCGGTCAACGTGCTGCAAATCGGGCAGCAACCGGTGTCGAACCTGTTCGCAGGCAAAGGGGAGGACCGCTTTGCCGGCACCCGTTGGGAAGTCGGCGAATATGGCGCGCCCATCCTGCCCAGCTCGCTCGGCATCTTCGAATGCACGCGCAACGCGCTGCATGAGGCAGGCGACCATTTCCTTCTGGTCGGCAAGGTTGAAAAGGCGAGCTTTGAACCCCGCCGCGATCCGCTGCTCTATTTCCGGGGCAAATACCGGCGGCTCCATTTCACCTGAACCCTCCGCGTTTGTGGAAAACCCGAAAATGCGCTATGGCGTGGGCCTTCGGGAAAAAGGGGGACTTGCCGTGGCACGAACAACAGGGTGCATCTTGGGCGTCATGGCGGGTCTGGGCCTTGCCGTTCCACTCGCGGCGCAAAGCGCCAAATTACCGATCGCCGAAGGTGTCTGGGTCAAGACCGACACCAAATGCGAAACCGCCACCACCGCCCATGTCTATGGCGGCAAACGGTTCGGCACCTTTTATTTCTATGGCCCCAAACAAAGCATGGGACCCGCCAATGAAACCGAAGCCTTCGTCCGCAGCAGCAAGGTCGCAGGCGGCTTTGTCATGGTCAACGAAGGCCCGTTGGAAGTCGCGCCGCGCCCCAATGGCCAGGCCGTTGTCCGCGCCAATTCGCCGACCCAGGGCGTGCAATGGAGCGACGCGGTCCGGCTCTGCCCCCCTGCAACGCTGTCCAAAAAGATGCGCGACGCGCTGACCAAGGCGGGCCTGATCAAGGCAGCCCCGCGCCCCTAAAGCATCCGGCGCTTTTGCAATATCGCCGGAATCTTCTCCTTGAACGGAAAGAAACCCTTGGTCGCATGGGGCCAGAAATCGGCGTCCCAACTGCGGCGGACCGCGCATAGCGTGATGCCCGCCGTTTTCAGGTCTTTGCCCATCTGCGCCAGATCGTCCGCCATCGGCCCCACCGGCGCATAAGCGGTCACAACCTGCCGGACCCCGGCAAAATGGGCCGATGCAATCACCTGTTCCGATGTGAGGTGCGGATAGGTCGCAACGTCGCATCCCAACTGGAAACGCACGCGCGACGCGGTGTCGCTCAACGCTGTATCCACAAAATCCTGCGCTGCCGCCCCCCACAAACTGCTGTTCCCGCCACAGACCAGCGCCCCTGCGACCTGCGCATCGGGGGCCAACTGGTTCTCCGGCGTCATATCCTCATGCGTGACCAGCAACAGCGCGGGCTGCGCGGGGTCGAACCGCTCCACCTGTGGCAGGGGCAGGGCAGGCGGCACCGGGTCTTCGCGCAGCTCGAATGCCTCTGTGGCCAGCCCCTCGGGCGCGAAACGGCCATTGGTGAACCGCACGATATTCTCCCGCGTGGCGAGATAGCTTTTGCCGGCGGTCTGCAATCCTGCGACCCAGCGCCACGACAGCGTGTTGCTGGCGGCGTCCGCATCGATCAGGTGTCGTAAAAAGAAATCCGCCCCCAATTCCCACGGCAGGCGCAAGGTGAAAATCCAGATGGACGCAAACCACATCCGCGCATGGTTGTGCAGATAGCCCGTGTCGACCAGCTCGCGTGCCCAATGGTCAAACCCGTCAATCCCAGTCCGGCCACCTTCGGCATCGGCCAGACCGGCGCGGTCGACCAGATTGTCCCGCCACCGGTCGCGCCCCGCCAGAAAGCGGGTCCACACCGACGGCCGCATTTCCAGCCACCCCTTCCAATAGGTGCGCCACAGAACCTCCTGCACATATTTCTCTGCCGCAGCCAGGCTATGGCGGTCCAGCACGGCGGCGACGACCTCTTCCTCCGTTATCAACCGGTACCGCACATAGGGCGACAGGCGCGACACGGCGCCCGGTTGATCCGGCCCGAAATCGGTGTTGCGGCCATGGGCATAGGCGTGCCCGGCATGGGGCGCAAAATGGTCCAGCCGGTCCAGGGCATCTTCGCGTGTCGCCGGAAAACGGGGGGACGGATTCATGCGGCCAGACCTATCCCAAGTCCCCCGCCCTGTCAGTTAGGGCGTTTTGCGGTAGAGTTTTTGAGCGAGTGGCCTGTCGTGATCAGAACTCAAAGCATTTTGCGAATATAAGAAGAAGTGTAAATGTGTGAACTTCTTCTCGAACAAGTCAGTTTTTAAATCAAAAGACCCGTTTGGAGGCATTCTTGAACAGAAAAATGCGGAAAAAGCCATCGCTGAGAGATTTATCGATCGATTTTATTGAGGCGGCGCATCTTCCCGAAATCTTCCATGAGTTAGACAGTCAGACAGATAGAGGAGTCGGGCTAATCGCAGCAGCTCTCCTCGATGATTATCTTAAAAAAGCCATGAGAACGAGGTTGGCGGACATACCGAATTTCGACGAGATTATGTTCGGACGAGAAGGGGCTCCGTTACACACCTTTTCAGCTAGGATAAAGATTGCCAGAGCACTCAATGTAATTGGCCCGCTTTCTGAAGGTCATCTCGAAGCTATTAGGAAAATCCGAAATCAATTTGCACATTCTGTTCTGAAAATTGATTTCAGCCATCCCTTGATCGCTGCCGAATGCGAAAAACTATTGCCAGATAGCAACCCCGAACGGAAACCGCAGTTTAGCTCTCAACGGCGAAGGTTCATCGGAACTGTTTTACTAATGTGCCAAGCATTTGAAGCCCAATTTGAAAGCGAATTAGGTAACGAAATTAGAAGTGGCTTGCCATGAAGGCTCCAACTTCATTTTGACTAGCTTTTGAACGGAGCCATCGTCGGATCGGTGTTACTTTTACTGTGGCCGGTGTTGTAAAGTTGGAATTCTTTCGCCACTCCAAATGAGCCCTTTTCCCGACGGGAAAAGGGGGCGCTCTTTGAATTTGGGAATTAACAAAAATCTGTGGAAATTTTCCTGCGTGGAGGGGTGTAAGTTCCGCTTTTTTGCGGCTTTCAGCCATCCGGCAGGCGTGTGAAGCAATGTTAGCTTTTCTTAACATAAATGCCGTGTAAGCTTCAGCCGCGTTAACAAACGCCATAATCGCCGGTTGTAAGCCGGGTCACTTCGGCCCATAAGCGGGGGGTGCCGGAAACCCATATCATTGCCGCAATCGCCTGGGCCGTCGTGCTTGGTGGCGCGGGGGGTGCCTTGACCACCATCGGTCTGTGGTACCGCAATCTCAAAAAGCCGCGCTGGCAACCGCCCGACTGGTTGTTCGGGCCGGCATGGACGATCATCCTCGGTCTGGCCGCATGGGCCGCGGTTCTTGGTTGGGAAGGGGCGGCGGATGCGGACGGGCGCAGGACGATCGTCATCCTCTATGCCGTCAACTTTGTCTGCCATTTCCTGTGGTCGCCGCTGTTCTTCACGATGCGCCGGCCGGACTGGGCCTTGTTCGAGGTGGTGTTCCTCTGGGCGTCGGTGCTCGCGCTCTGCATCGGGCTTACGCCCTATTCGGTGTTGGCGAGCTGGCTGATCGTGCCCTATCTGGCGTGGGTCAGCTTTGCGGCGATCCTGAACCTGGTGATCGTGCGGTTGAACGGGCCGTTCGGGGCGAAGTTCGGCAAAGGGTGATAGCGGGCCTGAGCGATAGAGCCCTTTGACCGGGTTCTAATATCCCCAAAATCGCGGCGCTGGTCCGCGGATCGGGGATGGACGCGCCATGGACGCACCGGGCAGGGGGCTGTTGGGTCCGACCGCGCAAATGGGGGCGACCGAGCTCAGCAGCGTCCGCGGCATGTTGAGGAAGCTGTTGTCATAACGCCCCGGCTCGATGGCGTAGAGTTCATGATAGGCGCCAACGCTGTCGGTGGCTTCGATAGCCGCGTTGAATGTGGCCCAGGCCGGGATCCGGCTTTCATGACTTTTGGTCGCATAGAGCTCCAGATCTTCCATCGACCGCCAATATTGGATCAGGACCGTCGTGCGGCCGAACCAGGTCTGGCCTCCCAGAAAACCGGGGGCGCCGTTGTCGTTCAGTTCGCGCAGCATTTGCGACATCTGGAAAACCAGGGGGAGCCAGCGGTGGACGCGCCAAGGCTTGTTGATCCGCATTCCAATGAGGAGCACGACAAAGGGCTCATCAAGGCGAGCGATCCAGCGACCTGCGTAAATCTCGTTCATCGTTCCATTTCCTTTGAATGCGGTCCCGGGGTGAGCGACGGCGCGACCCCCAAGGCAATGCCAACACGTTGCAATGCAATCATCGCAAAGCCGTTTCGGGTTTCAGGGCTGAGTTCCAGGGTGTCGAGCGCATCGCAGCGCATCAGGCTGACAATGCCGTGCAGGCTCGACCAGATGAACAGCGCCTCGCGGTTGATGGCTTCCTGATCGAAGGGCTGTCCCCGTTCGGTGAATATCCGGGCCAGCATGGTTTGAAGCACGCCAAAGGCCGCCCGCGCGCCCTGCAGCATCTCGCCATGCCTCTCCGGATCGGGAAGGGCACCGCCAAAGATCAGCCGGTATTGCAAGGGCCGCGACAGGGCGAAATTGACATAGGCCATGCCCATCGCAAGGGCATCTGCGCCGATATTGTCGGTTTTGGGCGGCGCATTCAACGCAGCGGCAAACTCGGCAAAGGAACGGCGGATGACTTCGGCAAGGACATGGTCGCGGCTGGGGAAATGGCGGTAGGGTGCCTGGTGCGACACGCCAAGCCGCCGCGCGACTTCGCGCAGGCTGAGGCTCTCGATACCGCGCGACTCAATGATCGCGGTCGCTTCCGCGATGCACGCCTCGCGCAAATCGAGCCGTGAGGGATGGTGAGGTTCCGGCGTCATGGCCGGTGGCGCACTTTTCGTACTGAAAAGTGCAAAGCGAGCGTCGCGCAAATCATGATACATCCTCGACCCGGCCCCTCATTTTACATGAGTTGACACTGTCTACAAAGCTATACCGGCGCATATGCACTGTCAACGGGAGTTACGCGGGACCGCGTAAACAGTTGTCACGAAGTTGGGGATTTGGGCGCCGGAAGCGGCCTACAAGGTGGTGAAGGAAGGGAAATGGTAGACGCTGAGGGGTTCGAACCCACGACCCGCTGATTAAGAGTCAGCTGCTCTACCAACTGAGCTAAGCGTCCCCATTTCGATGCGGCCAAATTGCCCTGCATCGTTTGGAGCGCCGCCTTTGATGGGATTCGGCGCTGTTGTCAAGCTCGCGCTGCGTGTTTTAGCTAAATTGGCCGCGCTTTGCGCCGGGGTGGCGTTCGATTGACATGATGATTCCGACGCAGATCATCATGGTCAGCATAGACGAGCCGCCATGGCTGACAAAGGGAAGGGGGATGCCGGCGACCGGCGCGAGGCCGACGACCATCAGAAGGTTGATCATGATGTAGAAGAAGATGGTGCTGGTCAGGCCCGCTGCAACAAGCTGCCCATAACGGGTCTTGCTCTGCATCGCGACACCGAGACCCCAGCGCATCAGGAGGACATAGAGCCCCAATATGAAGAAGCCGCCAACGATGCCCCATTCTTCGGCCATGGTGGCAAAGACGAAATCGGTGTGGCCTTCGGGTAGATAGTCGAGGTGGCTTTGGGTGCCGTTACCGAAGCCTTTGCCGAATATTCCGCCCGACCCGATAGCGATCTTGGACTGGGTAATATGGTAGCCTGCGCCAAGCGGGTCATTTTCGGGGTTGAGGAAGATGAGGACGCGGTCTTGCTGGTACGGCTTCATGCCGAAAAAATAGACAAGCGGGGCGAAGATCGCGACCGCGGTGGCGGCACCGATAAAGTAAATCAGCGGTAAGCCGGCCAGAAAGGCGACGACGCCCAGACCGAAGGCATAAGCGATGGCAGCATCGAAATCGGGCTGGATAACGACAAGGGCGCTCGGGATGACGAGCAAGGCCGCGATTGGCCAGATGGCGTCTATGCCGTTGATCCGGTTCGGAGGCAGGCGATCAAAAAACCACGCGGCTGCCAGCACCATGACCGGCTTCATAAGTTCGGACGGCTGGAGAGTGATGATGCCAAGATTGATCCACCGTTGGCTGCCGCCGCCGACAAAGCCCAGAAATTCAACGACGATGAGCAGTAAGATGAGGATCAGATAAAGGGGAAAGGTGATGGATTTCCAGAATTCCATGCGTAGCCGGGACATCACAATCGCCATGGCCAGCAGCACCAGGAAGCGGGCGACATGCTTTCCCGCCCATGGCTCCAAATGGCCACCGGCGGCGGAGTAGAGGACGGTTGCACCAAAGCCGACAAGGGCCATCAGGATGAAGATGACCCGCCAGGGAAGGGTGGCAATGGGTGCCGGGACAATGCCGTTCATGCCGTCGGGTCCAATGGAGGCGGGTCGGCGGGTTGCCCCTGGAATGCGGCATATTTTGCAGCCATCCGCTGTTCGATATTACCGCCCCATCCGGCTTCGAGCGCTTCGAGGGATTTCATCGCCTGTTCGCGATCGTAAAGGAAAGTGAGCACGTCCTTGGCAATCGGGGCAGCGGCGCGCGCTCCGCCCATGCCATGTTCGATAACGACCGCTGCACCGTATCGCGGCTGGTCAACCGGTGCAAAGCAGACGAACAGGCCGTGGTCACGATATTTCCAGGCGCCGGACTGGCCACGCTGGGCTCCTTCGATCCGGCGCACCTGCGCGGTGCCGGTTTTGCCCGCCATCGCGATATTTTCGAGCTGTAGACGGCTGCGTACAGCTGTGCCCGCGCCGTTGACGACAAGGTCCATACCCTTGCGCACCACATCAAGATGCTCCTGCGGAAAGGAGAGCAACGTGGGAGCAGCGCGGTTTTTCTTGATGATCTCGGGCAGCAGATTATGCCCCGAGGCAATGCGCGCGGCCATCAGGCCGAGCTGAAAGGGGCTGGCGATGATATAGCCTTGACCGATGACGGCGTTCAGCGTGTCGGATTCGGTCCATTTCTGCCCGAACTTGCGCATTTTCCATTCGCTATCGGGAACTGTGCCATAGCGTTGGGAGGGGAAGGGGAGGGGAAACTCCTGCCCAAGCCCGAGTTCGCGTGCCACCGGTGCAATATTATCGTAGCCGATACGACGGCCCATCGAATAGAAATAGGTATTGCAGCTTTTCATGATGGCGGTCGGCATATTTACCGGGCCATGGCGACCGAGGCATTTGAACACACGATTGCCGAGACGATAGCCGCCGCCGCATGTCACGGTTTCGTCGGGATCGACCCCATGTTTCAGCATCGCCAATCCGGCCATAGGTTTCAGGGTAGAGCCGGGCGGATATAAGCCTTGCAGCGCCTTGTTGAGCATCGGAATATGGTCGTCCGAGTTCAACATCTTCCATTCGATCCGGCCGATACCGTCCGAGAAGCTATTGGGGTCGTAACAGGGCATTGATGCCATTGTCAGAATGTCGCCGGTCAGGCAGTCGAACACAACAACAGAACCTGATTCCAAGCCAAGGCGTCGCGCTGCATAATTGTGCAAATCGATATCGATGGTGAGTTGGACCGGTTTCCCAGGGGTGTCGGGACGCGTCGTCAGTTCCCGGACGATCTTGCCTCGGGCGGTTACTTCGGTCCGTTTGGCACCCGGTTCGCCTTGCAGTTTGTCCTCAAGCGTTTTTTCTAGACCGTCTTTGCCGACCTTAAAGCCAGGCGTGATGAGCAGGGGGTTTTTGTTCTTTTGATATTCTTCCGCAGACACCGTGCCGACATAGCCAATAAGATGCCCGACGGCAGCGCCGCTCGGATAGAAGCGGGAATAGCCTTGCCGGGGGCTGACGCCAGGCAAATCCGGAAGCCGGACGCTGACCGCGGCGAAGCGTTCATAATCAAGGCCGTCGGCGACCTGCACCGGTTGAAAGCCTTGCGCTTGTTTGAGTTCGCGATTGATCCGGTCCACATCGTCGCTGGACAAGGCGAGCAGATTGGCGAGTGTGGCAATCGTCTCCTCTTTGCGCACGAGGCGGTCTGGGATGATGTCGACGCGGAAATCTGCACGATTTGTAGCGATCGGTTTGCCATACCGGTCGATAAACCAGCCACGGCGCGGTGGAATAATCGTCAAATTGACGCGATTACTTTCGGCGAGAAGCTTGTATTTTTCATTATCCGCAACGGCGATGTAGGACATGCGTGCGGCCACAGTCGCACCAATAGCTGCCTGCACGCCACCCACGAAAACGGCGCGGCGGGTGAATGTGAAATCAAGCTGTCCTGATGTAACCTGCTTTTCGACTTTCATGTTGCCAATCGCCAGCTATCCAACCGTGCGCATATTCGCACGACCAGAGGATATAGCAATATAGACAGCAGCATTTGCGGCAATAGGACGACGGGGTCCGGCGCTGCGTGCGCCATCCCGGCTATCCAAAGACCGCCAAGCAGGACCGTTATGATCAAGAGTGATGCGATCAGCCAATCCTGCATATAATCGCGCCATATCGCGCGGGCGTCGATGATTTCGACTGCTAGCATGGCGAGCGACCACAAAAGACCTGCACTACCGAAAGGCTGACCGCTGAACAAATCGTCGATAAGTCCAAACGGGACACCCGACCAGACGGGTAACAAACCCGGACGCATGAGGCGCCATGCAAGAAACATCAACAAACCAAAAGGCGGCAAAAGCGGCTGGGTTGTCATGAATGGCAAGGTGGTCACCATCGACGCCAGCACAATCGAGGCGATCGGAATCGCCAGCATTTTCAGCAGGGACTGTTCCCGGTCAAAGCGGCTTTCATATTCGCGACCTGGACGTAAGGGGAGCCTGATGGCCGTAACAGGGTTTTTCACTCTGTTACCTCTTTGGCTTTGCCATCGGGCGCGATTGCTTGCTGTGCGGCGCGTGCTTCGGCCTGATAGGCCTTCATGACAATGGCGTAGGGACTGTTTGATGGGTCCGCCAAGGGTCGGGCCAGCGCACCGTCATTGGTTTTTCGTATAACTCGGGCGAAGGGGATATTGGGCTGATAAAGCCCGCCATTGCCGGAAGTGACAATGATATCGCCAACCTTGAATGGGCTCTCACCCAGGTTAAGCGGCTTTATCACTACCAAACCATTGCCGAGGCCTGTTGAAAATGCAGGTAATCCATCGCCTACCCGCATGACGGGAACGAGATTTTCAGCATCGGTGACAAGCAATATGCGGGCCGTAGTGGGGCCTGTTTCGATCACACGTCCTATGAGGCCTGCTGGACCCCGAACCGGTTGCGCGCGCTCAATGCCGTAATTGGAACCGATGGATAGTGTCGCAATCCGGCGGGTGCTCGAAGCAGTTGAGCTTATAAGCCGCCCTACAGCGACCTGCTCGCCAGATTCATCTCGCAGTTTAAGCAATCCACGCAATCGTGCGTTTTCGACCTTCAGCGCGCGCGCTTCTATCAATTTGGTGCGATTCGCTCTCACTTCTTTGGTGAGCGCCGCATTTTTGGACGCGGCATCAAAATAGGCGGACAAATTGCCACCCATATCGTTACCCGTGCGCCGGATGCTGTTGAAGAAACGCGCCACAGGTGCCGTGATCTCGGCGCCCGCGGCACGCAATGCCGCAAAACCCGTTGGATCCGCGACGGATATTATCAGCAACAAGGCGGCCACCACCGTTCCTGCAATCGCGATTACATAAGTCGCGAACAGGCCATATTGCGCCTTCCGGGAAAATCCGGGGCGCCGATGGGGTGGCGGCGCCATGCTGAAATCCTAGATCAGGCTGTCAGCAGGACGCCGCGGAAGATGGGATCTTCCATTGCCCTGCCGGTGCCGATGGCAACGCAGGTTAGAGGGTCTTCGGCGACGGTGACCGGCAAACCGGTTTCATCACGCAAATATTCGTCCAAGCCCTGCATCAACGCGCCGCCGCCAGTCAGGACGATGCCCTGATCGACAATGTCGGCGGCCAATTCAGGAGCGGTGTTTTCAAGCGCGATACGCACACCTTCCAAAATTGTTCCGATGGGTTCAGAAAGCGCTTCGGCAATCTGGCCCTGGTTGATGGAGATTTCCTTGGGAACCCCGTTCACCAGATCGCGGCCCTTGATATGCAAGGTGTGTCCAATGCCGTCCGCAGGTGGGCGCGCGGTGCCAAAATCTTTCTTGATACGCTCGGCCGTTGCTTCGCCGATCAGAAGATTGTGGTGTCGTCGCACATAGGAAACAATGGATTCGTCCATCTTGTCACCTCCGGTGCGCACCGAGGTTGTGTAAGCAAGGCCACGAAGCGAAAGCACCGCAACTTCCGTCGTACCACCGCCGATATCGACCACCATTGAACCGATTGGTTCGGTTACGGGCATGTCGGCGCCAATGGCTGCTGCCATAGGCTCTTCAATCAAAAACACTTCCGAGGCGCCGGCATTGGAGGCCGCATCACGAATAGCGCGACGTTCGACAGAGGTTGAACCCGAAGGAACGCAAATTACGATTTCAGGATAGCTGAACATACGGCGCTTGCCGTGCACTTTGTGAATGAAGTGCTTGATCATCTGTTCGGCAACATCGATGTCGGCGATGACTCCGTCACGCAGCGGGCGGATAGCTTCGATGCTGTCAGGAGTCTTACCCATCATCAGCTTGGCGTCGTCGCCAACAGCTTTGACGCGCTTGATCCCGTTAAGGGTCTCAATCGCGACAACCGAAGGTTCATTCAGAACAATGCCCTGGCCACGCACATAGACCACAGTATTCGCGGTACCGAGGTCGATTGCCATATCTTGCGATGCGAAACGGAAAAACTTGCCAAAAACCATTTAATGTCCACCCAATCCAAGTCTGGTGAGAATCCTTTTGAGCGCGCCCAAAACAATCGCGCGGTCCTAGCGGAATTTGCTGTTTTTAAAAACAGGTATTTGGCTGGATTGCGAACGATTAAGGAGTCGCCTGCACGGGCCGCTTGGGCTAGGAATGTCGACATGTCAATAAGAAGACTTCCGGAAAATCTGGTCAATCGCATCGCTGCCGGTGAAGTGGTAGAAAGACCGGCCAGTGCGTTGAAGGAACTGGTTGAAAATGCCATCGATTCCGGTGCGTCGACAATATCGGTGCGTCTTGGTGCCGGCGGTATCGATTTAATTGAAGTGACCGACAATGGTTGCGGCATGTCTCCGACAGATATGGCACTGGCTTTGGAACGGCATGCGACTTCCAAGTTGCCGGATGAGGATATCGAACTGGTCGCCACGCTTGGCTTTCGAGGCGAAGCGCTGCCGTCAATCGCCAGCGTGTCGTCGCTGACCTTGGAAAGTCGCGTCAGCAATGCGGAAGGCTGGCGGCGCGTGGTCGATCACGGTGTGTTAACCGGAGAAGGGCCAGCAGCGCTACCACCAGGAACACGGGTGCGTGTTGAAAATCTGTTCGGAAAAGTCCCTGCACGCCGGAAATTTTTGAGAAGCCCGCGTGCAGAATATGCTGCAGCGCTGGACACGATAAAGCGGCTTGCCATGGCACGGCCCGATATTGGGTTCACGGTTGAGCATGATGGTCGTCGAGTGTTGGCGGTCCAGTCGGATATGGAGCGTCCAGAGCGGGTGGCGTCGCTTACGAGTGCGGAGCTTATCGACAACAGTGTTGGACTCGATTTTCAGCGCGAAGGTGTGCGTTTGGGTGGGATTGTCAGCTTGCCAACTTATAACCGTGGGGGTGCTGATCATCAGTTTCTCTTCGTCAACGGCCGTCCGGTAAAGGACAAGCTTTTGATCGGGGCTGTTCGTGGCGCCTATGCGGAAATGTTGGCACGGGACAGGCATGCGGTCGTGGCGCTGTTTCTCGACCTGCCGCCGACCGAGGTGGACGTCAATGTCCACCCGGCAAAGACCGAAGTCCGATTTCGCGAGCCTGCGCTCATTCGCGGGATGATCGTCTCGGGAGTGCGCCAGGCGCTGGACCAATCAGGCTTCCGCGCCGTTCAACGCCCGGCTGCCGACGCATTGGCGGCCTGGCAGCAAGAACCGGTGCGCACGGCGCAAGGCGATATATTTGCCAACCCACGCCCCGCCTATCAGAATAATTACGCCCCCGCTTTCCGGTCTTTGGCCGAAACGCGGAGCAGCTTTGCCGATTTGGGCCAGATTGAAGGCGAGGATTTGGCGCCCCTTATGGGACGCGCGGCCGCTGCGACCGAAGCTGTCCCGGAAAGCCGCCATCATCCGCTTGGCGTCGCGCGCGGTCAGGTCGCAAACACCTATATTGTGGCTGAGGCGGAAGACGGCCTTGTTATTGTCGATCAACACGCGGCGCACGAACGTCTGGTGCTGGAACGCATGCGCAAGGCCATGGCACAAGCAGGCGGTGCGGTCCCGTCGCAGGCGTTACTACTGCCGCAGGTGGTTGAACTGGACGAGCCTGCTTGCGACCGGCTGGAAGCGCGACAGGAGGAGCTGTCGGCTTTTGGCCTTGAACTGGAACGATTTGGTCCCGGCGCAATGTTGGTCCGCGCAACGCCTGCAATGCTCGGCGGCGGGGATGCCAAAGCCTTGATCGAAGACTTGGCGGACGATCTGGCGGCATATGATCAGGCATTGTCTTTAAAGGAACGCATCGACCATGTCGCGGCGACTATGGCTTGCCACGGCTCCGTCCGCGCGGGGCGGGTGCTGTCTGTTCCGGAAATGAATGCGTTGCTTCGCGAAATGGAAGTGACCCCGCATTCGGGACAATGCAATCATGGTCGGCCGACTTGGGTCAAGTTAGCATTAGGCGATGTGGAAAAGCTGTTCGGCCGGAAGTGACCGAACAGCTTTTCGCTTCAATGACCCAAGGATAATTTTGCAAAGAGCGTAAAACCCACCGGGCTTTTGCCATAAGCTGAGTCCAAGGCATCAGGCTTCAGAAAGGTTGCGACGGAACCACCGAGCGCTAGATTAAGCGGACCGCTGAGCGGAACGCGATAGGCGTAGCCGGCCTGAAGTTTGCTGACACGGAAGGGCACCTCGTGCAGCGGGTCGCTGTGGTCAGGAAATAGTTCGTCATTCTTCACATTTTCGAACCGGCCAAACAGGCTGTGATGGTCGTCAATGTCCCAATTGGCTTCAACAAGATAGGCCGTGAGGGTTGGGCCCGGGTCGCGGTTTTTTGCCGAAAAGGCGGCGGTGGCCGTCAGGCCGCTGCCATTGGCAAAATGCGCCGATGCTGTGGTCCTATGCTCGTTTTCATCCGGATGGATCGTGAATTCGGGCTGTTTTAAAAAGCCATGACTGACCTGCAAAGCCCACGCCGGCGAAGGATTGAATGTTGCGCGCAGCGACCAACTGTCGAACCTTGGTTTTTCAATGTTCCAGCGATCTTCGTCAGGTTCACGGCCAGTAAAAATCGATCCTTCAAGCTGGAATTTTTTCGAGGAAAAGCCAAGTGTTGCAACGCCATAAGTGATATGGCTGCTGTCGAACCAATGGTGGGTAATCGGCGCTTCGGGGTTCAATTTTGCCGAGCCACGATGCATGAATGCCGAAGGCCCAAGTGCGGGTTCGCCCACTGGCCCACCATAGAGAAACAGGCTGCTTCCTTCGGATATGTCAATATCGATGCGGGCGGCCAGCTCCATGAACAGGTCGTGGGGATGTTGCCGATCGACCAAGGGTTCGCCGCCCGCTGTTTCACCGGTGGCGAACAGGTTGGGGTAACCACGATTGGACATGAGCGGTTCGAGGCTCAGCATCGATTTGAACTGGAACCGCCCCCCTTCAAAGGACCGTTCCGCCGTCAGCATTGCCATCGACTGTGCATAAGCTTTGTCGTCACCGCGCGGGCCGGACTGGTCCGTGTACACGCCCCAAACATAACCATGCGCCATGACCATCCAGTCGTCGGCAATGTCGAGATGCAATCCGTGCATCCCGCCTTCATTGCCCGGCAGCCGCGCGGTGCCGGAGCCCTCAGTCGAGGGTGATATTTTCCGGTCGGCGATGATCACTTCGTCGTTCATGTTAGCCATGTCATGGCTCATATGCGCGTGGTCTTGCGCAAAGACCGGCGCGGAGAGAGCGGCAAGCGCACAGGCGCTCACCTTCAAGAGTTTGAACTTCATAATATTATCCTGATAAATGAGAGACTAAAGTCGTCGGCTCACATCTCAGGCGCGCGGTGGCGGGATAGTAGGGCGGGCAAACGTGCCGGTCAGAGCACGCTCCGACCCGATAGCCTCGTCCGGGGAGGGTGCATTATAAGTAAGCACAATATATGCAGATGCTGTTGGCGCGATACAACCGATGCAACCGTGTAGGCGCATATCGCTATTGTCTTGCGCTGGAGCATCGTGACCCGTCATCGGCATGGGAGTCCCGTGGCAATCTGATGCGACAGAGACCTCATGCGTCTGGGCTTGCGCAGGCTGCCCCATCGCCACAGCCGGTAAGGCGAGCGTAATGAGGAATAGGAAGGCCATTATGTTCCGGAACATATTAGCCTCCTACCCGTAATCTCAGTGACTGTCACCCCGGCCTGCATTGGAGGCCATGGCTTTGGACATGCTTGCAAAGGCCGCCACCATATTGTCGACAAAGTCGGGGTCTGCCGGAATAGTTTCTTTTGCCGCCTGCTGCATGGCAAGCACCCATTGAGTGGCCGTTGCGAAATTCATGCCGTCGAGTGCGCGGTGCGCGGACATGACACACGCGCCCGGTCGCTTTTCAAACCAGTCCCGTGGCCCGCCCATCCAAGCGATCAGAAAATCCGTCAAAGATTCGCGCATCGGCGAAAGGTCTTCCGCGTGCATCGCCCGAAGCTCTGCAAAATCAGGCTCACTTTCCATGAGGTCGTAAAAACGATCCACCATGCGTTGGATGGGTTCTCGTCCACCAATTCGGTCGAAGGGCAAAACGGGCTTGGCAGTGCTTTTGGTCATATCCATCACAATGGCTTTAGCGTGAGCCCAGACCTTCGTCCTTGCGCGAAATCAAATATCAGACGTTGAACCGGAACAGCATGATATCGCCGTCTTTGACGAGATATTCTTTACCTTCCGAACGCCACTTGCCTGCCTCTTTGGCTCCGGCTTCGCCATTATACTGGACATAGTCCTCATAGGCCATGGTTTCGGCGCGGATGAAACCCTTTTCAAAGTCGCTGTGGATGACGCCTGCTGCATTGGGTGCCGTGGCGCCCTTGGTCACCGTCCAGGCGCGTGCTTCCTTGGGCCCCACAGTGAAAAAGGTGATAAGGTCAAGCAGGGCATAGCCCGACCGGATAACGCGGGCCAGTCCGGTTTCGGTCAGACCCAGGTCTTCAAGGAATACTTCGCGGTCTTCGGCCGGCATGGTCGAGATTTCCGCTTCAATCGCGGCGGACACGACAACGGCTTCGGCACCTTCGGCTTTTGCCTTTTCAAAAACCTTGGCGGACAGCGCATTGCCGTCGGCTGCGCTCGATTCCTCGACATTACAGACATAGAGGACAGGTTTGGCGGTCAACAACTGCGCGGTGTCGAACAGTCTTTGTTCTTCAGGGTCGGTCGGAACCACGAGCCGTGCAGGCTTTCCATCACGGAGCAAGTCGAGCGCGCGGCCGAGCACGGCCGCCGCCGCCTTCGCTTCCTTGTCGCCTTGAGCGGCCTTTTTGGCGAAATTGGGAACGCGCTTTTCCAACGACTCCAGATCGGAGAGCATCAACTCGGTTTCGACCGTTTCCGCGTCGGAGATAGGATCGATTTTGTTGTCGACATGCTGGATGTCATCATTTTCGAAGCAGCGCAGAACATGAACGATGGCATCGACTTCGCGAATATTGCCAAGGAACTGATTGCCCAGTCCTTCGCCCTTCGAAGCACCGCGCACCAGACCGGCAATGTCGACAAAGCCCAACTGGGTTTCGATGATCTTTTGGCTGCCGCCGATTTTGGCAATGGTCTGCAAACGTGGGTCAGGCACGGCGACATTGCCGATATTCGGCTCAATTGTGCAGAAGGGATAGTTGGCGGCCTGCGCTGCGGCGGTCTCCGTCAGTGCATTGAACAGCGTGGACTTGCCCACGTTGGGGAGCCCGACAATACCGCATTTGAAACCCATGATGACCTACTCTTGACTTGAACTGGAGGAGCGCCTTTAGCGCCAGAATTCCGAAAAGGGGAGCAAAATGGAACAGCTTTGGTCAGGCCTTGGTATCTTTCTCGATTTTGCGACGATTATCGCGTCTGCTTTGGCGGCTTGGTTCTGGTATCTTGCCAGCATCCAGACCGTCCATCGGGTCCATGCGGAGGAAACCTTCGACTATCACGACCTGAACCGCATTATCGTTGTCATTAATCGCAATTCCATCCGCAATCGCAGAGGCGCGTTGGCGAGTGCCGTGGCGGCTGCTTTGTTGGCGATTGATCTGGGATTTGGTCATATAGCGGCATTGTGACAGCGCCCAATTTCGGGTGATTATTTAAAGTGCGTTCAACCAGAGGTTCAATTCTTGCGGGCTGCGAAAGCGGATGACCTTTGCTTCATGACCCTTCAACCGCGCTTCGGTGCGAAGGCGGGGTCCACTGTTCCAGCGGATGAGGTAGAAGAGAAAGCCGATATCAAGCCGTTCAGGGCAGCCTTCCGTCATGTCGGGTCTGCTGCGCCCGCGATAGGTCCATATCCGCTGTAGCAGCCGTTTGACGCATAAGGCAATGGGGTAATCCAGATAGATGACGGTATCGGCATACGGCAATCGCTCCGCGAGCGTGCCGCCATAGGTGCCGTCAATCAGCCATCGCTCTTTGACAACAATGGCAGCCAATTTTTCCCTAATCTCGTTCTTGCTGCTTTCGACCCAGCCGGGTTGCCAGTTCAGCTGGTCCATATGGTAGACAGGCAAACCCAGTTTTTTGCCCAAAGCTGTGGAAAGCGTTGATTTTCCGGCACCGCAGGGACCGATTACGAGCAGGCGTCGCACGGCCTTATTCCTGCAGCCGGAGTGCCACGTCATTCATGAAGCGCACGTCATCGCCCTTGGCGAGCCAGTCCGCTTCGGCTGCAACAGCCCCCAGCAGATCGGCCAAATCATCGATCTCGCTCTTGTGGAAATTGCCGAGGACATAGCCCGTCACCCGGTTCTTGTGGCCGGGATGGCCGATGCCCAGACGCACACGGCGAAAATCTGCGCCAATATGGTCGATTGCCGACCGGATACCATTATGTCCGGCTGCTCCGCCCCCGACTTTGACCTTCACCTTAAATGGTGCGAGATCCAGCTCGTCGTAGAAGATAGTAACCTGCGCAGGCTCAAGCTTGTAGAAATCCATAGCCGCACGGATACTTCGGCCGCTTTCGTTCATGAACGTAGCGGGTTTCAACAATATGATTTTTTCGGAACCGAGCCGTAGCTCCTGAACCCAGCCCTGAAATTTCTTTGCGGGTAGAGGCAGGTCATGGATTTCGGCGAGGGCATCAATGGCCATGAAGCCGATATTATGCCGATGCATGGCATAGGTTGGTCCCGGATTACCAAGGCCTACCCATAGTTGCATCGCGGTGTGTCCTCGCGGGATTAACCGGGGCGAGCCGAAGCCCGCCCACGGAAAAAAGTTTAAGCTTCAGCGCCACCGTCAACGGTCGTGTCGCCGTCACTCGACTTGAGTGCCGACGGAGCAACGATCGTTGCGATCGTGAAGTCACGGTCCGTGATCTTGCTTTCCGAACCAGCGGGAAGCTTCACATGGCTGATGTGGATCGAATCGCCCACATCGAAGCCGGTGACATCGATCTGGATGTCGTCAGGGATCTTGTCGTTTTCACACACAAGCTCGAGCTCGTGGCGGACGATGTTCAAAACGCCGCCGCGCTTCAGGCCTGGCGAAGCGTCTTCGTTGACGAAGACAACGGGCACTTCCACGTCAACCTTGGCACCCTTGACGATGCGCAGGAAGTCAACATGGGTCGGGCGATCGGTTACCGGATGGAAAGCAACATCCTTAGGGATGGTGATCTGCTTTTTACCGCCAAGGTCGATTTCGACCACGCTGTTCGAAAAGTGGCCAGTCATCAACAATTTGACGAGAGCCTTTTCCTCAACATGGATGAGTTCGGGGTCTTGTTTGTTGCCGTAGATTACGGCGGGAATCCGGTTTTGACGACGCAATTCGCGGGAGGCTCCCTTGCCAGCCCGATCGCGCGTCTCGGCCGACAATGTCAGCTGATCGCTCATGATAAATCTCCAATAAAGTTACACTTGCCGTCACGCCTCCAGGGATGACCACGAACGGCAAGCGCGCGCCTATATGCGGGCTTTACGCCAAATGCAAGCTTTGTCCTAGCTGAGCGCCTTGTACAGGCTGAACATGCTGGTTGCGATCAGAACAATGCTGACGGCGAAAAGCAGACGGCGTGGTTCAATGCGCTTGGCGACATAAGCCCCCAAGGGCGCCGCGAGCAAACCACCAATCAACAAACCACCGGTTACCACTGTAAAGGCCTGAAGGCCGATGGTCATGATAAAGGTCATCGAAATGGCGAATGTCAGGCAAAACTCTGCCGTATTCACGGTACCGATGGTCTTGCGTGGATCGGTACCTTGAATCAGCAGATTTGAGGTGACCACCGGCCCCCAACCGCCGCCACCCGATGCGTCGAGGAAGCCTCCGATAAGGCCCAGAGGCACCGTCACCTTAGGATCGCGCGCCTTATGTTCCTGCGAAAAGGTCAATGCCTTGTAGAAAAGGTAGAATCCGATCACGGTCAGATATAGCATAACCAGAGGCCGCGCAGCCTCCGTATGGATATTTGCAAGCAAATACGCTCCGGTACAGCCGCCGATGACGCCCGGGATAGCGATGCGGCTGAACAGTTTCCAATCCACATTCTTGTGCAGAATATGACTGATACCCGATGCGCCTGTGGTGAACATTTCCACGAAATGGACACCAGCGGACGCACGCGCCGGGGCAACACCCATGACGCTAACCAGCAAGGTGCTGCAAATAACGCCAAAAGCCATACCGAGAGCGCCGTCAACAAGTTGGGCTGCGAACCCAACCGCAATATAGGGCCATATGGCAGCCCAATCGAGGTTGGCTATTGTTTCTAACATGTTGACGTCCTTTCAGTCAGCTGTGGTCAGGTATCAGAAGGTAAGTGCAAAAGTAATCCCGTAAGTGCGCGGATCTCCGGGCTGCCCGACAATGAGACCCGTGTTTCCGGACGGCACGGCAAGCTGTTCGAAATAGTTCACATCGAACAGGTTGCGTACAAATCCAAACAGGTTGATGCCGCTGTCGGTCCGGAAACCTACGCGATAGTTAGTAAGGGCATAACCTTGAATATTCGTATAAATGGAAGGTGTCGGGTTTGATGAAAATCCGGTACGGTAATTTCCATCGATACCGACATAGAGTTGGCCTTCGCGTCCAAATACGGAAGTTGGCGTGTTGACCTCGCCTCCATATGAGAATGACCATTTGGATACGCCAGGCAAACGTTGGCCGGAAATGTCGCAGTTCGCCGGACTATTCCCGGGGACGCCAGGGGCCGCGATTGGCGTTCCGGTGCCGCCGCCGGACAGTTCGGGCGGGCAAGGTGCGTCGGCAAAGCTGCGATATTTTGCATCGACATAGGTGCCGTTTAGATACACGTTGAACCTATCATTCGGACGCAAGGAGAAGTCTGCTTCAAGGCCCTGCGTACGAACTTTATCGGCATTGGCGAGATATCCGCGCAACACGCCCAACTGGCCATTTGTGACCAGGGCTTGGTAATCCGAAATGTCGGTACGAAAGGCCGACAGATTCAAAGTCGCCCTGCGGTCAAGGAATTGGGCCTTAATCCCTGCTTCGATGTGATTGACCGATTCGGGTTTAACCGTTCCTGCTGCCAAGATCGGATTGCCCGCGGCGTCGTTCGGAACGCCGTTCAGATTAACGCCGCCAGATTTAAACGTCTTGGAATAGGTTGCGAATGCCAGAATATCCTGAGCGACTTCGTAACTCAGTGTCAGGTCGTAGCTGAAGTTCCAGTCGCTGAACTTCGGTTCAAAACGCTGCGGCGATAGAACGCCACGTTGCGCGACAATCCGAGGGTCGGTGCTGGCGAATGTCACCAATTGCCCCGCCCCATTGGTCACGACAGAATCGTAAAGCCCGTCTTTTTTGTCATAATTGACGCGAAAACCGGGCTGGATAGTCAGACCTGTCAAAGGCTTCCAGCTGAACTGGCCAAAAAGAGCCGCGCTTGTGTTATCCAGGCGAATATCGTTCCGAGCGGTCAAGCCGTTCAACACAGAAGGATCGTTCGCCAGTGCTCCTGTGAGTAACCAGCGGCTGGCCGCCGGACCCTGTTCTTGTATCCCTTGTGTGCGGACCTTCTGATGATAGGCAAAGGCGCCAACAACGAAATCAAACGCGTCACCTGACTGCGCGTAGCGGATTTCTTGGGTATATTGCTGCTGCTGCGAAGGGTTGTTCGACTTCGTAGTGATGGGAAGGCCGGTGAAGTCCCGGTCGTTTGCCGGCACCCAATCCCAATAGCGCCATGCCGTAACAGATGTCAGCGTGCCCGGTCCGGTATCCCATTTGATTTTGAGGGCGGCACCACCAATTTCGTTTCGCGCGTTAAGCTCAGCATCGACATCGGTCAGGCGGTCGAATGGGTTGGTGCTGACCACGCGGTAATTTTGGGCCGCAGCGAGGGCTGCGTATTGGCGGCTAAGTGCGCGCTGCGTGGTTCCTGTGCGAACGTAGATTTGTGCACAGCATTCTGGGTTTTGCACACTGAAGTCGCCCGAAAGCTTGACATCCAGATTGTCATTTGGACGCCAGAGTAGTTGGCCACGCAGACCAATATTATCCTGCTCATTGATCCAGTTGCCGGATGTGACGTTGAAAATGGTGCCGCGTCGGCTTGTGCCCGATACGGCCAGACGGGCGGCGATCGTGTCAGATAATGGACCTGAAATCGCTGCTTTAGCCTGTTTGAAATTAAGATTGCCGATGCTGACCTCTGCGCGGCCTTCGAGATTGAATGTTGGTTGACGCGTAGAAATGTTGATCGCGCCAGCCGTGGTGTTCTTCCCGTACAATGTGCCTTGAGGACCACGAAGAACTTCAATCTGCCCGACATCAAGGAAATCGAACGTCGCAGAGGCAACGCGCGAATAATAGACATCATCCACATAAATGCCGACGCCCTGTTCGATCCCGTCATTGGTCAAGCCAAAGGGGACACCGATGCCGCGGATGTTTACCGACGTGTTGCGTGGGTTTGACGAGTAGAATTGTAAGGTTGGGGTCAGCTGCTGCAACCGACCAACGTTGAAGCTTCCCGTGTTATCGATCTGATCGCCACCGACCACCGATACAGCGATAGGGATTTCCTGCGCTGTTTCATCGCGACGACGGGCGGTCACAATGATTTCCTGAGGTGCATCGGTATCGCCGGTGCCTGCCGATGAGCGCGCTTCCTGATCAAGGACAACGGCCTCCGTGGTTTCGGCAAAAGCAGGCGTGGTGAGCGATAAAAGTGTTACAAGGGCCAGAGACGGGCCAAGGTCGCGAATGAGCATGTGTTTTACTTTCGAAAAAACAGATGCATCCGGTGGGCCGGTCTGCCTCTTAAATTTGGGAGAGAGATTGGTTTAGTTGCTGAAGCGTTTGCGCTCCGTCACGTCGACCTGCACAAGTTTACCTTCATGCACGGTCAACTGGATCGCGCCAAAGCGCAGTTTTGCGAGTGCGTCGAGCACAGCGCGAACAGGTTCGGAAAAGGACGCGCCATGCGACTCTCCGGACCGATCTTTACTATCGTCTGTCATAAACACCCCTTGCAGGACGGGCGGTTGCATTGCCCTTGTCCTGCCGGGGTCCTTAAACTCAACTAATTTGATTGACAATACGATTCGATAAAAGATTTTACTTTTCGCGGCGAAAGGTTCTGTTTGTGCGGTATTGGGACAGCAGCGGTTTATTCGGCTGCCAGAAGATATGCGTCCGCTTCGACATTATCCGACAGGTTGATCGAATCGAGCAGATGCGCCGTTTTGTCGCGGACCTGCAGCATCAGCGCGCGTGTACGGCAATTTTCTTCCTCGACGCAATTCTGGCAAGTTTCATGCGCATAGCGACTGGCGCAGGGCACAAGTGCCAAGGACCCGCGCATGATGCGGATGAGATCGCCATAGCTGATGTCGATCGGCGGGACGCCAAGCCAATACCCGCCATCTTTGCCGCGTTGAGAAGCAACTAATCCGGATCGGGCAAGTTCGGAAAGGATTACGGTCAAAAACTTGGGCGGGATCTTCTGCTGTTCGGCGATATCGGCCAATTGGACCGGACCTTTGCCATAATGGTCGGCAAGGTGTTGCATGGCGCGGATGGCGTAGCGGGTTTTCTGCGACAGCATAAAGTATCTTTGCGCCGAAATTATATAATTTTCAACCCCACGAGTAGACAAACCGGCGGTCTGCAATCGATGTCACATAAAGCGACTAAATTACATTAACCTAGTTGCATTGGCGAAGTTGCAAGAATAGCCTCTCCCTCGAACCAGACTCAGGAAAATATTTCCGGGTTGTTTTCCAAAAAGGGGGAAAAACATGAAGTTCACAAAATCGATTTCATTACTCGCAGCCACATGTCTGACATTTCCGGCATTTGCCCAAGAAACGCCGGCAACCGCAGAGCCACAGGCGGAAGAGGCCGCGGCCATCATCGTTACCGGCTCGCGCATCAAACGCGATCCGACCGACAGTTCGCTGCCGTTGCAGATCATCAACACCGAAGAATTGTCGCGCGAAGGCATTAACAGCCCCGAACAGCTCATCTCTTACCTGTCGTCCAATGGTAATGGCGCAGACAACCTCGCGTCCAATGCGGATGTCACCAGCGGAGCGCAACGTGGAACCAACGGTTTGTCCGCAGCCAACCTGCGCGGGCAGGGGTCTGCCTCTACCCTAGTTCTGTTGAACGGTCGTCGTGTGGCCGCGCACGGGCTTACAGGTTCTGCGGTCGACGTGAACCAGATACCCATTGCGGCACTAGAGCGCGTCGAAGTTCTGAAGGATGGCGCGTCAGCTATCTATGGGACAGATGCGATTGGCGGGGTTATCAACTTCATCACCAAAACCAATTTCCAGGGCCTCACGCTCAACGCCTTCACGGATATTACTGAAGCTGGCGGCGGGAATATCTACCGGCTTTCGGCGACAGGTGGTTATGGCGACCTCGACAAACAGGGCTTCAACATCATGGGCGCGATCAGCCGCAGCGTGAATAATGTGCTCAACGGGTCGGACCGTTCCTTTGTGAACGGTAACCAGCCCAATCGCGGCTTGTCGATCGACACGCGCGGAACCCCCATCGCCACGGCCTTTCCAACAGGTGCCAACGCCATCTTCGCACCAACCGGTTCGCTTTTGAGTGGGGTAACATTGTTGGAAGCAGGGGCGACTGTCCCGGCAACCGGCGGTATCAACATTTTGGATCTGCCTGGTGGCGCAGGCTGCAACTCTGTTGATGGCGGATTGGCTTATGACGAACAATTATGGGCTATTCCTTCCGCCCGCTTCGCCTGCGCCTGGGATACGGGCCGTGCCGCGGTCCTGCAACAGCCGCTGAACACACTTACCTATTATGGCCGTGCCACCGTCAAGGCAGGGGATCATCAATTCTTTGCGGAAATTACCGGTTCGGATGCAGATTCGGCCAAGCGTTTTTCGAATAACCAATATTCGGGCAACGCGACGACGTTGCCGCTCTATTATCCCTTGAACCCGACTACAGCCGCGACCTATAATGATGTCTATAACCGCTTGGTCGCGGTCTTCCCGCAGATTGCCGTCAACTATGGTAAGCCAATCTCCTATCGCTGGCGCTGTATTGCGTGCGGAACCCGCGAATATGAGACCAATACCAAAACCTTGCGCGCCGCACTTGGTGCCGAAGGTCCGCTATTCGGTGACTGGGATTATCGTGCAGGGGCGTCTTACGCCCGAAGCGAATCCTCATCTGTATTGGGGGACGGCTATCACTATCGTGGCACTTTCTCATCGGCAGCCGCAGCAGCAGCCTCTGGCGTTCCCGGCGCTGTGTCGGGCGGCATCGATCCCCGCGCGCCCACCGCACCTGGCGCCACGCGTCCGGGTATAGTCGGCCTTCTTAACAGCGGCATATTGAACCCATTCTCCGTAACGCAGTCGGCAGCAGCTCTCGCAGGCCTAAATGCGATTTCGGCGAAAGGGGTCACGCTCTACGGCGGTAAATACGAAGTGAAGCAACTCGATGCGTCGATTTCTGGTTCGCTTTTTGAACTGCCAGGCGGTTCGGTGCAAGTCGCCCTTGGCGTGGACTACCGGCGGGAGACCTACAGCTTTAACGGTTCGCCTGCAGCTGTCACCGGCACACCGGATATCTTCAATGTGGCGTTCGACAACATCAACGCGCTGACGCCGAAGAATCGCGATGTAAAGGCGGCCTACGCAGAAGTCCTTTTCCCCATATTCGATATGCTCGAAGTGACGGGAGCGGTTCGTCTGGACGATTATACCGGCTTCGGTTCAACGATTAACCCGAAGATTTCGGCCAAATTCCGGCCCGTCGACTGGTTCATGATCCGTGGTTCGTACAACACCGGCTTCCGCGTTCCTGCATTCAACCAGATTTTCAACGGCGTGACCCAATCACCCAATCCGGGGAACACACTGGTCGATCCGACGACATGTCCGACAGGCACGGTTAGCCTCCTTCCCGGATGTGCCGCGATTACGCCAGACACATTGACCGGCGGGAACCTGAATCTGGGACCGGAAACGTCAGAACAGTACAGCGTGGGTGTTGTACTTCAGCCATCCAGTCGTTTCAGCGCCTCAGTCGATTTCTGGTCGATTGCGGTCGATGACACGATCGGCGCGCTGACCTTGCGCCAGTTGCTCGACAATATCGCCTTCTTCCCGGACCGGGTCATTCGGACCAATGGCATCATTACTCTCATCGACTTGCGCGCCGACAATATCGGTTCGCGCCGGACAGAGGGTCTCGAAGTCTCGCTACGCGGCGGTACCGATTTGGCGGGTGGTGTGCTCACTGCCGGTCTTGATGGTACCTATTTGCTGAAAAAGCGGGAAAAGTTCCTGCCTTCGGCACCTTTTGGGCCAAGCTTGATTGGCGTATTTACCTTCGCCGGTGATTTGGGACTGAAGTGGAAGCATAATGCCTTCCTGACCTACACCAAGGATGACCTGACGTTCAGCATCTCGCAAATCTATCGCGACGGATATAAAAATCAGGCTCTGCCAGGGATTGCAAATGGGACAGTGACACGTCCTGATTTCAACCCGCGTGTGAGGCCCTATATCACCTACAACACCTCGGTCAGCCTTGATATCCAGGAACAGTTCCGTCTGACACTGGGCATCAAGAACCTGTTCGACAAAGATCCGCCATTCGCGATTACATACGACAGTAACACGGGTGCCGGTAGCAGCTGGGAGCCGCGCGTAGCCGACCCCCGTGGACGCTCGTTCACCTTGGCTGTTGAAACAAAGTTCTAAATCACAGGTCGCCGGAGGATAATATGGAAGCTTCACGGCGACAGATCATGGCGGGGCTGGCGGCAATGTTGTCGGCCCCACCTGTTATGGCGATGCAGGCGAACGGGCGCGGCGCGCCTGTTCACCGCAAGCCGGCGCGCCTTAAAAAGGGCGATATAGTTGGGCTAATCGAACCGGCATCGGCAAGTGATGAACCATTCCAGATCCAGTTGGTCGAGGAAGCCATCACCGCCATGGGCCTCGTCCCGAAACGCGCTCCGCACATTCTGGATCGTTATGGTTATCTGGCGGGGCGGGATAAGGACCGGGCGTCCGACATCAATGCGATGTTCGCCGACAAGGATGTGAAAGCCATTTTTGCCGTGCGCGGCGGTTGGGGCAGTGCACGATTGCTGCCTTATCTGGACTGGGATGTCATTCGCGCAAATCCAAAACTTTTGACCGGCTTTAGCGATATCACGGCCCTGCACATGGCCATTGCGGCAAAGGCAGGTTTCACGACCTTGCATGGCCCGAACGCAGGCAGTGCGTGGGGCAAGGCATCATGGGACGCCTTTTATCCCATCGCCTTCGACGCCGCGACCCCGACCTTGGTCAATCCGGAGGGTGGGGAAGACCGGCTAACGCAGCGGCGGTGGCGGACGCAGACCATAGCGGCCGGTAAAGCCAAGGGTCGTCTGTTGGGCGGAAACCTGACCGTGTTATCGGCCTTGTCCGGCAGCGGCTATCTGCCCGATTTCAATGGCGCGATCCTCTTCCTCGAAGATGTCGATGAAGCCGAATACCGGATCGATCGCATGCTGACCCAATTGGGGCTTGCCGGTATTCTTAAAAATCTGGCGGGTGCGGTGTTTGGTCAGTGCACCAGTTGTACCGGAAGCAGCAGCGGCGTCTATGGCGGTTTCACCTTGAATGATGTGTTGCGCCAGCATCTGGGTTCGCTTGGCGTCCCGGTGTATACCGGCGCATGGTTCGGCCACATCACCGACCAGTTTACGCTGGCGCAAGGGGTGATGACGGAGATTGACGCCGACGCAGGGACGCTGCGAATGCTGGAGCCTGCCGTCGCTTAAACCATCGACTGTGTTAAGAGCAGCGCGGCCGCATTATTGAGCATATGCAATATTATGTTTGTCCGCAGCGAACCCGTACGGTGATACAGATAACCGAAGGCGATGCTGAGCGACATCAGGCCCGGTATGGCATAAGGTTGTCCGTGCACCGCAGCGAACACGAGCGACGACAACAGGATCGCACCCCAGATGGGAATGAAGCGGGCGAGGGCATTTTGAAGCAAGCCCCGGAACAGAAGTTCTTCCACGACAGGTGCCGCTACGGCAATGGCAAAAAATCCCAAGCCGATATTCAGCGGGGTTCGCGGAATTTCAGCCAGCATTTTTGCCATGTCTGCCTGCATGCCGATACCGGGGATGACGAAGGTGGCGTAAAGATAGTTGGCGATCATGGCCGTCAAGACCAGTGCGAACGCCAAACTTACGGTCCGGCCAAAGGACATGTTTCCGAAACTGTCGAGCCCGATCCGGTGATAACGGTCGTGTTTTTTCAAGTAGAGGACAAGTAGCCCGATCTGGATGATTGCCGAAACCACCAAGCCCCAGAGAACGGCAACGCCTTTCGTGTCACCATTCGCGGCGCCTGATAAACTTCCTCCTCCTACACCTGCGGTTATAAGAACCGCCGTGCACAGAATCTGTAGGACGAAGTACAGCACGATCCAGCCAAGGCTCGGTAATATGCCGCGAATAAACTGCCAGGTTTTCGCGGCGAAGCCGGTTTTTGACAGGCGCTGTTCAAGCGGTGGTGCGACTTCGGCGTTGTCCATTAATCCCCCAAAATGGATGAAGGCCCGCACAGCGCGAGCCTTCCCCAAATGACAGGCAAATCGTTAATAAGCTACTCTTACCGCGCTCAAGCCATAGGCAGGCAGAAGATTTTGCACACTTGTCGGGCCCGCAAGATGTCCGGCACCGACCGCCATGAAGGTCGTACCGGGCTTATCCATCTCGGTCTTGATCCATTTTGCCCAGTTAGCGTTACGGCGTGTCAGCAATGCATCATAGAGCGCGCGGCTGGTCAGGCCATCGTTCATTAACTGCCCAAGGCCATCGGGGTCAGGAGTTCCCCAAAGCTCGACCATTTTGTCCATCATATTGGAGGAGCTTTCGACGACCTTTGCGGTCTCGATAAGAAAGCGGATTTGCTCACTTTCCGGCATGCTGTCGAACACACCCAATTGGAACTCCATTGTTTCGACGCCACCGATAGGCTTTTTCGCTGCATTTGCGGCGGCTGTAAGCTGCTTTTCGACACCGCTATTTATGTCAAAGCCCTGCTTCTGCATGGAAATCACGGATAGTGTGACGGCTGCTGCCCAGGGATCAAACGGATCGAGGGCTTCGGCCGGCAGGCCCGTTTTCGTCATTGCGGTTTCATAAATAGTCCTGTCCGCATCGCTCATTTTGGAGCGGAGCGTTTTACCGCTTTTGTCGATCGCGAGCTTGCCGAACAGCGCCTGGCTTTCCGCCGCAGAAGGCTCGACCATTTCGAGCACCAACCGGTCCGATCCCTCGAACGCCTGTTTCACACCTTCGTCAAACCAGCCGAGATTGGGTTTCAAGATGTGGACTGTACCGAACAGATAAATCGTCGTGTCCTCGTCCTTTACGACCCAAAGTGCTGGGTCGACATCCTTGATAACGGCAGGCGCGGCTTTGACAGGGTCCAGCGCCTCGACGGCTGCCGGGGCTTCGGTCGGCGCATTTTGTGCAAGACATGCCGGGGAGAATGCCATGGCGGCAGAAATCAGCAGAGTTTTAATCGTGGGGGGCATGCGTATCTCCTGTTTGGATAAGGTATGTGTACGTTAAATTTCGGAAAGTCAGCGGTATTTTTTCCAGTACCAGACTGCAGACCAGATGGTGGTGAAGAGCAAGAAAATCGCGACACCATTGGGTTCGGGCACTAATCCGCCGCGCCACAGCAACCACCAGGTCGGCGCACCAATCAGATAGGCATATGCCGCGTAATAGCCGCCGTCGCGGTAGGCGCTGGCTTCCTGCTCGTCGATAGCGCGCTTGTGCCAGACCCATGCGATCACCGGCATGATGATGCCCCAAAAGAACGCAAGTAATAAGGCCACCATCGGCGGGATCGAGGAACTGACAAAGAGATCAATCGGGTCCGAGGCTGGCGACGCGGTGAGCGCGCTGTTGAGAGCAACCGTTACCCCAACAACGCCACCACCCAGACCGCAGCTAAACATGATGTTCCTGTTGAGTCTTTCCCGCTTTGTAAGAGGCTCATTATCCGCCCTCAATTTGCGGCTGTTCGTCCAGATGGCGTAGCTGAGGGCGCCGATGAGCGCTGCGAAAACGCTGAACGTTACGATACCGGCAGTTCCTAACGGACCACCGCCTTGTTCATTATGCTGTGCCATATAGCCGGCAATCGCGCCGGCCACCATGACGATACCCAGGCTCGCTAGGATAATCCACATTATGCGGCGGCCATTGGATTGGCTCATATCATCACTATCGGTCATCTGTGCCTCCGCCAAATTCGTCATCGAAAATCTCCTCAATGGGTCGCCCGAACAGGCGCGCAATTTTGAACGCCAGCGGAAGCGACGGGTCATATTTGCCTGTCTCAATCGCATTCACGGCCTGACGAGACACATCCAGATGTTCGCCCAATTCGGCCTGGCTCCAGTTGCGCGTGGCGCGCAGGATCTTAAGCTGATTTTTCATGTCAGGTGAGGCTGTCGTTCTGTCATGTTTACCTTACTAACCCGATTCGCTTGCGATGTCAATAAGACCTTACATTATGCAATGCGAGGCTGACAAAATCGCTTCGCACCGTCCAGAACCTTGATTTAGCGCCTCATCTCGGCCAAGGGGCTGGCCATGTCTGAGGTGGCACCATTAAGTTTTCAGGACCTGATCCTGACTCTCCATGATTATTGGGGCAAGCAGGGCTGCATCATTTTGCAGCCTTATGACATGCGCGTTGGGGCAGGGACGTTCCATCCCGCCACCACTTTAAGAGCTCTTGGTCCTGATAGCTGGAACGCTGCCTATGTGCAGCCGAGCCGTCGTCCCACCGACGGCCGCTATGGCGAGAACCCAAACCGGCTGCAGCATTATTACCAATATCAGGTCATCATGAAGCCCAGCCCTGCCAATCTGCAGGAGCTGTATCTGGGCTCGCTCGACGCCATAGGCATTGACCCGCTGAAGCATGACATCCGCTTTGTCGAAGATGACTGGGAAAGCCCGACATTGGGGGCATGGGGTCTTGGCTGGGAAGTCTGGTGCGACGGTATGGAAGTCACACAGTTTACCTATTTCCAGCAAATGGGCGGATTTGATTGCAAGCCTGTTGCGGGCGAACTGACCTACGGTTTGGAACGGCTTGCGATGTATATCCAGGGCGTCGACAGCGTATACGACCTCAAATTCAACAATCATGGCGTCACCTATGGCGATGTGTTCCACAAGAATGAGGTGGAATTTTCGACCTATAATTTCGAGGTCGCCGACACCGCCGCGCTGTTCGACGGTTTTGCAAAGGCTGAGGCCGAGTGCCAGCGGTGCATCGCGGCGAACATCCCGCTTGCGGCTTATGACCAGGCAATCGAAGCCAGCCATTTGTTCAACCTTTTGCAGGCCCGTGGCGTAATCTCCGTGCAGGAACGCGCCTCTTACATGGGCCGCGTCCGCGATCTGGCCAAGGGTAGCTGTCAGGCGTGGATGGAAAAGAATGGATGGGCGGAATAATGGCCGACTTCCTTCTCGAACTCCTTTCCGAAGAAATCCCTGCGCGGATGCAGGCCAAGGCCAAGGAAGACCTTGCGCGCTTGTTTAATGAGGCGCTGACCAAGGCCGGCCTTGCCGCGCAGTCGGTCGAAACATTTGCGACACCCCGCCGTCTGGCCCTGATCGCCAAGGGTCTGCCGCTTGCGACCGAAGCGGTTTCCGAAGAAACCAAAGGGCCGAAAGTCGGCGCACCGCCGCAGGCTATGGAAGGATTCTTGCGTAAAACCGGCCTGGCGCAAGACCAGTTGGTGGAGCGCGACGGTATCTATTTCGCGATTGTCGAAAAGCCCGGGCGCAACACAGCCGATGTGTTGGGCGAGGCGATACCCGCGATCATCCGCGCTTTCCCTTGGCCAAAGTCGCAACGCTGGGGCGCGGCCTCGATATCGACCGAAAGCCTGCGCTGGGTCCGGCCATTGCAAGGCATCATCGCCTTGTTGGGGAACGATATCGTCCCTTGCGCTATAGACGGCATTGAAAGCGGCCGTCACACCATGGGGCACCGTTTCCATTCGAGCGGCCCAATCGAAATCGCAAACGCCGACGCCTATATCGAAGCGTTGCGGGCCGCCCATGTCATCGTCCATTTCTCCGAACGCTGCACCCTCATCCGTGATGGGGCCAAGGCTGCCGCGACCGCGGCAGGGCTGGTTCTGGTCGATGATGAAGGTCTCGTCGCCGAAAATGCAGGGCTGACCGAATGGCCGGTGCCAATGCTCGGCCGTTTCGACCCCGCCTTTCTGGAGGTTCCGCAAGAGGTTATCCAGTTGACGGCGCGGGTGAACCAGAAATATTTTGTTTGCCACGACCGCGACGGCAAGCTTGCCAATGCATTTGTCTGCACCGCGAACATCGTCGCTAACGACGGTGGTGCGGCAATTGTTGCTGGCAATGAAAAGGTTTTGGCCGCGCGGCTTTCGGATGCGAAGTTCTTCTGGGAACAGGACCTGAAGGTTCCGCTTGATGAACAAGCCAAGAAACTGGCGCAGATTACCTTCCATGAAAAGCTGGGGACCGTTGCCGACAAGGTCGAGCGCGTTGCCAAGCTGGCGCGCTGGCTGGTGGAGGAAGGCATCGTCAAGGGCGCAAATGCTGACGACGCCGAACGCGCGGCTCGTCTGTGCAAGGCTGATCTTGTGACCGGCATGGTCGGCGAGTTTCCCGAACTGCAGGGCCTGATGGGCGGATATTACGCCCGTGCGCAGGGCGAGACAAACGCCGTAGCCGATGCTGTGCGCGACCATTACAAACCGGTCGGGCAGGGCGATGATGTCCCCACCGCGCCGGTGACGGTGGCGGTGAGTTTGGCGGACAAGCTGGATACGTTGGTCGGGTTCTTCCAGTTTGATGAAAAGCCCACAGGATCCAAAGATCCCTTTGCGTTGCGCCGTGCCGCTATCGGTATATTATCGCTCATTCTGGATAATAATCTCCGGGTGTCGATGCGTGATTTGATAACAGCGGCTGCCCATGCCGGAGGGTCGAATGCCGGAATCGATGTCGCCAATTTTCTAATCGACAGGTTGAAAGTCCAGCAAAGGGAAGCAGGCATCCGGCATGACATGATCGACGCCGTTGTCTCGGTCACCGATAGGGGCGACAACGTTCTTATGGTCAAGCGCGTGAAAGCGCTTCAAGGCTTCGTCACAACCGACGAAGGCACAAACCTTCTCGCCGGATACAAGCGCGCGGCTAATATCTTGAAACAATCGGGTGATGACCAAAGCACCCGTCACCCTGAACTTGTTTCAGGGTTTTATTCTGAAGAAGGCGAAGCAACTAAGATGCTGAAACAAGTTCAGCATGACGGTGCAAGTGATGTCGAGATTGCACTCAAATCCGCCCTCGACACCGCCGAGCCCAAAGCCGACGCCGCTATCGATGCGGAGGATTTTGAAGGCGCAATGACTGCTCTCGCCAGCTTGCGTGCGCCAATCGACGCCTTTTTCGAGGGCGTTATGGTCAACGATCCCGATCCGGCTGTTCGGGCTTTCCGTCTTGGCCTGCTCGCACGTTTCCGTGACGCCGTGCACCGCGTGGCCGATTTCTCGAAAATCGAAGGCTAGTCTTCACAATATATATTTTTGGGCGTTGATCTTTATCAATGCCCACATACCCGAATGCGCCTCTTGTAGGTTACCTCTCCAAAGGAAACCTCTCCCATGGCTGTTTTAAATCGCATCCGCATCTTTCATGCATTCCTCGCGCTCACCGTTTTGGCGGCCTATTTCTCTGCCGAGATGGGGCTTATTCACGCTTGGCTTGGTTACGGCGTTGCGGCACTCATCCTTTTTCGCCTGATCTGGGCGTTAAGCGGCGCGCCCCAGTTGGGGCTTGAGCGCTTTTACCCCTCGTTCAAGGAGATGCATCTGAAAGGGTTCATGACCCATCCCGCGATCAGCCGGACTTTATTAGCGGGTATAGCGCTCTCGGTAATTGGCGCGACAGGAACCGGCTTGCTGATGGACAATGGCCGCGCGCTGCAACCGACGTCTCTCAGTTCTTTTTCCTTTTCGGGGGAAAGCGAAGAACTGGAGGGCGCCGAACGCGAAGATGAGGCGGGGGAAGTTTATGAAGAAGCGCATGAACTCTTGGCCAATCTCGCGATTGCCTTTGTCATCATGCACGTCCTTTACCTGCTCAGCTTTAAACGTCCGCTCGCGCGTTTCATGCTCTTCGCAAATAAAACATCAAAATAACCGCCTTCTGCACTTGACTCCATCCTGTTGCACTGCACTACGGCGCACGAATGTTTTAGTCGGAATAGAGGGATGGCCGCGGCATGCCCAAAATGTATAGCGTTTCGGTGGCGGAGTTTGGGAAGACGACCAAATATCCAGCCAGTTTGCGCACCCATTTCCGGGGCGCTGTCCACCCTGTGGCTTGTTTCCCGAAAATAGAAGGATAGTCGGCCACTATCCTTTTGAAGAGATTTCCCCCCTTTATTGCCTTTGCCAAGACGCCGCGGTTTTGGCACGGGCAGCATAGAAGACAAGTTCTGGAGGCAGCATGACTCAATATGTGTTTCGATTCGGCGGCGGTGTTTCTGACGGTGACGAAACGGTTCGTGGGAACAAGAACTTGTTGGGTGGCAAGGGCGCCAACCTGGATGGTATGGCCTCTATCGGACTGCCGGTCCCGCCCGGCTTCACCATCACGACCGAAATGTGCACCGCCTATTATGCCAATGGGCAGACATTTCCGGAAAGCGTCCGCGCAGAAGTCGCGGGTGGTATCGCCCATATTGAACAGGTAACCGGCAAGGCCTTTGGCGATCCGGCTAATCCGTTGCTGGTGTCGGTCCGGTCCGGCGCGCGTGTGTCGATGCCGGGGATGATGGATACGGTGCTCAACCTCGGATTGAACGACGCCACGGTGGAGGGCCTTGCCGCTTCGTCCGGGGATGCGCGTTTCGCGTGGGACAGCTATCGCCGTTTCATCCAGATGTATGCCGATGTCGTTCTCGAACTCGACCATGGTGCTTTTGAAGAGGCACTGGAGGTCGCGAAGGAAGACCAAGGCTATTATCTCGATACCGAGTTATCCGCCGATGATCTTAAGGCGCTGGTCGCCGCTTATAAAAAGCTGGTCGAGGCTGAATGGGGCAAGCCATTCCCGCAGGACGTGCATGACCAGCTTTGGGGTGCGGTCGGCGCGGTGTTCGGCTCGTGGGAATCGGACCGTGCGAAAGTCTACCGCCGTCTGAACAATATCCCCGGTGACTGGGGCACAGCCGTCAATGTGCAGGCCATGGTCTTCGGCAATATGGGTGATACCTCGGCGACCGGCGTCGCCTTCACCCGCGATCCCGCGACGGGCGAAAATGCCTATTATGGCGAATATCTGATCAATGCGCAGGGCGAGGATGTCGTTGCCGGTATCCGCACGCCGCAATATCTTACCAAGGCCGCGCGCGAACGGGCAGGAGCCAAGCCGCTGTCGATGGAAGAGGCAATGCCCGGCGTATATGCCGAACTGGCGCGGGTGTTCGAAATCCTCGAAACCCATTATCGCGACATGCAGGATATCGAGTTCACCGTCGAGCGTGAAAAATTGTGGATGCTGCAAACCCGGTCGGGAAAGCGCACAGCTAAGGCCGCGCTCAAAATCGCGGTGGACATGGCCGAAGCCGGTTTGATTAGCACGGACGAGGCGGTGCTGCGGGTTGATCCGATGGCGCTCGACCAGTTGCTGCACCCCACACTCGACCCGAATGCGCCACGTGATGTTTTGACTTCCGGCTTGCCTGCCTCGCCCGGCGCGGCATCGGGCAAGATCGTGTTTGATGCGGACACGGCGGAGCGCTTCAACGATATGGGCGAGGCTGTCATATTGGTCCGCATCGAAACCAGCCCTGAAGATATTCACGGTATGCATGCTGCCAAGGGCATTTTGACCGCACGCGGCGGGATGACCAGCCATGCGGCGGTTGTGGCGCGCGGCATGGGGCGCCCATGTGTTTCCGGCGCGGGCAGCCTGCAAATTGACGCGTCAGCACGCGTGCTGCGCATCGCGGGCCGAACCTTGACCGAAGGTGATATCCTGACACTCGACGGATCGACTGGCGAAGTCATGGCGGGCGAAGTTCCGACCTTGCAGCCGGAACTGGTCGGCGATTTCGGCACATTGATGGTTTGGGCCGATGCAGGCCGCCGGATGAAAGTGCGCGCCAATGCGGAAACGCCTTTGGACGCACAGACCGCGCGCGACTTCGGCGCAGAAGGCATTGGCCTGTGCCGTACCGAACATATGTTCTTCGACGCCAGCCGCATCACAGCCGTGCGCCAGATGATTTTGGCCGAGGACGAAAAAGGCCGCCGCGCTGCGCTCGACAAGCTGCTGCCCGAACAGCGCAAGGACTTTACTGCGATTTTCGAGGTGATGGCCGGGCTGCCCGTGACCATCCGTCTGCTCGATCCGCCGCTGCACGAATTCCTGCCGCATCAGGAAAGCGAATTTGCCGAAGTCGCAGAGGCTGCCGGCGTAGGCATCGAAGTGCTCAAGCAACGCGCGGCCGAATTGCATGAATTCAATCCGATGCTTGGACATCGCGGCTGCCGTCTGGGCGTTACTTATCCTGAAATCTACGAAATGCAGGCGCGTGCGATATTCGAGGCAGCCTGCTCGCTGGAGGTTGCTCCGGTCCCTGAGATCATGATTCCGCTCGTCGGCACAAAGCGCGAGCTGGAGCTAATGAAGGATGTCGTCGACAAGGCCGCGGAAGAGGTTTTTGCCGAGCAAGGCAAGCGCATCGACTATCTGGTCGGCACAATGATCGAACTGCCGCGCGCGGCACTGATGGCCGATGAAATTGCCGAAGTCGGCAGCTTCTTCAGCTTTGGCACCAACGACCTGACCCAGACAACATTGGGCGTCAGCCGCGATGACGCGGCACGCTTCCTGACACATTATGTCGACAAGGGCATTTATGCCCGCGATCCGTTTGTCAGCCTGGATGTCGAAGGCGTCGGGCAATTGATCGAAATTGCCGCCACCAAGGGCAAGGCAACCCGCCCCGACATCAAGCTTGGCATTTGCGGCGAACATGGCGGCGATCCCGCGTCCATCGCCTTCTGCGAAAAGGTAGGGCTCGACTATGTCAGCGCCTCGCCATACCGCGTGCCCATCGCGCGGCTGGCGGCGGCACAAGCGGCGCTTGCCAAGAAGTAGGTGACATGCTTAGTCTCCTGTCAAAAGGGGGAGAGGCATGAAAAGCTGGCATCGTTTTGCCATTTGTATCACGCTCGGCTTGATCGGTGGCGCGGCGTTCGCGGTGCATCAGGTGCGCGGCGGGCTTGCCGACGGAACAATTTCCAACGGCGCGTGGAGCACGGGCAAAAGCTTCGGCACGGTCGAGGCTTCTGTACGCACACGCGCGCAAGTTGCCCTGTCGGGTTTATTGGCATTGCCCGCAAAAGAGGCGATGTATTTTACCGCAAAAAAGGACAGCGACGGTCAGCCGCTTGATGGCCGCTGCACCTATCTCGTCAGCGGCGGCGAACTTGCTGGCCGCTGGTGGAGTGTAACCCTGTATGAAGGTGAAGGCTGGCTGGTAAAGAACAGCGCCAACCGTTGGTCGATCCCGGCGCATGCCGCGACCAAAGGCGAAGGGGGCGTCTGGACATTTACAGTGTCGCCGGAAAGTCAGGCGGGTGCATGGCTGCCGACCGGCGGTGTCAAAGCCTTTGATTTGACGTTGCGCCTCTACCATCCCTCGGCCGCCGTCATAAACAATCCGGCGAAGGCATCGCTACCGGCGATCAAAAGATTGGGGTGCACGTGATGCGGCGGTGGTTAGTTCCTATATTGGCCGGTCTGGTCCTTTCGGCTGGCGCCTATCAGGCGACTTTGCTCGCCACTCCCTATGTCCTGATGAACGCGGCGATGAAAAAGATCGGTGCGCGAGGGCCTGAAAACCGATTCGCGTTCGGGCAAATGGCAACCGCCGACAATCAGCCAATTGTGCGGCCCAGTCCCGACCTGTCCTACTCCACTTGCGTGTTCAACCTTGCGAAGGGACCCGTGCTGATCGACGTCGAACCCGTGCCCGACCATTATTGGTCGGTCAGCATCTTTGATGCCCGCACGGATGTCGCGGCGGTCCGCAGCGATCGGGATACCGGTGGAAAGCCGGCGCGGCTTGCTCTGGTTAAGGCGGGTCAAAAGGCGCCTGAAGGTTATGAAGCGGTCCGGTTGGAGCATGATCGGGGTATAGCGCTGATCCGGATATTGCTTGCCGATGCAGAGGAATTCCCGGCCATTGACGCGATACGCAGGAAATCGACGTGCAGGGCGCTTTGACACGAAATTAGGTGTTGCACATAGGCAGCGACCTCCCTAATAGCGGCGCTCCACGCACCCGTAGCTCAGCTGGATAGAGCATCAGACTACGAATCTGAGGGTCGGGCGTTCGAATCGCTCCGGGTGCACCATTTTCCTCTCTGTACTGAGAGATGCTTTCACAATGACCGAGACCAGCAAATCCGCCATCGTCCTTTTGTCCGGTGGCCTCGACTCTATGGTTGTCGCAGGCCTGGCGCGCGAGGCGGGTTACGCATTGGTTGCGTTGACGATCGATTATAACCAGCGGCACCGTGTCGAGCTGGAATCGGCCACGCGGATCGCGGCGCATCTGGGTGCGATCGAGCATATCATCCTGCCACTGGATTTGACGCGTTTTGGCGGCTCCGCCTTAACCGCCGATATCGACGTGCCCAAGGACGGAGTGGAGGAAAATGCCATTCCGGTCACCTATGTGCCGGCACGCAACACGATTTTCCTCTCTTTGTGTCTCGGGCTTGCCGAAGCGCGCGGCGCGCGGGATTTGTGGATTGGCGTCAATGCCCTGGATTATTCGGGTTATCCCGACTGCCGTCCGGAGTTTATCCGTTCGTTTGAGGCGATGGCCAATCTGGCAACCAAGGCAGGGGTCGAGGGAGACGCATTTACGGTGCACACGCCTTTGCTGCATATGAGCAAGGCGGATATCGCGACACAGGCCGCCCGTTTGGGCCTGGACGCGGGTATGAGCTGGTCCTGCTATGATCCGACGCCCGATAACAGGGCATGCGGAAAGTGCGATAGTTGCCGCCTGCGCGCCAAGGGCTTCGCGGATGCGGGGCTGGTCGATCCGACCGTGTACGCATGAGCTACGCCGTTAAAGAGATTTTCCTGACATTGCAGGGCGAAGGCGTGCACGCCGGACGCCGCGCGGTGTTCTTACGCTTTGCGGGATGCAATTTGTGGACCGGCCGGGAAGAAGATCGGGCCAGCGCGATCTGCCAGTTTTGCGATACGGACTTCGTCGGCATGGATGGCGAAAATGGCGGGCGCTATTCGGCGGACGAATTGGCGGCCAAGGTCGCCATGCTGTGGGGCGAGGGGCAGTCGGATCGCTATGTCGTGCTCACAGGTGGGGAGCCGATGCTGCAAGTTGACGATGCGCTGGTCGATGGGCTGCATGCGCACGGGTTTACTATCGCCATTGAAAGCAACGGCACGATTGAAACCCATCCGCAGATTGATTGGGTCTGTATCAGCCCGAAAGCGGGGTCCGAAGTTGTCCAGCGCCGAGGTGACGAACTGAAACTGGTCTGGCCCCAAAGCGGCAGCGCTGTCGATGCCATGGCGAGCTGGAACTTCACCAATTTCCTGATCCAGCCCATGGACAGCGGCAGCATTTCTGCGAATCAGGGCAATGTCGAGGCGGCAACAGCCTTTGTGATGGCGCATCCCAAATGGCGTTTGTCTTTGCAAAACCACAAGATTTTGGGCCTGCCTTAAAAGTTGGTAAATAAGCTTGAATTGCGGTCTGTAAGGTGACAGTCTCCTCCCCGGAGAGAACAGGGGAGAGCTGCCATGGCAAGAGCCGAGCACGCAACTTTACGTATTCAAAAAAGCTATTCGAAGCGCATGTCCGACCACGTCGCTTTTGCTTTGGTTGTTTATACTTTGGCGCTGATATTTCTGGTGACGCCGCGTATGGAAAGCGACGGCACCTCGATTTTCCCGTATTTCCTGCTGGTCCTTTTGGTGGCCGCGGTCATTGCCCCGTGCCGTAATCTGGAACGCCGTTGGCAGGCGCTGCAAGCCACCGACAATGGTGATGGCAGCCTTAACCGCCGTTTCAATGCCGATCGGGCCAAATTGTGGATTGCCGCCATTGCGTTGCCTGCGGTGTTTGCACTGCTTTGCCACACAATTGCGACCCTCGCCTGATTGACGCTCTTGCGCCCCGCGCCTAAGCGGGGACTATGCTAAAGCCACATGAAGCGCTCGACCGCGCAGAGAATCTTGTTTCCCAAGCTATTAAAGCAGGCGCCGATGCTGCCGATGCCGTCTATGTCTGTGACGCGTCGACCGAAGTGCAGGTGCGTCTTGGCGCGCTCGAGGATGTCGCCCGTTCCGAAGGCGAAGAAATCGGGCTTCGGGTATTTGTCGGACAGCGTTCGGCCACCATTTCGTCGTCCAGTTTGAACCCCGCCATATTGGCCAATCTCGTGACCCGCGCCATCGACATGGCGAAGGAAGCGCCTGAAGACCAATATGCAGGGCTTGCCCCGCAGGATCGATTGCTCAAGGGCGATGTTCCGGACCTTGACGTCGACGACGGGCAAGACCCCGATCCTGCGCTGCTCCGTGCGGCTGCTCTGGAATGCGAAGATGCGGCGCGTGCTGTTGCCGGGGTTACCAACAGCGAAGGTGCGGGCGCCAGCGCCGCACGCTCCATCTTTGCCTTGGCGACCAGCCATGGATTTGCGGGCGTCAAATCCTCGACCGGCTATGGTCTCTCCGCCAGCGTTCTGGCGGGCGAGGGCGATGCCAAGGAACGTGATTACGACTGGCGCTCGGCACGGTATCTGTCCGATCTCGACAGTGCCGTCGCCATCGGGACACGGGCGGGTGAACGTGCTGTAAAGCGGGTGAATCCGGGGTCGATTAAAAGCGGTGCCATGCCCGTTGTGTTCGATCCACGGGTCGGCAGTTCGCTGGTTGGCCATTTACTCGGCGCGATTTCCGGCTCGTCGATTGCGCGCAAGACAAGCTTCCTGCTCGACGCAAATGGCACGGCCCTGTTCGACAGCAGCATCTCGGTCATCGACGATCCCTTGCGCCCTCGCGGCTTGTCCAGTCGTGGCTTTGACGGTGAGGGCTTGCCCACGGCACGGCGTGCTATCATCGAAAAAGGTGTGCTCACCGGATGGCTGATGGAAAGCGCCTCGGCGCGGCAATTGGGGCTGCAGCCCACCGGCCATGCCAGCCGCGGCGTAAGCGGCGCGCCCGGGGTCAGCACATCCAACCTGCATTTGGAAGGCGGCTCTGTTAGCGTGTCGGACCTGATCCGTGATATCAAATATGGCGTTTATGTGCATGAACTGGTCGGACAAGGCGTCAATCTCGTCACCGGCGATTACAGCCGGGGTGCCGCCGGATTCCTGATTGTCGACGGCGAAATCGCAGGACCTGTCAGCGAATTCACCATTGCCGGGAATTTGAAAGACATGTTCGCCGCGATGGTCGCCGCCGATGATCTGCAATTCATCCGCAGCAGCAACGTACCGACGCTGCGTATTGACGGAATGATGATTGCGAGTGCCTGATCAACTGGTCGACCGTGCGGCGGTGATTGCCGCTGTGGAGGAGGCCGGTGCGTTGGCGATGACCAGTTGGCGCGAGGGTGCCGCGCCCGATACGCGGGTCTGGGCAAAGAGCAACGATAGTCCGGTCAGCGATATCGATATGGAAGTTGACGCCCTTTTGAAGGAACGCCTTAGCCGCATCCTGCCCGAAGCTGCGTGGCTGTCGGAAGAAACCGCCGACGATGCCGCGCGGCTTGACGCGCGTCTTTTGTGGCTGGTCGATCCGATTGATGGCACGCGCGACTATGTGCGGGGTCGCAACGGGTGGTGCGTGTCCGTTGCGCTCGTAGAAGATGGGCAGCCTACCTTCGCGATCATGGCCGCGCCTGCGCAACAGAAATTGTGGGTCGCCGCCAATGGGGAGGGCGTGACCTGTAATGGCGACCGTCTTTTCGGCAGCCAACGGCAGGATTTCGCCGGCGCGCGTGTGCCTGCCGACGAATTGCCGAAAATCGATCATGATCTGGTGACGGTGACGAAGCCCAACAGCATTGCCATGCGGATGACGATGGTCGCGTGTGACCGGGCCGATCTTGTCGCGACATTGCGCTGGGGGCATGAATGGGACGTCGCAGCGGCGCATCTGGTGGCGCAGGAAGCGGGGGCAATTGTCACAGATGCTCTGGGGCTTCCGCTATCCTATAATAAACCGGACCCGAGGGATTTCGGCCTTATCTGCTGCGCACCCGCCATCCACGCAGCCGCCGTTCAGCGGCTGGAAGATCGGGCGCGGAAATTTTTGGCCTAGCTTCGCGGCCGGGTCCATAGCCCGTCGCGGTCCATCGGACGGGGGTTGTTGGCCACAGCATCGGCAAAAGCTGTTTTGACCCAGCGGAATTTCTCCGGACGGCTGGTATATATCCTCTGGTCCCAGGCATGCTCACCCGCGCTGCGCACCTGCCTTGCGATGTCACCGTAAATCCCGGCTGCAGATAGCACTGCCCAGCGCGCACGAAAGGGAAGTTCGACGGCGCCTATACGCGCGGACGCCTCATATTGCTCCGCCTCATCGGCAAGCCAGCGACCGATGAGTGCCAGTTTCTTGCGATTATGCGGACGCATATGTTCGCCGGGACCAATATCCAAAGTCGCCAGCCAGTCATCCGGCAGGTAGCAGCGACCCGCAGCGTCGTCCTCGGCAATATCCCGGGCGATGTTGGCTAGTTGAAAGGCAAGCCCGAGATCACAGGCGCGGTCGAGCGTTTCGTCTTCATCCGGAGACACGCCCATGACCACCGCGATCATAACGCCCACTGCACCTGCGACATGGTAGCAATAGCGGTAGAGGTCATTTTCCCGGCGGGGGTGCCAATCCGCCGCATCCAGCGCAAAGCCTTCGATGACATCTTCGGCCATCTTTGTGGTCAGACCGCATTCCCGTGCGACAATGCCAAGGCAATCAAAGGCGGGTTCGCCCGTGGCCTGTCCGGCCAGCGCCTTCGCGGTCAAATCACGAATGATCGCAAGCCGTTCCAAAGGATCATCGACCACCGCCATGGCCCCGCCATGGTCCTGCCCATCCGCCATGTCATCGCATTTGCGGCACCAGGCATATAGCAACCAGACCCGTTCGCGCGTCGTCCGGTCAAACAGGCGGCTGGCAAAACGGAAGGACTTGGAGCCGCGCGCAATGCTTTCCCGCGCGAAAGCGACGAGCGCGGCGCGGTCTCTCACAAATCGTCCGCTTTCATCTGGAAGATCGTTTTGTGCGGGACATAGGCCGTCATCTTGCCGAGCAGGCCGTCCAATGTGGTGTCGACAAGCATGATCCCGGCATGTTGTGGGCGAATGAAACCGACGTCGATCATATTCTGGTTGAAGGCGATCAGCTGGTCATAGAAACCAGAGGCATTCAGAACGCCTACGGGCTTTTGATGATAGCCCAGTTGCGACCAGCTGATCGCCTCCCACAATTCGTCCATCGTCCCGACACCGCCGGGGATCGTGATGAACCCGTCCGACAAATCGGTGAAGCGCGCTTTACGCTCATGCATACCGGATACGACATGCAATTCGGTGCAGCCCTTATGCGCAACTTCGGCGCCGACCAAAGCTTCCGGAATAATGCCGATCACTTCGCCACCGGCTTCCAGCGCCGAATCGGCCACCGCGCCCATCAACCCCAGCCGGCCGCCGCCATATACGACCCCAATGCCACGTTCGGCGAGAGTGCGTCCGACGGTACGGGCCGTCTCGATATAGATGGGGTCTTCTGGTGTTGCCGAACCGCAATAAACCGCAAGTCGCTTCACTACTTCAATTCCTCCAGCATGAGTTCAGCCGTCGCCTTCGCGCTGCCCACGACACCGGGAACCCCGGCGCCTGGATGCGTGCCTGCGCCTACAAAATACAGGTTCGAAATCGCATCGTCGCGGTTATGCGCGCGCATATAGGCAGATTGCCACAGCACAGGCTCCAGACTGAATGCGCTCCCCAGATGCGCGGACAGGTCACGCCCGAAATCGGCGGGGGTGTAATGGAACTGCGTCATAATCCGCGACCGGATGTCGGGGATCAAGCGGCGCTCCAGCTCATCCAAAATCCGTTCCGTCATGGCTTCGCCAACGTCGCCGTCCCAATCGAGCGGCGCTTTGCCCATATGGGCAACGGGGGCCAGAACATAGAAGGTGGAACAACCTTCTGGCGCAAGGCTCGGGTCCGTTACCGTTGGATGGTGCAGATAGAGCGAGAAGTCCTTGGGCAAGACGCCGTTTTTATAAATGTCGTCCAGCAGCCCTTTGTAGCGCGGGCCGAACAGGATCATATGGTGCGGGATACCCGGCCATGTCCCCTTGATGCCGAGATGGAGCACGAAGAGAGAAGGCGACCAGCTTTTGCGGTTCAACGATTTCGCCGCCCGCTCGCCGCGTTTGTTGCTTGTCAGCAGATCCTTGTAGGTGTGCATCAGGTCGCCATTGGATGCGAGCATGTCGCACTCCATGCGCCAGCCTGATTTGGTCCGCACGCCCGTTACCTTGTCGCCACGCGTTTCGATTTCTTCCACGGGATCGGCCAGACGCAAGGTTCCGCCCAAACGCTCAAAATGCGTGACCATCGCGGCGACCAGCCTGTTGGTTCCGCCTTTGGCGAACCAGACGCCACCTACTTTTTCAATAGTGTGGATCAGGGCGTAAATCGCGCTTGTCGACATGGGGTTGCCGCCGACCAACAGGGTATGGAAGGACAGCGCCTCGCGCAGCTTTTCGTCCTTCACATAGGAAGACACGATGGAATAGACCGACCGCCACGCCTGATATTTCATCAGGGCAGGGGCCGCCTTGATCATCGATGCGAAATCAAGAAAGGCAACGGTGCCCAGCTTTTGATAGCCTTCCTTATACACGCCCTTCGAATATTCGAGGAACTTGCGATACCCCTCGACATCGTCCGGGTTCAATTTCTCGATTTCGGCCTTCAATCCCGGGGCGTCGTTGGAATAGTCAAAATTGGTGCCGTCGGACCAGTTCAGCCGGTAAAAAGGGAAGACCGGCATCAACTCGATATCGTCGGCCATTTTATGGCCGGACAATGCCCATAATTCTTCAAGGCAGGGCGGGTCGGTGATGACTGTCGGACCACCGTCAAACGTGAATCCGTCTTTTTCCCAATAATAGCCGCGGCCGCCGGGTTTATCCCGGGCTTCAATGATGGTGGTGGCTATGCCTGCCGACTGCAACCGGATGGCGAGCGCAAGCCCACCAAATCCGGCACCTATGATTGCTGCGGTTTTCATTTCTTTTTGCTCCGGATCGCGGTGATGGCTTTCCCGATAGGAATGGGCGGCTTGCCAGACAATATGCGCGCCTTGTCACCGGGGCTCGTCTTTCCCGCATAGAAGCGTTCGATCAATCCGGGCTTTAACCTGTAGAAGCGCTCCAGAATTTTATAGCGATCGGTAACATCAGCGCCACGGAACAACATGCGGTTCAACATGCGGTAGAATTTGCCATTCTGCCAATGTTCCTGCGCGCGCTGGCGCATCACCATGTTCAGCTTGTCGCCATCAAGGTCGGGCTGCTCGGCGATAAAGATGGCATTGCGCACCGCGTCCGGCAAGGAATAGCTGGTAACGGCCTGGAAAAAGGCCCCGCGCGCACCGGCTTTTGCCGTCCGCCCGCTGCCGCTTGCCCAGTAATTTTCGAGGTCGCCGCCCATTACGACGGGCAAGACGCCATTTTCTTCGCGCAACACCCGCTCCACCTTCCAGCCCTTGGTATCGGCATATTCCGCAATGCGCTGCCGGTAGCGGCGGGGATCGTGGTTGGGCGTATCGCTATAATAGGTGTCCTCGACAAATATCTTGTCCATGCCAAAGGGCAGGACATAGACGAAGCGATAGCCGTCATATTGTTCGACCGTCGCGTCCATGACGATTGGCTTGGTCAGATTATGGGGTTCGGACAATTGCATCAACTGTCCGGTAAATTTCTGCCATCCGCAATCCAGATGGTTAAGGTCGCCTGCGCCGCGCACGTCGATCACGCCCCCGGCATTGATCCGCTGCGCCCCGTCAAGCACGACCAAACGGGGCGATACGGCCTTCACCTCACGGCCAAGCATCAGGGCAGAGGCGGGAAGGCTGTTCCGCAAAACCCAGTCGAGCCGTTCCGACTCAATGGTGTAATAAATATTGTCTAGCGACCGGCTATGCGCGGGGAAACGCACCTCATATCCGGACCAGCCATAGGTGACGAGCGGCGCCGTCAGCCAGCGGTGCTCGGGCAAAATGTCGCTCGCGAAATAGCTCCAGATATGGTTGCCACCAAAGCTGTCGCCTTGCTCGATCAGTACGATTTTGAGCTCGGGCCGCATCTTGGCCAGCGCAAGCGCGATCAGCCCACCGGCAAGCCCGCCGCCGACTATCGCGAAATCACATTTAATATTTTCTCGGTTCACCCCCCGGCCCTAGCGCAGGCATTTTACAAGGGGAAGGGTTGTCCCAAGGAAATACACAGCTTTCTGCGCTGTTGACATTGCGGGTGGGGGGAGAGAGCAAGGAAATATGACGCATAAGGCAAAAGTGATTGCGATTTACAGCCTGAAAGGCGGTGTGGGCAAAACCACGCTTGCGGTCAACCTTGCGGCCGAAGCGGCGTTGCGGCGTGGCCGCAAAACCCTGTTGTGGGATCTGGACCCACAATCTGCCGCCAGCTTTCTTCTGCGGCATGAGCCTGACCGCAAGGCGAAGGCGCGCTCGGTGTTTGAACGCGATATCGCGCCGGGGGAACTGATTGTGCCAACGCAGATCAAGGGCCTCGACCTCTTGCCCGCCGATATCTCGTTGCGGGGTCTCGACGGCTTTTTCCATGCGCTGGGCAAGAAAAAGCGGCTGGCCAAGATCGTCGAGGATATCCGCGACAAATATGACCGCATCTTCCTCGATTGCCCGCCGGGCCTGACCGAAACCAGCGAACAGATGATGCGCGCCGCCGATATCATTCTGGTGCCCGTCATCCCGTCACCTTTATCGCGCCGGGCCTTGGACGAGGTCGTGGAGCATTTGCGCACACATCATAAGGGCCACGCCCCTCTACTGCCGGTTTTCTCGATGGTCGACCGTCGCCGTAATTTGCATGGTGTGGCCTTGTCCGCCGACCCCGATTGGCCCCGCGTTCCCATGGCAAGCGCCGTCGAGCAAATGGCCCTCCATCGCTCGCCGGTGGGTCTTTTCGCGCACCGCTCCCTAGCGGGAGAAGCTTTCCATATGCTTTCCGGCGCAATTGAGCGTAAGCTGTCCAAAATGAAGGATTGAAGACAGCTGTTTAGGGGGGAATATGCGGAAAAAATGGCTTTGGGCGGTGCTGGCCGTCGCTCTGGTGGCAGGTGCGGGTGCTTATGCAAAGCGGGACGCCATTGCCATGAACCTGCTGAAACGCGGTGCAGACGCGGCGATGGCGCGCAACACGCTGGCCAGCTTGCCCAAAGATCAACTGCATGTCGCCTTCTGCGGGACGGGATCACCTTTGCCCAGCCGCGACCGCGCGGCAGCGTGCACCGCGGTCATTGCAGATGGCCGGGTATTTGTGTTCGACATGGGCGAAGGGTCCGGGGAAACGCTCTCGCTCATGGGCTTCCCGCTCGACAAGATTCAAGGTGTCTGGCTGACCCATCTGCACAGCGACCATTTTGAAGGACTTGGCCCGTTCACGCTGCAACGCTGGGCGGGTAGCAGCGCCGAAAAGCCGCTTGCCATCTTCGGTCCGGAAGGCGTTACCGAAATCACCGAGGGCTATAACGCGGTCTATCGCATCGATTCCACCTACCGCATCGCCCATCATGGCGCTGATGTAGTGAAGCCTTCGGGCTTCGGCATGGCGGGCACGGCGATCACGCCGGGACCGGTTTATGACGCGGGCGGGGTGCGGATCACCGCGTTCGCCGTGGATCATGACCCTATCAAGCCTGCCTTCGGCTACCGTGTCGACTGGAAAGGCCGCAGCGTCACGATCAGCGGGGATACCGCCTTCACACCCGCCCTTGCCCAGGCGGCCAAGGGCACAGACCTGTATGTCAGCGAACTCCTTTCGCCGCGCATGGTCAAGATATTGGAAGATAGCGCACGCAGCGCGGGCAACGCCAACCGGGCCAAAATCTTCAGTGATATCCAGAACTACCACATTAGCCCCGAACAAGCCGCCGACGTCGCAAAAAGCGCCGGCGTGGGCATGCTCGCCTTCACGCATATTGTCCCGTCCGTTCCCAAACCGCTCGAATTTGCGCTGACCGGCCGCGCGGTCAGTCGTTTCTCAGGGCCGATCAAAGTCATGCACGACGGCGATGTCATCAGCATTGCGGGCAAGGATAAATTTGAAACTCAGAATTTGCTAAGTCGCTAGATGCCGGAGTAAGGGGGGCTATGGAATATGGCCTCCCCGTCCTGCTCTCTGCGTTGGCGATGACATTGATCGTCGGCGTCCGCTATCTGGTGGTCAGCGGCGCCTTTGCTTGGGCAACGCGGGTCAGATATCCGAAGCTTTACGCAGGGCTGGAACCCCAGATGCGCCGCGAAATCGGCTGGAGCCTTGCGAGTGCTGCCATCTATGGCATCCCGGCCGGGATCGTCGCCTGGGGTTGGGACAGTCAGGGGTGGACACTCATCTACCGGAACTGGGCGGACTATCCACTCTGGTACGTGCCGCTATCGATATTCCTCTACCTGTTCGCGCACGACACATGGTTTTATTGGACGCACCGGCTGATGCACCGGCCCTGGTGGTTCAAAAAAGCGCATGCCGTACATCACGAAAGCCGCCCGCCAACCGCATGGGCGGCCATGTCCTTCCACCCGTGGGAGGCTCTGACCGGCGCGCTTGTTATCCCTATTCTGGCGTTCATCATTCCCATTCATGTTGGCGCAATCGGCATTGTGCTGACTGTAATGACCGTTATGGGTGTAACCAACCATATGGGGTGGGAGCTATTCCCGAGATTCATGGTTAACGGCAAATTAGGGAATTGGCTGATAACAGCAACGCATCACCAGAAACATCACGATGCGTATCGGGGGAATTATGGGCTTTATTTCAGGTTTTGGGACAAAATTTGCGGCACCGATCTCGGTCTTGGGGATTGGGGGCGCACTTCTCGCGGGGACAGCGCTTAGCGCTTCGGCGACGACCTCCACACTGGATGTCAGCGTGCACGGCCTGCGCAGCATGAAAGGCAATGTCCTTGTGTGCGTGACCGCCAACCCGAAATTTTTCCCCGATTGCAGCAAGGACCCCAAAAGCTACCGCGCCAAGGTTCCGGCCCGGGATGCCGAAAATGTGAGTTTCCAAGGATTAGCCAAAGGCACCTATGCCGTGGCGCTGATCCATGATGAAAATGCCAACAGCAAAATGGACATGGCGATTTTCCTGCCCAAGGAAGGCTTTGGCTTTTCGCGCAATCCGGCTGTCGTTACCGGCCCGCCCAAGTTCAAAGCCGCCGCTTTTGCCGTGGATGCGGACGAAGTCAGCCAACGGGTGAAAATGAAATATATGCTCTGATGCTGGTCCCATGCGATAAGCATGGAACCAATTGAGGAGACCGGGGGTTTGTCGCCTTGATAACCGCGGGAGCATTTCATGAACATTTCGAAGATTCTGGCCACGACCTGTGCACTATTGGCCTTTGGCGCGAGCCAACCGGCGTTTGCGCAGGCGCAGGAGGCTGACAGTTCGAAGGCTGAGGTGCCCGATCGTGGCGTTTTTGCTGGCGATTGGCTGACAATCGGCATCGGTGGTGGATATGGTCCCAGCTATGACGGTTCCGACGACTATATTCTTTTCCCGGCTCCTTTGGCGCAAGGCAGCGTAGCTGGATTTGATTTCGGCGCACGCGGCCCGGGACTTTATGTCGATCTGGTGCGCGACAGCAATGCCGAGGGCAATGTAAAATTTCTCGCAGGACCGCTCGTCCGCGTGCGCACCGACCGCAACAATAATATCAAGGACACGGTCGTCCGGGCGCTCGGCAAAGAGGATGTAGCCATCGAACTCGGGGCGACGGCGGGTGTCTCTTTCTCCAAAGTGCTCAATCCCTATGACAGCCTGACACTGTCCACCGATATCCAGTGGGACGTCGCCAAAGCGCATCGCGGACGCCTGATCAGCCCGAACATCAGCTATTCGACGCCGCTGTCGACCGCGATCTTCACCAACCTCAGCTTTTCGGCGACCCATGTCGACGGCAACTATGCCGATACCTATTTCAGCATTGATGCAGCGGGAAGCGCCGCAAGCGGGCTTCCGACCTTCGATGCCAAAGGTGGCTGGAAAAGCTACGGCGCATCCTTGCTCGGCGGCGTTGACCTGTCGGGTGATGCACGTGATGGCGGCTGGGGTGTGTTCGGCCTTGTCAGCTATTCAAAACTGACCGGTGACGCAAAACGGTCCCCTGTAACCTCCATCCGGGGCGATGCAGACCAGTGGTTTCTCGCCGGTGGAATCAGCTACACATTCTGAAACCGGCTTTAACCAGTTGGAAATGGTGATTGGGGCATGGTGCAGCCAAATAATAGGGGCTCGCACATGATCCACGAACGCCAAGAAAACCTGCGGAACGACGCCAAAAGCGTTGGCTACAGCCGCGAAAGCCGCGCCAGCTGGATTGGCTCCAAGCTCGCCCAGACCACGGGAATCGGTATCGACCAGCTCGATGCGGTCCACAATTATATGTGGCTGCGCATCCTGCAAAACAACGCTGCGACGCCCATTGCTACCAATGAGGCAGACCATCTGGCGATGCACATCGTCAAGCTGGCCCTCCTAGCCGAAACCGCAGCGGCCGATGGCGGTCCCAAGGCAGCCATGGCAGCGGTCATGGAAGCAAGCGGAACCGAGGTTGACCCCTTGCTGGCCCAGAATTTTCTGCGGCTGGCCAGTTCCTCTATATTCTGGATGGCACTGGATTCCGCAGGAAGTGCCTAAGCGGCCGAAAGCCGGCCTAGCCTAGATCTTCCAGATCTTCGTCTAGCTCGTCTGCCTCCACAACTTTTGGTTTAGCAGGCCGCCGGCCTTTCGCCTTCGGTGGTTCTGCTTCGTCTTCCATCGCAGCTTCATGCGCTGCACTTTGTGCCGCCTGATAACCGGTTCCACCCGAAACAAGCTTATCGAGCGATGAGCCGTCAAGCCCAAGCTCCTTCATCAAGCCGTCGATAACAGGGGCCTGTGCCCGATAGGACAGGGCAGCAGCGACGGCATCGGTTGCGAGATTACCGCTGCTGCCATTTCCGGACGCGCCGGAGCGGCCACCGCCATTTTGCGTGATACCATCCACCTGCACGATTTTGATCGAATCGATCGCTTCCAGCGGTTTGGCGGATTCGCGAACAACTTCGGGTAGAACCTTCAGAAGAGCCATTTTTGTTTGAAGCGAAATCTGGTTGGACGACAGGATATTTGCGGCCTCATTGATCGCGCGTTGACCTGCGGCTTCCACTTCAAAGCGGATCCGCGCAGCTTCAGCGCGCAACTTTTCAGCTTCAGCTTCGCCTTCGGCCGCCATCCGCACAGCTTCGGCGCGGTTCGCAGCGGCTTCTCTTTCTGCTTCTGCCTCGACCTTTACGCTGATTGCCTGACGTTCGGCCTCTTTTGATGCTTCAATCAGTTCGATCCGCTTACCGCGTTCGGCGATCTCCGTTTCACGGGCCGTAGTCACCTGTTCTTCAGCAGCCACAGCCTTCGCGCGGGCATCGTCGGCGTCCGCGCGGGCCTGACTTTCCTCACGTGACTTGTTCTGGACGGCAATTTGCTGCTCTTGACGGGCGATTTCCAAGGCCTGTTCCTGCGCAATCTGCGCCTCCTGCACGGCCCGGTCCGCCTCGATCTGGGCGGAATCAATCTGCTGTTTGGATTTGATTTGTGCGTCCTGCGCCTCTTGGTCGCGCAATGCTTTTTCACGGGCCACTTCGGATGCCTGCATGGCACGGCGGACTTCGACTTCGCGTTCCTGCTCCAACCGGGCAAATTCATTGTCGCGGCTGATTTCAAAGGAGCGCTTATCGGCCTCCAGATTTTTGGTTTCGATCTGGACGCGGGTGTCTTGCTCAATGTCGTTGCGTGCCTTTTTACGCAACTCGATTTGCTCGGTCAGCTTGGTCAGACCTTCGGCGTCAAAGGCATTGTTGGCATTGAAATGTTCAATGCTCGTCTGGTCCAGGCCGGTCAGCGACACCGATTCAAGCTCAAGGCCGTTCATGGCCAGATCGCTGGATGAGGCCTGTTGCACCTTTTGTACGAAGTCCGCGCGTTGTTCATGCAATTCATTCATGGTCATGCCGGCCGCGACCGAGCGCAGCGCGTCGACAAATTTGCCTTCGACCAGATCCTTCAGCAATTCGGGTTGCATGGTGCGCAGGCCGAGCGTTTGTGCCGCCATCGCCAGCGACTGCGCATCGGGAGCGACACGCACATAGAACTCCGCTTTTACATCAATACGCAACCGGTCGAGTGTGATGAGCGCATCGACATTGTTGCGTTCGACAGCGAGCCGGACGGTGTTCATATTCACGGGCATGGTTTCATGGAGAACGGGAAGCACCAGAGCGCCGCCATTCATCACCACTTTCTCGCCACCCAACCCTGTCCGGATAAAGGCAATTTCCTTGGTCGCCCGCTTGTACAGGCGCGTAATGACCAGTCCGAAAACGATCAGCGTCACCAGAACCATGCCGGCATAAATCAGGGTCGAAATCAAACTCTCGGTCATTATCTTTTATCCTTCCAATCGGGGCACATGCTGCCCGCCCTGTGAAATTGCCTTGAATAAATCGCCCTCGCGCCGAACAAGCAGCAGCTTTTCACCCGATGTGAATTGCTGGCCTTCATTGTCGGGTTCGACCATCACAAAATGCGGGTGGCCATGAATATCAAGCACCTTGGCCCGGGCAGGGGAGCCGTTTTTCGCCGTTCCCAGATCCAGAACCGCAAAGCGGCCAACGAGACTATCGATGGAAACAGCCGTCGTTTCGTCCTTGGGCATAATCCGCCCCAAAAGCCGCGCGAGAATGGCTGTTGCAGGTAACGCTGCAAGCGCAGCAAGTGGCGTTGCCAGCCACGGCGTCAGCAACATCCCGGTCAGGCTCTGGACAATTTGCTGCCCGGCGAATCCGATCAGCATGAACATCAACAGAAGCAGCGCGAGCCATATCATCAGGGGCAAGCGCCCCAGTCCCAGAAAACTGAGAAGACCGTCGGCAACGCCCGCACCATCGACATCGCCATCCATGTCGCTGTCAAGATCGGGCGCAAAATCGGTAAGCCCGCTAAACTGCAAGATCATGAGGCCGACCAACAGGAAGCCCGCCCCGACAAAGGGGAGGTTTTCACTAGCGAACCAGAAATCAAGCACTTGCAACCCCTGTTGCCGCGTGATGCGACCACCGGATATTGATGGCGGGTCCAGATTCGGTCAATCGGAATCGGAAAGCCGATGTCCGATTTTCGGAAGGCTGCTAAATCACGTTCACCGGTATTTGCAGATACACATGACCGCCGGGTGATGCGGGTGGAAGCTCGCCGGCGCGGATGTTGACTTGCAAGGATGGCAGGATCAGCAACGGGGCCTCCAATGTCTTGTCGCGCGCCGTGCGCATGGTGACAAAGTCATCTTCGGAAATGCCGTCATGCACATGTATGTTTCCGGCGCGTTGCTGCGCGACGCTGGTTTCCCACTGATAGGCGGCACGCCCGGTCGGCAGGTAATCATGCCCCACAAATATCCGGGTTTCCGGGGGAAGGGCGAGGATTTTGCGGATCGAACCGTAAAGGGTATGGGCGCTGCCGCCCGGAAAGTCGGTCCGCGCAGTTCCGTAGTCGGGCATGAACAAAGTATCGCCGACAAAGGCTGCGTCGCCAATCAGATAAGTCAGGCAGGCCGGTGTATGCCCCGGTGTATGGAGAATTTCGATGGTCAGCGAGCCAAGGGGCAGGCTGTCACCCTGTTTAACGAGTCGGTCGAATTGACTGCCGTCTGCGGTGACATCGTCGGCTTCGAAAATGGCTGCGAAGATCGATTGGACCTCTGTAATATGGCTGCCAATCACGACCGGTGCACCGGTGATATCGCGCAAATGGTGCGCAGCCGAGAGATGGTCGGCATGGGCATGCGTTTCGAGCAGATAGATAATATCCAGTCCCTGCACCTTGGCCGCCGCGAGTAATGCGTCGGCCGACGATGTTGAAATGCGACCGTTACGCGGCGTGAAATCCAGCACGGGGTCAATGATCGCCGCCTTCTTTGTCTCGGGGTCGTGGACAATATAACTGACCGTGTTTGTGGCGTCGTCGAAAAAGGCCTGAACAGCAGGTTGCATGAGTCGTCTCCTTATTCCATTATATTAGCACTTGCTAAATTAGAATCAATGAATATAATTGGAGCATGTTTGATACATCCCGTTTTGATCTCTCGCTGTTCGAAGAAAGCGCCGGTCGCGCTGCAAGCCTGTTGCGGTTGCTGAGCAACGAACGGCGGCTCATGATCTTGTGCCAATTGGCGGAGGGTGAATTGTCCGTCGGTGCAATCCAGTCGCGCGTCGGGCTTTCGCAATCCGCCCTGTCGCAACACCTTGCTTTGCTGCGCGAGGATGGCGTGGTCGCAACCCGCCGTGAACGTCAGACTATCTATTACAAGATCGTCGACCATGCGTCCTTGCGCATTATCGAAACCCTCGCCGAACTATTCTGCCCCCCAGATATGAGGAAGAAGCCATGACTGCTGTATTGAACAAATTGTCGCCGCTTAAGGTGAAGGAAAGACTGGACGCCGGTTATGCGGTGCTCGTGGACATCCGTGAAGCGGACGAGTTCGCACGTCGCCACATAATGGGGGCGCAATCGCAGCCACTTTCGGCTTGGGAAAAAGCCCATCTCAACCTTGATCCCGACACAGATGTCATTTTCACCTGCCGGTCGGGTATGCGCACCGCCGGAGCCTGCGACCGTCTCGCGGCCCGGGTCAAAGGGGAAGCCTTTGTTCTGGATGGTGGTCTGGATGCTTGGGCGGGGGCTGGCTTGCCCATTGTGACCGACGCCGACGCGCCGATGGAAATTATGCGGCAGGTGCAAATTGCAGCCGGATCGCTGGTGTTGCTGGGTGCGCTACTTGGCTTTCTGGTCGCTCCGGTGTGGTTTGCTTTGTCCGCATTTGTGGGTGGCGGGCTGGTCTTCGCAGGGGTCAGCGGCTTTTGCGGTATGGCCCGCTTGCTGATGCTTGCACCCTGGAACCGGGTAAAGACCATCTGACATGGCTTTGGAGCCATTCTTGCTGGCGGGGTTGGGCGGAGCGATGATTGGCCTTTTGCTCACCTTGTTCGGCGGGGGAGGTTCGGTCCTTGCGACGCCTTGGTTGATCTATGTCGTGGGTGTGGCTGATACCCACGCGGCGATCGGAACATCCGCGGCCGCCGTTGCAGTGAATGCCGTAACCGGCTTGGCGGCACAGGCCCGGGCCGGGCGGGTCAAATGGCCATGTGCCATCACCTTTGGAATCGCTGGCCTTGCAGGCTCCTTGATCGGCGCGCATTTCGCCAAACAGGTGGACGGAAAGGCGCTGCTCACATGGTTCGCCTTTGCGATGATTGCAATTGCCGTGTCGATGCTTGTGCCCAGAAAAAATGAAGGCGATCCATCCGTCCGCCTGACGCCTCCGATGGTATTGAAACTTGCACCCATTGGCTTTCTTGCCGGGTTGGCCGCGGGATTTTTCGGTATTGGCGGCGGATTTCTGATTGCACCGGGGCTTATGGCCTCGACAGGGATGACACTCGCCAATGCCAGCGCCTCTTCTCTGGTTTCGGTCAGCCTGTTCGGCGGCGCGACCAGTCTGTCCTATGCCGCGTCTGGCCAACTTGTCTGGTCCTTATTCGGCGCGCTCGTCGTGGGCGGCGCTGGTGGAACATTATTGGCCTTACCGCTCGCCAAAATGCTTGAAAGTCGTGTTGCGATCGCGCGGACGGTCTTTGCGCTGATGGTTATCGGCGTCGCGATCATCATTTTGTTGAACTAAGGCCCTGGGGGTTTAAGCCCCGATCAGGAACATATTGATCGTCAGGCGCCCGCTGCGCGGGTCGGGGGATAGGGCTGCTGGATCGGGGATGATGCCGGAATGCAGCTGCCGCCCACGGTAGAGGACCAGACGGTCGGGCGCAGCCTCGACCTCGTCAATCAGCTCAAACCAATCGGTGTCGCCATAGCAATAGCGCGCAGGTGGCATGCCGTACGCCCGCTCGTCCTGTGCAAGGGCTGCGTTATAGCGGTCTTCGCGCTCCGGCGTAACGGTTTCAAATCCGGTCCGGCGGTGGCGGTAAAAGGCGGTGCCGCCGCTTTCGGGGCCCATCAGATAGTGCATGATGGCGATAACGTCGCCGCCCGCATGGTCATAATGCGGGATGCGCTGCAGCGGCGATAACTCCGCCTCGGTCTGTGTCACCAGCGAAAAGGTCGATGCGTCGAGCCGCACCCCTTGGGTAAAGCCGAACACGCGCTGCATTATCTGCATCATCAGGTCGCGTCGCCGGTCAAGATAGCTGGGGTCTGCCCAGGATCTTATGCCGGGGTAGGACGCGCCTGCATGCTGGTAGGTCGCGTTATAGCCCGCCTCCAGCAGCTCACCAGCCATGCCGCTGAACCCGTCGATCATGACGAGAGGTTCGCCTTCGCGTCCCATGGGACGGACGCTGATTTTGGGCTCAGGCAGCTGCATGCCCATGACACATGGGCGAGGGGCAGGGCGCGAGTCAACAGGCACCTCTCGACAGCGCATGGGAGAAGGCCTATCACGCACCCATCCCCGGGGAGTCGTGTGACTGAGAGGCAGGTGTAACGCCCTGCGACCCGCTGAACCTGATCCGGTTGACACCGGCGGAGGGAGGGAGCGGTTTCACCCGAGGCCGCCCTCGCTCCGGCTTTATGGAGTGAGAGACATGGCAGACATCCCCGCACGCACCGAAATCGGCGTAACAACCGGCCCTATCCGCGGCAGCAAGAAAATCTACGTTGGCGAGCGCCGCGTCGCGATGCGCGAAATCCACCTCGAACCGTCGAGCGGGGAGCAGCCTGTGCGTGTTTACGACACCAGCGGCCCCTATACCGACCCCAACGCCCTTATCGACATAAGCGCCGGTCTTCCCGAAATCCGCAAGGACTGGATCCGCGCGCGTGGCGACGTCGAAGAGGTCACCCAACGCGAAGTGCGCCCCGAAGATAATGGCCAGCTTGGCCCCGACCGCAGCGGCGGCGTCGCGCCGTTCCCCAATGTCCGCAAGCAGGTGCTGCGCGCCAAGCCCGGCATGAATGTCAGCCAGATGCACTATGCCCGCCGCGGCATCATCACGCCTGAAATGGAATATGTGGCGGAACGCGAAAATCTCGGCCGTGCGCGCCTTGCCGAATATATCCGCGACGGCGAAAGCTTTGGCGCGGAAATTCCCGACTATGTCACCCCCGAATTTGTGCGGGACGAAGTGGCGCGTGGCCGGGCGATCATCCCCAACAATATCAACCACCCCGAAAGCGAACCGATGGCCATCGGCCGCAACTTTCTGGTCAAGATCAACGCCAATATCGGTAACAGCGCCGTCGCCTCCGACGTTGCGACCGAGGTCGACAAGATGGTCTGGTCCATCCGCTGGGGTGCGGACACCGTCATGGACCTGTCGACGGGCCGCAACATCCACGACACCCGCGAATGGATCATCCGCAACAGCCCCGTGCCGATCGGCACCGTGCCCATCTATCAGGCGCTGGAAAAGGTTGGCGGCATTGCCGAGGACCTGACCTGGGATATCTTCCGCGACACGCTGATCGAGCAGGCGGAGCAGGGCGTTGATTACTTCACCATCCACGCAGGCGTGCGCTTGCCCTATGTCCCGCTCGCCGCCAAGCGCGTGACCGGCATCGTGTCGCGCGGGGGCAGCATCATGGCGAAATGGTGCCTTGCGCATCATAAGGAAAGCTTCCTCTACGAACATTTCGACGAGATCACCGAGATCATGAAGGCCTATGACATCGCCTACAGCCTTGGCGACGGCCTGCGTCCCGGCTCCATCGCCGACGCCAATGACGAAGCGCAATTTGCCGAGCTCTACACGCTGGGCGAACTCACCCACCGCGCGTGGAAGGAAGATGTGCAGGTCATGATCGAAGGGCCGGGCCATGTGCCCATGCACAAGATCAAGGAAAACATGACCAAGCAGCTTGAGGTGTGCGGCGAGGCACCGTTCTACACGCTTGGACCGCTCACTACCGATATCGCGCCGGGCTATGACCATATCACCAGCGGCATCGGCGCGGCGATGATCGGCTGGTACGGCACGTCCATGCTCTGCTACGTCACGCCGAAGGAGCATCTGGGCCTGCCCGACCGCGACGATGTGAAGGTCGGCGTGGTCACCTACAAGCTTGCCGCCCACGCCGCCGACCTCGCCAAGGGCCACCCCGCCGCAAAGGTCCGCGACGATGCGCTCAGCAAGGCACGCTTCGAGTTCCGCTGGCGCGACCAGTTCAACCTGAGCCTCGACCCCGACACGGCGGAGCAATATCACGACCAGACGCTACCCGCAGAAGGTGCAAAGACCGCGCATTTCTGCAGCATGTGCGGGCCCAAATTCTGCTCGATGAAAATCAGCCAGGAGGTGCGCGAATTCGCCCGCCTGCAAAACCAGCCCGCCACCGAATTCGTCGCGGCGGAAGAGGCCGAGGCCGGCATGGCGGAGATGAGCAAGGTCTATGACGAGACCGGGCGGGAGCTCTATATGGGCGCCGGGGACAGGGAGCATGATTGAAAGTGCACGCGATAAACGCTAGCTAGCTAACATCATACGTCTTTTGGGGGAGGCCGTTATAATGTTCGCACGCACTCGTTTCGCAACCGTCTGCATTGCTGGCGTGGCGCTTGCTGCCACGCCGGTTCAGGCGCAGTATATGATGCATCTCGACCCCAATTTATACATGCTCACGGTCATGAACATGACGGGCGGGCCGAACACTTGCATGACGGGGCTCGCTTTGCCGGAAAATGAAGTGGATGAAGCACGGTTGCCTGCGCCCGCCACCATGCAGGCTTATTTCACCGCAGCGCAGAGCGGCGGTCGCAAAAGCGCCCATTTCCGCACATCGAAGAAGGCGCAATGGACGCATGGCGGCACGACCGTGCAACTGGCCCAGATCGATGCGCAGACCGATCCGCTGGCCGTCGCGGGTAACCAGCTTGACCCCGATACACTACGCTTTTTCCGCTCGGGAAATTATCAGACGGCGCAGGGTCAGTGGCTGGTCAAGGGTTCAGACGGGGCAGTGGCCGGTCTCTATGATGCGGTGTTCCAGCGTGAGAAGGGCCTGTGGAAACTCGACCGGCTCACGGTGCATGGCGCGGCGGACAAGGTCGTCCCTGCAACGCAATATTGCCTGACACCGGGCGACGTGACCGAAGGCAAGATAAAGACCTCCACCGACCAGATCAGCTATTTGGAAAAGGATATCGCCAATTCCGAGGTGAAGCTGGAAAAGGCGAAGGCAAAGCTTGCCGCCGACGAAGCCGCGCTTGCCGCTAAACCCGGTGCAACGGCGAAGCGCGAGCTGGTTCGCACGGCAAAGAAGGATGTGGAAAACCGGGAAAAGAAGCTGGCGGGCCTGAAAGAAAATCTGACCAATGCGCGCGAATATCGCGACAAATCCATCCGCGACAAGGACGAGATCGCCGCGTTGACGCTTCCAGCGGCAGAGGCATCCCGTTTCCGCGGCTTCGAAACGACGACCGCGAAGGAAGACGCCGCGAAGAAAGCCGAAGAGGACGCGAAGAAAAAAGCCGAGAAAGAAGCCAAGCAAGCCGCAAAAGGCGGCTGACTTTATACCGCCATGTGCAGCCGGTTTCGCCCCGCATTTTTCGCGGCATAAAGCGCCATGTCGGCGCGGCTGAGCAGGGTGTCGAGCGTTTCGTCCGGGCGGCTGATGGCAAGGCCGAAGCTGGCCGTCACATAGATCAGCCCCTGCGGCGTGATGAGCGGCATCGCCTCCAGCTGCAGGCGCATCGTCTCGATATGCGCCTCTGCCGCGGTTGCCGCCGCGCCGCGTTCATCGCGGGGGAGCGCGAAGAGAAGCCCGAACTCCTCCCCGCCCAAGCGGGCGAGCAGGGCATCTTTGGGCGCGGCACTGCGCAACACTTCGGCCGCATGCTTCAACGCATTGTCGCCACCGGCATGGCCGATCCGGTCGTTGATTTTCTTGAAATGGTCGATGTCGATCATGGCGAGCATCTGGCTGCTGTCCTTGCCCAACCGTGCGGTGGCGGCATCGACGAAGGAGCGGCGGTTATTGAGCGCCGTCAGCGGGTCAATATGCGCCAGCTTGTCGAGCCGCTCATTCGCCTTTTTCAGCTTCCAGCTTAAAAAAGCGACAAAGCCATAGGAGGGCGGGGCCACCAGCATGGGGATGATGAACGCCACCATCATGGTCGTGCGATAGTCGGCCTTACCGCTGATCTGGAAACTGATATGCGTGGCGAGCAGCGAGGCAACGACAGAAAAGCCGACAACGGCAATGCCCATCAGCACCAGTTTCAACTTGGTCGCAGCGATATTCATCTCATCCATAGCACCTATAAACGACCGCCCGTTCCTATCTTTGATAGGGGAGGCGGAAGTTTATGATGCAGGGGGATGGGTTAAGATTTTGGGTGGTCGGGGGCAGATAGCCGCCGCCGTGCCTTGGTGGTAGCCGAATCTTTAGGCCAAGTTAGATAATTCACAATCATATGGATGCATCCCAATTTATCTTGTGATATCGCCCACAAGCTATGGGGGGTATATGGTACGTATTTTGATCGCATGTCTGGCGCTGCTCTTTGTTTCGGATGCGTATTCTGCCGTTCTTGCAAATGCCTATGATGATGTGCCGTTTGTTCCTGTGCAGCCCAAGCCGGGCGAATACCGTCATCCCGATCAAATGGAAAAGAACCGCAAGCTCTGCGAAAAAAGTGACGGTGAGGCGTGCGCTTTCTATGGCGATGCCATTTACGTGACCGCGCTGGAAGGTGGCTTGACCAACAAAATGTCCGCGCAGGAGGTCGCATCGATGACCGCCAAGGGGTACCAGTTCAAGGAACAGGGATGTCTGCTTGGCCATGCCTATACCTGCTCGGCATTGGGTTATGCCTATCAATATGGCCACGGGGTGGGGATCGATAGCAGTCGAGCCTATGGCTTTTTCGCAATCGCCTGCGTTGAATTACCGGAATATTGCAAAAATCGTGACGAGCTAGCTGCGTTCGCATCGCCGGCCGTTATCCGCATGGCAAAGCTACGGTCCGAAGCAAAAAAATACGATTCGAAGCCCGCGCCGCAAGTGGCCGAAGCCCAACCATTACCGGCTAAAGCTATGCCAAGAACCGCCGAAAAACTTAACCAGCCGGCAACTCCGAAAGTTCAAGGCGCAGAATCAAAAGCTGAAAACGAGGCAAAATTGAAAGACCCGGAATATCTTCACACACTAGGCGGCAACGCCTATTCGAAGCGCGATTTCAAAGCAGCGCGGGATTATTATAATCAAGCCTGTCTCGCCGGAAGGGCCGCTTCCTGCGGATATGTTGGGCTTTTGTACCATGATGCCATGGGCGGTACTAAGGATTTCAAGAAATCGTTCCCGTTGTTCAAAAAGGCGTGCGACGCCAATGATGGGTTCTTCTGCAAATACGTGGGGGATGCCTATGCAAAGGGAGAAGGCACAAAAGTAAACGTCAAAACCGCACGGAAATTCTATCAAAAGGCCTGCGGATTGAACGATCAAATGGGCTGTGCGCTGGCGAAATAGCGTAATGTCACTCCCGAATTTCAGGTCACAATATTAATTAGACTAAAGCACTAACTTCTCCGCCAACCTCGTCAATTCCCCCAGCAGTGCATGCCTTTCACCGCGTCCCCTGTATTCTGGGGAAATCAGACTAAATAGACACTCACCCCAACCTTACCAACGCCTCATCCAGCGCCTGTAAAAATCGTGACCGGTCGGCTTTGGCAAAGGGTGCGGGACCTCCGGTGATGCCGTCCATTCCGGCGCGCAGGTCGGCCATGATGGCGCGGGTGGCGATGGCGCTGCCGATGGAGGCGCTGGTGAACGGCTTGCCATTATTGCCGATGACGATGGCCCCTGCCTTCAGGCAGCGGTCCGCCAGCAATATGTCGGCGGTGATCACGATGCTCCGCCCGTCCGCCTGCTCCGCAATCCAGTCATCCGCTGCGTCGAAACTGTCCGATACGATATGCCTCTTGATCAGCGGATGGTCGGGCATGCGAAAGCGCGCGTTGCTGACCAGCACGACGGGCACATTGCGGCGCCAGGCGACCTTGTAAATCTCCTCCTTTACCGGACAGGCGTCGGCATCGACCAAAATGCGGGGCGATAAGGGAGGCGAGCTATGGGGCAGGGGCTTGGGGCTATCGGCAGTCATTTTCAATTCGGGGCTTTATACCAATTGACCCACCGGCATCAACTTATCCACCAACCGTTGCCGTTCTCGCGCTGAGTTGTGTCCCGCGCGACCTATTGATAGCCTATCCCCGACTGGCGCAGTGGTTCCTTCTTGACCGCGTCCCTGGCCGCTGCCCTGATATTCCATAGCGTGGATCGCGCGCTTGGGCGTCCATCAGCATGAAGTCGATGCGATACACTAACGCTGCGTTACAACTCCATCCCGTTTGCGGTTATGCGCAGGGCAGACGGGTCGGTGCCGAACCACTGGGCTAGGTTCGCGCGGCCTGCTGCTTTCATTTTTGTTACCATGGTCGGGTCGTTCGTTGCGCGCAGCGCCATTTGTGTGGTGGCCATGAACATGCCGTGGATGACCATTTGCTCGTAAATTTCCTGTTTCTGCACGTTCGACAGGCTTGTGAACCGGGGGCTGGAGGACAGTATGGAACGCATTTGCGTAATGATCGGCGCGAACTTGGCATCCGGCAGATCGCTATTGTTCATGGCCATCCAGTTGCCGCCCAGAAAAAAGGCGACCGCCGCGCCCAGATCCCCGTGGGGAACGCCATTCATGTGCTCAAGTTCGCTATATTTGGACAATAGTTCGTTGAAAAGCGCCTCGGCTTTCGCCTGTGATCCGGCGGGGTAGGCGGCTGCCATCTTACGCGCTGTCGATTGTGCGACAGGGACCCGCACCGGCGTGAACAGGATAGGACCGGCGGTAATCGTCGCGGGCTTGACCGGGCGGGTGGGCGTTGGCGTACGGGTTGCTTCGGCGGCTTTTGCCCTGCGCATCCGCTGCACGGTCGGATCGACCAGATCGTTCTGAAAATTGCTGATGAAGTTGTCGAGCTGCCGCGAGGCGTAATTATACTCGTTCGTCGCCCAGCTACAATCATCCGCAGATGCAGGGTTTGCAAAAAGCAGGACGCAGGCGGCAAGTGCAGTGGTCAGCAACGTCTTCATGATGATTTTCCCTTGGCTGTCGGGCGTATGTGGCACCTGTTTATGACGAACATGTAGAAAATTGTCAGCATATATTGGCCGCGTTTTGTTACGGGAAGTGGACCAGCATCAGCCGCGCAAAAATCCTTCCCAAACCGCTTTTCCTGTCGCTATGTTTTGCACGAAATTTGGCAATGCAATGGGGGTTGCAGGATGAAGGGGTATGTTTGGGCGGCGGTTTTGGCGTTGGGCGTTTTGAGCTCCACGCCGCCTGCGGTGGCGCAGGGGCGCAGTTTCTATCTGATGCAATATAATTCCACCGTCACCGAAATGAAAAAGGTGGTCGACCAGATCAATGAGCTGAAAACCGACATCAAGACGGAGAAGGATTTTACCCGCGGATGTTCGATGCTGGACAGCCTGATTTCCTACATGAAAGACGCACAGATACTGACCGAAAGACTGGCAAACTATGCCTATCAGATCGACGATATGGACGGCCACCGGCAAGCGGTGGACCGCCATAATGCCTATCTGGAAGAGCGGCAATATTGGCAAGAGCAGCGTGCGCGGATGTGTAAATGAGGGGTGAGGGCGTGTACGCGTTATTGCAAGAAATCCGCCAATAACATCGTCACCCTGAACTTGTTTCAGGGTCTATCTGTCAGCCCATTCCAAACCGGTGAGTGACAAGTCTAGCCGTGACGCACGGTTGGGTTTTGATTCACGCCGTCGGGGCGGCTGTACGATGGACCCTGAAACAAGTTCAGGGTGACGGGGATGTTCACGATGGCGGAGTTGGAGAGGGGTTCGGCGGTGACGGGACGCACTACCTCCCCCGCCCAAACTCCAGTCCATTTTGGTTTCATCTCCGCTTGCCAACTATATCTATGCCGATACTTTCGACCCAGCCACTACGTCTGGGGGAAGGTCGTTAGATGGAAAATCGCATTGTCGAGATTGCGCGCAAAAAGGCGCAGAAAAATACGGGCAAAAGTCGGCAGGCCGACTGGAAAAGCCGAGACACCAATCCCGCTTTCTTCGTCCGCGCCGATGCCATTTGTCCTCCCACTTTTCCACCTGATATCAAGCTCGAACGGCGCACTCTTCCGACCGATTCCGGAACCGCGCTGATCATTCCGCTGCCGCTGCGCGCGGTTACGCCGTCGGCTATTGCGCTGAAACCCGCAAAGCCTGCGGCCAAGCCCAAAAAGGCGCGCGCCGCCGCCAAGTCCAAATCTGTCTCCGCAAAGCCCAGGGTCGCAAAACCTGCGGTACAAAAGAAGACGGTCAAAAAGGCTGCCCCCCGAAAACCCCGCGCGAAGAAAACGGATGAACTTCGCGCGGGGGCAGAGCCCCTTGTGATGGCGATCACGCCGCCCGCCACCGCGATGGCGGCGCCTGTTGTTGCCGAAATTGCAAGTCCGGTTGCCAGTGCGGTTGCACAGCCGGTGTCGGTGTCTATGCCGGATGACCGGACCCCGCTGCCCCGCGCACGGGCGGTCGCGGTGTACCGGAAGAACAATTTGCTGGATGTCGTCGGCTATTGGATGCGGACGCGTATGTCGGACATCACCAAATTGTTCGCGCCCCGTCCGAAGGCACGCAAGCCTGTGCCCAAGATGGCGGACCTGATCGCGGAAAACACCGCGCTGCGTCAGGAAATCGCCCGCCTGCGTGCGTTGCAATAGCGCTCCGTTAAGGCGTTACCAGCCCCATGGCGTGGGCGGCGTTTCGACCGTTTGCATCAGGTCGAATTCCACCCGGAACAAACGCGCCGTTGGCCCTGCGGGACGGCGCAGTTCATAGACGAACACGGGCTTTGGATCGCGAGAGTCGCTGACCTCCACGCTCCACAAATTGGTTACCGACCGGTCCAGGCCGTTGGCGCGGAAACTGGCGATGCTTTCGGCGTCGACGGGAAAATCCTGCCGCCCCGCCGTCCCGCTTGCCGCCGTGTCGCCGCCATATAGGGTGACCTTGTCGGCGCTGCCATCCTCATGCCGGTGGTCGTGTTTCAGGCGCAGGCCCTGACCGGTGCGGGTGAAGACCCATGTCCGGCTGCGGTCGGTGCCGACGTGGAAGGGGATTTCGATGCGGTCCGCGGCGCAGCTGCGCACGTGCATGACGAGCGGCTTGCCCGCCATATCGACATCCGCCCCTACCGGCTCGCTTCCCACAATCCGCCCTGCAAAAGCCTTGCCGCACAAAGCCGACAGGCGCGCCATGAAGGCGGCCTGCGGATCGGGTGCAGCGGCAGGGGTGGAGGCGCAGCCGGCGAGCAAGGCGGCGCTGGCGATGAGGGGGGCGAGGATTTTGTGAAGCATGGCGCATCCTAACGCCGCACCGATGGTGTGCAAGCGGCGATGGCGCTATCCGTCCGCGATTTGCCCATGCCCAGCCAGATCAGGCGAACGCCCCATGACGTGCCAGCCATAGAGGCTCAGCGCGAGCATGAAGGCGTTGGACACAAAATCGATTGCCAGCCAGCGGTTGAAAATGGGTACAACGAAAACGAACCAGTAGTTGAATGCGAAAAAGGGCAGAAGCGCCACGGCGTAGACCGCAAAGGTCCGTCGTTCCCATCGGCTGAACCAGATGAACAGGCCACCCAGCACCGCCTGCGCCCCGAAACAACCGATCAGCAATGCGCTGGTGTCGCTCAGATGCTGAAACGCAGGCGTGATCGTCAACCGCTCGACATGATGCGGGGCCAGCAGGCACCACGCGCCCAGAAACAGATAGGGCAGCGCGATCAGGCGCTGCAGAATATGGGGCAGGTTCGACGACCGCGACATGAGGCGATGTTAAAGGAATTTATGGGGGGAGCAAGCGGGCAAGATGGGGCGGCTTGTGCGTCTCTTTTGTATCTTTAGGTAAAGCTTCTTGCTCCCCACGCCCATGCTGGTCATAAAGGCGAACAATCTTTGGAAAGTTCGAAAAGCACCATGCGAAAGAAAAATAATCCCAACTGGTTCTCGATTGGAATGGATGCATGGGCACTGGCGGCGGAATCGAACATGGTGATCGCCATGCGCATGGGTGCGCTGGCCTTTGGCGGTCCTTCGGCGGTCAAAGAGGCGGAGCGGATGGTGGCCGAAAAGGTATCGGCCAATATGGCTCTTGGCGCGGATCTGATGACCGGAAAGCTGGGCACCAGCCCGGAACAGATCGTCAGCGGCAGCATCGCCCATTATTCGCGGCGGGTGACCGCGAACCGGCGGCGTCTGGGCTGGTAAAGGCCTTAAGCAAGCTTTCAATTTTTGGCGCTATTCTGATGTGGTGAATATCATATCGGGAGCGTTCAGTGGGCAAAGTTGGCGGAATCATCCTTACGGTCATCATCGTTTACGTTGGGTGCCAACTCACGATCGGTGACATGATGAAAGCCCGAGTTGACGATTTTTCCGCCCAACTGGAGGCAGCGAAGCCTCTAGCAGATGGTACAAGGGGACCAATTGCATTGCGCAGCAGCGACATATGCACTATGCTGACCCAGACGGGCGGTATCTCGGGCACATTGTCCCGTCTCGCCTTTCCGGCACCAGGCTCGGCAGCGGACAGGTTGACCGCCCGCTACCGTTTCGTCAGTCAAAATGGATGCAGCAAATACAACCGGCGCAACCTGATCCTAGCTAAACCGCTAGACGGCTCTTCGGCTTCCTGAGCTTCCGATAATGCCACAATCCAGCGCGCCAACAAGTGGACTAGGCCAATTTGGCGAGCAGGCGCTCTGCCGCTTCTTCCGATGAAGCGGGGTTCTGGCCGGTGATCAGCAGGCCGTCTTCGACGACATGGACTGCCCAGTCATCGCCCCGGCTATAGGCGCCGCCTTGTTCTTTCAGCGTATCTTCCAGCATGAAAGGGACAATGTCGCTGAGGCCGACGGCGTCTTCCTCGCTATTGGAAAAGCCGGTGACCGACTTGCCCTGGACAAGCGCGGTGCCATCGGCGTTTTTGACATTCTTCAACGCTGCGGGGGCATGGCAAACGGCGGCGACAGGTTTGTTGGCGGCGAGGGCGTTCTGGATTAGGGCGATCGAGTTGCTGTCGTTCGCCAGATCCCACATCGGGCCGTGGCCGCCGGGGTAGAAGACGGCGTCATAATCGGCGATGTCGATGTCCGACAGGGGGTGCGTCGCGGCAAGCTGAGCGTTCGCTTCGAGATCGGCCTTGAAGCGTTCGGTCGCCGGCGTCTGCGCATCGGGCGCATCGCTTTTAGGGTCCAGCGGCGGCTGTCCGCCTTTGGGGGAGGCAAGGGTGATCGTCGCACCGGCGTCGCGGAAGACATAATAGGGTGCGGCAAATTCTTCCAGCCAGAAGCCGGTCTTCTTGCCCGTGTCGCCCAGCTGGTCGTGGGAGGTCAGTACCATCAGGATATTCATAAGCATGTGTCTTTCATCCAAGGGGGAAGGATGCGCGGATTAGCCGGCTTCAGGGGCAACCGGCGACGGTTGGATTGGTTCCTTTCCAGCCCTACCGCGGATGTCGTTCGATCAATGCTTCGTTATGCGCACCAATGACCAGTCATAGCCCAGCTCCTCCACCCGCGCCTTCAACAGGGCGGCGGTGCGGGCGTCGGTCTTTGCGGTCCGGGTCAGCATCCACAGATAACGGCCGCTCGGCTCGCCGACGATCGACCAGCTATAATCATCGGCATGGTCAAGCACCCAATAGTCGCCGTAAAACGGGCCGAAGAACGAAACCTTCAATTTCGCGCCACGGCTGTTTTCAACGATCTTGGCCTTGCCCTCTGCAGTCGAAAGCTTTCCATCGACCGCGCCTTTGTGGCAGCTATTCAACACGCTGACGGCTCCGTCCGGGCGCAGGGCATATTCCGCTGTCACGGCTTCGCAGCCTTTCTGGAAACCGGCTTCATAGCGGCCATGTTCGTACCAACGGCCAAGATAGCGGTCCAGTTCGACCGCTTTGGCGGGTTCGGGAACGGCCCGGTTGCCCACCGGCCCCCGCTGCATCGCCGCGCAGCCTGCCAAGAGCAGTGCTCCGCCGACTAGAGCGAGGCTGACAGGGATCAACCGTGATGCGGTTGCAGGCTTGGTGGACGACTTTTTCTTGGTCACAGTGGATCTCCGGTGAAGGATGGGAGTGTTCGACTTTTGCGGCGCTTTATCAAGGCCGCGGGCTCTGTCCGGCATCGCGGCGGAGTTTGGCAGCCCGCTTTCTTTGCAGCATCACTAAGCCGAAAATAGCTAAGGACGCCATCAGCGCAATGAGCGCATAGGCAATTATCAAGCGGGTTTCCATTGGATGTTTCCTGACGCGACTTACCCCAAGGCGAAGGGGAGCGCAGTGTAATGAACTCTTGTTTCCAGCATCAACTCTGCCGTCGGTGCAATAGTTCCACTTTGCCCGCTCAAATCCCGCAATCACCCATTTAGGCGATAGACCTGAAAGCCAATCCGAGGCAGTTTAACGCCTGTTATTGTTTTGGAGGGAGTTTGGATATGGCACGTATATTGGGTCTAGGGGGTCTCTTTTTCAAATCGGCCGATCCGGCCGCAACGCGCGAATGGTATTCCCGGGTTCTTGGAATGCCGGTCGACGAATGGGGTGCTTTTTTCACGCCGGATGCCGCGGCGGCGCATCCCGGAGCCGGGACGGTTTTTTCGCCTTTTGGCGCAGATACGGACTATTTCGCGCCATCGGAAAAGGAGTTCATGTTCAACCTGATGGTCGACGACCTGGATGGCGTTCTGGCCCGTTGCGCCGAGCATGGCGTCACACCTGTTAAAACCTTTCCGGAGGAAGCCAACGGGCGTTTCGCGCACATTATGGACCCGGAAGGCCGGAAGGTCGAACTGTGGGAACCAAAGCCCATGGAGTGAATGGCATTTGGGAACCTGAGGGCGATTTCGGCGTTAAGTCGGAAATCCAACGGGAGGCCCTTATGACCGACATTTTTTCCATATTAAAATCCGATCACGATCTGCATCGTGCCATGCTTGCGAAAATCGCGGAAACCAGCGGCGATACGGCGGAGCGGCGTGACCTTTTTGAAGCCTTCCGGATCGAGGTAACCGCGCATGCTGCGGCAGAAGAGCAGTCGTTATACGCCACGATGCTGGGTGACCCTGACCTTCAGGAGGATGGCCGCCATTCGGTGGCTGAGCATAAGGAGATCGATGATCTTCTAGGCGAATTGCAGGACACCGACATGGCGACCGGAGCATGGCTGTCCAAGTTCAAAGAAATGCGCCACCGGTATGAGCATCATATCGAGGAGGAGGAAGAGGAGATGTTTCCTGCGGCGCAGGAGCAATTCAGCAAGGCAAAGGCGAAAGAGCTGGGCGCCAAATTTGATCGCCGTAAACCCGCCGAACTGGAAGTGGCCGAAGCCAGCAATAATGGCGATGACAAGGATTAGTTTGGGTTTTGGACGGTTCCGGTTTGCTAAATAGCGGAAAAGGGCGTATGCGAGGCTTTGCTATCGTCGACCGCGACGGAATTTGAGGCGCGTGTCTGGCGATTTAGTTGGCTTCGCGCAAACGCTTTCCTACCACGACTTGGCTTCCCATGTTGCGCTGTTGCGACATGGTCACCTGTTTCGTGAAAGGAACATCAATATGCCTACTGGCACCGTAAAATTCTTCAATGCCGACAAAGGCTATGGCTTTATCGCACCCGATGGTGGCGGCGATGACAGCTTTGTGCACATCTCGGCCGTCCAGGCTGCCGGCATGCACTCGCTCGATAAAGAGCAGCGCGTAAATTACGAAGTCGAAGTCGGCCGCAATGGCAAGGCATCGGCTGTGAACCTGTCGCAAGCCGATTGATTTCACACAAGATCTAACGAAAAAGGGCCGCTTCAAAGCGGCCCTTTTTTTGTCATCAGTTCAAGATCGCGCCGGTCATCCACATGAACGACAGGGCAATTATCGCCAAAAACAAGGATATGGCCAGGACATAGCGAACCCCTTGGTTCTTGATTCCGCCGCTGGCTTCTTCTGCGGTCACGTCGATTTTATCGCCATCTTTGTGCATGATTATAACTCCTGCTCTGGCTAGTCAGCATCATCGCTGCTGTCCAAGAAGGGTATAACACAAAAACGGGTCAGCTTGTTTCACGAAATGGCCAATTAATGACCCCACCCACCCACAGCGCGAGCCAGATGAACACCGGTTGGAATGCAAGCCGTGGTCCATGATAGGCCCAACTCATATGGGTCCCGCCGATGGCGATATCGTTCAGGGCATGGTTGAAATTGGCTGGCCAGACGCACAGCGCATAAAGCGCCAGACCAATTCCGGCTGCCTTTCGAAACCGGGGAATTAAAAGCCCCAATGCACCTGCAATCTCTGCCACACCGGTCAGGAATACGACCTGTGCGGGGAAGGGCACCCAAGCGGGCGTTATGGCCATAAATCCGTTCGGGGATCGCAGGTGCGCCACGCCAGCTGCAAAGTAAAACAGCGCCAGAATAATGCGAAGCGCCGTCCGGATTTTGGCCTTGCGGCTCATCTTTTGCGGACAAACTCGGCACGCAGGACCAAGCCCTTAATACCCTCAAACTTGCAATCAATTTCCTGCGGGTCGCCTGTCAGCCGGATCGACTTGATTAACGTCCCGCGCTTCAGCGTTTGTCCGGCGCCTTTGACCGTCAGATCTTTTATCAACGTAACCTGATCGCCATCGGCCAATATATTCCCGACGGCATCACGAACTTGCACTGCGCCGCTGCTGGCGGCGCGTTCACGTGCGTCAGCCGCGCTTATCCATTCGCCCGATGCTTCGTCATAAACATAATCTTCGTCGTCGCTCATGTGCCTATCCCGCCCTTGGTGCGCTGCCATACAATTTCGACGGAGCGCATTAATGTCCGTTGCAATTTGCAACCATGTAAGTAAGATTTTCTACAAGAGCGGAGAGATGAGGATGGCGCAAGTGGAAACAACCGTAGATGTATTGATCGTAGGCGCAGGCTTGTCCGGTATCGGAGCTGCCGCACATTTGACGATGCAATGCCCGAACAAGAGCTATGCGATTGTGGAGCAGCGGCAGGATATGGGCGGAACATGGGATTTGTTCCGTTATCCCGGCATCCGTTCCGACTCCGACATGCACACGCTGGGTTATCGGTTCAAGCCATGGCTGCATGAAAAGACGATTGCCGACGGCCCGTCCATCCACGAATATATCCATGAAACCGCCGCCGAATTCGGGATCACGCCCCATATCCATTTCGGTCATCGGGTCCTTTCTGCCAACTGGTTGAGCGCTGACGGACGCTGGCATGTAACTGCCAAAGCTGTCGACGGAAGTGCCGAGCGCCATTTTGCAGCGCGCTTCTTATTCATGTGCGCCGGCTATTATGATTATGACGAGGGATACCGTCCCGAATTTCCCGGCGAGAAAAATTTCAAGGGCCAGATCATCCACCCGCAGCATTGGCCTGAAGGGCTGGAATATGCCGGCAAGAAGGTCGTTGTCATTGGCTCTGGAGCAACGGCGGTCACCATTGTTCCGGTGATGGCGGAAGAAGGCGCCGATGTGACGATGTTGCAACGCTCGCCCACCTATATGGTATCGCGTCCGGCCCGGGATCCATTTGCCAATAAACTACGGAAATTCCTGCCCGAAAAGATCGCCTACGCGATCACCCGCTGGAAGAATATCAACCACCAGCGGTTCACCTATTGGTATGCCCGTCGCAATCCGGCCAAGCTGGGTGAAAGACTTGTGGATATGGCACGGCAAGAGCTGCCGGACACGGTCGACGTCGACAAGCACTTCGTGCCGAAATACGGCCCCTGGGAACAGCGTCTATGCCTGGTGCCGGACAGCGACATGTTCAAAGCCATATCATCCGGTAAGGCGAAGGTTGTCACCGACCATATCGACCAGTTCACCAAGACCGGTATCCAGTTGAAGTCGGGCGAACATCTCGACGCCGACATTATTGTTACGGCTACGGGCCTCAATCTTGTGACGATGGGCAAGACAGCAATCAGCATTGATGGCGCGCCCGTCAACTTTGGCGAGCATTTCAATTATAAGGGCGTGATGTTCAACGACATCCCCAATCTCGCCAGCGTGTTCGGCTATATCAACGCGTCCTGGACATTGAAGACCGATATTGTCGCGGATTATGTCTGCCGTCTTTTGTGGAAAATGGACGACAAGAACACGACGGTGGCGACTCCGCATCTGGACGATGCAAATATGCCGCGCCTCCCGTTTGTGTCGGATTTTAGCTCGGGCTATTTTGCCCGTTCGTTCGACAAACTGCCGAAAAATGGGGATCGCCATCCGTGGCGGGTGCTGCAGGATTATAAGGCGGAGAAAAAGATACTTTCCGAAGACCCTGTCGACGATGGTGTCATGGTGTTTTCGAACCCCGTCGCAGCCGCCCGCAAAGAGGAAGCAGAAACACTACTCGCTGCGGAGTGACCCTTAGTCCGCGTCGCGGACCGTTGAAGCGACACGGCGGGTTTCCTGTACCGGATCCGGTGCAATCAGATGCGTGCGCCGCTTCACGATCCAGATCAGCAGCGCGAGGCCGAGCAATGCGGTTATGGTAATGGCGACCATCAGCCAGTTGGTAAATGTCCGCATTTCCCGTGCATGCGCCAGTAACGGCGGGGGATCCTTGGCTTCCTTTACATCCCAATATTCAATTTCGAATGCCCCGCGCTCTGGCCGGTACATGCGGATTTCGGCGCTGACCCATTTTTTGCCATCCTGCGCAACATAGGTCACGCTCACTTCATCCTCATTCGGGCCAAGGAATTCCTGCTTGGGGACATAAAGGGCCGGGGTCAGCGGCGGCGCCTTTTTCAAAAGTGCCGACATCTCGGCAAATTGCACACGGCTGTCGTCGACAAAGGAGGGTGCGACATGCTGTTCGGCCATCTTCTGGTCGCCACGTTTTACGGCGGCGATGAGGGGATCGGAAATCGCCGCCACGTCGGCAGGAAGATCTACCTTGTCGACAGAATTGGACGTGCATGACGCTAGTCCGAAAGAAGACGCTACCAGCGCGACGGCAAGAAAAATGCGAGCCATTTCTGAAAATTCTCCCCTTCATACCCCTTTGCCGCTAACGGGGATGTCATGCGTTATGACGATTTGATCCAGCCTGACAACGGCCAACCTGCCATCCCCATCCAATTAATCGAAAAGACCGGCTTCGAGACCTGGCTTGCCGCGCAACCCGATGCTGTCCGCACGGCAACCAAAGCCCAGAAATTCGATGGTAGCACAGGCGATATCGCCATTTTGCCGGGCGAGAAACCCGGGGAATGGTCTGTAGTCGCTGGCGTGGCAGACACCCAGAAAATGGCGCTATGGTCGCTGGCCAAACTTGCGGACAGCCTGCCTGAGGGGGCGTACCGTTTGACCGATGTGGATGCGGGCGACGCCATGGTGGGCTGGATGCTCGGCCATTACCGGTTTCAGGAATATCTGAGCGAGCCGAAAGTCACAGGTGCGCGGGTTTTGCTGGTGAAAGAACCGGGGCGCATTGCCGGCGCCGCCTTGCAGGCGACGGCCACGGCCTTGGTCCGCGACCTTGTCAACCGGCCGGCTGCAGATATGGGGCCCAACGCGCTCGAAGCCGAGGCCAGACGGGTCGGCAAAACCTACAAGGCCGAAGTTACCGTGACGTCTGGGGATTCGCTGGAATCCGGCTATCCGCTTATTCATGCCGTCGGCAAGGCGGCGATGCGGGAACATGCGCCGCGTCTGATCGAGTTGAACTGGGGGGATGACCGGCATCCCCGTATCGCGATTGTTGGTAAAGGGATCACGTTCGATAGCGGTGGGCTGGATATAAAGCCTGCCAGCGGTATGCGGATCATGAAGAAGGACATGGGCGGCGCCGCGCATGCCTTGGCGCTTGCCGAAATGGTTATGGCGGCGCATCTGCCGGTCCGGTTGCACATGCTGATTGCTGCTGCGGAAAACAGCATTTCGGGTAACGCCTTTCGCCCAGGCGATGTGATCAAAAGCCGTAAGGGTATTACCGTAGAGATTGATAATACGGATGCCGAAGGCCGGCTGGTGCTCGCCGATGCCTTGGCCAGGGCGATCGAGGACAAACCGGCGTTTATCGTCGATTTCGCGACGCTGACCGGAGCCGCGCGGACGGCCCTGGGGCCTGATTTGCCCGCCATGTTCAGCAATCAGGATGATGTTGCGGACAATCTGCTTTCGGCATCCAAGGCGGTCCATGATCCGTTGTGGCGGATGCCGTTATGGGCACCCTATTCGGAAATGCTCGACAGCGACATTGCCGACACCGCCAACAGCGGCGGCAGCTTTGCAGGGGCAGTGACGGCGGCGTTGTTTATGCAGAAGTTCATTCCCGATGATACGCCTTGGGTGCATCTGGATACCTTCGCCTGGCGTCCAACCAGCAAGCCGGGGCGGCCGAAAGGCGGCGAAGCCTTGGGTTTACGAGCGGTGTTTCGTTATTTGACGGACACTTATCCCGTCCGCTAAGAGCAGGGCTGCAATAACATTGTCGCGTTGGCACATGCCAGCGCCCGTTTCGTTGACCGAAATGTATCGGGAAACGCAATAGACCCAGCTCAGGCTGGTGTGACGCAGTCGGGGAAATGATCATTGGTAACCAATTCGACAGGTGATCGGCGAATTTACAAGCTGACGGGGCACAGTCTGGTGGGCGACAAGCGGACGACGCCGATCCGGGGTGATCTCGCGGATATCAGCTTGGCAGGCAAGCTGTTCGCCCCGCATTATGCGGTGCCCATGCTGCGCACCGGAATTGCGCCCGTGACCGAAATTCATGCTGAACCGCATGCTACCGCGATGCCGGTAAGCGCGTTGATGCATGGCGAGGAATTTGCCGTGCTGGACGTCGCAGGCGACTGGGCATGGGGCTATTGTCTGCACGACAATTATCTCGGCTATTTGCGCTTCGCCGAACTTGGCGCCGATTTTGACGCGACCCATATTGTCAGCGCGCCTGCGACCCTTGTGCTGGCATCGCCTTCGACCAAGGCCCCGGTCGTGGCACGCTATCCCATGGGGGCGCAATTGGCCTGCGGCGAAGCAAGCGAATGCGGCACCTATCTGGCCTGTGAAAATGGCTTTGTACCCGCAGCTCATGTGTCGGAAATCGGCGAAGTTGCGGCATCGCCCGCGGATCTGGCGGAACGGCTGATCGGAACGCCCTATAGCTGGGGTGGACGCAGCGGTGATGCTATAGATTGTTCGGGGCTGGTGCAGCTTGTCTTTGGCCTCAAAGGCGTGCTGGCGCCGCGCGATGCGGATATGCAGCAGGCCGAATTTGGCGACGAGCTGCCCGACGATGCACCGCTGGTTCGCGGCGATCTGGTGTTTTTCCCCGGGCATGTCGGCATTATGGCCGATGCGGAAAATATTATTCATGCTAATGGCACCGCCATGGCCGTCAGCATCGAGTCTCTGGCCGATGCGGCCGCGCGATTTGCGGAACATGATCAACCCATTGTCGCACGTAAAAGAGTAGCGATGTGATCAGCCGGAAGGTGGGGATCACCTTTTTGAAGGCTTGAAGTTATGACGCATAGTGTTTTCATCGATGGCGCCGCCGGAACCACCGGTCTGGAAATTGCCGACCGGCTTGCAGGGCGGAGCGAATTTACGTTGATCACGCTTGATGATGACAAGCGCAAGGATTTTGAAGCCCGTCGTCAGGCGCTGAACGATGCGGATTTCGTTGTCCTGTGCCTGCCGGATGACGCCGCGAAGGAAGCGGTAGCGATGACGAGTTCTGCCAAGACGCGGATCATTGATGCGTCGACCGCGCACCGTGTGGATCAAAACTGGGCCTATGGCTTTCCCGAATACCGCAAGGGCCAGCATGACCGCATTGCGGCGGCACGGCTGGTCAGCAATCCCGGATGCTATCCGACCGGCTTTCTGGGGCTGGTCGCGCCGCTGGTTGCGGCCGATCTGATACCGGAAGACTGGCCCTACACCGTCAACGCCGTGTCCGGCTATTCGGGCGGCGGGAAAGCGTTGATCGAGCGCTTTGAAAGCACCGACGGCGCAGACATCGGGTTTCGCACCTATGGCTTGGACTTGAGCCATAAGCATGTCCCCGAAATGCAGACACATGCCGGACTTGGCTTGGCGCCCATATTTTCACCGGCTGTCGTGCGCGCTTTTCGCGGGATGATGGTCGAGGTGCCCTTGCCGATTTCGGTCATGCCAGGCAGCGACAGCCCCGAGGAAATGCGTGCCTGCCTTGCGCAGCACTATGCAGGTTCGCCCGTTGTCACGGTCCATGAGCAACTGGCGCCATCGGAGCTGCTGATCCTGAATACGCAGGAGCCTTCGGACCGGCTTGATCTTTATGTGCTGGGGTCACCCGATAACACGCAAGTCCGGCTACTGGCCATGCTCGACAATCTGGGCAAGGGCGCCAGCGGGGCCGCGGTGCAGAATTTGAATATCATGGCGGGACTGGACGAAACGGCTGGCCTGCGGCTTTGATGGTGATCGCTGTGAAAACGGGTGCCTGAGGTTGACATCGCTGTGTTGTCCAATTATATGACCCATATTAGGTCAAAATACTGGACATAATATGGTTGCATCGTCCTCAAATAAATTACAGGAAATGCCCGCGGCCTTTCGCGGATTGCCGAATTTCCTCCCCATTGATGGCAATGGGTATCTGGGGGCCTATTTCACCAAGGCGGGGGATGTGGATATCGGGCAATTGGCCGATATGTTTCGTATGTCCAAGGCGCAACTGGCTGAAACGGTCGGGCTTCCGCTGGCGACCGTAACCAAATCGGACCGCATGAAAGCGCCTAAGGCGCAAGGTAGGATGACCGAAATGCTCGAAATCATCGCACGCATCAAAGATTGGGCAGGCAGCGAAGCGCAGGCCATGGCGTGGTATCGGTCGCAACCGATTCCGGCATTGGATGGCCGCACCGCGGAATCGCTGGTGAAATCGGGCGATGCGGGGGCCGTGCGCGACTATCTCGACCATATGGCATTGGGCGGTTTTGCTTGAACTTTACAGGCCGCGCCTATCGCGCGCATGATCCACGATGGTCTTTCGATCCCATCTCCGGACAAGGTGCCGCCATTTCCGGAGGGCGGTTCAACATCAGGGGGCAGGCCGCACTTTACCTGTCGCTCGAACCTATCACCGCGCTTGCCGAATGCACACAGGGGTTTGCGCACCGGATGCTGCCGCTGACCTTGTGCGAATATGACATTGCATGCGCCGATGTGGCGGATCTGACCGATGCCGATACGCGGCAGGCCCTTGGAATAAAGGAAAAGGACATGGCCTGCCCGTGGCTGGTCTTTCAGCGCAGTGGCAAAATCGCGCCGTCCCAAAAACTGACGCAGCAGCTTGTGGCCAAGGGGTTCAACGGTGCGCTGGTGCCCAGCTACGTCCCGGCAATTCACCAAGGCGCCACCAATCTGGTTTTGTGGAACTGGAGCGACACGCACCCGTGCAAGGTGACGGTTTACGATCCCGAGGGTCGGCTGCCGTCGGGATCACGCGTGCCTCAATAAGGCGGCTTGTCGAAACCCTTGGGGCTTGCGGTAAAAATCTCGCACCCTGTTTCGGTGATGCCGATGCTATGTTCGAATTGCGCCGACAGGCTGCGGTCACGGGTCACCGCCGTCCAGCCATCTTCGAGCACTTTCCCCGCAGCTTTACCGATATTGATCATCGGCTCGATCGTGAAGATCATGCCGGGGCGCAGTTCGGGGCCGGTTCCGGGACGTCCGACATGGACAATCTCGGGTGCGTCGTGAAACAGTTGGCCGAGGCCATGACCGCAAAAGTCGCGAACGACGCCATAGCGGTGCTTTTCGGCGTGGGTCTGAATGGCATAGCCAATGTCGCCGACATGGTTGCCGGGCTTCGCCTGCTCAATGCCCAGCATCAGACATTCATAGGTCACATCGACCAGCCGCTTAGCCTTGACCGGAACATCGCCGACCAGAAACATACGGCTGGTGTCGCCATGCCAACCATCCAGCATGGGTGTAACGTCGATATTGACGATATCGCCGTCCTTCAGCCGCTTATCGGATGGGATACCATGACAGATGACATGGTTGATGCTGGTGCAGCAGCTATGCGTATAGCCGCGATAGCCGAGCGTTGCGGGAACCGCGCCGCCGCGCAGCGTCATTTGGCGGACGATGTCGTCCAGTTCTTCGGTCGTCACGCCGGGCACAACATGCGGCACCAGCGCGTCGAGGATTTCGGCCGCGAGCCGACCGGCCTTGCGCATGCCTTCAAAGCCCTCGGCTCCGTGTAACTTGATGACCCCGTCGCGGGTCAGACCGGCCTCGGCGGGCGTGACTTCTACATAATGATCCATCCCGACGATATAGAGCGTTATTCCCCACTTTGCGAGAGGGGTATTTATGCTATCGCAGGCGAATGACAGAATCCCGCATCTACACCGCCGCGCTTGTAATCATCGGCGACGAAATCCTTTCCGGCCGGACACAGGACAAAAATGTCAGCCAAATTGCGCTTTGGCTGAATATTCAGGGGATCCGCCTGAAAGAAGTGCGCGTGGTCGCGGACGATATGGATGCGATAATCGAGGCGGTGAACCTTTTGCGGGCGCGCAACGATTATCTGTTCACGACAGGCGGGATCGGGCCGACGCATGACGACATCACGGTCGATGCCATCGCGGCTGCTTTGGGGGTCGAGGTGGTCATCCATCCCGAGGCGAGCGCCGTATTGCATAAATATTATGAGACCCGAGGCGGGATCAACCCTGGACGGTTGCGGATGGCGCGCGTGCCCGATGGTGCGGAACTCATCCCCAACAAAATGTCGGGTGCGCCGGGAATCAAGCATGGAAATATCTTCATCATGGCTGGCGTGCCGCACATCACCGCCGGCATGCTTGACGCGTTGACGGGCACGCTCGAAGGCGGTGCACCGCTGCTGTCGCATCAGGTTGGGTGCTGGGTCGCGGAAAGCGAAGTGGCCAAATTGCTCGGCGACACGGAAAAGCATCATGAAGGATGCCAGATCGGCAGCTACCCATTTTTCCGTGAGGGCAAGGTCGGCGCCAATTTTGTGGTCCGCACGACCGACGCGCATATGCTGAATGAATGTGTGGAGGCCCTGAAACTCGGTCTGCGCGGTCTGGGCTATGACTGCGTCGATGGTGGAATTTAAGCGTCATTTCGTCGGTTCGTTCATCTGCCGTCAACCGTCACCTAGGATAGTGAGGCCGTAATGCGTAAATTCTCCCAAGCTCTCGCCCTCGCAGCCTTGCTGCTATCCTCCACTGCCTATGCCGAAACCGCTGCTCCGGTCGCGTCGGCTGCGGCCAAGCCGGTCAAACAACCCTGGTTGTACGAAGGCAGCGACGTTCCGGTCGATGAAAGCTGGACTTTCGGCGTGCTGCCCAACGGTTTGCGCTATGCGGTCAAGAAAAATGATGTCCCGGCTGGCCAAGTCTCCATCCGCGTGCGGATCGACGCCGGTGCCTTGCACGAAAATAACGAAGAGCAGGGCTTTGCGCATCTGATCGAGCATCTGTCTTTCCGGGGGTCAACTTTCGTACCCGATGGTGAGGCAAAGCGGATTTGGCAACGTTTCGGTGTGACATTCGGCAGCGACAGCAACGCGCAAACGACGCCCACGCAGACCGTCTATAAACTCGACCTCCCGAACGCGACGCCTGAAAAACTGGACGAGTCGGTCAAGATTATCTCTGGTATGATCCGCAATCCCCGTATTTCGGAAACCGCGCTGAATGCCGAACGATCGATCGTACTGGCCGAATTACGTGAAAACAGCGGTGCGCAACTGATCTACAGCGACGCCTTGCGGCAGCATGCCTTTCAGGGCCAGCGGCTTGCCAACCGGTCGACGATCGGCACGCCCGAAACCCTGCATGCGGCAAGTGCACAGGCGTTGAACGCGTTTCACGACCGCTGGTATCGCCCGGAAAATGCCGTAATTGTGATGGCAGGGGATATGGAACCTGCCCAACTGGCCAATCTGGTCCAGAAATATTTCTACGACTGGAAAGGCACAGGGCCTCGTGCGCCCGAACCCGATTTTGGCGATCCTACCCCGACGGGTACACCCACCCGCGTGCTAGTGGAGGCTACGCTTCCGACAACCGTCAGCATCGCCTATCTGCGCCCGTGGCGCAAAGTGGACGATACAATCGCTTATAACCAGCAATTGCTGGTGGACGCGCTTGCCCTGCAAATCATCAACCGCCGCCTGGAAGTGCAGGCCCGTGGTGGCGGCAATTTCCTGTTCGCCGAAGTCGCGCAGGAAGATATCTCGCGGACCGCAGATGCCACGCTTGTTTCGGTAACGCCGGTAGGTGACCGCTGGGAAGCCGCAACCAAAGATGTGCGCGCGGTCATCGCCGATGCCGTCGCAACGGCGCCATCCAAAGCCGACATTGACCGTGAGCTGGTTCTGTTCGGGAACGCATTGCGCACCATGCTCGACAGCTATCCATTCGAAGCGGCGGCAAAGCAGGCCGATGACATTGTGAATGCAGTCGACATTCGCGAAACGGTTGCCGCGCCCAAGACGGTTGTTGAAGTCTTTGAAGGCATGAAAGAAAAGTTCACGCCCGAACGACTGCTGGCTTCCACTCAGGCGCTGTTCAAGGCCGATGCCACGCGGCTCATGCTCTCGTCTCCCGCACCAGTTGCCAATGCCGATAACCGGGCACTGGCCGCGTTGCAGGGTCCTGTCGCGGCCAATACCGGCGCGCGTCTGGCCAGCAATTCACTTGGTTTTGATGCGTTGCCAAAGCTCGGCGCGCCCGGAAAACTGGTAAGCGAGGACATGGTTTCGCGATTGGAAATGACCAGACTGGAGCTTTCCAACGGTGTCCGCGCCTTGCTTTATCCGAACAAGGCCGAGAGCGGACAGATCCGAGTCCTGGTCCGTTTCGGTAAAGGATATCAGTCAGTCACACCGGCGAACGGGCGGCTTCTATGGGCAGGGCCCTATGTGTTGCCCGAAAACGGCATTGGAAAGCTGAAGCGCACCGATATCGACCAGATGGTCAACGGTCGCCGTATCGAACTGAACTTCGCCATCGATGACGACGCCTTCGAATTTGCGGCCAATACGCGGCCCGATGATCTGGCCGATCAATTGACCCTGATCGCGACAAAGCTTGAGCATCCCGGTTGGGACGCCGCACCTGTGGAACGTGCAAAAGCGCTGGCAACATCGGGCTATGACAGTTTTGAAATGTCCGCGACCTCGGTTTTGCAGCGTGACCTTGAATATCTTCTGCGGAGCAAAGACCCACGTTGGAAGGCCGCCGCACCTGCTGAAATCGCAAAGATCGATGCGGCATCCTTTCAGGCCTATTGGGCACCATTGCTCTCGCAAGGACCGATCGAAGTGATGCTTTTCGGCGATTTTGACAAGGCGGCGGCTGTCGCGGCGCTGGAAAAGAGCTTCGGCGCATTGCGTCCACGCGCACTGGCTGCGGTTGCACCGGCTGCAAAAACCCTCAGTTTCCCGGCACCGGTTGCCGCGCCGCTTCGCCTGACCCATAAGGGTTCATCGGATCAGGCTGCTGCCGTCATGGCATGGCCAACCGGCGGCGGTATTGCGGGGATCACGGAAGGGCGGCAGCTTGAAATATTGGCCGCGGTATTCCGCGACCGTTTGTTCGAGAAATTCCGCGCCGAACAGGCTGCCAGCTACAGCCCCGATATGGCCGCAAGCTGGCCGAAGGATTTCAACAGCGGTGGCTATTTGATGGCGTATACGACCGTGAAGCCTGCGGATGTCGAGCGCTTCTTCGATTTTGCCAACGAGGTTGCGGCTGATCTGTCCGCCAATCCGGTCAGCGCCGATGAATTGCAACGGGCGGTTGAGCCTATGAAGCAGGCTGTCGAGCGCGCCGCATCGGGCAATACATTCTGGCTGAACCAGCTCAAGGGGGCGACCTACGATCAAACCCGTTTTGCAGCCTTGGGCCGACTTTACAGCGACTATACCGAGGTGACGCCAGGGCAGTTGCAGGCCTTGGCCCAACGCTATTTTGTCAAAGACAAGGCGTGGAAGCTGGTGGTCGGACCTCAAGCAGGCGGAGCCGCTCAGGCGGTGTCGCGATAGAGGTCACGAAATGGCCTTGCTGCGCGCAAGGCCAGACCGGCTAACCCGGGAAACGGTCGAACTTCGGCAGATCTTCCAGCCCCAATGTCCATCCCAATTGTTCGGCCGCTTGGACGTGCAATTGGGGTGCTAGTGCCTCGGGATTGTCCAAGGTGCAGGTTTGAATATCGACCAGGCCGGGCAAAGCCTCTTCATTCACATAATAGAGTCCCGTCCCGCATCGGGCGCAAAAATGGCGGACGGCATGGGTTGAGGACGCATAGGCCTTTATGTCGCCACTGGATTCAAAATCAGTGGACGAAAATGCAGCCCAACTGACAAAAGGCGCGCCGGAACAGCGGCGGCAGTCGTCGCAATGGCATACCGAAACATGCTGCGGCGTGCCGCGCGCTTTATATCGTGAAACGCCGCAATGGCAGCCGCCTTCAACCTGCATCTTCCGCCTCCTTCAGATTGCTAGTTTCATAGCAAATCCGAAGGAACATTTAAAGAACATATTTGGAAAGGTCGGTGTCCTTGGCAATGCCTGACAGCTGTTTGGAAACATATGCGGCATCGATGGTCAGCGTTTCACCCTTGCGATCTTCCGCCTCAAAGCTGATTTCCTCGAGCAACTTTTCCATCACGGTCTGCAAGCGGCGGGCGCCGATATTTTCGACCGTGGCGTTCACATCGACAGCAATGCGCGCAATCGCGTCGATGGCGTCGTCGGTGAATTCAAGGGACACTTCTTCCGTCGCCATCAGGGCCTTATACTGCTGCGGCAGATTTGCCCGGGTTTCGGACAAGATGCGGACGAAATCGGCATGCTCCAGCGCGCGCAACTCGACGCGGATGGGCAGGCGGCCCTGCAGTTCGGGAAGCATGTCGCTCGGCTTCGACACGTGGAACGCGCCGGACGCGATGAAGAGAACATGGTCGGTTTTCATCGGACCATATTTGGTCGCGACGGTGGTGCCTTCAATGAGCGGCAGCAAATCGCGCTGCACACCCTCACGGCTCACCGATCCGCCACGCACGTCGGACACGGCGATCTTGTCGATCTCGTCGAGAAAGACGATGCCATTTGCCTCTGCATCGGCCAGCGCAACGCGGTTTACATCGTCCTGATCCAGCCGCTTTTCGGATTCCTCTTCAACCAGCTTTGCCCATGCATCGGGCACCTTCATCTTGCGGCGCTTCAGATTGTTCTGACCAAAGGCCTTGCCCATCATTTCGCTCAGGTTGATCATGCCGACATTGCCACCCATGCCGGGTATTTCCATGGGTACAGACGGGCTATCGGCCACCTCGATCTCGATTTCCACATCGTCCATATGCCGGTCGCGAATGCGCTGGCGAAATGCTTCGCGTGTCGCCTCGCTGGCGGTATCTCCAGCGAGGGGTTTCAGGATACGCTCCATAGCCGCAGCTTCCGCCGCTTCGCGTACATTTCCGCGGCGACGGTCTTTCTCGAGCCGGACGGCCTCTTCAGCCAGATCGCGGGCAATCTGCTCGACGTCGCGGCCGACATAGCCAACCTCGGTAAATTTCGTCGCTTCAACCTTGATGAAGGGCGCATCGGCAAGCTTTGCAAGGCGGCGGCTGATTTCGGTTTTGCCGCAGCCTGTGGGGCCGATCATCAGGATGTTTTTCGGCGTAACCTCGTCGCGCAGGTCAGCACCCAGCCGCTGGCGCCGCCAACGGTTACGCAAGGCGACGGCGACGGCCTTTTTGGCATCGGCCTGACCGATGATATGCTCGTCTAGGGCAGCCACAATGGCTTTAGGGGTAAGGTTCTGGCTCATTTTAGATGGTTCCAAAGGAAAAGGTTCAGGCGATCGAGTCCATGACTTCGACCGTCAGTTGGTCATTAGTGTAGACGCAAATTTCAGCGGCGATTTTCATGGCGTGACGCGCCAGTTTTTCGGCATCCGCCTCATAGTCCACCAGTGCGCGGGCGGCAGACAGCGCGAAGTTCCCGCCGGAGCCAATCGCGGCGATGCCGTCATTGGGTTCCAGCACATCACCATTCCCGGTCAGGATCAGCGTCACGTCCTTGTCGGCGACGATCATCATCGCTTCGAGGTTGCGGAGATATTTGTCCGTGCGCCAGTCCTTGGCAAGGTCGACCGCCGCGCGCATCAACTGGCCGCGATGCTGTTCCAGCTTGCGCTCCAGCCGTTCGAACAGGGTGAAGGCATCTGCCGTCGCGCCGGCAAAGCCGCCGATGACCGAGCCATCGTGCAGTTGGCGCACCTTGCGCGCATTGGGTTTCATGACGGTTTGACCCATCGACACCTGACCGTCGCCAGCGATGACGACCTTGCCATTTTTACGGACCGACAAGATTGTCGTGCCATACCATGTCGTGGGGTTGTTATGTGCGTGATTATCCATGGGCCGGATATGGTGTTGCCCAAGGCGGTGTTCAAGCGGAGATTGGTTTAGCCCCTGCGCTCATCCAATTGACGTTCCCACGCCAGCGCGTGCTGCACGATGGTATCCAGATCGTCATATTTGGGCTGCCAGCCAAAGCGGCTGATGATGCCGCGGTTGTCCGAGATAAGCGAATCGGGGTCGCCTGCGCGGCGCCCTTCCAGATTGCGCACCAATTTGATGTTGGTCACCCGGTCGACGGCATCGAGAACCTGCAGCACCGAATAGCCATGGCCATAGCCGCAATTCAGCGTGTGGCTTGTCTTGGGGTCCGCAAGCAGCGCCTCCAGCGCGATGACATGCGCTGCGGCAAGGTCGGCGACGTGGATATAATCGCGCACGCCCGTGCCGTCTTCCGTGTCATAGTCGGTGCCATAGACGCCGACGCTGGCGCGTTTGCCAAGCGCGGCTTCGACCGCGATCTTGATCAGATGGGTCGCGCCAACCGTAGATTGGCCGCTGCGCCCTTTGGGATCTGCACCTGCGACATTGAAGTAACGTAGCGCGCAATAGTTGAAATCATGGACGGCCGCGACATCGCGCAGCATAAATTCGGTCATGAGCTTGGACGTGCCATAGGGATTGATGGGCAGCGTCGGCATATCCTCGCGCACCGGGCTTTCCTTGGGAATGCCATATGTCGCAGCTGTCGACGAGAAGATCATGTGCCGGATCCCGGCGTTGATCACCGATTCGATCAGCGACCGGGTTTTGGCGGTATTGTTGTGGTAATATTTGAGCGGATTTTCGACTGATTCCGGAACCACGATCGATCCGGCAAAATGCATGACGGCCTGAATACCTTCTTTTTCGAAGATTTCCGCGACCAGATCCTGGTCGGATATGTCGCCTTCGTAAAAGGGCGTGCCTTCGGCAACGGCCCAGCGGAAGCCGGTGACGAGATTGTCGATCACGACAGGGCGATGACCTGCGTCCAACAGTGCAAGAACCGCATGGCTGCCAATATATCCCGCGCCGCCTGTCACCAGTACGTTCAGCTTCTCGCTCATCAACCATTACTCCTAGTGCGGGGGCGTATCCAATGCGCAGGCATTAGCTAAATTGTTTAAACGGCAGGTAAAAAAAAGGCGACCCGAAGGCCGCCTTTTCTAATTCCAAAACCTGAAGAACTCAGGGGCTGGTGGGTGCGTCGTCGTCGTTGCCAGCAGCAATTACGATGCCGCCTACAACAGCAACAGCAGCCAGAACAGCGACGATAACGCCACTGCCACCGCCGAGCTTGCTTTCTTCCTTGGTTGCGGCGCCAGCGCGCTTTACCTTGGAAGCTGCAACCGCCTTAACGGAAGGCGAAAGTGATTCAGCCATTACGGGGGCGCTTGCAAGTGCAGCGGCCGCAACAGCAGCGAGGGAAATCTTACCGAAACGCATTATTGTGCTCCTTTTTTTGCGAAGTGCAGTGCACTCGGCAGTGTCATTTGCACAATGCACCTTTAAATTCAAGCATAGAATTGGAAAGCACCGCAAAAATGTCTCAATTTATCGGAGTGTTGCATATTTCATACAATATAGCGGACAAGTCTAATGGGCATGTTATTAACTATCTTTGACCGGAGTTTAAGTTGTCGAGCGGAGGAAAACCCATGAAAGTCGCTGTTCACCAGATGTGCAGTGGGATCGATCCGCTGCTCAACGCCACAAAAATGGCCGAGGGTATTTACCAAGCCTCGGAAGAAGGGGCATCCTTTTACTTTGCTCCGGAAATGGCGATTCTTCTGGACCGTGATCGGGCACGGGCAACTCCAAATATCGTATCCGAATCAGAAAATGGGGCACTTCAGCGCGTCATGGCGGCGGCCAAAGCTTGTGGGCTTTGGGTGCACGCCGGCTCCTTGCCGGTATTGAGCGAAGGCGGGACGAAATATGCCAATAGATCCGTTGTTATCGATCCTGAAGGTCAGGTGCGTGCCCGGTATGATAAAATGCATCTGTTCGATGTGGACCTATCTACCGGCGAAAGCTGGCGTGAATCCTCTGCATATGCGGGTGGATCGGGGCCCGTTGCCGTCCAAACACCTTTGGGCTTGTTGGGCCTGACTATTTGTTACGATTTACGATTCCCCGATTTATACAGCGCCTATTCAAAGGCTGGCGTCGACATTCTGGCGATACCCGCCGCCTTTACCGTGCCGACCGGTCAGGCGCACTGGCATGCCATGCTGCGTGCGCGAGCCATCGAAACGCAGACGTTCGTCATCGCTGCGGCACAAGCCGGGTCCCATGAGGATGGCCGCGCAACCTATGGCCATTCGCTGGTGGTCGATCCGTGGGGCGTAACCTTGCTGGATATGGGGGAGGGCGAGGAGCTCGGCTTTGCGACCCTGGATTTGAACCGTATCGCAGAAGTACGTGCGCAAATCCCCGTTCATGCAAACCGGCGCACCATCGATATGCCGGTGGATGTGCATAGCTGACCTTGACCATCCGCCATCTGCGCACCACATGCCGCGCATGGCATGGTTTGCATCCACATTTGAGGGGCTTCAATTCTGGACATGGGCGTCCATCTTTTCCGCGTTGGTCGTAGTGATCAGTAGCTTTGCGGACTGGAAGCGGACGCGACGTCATGACATCAACGCGGTCGGCTTTATGCCATGGACCGCGATAACGCTCTTCGCCGTGTTGGCGTCCGTGATTTCAGCCGCCTTGGCCCTTAAGGGGCTTTAGCCGAGGCAAGCCTCAAGGAAGGGCTGGTCAAAGCCGAACTGGCGCGCCTTTTCCAGGGTATAGGGGCGTACGCCGCCTGGGACCCATTCGCCGTGGATTTTACCATCGGCATCTTCGTCGCGATATTCGAACTTGAACAAGTCCTGCGTCACGATGACGTCGCCTTCCATACCGATTACCTCGGTAATCTGAGTCGTGCGGCGTGAACCATCGCGCAGACGCTTGACCTGTACGATCATGTCGACCGATTCGGCGATCTGGCGTGAAATGGCTTCTTTGGGGATTTTGATGTCGCCCATCAGAATCATGTTTTCCATACGGCCAAGGCATTCGCGCGGGTTGTTAGCGTGCAGCGTACACATGGAACCGTCGTGACCCGTGTTCATGGCAGCGAGAAGGTCGAAACACTCCGCGCCACGAATTTCGCCGAGGATGATGCGGTCTGGACGCATACGCAGGGCGTTCTTAACAAGGTCACCAATGGTGATCGCGCCTTCGCCCTCCAGGTTTGGCGGGCGGGTTTCAAGCGGCAGCCAATGTGGCTGCTGCAAGCGCAATTCGGCGGCGTCTTCAATCGTCAGCACGCGCTCACCCGGGTCGATCATTTTCGACAGGGCGTTGAGCATGGTCGTTTTACCCGAACCCGTACCGCCGGAAATAACGATGTTCATCCGCGATGCACCCGCGATTTTCAACGCGGTGGCCATCGGTTCCGACATGGAGCCGAAGCCTTTGAGCATGTCGATGGTGATGGGCTTTTCGGAAAACTTACGAATCGAGATGGCCGTTCCGCGTAGCGAAAGCGGCGGCACAATGACGTTCACACGCGAACCGTCTTTCAAACGGGCGTCGGCAAGCGGCGTTGTCTGGTCGACACGGCGGCCGACCTGGTTCACGATGCGCTGGGCAATCTGGAACAAATGCTCTTCATCGCGGAACTGGATGGGCGCGATTTGCAGCTTGCCCTTCTTTTCGATGTAGGTCTGCAGCGGGCCGTTCACCATGATATCGGAGATATCGGGATCGCCGAGCAATTCTTCGAGCGGACCGAAACCGAGAAGTTCGTCCACCAGCACCTTTTCAAGTGCAAATTGTTCACGCCGGTTCAGCGTCAGCTTCAGCTCAGCCAACACTTCAAGGATGATCGGACGGAATTCTTCGGTCAGCTCTTCCTTGTTGAGCGAAGCTGCAGCCTCAGGATCAACGCGTTCCAGCAGACGGGGAAGCACCTGTTCCTTGATCTTGTGAACCGAGGCTTCAAATCCTTGGGGGCCTTCATCGACGGGTGCAACCGAGGTCGCACGTTCCGACAAGCGGGACATGGCGTCCTGCATGGGCGTTTGCGGTACAGGGGTGGCACCCGGTAAATCTACGGAATGCAGAGGTGGAAACTGTTCGCCGCCCTCAGGGACCTGAGGTTCAGGTATAGGCGTCGGCGCGGGTTGCGGCGTTTGATTCGTAGAAGACGAACCGCCGCCCGTCATGGGCCGCGCAACGCCGAATGAAGGGCGTCCCGGTGTTAGGCCTGGTTTCTTGCCAAATGCACTCACAGCTTTTCCGCTCCGATTTAATCCAGTTGCAACGTAAATGGTTGCTACCTGCAAATGGTGAATAAATTGGTAATGCTATCGATCAGCCATGTCGTTTCGGCATGTTGCATTGTCCTTTCCATGACCACGACGTCGCATTAAGGCGGCTGCAGGTTTAGGGAAATTTACGTGCACACTCATTCGGCCCGTTCGGGCCTGCTTTTTGCCTTATGTGGCTTTGCTTTGCTGTCATGCGGCGATGCCGTGATCAAATCGATCGCCGGTGCGTGGCCGGGAACAGCCGTCGCCGCACTGCGCTATTCGGTCGGCGCGACGGGGCTTGGCCTATTCCTGCTGATCAAGGAAGGAAGGCAGGGTTTTGCCTTGCCCAATCCGCCAATCCAGTTGATGCGCGGCGCCGCGGTCGCGGCTGCGACCATATTGTTTTTCTCGTCCATCTTCCTCATGCCCCTGGCCGAAGCGACCGCCATCGGCTTTACGACGCCCATGATCACGGCTCTGCTCAGCGCGCTTTTCCTGAAAGAGCGCACAAGCAGGGCGACGTGGATCGCATCTCTTGTCGCCTTTGCGGGCGTTCTGATCATATTACGGCCTAATGTGGCGGCGCTTGGATGGGTCGCGCTGATGCCGCTTGCCGCGGCGGTATGTATGTCGTTGATGATGATGGGTAACCGTGCGGTCGCGGGGCAGGGCTCGCCGCTTTTGATGCAGTTCCTTGTGGCGTCCATTGCCGTGCCTTTCGTGGTCAGCGCTGCCGTCGTTGGCCATTTTTCAGGCTTTGCCCCGCTGCACGTCGGCATACCGGATTGGACGATTGTGGCGCGGGCCTGCATTGTGGCTGTTTCTGCCAGCTTTGCCCATTGGCTGATTTTCATGGGAACAACGCGTGCATCGGCCGCCGAAATAGCGCCGATGACCTATGTGCAGTTGCTGATCGCAATGGCGCTTGGAATTCTGCTATTTGGCGACTGGCCGGATATGACCTCCCTGTTGGGGTCGGCGATCATCATTGGCGCCGGGTTGTTTTTGTGGCATCAAAAACCCTCCTGAAAGAGAGGGGCCATGCGTATATTATCCGGTTTGGCGATGCTGTTGCTGACGCTTGCGCCTGTTGCCGCGGCTGCGGAGGAGGCAGAACTGCCCGGCTGGATGACGGGTGCCTGGGCACGCAGCGACGGGGACAGCTGGGCCGATGAATATTGGACTCCGCCGCGTGCCGGGATCATGATCGGGGCCAGCAGGTCCGGCAAAGGCGAGGCGCTTCAATTTTGGGAGCATATGCGCATCGTGCGGGAGACAGATGGGACATTGGCGTTCTGGGCCATTTCGGCGGATCAAAAACCGGTGCGCTTTATTGCAAAACAGAACGCGGCAGACGGTATCGTCTTCGAAAATGCGGATCATGATTACCCGCAACGCATCCGCTATTGGCGTGAAGGCAAGCTTTTAAAGGCGCAGATTTCCTTGCTGGATGGCAGCAAGCCGGTCGATTTCCAGTTCCGGATGATGGGGCAGTAGGTCCCAGCCGATTTTCCTAAGGGCGGTTATCGACGCGCCCGACTCCCTTGCGATCAGGGTGTCGCATTGGGGATCAGGCCCACGGTCACGAACACCTGAATGCCGCGGCCTTCATCACGCATCATTTGCGGGCCGTTGACGATAGCGATCATATGGCCGGATTTGATGACCAACTCATCCTTCATATATCCGTTGGCTGTGCCGGACCGACGCGTGTCATAGATCCACGAAGATGTGGCGCGCAGGCGGTCGACGAAGTCGATACGGGCGTTCAGCGCGGCTTGTGTGTCGGATACAACAACACGGCAAGCTGTTGAATCCACGGCGGTAACGATGAATACGGTGCTGCCCCCGGTGCCGATTTTCGCAAATAGGGGGTTGTCCGGAAACAGGGGTGCGGAATTGTCCCGAACGTCCTGCGGGATGATTTCGACCATCTGAACGCCAAGTTCGGCGAGCTGGTCTTTATGGGCAACGGACAGGATGCCATCGCGCAATATATGTTTGGCGCAGAGTTTGAAGCCAAGCTCGATCCGGCCGCTGACTTCGGTTACCTGATCCTTGAAGCTGGGCGGTGCTTGTGCGGCTAAGGCTGGGGCCAGAAAGAGGCTGGCCAGCATGGGGTTTAGGCCGCTTCTACGACCTGTTCAGCCAAGACCGTCAGGCCCTTTTCATTCACCTCGGCAAAGCCGCCTGCGATCGTCAGCTTTTCAGGCGTGGCGCCCTGCGACGCGTAGATTTCGAGCGCGGCATCGCTGCGCAAGGTGCTCATCATGGGGCTGTGCCCTTCGAGAACGCCGAAATCGCCTTCGGTGCCGGGCACAACAACCATATAGACGTCGTCCGAGCGGTAAAGCTTCTCAGGGGTTACGAGTTCGAATTTGAGTGCCATGATCTCTACTTATCCTTTTCATTCGCCATGATGGCGGTGGTGGCCGGGCTAAAGCCAAGTTCGCCACCTGCATCGGCGAGAATGAGTGTTACAAACCGCTTGGTGGGCTTGTCGCGAAACACGAAAAGCATAGTTCCGTCGCCCAGACGCTGCGGTGTCCGGTTGCCGGAGAACTTATCCGCTATGGTCCGTTCTATCAATCCACCTGCAAGCGTTGGATTATCTGGACCGCCAAACCAGACGGTGCACGTGTCTTTTCCTGACGAAATGACCGTCTTTTCCGTTCCTGTACCCTTTTCCGCGCGGGGAAGTTCCCCTCCTGGGGTTACCCGCGGCGCTGTAGGCGTAAAGCCCAAGGCCTTGACCTGTTCGGCATCCGCAAGAGAAATATCTCCGGCGAGAACTTTGGAACAGACGCCAAAGACGAGTTCTTGCAACTCCGCTTTGCGGTCCTGCGCTGATGCAGGTGCGGCGGCGCAATGCACCATCGCAACCGCAAGCAGCGCAGCTACGCGAAACATTAAGCTGCTTCGGCTGCCAGCTTGGCTGCCTTGGCAACAGCTTCCTCGATGCCGCCAACCATGTAGAAGGCTGCTTCGGGAAGGTGGTCATATTCGCCGTCGACAACTGCCTTGAACGATTTCACGGTGTCTTCGACCTGAACGAACTTGCCGGGGATGCCGGTGAAGACTTCAGCGACGTGGAACGGCTGCGACAGGAAGCGCTGGATCTTACGTGCGCGGGTCACGGTCAGTTTGTCGTCTTCCGACAGTTCGTCCATACCCAAAATCGCGATGATGTCCTGCAGCGACTTGTACTTCTGCAGCGTTTCCTGAACGCGGCGGGCGGTGTCATAATGCTCCTGACCGACAACAGCAGGGGTCAACACGCGGCTGACCGAGTCGAGCGGGTCAACGGCAGGATAGATGCCGAGTTCCGAAATCGCACGGTTCAGTGTGGTCGTGGCGTCCAAGTGGGCGAACGAGGTAGCAGGTGCAGGGTCGGTCAAGTCATCTGCAGGAACGTAAATGGCCTGAACCGAGGTAATCGAACCCTTGGTGGTCGAGGTAATGCGTTCCTGCAACTGGCCCATGTCGGTGGCCAGTGTTGGCTGGTAACCCACAGCCGAAGGAATACGGCCAAGAAGCGCGGACACTTCCGAACCTGCTTGCGTGAAGCGGAAGATGTTGTCGACGAAGAACAGAACGTCCTGGCCTTCTTCGTCGCGGAAATATTCTGCCATCGTCAGACCCGACAGAGCCACACGTGCACGCGCACCGGGAGGTTCGTTCATCTGGCCGAACACCAGAGCAACCTTCGAACCATCGGGGGTCGGGTTGCCGTCGGCGTCCTTGGCGATTACGCCGGCGTCGAGGAATTCGTGATAAAGGTCGTTACCTTCGCGGGTACGCTCACCAACGCCCGCAAACACCGAAACGCCGCCATGGCCCTTTGCGATGTTGTTGATCAGTTCCTGAATAAGAACGGTCTTGCCAACGCCGGCGCCGCCGAACAGGCCGATCTTGCCGCCCTTTGCATAAGGTGCGAGCAGGTCGATAACCTTGATCCCGGTGACGAGAATTTCGGCTTCGGTCGACTGGTCGGTAAATAGAGGGGCTTCCGCATGGATCGGGTTCGACTTTGCAGCGCCCACAGGGCCACGCTCGTCGATCGGTTCGCCGATGACGTTCATGATGCGGCCAAGGGTCATCGGACCGACGGGAACCGAAATCTGCGCGCCGGTGTCACGGACAGGCTGGCCACGGGTCAAACCTTCGGTCGCGTCCATAGCAATGGTGCGGACCGTGTTTTCGCCGAGATGCTGTGCAACTTCGAGAACGAGGCGGTTGCCGTTATTGTCTGTTTCAAGCGCCGAAAGAATGGCGGGCAGGGTGCCGGTGAAGGTTACGTCGACAACAGCGCCGATAACCTGGCTGATGCGGCCGGTTGCGCCTGCAACGTTGATCTTGGTCTGGCCAGCGCCTGCCTTGGGGGCAGGAGCCTTGCTTGCAGCCTTTGGCGCAGCGGCCTTGGTCGCAGGAGCCTTTGCAGCGGCGGCCTTGGGAGCGGCTGCCTTGGGTGCAGCGGCCTTGGGAGCGGCGGTTTTCTTCGGGGCGGTTGCCATTTGCTTCTTCCTTGCCTTGGGATGTCGTTAGAGCGCTTCTGCGCCCGCGATGATTTCAATGAGTTCGGTGGTAATCGCTGCCTGACGGGTCCGGTTATACTGGATCGTCAGCTTGTTGATCATGTCGCCGGCGTTGCGGGTCGCATTGTCCATGGCGGTCATCTTGGAACCCTGTTCCGACGCCGCATTTTCGCGGTTGGCGCGCAGCAATTGCACGGCAACGTTGCGGGGCAGCAGGTCGGCGAGGATTTCTTCCTCATCCGGTTCATATTCGACCGAGGCCGATACCGAAACAGCGGCACCTTCACCCGCCGATACCGCAACGGGCATCAACTGGATCGCGGTCGGTTCCTGCGTCAGGACGGTCACGAATTTCGAGAACAGCAAATGGGCCACGTCAAACTCGCCAGCTTCGAAGCGGGCGGTCAGATCTTCGGCCCAGACCTGCACATCGGCAAAGCTCAATTTGCCAAGGTCACCGGGTTCAATGCTGTGGATGATGTCGTTACGGAAGGTCCGGCTAAGCTGGTCCTTACCCTTTTTACCGATGGTGTAGAATTTGACGGTCTTGCCCGCAGCCTTCAACTCTTCCGCTTTTTTGCGGGCGAGACGAACGATGTTGGTGTTGAACGCGCCGGCCAGACCCTTGTCCGATGTGGCCACGACCAGCAAATGGACGTCATCCTTACCGGTACCAGCCAGCAATTTTGGCGATTGCGGGCCGACGGTGACCTTCGACGCGATGCTCGACACCACGGTTTCCAGACGTTCCGCATAAGGACGCGACGCCTCGGCTGCTTCGGTCGCCCGACGCAGCTTCGCCGCGGCGACCATCTTCATCGCCTTGGTGATCTTCTGGGTCGATTTGACCGAGTTGATCCGGATTTTAAGGGCCTTAAGGCTCGCCATTCTGGTTTCCGATTATGCGAAGTTTTTCGTGAACTTGTCGAGTGCAGCAACCAGCGCCTTCTTGCTGTCGTCGCTGAAGTCGCGGCTTTCGCGAATGCCCTTCAGAACGTCGGCATGGTTGGCGCGCAGGTCGGCCAGCATCGCATCTTCGTAGCGGTTGACGTCCGATACGGGGATGCCATCCAGATAGCCGTTGGTGCCGGCGAAGATCGACGCGGTCTGCTCTTCGAAAGGAAGCGGGCTGAACTGCTTCTGCTTCAGCAATTCGGTCAAACGTGCGCCACGGTTCAGAAGCTTCTGGGTCGAGGCGTCAAGGTCGGAACCGAACTGCGCAAAGGCAGCCATTTCGCGATATTGGGCGAGTTCAAGCTTAATCGAACCCGAAACCTTCTTCATCGCCTTGGTCTGTGCGGCCGAACCTACGCGGCTCACCGATAGACCCACGTTAATGGCAGGACGGATGCCTTGGAAGAACAGGTCGGTTTCAAGGAAGATCTGGCCGTCGGTGATCGAAATCACGTTGGTCGGAATATAGGCCGATACGTCGCCTGCCTGCGTTTCGATGATCGGCAGTGCGGTCAGCGAACCGCCGCCATTGGCGTCGGACATTTTTGCGGCGCGCTCAAGCAAGCGGCTGTGCAGATAGAAAACGTCACCGGGATAAGCTTCACGGCCGGGAGGACGACGCAACAGAAGCGACATCTGGCGATAGGCCACAGCCTGCTTCGAAAGGTCGTCATAAACGATGACCGCGTGCATGCCGTTGTCACGGAAATATTCGCCCATCGCAACACCGGTATAAGGTGCGAGATATTGCAGAGGAGCAGGCTCGGATGCGGTTGCCGCAACAACGATCGAATATTCCATCGCGCCTTGCTCTTCCAATGCGCGAACGATTTGCGCAACGGTCGAACGCTTTTGGCCGACGGCGACGTAGATGCAGTACAGCTTCTTCGATTCGTCGGTACCCTTGTTGACTTCCTTCTGGTTGATGAAGGTGTCGATGGCGACCGCAGTCTTACCGGTCTGACGGTCACCAATGATCAGTTCGCGCTGGCCACGGCCAACAGGGACGAGGGCGTCGAGCGCCTTGAGGCCGGTCTGCACAGGTTCCGAAACCGACTGGCGCGGGATGATGCCGGGGGCCTTGACTTCAACGCGGCTGCGCTGGGTCGTCTTGAGCGGGCCCTTGCCGTCGATCGGATTGCCGAGGCCGTCCACAACGCGTCCGAGCAGTTCCTTGCCGACGGGAACGTCCACAATGGTGCCGGTCCGCTTGACGACGTCACCTTCACGAATTTCGCTGTCCGAACCGAAAATAACGACACCGACATTGTCGGCTTCGAGGTTCAGCGCCATGCCCTGAATTCCGTTGGAGAATTCGACCATCTCACCAGCCTGCACATTGTCGAGGCCGTGGATACGGGCAATACCGTCACCCACCGACAGCACGCTGCCTACTTCCGAAACCTTAGCTTCGGTGCCGAAATTGGCGATCTGGTCTTTGATGACCTTTGAGATTTCTGCGGCACGGATATCCATGATCTGTACTTAGCCTTTCATCGCAGCTGCGAGGGTGTTGAGACGGGTTTTGATACTATTGTCGATCATCTGGCTGCCGATACGGACAGTCAGGCCACCCAAAAGGGAGGGATCGACCTTGGTTTGAATGGCAACGTCGCTTCCGACGCGGGCCTTGAGCTTTGCGGACAGCGCCTTCATCTGCGCTGCGCTGAGTGTGTGGGCCGAGGTTACTTCGGCGGTCACTTCACCGCGATGTGCTGCGGCAAGGGCGGTATAGGCCCGGGCCACGGCAACGGTTTCGCCCAGACGGCGATTTTCGGCGAGTACGCCCAGGGTCTTTGCCGACAACGGATCGAGCTTCATCGCCTTGGCGACGGCCGCGATTGCCTTTTTGGCGTCGGCGCGGGTCAAAACAGGGTTGCTGGTCAGCGCCTTCAGGTCAGCCGATTCGCCGACCGCTTTTGCCACGGCAGACATGCTTTTTTCGACGGCATCAATGGCCTTGGAATCGCGCGCCAGTTCAAACAACGCAGTCGCGTAACGCCCAGCTAAACTGGCCTGAATATTAGCAGATGTGCCGCCGGAATGATCCACGCGTGAAAGTCCTCGAATGTGAGACTGAAGAAATGTGCTGACCGGGCCGAAAGGTCACCCTTTCACTGAAGTCGACGCGCGCCTAGCAGGGGTTTTGTTGCGATGCAAGATGCGGATTTCCACAATGCGCCCGCCGAAGGTCCTTTCGGTCAGCCACCCTCTTTCCAAGGACATGCCCAATGCGCAATGTAGGGGGAGAAGAGGAGCAACATATGGGCAAAATGATTCGCATGACGATGGACGATGGCGCTGAAATCGCGGTCTACCACGTCGAGCCGGAAGGAGAGCGTCGCGGCGGTCTGGTTCTGGTGCAGGAAATATTCGGTGTCACCGATCATATCCGTGAATTATGCGACGAATATGCTGCTGACGGATATGAAGTGCTGTCGCCTTCGATTTTCGATCGTGAACATCCCGGTTTTGAGGCCGAATATACCGGTCCCGACTATGAACGTGCGGTCCAGTTGGCGCGCGAACTGCATCCCTTCACACAAAGCCTCGACGATGCGCAGGTCTGCATCAACGCGCTGAAAGACAAAGGTCCGGTTTTCATCACCGGCTATTGCTATGGCGGCTCGGTCGCCTGGGCGATGGCGGGCATCAGCGACGATCTGGCGGCCGCGTCCTGCTATTATGGCAGCCTGGTGCCGACATTATACGCCGACAAGGTGCCCAAATGCGCAACCATCGCGCATTTCGGCCGCTTTGATCAGGGCATTCCGATGGAGGGTGTCGAGGCGCTGATTGCCAAAAACCATCCGACCGCCCAGATTTTCGTATATGACGCCAATCACGGCTTCAACTCCGACCGGCGCAAGGATTATCACGAGCCCAGCGCCGATCTGGCCCGCGAACGGACATTGGCCTTGTTTAAGGCGTGTGGAGGCTAATCGGCTTTGAAAGCAAGTTTCGGGACGCGCACGGTGTGCGCGGCATCTATTCTGGACACCTTCAACAAGGAGCCGGAATATGAGTTATCGCATTACAGGATTGGACCGCGCGTCATTTGCCGAATTGTTCGACATGAATGACACAGCACTAGCCGAAAGAGGCGCGGTGCGCGTGACGGCCGCTGCCGACAAGGGCTGGCCTTGCCGGATCAGTCTGGAGGATGCCAAGGCGGGCGAAGAATTGATCCTGCTGAACCATGTCAGCCATGATGTGGCGACGCCCTATCGGTCATCCTATGCGATCTACGTCCGTAAGGCAGCCGAGCTATCTGCTCAATTTGTCGATGAAACACCTCCGGTTTTCGAAGGTCGTCCGATGGCGTTCCGTGCGTTCGATGCCGATGGCATGCTCCGCAATGCAGCACTGGCATTGCCCGGGCAGGCGGATGAAAAAATCCGCGCGCTTTTCGCTCAAGATGAAATCGCCTACATACATGCGCATAACGCGGCCCATGGCTGCTTTTCCGCCCGGATCGAGAGAGTCTGAAGATGGCAACGGTCAGAAAAACAATTACCATCAATAGATCGGCAAACGACGTCTGGGACGCGGTGAGCGATGCAGGGCAACTCCATACACGCGTGGCGCCGGGTATGGTCGTGGATACGAGGTTGGAGGATGATGGCGAGGTGCGGATTGTGACCTTTGCCAATGCCGTGATACTAAGAGAGCTTATGATTTCCAACGATGCCGATGCAATGCGTCTGGCATGGTCCGCGCAAAGCGAACACTGGACCCATCACAACGCTTCGCTTCAGATTTGCAGCGCGGGTGATGACCAATGCGAAGCGGTGTGGACCGCCGATGTTCTGCCGCACGCAGCAGCTGTGCTGATGGATCAGTTTTTAACGGCAAGCCTAGGCGCGATGAAGGCGCATATGGAAAATGGCTAAGGCAAAGGTCATTGACCCCGACTTTGCGTGGAGCACATTTCTGGCGCGCGATCGTGCCTATGACGGGCAATTTGTCGGGGCTGTCAAAACGACCAGGATTTATTGCAAGCCAAGCTGTCCGGTGCGGCATCCCAAGCGCGAGAATGTGCGCTTTTACGCAACTGCGGCTGAAGCCAAGGCGGCAGGGTTTCGGCCTTGTTTGCGCTGCCATCCCGATGACATTGCACGTGATGAAGTCGCGGTGGTTAGCGCACTGAAATTGTTGGCAGCAGAAGAGCCGATGGGTTTGGAGCAGCTTGCTGCTGCCGTTGGCTATGCCCCGCACCATTTTCACCGGCTCTTCAAACGGGCAACGGGTGTCACACCAGCCGAATATGCGCGCGGACTAAGGGCTGGGCGTGTGGAAGAAGCGCTTGCCGCAAATGACCGGGTGACCGATGCGATTTACGATGCGGGATATTCGGGGCCAAGCCGATTTTATGCAGCAACAAAGGGACGATTAGGGATGACACCAAGTGCTTGGAAAAATGGCGGCGCAGGGGCAGTTATCCGATGGGCTGTCGTCCAGACGTCGCTCGGCAGCATGTTGGTCGCCGCGACGGATAAGGGTATTTGCCGTCTCTCTTTTGATGAAGACGAAACAGACCTTCAAAAACGCTTTCCGAATGCAACGATTGAACAGGGTGGCGACGCGCTGGCTGAACTCGTAAATGGTGCAATTGCCGCAATCGAAAACCCTGCAAATATGCCGGAATTGCCGCTTGATATAGCGGGAACCGTCTTTCAACAGGCGGTGTGGAAAGAGTTGCAGCGCATACCTGCTGGCGAAACCCGGACCTATGCGGAAATTGCGGCGGCGGTGGGCAAACCCAAGGCGGTGCGCGCAGCGGGAAGCGCAAATGGCGCGAATAATGTCGCTGTGTTAATCCCCTGTCATCGCGTGATCCGGACCGATGGTAGCTTGGGAGGCTATGCCTATGGTCTGGAACGGAAAGAAAAACTGCTTCAGGCAGAGAGGAATGCAGGATGACGGACAAAGTAAAAACTCTTGGCGAACTTCATGTGCCGGGCAATCCCCTGATATTGTTCAATATCTGGGATGCCGGCAGTGCAAAGGCCGTTGCTGATGCCGGTGCCAAAGCAATCGCTACGGGCAGCTGGGGTGTTGCTGGTGCCCATGGGTATAAGGATGGTGAGACCTTTCCGGTCGATCTGGTTTTCGCAAATCTGGCGCAGATTCTGAATGTCACCGATTTGCCCGTTACGCTTGATTTTGAGGCAGGCTATGGCGTGGATGCGGCGCAGGTGGGGCACATGGTGCAAAGAGTTGCAAAGGCTGGTGCTGCCGGGATCAACATTGAAGATAAAGATCCTGCGACACGCGTACTTTTTGATATCGATGTAGCCAGCGCCAGAATTAAGGCTGCGGCGGAATCGGGCATATGGATAAATGCCCGGACGGACCTGTTCATCGTCACGCCCAAAGAGCATCACGATCTGGAATTGGTCGAAAAAGTGCTCGAAAGGGCGAAATCCTATGCAGATTCGGGGGCGAACAGCCTCTTTGTTCCTTTCATCGCGGATGCAGCGTTAATTGGCCACTTATGTGCAAAATCGCCCTTGCCCGTGAACATTTTGGTGGGGGACGGTATTCCCGATATCAAGACGCTGGCCGGTCTGGGTGTTGCGCGGATCAGCCATGGGCATGGGCCGTGGGCAAGGGCCATGCAGGACATGTCAAGTGCAGCCAAATTGGCGATCGCTGCGCTGGATTGAGGTAAAGATGCAGGACGGCTTTTCCGGTTTGAGGCTGATTTTACATATAGAAACTGGTTAATACTAACGGTCTGTTCACCCTTTTTCTCCATAGCAAAGTCCAATCTGCGCGAGTTGCAGGTCCGCCAATGGGGGCGTGACCGTCTGATTCGTCGCAGGTTCAGAAGGACTGGCGATGAAGAACGCGTTGAAATTCAAGCTGATGCTGGCGTTGGGCGCAATGGCGACAGTGGTAACGGGATGCACTTCTGTGTCCGGTGGCCCGGAATTGCCGCAGGCGCCGACCGTATCGGTTCGTGAAGGTCCCGGTGAAGATTATATGATTGGTCCGTTGGACCAGTTGACCGTGTTTGTCTGGCGGAACCCGGAACTGGGCGCGAAGGTGCAGGTTCGTCCGGACGGCCGGATAACCACGCCGCTGATTACCGACATGCCCGCTGTGGGCAAAACGCCGACCATGCTGGCGCAGGATATCAAGCTGCAATTGTCGCAATATATCAACGATCCCATCGTTTCGGTGATCGTAAACGAATTTGCCGGAACCACCTCGCAGCAAGTCCGTATTGTCGGCGCGACGGAAAAGCCGGCCTCGATCCCTTACCGCGCCAATATGACCGTGCTCGACGCGATGATCGCCGTCGGGGGTCTGTCCGAATATGCTGCGGGGAACAAGGCCCGCCTCATCCGCCACAACAAGGGCACCGGCGTGCAGAAGGAATATTCCCTGCGTCTGGGTGACTTGCTGAAGCGCGGCGACAGCAAGGCGAATGTGCTGCTCGAACCGGGCGATGTGATCATCATCCCCGAGAGCATGTTCTGAAACGCGTTGGACCGAAGAAAGCTGATTACCTGATATGAACAGCCTTTACGACGAATTCCGGATTGCCGTGCATAGCGTGTGGAACCGCCGCTGGCTGGCGCTTGCGATCGCGTGGGGCGTGTGTCTGCTCGGGTGGCTCGTCATTGCGATGATCCCCAACAAATATGAATCGAAGGCGCAGATCCAGGTGCGCACCCAATCAATATTGTCGGACCAGGTCGGCATCACGCCGCAGGACCAGCGCCGCAATATCCAGCAGCTAGCACAGACGCTGATATCGTCGGAGAACCTTGCCAAGGTTGTGCGGGGGACGGATCTGGGTGCTACGGTTGCGACCGATCAGGAGCTTGCCGGCAAGATCGAAGGGCTGCGCGCCAATATCGAGGTGAAGGCAGAGCAGGACGATTTTTTCGCCATCAGCGCCACCTTGCCCAGCGGCAAGCTTGCCCGCGATGTCGTGCAGAAGCTGATCGACGTGGCCGAAGAGGACAATATCGCCGGCGACCGCAAGACCACCAGCCAGACCCTGCGCTTCCTCGACGCGCAGATTGAGGGGCGGCAGAAAGAACTGGCGGATGCCGAGGCGAAGCGGGTTGCCTATGAAACCCAAAATCTGGGCCTGTTGCCGGGCGTCGGTTCGGTGTCGCAGCGCATGGAAGCGTCGCGTGCGGAACTGAGCCAGATTGACTCGCAACTCATCCAGGCCCGCAGCGCGCTCGCCGCACTCAACGGCCAGTTGGCGGGAACGCCAGCGACGCTCAACACCCCGTCTGCAGGCGGCGGATCGCCGTCGGCCTTGGGGCAGGCGCAGGGCGAACTCGCCTCGATGCGGGCGCGCGGCTTTACCGATAGCCATCCCGATGTGGTCGCCATCCGCAACCAGATCGCCAACTTGCGCGCGCAAGGCGGCGGTGGTGCGGGGGCAGGCGGTTATCGCACGCCCAATCCGGCCTATAGCTCGCTCCAGTCGATGCGCGCCGAACGCGAAGCTGCGGTCACTGCCTTGCAAGCCCGCAAGAGCGCGCTGCAGTCCGACATGGCACAACTGGCGGCGAAGCAGACGGCAGAGCCCGGCGTGGCCGCCGAATATCAGCGTATCAACCGCGACTATGAAATCCTGAAGGCGCAATATGACAAGTTGGTCACCGAACGCGACCAGATCCGTCTGCGCGGGCAGGTTGAAACACAGACCGACGCGGTGCAATTCCGGGTCGTCAAGGAACCGTCGCTGTCGAACGTCCCTTCCGCACCTAACCGGCCCTTGCTGCTGGCCGCGGTGCTGATCGCGGGGATTGGCGCAGGCATTGGCGCTGCCTTTGCGCTTGGCCAGTTGCAGACCAGTTTCCCCACCGCCGCGAAGCTTGAACGGGCAAGCGGCCTGCCGGTGATCGGATCGATCTCGCAAATGCTGGGCAGCGAAGAACGCGCGCAGCGCAAGCAGAAGATGAAGTTGTTCTATGGCGCAACGGGCGGGCTTGTCTGCGTCTTTGCGCTGCTGCTGGTCGCGGAATTCGTCCAGCGCGGTTTGACGGCGTGAGAGGGCGGAACAGATGAACAAGCATAGCTCAATCAAATCGTCGGGTTCGCTGCTGGAGCGGGCATCGGAAATGTACGACTTTGGCGCGGCGCTGCGCGGCGGTTCCGCCCCGATACCGGTTCCGCCGGCGGTCGAACCGGAACAGCCTAAAGCCGGGCAACCCGAAGCAGCCCAACCCATCCCAGCGGCACCAGCTCCCGCGCTGGCACCCGCACCCGCACCTACACCCGCCGCTGCAGCCATCCGCTCGGCCATGGCGCCCGCGCCGGTCAGCCGCACGCAGGTCACGATCAGCCGCGAACGGCTGGCCGCGCATAACTTCATCGTGCCCGACGGCCCGGTCACCGGCCTTTCGGAAGAATTCCGCATCGTAAAGCGCCAGCTTCTTCTGGCGGCGCGTGGGGGCAAGGGTTTCGATCCGCTGCCCCATGGCGAGCGCATCCTGATCTGCTCCGCCAATCCGGACGAGGGCAAGACCTATAGCGCGATCAACCTCGCGCTTTCGATGGCATCGGAAAAAGATAACCGCGTGCTTCTGGTCGATGCCGACTTTGCAAAGCCGAGCATTCTTTCAACTCTGGGTATCGAAAAGCATCGCGGATTCATGGACGCGCTGGCCGACCCGGACTGTGATGTGGAATCGCTTGTTCTGCAGACCGATATTGACGGCCTGTCGATCCTTCCAGCGGGAAGCCAGACCAATCAGGATACCGAATATCTGGCCGCGTCGCGCACCGCCGAGATCATCGACCAGCTTACCCGCAACGACCCGGCCCGCATCATCATCTTTGACTCGCCACCTGCGCTGGCCGCGTCGCCGGCGTCGGTGCTGGCGTTGCATGTCGGACAGACCCTGATGGTCGTCCATGCGGATGTCACGACCGAGAGCGCCCTGCGGGATGCCCTCAGCCTGTTGAGCGGCTGCGAGAATATCCAGCTTTTGCTCAACCGCACCAAATTCTCTCCGACCGGGCGAAAGTTCGGCAATTACTACGGATATGGAGCTTCGTAATGCACATGCCTGTTTTGAAAATCGCATTGCTGGCAGGGGTCGCACTTTCGCCTCTTCCGGCATTGGCACAACAGATTGATTCGGGCTGGTCACCTGTCGAGGACAGCTACGCCAGTTCCGATGAAGCGCCCGAAGACGCCGCGCCCGTCAGCAAAAAGCGCGGCAAGAAACGCGCCGAGCCGCGGGTCGAAGTCGTTCCCTATATCGAGGCGCAGCAGGTGCTTGTGGCCGATCTGAAAAATGGCGGCGATGTATTGACCTATTCGACCGTTGCGGCCGGTGTGGATGCCTCCATCGCCACCCGCCGGGCCGAAGGCCAAGTCAGCGTGCGTTATGAGCGGCTGATCGGCTATGACAATGGTGTCGACGATCAGGACATCATCACCGGTCTGGCACGCGGCTCTTTGGCGGTGACCCGTAATCTCAGCCTCGAAGCGGGCGGCGTCGCGGCGCGCACCCGTGTCGATGGACGCGGTGCAGCGCCTGTCAATCTTGTCGGCAATCCCGATAATATCACGCAGGTCTATTCGGTGTATGGCGGACCTACTTTCACCACACAGGCCGGTGATCTGAGCATCAACGCTGCCTATCGTGCGGGTTATACCAAGGTTGAAAGCAAGGACACGGTTGTTCTGCCCGCTGGCCAGCAACGGTTTGACCAGTTTGACGATAGCGTCAGCCAATTGGCGACCGCGTCGGTCGGGATGCAGCCCGGACCTTTGCCCATCGGCTGGGCCGTGAGCGGAAGCTGGCAGCGTGAAGATGCAGGCCAGTTGGACGGTCGTTTCGACGGTAAATATGTCCGCGGCGATGTGACCGTGCCGGTGTCCCCGACATTGGCCCTGGTCGGCGGTGCGGGTTATGAAGATATCGAAATTTCCGAACGCGATGCCTTGCGCGATGCAGGCGGCGTTCCGATTGTCGGCACCGACGGGCGTCTTGTCAAAGATCCGAGCTCGCCACGCCTGATCGCCTATCAGACCGACGGCCTGATCTGGGATGCCGGTGTATTGTGGCGTCCAAGCCCCCGCACTTCGGTCGAGGCACGTTATGGCCGACGTTATGGATCAGATATCTATATCGGCAGCCTCAGCTATCGTCCCGGACGCGACTGGGCGGTCAATGTGTCGGTGTACGATACGGTCACCGGCTTTGGCAGCCTGCTGAACGACAATCTGGCCGCATTGCCGACGCAGTTCCGCACCACACGCAATCCGCTTTCCGGCGATATTGGCGGTTGCGCCTTTGGCCAGAGCGGGGGGCTGTGCCTGAACGACGCCTTGCAGAACGCATCGTCCGCAGCATTCCGCCAGCGCGGCGTCACCGCATCCTTTAGCGGCACCACCGGCGGTTGGGATACGGGCGTGGCACTGGGCTATAACCGGCGTAAAGCGATCGCATCACGTTTGGGCGCGCAGGCGCAGGTCGATGGCGTGACGGACGAGTTTTTCTTTGCCGCCGCATACCTGGGCACAAGCATTGACCAGCGGACCCGCTTTGAATCAAATATTTATGCAAGCTATTTCGATTCAGGATTTGCAAGCGCCAACGATGTTCTGCAAACTGGTGCAAATGCAGCGCTTTACCGCCAGATTATTCGCGGACTTTCTGCCAAGGCTGCGGTCGGCCTCGACAGCTATCGCCAAGAGGATTTCGACAGCGAACTGACGGCCTCCGCATTGCTCGGTCTGCGGTATAGTTTTTAAGGGACATCACGATGTACGACCAATATTACAATCTATCCTCCCGCCCTTTTCAGCTCACACCTGATCCGCAATTCTATTTCGAGAGCGCGACGCACCGCAAAGCCTTGTCGTATCTGGGCTATGGTCTTGCCCAAGGCGAAGGGTTCATCGTGATCACCGGCGAGGTTGGCGCAGGCAAATCGACCCTGGTCAGCCATCTGATGCAGAGCGTGGATAAGGCACGCCTGACGGCCGCGACAATCGTGACAAGCCAGCTTGATGGCCTTGATATGGTGCATATGACTGCCGAATCCTTCGGCATCGATACGCGCGGGCTGGATAAAGCGGCGACATTGAAAAGCATCGAAAACTTCCTGCATGCCGAAGCGCGCGCAGGGCGTCGTTGCTTGCTGGTTGTGGACGAAGCGCAGAATCTTTCGGTGGATGCACTGGAAGAGCTGCGCATGCTGTCCAATTTCCAGCTTGGATCCTCAGCCCTGCTGCAGATATTCCTTCTCGGCCAGCCGGAATTCCGCGATCTGGTCCGCGATGCCCCGGAACTGGAGCAGCTGCGTCAACGTGTCATCGCGACGCACCATCTTGAGCCGATGGATGCGAACGAGGTCGAGCCCTATATCGTGCACCGCCTGTCGCGGGCCGGCTGGAATGGCCGTCCCGAAGTTACGGCGGATGCCTATAGCGCGCTCTTTGCCGAAACGGCGGGTGTCCCGCGCAAGCTGAATACATTGATGAACCGCGTCATGCTGATGGGTGCGGTGGAACAAGTGGACAAGCTTGATGGCCGCATGGTGGCAGCCGTGATCGCCGACATGGCGGGCAAGCCATTTGCTTATGAAGCGCCGATGTCGACCCATGCTCCTGTGACCGAGACGGCGGCTGTAGCCGAAGCGGTTGCAGAAGCTCCCGTCGAGCAGGAACAAGCACCAGCCCCCCGCAAGGTTGAAGCCGTTGCCCCCATCGCCCCGACGGCGGCAGCCGCTGTGGCCGGTCCCGAACTCGACGCATTGATTGCCCGGATCGCCACATTGGAACAGCGGGTAACCGAGCAGGAAGCGGCGCTTCGCCGCGTATTGTCGATGATGATCGATTGGATGGATAAGGAAGCTCGCCTCGACGCCCGGTTCATGCAGAACAACCGCGCCGCCTAAACACGACAGCAATGTCGGATTTTGAAGGAAACCCCATTCGGTGCTTAACGCGCTCTCCGTTGATGTTGAAGACTGGTTTCAGGTCGGGGCGTTTGAAACCGTCATCGACCGGAAAAGCTGGGATTCGCGCGAATGCAGGGTGGAGCGCAATACCGACAATGTTTTGGTGCTTTTCGAAGAAGCCGATGTCAAGGCAACCTTCTTCACGCTCGGCTGGGTCGCAGAGCGCTATCCCAGCCTGATCCGCCGGATTGTCGATGCCGGACATGAAATTGCCAGCCACGGCTATGGCCATGATCGTGTTTTCACCTTTTCACCCGAACAATTTGCCGACGATCTGAAACGGTCGCGCGCGCTGATCGAGGACGCCGCCGGAGTTGGCGTGACCGGATATCGCGCGCCGAGCTTTTCGATTGATCAACGCACGCCATGGGCACATGAAATATTGGCCGAGCAGGGCTATACTTATTCATCGAGCGTCGCCCCCATTAAGCACGACCATTATGGCTGGGCCGAAGCCCCGCGCTTTGCCTTCCGGCCGGTGGCGGGAAGCGACTTTCTGGAAATTCCGGTCACCACGGCAGAGCTTGGACCAAAGCGCCTCGCCGCAGGTGGCGGCGGATTTTTCCGGCTGTTGCCCTATGCCTTTTCGCGCTGGGCCATTCGTCAGGTCAACGAACGCGACGGGCGTCCGGCGGTGATCTATTTCCATCCTTGGGAAATCGACCCGGAACAGCCGCGCGTTCCGAATGCGCCGCTGAAATCGAAAATCCGCCATTATACGAAACTGGACGTGATGGCGGACAAGCTGAAGCGCTTGCCGCAGGATTTTGAGTGGGAACGGCTCGACAGCGTTGTTGCCCGGGAAAAGGCCAGGTTGGCCGCATGAACGCACCGATTATCCGCACCCGCACCACGGTGCGCGCCGCCGACCTGCGCGACGTGCACGAGGTGGCGCGTCTTGATGCCTGGGTTATGGCGCAGGACAACGGTCTGCCGTTCCACCGTCCCAAATGGCTTTTGGCGATTGAAGCGGGAACGGGACAAGAGGCCCACTGCCTGATCGCCGAACGCGGCGGAACGATCGTCGCGCTTCTGCCCTTTCATCTTGTCCATTCGCCGCTGTTCGGGCGGGCGCTGGTGTCGTCGGCCTTTGCCGTGGGCGGCGGCATATTGTCGACAAGCGCAAAAGCCACCCAAATGCTGGCGCAGGAAATCTGCACGCTCGCCGACCGTTGGAGTTGCCCGACGGTTGAGCTGCGCGGCGGATCACTGCCTGGGGGAAGCTGGATTGAAAAGCGGGACTCGCACGCCAATTTCCTGAAGCCGTTGCAAAGCGACGACGAAGCCGAACTGCTGGCAATTCCGCGCAAGCAGCGCGCCGAGGTGCGCAAAGGGCTGGAAAATGGCCTGACCGTGGTGACCGGACGATCGGCGCAGGATCTGGACCAGCAATATGCGATCTATGCCGAAAGCGTGCGCAATCTGGGCACGCCGGTCTACCCCCGCGCGTTAATGGCCTCGGTATTGGATGCCTTTGGCGACGACGCCGACATATTGACCGTTCGCGACGGCGAACGCCCTGTCGCCAGCGTCTTCAGCCTCTACCACAAGGGCGTAGTCATGCCCTATTGGGGCGGGGGCTTATGGGACGCACGGCGCCTGCGCGCCAATGATGTCATGTACTACGCGCTCATGAACCATGCCCGGCGGCGTGGTTGCACCCATTTTGATTTCGGCCGCTCCAAGACCGAATCCGGCGCCTATTTCTTCAAGAAAAACTGGGGCTTTGAACCCGAACCGATGGCCTATGCGGTACAAACGGCGGATGGGCAGGAACCGAGGGACATCAACCCGAACAGCCCGAAATACCGTGCGCAGATTGCGCTGTGGCAGAAATTGCCGTTGCCGGTTGCCAATATTTTGGGGCCCTGGATCGCCAAAGGGCTGGGGTGATGCGCGAGATATTATTTCTGGCACATCGTATCCCGTGGCCAGCCGACCGGGGCGACAAAATAAGATCGCACCATATATTGAAACATCTGTGCGCGATGGCCCCTGTGCATGTCGGCACCTTTGCCGATGATGACCGCGACATGGGCTTTGCGCCAGCGATGGACGGACTGGTCGCCTCCCGCCATGTGGAATTGCGGAGCAAACCGCAGTGGCAGGCAGGGTTGGAAGCTTTGGTGACAGGGCAGCCTGTTTCGGTGCGCAGTTTCGCCAGCCGGTCGATGCAGCAATGGGTGGATGACCAGCTCGCATCGGGCCGGATCAGCCATATATTCTGCTTCTCGGGGCAAATGGCGCACTATGTGCCTGAGGATTTTGACGGCCGCTTCGTCATGGATTTTGTCGATGTCGACAGCGCCAAATTTGAAAGCTACGCCGATGAGGGCAGTGCCTTCATGCGGTGGGTGAACCGCCGCGAAGGGCGGTTGCTGGGAGCTTTTGAAGCGGAAATTGCGGCGCGGGCGGACGCCAGCCTGCTGGTCAGCGACGCCGAGGCTGCGCTATTTGAACGCCGCACGTCGGCGCGGGGGGTGGAGGCGCTCAGCAACGGGATCGACACCGAATTCTACGATCCGGCGGGGCATTTCAAAAAACTGCACCCGCCGTTTCCCGATCCGCTTGTCCTGTTTACCGGGCAGATGGATTACCGCCCGAATATCGAGGCGGTGGCCGACTTTGCGGAAACGGCCATGCCGCTGATCCGCGCGCATTATCCCGAGGCGACCTTCGCGATCGTCGGGCGCAATCCGACGCAGGCGGTATCCGACCTGTCGATGCTGCCCGGTGTTCAGGTCACAGGGGCGGTTGATGATGTCCGCACCTGGCTGGGCGCGGCGGATGTGGTGGTTGCCCCGCTCCGGATCGCGCGCGGCATCCAGAATAAAGTGCTCGAAGCGATGGCGATGGCCAAGCCGGTCGTCGCCTCGCCCGCTGCGGCCGAGGGCATCTTGGCGGAGAATGGGCAACATCTGTTCGTCGAACGCGATGTGCGCGCTGAGGCCGAGCGGGTCTGCGCGCTTCTCGCCGACCCGACGCGCGCTCTGGCGGTCGGCAAAGCAGCCCGCGACCATGTGTGCACCCATTATGGCTGGCAACGCCAATTAGCCCCCCTTGATCGCCTGATGGGCTTTAGCACGGACGACCCGCAATGAGCGATGCTGTGCCGCAAAACGAACCGGAAGAGGGCATTAAACCGGAACCCATACCTGCCGATGCTGAAGAGGAAGTCTCCCTCGCCCCCGCTGATTTTGCGGAACAATGGAATCGCCCGCTCGGGTTTCTTGCGGCGATTTGGGGCGCTCTGCTCCTGCTGTTCTGGCGGGACACAGCAGACATGGTGGCCATTTGGTGGAACAGCTCCACCTTCAACCATTGCCTTTTGATTGTGCCGATACTCGGTTGGCTGGTCCTGCAACGTAAGGAACTGCTCTTCCAGTTGAAGCCGGAACCTTGGACCCCGGCTTTGCTTTATGGTGCTGTAGGCGCGGGCGGTTGGCTGATCGGCGATGCAGCAGGGTTGGCAGTCGCCCGACAATTGGGCCTGATAATGATGCTTCAGGGCAGCGTTGCTGCGGTGCTGGGTGCGAATATTGCTAGGGGTCTGTTCTTCCCGCTTTTCTATATGTTTTTTCTGGTGCCTATTGGCGAAGAGGCAGTGCCAATACTGCAAACGCTGACTGCGAAAATGTGCATGATACTGCTCGGCTGGACCGGAATCCCTGCGCATATCGACGGGATATTCATCACAACGCCGACCGGATATTTTCGTGTGGCCGAAGCATGTTCCGGCGTCAAATTTCTGATCGCAATGGTCGCCTATGGTGTCCTCGTCGCCAATTTGTGTTTCAACCAATGGCCCCGGCGCATCGCTTTTCTTGCGGCATGTGTCGTCGTTCCGATCTTGGCCAACGGCCTTCGTGCCTTTGGTACCATCTACATCGCCCATCACAGCAGCAACGAGTTCGCATCCAGTTTTGACCATGTCTTTTATGGGTGGATTTTTTTCGGCATCGTCATCGGACTGGTTATGGCCGCAGGTTGGCCCTTTTTTGATCGAAAGGCGGACGCACCCGCTTTTGATCCGGCAGAGCTTCAGGCAAAGGTCGGGCGGTCAACGACCTTGCTGCGCGCCTCGATCGCAATTCTGCTGATTGCCGCAATTCCCTTCGGATGGTCGACCTATAGTGCAACCAAATCTTCCCCGACACCGGATCGGATAACCCTGCCGCAGGTGGAGGGTTGGGATATCGTTCCCTATGCACCGACGGTCCACTGGACGCCGCGCTTCGTGGGTGGCAGCCACTATTTGTCGGGGCGGTACCGGAACGATGCGGGGCAAGAAGCAGATCTGTTTGTCGTCGTCTACGACCGGCAAAGCGAAGGGCGGGAATTGGTAGGCTTTGGCCAAGGCGCGATTGATCCGGATGGTTTCTGGTCATGGACGGCAAATATGCCCGCGCCCCCTAATGGGAAGGCGGAGCGAATAAAGACGCAAGGTGCAGCGCGCGAAGTGGTCAGCTTTTATCGTGTAAACGGCGTGACCAGTGGTTCGGCCCCACGCATCAAACTAGCGACATTGCAAGCGCGCCTCTTGGCGGGGGATCAGCAAGCGGTCGCAATCCTGGTGTCGGCGGAACAGATTGGAAATCAGTCGCCCCGGCCGGCCATCGATGCCTTTGTCAAATCCTTGGGTGATATCGATAAAATGGCTGACCGCTTCGCCGGATTGCGATAGGGACCGCCCCCATGTGTGGCATTGCTGGTATTTTCCATATCGAGACGGCCAAGCCGGTGGACCCCGATCGGGTAAAACGGATGACAGATGCCATCGCGCATCGGGGCCCTGATGGTTCGGGTGTGTGGACTGCACCGGGGGTTGGGCTAGGCCACAGGCGATTGTCGATCATCGATCTTGAGGGCGGAGCGCAACCGATGCATTCCGATGATGGTGCCCTGACTCTGACCTTCAACGGGGAAATTTATAACTTCCGGGAATTGCGGAAAGAATTGGAAGCTGCCGGTTATAGCTTTGCTACCCAAAGCGACAGCGAAGTCATCCTGCACGGTTGGCGCCACTGGGGGCCAGCATGTGTTTCGCATTTCCACGGCATGTTTGTCTTTGCGATCTACGATACGCGTACCAGACAACTCTTCCTAGCCCGAGATCGTCTCGGGGTAAAACCGCTCTTTTATGCTGCCATTCCTGATGGTAGCATTTTGTTCGGTTCGGAACTCAAAGCGCTAATCGCGCATCCCGCATTGCGCCGCGAAGTCGATCTTTCTGCGGTCGATGACTATCTCGCCTTCGGGTACGTGCCTGACCATAGCTGCATCATGCGAGGCGTCAAAAAGCTCCCAGCTGGGCATTATTTGCTGCTGCAACTCGGCAATCCTGCTCCATCGCCTATACAATATTGGGATCTGGACTTTAGCAAGCGGACGCGCGGCAGTCAGGGTGAACTATCCGAAGAATTGCTCCGCCTGATGCGGCAGGGCGTGACCTCGCGTATGGTCGCGGACGTACCGCTGGGGGCATTTCTGTCCGGCGGTGTCGATAGTAGCAGCGTCGTTGCACTTATGGCGGAAGCATCGCGCCAACCCATCAAGACATGCTCCATCGGCTTCGATGTCGGGGCGCTTGATGAAAGCGAATATGCCGAAACAATCGCCCGCCGCTTTGCAACCGACCACCGCAGCCGCAAGGTTGCCGCCGATGATTTCGGCCTGATCGACACACTCGCCCACCATTTTGACGAACCCTTTGCGGATGCATCCGCCCTGCCGACATACCGGGTCTGTGAACTGGCGCGCGAACAGGTAACCGTTGCCTTGTCGGGGGATGGGGCTGACGAGGCGCTGGCGGGTTATCGGCGGCATGTGTTCCACCACAAGGAAGAGCAGTTGCGCGGTCTATTGCCGCAAAATGTACGTGGGCCGCTGTTCGGCACTCTGGGCAAATTTTACCCGAAAGCGGATTGGGCACCACGCCCGTTGCGCGCGAAGACAACGCTGCTGTCGTTGGCGCGCACCGGGCCCGAAGGTTATACCGATGCCGTGAGCCTGACAAATGCGGACCAACGCCACCAACTCTATTCGCAGCGTATGCGTGGGGCGTTGAATGGTTATCGCGGCGAAACGCATATGGAAAATCTGATGGCCAACGCGCCAGCGCGGAGCGGTCTCGATCAAGCCCAATATGCCGATATGAAGATGTGGCTGCCTGGCGATATCCTGACCAAGGTGGACCGCACGAGCATGGCCGTGGGCCTGGAAGCTCGGGAGCCTTTGCTGGATCACCGGCTGCTGGAATTTGCCGCAAGCCTGCCAGAGCGCATGCGTGTCCGTGGCGGGCAAGGCAAATGGCTGATGAAAAAAACGATGGAAGGACACCTTCCAAACGACATTCTCTACCGGCCAAAAATGGGTTTCGTGACGCCGATTGACCAATGGTTCCGTGGGGCGTTGGCGAATGAAGCCCGTGCGCTTTCGTCAAACCGCATTTTTTCGCAAATGGACCTGTTTGACGCCAGAATGGTCGCCAAAGCTGCGGAAGATCACATTGCCGGGCGCGTCAATAACGGGCGCCTGCTGTGGCAACTGGTTATGCTGGAAAAGTCGTTGTCGGGGCTTTTTGGCTGACGGAACATGCGGGCCTGTCAAAGGCCATTTACGGATATCGCGCCTCTACAAAATACAGACCCTCTGGCGGAGCATTTTCTGCAAGCGCCGACCGTTTTCGCGCGGCGAGGGCGGCTTGCAAGTCCTTTGCGGTCCAACGACCCAACCCAACAGCCGCGAGGCATCCGACCATCGAGCGGACTTGGTGGTGCAGGAACGACAGGGCAGCGGCTTCGACAATTATATGGTCGCCTTCGCGCCGCACATTCAAACGGTCGAGGGTTTTGAGCGGGCTGGCGGATTGGCAGGCCGTGGAACGAAAGGTTGTGAAATCATGCTGGCCCACAAGCAACTGGGCCGCTTCGTGCATGGCAACCGCATCCATCTCTGGCCCAATCCGCCAGACACGGCCCTTTTCTAAAGTGAGCGGCGCGCGGCGGTTGAGAATCCGGTATTCGTAGGCGCGGCCGATGCAGGTGTATCGGGCATGCCATTCCGGGTCGACTTCCTCACAGGCCAATATTGCGATGGGATGAGGACGCAGATGTGCGTTGATCGCGCCCATCAGGCGAAAGGACGGCAGCGGTTTTTGAATATCGACATGCGCCCGCATGCCAAGCGCATGCACGCCCGCATCCGTTCGGCCTGCACTATAAACAAGCGTTTTCTCGCCAGTGGTCTTGAAGATGGCCTCCTCAATCGCACCTTGCACCGAAGGACCATGGTCCTGCCACTGCCACCCCATATAGGGACCGCCGTCAAATTCGATGGTGAGGGCAAAACGCGTCATGCGATGATCGTGCCTTGTGCAATCGGCTTGCCACGCAGCAGATCGACGGTTGGCATCGCAGGCTTCCCGGCCCGTTGGACCAAATTCGGACGGATTGAACCGGCCCCGCATGCTATGGTGAGCGCATTATCCAAGACTTCCCCGGGATTAGCCGTTGTTGCGGAACCGACATGTGCTTCCAATATGCGATAGCGCTCACCTTCAAATTCGAACCAAGCGCCTGGTGCCGGGTTGAACGCACGGATTTGCCGTTCGACTGTTTCGGCGGGCTGAGAAAAGTCAATGCGCGTTTCGGCCTTGTCGATCTTGGCGGCATAGGTGATGCCTTCGCCGGATTGTGGGACTGCGGGATGCGCTGCCATGTCCTGCAAGACAACAACCATTAGTTCCGCCCCCAGTTCGGCGAGCTCAGCCGTCAACTCTCCTGTCGTTTTGGATCCGATCTCGATTTCCGTCGTTGCGCGAACCGGACCTGTATCAAGGCCAGTCTCCATTTGCATGACCATGACGCCGGTGGTTCGGTCTCCCGCCAAAATAGCCCGCTGCACCGGGGCAGCGCCCCGCCAGCGCGGGAGCAGGGAGCCATGCACATTGAGGCATCCGAATTTTGGCGCATCCAATATGGCTTGTGGCAAAATCAGGCCATAGGCCGCGACGATAGCTGCATCGAGACCAAGCGCCGAAAATTCCGCCTGAGCCTCAACGCTGCGCAGCGAAAGGGGGCTTCGCACCGGCAGGCCCAGTTCCTCGGCGCGCGTCTGAACGGCCGACGGTGTCAGCTTCTTGCCGCGATTGGCAGGGCGCGGGGGCTGGGTGTACACGGCGACAACCTCATGCCCCGCAGCGACAAGGGCATCGAGGCTTGGAACCGCAAAATCGGGTGTTCCCATAAAGGCAAGGCGCATCGTGACTTTTCCTTTGTTTGAAAGCCCCCTAAGACGTGGTGCATGGCATCGCAAGAAATAGACGCACTGGCACAGGCCCTGTCCAAATTGCCGGGTCTTGGTCCCCGTTCGGCGCGGCGTGTCGTTCTGCATCTCATGAAGAAGCGCGAAACTGTGTTGCGTCCGCTTCTGCGCGCTTTGGAACAGGTCGAACAGCGACTGGTCGTCTGTGATGTTTGCGGGAATATCGACACCGGAAACCCGTGCGGGATATGCGTAGACCCGCGCCGGGACACGCGGTCGATCTGCGTCGTCGAGGATGTGCCGGATCTGTGGGCGCTCGACCGGTCACGGCTATTCCCCGGTAAATATCACATTCTTGGCGGACGTCTTTCGGCTTTGGATGGGGTCCGGCCTGAGGATCTGAATATAGATGGGCTGATATCCCGCGTTGCCGCGGGCGGCGTGGATGAAGTGGTTCTGGCGATGAACGCCACATTGGAAGGGCAAACGACCGCGCATTATCTGGCGGAACGGCTGGAAGAATATCCGATAAGGCTGACGCAATTGGCGCATGGCGTGCCGGTCGGCGGGGAACTGGATTATCTTGATGACGGCACGCTGGCGCAAGCGCTGCGTGCGCGACGTCCGGTGGGATGACAAGAGGTCGTTGATTTCCCCCGCGGCCATGCCTATCTGCGACCCATGGCCATATTACCAATTCTTGAAGTGCCCGATCCGCGGCTGAAAACCATATCCACGCCCGTGGAAAATTTTGATGCGGACTTGAAAAAGCTTGTCGATGACATGTTTGAAACCATGTACGCCGCGCCGGGCATTGGTCTGGCGGCTATTCAGGTCGGGGTGCCCAAGCGCCTGCTGGTTATCGATCTGCAAGATGAAGGACCCGACGGCGAAAGCGTCCGGAACCCCCGCATCTTTGTGAATCCCGAGATACTTGATCCGTCCGAAGAGCTATCCGCCTATAATGAAGGCTGCTTGTCGGTGCCCGATCAATATGCCGAAGTGGAACGCCCAGCCAAAATCCGTGCGCGCTGGCAAGATCTGGATGGCAAAGTGCACGAAGAGACGATGGACGATTTGATGGCCACATGTCTGCAGCACGAGATGGACCATCTCGAGGGGATATTATTCATCGACCACCTCTCGCGTCTGAAACGTCAGATGGTGCTGAAGAAAATCGAAAAGGCCCGCAAAATGGGTGGCGGCCACGTTCATAACGAACACTGCAACCACTAAAGTCCTTCGCGTTCAGCCTATTTTGCAAAGGCTGTCGGTGCTGGATCGATCGTGACGAACTTGCCCGCCTGAATTTCCTGTACCTCCAGCATGCGCTCGGTCAGGCCGTTCGCCATGAAGCGAAACGCGCCATCAACGCCGATAAATCCTTGCGGGTCCGTCAACTGCGAAACAGGAAAGGCGGTGCCGGGCCGCCAATTGCGCGCAACACGCGCCATCAGCAGGATGGAATCATAGCCAAGGCTGGACAAGCGAAGTGGCGCGCGTCCGAAACGGGTGCGGTATTTGGCGGCATATTGGTTGTAGAGAGTGTCCGAAACGCTGGCGAACCATGCGCCATACATCGTGCTGTTGCTGGCAAGAGAACCATCTATATTCCATAGATCCGTCCCCAAAACCTTCGCATTGCGAAGGCCGTTGCGGCGAAGCGCGGGAATGGTGACCAAGGCCGCGCGGCCGCTATCGGCAACCAGGACGACATCCATTGCGCCACGTGCAGACAGCCTTTTCGTTGCTGCATCTACAGATGCCGCGCCACCTTCAACTTCTTCGACACCCACCAAAGTGCCGCCGGCGGCGCGGACGGATTGTGTCAGTGTCGCATAAGCGCGCTGCCCATAGGTGCTTTTGGGGACAAGTGCGCCGAACCGTGAAAAGCCCTTCATCCGCGCATAGCGAACCGCGCGGTCTATCGACTGGTTGGGCAGATGGCCAAGCAGGAAAACATTGCGTCCGGCGACACCAATATCGTTGGAGAAGCTGAGTATCGGGATGTTCTTGGGACGCGCGATATTGGCGACTTCCAACACTTGATCACCGCGCAAGGGACCGAGGATTACCTTGTTCCCGTCTGCAACGGCGCGATTGGTCGCGGCCGTAACGCCCAAATTGGTATCATATGTCGTAAGCTGGATATTGGTGGATTTGGTATCGGTCAGCGCTAACGCGGTCGCATTGGCAAGCGAAAGACCCACATCTCCATCGGGACCTGTCAGGGGCAGCAGAAGCGCGACGCGGTGCATTCCGTCGAGCGGGTCCGGCGAAACCATCGGCGGCGGCCCTTCGCCGCCACGCGGTATAGCGGTGCATGCGGCCAGAAGCACCAGCATGGCCAGCGCCAAAATCCGTTTTAGTCCGCTCGCTATGGCTTGCGGCTGCGCGCCGGTTGCTGCAATGGTTGCGCTCATGATTGGGTCCTCAGCGAATAGCTTGTATTTTTGATGTCGTTCGAGTCGGGCTTATATGTCGTTGCGACCCCCATCGGCAACCTTGCAGATATGTCACAACGGGCGATTGCTGTTCTTAATGCGGCAGAAATCGTTGCGGTAGAGGACAGCCGGGTCACTGGTAAATTGTTGCATCATCTTGGTCTCAAGAAGAAAATGCGCCGCTATAATGACCATAGCAGCTCAAACGATCGGGACAGCCTGATTGCAGCCGCCCGTGATAGCGTCGTCGCGCTTGTATCGGATGCTGGCACGCCGCTCATTTCCGATCCGGGATATAAGCTTGTCCGTGCAGCGCGTGAAGCCGGTGTGCCGGTTTACACCATACCCGGCGCGAGCGCCGTGGTTGCGGCGCTGTCTATTTGCGGACTGCCTACGGATCGTTTCCTGTTTTCCGGTTTTTTGCCCAACAAGGCAAAGGCGCGTGCCGAAGCGCTTCTGGAACTGGCGTCTATTAAAGCGACGCTTGTTTTCTACGAAAGCGGCCCCCGACTTGCCGTGTCGCTCGAAACAATATCGGAAATCTATGGCGACCGTGAAGTTGCGGTTGCCCGTGAATTGACCAAGAAATTCGAGGAAGTTGTCACCGGAACCGCAGCCGAGCTTGCGGCCCGTTACGCTGCCCAGGAACCGAAGGGTGAAATTGTCTTGATTATCGGCCCGCCGACAGAGGAGATGGCTGCCGCCGATGCAGGTGACGTGGACGCAGCTTTGCGCGAGGCACTCCTAAGCATGTCCGCTGCGAAAGCGGCTGGCGCTATTGCCAAGAAATTCGGACTTGAGCGAGCCGCGCTTTACACCCGCGCGACGGAGATCAAGGGCCAATGAACCGTGCCGTCGCGGAAAAGCGGGGACGCCGGGGCGAAGCAGCGGCGGCATGGTTCCTGCGGTTTCGGGGATGGCGAATTGTCGGCGAGCGCGTGAAGACACCGCGTGGTGAGGTCGACCTGATCGCACGTAGAGGCAAAACCGTAGCCTTTGTTGAGGTCAAAATGCGCAGCAAAGCGGGTGATCTGGCCACCGCGATCGATGCTTATCGACTACGCCGCGTTGCTGCTGCCGCTGAAATCCTCTTGCCCAAATATGGCAAGGATACTGAAAATATGCAGATTGATGTAATATTGGTTGCACCTTGGCAGTGGCCACACCATCTGCAGAACGTCTGGCACGGATAGGGACCCACAGAATGACAATCAAAGTCGCAGTCCAGATGGACCCGATGGACGGCATCAATATCCACGGCGATTCCAGCTTTGCGCTGATGCTCTCTGCACAAGCACGGGGATATGAAATTTGGCATTATGATGTCGGCACCTTGACATTGGATGCAGCCGACCGGCTCACGGCATGGGCGCATCCGGTATATGACGTACAGCGGGTTGAAGGCGCGCATTACCGTTTCGGTGAAGGGCGGCGCATTGATTTGGGGTCTGATATTGATGTCGTCTTGATGCGGCAGGACCCGCCGTTCCACGTAGGTTATATCACGGCAACGCACCTCCTCGAACGGATCGAGGGTGAGACTCTGGTGGTCAATAATCCCGCAAGCGTGCGCAATGCGCCTGAAAAGGTGATGGTGCTCGATTATCGCCGCTTCATGCCACCGACCTTGATTACGCGTTCGACCGAAGAAATACGGGCATTCCAGAAAGAACATGGTGCGGTGGTCATCAAGCCGTTGCACGGCAATGGCGGAAAGGCGATTTTCCGGGTCCCGCCCGAAGGCGATAATCTGGGGGCGTTGCTGGAAGTGTTTAACGGCACCTGGCCCGAACCGCATATGGTGCAGCCTTTCCTGCCCGACGTCGCCAAGGGCGACAAACGGATCGTGTTAATCGACGGCGTAGTCGCCGGCGCGATTAACCGGAGGCCGGGCGAGGGCGAGTTTCGATCCAATCTTGCTGTCGGGGGCAGTGCCGAAGCGACCGAACTGACGCCCCGCGAACAGGAAATCTGCGCCGCCATGGGGCCACGATTGAAGGAACTGGGCCTTATATTTGTCGGCATTGATGTGATTGGCGGCGAATGGCTGACCGAAATCAACGTCACATCACCCACCGGAATTGTCGCTATAGACCGCTTTAACGGTACAGATTCAGCCGGGATGATCTGGGATGCGGTAAAGGCCCGATTGGGACGCTGAAGACATGGATGACTGGATTATTCGTCTCGTCGATCAGGGCGGCTATTGGGGCGTTGCCCTTCTCATGTTTCTGGAAACCGTTTTTCCGCCCGTACCGTCGGAAGTGATCATGACCGTAGCAGGCGTTTCGGCGTCGCGCGGGAACATGACTTTTGCTGGAGTCGTGGGTGCCGGAACCGCAGGCGCCATGCTGGGCAATTATCTCTGGTTCTGGCTGGCGATCAAATTCGGATCCGAAAGATTGCACCGCTTCGCCGACCGCTATGGCCGCTGGCTCACGCTGAACTGGAAAGAGATTGAGCGGGGTCAGGAACTGTTCCGTAAGCATGGCTCGATCATAGTTCTGGTTGCCCGCATGCTGCCCACCTTGCGTTCGCTGATTTCGATACCGGCGGGAATATTCGGGATGTCACACCGCCGGTTTTTGCTATTTTCGACCATCGGCACCGCGGGATGGAGCGCTGCACTTGCCGGGGCAGGCTATGCGCTCGGTTCCCAATTTGAAGATGTCGAAAAGATATTGGGGCCGCTGTCCACGGCAGTAATCGTGCTCATTGTCCTCGGTTATTTCTGGCGGCTTATTCGCTGGAAACCGGAATAGGCGATGGTCGGTAGGGGGCGGTGCCGTTCCTAACCCGACGCCCGGGGATGCGCGTTGAAATATTCATCCAGCAACATCGCCGTATCCACAGCCGTATAGACTTGCGTCGACGACAGGCTGGCATGTCCCAACAATTCTTGAAGGCTGCGCAGATCAGCGCCACCCGCCAGCAAGTGGGTTGCAAAACTGTGGCGCAGCGCATGCGGTGTGGTCCGTTCAGACAGACCCAACCGCCCGCGCGCGCCATGCACTGCGCGGCGGATCAGGGCGGGTGATAACGGGCCGCCGCGTGATCCGCGAAACAGTGGCTCATCGCGCATCGTGGGGTAGGGGCACAGCTCGATATAATCTTCGATGGCGGCTTTAACTGTTTCCAGCAAAGGGACAATTCGGGTCTTGTTGCGCTTGCCAGTGACTCGCAAGGTTGATCCCAGAGGCAATATATCCCCCTTCAGTCCGGTCGCTTCGCTGACCCGTAGCCCGCTTCCGTAGAGAAGCAGCAACACAGCCCAATCACGGGCGCCGACCCAACCCTCGCGCGCTGAACTGGCGGCATCTTCAGCGAGGGCAACGACATGTTCCGGGTCGACCGGACGAGGCAGGCTACGTTGCACACGTGGCCCCTTTACCGCGGGCAGATGTGCGTCGTCTCCCAACGCAAAGCGCAGAAAATGCCGGACCGCCGAAAGTTCCCGCGCGGTCGACCTGTTCGTCAGCCCGTCGCCGCGCCGGTCCGCAAGAAAGGCGCGCAGATCCGCTGCGCTTATTTTGATGAGCCCGGCCCGGTCCACGGCGCTACCCCAATGCAGTTCCAGAAAGCCGCATAAACGCTCTGCCGTTGCCTGATAGGCGCGCACGCTGTGCGGCGACATACGGCGGTTGTCGGTCAGAAAAGCGTGATATTCGGCGAGGAGGGAAGCCATTACACGCGATAGTATCAGGCAGGCGCGCTTGCCTCAACCACTACTATTTCCGGCAAGATCGCATCCAGAAGCGGCATGCCCTGCGGGGTGACAATGACGCGGCTGCCGTTGCGATGGATCAGCCCTAGCTTGGCGATGCGTTCAATCGCATCCGCATCGAGCAGCATTTCAGGAGCAAGGCCCGTTTTGTCGGCGAGCCGGTTGACGCAAATCCCTTCCGCAAGACGCAGGCCCATCAGCAAAGCCTCGGTCGCGCGCGAGGCTGGATCGAGCAACTCCTCACTGGCGAGAGCTTGCAAATTGCGGTCGATGGCTGAAAGGAAATTCTCTGGTTTTTTATGGCGTTGAGTGGCGTTGTTCAAACGCCGTCCGTGCGCACCGGGGCCAATGCCGATATAGTCGTCATAGCGCCAGTAGCTTAGATTATGGCGGCTTTCTGAACTTGGACGGGCGTGGTTGCTAATCTCGTAGGCGGGCAATCCCGCCGCCGAGGTCAGGGATTGCGTCATGTCATAAAGCGTGGCCGCATCGTCATTGTCAGCAGGAACGAATTGGCCTGTGCGGACCATGGTTTCAAACCGGGTGCCAGGCTCGATGGTCAACTGGTAGAGCGACATATGGTCTGTGCCAAAGGACAGAGCCTGCCGCAATTCAGCCTCCCACTGATCGGCCGACTGGTCGGGGCGGGCGTAGATCAGGTCGATATTGACGCGTGCGAAATGTTTCTGCGCAATCGCCAGAGCGTCGAGGCTTTCGGCTACGCTATGCGCGCGTCCCAGAAAAGCGAGCGCGGCGTCGTCCAAAGACTGAAGACCGAGCGACACCCTGTTCACACCTGCCTGTGCGAGATCGGCAAAGCGTGCCGCTTCGACCGACGAGGGATTGGCCTCCAATGTGATCTCAATATCGTCTGCAAAACCCCAATGCGCCTGTGCTGCGTCAATCAATGCGGCAACGGTTGAGGGGAGCATCAGCGATGGCGTGCCGCCGCCGAAGAATATGGAGGTGAGGGGGCGACCTTTGGTCAGCCCAGCCTCATGCGTCATGTCCGTCAATAGGGCGGTTCGCCATGCGTCCTGATCGACGCTTTCACGGACATGGCTGTTAAAATCACAATAGGGGCATTTGGAAATGCAAAAAGGCCAGTGGATATAGAGGGCGAGTGGTTCGCTCAAAAGACCGCCTCGACCAGTTTGCGAAAGGCATCCGCCCGATGGCTCATTGCATGCTTTTCCGCCGGATCAAGCTCGGCAAATGTTTCCATCCGGCCGGAAGGCACAAACACCGGGTCATAGCCGAATCCCAATGTCCCGCGCGGCGGCCACGTCAGGCTGCCTTGGACGCGTCCTTCAAAAACCTCTTCATGGCCGTCCGGCCATGCCAGCGCGAGGGTGCAGACGAAGTAAGCGCTTCGGTCGGTATCTGGACCCTGTTCGGCCAGCTTCCCTTCCACCTTGCCCATCGCCATGTACCAATCGCGGCCGGGGCCGCCTTCGAAGACTTGCCGCTCTGCCCAGTCTGCCGTGTAAACGCCGGGTGCACCGGACAAAGCCGCAACGCAAAGGCCGCTGTCATCAGCCAAGGCAGGCAAGCCTGATCCTTGAGCCGAGGCATGTGCCTTTAACAGAGCGTTTTCGGCAAATGTTGTTCCGGTTTCCTCCGGCTCGGGCAAGCCAAGCTCGCCCGCCGAAATCGGTTCAATGCCGAAAGGAGCAAGAAGTGCGCGGATCTCCCGCACCTTACCCGCATTGTGGCTGGCGATGACCAGCTTTCCGGGCAGGAGTTTGCGGTGCGTCATGGCTTTACTTCACCGCGTCGGCCTGCACCGCGAATATCCGGTCGGTGCCCATGCGTGCAAGGCGAAGCAAGCGCAGCAGGCTTTCTTCGTCATAAGTAGCACCTTCGGCGGTCGCCTGTACCTCGGCAATTTGTCCACCTTCGATCAGCACGAAATTGGCATCGGCATCCGCGCTCGAATCTTCGATATAATCGAGGTCGAGGACCGGCGTGCCATTGTAGATGCCGCAGCTGATCGCCGCGACACGGCTGCTGATCGGGTCTTCCTTGATGGCACCCGATGCCAGCAATCCATCAACCGCCAGCCGCAAGGCCACCCAGGCGCCGGAAATTGCCGCGGTGCGCGTGCCGCCGTCGGCCTGCAATACATCGCAGTCGAGCGTAATCTGATGCTCGCCAAGCTTCTTGAGGTCGACAACTGCACGCAACGAACGACCGATAAGGCGCTGGATTTCCTGAGTCCGTCCGGATTGCTTGCCTTTTGCCGCTTCACGCTGGCCACGGGTGTGGGTTGCGCGGGGCAGCATGGAATATTCCGCTGTTACCCAACCTTCGCCCTTACCGCGCAACCATGGCGGCAGGCGGTCTTCGACACTGGCAGTCACCAGAACGCGTGTATCGCCGAATCCGATGAGGCAGCTGCCCTCGGCATGTTTGGTAAAATGGGTTTCGATTGAAATGGGGCGCATTTCGTCTGGCGCACGGCCGGATGGACGCATGATAATCTCCTGATAACGGGTTGATTGCCGCCATAGCCTCCCCCGCTTGCTTTGCAAGCGTGCTGCGCTACATCTATGGTTGTGAGCCAGACACCGATCAACGAATTGAACGACCGTACACGTACCATTTTCCGAATGGTGGTGGAAAGCTACCTCGACAGCGGTACGCCCGTCGGGTCGCGGACGATTTCGAAATTCGCCGGACTGAACCTGTCACCGGCATCCATCCGTAACGTCATGCAGGATCTTGAGGAAGCCGGGCTGCTGGCTGCGCCGCATACCAGTGCAGGCCGCATGCCGACCGAAACGGGTCTGCGGCTGTTCGTGGACGGCATGATGCAGGCCGCCGAACCGTCAGCCGAGGAACGCCGTGCCATCGAATCCCAGATAACCGGCGATGGCCCGATCGAGGAAGCCCTTGCCGCGGCGACTTCCGCACTTTCCGGATTATCGGCATGTGCGGGTGTGGTGCTGGTGCCCAAGCGCGATGCGGTATTGAAAGCTTTCAGCTTCGCCCGATTGTCGCAGTCGCAAGTACTCGCGATCATGGTTGGTACGGACAATAGCGTCGAAAACCGGGTGGTCTCCATCGACCCGACCGTCAGCGATAGCGCGCTGGTGGAAGCATCCAACTATATTTCGGCACGGTTGTCGGGGCTTACATTGTCCGAAGCGCTGTCCCGGCTCGATAGCGAGATTCGTGCCGAAAAGGCGGAGCTGGATAATGCGAGCGAAAAGCTGGTGCGCGACGGCTTGGTGGTCTGGTCGCTCGACGCCAATGACCGCCCGGTCCTGATCGTCCGGGGGCAATCCAACCTGATTGACGAAGCCGCAGCGGCCGACCTCGACCGGGTCCGGCAATTGCTCGACGAACTTGAAAGCAAGGAAGAGATAGCCCGTCTGGTCGACAGCGCCCGCGAGGCACAATCGACCCGGATTTTCATTGGGTCGGAGAATAATCTGTTCTCACTGTCAGGCTCCTCGGTCATTGCCGCGCCCTATCGCGAAGCGGGGGGTAAGGTGGTCGGCGTGGTGGGAGTCATCGGTCCCACCCGTCTCAACTATGCGCGCATAGTCCCGATGGTCGATTTTACCGCGCAAGCGCTCAGCCGGCTGATGAAGTAAAATTCTGACGCCCCGAAACTATCGGGGTGCTTGATGATTCCCGCCAACCACCTATATGCGCATCGCAAGACGCGGCTTTGTCCGCCGCTAAAAGAACAGGTTAATGCAGGTTATGACGGATAAGAAAAACGAAGCAGCCGACAGCGCAGCCGAAAAGGAAATGGAAGGCGTTCCCGAACATTTGCGTGAAGGCGGAGATGAACCCGCCGCGAATGCGGACGCCGAACGCATTGCGATGCTGGAAGAACAGCTCGCCGCCGCCAAGCAGGATGTTCTCTATGCGCAGGCCGATACGCAGAATGTCCGCCGCCGTATGGAAAAAGAAGCCGCCGATGCGCGGGCCTATGCCGCGACCAATTTCGCGCGCGATATCCTGTCGGTATCCGACAATCTGACGCGCGCATTGGATGCGATTCCGGCTGAGTTGCGCGAAGACGAGAAAATGAAGCCGCTGGTTACCGGATTGGAAGCAACCGGGCGCGAGCTGGAAAGCGTATTTGCCAAAAATGGTATCACCCGTATCGGCGCCATGGGCCTGCCGCTGGATCCCAATGTGCATCAGGCGATGGTAGAAATCCCGAGTGCAGAGAGCGAGCCGGGCACGATCATAACGGAAATGCAGGCCGGATATATGATCAAAGACCGGTTGCTGCGGCCGGCTTTGGTTGGGGTGGCGAAGAAGCCGGATTGAGGTTCATGGAGCTGGATTGACAGCCCAGAGCCGTCACCTCAGGCTGGACTTGATTCAGTCTGAGGTCGCGATGATGTCGCTAATTGGCCCGCAATCCAAGATAATCGCTGGTAGGTCTTTACTCTTTGCTCTTCTGAGATCGCCATCAGCTTTCTGAAATGCGGGTGCGTTAGGCAGGCATTGTCAAAAAGGGCGCTATTTTCATTGCCTGCACCGAAGCCAACGAAGTGTGAATGGGCTAGTTCTGCTCGCAATTCAATCAGCGGGATGAGTTCATTTATAAGTTTGGTTAGAGGCGACTTCTTCTTGTTTTTGTCGTCGGTCAGAATTTTTTCCGCTATTGTTTTGAAGTGGCTTTTGTCGTTGTTCGGTAAATTAAGAATACGTCGTAATTCGCGTTCACATTTCGACGCTTTGTCAAAAAACTTGCTGCGCCAAATATGAATACGCTCGTCTTCGTCGGCTGCGTTAGCGGCAGTGATTTTTGTCATCTCCATTTCAGTAATGTAGGTACCAATATTGAAACATTGGTTAAGTGGCAGCGTAGCGTGCTCAGTTGTTCAAAAAACAACTGCTAGCCGGTAAGCGCTCATTCCGCTATCCGGCCCGTCCCATGATCAACCAAGCTACCTCTCCAAATCTCCCGTCCCCGTGGCGCGACGAGTTTCGGGCGACCTTGGCGTTGGCGTGGCCGTTGGTGTTGACCAATGTGACCATGGTTCTGATCAATTCGACCGACGTGTTCCTGCTCGCCCGATTAAGTCCGGATGCACTGGCAGCGTCGGCTTTGGGGTCGGGCATTGTTATTGCAATATTGCTGTTCGGAATCGGCGTTATCACGGCGGCTTCGCCCCTGATGGCGGCGGAGATCGGGCGCAGGGCGCATTCGGTTCGCGATGTGCGGCGGACCGTGCGTCAGGCGTTCTGGGCCTCGGTAGCTGTGTGCATACCGCTTTGGGGCATTCTCTGGTTTACAGGTCCGTTCCTCGTCTGGGCCGGGCAGCCGGTGCGGTTGGCCGAAGACACGGGGCTTTTTGTGCGGGCCCTGCAATGGATGATCCTGCCGACGCTGGGCGTGGTTGTTTTGCGGTCCTTTATGGCGGCGTTGGAGCGGCCCAATTGGGCGATGGCCGCAGGGATCGCGGCAGTGTTTGTAAACGCTGTAATCAACTACGGCCTGATCTTTGGTCATTTCGGGCTGCCAAGGTTGGAGCTTGTGGGCGCGGGGATCGGCAGTTCATTGACTGCGCTTTTTCAGTTCCTGTTCCTATCCGCTGTCGTCATGCGCCATCCGAAATTCCGCCGCTATCATCTGTTCGGACGCTGGTGGCGTGCCGACTGGACGCGCTTTTTTACCATCTGGCGGCTCGGCTTTCCCATCGGGTTGCACATGGGTTTTGAGGCCATGGTTTTTGCCGCGGCGGTGTTCTTGATGGGCTATATCGGCACCAGTTCGGTCGCCGCGCATGCGGTCGCGATTCAGATTGCATCGATGACCTTCATGGTACCCATGGGTCTGGGGCAGGCGGCGACCGTGCGTGTGGGTCTGGGTTTTGGTCGCCTGGACAAAGACGCCATCCGCCGTGCGGGTTGGACAGCCTATATTTTGGGGGTCGGCTTTATGTCGGCCATGGCGCTGATCATATGGCTATTTCCTGCAACTCTTGCCGGATTCTTCCTGGACCCTGAGTTGAAAGGGAATGTGGAGGTGTTGAACCTCGCGGTGTCCTTTCTGCTGGTCGCAGCGGTTTTCCAGATTGTCGATGGCGCGCAGGTCGTCGGAACCGGGATGCTGCGCGGTTTGCAGGATACGACATGGCCGATGCTGTTCGCCGCGCTGGGATATTGGGTCATCGGGATCGGCTTTGGCTGCTGGCTCGCCTTTTACCGCGGCTGGGATGGCGCGGGCATCTGGATCGGGCTTGCGGTAGGTCTCGGCATTGTCGCCGGACTTGTGTTGACCCGCTGGGTGATGCGCGAACGGCTCGGTCTGTTGCCCTTAAAAGGGTAAAATTCCATCATAGTGGGAAAGCGGCGGCGCGCCTGCTACCTTTGCCCCGTTGCGCAGCAGGAATATGTGGCGGACAATTTCGGCCTGCTGTTCAATCCCGTAGCGGTCCAGCGTCCACCCCGGCTTTAGACTATAATCATATCGGCAAAAGGGATGACGGCGCAGCGGCAGGAAAATGCCGTTTTGATGCTGCCACACATGGACAAGTTCATGGATGAACAGCCCCTGCAATCCCAGATTGCGGTCGCAAAAATCGTCGCAAAACAGGTCGTTTTTCGGATGGAACCAGAGATGTCCGTCCGGCGCCATTGTCACCCGCGAAGGCTGAAGCCACCACCATTTGCGGTTGTGGATGCGGATTTTGTCGTAGTCCAGCGCTTCGCCAAATACCGATTTCGCCAGCGCACGTTCGCGCACGGTGAGCGGACGGCCGGATTTGTGCGGACCGAACATCCGTTTAGTTTAGCGCTTTTTTCTCATCCGGATCTGTGCCGTCCACTTCCTGAACGCGCGCCTTCACCAAGATCCGCTCATTATTCGAAAAAAGGAATTCGGTTTCGATCTCGCCCAAGCGGCGGGGGATCAGGTTGACGCCCCACATCATGACGTGCTTGCCACCTTTTTTGAATTCGATCTTTTCACCCGAGGGGATGAGGACCCGGTTCATCGGCTTCATGGTCACCGCACCGGTTTTGGGGTCAACACCGATGTCGTGCATCTCGGTGCGGATGGCCGAAGGCGAGCTGACGCGCAGCAAATATACGTCGGCGGGGCCGCCATAGACGTTAAAATGATAGGAGGACGGATTGCTGTCGACCGGCGACAGCGTGAGCACTGCTTCTTTTACTTTAAGCTGCGGTGTCGGACCGCAGGATGTGAGGAAAAGGGCAGCCGTAGCGCCAAAGGTTGCCAAAACGAGCTTGTTCATGTGCGTCCTCTAAAAATTGTCCAAAACTGGGGCGTTACTTCGCTTTTTGCTTATCTAGGTGTCCCCAAGCCTTGTGCCAAGCGAATTGGCACCTATATCGCCGCAGCAAGGACAATTTTCGAACAATAGGGGTGCCTGATGGGGCCCTTACGGAAAAGTCCGGTTTATAGTTCAATATAGAATTTCGGGGTAAGTTTTTATGGCTAAAGTTATTGGTATCGACTTGGGCACGACAAACAGCTGCGTTGCGGTTATGGACGGCGGCAAGCCCAAGGTCATTGAGAATGCAGAAGGTGCGCGCACCACACCGTCAATCGTGGCCTTCGCCAAGGATGGTGAGCGTCTGATCGGACAACCCGCCAAGCGGCAGGCCGTCACCAATCCGGAAAGCACTGTTTTTGCGGTGAAGCGTCTGATTGGCCGTCGTTTTGATGATCCCATCACCAAGAAAGATACCGAGCTGGTGCCGTACAGCATCGTCAAGGGCAAGAATGGCGATGCCTGGGTTAAGGCAGGCGGCGATGACTATTCGCCTTCGCAGATCTCGGCGTTCATCCTTCAAAAGATGAAGGAAACCGCGGAAGCTTATCTGGGCGAAACCGTAACGCAGGCCGTGATCACGGTTCCCGCTTACTTTAACGACGCCCAGCGTCAGGCAACCAAGGATGCTGGCCAGATTGCCGGCCTTGAAGTGCTGCGTATCATCAACGAACCGACGGCGGCGGCGTTGGCCTATGGCCTCGACAAGGACGAAAACAAGACCATCGCGGTCTATGACCTTGGCGGCGGTACCTTCGACATCTCGATCCTCGAAGTCGGCGACGGCGTGTTTGAAGTGAAGTCGACCAACGGCGATACTTTCCTCGGCGGTGAAGATTTCGACAGCAAGCTGGTTGAATTCCTCGCGGCTGATTTCCAGAAGGCCGAAGGCATTGACCTGACCAAGGACAAGCTCGCGCTGCAGCGTTTGAAGGAATCGGCTGAAAAGGCGAAGATCGAATTGTCGTCGACCCAGACGACCGAGGTCAACCTGCCGTTCATTACCGCTGACCAAAATGGTCCGAAGCACTTGGTGAAGACAATCACCCGTGCCGACCTTGAAAAGCTGGTCGACGACCTGATCAAGCGCACGCTGGAGCCTTGCAAAAAGGCAATTGCCGACGCCGGTATCAAGGCTGATGCGATTGACGAAGTTGTGATGGTCGGCGGCATGACCCGCATGCCCAAGGTGCGCGAAGTCGTGAAGAGCTTCTTCGGCAAGGAACCGCATACTGGCGTGAACCCTGATGAAGTCGTCGCCATGGGCGCGGCTATTCAGGCTGGCGTTCTGCAGGGCGATGTTAAGGACGTTCTGTTGCTCGACGTTACCCCGCTTTCGCTGGGTATCGAGACGCTGGGCGGCGTGTTCACCCGCATGATCGACCGCAACACGACGATCCCGACGAAGAAGAGCCAGGTCTATTCGACCGCTGAAGACAACCAAAATGCGGTAACCATTCGCGTTTTCCAGGGTGAGCGCGAAATGGCCGCCGACAATAAGTTGCTCGGCAATTTTGACCTCGTCGGCATTCCACCTGCACCACGCGGCGTTCCGCAAGTCGAAGTGACCTTTGATATCGACGCCAACGGTTTGGTGAGTGTAACGGCCAAGGACAAGGGCACCGGCAAGGAGCAGCAGATCAAGATTCAGGCTTCGGGCGGCTTGTCCGATGCCGACATTGATCAGATGGTTCGCGATGCCGAAGCTTTTGCCGAAGAAGACAAGAAGCGTCGCGAAGCAGCCGAAGCCAAGAACAATGCGGAAAGCCTTGTCCACACGACCGAGAAGCAGCTTGAAGAGCATGGCAGCAAAATTGATGCCGGCCTGAAGAGCGAGATCGAAGCCGCTGTGGCCGAGACCAAGACCGCGATCGAAGGCGGCGATGCCGAAGCGATGAAGGAAAAGGCGACTGCCTTGGCCCAAATCGCGATGAAGCTTGGCGAAGCCATTTACAAAGAGGAGCAGCAAGCTTCAGCCGCGTCAACAAGTGACGCTGCAGAAGACGCACCGGCCGATGAAAATGTGGTCGATGCCGAGTTCTCCGAAGTCGAAGACGACAAAAAAGACTGATTTTAAAGGAGCTTCCGGCCGTCACCTTTCGAAACGCGGGTGGCGGTCGGGACCGGGGGTTTAATCAGCTATGAGTCTCGATGTTGATTATTATGAATTGTTGCAGGTTGATCGGACAGCGGATGAAAAAACGCTGAAGTCATCCTACCGGCGGCTCGCGATGGAATGCCATCCCGACCGCAATCCGGGCTGCGACAAATCCGAAGCCAAGTTTAAAGCCATTAGCGAAGCCTATGACGTCCTGAAGGACCCGCAAAAGCGGGCCGCTTACGATCGCTTTGGGAAAGCGGCGTTTGAAAATGGCGGCATGGGCGGCGGTCAAGCTGGCGCCGGCTTTGGCGATTTTTCCGATATTTTCGAGAGCTTTTTCGGCGATGCCTTTGGCGGTCGCCAACGTGGGCCAGCACGTGGCGCCGACTTGCGTTATGATCTCGAAATCTCGCTCGACGAAGCCTTTCATGGCAAAGAAGCTGAAATTACGATCGATGTCGCTTCGGCATGCGGAACCTGCGAAGGCACGGGCGCGACCCCCGGTTCGGGCAAGCGGCGGTGCAATTTGTGCGGTGGACATGGCAAAGTACGCGCGCAGCAAGGCTTTTTCGTGGTCGAACGCACATGCCCGACCTGCCATGGGCGCGGCGAAGTTATCGAAGATCCCTGCAAAGTCTGCCGTGGTGAAGGCCGGGTAGACGAACGCAAGACTATTTCGGTCACAATCCCTCCCGGTGTGGATGAGGGCACACGTATCCGCGTGGCGGGTCGTGGCGAGGCCGGACCCAATGGTGCGGCCGCAGGGGATTTGTACATATTCATCCACATGTCGCGGCACAAAGTGTTCGAGCGTGAGGGAACAACCTTGTTCTGCCGTGCGCCGATCAGCTTTACGACCGCGTCCCTGGGCGGCGAAATTCGCATTCCGGGTCTGGATGGGGCCGAGCATATCATCGTCGTCCCGGAAGGAATCCAGTCGGGCAAGCAGTTGCGCCAACGCGGGGCAGGCATGCCGGTGCTGCAAGGACGCGGGCGCGGTGATATGGTTGTCCAGATTGACGTCGAAACGCCAACGCGTCTGACGGCGCGGCAAAAGGAATTGCTCCGCGAGTTCCGGGAAACCGAAACAGGTGCGGAAAGCCCGCAGTCTGCCGGATTTTTTGACAAGCTCAAGGGCATTTGGGACGAATTGACGGATTAAGTTTGCGTTCCGGGGTGTTCCAGTCATCTCGGTGCTGGCATTTGTAACATATGCTCGCTAACCTTCCCCCAATTTCATCGGGAGAGTGTATCGTGAAAAAGCTTTCGGCCATCTTGTGCTCTGTTGCAGCGCTCGTTCCCGCGTCGGTTTACGCGCAGCAGGATATGTCAAAGGTCGAGATCAAGACCGAGCAGCTTGCACCCGGCGTGGCGGTCTTGTTCGGTGCCGGTGGCAATATCGGCGTATCCTACGGCGAAGACGGCACCATATTGATTGATGATCAGTTCGCGCCACTGACCCCCAAGATTCAGAAGGCCGTCAGCGATCTCGGCGCGCAGCCCGTGAAATTCCTGATCAACACGCACTGGCATTTTGACCATAGCGGCGGAAACGAAAATCTCGGTAAAGCCGGTGCAGTCATCATGGCGCATGACAATGTCCGTGTCCGCATGGCGGCAGGTGCCACGGTCGCCGGAAACACCGTGCCGCCTGCGCCCACGGCTGCCTTGCCCGTCATTACCTATTCCGATGGACTGAAACTGCATTTGAATGGCGAGGAAGTGCGTGTCGTGCATGTGCCTGCTGCCCATACCGATGGCGATTCCTTCATCCATTGGACCAAATCAAACGTCATCCACATGGGTGATCTTTTCATGTTCAAAATCAGTTTCCCCTTTGTCGATGTGGGAAGTGGCGGGGACGTGCGCGGATTTGTAACCGCAGCGGACAAGGCTTTGGCCATCGCAAACGACCAAACCAAAATCATTCCGGGTCACGGCGCAGTCGCCACCAAGGCCGATTTACAGAACCACCGGAATATGGTCGCAACGGTCATCGCGAAAGTAGAGGCAGGAATTAAGGCCGGTAAAACGCTCGATCAAATCAAAGCCAGCAAACCTACGGAAGGTTTTGGTATCAATACGGATGGCTTCATCACGCCTGACCGCTTTGTAGAGACGGTCTACAACAATCTGAAAAATTAAGGCGCCGTTCCGCCCAGCGCCTCGATTTCGGAACACAGGGACCGGATCAACGGTTTGATCCGGTGCAAGCGGGGTGACTCTTCGTCCAGTATCGCGCCGAACATGGCGCGTTTGAAATCGCGTATTTCGGCTTCCGGCAACATTGCGGATTGGGGCAGGGAGGAAAGCGTTATGTCGATCAAACGCTCCGCCCCATGCAAACGGCCCCACAGATAATCATTTTCGCGGTAGGTTCGGCTGAAAAATGCCCCGAAATTATTGAACTCGATGCCTTTCAGAACGTTGGCCGCGCCTCCGGTGCGGATGGCGTTGCAATCCTCGGGCGAGATACGGTCCACTTTGACGGGGTCAAATTCGTCTAGGCCTTCGCCTTGCAACAAGGGCAGTGTGGCTATGTCGTAAAGAGGGTAGCCGATATAGCCGAGTAGCATGATCCTGCGGTTCTCGTCCGGCATCTGCAAAAGCGCATCGCACAGCATGCGGTCAGCAAGGCGATCCGTTTCGATGAGCTTACGCCGATCGGCCAGCACATCGATCAACACGCCTGGTTCGGCGACCCCGTTTTGCACCAACTGCACAAAATCATCGCCTAGATATTCCGATGTCTCGCGTTCCAGAAACAGCGAAAGGCAGGCATATATGTTATCGTGCATCGCCTTTGTGCCAATGCCTTCGGTGCCGTAATCCGCCTCGATTTCATGCGCCAACCGGCGTGCGAGGAAACGTAACCGGCGGATACGGAAACGGATATCGTGATCGCGGAAAAACTCGATGGATTGCTTCGTTGCACCCACACCTTGGTCGCCGGACATGGCTTCCAGCCCGCGGCGGCGGATCTCCTCCCAGATTGAAGCCCGAAGCTTGCGATAATGCATGGAAGGCGCATCCGGATAGGCGCGCCGAGCGATGGCGATGATGTCATCGACGACGCCCGCCATTTTCAGATGTCCGTAAGCGGGGTAGCTATATCCGGCAGCCAGCGCACCTTTCTGGTTCGCGGTTGCGCGCCATTTCTCAAGCCGCTGCGGGGTCGGCTGCGAAAGAAACCATGTCTTCCCGAGCATTTTCTCGATCGTATTTTCGACTTCATGACGCAAGCTGTCGGTAATCTGGCGCATACGTTCGACACGTTCGGTGCGGCCTTCCAATTTCTCCAGACTGTCGCGGATGGGCTGTTCGCGCGGAATATTCGATGTGGCGCCGAAAATGGTCGAGAAAAAGCCGGGCGGCTTCATGCGCATCCCGTCTTTGGCGTTCGACCCGCCGCGTTTGCCGAATCGAAAGCTCGGCCTGCCGGGCTTCGGATCAATATAAACGAAGCGGCGGTCGACTTCCCGCCGGGCTGGTCTGTTCCGTAGCGCTTCAATCGCTTGGTTGAAGGGCGCGTTCGCCAATACAGAACCGTCAATCAGCATCGTATCGGCCGCGACACCCGCCGCGAATTGCTGCGGCAATATCCGCTGCAAAAAGCTGTCGCGACCCTCCCACACGAGATCCCGCGCCTTGATCTGTGCATCCAGTTCGTGGGCTGAAAAGGGTGGAAAGGCGCCGGGAAAGCTCGCCGTTGCCCGCGCGGCAAAAACCAGTTCCGGGATCGCGCCGATATCTGCCCCTATGCGCCCACGTGTCGAAAAACTGATCGTGATCCGATGTTCCGATTCAACGACCATCGACGGGCTGTTGAGCATCAGAATCTGGTCATGCCCGGCAAAGTCCGTCACTGTTACGAACAGGTCCAGTGGTTGGTGTTGCGGCAGAAGAGTCTTGCCGTTCATCCCCTTCGCCATCGCATCGAACGCGTCGAGCAAAAGCCCCGAGAAGACCCGTCCGCCAAATGGCGGGGCAAACCATCGGGCACGCACAAACCGCGACAGCTTGGTGGCAACTTCCTCTTTTGCTTCGTCCGCGACCAATCGATCAATTGCTCCGCCTTTGCGGCGCAGAATCATCCATGCGATCGGGATAGCCCAAAACTTTGAGAAGCGGGACAGGGGGCGGGCATCGGGATCAAGCAGGACTTCGACATCGGCCTTTTCCAGCCAAAGGTCGGTCAATGGTGCCAGCGATTGTCCGGTTACAATGGCCTGGGCCAAAAAGACGCCGTTGATTCCGCCTGCGCTGGACCCCGCGATGATATCGGTGAAAATACGTAACTTCGTCCCGGCAACATCTTCGATTTTCGCCAATAAATCGCGATAGACTTTCTCGCTTCCGCCCAGGTCATCGTCGCCGTCATGGTAGGCGCGGCTGGCGCGAATAAGATGCCAGATTTCACGCGTTACGCCGTGCATATAGATTGCGAGGCTGACTCCACCGTAACATATCAGTGCCAGTCTGAGTTCTTTCTCCCGCATGGTAGGGATGTGGCACCGGTCGGCCATGCACGCAAGCGCAGAAGCGACCGCATTGGGGCTTGAGTTCCTGTTATGTTCTGATATTCAGCCTGAATGGCAAAAGCAAAACGCAGATATGTATGTCAGGCATGCGGCTCGGAAGCCTCGCGTTGGCAAGGGCAATGCGACGACTGCGGGGAGTGGAACACACTCGCCGAGGAAGCAAGTGCGACCGTTTTTGAAATGAAGCATCACCTGCGCTCGGGCGGGCGGTCAGTGGAATTGTCCGGTCTCGATAGTGATATCAAACTTCCCGAACGGGCGTCGACGGGGATTGCGGAATTTGATCGTGCATTAGGCGGGGGGCTTGTGCCCGGTTCAGCCACATTGCTGGGTGGTGACCCGGGGATCGGGAAATCCACATTATTGTTGCAGGCTGCCGCCAATCTTGCGCGACGCGGTTTGTCGGTCGCCTATATCTCCGGGGAAGAGGCCGTTGATCAAGTGCGGTTGCGCGCCAGACGGCTTGGTTTGGGCGATGCGCCCGTGCAGTTGGCATCCGCGACTTCGGTGCGCGACATTCTGACAACGATCAGTCAGGGGGCACCGCCAGCACTACTCGTAATAGATTCCATCCAGACAATGCATAGCGACCTTATCGAAGGCGCACCCGGTACCGTCAGCCAAGTGCGCGCTTCGGCGCAGGAGCTGATCCGTTTTGCCAAGGAACGTGGCTCGGCACTCATGCTTGTCGGCCATGTTACGAAAGATGGCACAATCGCGGGGCCACGTGTTCTGGAGCATATGGTCGACACCGTGCTCGCCTTCGAAGGTGAACGTAGCCACCAGTATCGAATCTTGCGGGCGTCCAAAAACCGCTTTGGCGGCACCGATGAAATCGGCGTCTTTGCGATGCAGGAAGAAGGGTTGGCGGAGGTCGGTAATCCCAGCGCCCTGTTCCTCACCGATCGCGCCGAGCAGGTGACTGGCGCAACTGTATTTCCCGCGCTGGAAGGCACGCGCCCGGTTTTGGTGGAAATCCAGGCTCTGGTGGTACGTCTCTCCAGTGGTGCCACGCCGCGAAGAGCAGTTGTTGGCTGGGATAGCGGCCGGTTGGCGATGATCTTGGCGGTGTTGGAAGCGCGCTGCGGCCTCAGTTTTTCGACAGCAGAAGTTTATCTGAATATCGCTGGCGGATATCGCATTTCGGACCCTGCCGCCGACCTCGCGGTTGCCGCCGCTTTGGTTTCGGCCTTGTCGGAACGGCCATTGCCGTCGGATGCTGTCCTGTTCGGGGAAGTCGCCCTGTCCGGAGAAATCCGCCCTGTGGCGCACGCGGCATTGCGCCTGAAAGAGTCGGCCAAGCTTGGTTTCAGCCGCGCTTTGGTGCCGCCATCGGTCAAAGCGCAATCGGGGGTGTCGACGCAGGAATTCCGAACATTGGCCCAGCTTGTAGACCATATGCTCGGACGAAATTGAGAATAGGAAAGGCGGGCATCGCGCGCGCAAATTTCAATCTCGCTCTTGTCTTTGCATCCCGTCACCCTTAGCAACAGCAGCATGACGGCTCTCGATATCATCGTGCTCTTTTTGCTCGGGAGCGGGGCTGTATTCGGCTTCATTCGCGGATTTGTGCAAGAAGCGCTGTCGCTGATCGCCTGGATAATGATTATCGCGGCGGTGCGCGTTTTTCATGCTCCTGCTTCTGCGGCATTGAGCGAACCTATAGGGACGGATTCCGGCGCAGCCGTCCTCGCGTTCCTGGCCATCGTGATCGTCACCTATGCGCTCGGCAAATGGATCGCCAAGTCGATCGGGAAAAAATCCCGCAAATCGGTGCTCGGGCCAATAGACCGTGTGCTTGGTTTTGGGTTCGGGATGCTGAAGGGCTTGATATTTTCCACGCTGATATTCCTGCTCCTCGTGATGGGTTATGAAACGCTGTTTGGCGATAAGGAGCCTCGGCCGGACTGGATGGTGAAATCCCGGACATACCCCTTGTTGAACGCGAGCGGGAACGCCATGTCCGAATTCGTGCGCCAACAACGTGACACTCTTGAAACCAACACGGCTGAGTGATGGACAGCGCGCTTTACAATAGGGACATTTTGCGGCTGGCATCCTCCTTGGTGGCGGGCGAGCGTCTGGAAAATCCCGACGGCGTTGCTGAAAGCCGTTCCCCCGTTTGCGGCAGCCGCATCCACGCGGAAATTGCGATGGCAGATAACGGAACCATCGCCGCTGTTGCGCTGCGGGCCAATGCCTGTGCCCTGGGTCAGGCGTCTACCGCTATCGTCCGGGCGCATGCCGCAGGCTTGGACCTGCACAGCATTGCTGAAATCCGTGACGCGGTAGAGATGGCGTTGAAACATAACGCAGAGATGCCCTCGCACTGGCCCGAACTGGCCTTGCTCGCACCCGCGCGCGATTACCCTTCACGCCATGCTGCCATTTTACTGCCCTTTGACGCGGTTCTGGCAGCGGCGGCGCACATGAAACTGGCGAGCTGATGGAGGAATCGACCCACCATTTGGCCGCCGATGTCATGTTCGGCGGCGTCGTCCTGCTGGGCGCTGCGTTGATCGCTGTGCTTATTTTCCGGCGTTTGGGCCTGGGTGCTGTCCTCGGCTATCTGGTCGCCGGGATTGCGATTGGCCCTGACGGACTGGGCTTGATCGGTGAAGCGCAGACGATCCTCGCCTATTCGGAGATCGGCATCATCCTGCTTCTCTTCCTGGTAGGACTTGAACTGTCGCCGAGCCGGCTTTGGTTGATGCGGCGGGACATATTGTTGTTCGGCCCGCTTCAGGTGGCGCTGTGCGGGCTTGCGATGTTTGCCGTGATCCAACTGGTGATGCCCAGTTTCAGTTGGGAAGCCGCACTCGTTCTAGGGTTACCGCTGGCTCTGTCATCTACCGCGCAGGTGCTTCCGCTGCTGCAATCCAGAGGGCGGCTGAAAACAGATTATGGAGAAAAGAGCTTCTCGATCTTGCTGTTTCAGGATCTTTCCATCGTTCCGCTGCTGACAATCGTCGCCGCACTTTCCCGGGCGCCAGCCGAAGAGGGCGCGGTTAGTGGCTGGTTGCTTGTGGTCTACGCACTTTTGGCGATCGTCGGGTTGGTCCTCGCGGGCCGCTATCTGCTTTCGCCCCTGCTCAAGCTGGTCGGAAAAATTTCGGAACGTGAACTGTTCATCGTCACCGGGCTCTTCACCGTCTGTGCAAGCGCCGCCGTAATGCAGATGATCGGCGTTTCCGCCGCATTGGGCGCCTTTGTGGCCGGTGTCATGCTCGCCGAATCCCCATATCGACATGAGCTTGAGGCTGACATTGACCCCTTCCGCTCGATCTTGCTGGGTCTGTTTTTCCTTGCCGTCGGGATGCTGCTTGATCTGGACGTGATCGCCGCGCAACCCGGGGTTGTGCTGGGACTAGCCATCGCGCTGATCCTCGTGAAAACGAGCGTTATCTTTTTGCTGGCCCGGTTTTTCGGACTGAGTGGCTCGGCATCCATCATCACGGCGCTGCTGTTAAGCCAAGGCGGCGAGTTTGGTTTCGTGCTTTTCGCCGCGGCGCAAGGAGCGCTTTTGATCCAGCCCGAAGCCGCGAGCCTTTTTGGCGCTGTCGTCACCCTGTCGATGGCGGCGACCCCGTTCCTCATGATCCTCGCCGGAAAGCTTGCGTCCCGCAAACAGGCGAGCGAAGTGCAACTGGATGATCCGGAACTGGCGGCGCAGGCAAATGTGATTGTGGTAGGCCATGGCCGTTTTGGCCAGCAGGTCGCGCAGATCATGTTCGCCGCAGGCCGGAGCGTCACGCTCATCGACATCAATCCTGAAACCATCGATCTGAGCGGCGAATTCGGGCGAAAGGTCTTCTACGGCGACGGCACACGTATCGATTTGCTCCAACGCGCCGGTGCGGACAAAGCGTGCGCGATATTCTTTTGCATCAACGACCGCGATCTCGACGCTGAAACGCTGACACCTGTGCGTCAGGCATTTCCCAAGACACGTATTTTTGCCCGCGCCTATGACCGGCGGCAGGCCATCGAGTTGATGCACGACAAAGAAATCACCATTGTGCGCGAGGTCTTTGAATCCTCCATCAAGCTGGCGGTGGAGGGTTTGAAGTCCCTGGGGGTCGCAAAGCCGCAGATTGAAAAGATTGTCAGCGAATTCCGCGTGCGGGACCGCAGCCGGCTGACCGCGCAGTTTGAAAGTGGCGACATGCACGCGGGGCAACGGCACAGCTTCGGCGGTGACGATTCTGACGATTTTTTATACGACTAGGGTCCTGACCCTAAGCTTCGCCGTCCAAAAATGTAGCAACATCCGCGAGGTCGACATCTTTCGAAAGAAAGGTCCGGCCAATGCCACGGGCAAGCAAAAACGGTAATTTCCCGCCCGACATCTTTTTGTCGTGGAGCATATAGTCGACCAGCTTCGCACCATCGGCGGTCACGCCAGCGTCGGCTAATGTGACCGGAAGCCCGGCCCTGTGCAACACATCTGCAGTCCTGTCCGCATCGTCTTGATCGCACAAGCCGAGCCGGACGGAATAGCGGAAGGCCAGGGCCATTCCGGTCGCAACAGCTTCCCCGTGGAACAGCTTATCTGAAAAGCCGGTATCGGCTTCCAACGCATGCCCGAAGGTGTGGCCCAGATTGAGGAGCGCACGTGTGCCGGTCAGTTCTTTTTCGTCCGCAGCAACGATGCGCGCCTTGGATGTGACCGAATGTTGAATGGCATAGTGGCGGGCTTCGGCATCACCGGCAAAGAACGGGTCCAAATTACTGTCACACCAGTCGAAAAACTCCGGATCATCGATCAAGCCATATTTCACCACTTCGGCAAAGCCTGCAGCTAGTTGGCGGCGCGGAAGGGAATCAAGTACGTCGGGATCAATGAGCACCAACGAAGGCTGGTGGAACGCACCCACCAGATTCTTTCCCGCCTTGCTGTTGATAGCGGTCTTGCCCCCGACGCTGCTGTCTACCTGCGCTAACAGGGTCGTGGGAATTTGAATAAAGGAACAGCCCCGTTTGATTATGTGGGCGGCAAAACCTGTAATGTCGCCAACCACGCCACCCCCGAGTGCAAGGATATGGTCGCTGCGTTCGATATGGTTATCCAACAGCCAATCCGTCAGCTTTTCAAGCTGCTCCCAGCTTTTCCCGTCTTCCCCTGCGGGTAATATGAATAGATCCGCTGCCAGATTTGCGCGCGTCAGAGACGCGTGCACGTCCGGCCACGCGGCGCTGGCGACATTTGCGTCTGTGACGACAAGAAATCGACCCGATCGGGCATATCCAGAAACCTGTTGTGCTATGTCCTGCAGCAGGCCTGCTTTGATCCGGATGTCATAGGGCCGGTCGGCGAGATCGACGGTGACAGTGCTCATGCAGAAATGGCTTTCAGGATGTTTTCGACGGTGCGCGCATGCGGCGACGCGTCGCTTCTTATGTGGATGTTGGCCTCGGCATAGAGCGGGTTACGGACCCTGCCAAGTTCTGTAAGCACTTCTACCGGATCGCGTCCTTTAAGCAGTGGCCGGTTGTTGCGCCGCGATACACGGTCCGCCAATATCTGGATGTCGGCATCAAGCCATATGGAAAGCGCACGCTCACGGATCAGCGCACGGGTCGCATCGTTGACGAAGGCACCCCCGCCAGTCGCAATAATTTTCGGTTCGCCTTCGATCAGGCGGGCGACGACGCGGCGTTCCCCGTCTCGGAAATAAGCCTCACCGAATTTTTCGAAAATCTCCGCAATCGACATGCCTGCTGCAGATTCGATTTCCTCATCGGCATCGACAAAATCACAGCCCAAGCGCGCGGCGAGTCTTTTACCGATACTGGTTTTCCCGACGCCCATCATGCCCACGAGCACCACAGAACGCTCCAAAGGCTTATGCATCGCCGGTCCCGAGGTCGGGCTATTCAGATCATCATGTGAACCCATTGCGATGGGGGCTATATATCGGCTAGGTGCAACCGGAAAGCAATTTGCCGCAAAACCGGACATGCTGTTGCAACAAAGTCCGGCGGAAAAGGCGTAAGCAGGCAAGAGGAAACCCATGGCTGTTGGCATTTTTCCCGATGTTGGATTGGACTTCGCGACGTTTCAAGCTTCGCGACGGCCCGAGGGCGAGCGGCCATTGCAGTACAAGGAAATTCCGGTACAAGCACCGGCAGAAGAAGCGGGCCCGCAAAGTTGACAAAAAAAGCTACAAAATCAGTGTTACTTGCCGCCAGCGCGCTTGCGCTGATTTTTGCGTTGCCAGCTTTGGGCCAGCAAGGTCCCGAGTCCCTTTTGCCTGAAGGATTTGGTGACCCTGCGCCGCCGCCGCCGAGTAACCGGCCGACGCCGAATACGAGCGGATCAGCAACGCCTTCGACATCGCCCCGGCCGACGACACCGAGTGATCCTTTGGCTACGGCCGCGACCGACAACCCTGATGATGCCAAGGAAGAGGACGAGGAAGAAGAAGACGAGGAAGAGGAAGAGCTCGTTATTCGCTATGACGTGCCGCCCGCGGCGCGCCGCTCCCTCTCGGCTGTTGGCGTTATTTCGAACGCATCCGGTGGATTTCCTGCGGAATCTTTCGGCGCACTTGATGGCACCTTCCTCAAACAGGTCGTCAACCGGACGACGGGACCGATCGCATCGCGTTGGGGAACAATATTGGGCCGTCGTCTGCTCATCAGCCGGACGAATACCCCAAAGGGTGTCAATGGCGCGGACTGGACTGCGGAAAGAGCATGGCTCCTTTTGCGTATGGGCGATTCGGTATCGGCCCGCCACCTGATCCAGGAAGTAGACGCGGGTAATTACACGAAACGCATGCACGAGGTCGCGCTTCAGGTGTATCTTGCCAATGGCGATCTGTCGGGCATGTGTCCGCTCGTCGAAAATGGCGTTCGCCTTGTCAACGACGGACGTTGGAAAATGGCCCGCGCGATTTGCGCATCTTTATCGGGCGAGCAGGGAAGTGCCACTGCCTTCATAAATCAGGGCCGGTATCAGGGATGGGTCCGGGGAATTGATTATCGCCTGACGGAAAAAGCTGTTGGCGCTGGTATCAACGGACGGCGGTCGGTGAAGATCGAGTGGGAAGGCGTCGAAGGAATGAACCCCTGGCGCTTTGGGCTGGCTTCGGCCACCGGGCTTGAACCACCTGAACGGCTTTTCACCAAAAGCGGTCGTCAAATGGCGGGCTGGCGCGTGCAGTTACCGATGTTCCAGGCAGCGGTCCGGGCGAAATATGCCCCGCAGGCGGCCGCCTTGGGGATATATTCCAATCGCGAAATGGTCGATTTGTACGGCCAGGTTATCGACGATGAAGAAGCACCGGATCCTGTAAAGAGCCGTGCCGAAGGTTTGCGATCAGCCTACACCGCCTCAGGCGATGCGGCCAAAGTTGCAGCCATGTCGTCCTTGTGGACCGGAGCCACGGCCGGTGCGGACTATCATGGCGCTCTGGTTATGACGGCACGGGCTGCGGCCCTCATCCGGCCGGATGAGGCGCATTCTGGCGCGGCCGACCAACTGATTGCATCCATGTTGACCGCCGGGCTGGATCGCAACGCGGCCACATGGGCAAGCATTGTCGATGAAGGCTCATTGGGTTGGGCGTTGCTTTCCCTGGGCTCGCCCACGAATATTGCGCCTGTTGATTCTGGCGCACTTGGCGATTTTTACGGCAACGATAATAGTGAGAAAGCCCACAAGTCAGCGCTCTTGCTCGCGGGCCTCGCGGGACTTGGCCGGGTTGATGCGGGCGCCCAATCGGATTTCGGACGCGATCTGGAAGTGAATGTGACGCGCCAAACACCGTGGAGCCGTGCCATCACCGCTGCAGCCGAACGCGGAGAGCAGGGCACTGTCGCTCTGATGGCTATCGCGGGAATGCAGGCACCGAACTGGAGTTTGGTGCCGGCGAACCATTTGTACTATATCGTTCGTGCGCTAAAGCAGGTCGGGTTGGAAGCAGAGGCGCGAATGATTGCGGCCGAGGCTGTCACCTTCGGTTGAATGGCTTCAAACGACGCGAACCTGATTGATCGCTTTCTCGAAATGATGGCGGCCGAGCGCGGAGTCGCCCGAAACACGATTTTAGCCTATCACAGCGATCTAAGCGCTGCTTCCACGTTGACAGGCGGCAAACTTGCCTCCGCCAATGCCGCTGCTTTGACAGAACTCGCACATCAGTGGAGCAGCTTGGCGAATAGTTCCGTTGCACGCAAAGTATCGGCACTCCGGCGCTTCTATGCTTTTCTGCAGGAAGAGGGATTACGCGACGATAACCCGTCGTCCGCATTGCCCAAACCGTCGCAGGGTCGCGGGTTGCCAAAGATACTGGACCCGCAGGAGGTGGATCTGCTTTTCGAATCTGTGGAAGGGGCCCTGTCGAAACCCGATCCGGGGGAAAGGGATTACCGTCTCTCTGCGCTTGTTGAGTTGCTCTATGGATCAGGGTTGCGTGCAACCGAACTTGTGGCCCTGCCGCGCAGTTCTGTGGTTTCGGATCGTCCCTTCATCATTTTGACCGGCAAGGGCGACAAGGAGCGGCTGGTTCCCATTTCGGACAGGGCGCGGCAAGCCGTGGAAGCCTGGCTGGCTTATGTTCCGAAAGATTCCCGCTATCTATTCCCGTCGCGTGGAAAGCATATCAGCCGCATCCGGCTGTACCAAATTATCAAATCGCTCGCGGCCAAGGCTGGGCTTGATCCCGAAAAAATAAGCCCGCACGTCCTTCGCCATGCCTTCGCCACGCATCTGCTGGCGGGTGGTGCCAATTTACGGGCGCTGCAAGCGATGCTGGGCCATGCCGACATCGCGACCACGCAAATCTACACGCATGTCGACAGCAGCCGGCTCGTCGAACTTGTGAACAAGCGGCATCCTTTGGCAAACCGCACGTTGACCCGAGGCGCTTCAGGTTCTAACCCGCTGCCATGACCGTCTATCTGGATTTTGAAAAGCCCATCGCGGCGTTGGAAGCGCGTATCATCGAGTTGCAGGAAGCTGCAGATGAGAGCGAAGTCGATGTTGGTGCAGAGATCAGCAAGCTGCGTGACAAAGCGGACAAGCAGCTCAAGGACACCTACAGCAAGCTGACCGCGTGGCAGAAAACGCAGGTCGCGCGGCATCCGGAGCGGCCCCATTTCAAGCATTTTATCGCGTCGATGTTCGACGATTTTATGCCCTTAGCAGGCGATAGGGCCTTTGGCGATGACCAAGCCATATTGGGCGGCCTTGCCCGGCTGAACAACCGCAAGGTGATGGTTATCGGGCATGAAAAGGGTGACGATACACAAAGCCGCTTGCGCCATAATTTCGGCATGGGAAAGCCGGAAGGTTATCGCAAGGCTATTCGCCTGATGGAACTGGCCGACCGGTTTTCCATTCCTGTGGTCAGTCTCGTCGACACCTCTGGGGCCTTTCCCGGTATTCAGGCCGAAGAACGCGGCCAAGCCGAAGCCATTGCCCGCTCGACCGAAAAATGCCTGCAACTGGGCGTTCCGATGATTGCCTGCATTGTGGGTGAGGGCGGGTCCGGTGGTGCTGTCGCCCTGGCGGCCGCCGATCGGGTGTTGATGTTTGAACATGCCGTCTATTCGGTCATTTCGCCTGAGGGATGCGCATCCATCTTGTGGCGTACCGGCGATAAAGCATCCGATGCAGCGCAGGCGATGAAAATGACCGCCGAGGATCTGAAGTCGCTGGGTGTGATCGATCGCATCGTCAAGGAGCCAATGGGCGGTGCACATCGCGACCATGGCATGGCGTCGGCATCCTTGGGCAAGGCAATTGGCGAAGAACTGGACGCGCTGTCCGCCTTCAGCAGCAAGGAACTGATGCAGCAGCGGCGGACCAAGTTTCTCTCAATGGGCGCCTGACGGTTCGAAGCTAAGCCTTTGCGGCGGGTCGAGATTTTACGCCCGCGGAACATAAATCATGCTATTCTGGTTCTCGCGATCCGAGGAGACCCGATATGCATTTCAGCAAGAAGACTTTGATTTTAGGTGGGGCGATCATGTCGCTGGCGGCCGTGAACATCGCCACGCCGGTAGCTGCGCAAAAGAAATCCGCCGCCTCCGTCCCGAAGCCGTTTACGGCACAGGAAAAGTCTGAAGGTGCCAAATATCATCCTGAAATTCTGAAAGAATTTGGCGGGGCCATGCAGAGTCCGCAGACCGCTTATGTGGTGCGGGTGGGCAAGGGGATCGCCGTCCAATCCGGACTGGGCAATGCGGAAAGCGATTTTACGGTTACGCTGTTGAACTCCCCGGTGAACAACGCGTTCGCGATTCCCGGCGGCTATGTATACATCACGCGGCAACTGGTCGCGCTCTGCAATAGCGAAGCGGAGATGGCAGGCGTTCTGGGCCACGAAGTCGGCCACACCGCGGCCCGCCACAGCCAAAAGCGCCAGAAAAATGCAACCTTGGCGAATATCCTGGGTGTCGGCGGCTCCATTTTAGGTGCCGTTATCGGCGATAGCGGTGGTTTGCTCGGCGCGGTGGGTGGCGGATTGAAGCAATATTCGGGAACCTTGGCGCAGCTATTCAGCCTCAAATATTCCCGCGGACAGGAAGAGGAAGCGGACGATTATGGCATCCGCTATCTCAGCAAGGCGGGCTACGATCCGTCGGCTTTGTCATCCATGCTGAACTCGCTGGCTTTGCAAACGGCGGTTGATGTCCGGGTTGCTGGCATGGGCGATAATCGTGTGCCCGAATGGGCAAGTACGCACCCTGACCCAGCAAAACGCGTGGTTCGTGCCGCGAACGGGGCGAAAGCCTATCCGGTCAATAGCGTGCGGAAGGCGGACTCGCATTTGGCGGCGATCAACGGGATGCTCTACGGGGACGATCCCGCCCAAGGTGTAGTGGAAGGGCAGGAGTTTCTCCATCCGCTCATCAAAATGAAATTTACGGCCCCGACCGGATTCGGGATGCAGAATGGCACCGAGGCGGTTTCGATCAACGGAAACAGCGGAAAGGCAATCTTTTCACAGGGCAATTTCACCGGTGATCGGCAGGCCTATGTGGCTGCGGCGTTCAAGTCGGTATCCGGTCAGAATGCGTCGATTCCGGTGGGCGACATAAGGCAAACGACCGTCAACGGGATACCCGCCTTCTACTCCTCGACCATCGTCAATACGCAGCAAGGCGCACGAGAGGTTACGGTATTTGCCTATGAATGGGGCGGAAATGTCGGGTATCATTTCATCACCATCACTGCCGCGAACACAAGCCCGTTCAATTCGATGTTCAGCAGTATGGCGCGCCTGTCCGATTCCCAGGCGGCGGCCATCAAGCCGCGTAAGCTGCGTGTGGTAACGGTGGCCAAGGGCGATACTTTGTCGTCCTTGTCGGCGCGGATGGCCTACCCATCGCTGCAGGCGGAGCGTTTTCGGGCATTGAACGGCCTGACTGCCAATCACAATGTGACAGTCGGCCAGAAAGTCAAAATAGTTACCTATTAATGCCCTGCGCGTTTTAAAAAAAAGGGCGGTAACCGAAGTTACCGCCCTCTATTTCCTGTCAGGCAACTAGTGCCCGAGCAGAACAGCTTCTATTAGAGGCTGTTGCTGACTTCAGTGAAGGTGTTCGACAAGTTGTTGCCGAGGCTGCCCATGGCAGTGATAGCTGCAACTGCGATCAGAGCGGCGATCAGGCCGTATTCAATTGCAGTCGCGCCGTCTTCGTTCTTGAAGATTTTCTTGATAACTTTCATTTTAGGTCTCCTGTTGCTTGTTCAATTCACCCGAGCGGATATTTTTATTACTTATAAAACTATCCGACTTTGGCCTGATTATTCCCAAATCTATACCAAATCGTTAACGTCACTCAGCTTGCATTAATAATTTTATTCGAAACCTGGTTCCACATACTTTGCGAACCTTCCCCGAATTCTCCAAGTGATGCCACGATTGCGATAACAATCAGTGAAACAATCAAACCATACTCCACAGCCGTCGCCCCCTGTTCGCATCGCGTGATACGACGAATTAGTTCCAACATCTCTGGCCCCACTTCTTTCCCTGGTTGCGAGCAGTCAGGATTTCCCACAGAAGCGTTAACAAAAACTTGCAAGGCGATGAGAAAATGGAAAAAAATCCGACAATGCTGTTTGTGGTTGCTGCTGCATTAACCAACGAAGTGGGTGAAATATTGCTGCAAAAGCGGCCCGAGGGTCGTCAAATGGCAGGGCTGTGGGAGTTCCCCGGTGGCAAGGTCGAAAGTGGCGAATCGCCCGAATCAGCACTGGTTCGCGAGCTGAAAGAAGAATTGGGCATCGAAGTTGACGTGCCGGATCTGATTCCTTTGACCTTTGCGAGCGCGAAAAACGGCGACCGTAATATGCTCCTGCTCTTATATCGCTGCACATGCTGGCAGGGGCAGCCGACCGCTTTGGAGAGTCCGGAGCTCTGTTGGCTCACACCTGCCGGCATGCATGCCCTGCCGATGCCACCCGCGGACGAGCCATTGGTGCGCTATCTGGAAAATATGTCCTAGCCCTTGTCGGCGGGCCGCAAAATCGATGCCAAGGAAACCTCACCGCTCCCGCGCCGGGCGGGTTTGGGTTGATTCGCAGAGGGTGACCATCCGCTCAGGAACAAATGCATAAATTGTTCCTCGCAGCGTCCGCTTTGATCGGCACCGTGTTGCCAAGCGCGGTCAAGCCGTGCCAGATAGTCGCGCCCCAGATAGCGCCGTGCACCGGCCAGGGCGTTCCCGATCCCTGCGTCCCGCACGTCACGAACCAATGTGCGCCAGTCGGCATAACGTATCGGTAGCATGTCGCCATCGGCCACGGGCAGGGTAAATCCCGCGCGCGACAGAAGGTCGGCTGCGCTGCGCAAATCTATTTGCGGATGGATATGCGGTGTCGCCACGGGCGCCTCTGCCTCCACCATCTTCGATTTAAGGGTGGCTAGCGAGCCGGCCCCGAACATATGCCCCAGGAACAATCCATCGGGTTTGAGAATATGCCGTATCTGGATAAGCGCACCCGGCAGGTCGTTCACGCTGTCCAGCACTCCAGCCGAAACCACCAGATCAAAGCTGTGTTGCGCATAAGGTAACCGGTCTTCTTCCGCTCGCACCATTGACGGAAGTGTCGGCTCCACAATGTCGACGACGTGCACGGTACCGGACCGCTCGCCAAGGATTTCCCCGGCAAAGGCCGCAATGGGCCCGATGAGGAGTATATCCTGCAGCTCACGGGTCACGAGCGCGAGCCGCTCTTTCATCTCTTGCGCTATATACTGCCAAAGGAAAGCGTTAGCAGCTTGATGATATGCGCGCTGCCGCAACGCGTGCCGCCGCTGCCGGTCGAATATCTCGGGGGGTGTTTCAGAGGACTGCATTTCTGTCTTGTGGAGATGTCCGCATTATCCGACAAGAGGGCGATGCGGTTGGTGCTCAAAATAGCGAAGCCAGTGTTTGACTATGCGCTGCCCGAACGCTGTCCTTCCTGCGGCGCGATATCGACCGACGGAACCAATTTTTGCGCCGGATGCTGGTTACAAATCCGGTTTCTCAATCCTCCCTGGTGCGAAAGCTGCGCGCTTCCTTTCGACTATGAACGATCCGCCGGCGCGCGTTGTGCCGCTTGTCTGGCCGACCCACCCCGGCACGACGGCATCCGCGCCGCCGTTGCCTATGATAGCTTGACCCGCACGATCGCCCTGCGCCTCAAATATGGCGGCAGGATAGGGCTTGCCAAATTGATTGCCCGCCATCTGGCCCGTCATCTGCCAGCCGACCGCACCGGTGTGATTGTGGTGCCCGTGCCGTTACACTGGACGCGGCTATGGTCGCGCAGTTTTAACCAGTCGGCATTGATTGCGCAGGAACTCGCCCGGCTCGGCGGGCTGGGCTATGCCCCCGACATGCTTTTGCGCACGAAGCGGACCCCTAGTTTGCGGAGGCTTTCCGCAAAAGAGCGACGCAAGGCAGTCGCAAAGGTATTTCGAACCAATCCGGCCAAGGCGCATCTGCTGTCCGGCAAGAGGATCATTCTGGTCGACGATGTTTTGACGACAGGCGCGACAAGCGACGGGTGCATCAAGACGTTGAAAAAGGCTGGTGCCAGTTGGGTGCAACTCTTCTGCTGGGCGCGCGCCTTGCGGGATGATGGGCACGCAACGCCCATATTTGACGCGGGTGATGCTTGACTTGGCAGCACAGGCACACCATTTCAGCTGTATGACAGCAAAAGTTGAAATCTACACCAAATTCGGCTGCCCCTATTGCGTGCGGGCGAAGCACCTGCTCGAAACCAAGGGCGTGGCGTATAGCGAATATGACGTGACCATGGGTGGCGCAAAGCGTGAAGAAATGGTCGCGCGCGCACCCGGCGCCCGGACCGTGCCGCAGATTTTCATAAATGATGTTGCAATCGGAGGTAGCGATGACCTTCGGTCGCTGGATTATGAAGGCAAGCTGGACTCGTTGCTTGCCGTTGCGGGCAATTAACACCGCATGATCGCTTTTGATTTGAAGTGCGGCTCCGGCCATAGCTTTGAAGGCTGGTTCGCATCGTCACAGGACTTTGATGCGCAAAAGTCGAGTGGGCAGATTGTCTGCCCGCTTTGCAACACCGCCAATGTTGAAAAGGCGTTGTCTGTCCCAAATGTCGGACGCAAATCGAATCAAGGAAGCAACCTGCCAGCCGAACGACCCGTCACCGCTGAACCGGTGACTGGCGAAGTGATGAACGCACCGGCCTTGTCCCTCGCCATGGTGGAGATGATGCAGAAACTGGCGGTGGCTCAAACCGAAATGTTGAAAGAATCCCAGTGGGTCGGCCGCGATTTCGCCGATACCGCACGCGCGATCCATTATGGGGAAGAGGCTGACCGGCTCATCCACGGCGAAACCAGCGCCGACGAAGCTGTCGCACTTGCCGAAGAAGGCATCGCGGTCGCGCCTCTGCCCTTTCCTGTGGTGCCACCTTCGGCAAAAAATTGACCCGTCAAAATCGCACAGCTATGGAAAGCCCCGGCGCACCCATAGCTCAGCAGGATAGAGCATCAGATTCCTAATCTGGGGGCCACTGGTTCGAATCCAGTTGGGTGCACCAAAATTATATCATCATATTCTTAGATGGCCCGCCACTTCGTGCACAAAATTTCGGGCATCATGGGAGTGAAATTTACCGGTGAATAATATCTGGTATTAATGCGGGCGAGATTCAGGTCCTGCTGAAAATTCCCAGTTTATATGTCACGCTCAGCGCAATTGGCTGTCTTTACTGCCGCGTCGGTTGAAGGTTGAGTGCGAAACCTGAGCGTCCCGGGCGGACTGGCATGTAACGCATGTCCGCACGCCCGGTAAAACATCTCGACGCCGCTGGGGAATAGGAGCGCCGCAGTCATCGCAGAACTCGGCTGACTCGCCGGTTGGCAAATGCGCACGGGCACCTAGAACGGCGTCTTTGACGGTATCGTCTATCTGGTCCTGTATCGCGCCATCGCGCGTCCAACCGCCGGCCATATCTTCTTTCCTTTGACGTTAAACAGCCGCACCGCGCCTGCGGACAATGATAGCGGTCCCTAAATTGTGGTCAACTATAGTGCCGGTTTCAACGACTGCCATGATTTGAAGCATCGGCACCTTTGCCTTCGGGCGGAGGGGATGCGGCCGGGAATTTTCCACCGCCTCCCTGCGGGTCGCTATCATAATCTTCGGGATCGCCGCTGCCGCCTGCACCTGATCCGCTGCCCGCAATATCACCCACACTCGCTTTGGCGCGTGTGCCTCTATTTGCCTCAGCCGTGCGGTCGTCGGGAATTGAGCTTCGCTTTACAATCGCCATGGAAGTCCTCCTGAAACAGTCGTCATGTTCAATTGCTGGGCGCGAAGAAGGTTCCATCATGGCGCCGCGATGAACGTGCGTCGGTTTGTAATTCTGCTTTCCCTTTGGAACCTTCCGTCAAACATTTGCGTTCCAGGTTCGTGCTGCAAGATACTATCAATATTCGAGAAAACTCTGTTCCGACGGCCGTTATTGCTAACCCGCAGGAAGCAGCGGAATTTGCGGGGCTGTGTTACATAAGTGACGACCAACCCGGCGTCCGGCGGAAAAAACGTGGGAAGGGTTTTACCTATGCCCTCCCAAACGGAGAGCGTTTGACATGCCCCGACACATTGGCGCGCATCCGAAAGCTCGCCATCCCGCCCGCATATACTCAGGTGTGGATATGTCCAAAAGCTGACGGCCATATTCAGGCCACTGGCCGCGACGCAAAAGGGCGCAAGCAGTATCGCTATCATACGCTATTCCGTGAAATAAGGGACGGGTCCAAGTTCGACCATATGTTGGAGTTCGCTCGCGCTCTTCCTGATATCCGCATGGAGGTGGAAAACCACTTGGCCTTGCGGGGGTTGCCGCGTGAAAAAGTGCTCGCGACGATTGTCCATTTGCTGGAATCGACACTCATCCGGGTTGGCAACGCGCATTACGCGAAACAGAATAAAAGTTTCGGTCTGACCACGCTCCAAAATCGGCATGTCGCAGTCACCGGGGACCAGCTCCGTTTCCAGTTCAAGGGGAAGAGCGGCAAACAATGGCGTCTGAATATCCGCGATCGTCGCATCGCGAAAATCGTACGGGCTATTCAGGAGCTCCCCGGCCAGCAGCTTTTTCAATATGCCGACGAAGACGGTGTGCTGCGCGAAATATCGTCCGGCGATATCAACGACTATCTCAAGGCGATATCCGGCACCGATATTACGGCCAAAGATTTCCGGACTTGGACCGGGACAGTTTCCGCTGCGATCATTTTGACGGGGTTTGCAGATACACAGAGCAAGTCCGAAGCACAGCGCAATCTGCGGGCCGCTATCGAAGAAGTGTCTGCCCAATTGGGCAACACACCCACAATCTGCCGCAAAAGCTACATCCACCCCGACATAATTGGCGGTTATCTGGATCGCACGCTGACCGCCGAAGCGTTAAAGGCTGCGCTGGGCAGAAGCCGTCGCGGCAAGGGGATGTTGAGCCAGGAAGAGCTACGCGTTCTGCACTTTCTCGAGACACGCACGGCAACAGCGAACGCGCGCTAACTATCGCCCATAGCGCTTTAGCACGCTCCACTTTTGAAGCTTTGATCCAAAGGCGAGAGTGTAGGCAGGGCTGCTCGATGGCAGCGCCAAAACGGCTAGATGCGAAAATTTCTGCCCATCTTTCATGGCTATTTTGAACGCCGTACCTCCGTTGAAAGCCACAGCCTTCAACTCGGGCAATTGTTCAAGCAGCCGGGAAAGATCATTGGCCTCGGACAGTCGCAACTGACCGTCGAGACTGCCTTCGCGCTCCGCCTGTGCCACCACGTCCCATAGGGCAATACCCATGTCCTTAAGCGCGGCCATACGGGCGTCATATTCCAACTGTCGCAGGTTGCTGTGGAAGATGGAGTCGAGCAAATCCCAAAACTGGTTGCGGGGATGCGCATAATATTGCTGCCGCGCCAGCGACTGCTCTCCCGGGAGACTGCCGAGAATGAGAAGTTTGGCATCAGGCGCAAAAACGGGAGGCAGACAGGCTTTCAAAATTTTCCACCAAATACGGTTTGAACGCTGTGATCCAGCATAGCGGCGGAACATGGCGTATCACCCGATGTTCCGTCCGGCCCATATCACATCATACGCTTCGCCAAAGGGGGAAAGGCGAGGAACTTAGAGTGCGGCGTTGTGTTTGCCTTGCTCACCTTCTTACAGAGCCCGGAGATTATCATGGCATCGCGTACCCCAACCAAAAAGTCCCCCGGCAAAAATTCCGGCTCATCCGATATCAAGATGGAGCAGGGTAATGGAGGCGAAACACATCAGACCGTTGACGCATCGTCGGACAACTATCTGACGACAAACCATGGAATGCCCATCTCCGATAACCAGAATAGTTTGAAGGCAGGTGCACGCGGGCCCACCTTGCTGGAAGATTTTGTTCTGCGTGAGAAAGTATTCCATTTCGATCATGAACGTATACCCGAGCGTATCGTCCACGCGCGCGGTTCTGGCGCTCACGGCTATTTCGAATGCACCGCCGACATAAGTGATCTCAGCAAAGCCAGTCTGTTTTCCGAAGTTGGCAAGCGCACGCCGTTATTTGCCCGCTTCTCAACCGTTGCTGGCGGCGCGGGGTCGGTGGATACACCTCGCGATGTCCGCGGTTTCGCTGTCAAATTCTACACCGATCAGGGTAATTGGGATCTGGTTGGAAACAATATACCGGTGTTCTTCATCCAGGACGCGATAAAGTTTCCGGACTTGATCCACAGCGTGAAGATGGAAGCCGATCGCGGCTATCCGCAAGCGGCGTCCGCACATGACACCTTTTGGGATTTCATATCGCTGATGCCCGAGTCCACGCATATGATCATGTGGGCCATGTCGGACCGGACACTGCCGCGCAGTTTGCGGATGATGGAGGGCTTTGGTGTCCACAGCTTTCGTTTGGTCAACAGCGCGGGCGTCTCGACCTTCGTCAAATTTCACTGGAAACCGGTTTTGGGGATGCAATCGACTTGCTGGGATGAAGCGGTCAAGACCGCCGGTGCCGATCCGGACTTTCATCGCCGTGACCTGTTTGAGGCAATCGACAGCGGCGCGTTTCCCGAATGGGAACTGGGTATCCAGACCTTTGACGAGGAATGGGCGCAGAAGCAGCCTTATGATGTGCTGGACGCCACCAAGCTTATCCCCGAAGAGGATATCCCCGTCCGGGTGATCGGCAAAATGGTGCTCGACAGGAACGTCGATAATTTCTTCGCCGAAACAGAACAGGCCGCGTTTCTACCGACCAACATTGTGCCGGGCATCGACTTTTCAAACGATCCCTTGTTGCAGGGACGTCTGTTCAGCTATCTGGATACGCAAAAGTCGCGCCTGGGTACGACGAACTTTCACCAAATCCCTATAAACGCCCCGAAATGCCCGATGCAGAATTTTCAGCGCGACGGGATGATGCAGACACATGTTCCCACCGGCCGGGCGAATTACGAACCCAATAGTCTGGACCAAGCCGGGGAAGCACCGGGGCCGCGCGAGGCTCCTGCAATCGGCTTTTCGAGCTTTCCCGAAAATGCGGAGCGGAACGATCCATCGGAAAAGCTTCGTATCCGGTCGGAGTTGTTCCAGGATCATTACAGCCAAGCGGCTCTCTTTTATCAATCCCAGACAGAAAATGAGCAGGCCCATATCGCGTCGGCCTTGGTGTTCGAATTGTCGAAAGTCGGGCTCGAACATATTCGCACGCGCACCCTTTCGCGGTTGCGTAACGTAGACGAAGAGCTCGCCGCGCGCGTCGCGGATGGTCTGGCCATGGAATTGCCCGAAAAGGCTCCGGCCGCTTCACCGGTGTTCGCAATGGATAAATCCGATGCCCTGTCGATCCAGAAAAATGCCAAGACGCTATTGCAGGGGCGCAAGATAGGTATCTTGTTCTCCGACGGCTCTGATGCCGGATTGATCAGCAAGATCAAATCCGACGCGGAAAAAGCCGGCGCTCAGGTGATGCTGATTGCTCCCAAGGTCGGCGGCATTGCGGTATCCAAGGGCGTGCTGAAAGCGGATGGGCAGCTGGCCGGTTCGCCATCGGTGTTGCTGGATGCAATTGCGCTTGTTCTCACACAAGAAGCAGCCGAAAAACTGACGAAAGATGGTGCTGCGGTCGACTTTGTAAAAGACGCCTTTGGCCATCTGAAAGCGATCGGACATAGCGAAGGCGCAAAGCCATTGATGGATAAGGCCGGAGTTGAACCGGACGAAGGTGTGGTCGAGCTTGGAGAAGACTTCATCGCCGCAGCAGCGCGCCGCTTCTATGACCGGGAACTGAAGGTCCGCGATCTGGCGTAGGCACTAACGATCAGGGCGGCGTTGCAGTGGTGCCGTCACTTAGCTGCAACGCCGCCTTTAATCGACCAGCCCGCGCAAATTCTTCCAAATCGCGCTCGTCAGAAACTGAATTTAATGCGATATGAAACCCTGAAAATTCTCCCCGGCAGACCCCGCGCTGTCGGACTGCTCAGGGGACCCGCCGATGGAAAATATCGCCGAAGATTTAGCAACCATGCGGCGGACACCGCTACATCCCGAACATGTCGCGGCGATGCGCGAAATTGGATATTCCAAGACGTACAAAAAAGGCGACTATCTCGCCCGGATTGGTGAGCCGATTGATCGCTTTGTATATATCGAAGACGGTGAGGTCGAAGTGGTCCATATGGTCACTGAGCAGCGCTTACTTGCGTCGACCCTTGGCCCCACGCAGTTTATGGGCGAGATCGCTTTTCTGAACGGAGGCGTTTTCACATTGCCGCTGCGTGCGGCGCAAGATACCCGCACCTTGGAAGTCCCGCGCGAGGCGATGCTGAGCCTGATGTCCAATATCCCCGAAATGTCGGACATCGTCATTTCGGTTCTGGCAGCGCGGAGACGGCGGCAGGTCGAAGCCGAAAATGGTGCGCTTATTCTGATCGGCGCTGACCAGGATCCGAAAATCCAGCGGATCGCGAGCTTCGCTTCGCGCAACAAAATCCCTTTTGTTTCTTATGATCTCGATAGCGAGGAAGCGCAGGAAAGCGCGAATAGCTGCAATATCGGCACCGCCCATCCGGCTGTCATATTCGGCAAGGAACGCTATCTCGAAAACCCGACACCCAAAGAGGTCGCCCGGCTGCTGGGACTGCGGCAGGATATTCCCGAAGGGATGAACGCCGACTTGCTTATCGTCGGAGGTGGGCCGGCGGGCGTTGCGGCGGCGGTTTATGCGGGGGCGGAGGGCATCAAGGCTCTGGTGATCGACGAGCTTGCCATTGGTGGACAAGCAGGAACATCCAGCCGCATCGAAAACTATATGGGTTTCCCGACAGGGATATCAGGCGCCGATCTTGTCTGGCGCGGACAGATCCAGGCGATGAAATTCGGGACCTGCTTTTCAGTGCCGAACCAGGCAACCCACGTGGAAAAACAGGCCGATGGCCGTTTCTGCGTCACGCTCGACGACGGCCAAAACATCTGTGTGCGCTCCATTTTGATCGCGACAGGAGTGCAATATCAACGGCTGCCGCTCGGCCGGCTTGACCATTTTGAAGGGGCAGGGGTCTATTATGCCGCGACGGACATGGAGGCGCGTTTTTGCCGCACAAGGGACGCTGCCATAATCGGCGGCGGAAACAGCGCTGGCCAAGCCGCCATGTTTCTCAGCCGCAGCGCAAACCATGTCCATGTGCTGGTAAGGGGCGACAGTCTGGCGGCATCGATGTCCGATTATCTCAGCAGCCGTCTCGAAGCGGATCCGAAAATCACGATCCACTATAATTGTAAAGTCGGCGAACTTCATGGCGAGAACGGCCTCACACACATCACGCTGAGCGAAGGCGAGAATTGCCGTTCGCTCGATGTTGGCGCATTATTCATCATGGTCGGTGCGGCGCCCAACACCGGCTGGCTGTCCGGACTGGTAGAACTGGACAACAAAGGTTTCGTCAAATGCGGTGGCAATCCGGATGGTTCGCCTTATGCGACGTCGCAGCCCGGTATTTTTGCAGTTGGGGACGTGCGTTCCGGCTCCGTCAAACGGGTCGCCTCGGCCGTTGGCGAAGGTTCGGTGGTGATCTCCGAAGTGTGGCGATATCTCGACGCAATGTCAGATGGAAATTGACGCGCGGGGGACGAGCGTCGCCGACCTTTGGCATGTCTCGTCCCGCAAAATGCCGGTCCACGATTTGCCCCGAAAAATCGACATCAAAAAAGTAAGATGAGAGGAAACCTTGTGGGCCGAGCCGTGTTAGTGCTCGGGAATGCTCTGCGCGATGCGGGCCGGCCAACATAAAGGAATGACCTCGCATGGCGGATAACTTGAAATTTGGCCCCACACGTCGGACTGTGATCGCGGCGGGAGCCGTTTCGGCTGCGGCAACATCGATCCCTGCCTATGCGCGGCCCCCACAATTGCCCGCGAAAGCACCTACGGTGATGCCGGTGAGCATGGAAGTGAACGGCAAAACCCAGCGGATGGAACTGGATAGCAGAACCACTCTTCTCGACACTTTGCGGGAACATTTGAAGCTGACAGGCACGAAAAAGGGCTGCGACCACGGTCAGTGCGGCGCGTGCACCGTTATTGTGAATGGCAAAAGGATCAATTCGTGTCTGAGCCTAGCGGTCCAGCATCAGGGCGACAAAGTGACGACAATTGAAGGGCTCGGTTCGCCGGACAATTTGCATGCGATGCAAGCCGCGTTCATCAAACATGATGGTTACCAATGCGGCTATTGTACGCCGGGGCAAATATGCTCAGCCGTGGCGGTTCTGGATGAAATAAGGGCTGGAATCCCGAGCCACGCGCAAGAGGATATCACGAAAGCACCAAAGCCGTCGAACATGGAGCTGCGCGAACGTATGAGCGGCAATATCTGCCGCTGTGGTGCCTATTCGAACATTGCCGACGCAATGGCCGAAGTCGCGGGAGGCACAGCATGAGAGCCTTCAGCTATGAACGCGCCAAGACGCCCGAGCAGGCCGCAGCGGCGGTTGCCGAAAATCAGGGTGCCAAGTTTCTGGCCGGTGGAACCAACCTTCTGGATTTGATGAAACTTGAAATCGAAACGCCCACCCATTTGGTGGATGTTCAGGACCTCGGTCTTGATCGGATTGAAGATGCGGAGGATGGCGGCATCCGCATTGGTGCCTTTGTTTCGAACACTGCGCTCGCCTCTGACAAAAAAATCCGGTCGGATTACGGCGTGTTGACCCGCGCTATCGTTGCAGGCGCTTCGGGTCAGCTCCGCAACAAGGCAACCACAGCGGGCAATTTGATGCAACGCACGCGCTGCCCCTATTTTTACGACACCAACATGGCGTGCAATAAAAGAAAGCCGGGATCCGGCTGTGCCGCGATTGCTGGTTTCTCGCGCCAGCTTGGCGTGATCGGAACGTCCGATGCCTGTATCGCGACCTATCCGGGTGACATGGCGGTCGCGCTTCGGGTGCTCGATGCAACGGTGCAAACCGTAAAGGCCGATGGGTCAAGGCGCAGCATCCCGATTGCCGATTTCCATCGATTACCCGGCGACAGGCCCGATCTCGACAATGTGCTCGAACGCAGCGAACTCATCACGCATGTGACTTTACCCCGTCCGATCAAAGGCACCCATTTCTACCACAAAATCCGGGACCGCGCGTCCTACGCCTTTGCGCTTGTTTCGGCGGCAGGGGTTATCGCACCCGACGGAGCCGTAAGGGTCGCATTTGGCGGGGTTGCGCCCAAACCGTGGCGGGTCGAAGCAGCTGAAGCGGCAATCGCAAAGGACCGGAAGGCTGCCACAGCCCAAATATTCTCTGGTGCCCGACCGACCGAAGAGAATGAGTTCAAGATATCACTCGCTGATCGCGCGCTCGCTGCCGTTATCGCGGAAGCAAGGAGCTAGACGCCATGGAATTCAACGCTCCCGCAGGTCGCAATCTGTTCGACGGTTCAAAAGTCATTGGCAAATCGACACCGCGTATCGATGGCCCCCTCAAAACGACAGGTCAGGCGCCCTATGCCTATGAACGTCACGACGTGGTGGCGGGCCAAGCATATGGCTATATTGTGGGCGCTGCCATCGCCAAGGGGCGGATTTCCGCGATGGACGCGGCGGATGCGCGTGCCGCGCCGGGCGTCATTGCCGTTGTTCTCGCCACCGAAACCAAGCCCGTTGGAAAAGGCATGTCCAACAACGCACCGCTGTTCGGTGGGAACGAAATCGCGCATTACCATCAGGCGATTGCGTGTGTGGTTGCGGAGACATTCGAGCAGGCACGATCGGCTGCCGCGCTTATCCGCACCACCTATGATCGCAATGCAGGAAAATTTGATTTTCCCAAACTCGCGCCCGACGCACCCCTTGCAAAAGGTGAAGACGGAAAGCCGGATCGCCAAACACTAGGTGACTTCGACAGCGCCTTTGCTGCGGCCGAAGTAAAGTTGGATGCCACCTATACCACGCCGGACGAGAGCCATGCGATGATGGAGCCGCATGCGACAATCGCGGCCTGGGAAGGGGATAAGCTAACCCTATGGACCTCCAACCAGATGATCAACTGGGGCAAGGAGAGCATGGGAAAGATTTTGGGAATGGACCCCAAAAACATACGCCTCGATTCGTCTTATGTAGGCGGCGGTTTTGGCGGTAAGCTGTTTATCCGTGCCGATGCTGTCGTTGCCGCCTTGGCCTCCAAACAGGCCAAGCAACCCGTCAAAATAGCGCTGCAGCGGCCATTGATGGCGAACAACACCACCCACCGGCACGCGACAATTCAACGCCTGCGCATCGGTGCCGATCGCGATGGCCGCATCACCGCGCTTGGCCATGAAAATTGGTCGGGGAACATCAACGGGAAGGACGGTGAAAACGGTACACTCCAGACGCCGGTTCTGTATGCAGGTGCCAATCGCCTGACCGCCAACTATATAGCGACCCTCGATTTACCTGAGGGTAATGCCATGCGTGCACCGGGCGAGGCGGTTGGGCATATGGCCCTCGAAGTCGCAATGGACGAATTGGCCGAAAAGCTCGAGATGGATCCCATCGACTTGCGCATTCGCAACGAGCCAGCCGAGAAGGTTCCCGGCAAACCGGAAAAGCGCTTCTCCGACCGGAATCTGGTCCGTTGTCTGCGCGAAGGCAAAACGCGTTTTGGTTGGGAAAACCGAAAATCGAAGCCCGGCGCGGTGCGTGATGGGCAGTGGCTGATCGGCATGGGAGTTGCGGCAGGCTATCGTGCGGCACCCGCCAACACATCAGCCGCCCGGGTCAGACTGGACGGTGCAGGAGGGGTCATCGTCGAGACCGACATGACCGACATCGGTACCGGCAGCTATACGATTATCGCACAGACGGCGGCAGAAACGCTGGGTGTGGCGCTGGAAAAGGTCAAGGTAACGCTGGGCGATTCAGATCATCCTGCAGCCGCCGGTTCCGGCGGACAATGGGGGGCGGCAAGTTCGACCGCCGGGGTCTATGCCGCGTGCGTTAGCTTGCGCCAAAAAATAGGCGAGAAGCTCGGGTTCGATGGTGATAAGGCCCAATTTGCAGGCGGCAAGATCAAGGCGGATGGCAAGACGTTCGATCTTGCCCAAGCAGGCGCATTGTCAGTGGACGGCGAAATCAGCTTTGGAAAGTTCAAAGATGAATATGATGTTGGCACCTATGCTGCGCATTTTGCGGAAGTAGCCGTCAATGCCTATACCGGCGAAGCGCGCATTCGGCGCATGCTGGCGGTGTGTGACGCGGGACGCATATTGAACCCTCTCTCGGCGCGAAGCCAGGTCATTGGAGCGATGGTGATGGCGGCAGGCGCGGCCATGATGGAGGAACTGGTCGTCGACAAACGCTTCGGCTTTTTTGTGAACCATGATCTTGCCGGATATGAAGTTCCTGTCCATGCCGACATTCCCCAGCAGGATGTTGTCTTCCTGGACACACTCGATCCCATTATCTCGCCGTTAAAGGCAAAGGGTGTTGGGGAACTGGGCATCTGCGGGGTCGCTGCGGCTATTGCGAACGCAATGTACAACGCGACTGGCGTAAGGGTGCGGGAATATCCGATCACATTGGATAAATATTTCGAGCGGTTGCCGGATGTGGCCTAAAGGGCTCAATCGCCCTTGAATTGGATATCCGCGATGGAACGCTGTCCGTTTTTCCGGTCGAGCTGCACGATAATGTCGATCATGGACCGTGCATAATCAATGGTCTCGTTGCGGCCGAGGCCAAGGTCGGCTTGCATGCACATCAGCGCCAGCTGTTCGAACGCGCCTTCCGTTGTGCTCGCATGGATGGTGCTGATCGAGCCGGGGTGACCGGTATTGATGGCGCGCAGGAAGGTAACCGTTTCGGCACCTCTTAATTCGCCGACGATCAGCCGGTCCGGGCGCATGCGCAAGGATGCGCGCATCAGTTCTTCGATGGTTACCCGGGCCTCGCCCTGATCACCCGATACCGCGACCAGGCCGATGGAATTGTTGCGACCGAGCTTGATTTCGGGCGTATCTTCGATGGCGATGACACGCTCGTTTTGCGGGATTTCTTTAAGCAGGGCGTTAAGCAGGGTGGTTTTCCCCGACGATGTTCCGCCCGACAGCAATATGGTTTTGCGCATGGCCACCGCCCTTTTCAGGAAGGTGGATACATCGCCTTTTTCGAGCAACGCCGATAAGGACAGTTCGGATTTAGGTGCATTCAATGAACCCGGGCGGCATTGCGCCAGATATCCGTCGACGGTCATATCGTGCAGCACATGTTTGCGGATCGCTATCGCGACCGATCCGCGTGTGGCAGGTGGCAGGACAATCTGGATACGCGCGCCGCCCGGCAGGATGGCCGCCAAAAGCGGGCTTTCGCGGTTGATGCCCTGATGGCTTATCCGTGCCACCTGTTGCGCAAGGCGTTCGAGTAGTTGTGCGTCGATGGCAGGCGCGTCATGGCACTCCATCTCGTCCGCGCCCATGCGTTCGACCCAGACCTCATGCGGTTGGTTGACCAATATTTCGGTGACATCATCCGCCGCCAGCCACGCCTCAAAAGGTGCGAGGTAGCTGTTGAGGTAGACATTACCGCCACTCCCCGAAAGCGGGGTCACCATGTTCATTACGAACCGCCGTCTGTGCCGGAGAAGTCGAGATCGCGGGCGATGAAAATGCGGATTGCCGTGCCCTGCGCCACTTTGACCGTGGGCGGGATGCTGATGTCGCGCTGCAGCGCAATGCCCGCAACACTTTTTGCATCATCTGCGGTGCGCACGACGACGTCATTGCCGCCACGCTGCAGCAGGCCGAGACCCGACTGCACCACCGAAAGCAAGATGGCCGATCCGAAGCGTTTGAGGAAATGGCTGTCGACCTTGCCACCCAGACCCGCACGGCCCAAGGGATCGGTGACAGGCGAGCCCAGTGATACGGTGACGCCGTCGGGACGGGTCAGGCGGGTCCAGACGATGAAGGCACGCGACTGTCCAGCCGCCAGGCCGGAACGATATTGGCCGATCAGGCGGCTTCCGCTGGGGATCAGCACGCGCCGTCCGTCAAAGCCCATGACATCGCGGCTGACAACGGCACGGACATAGCCCGGAAGGTCGGAGTTGATGGCGGTTTCCAGAACACCCGCGATAATCGCACCCTGCGGTACGGTATAGCTGCTGTTGGAGATACGCACTGCGCGCGCAGGGGCATTTTCCGCTGCAGCGACGCGGTCGGCGAACTTGTCGTCTGCGCTCAGATCGTCATTCTTGACGCCTGCAAGCCCGGGTGTCGGGGGTAGAGCCGCTACTGGGCCGCTTTTTGTAAGATCGACGACGACGCCGGGGGCCAGAAGACGGTTGGCCGTAGCTGCCTGCGCCCCGACCATACCCAGTACGGGCGCGCCTGCTGCATCAACCGGCGGCGGGATCAATGTTGGGGGCGGCAATTCGGGAGGTCCCGGTAACAGCACAGGCTTGGGCACGATCCCGCCTGCGGGCATGACGCTAGCTGCCATTGGTGCAGCCGGATTGGCGCCCGCTTGTGTCGCGTCGCCCCGGCTTGTGGCCAGGGTGGTGAAGGTAAGGATACCGAGCAAGCCGATACCCACGAAGCCAAGCTTCATACCCGGAGACAATCCGGCGGGCATGGCAACGGGCGACAAGACCGGCGAATTGGCATCCTCCAGCGCGCCCGCCTCCATAGTCGTGCGGGGATCGGTCCCTTCGGGTTTCAGAACACTCATGGTTTTGCCTCCCGTGATTTGCAGCCGAACAGGCCGCACTTTTTCTTTGCCCGTTCACGCGGAGCATCCGCGCCGGGGGTAGGTGCGGCGTAGGCGTCGTTGAAGATGATGGTCACTTCCTTGCCGTGCCGAAGAACGAATTGCGGGGCGACCTGCTCGACCACCACATAGGGTCCGCGCACGGCAAAGTTCACGATGCTCTCGCCTGCATCGGGGGTGATGCTGAAAATAGCGGGGGTAGCCGCGCCTGCAGCGAAGCGGAAATAGGTGGCTTTGCCGTCGTCGAATACCTGATCAGGCACATTGGCCTTCGCGCCATCATAGCTGTAGGCGCGGTTCCACAATTCGGGCGGGGTCGTGATCAGTGGCGGAGCAGCGGCGCTGGCAGTCTCGTCCAAATGCTTTTGCGGATAGGTGAATCGAACGGCATAAGTCACCTGGGTCGGCGCGACCTTGAGCCCGGACTTGGCCACAAGTTCAAGATTATAGCGGCGCATGTTCGTAATGATCGACATGTTGGTGGTGCGCGGAATACCCACAGGCTTCAGGAACATCACAGTCCCCGACCCGTTGGGCGTCACCTGCCAGCCAGAAGAATCGCCGATGCCGACGGTTTCGATCCGCTCGCCCACGTCGAATTCCAGCGTCATCTGATAACCGGTATGTCCGGTCAGGCGGACGACGCCATTGGGGTCGTAATGGACATAGCGGATGTTGGGCGCGACCTGCACCGTTTCCGACGTTTGGGCCAATACAGGCATGGCGAGCGTAAAGCTGGCAAGCAGCAGGGCGATATATTTGGCGGTCATGCGGCGTTCCTGACGGCTTTAATGGGGGCGCGGACGGCGGTGACGCGTCCTCGGGTGATGCGGCGGTCAGCTTTCATTTCAGTCGCCCGCTGCGCGCTTCCCTCTGTTTCCACGCGGTGTGGCAACAGGATGGCGCGTTGATTGGCAGAACTGCCGGGTGCCGAGAAGCTCGCGGTACGCTCGATAGCGCTGACCATGCTTTGCATACGCTCGTTGTAGATCATGGCGGGCGCGGACGCCGTCGCGGTAGCCTGAGCGCCTTGAGACTGCATCGTGTCGGCGGTGCTGTTCGTGCGCAAGGACAGGGTCCATCCGCTGACGATGGTGCGCCCGATGCGGAACAGTTGCACCGCCACTGCCACCGTGATCAGCACGATGACCAGGATCGTCAGTGCGGCGCGGAGCGAGAAGACGCCCTGATTTGCAGACACATACATGTCGGCCAAGACCGGCTCGATCAATGCCGTCGATCCGGCGGTTGTCATGATGGCCATGACGGGAACCAGCGCCATCAACACCGCAGCACGCGCCCATCCGAGCGTCAGGCCGCGCGTCACGGAAAAAAGTCCGAGCACCGCAAAGAGCGGCCCGAGAAGGAGGAGTAGTCCCAATATGATCTTTGCCACCACGAGCACGCCCGCCGATGCAAGCACCAACAGCAGCGCGCTGAGCATCAGCATGTTGGGACCAAGCGAATCCTTCGGCGCAACAATCGCGGTGATACCGGTCGCGGTCGGGGGCAGTGCCTCGGCCTCGTCCTTCTGCTCTGTCGGCATCGCCGCGTCAGGCGCGGCATTTTCGGGGCGTGCGTCAAATTCGGTCCACGCATCGGCAAGATCGACCATGCGGCCGGACAGCATATCGACACGCTGGTTGACGCTGCTGCTCTGTCCGGCGGACGGATTGACCGCGCTGACAATTTCCTGCGGGCCGTCGGTCAGCACGTCGTAGACGAGTATCTGGTAAGTCGCCCAATTGCTGGTCAGGGCAAGCACCGCACCGATCAGCAGCATCCGCGGCGCCATTTCGCCCATGCTGAGCGTGGAGCGGCCAAAAATCAGGCGGTAGCCGACGATGGCGACATAGATGGTCAACGCGATCGTCAATGCATAGCCGAACACGCTGCCGGGGCCGAGCAAATTGGCGTAACTGGCCTGAACCGTCGACTGCATGTAGCAATCCACGGTGTTGACCATGGTTTCAGCCGAACCTGCTGTGGCGTTTATGGCGGCGCATTTCGCCATCAGCCGCGCGTTCCTGTCTTGGTGTTTTGCCACAATGCCGACGGGCCTTCTTCGGCAGCCTGAAGCAATTGCGGCATCCATTCCAAAGGTGCATCGCCATGGGCATCGCGCAATTCGTCCAATTTGCGAACGCTGCTTTCGCGGCCGGACAAGACGGTCATCGCATCGGGCATGTCGCCCATATCAAGGCGGGCTACGACGCTGTTGCCGCTTTGCTTGACCAGAACGCAGCGCAAATGTTCGGGCAGCGAACGGACCAGATCAAGCTCATGCTCGGTCAACCCAAAGCCGTCGCAATAGTCGGACGCTTGTGCCTTGGGGTTGCTCATGAACAATTGGGTGGCCGACTGTTCGATGATGGTGGCGGCAATCTTGCTCTCAATCGCGTCGCTGGCGCTTTGCGTTGCAAAGCCGACCACGCCATTGCGTTTCCGGATCGTCTTCATCCAGTCTTTCAGGCGGTGCACGAAGATTTCATCGTCCAGCGCTTTCCAACCTTCGTCGATCACGATCATCGAAGGTGTGCCGTCCAGACGCTCGTCCACACGGTGGAACAGATACATCATCGCCGGCGTGCGCAGCACGGGGTTGTCAAGCAGCGATGTCATGTCAAAACCGGCGGTACGGGTGTCGAGGTTCAATTCGTCACGGACATTGTCAAACAACCATGCATGCTCGCCTGCACCATACCAGGGTGCCAGGCGCGACGCGAGGTCACCACGCGCAGGCCGCGCGCCACCAGCGAGCAATTCGACCAGATAGCGCAATTGGCGATGTTCCATCGGCTGGTCAAAATTGGCCTCCACCGCGCTGGCGATGATCGCATTTTCGTCGGCGGTCAGTTGTCCGCCCATGGGCGTCAACATCTGCGACAGCCATTGGCGCAGGAACGCCTGGTTGGCGGCGGTGCTGGGCAATTGCAACGGATTGAAACCCGTCGGCTTGCCCGGGCGCAGCACATCATAATGGCCGCCAATGGCGCGAATGAAGATTTCCGCACCCCGATCCTTGTCGAAAAAGAAGGTACGCGGATTGAACTTTTGCGACTGGGCAATCAGGAAGTTCAGTACCACGGTTTTACCCGATCCCGATGGACCGATCAGCGTGAAGTTGCCCAGATCGCCGCTGTGCAGGTTGAAGAAATAGGGCGTGCTTGATGTGGTTTCGAGCACGGTAATGGGCTCCCCCCATGGCCCGCCCGCAGGCGCGCCGATAGGAAATCCATGCAGGGAAATCAGCCCCGACAAATTAGCCGTTGACACCAGCGCCTTGCGCGCGATGAATTCGGCATTGCCGGGGAACTGGCCCCAGAAGGCGCTTTCCAGATTGAGATCTTCGCGCACCGACACCGCGCCGATATCGGCAAGTGATGCCTGCACATCGGCAACCGCAGCGTCGAGGGCAGGAAGGCTGCCGGCGCGGACATGAACGCTCAAGTGATGCTCGCCATAGGCCGCGGCACCACCGGTCAGCTCATCTTTTGCGCCCAGTAAGCCTTGGCGCAATGTTGTGGTTTCATCGGATGCAGCCCGTAACCGGCGCAGCGCCAAGCCGATCCGTTCGTCGGCAATCTGGCGGTCCACAAAAGCAAAGCTTTCGGTCAGCGTCAGTTCGTGTGGCAGCCGAAGCAGATTGTCGAGCATGCCGGGGCTGGTCGTGGCAGGATAATCCTTGATCGACACAATCGCACCAAAACGCGATGTCTCCGCACTGGACCCTTTCAGGTGCAACGCGTCGAGGCCGAAGCTGATCCGTTTGTAAGGCAAATAATGCCCCGCATCGCCCGTGGGTTCGAGCAGCGGCTGCATTTCACCATTGTACAGGGCCGACAGGATTTCCAAAGGCTCGGAACATATGCCGCTTGCCCCTTGATAGCGTTCAAGGACGCGCGGGCCATAGCGGCTGAGCGCCGAAAGAAGATTGGTGCGCGCACTGTCCAGTTCGCGCAATTCGCGTGCCTGTTCGGCTAGCTTTTCTTCGGGCGAGCGTTTGCCGCTGCCCCATTTTGTCAGCCGTTCAACAAAGCCGACCTTGCCACGTGCCGGCCGGCGGACCAGCATCAGGATGATATCGTTGATGTAAAGCTGTTTACCGCGCAACCGTTCCTGCCATGCGGCGTCGAGGTCGCGGGCGAAGCCCTCGGGCTGGGGTGTCGACAGTTCAGCGGCCACGCGGCGCCGGATGACATGGCAATACAGCATCAAATTTGAATTTGCGATGCCACGCATGACGACATCACGCACAGCAGCCATATGGTTCAGCGTCTCGCTATCGGCGGTTTCGAACGCGATTCCGTCGATCTGGATCATCTGGATCAGTTCGCCGGTGCGCGTGGCCAATGTGTGGTCATTTACATGACCGGCATAGGGCAAACGGTCCCCCGCACGCGGGTCCAACTTGGCAAGTTTTTGCGAAGAAAGCTTCATAGGTCAGGGCCGATAGCTGTTGCAGCGCCACAGGTCGTGCGTACGCGTCCGGCCGCAACGGCTGACCTTGGTAATCCAAAGGTCAAAGATGCGGGGTTCGCGCAAGCAGGCCATGTAGCCGATGGCGTGGATCAGGACGGCGGCGGGTATCGCCCAAAAGGACCCGCTGATGAGGAAAATTTCCGTCGTCACGATAAGGTTGATGATGAAATAGCTATAGGTCACGCCCGCAAACATTTGCGGCTGCGTCAGAGCGCGAAAGACAGGCGTGCGGTTTAGCGGCGTCATCCGTCAGCCCCCGACTGCGGCGACACGGATCCCTGAAACAATGGCGGTCGCCCCGAACAGGACGAAGCAACCCACGATGACGGTTGTGCCAAAGCGCCAGTTCATCCGGCCGGTCAGCATCATCATGCCCACAACGGCAACCGCGATGACGGCCGCGGTGGTCGCCACATTGCCCAACAACGTGCCCTGCATCCAGTTGAGGGCGTTGACGATGGGACCTGACCCTTGCGGGTCGGCGATTGCAGTCTGCGCGAAGGCCGTTTGGGGTAAGGCTCCGATCGTTGCGGCTATGGCGGAAAATTTTGTTTTAAACTTCGTCATCGACATGCTGGCCTCATTCATAGGAGTTACGCTGAAGCGATATGGCAGAGAGCCTGCGCATGATCTGGCGCACATAATTCTGCGTTTCGCGATAGGGCGGTATCCCGCCATATTTCATCACTGCACCCGGTCCGGCATTATATGCGGCAAGGGCGAGGGGGACGTTATTGCCGAAGCGTTCAAGCTGCGCGCGAAGATAGGCGGCGCCGCCAGCGACATTCTGTCGGACATCATGCGGGTTGGTTACGCCAAGGGTTCGCGCCGTAGCCGGCATCAATTGCATCACGCCAATTGCCCCGGCGGAAGAACGGGCGCGTGGATTATAACGTGATTCCTGCCACGCAACCGCGTCGACAAGATCGCTGCTGATACCATATTTGGCGGCGGCGTGCTGGATATGTTGGCGGACAGTTCCTGTTGGCGGGGGCGGCATTTGCGCCGGCCCGACGATTTCAGCGCCGACATAATCGGGCACCAATTGCGGTTCAGGTGTCCATGCCGGGCGCGAAATTTGTACAAAATTGCCATTGCTTGCCAGCTCGAACACTTCGGCTCGGGCAGCATGGGGTGTTGCCAAGGTTCCGCAAAATACGAAAACCATAGGAAGGATGCGACTTATGACCATGGCAAAAGCGTAGAAGCCACAGGTTGATAAATGGTTTATATTTACTATCCCATATCGTCCCAAAAACACGCTTAACGGGGATTTACCACCTCCCGAAACTATCTCTTGAGCAATGTCCCATAGCAGACCGTTAATGACGAAACCGGACACGGCATTCTCGGGTCTCGCTTTCGTCAATTTGGCGAGGGCGGGATATGAAGGAAGCACTGCATCAGATATGCCTTGAGGGGGCGTCAGAAATTGAAATATCGGACGATGTTGGTCCGGCCTTAGCCGAGGCTCCAGCGCAAACTTCTCCCTATGTCTATGCGCTTCCCGCGGCGTCATTGCTCGTTGCGGCATGTGGCGGTGGTGGTGCTGGCGGTGGTTCTTCCGCTGCCCCTCCGCCGACGGCGCAAGTTCCAAAGCCGTCAACCGATGCACAAGCGGCTCGCTTCATTCTGAAATCCAGCCTGTCGGTCAGCGAGGCTGAGATCAGCAACATTAAATCAATCGGCTACGAACCCTGGCTCAATGCCCAGATGGATGCCCCCATCAGCCAGACCGGCGTCGCATGGCTGTCGTCGCGCGGCTATGACCAGGTCACTGCCGACAATTTCTTCGATAATGAATATCCCGGCGACTATATGATCTGGAACCAGCTCATGTCCGACGCGAACGGAGTTCGCAAACGCGTTGCGCTTGCGCTTTCCGAATTCTTTGTCGTGTCGCTGACCGGTCTCGATTTCAGCTGGCGTGCACAGGCGATTGCCTTTTACTGGGATCAACTGAACTCCAACGCCTTTGGAAGTTTCCGTAAATTGCTGGAGGATGTGACCCTCAATCCGGCAATGGGTTATTATCTGAGTACGCGCGGAAACCGGAAAGAAGATACCCGCACGGGACGCGTTCCAGACGAAAACTACGCCCGTGAAGTCATGCAGTTGTTCACAATCGGCCTGTACCAATTGAACAATGATGGCACGCGCAAGCTGGACGCAAATAACCAGCCGATTGAGACCTATACCAACAGTGATGTCACCAATTTGGCTCGGGTTTTTACCGGGTATAACTGGGACTTCACTGGGAATGTCAAAACCCCTGCGACCAATGATCCGACCCGTCTGATCAACAGCACGGGCTATGTTCTGAAACCTATGACGATTGACCCCACCAAGTGGGAGTTTCCGTCAACGACAAGCCAGCATTCCATGTTGGAGGCAACATTCCTCGGGACCACCATCGCGGCGAACACGGACGGTACGGTTGCGTTGAAAACGGCGCTTGATGCTCTTTTCAATCACGCCAATGTCGGACCGTTCTTTTCCAAACAGATGATCCAGCGGCTTGTGACCAGCAACCCCAGCGCGGCTTATGTCGACCGGGTCGCCAAGGTATTCAACAATAACGGGTCAGGCACGCGGGGCGACCTGCGCGCAGTGTTCAAGGCTATCCTGCTCGACGACGAAGCGATGAATGCTTCCGGCCTTACCGCCCCCACATTTGGAAAATTGCGCGAGCCTATCCTTCGCTTCGTGCAATGGGGCCGGACCTTCGGTGCTGCTTCGACAAGCGGTAACTGGCGGATCGGCAATCTGTCCGATCTGGTCAGTGGACTCGGGCAAAGCGCATTGCGGTCGCCATCGGTCTTCAACTTTTTCCGGCCGGGTTATGTCCCCGCCAATACCGCAATTGCCACCAATTCGCTCGTCGCACCGGAATTCCAGCTCATCAATGAATCCAGCACGCCGGGCTATGTGAATTACATGACTTCGGCCATTGGCAGCACCAATGGTGTGGGGGGCGATGTGAAAGCGGCCTACACCAGCGAACTTGCCATCGCCCATGACTCGACAGCTTTGCTTGATCGGATCTGCTTACTGCTGGCCGCAAACCAGATTTCGGACACGACCAAGGCAACGATCAAAACCGCGCTGGATGCCACGACGGTTACGCAAACCAGCACCACCGCCGAAAAGCAGCGCCGGGTCTATATGGCTGTGTTGCTCGTCATGGCTTCCCCCGACTATCTTGTTCAGAAGTAAAGGCTTTCGCTATGCATATCGGTAAAGCAAACGAACTTTCGCGGCGTGCCTTTCTTCGTCGTTCGAAACAATTGGCGGTCGCAGGATCGGCGTCGTCTTTCGCCCTAGGTCTCGCCGGGATTGGCGAAGCTGCGGCGTTCAGTGCCGGCAATGATTACAAGGCGCTGGTCTGCATCTTCCTCTATGGCGGGAACGACCACAACAGCACGCTGATGCCGTTCGATTCCACCAATTATGATCTTTACAGCGCCATTCGCGGTGGGGGTGCGGGGCAGACGGCAGGCGGGATTACCCTTGCACGCGCCAGCCTTGCCGCGACCGCCTTGACGCCGAGTGGCGGGCAGGTGCTGACGAACAATCTGCAATATGCGCTCGCACCGCAGATGACGCGGCTGAAGGCCCTGTTTGACGCGGGGCGGATGGCGCCATTGTTGAACGTCGGGCCATTAATCGCGCCGCTCACGCTTGCGCAGTATAACAGTTCCAACATCACCGCGAACCCGCGCCCGGCCAAACTGTTTTCGCATAATGACCAGCAGTCGACGTGGCAGTCTTCCAAGCCGGAAGGGGCCACCGACGGCTGGGGTGGGCGTATGGGCGACCTTGCCATGTCCAGCAACGCCAACGCGCTGTTCACCTGCATTTCGGCGACCGGCAATGCCGTGTTCCTGTCCGGCCAACAGGCCTTGACCTATCAGGTCTCGTCGAGCGGCGCGCTGGCGGTCAACGGGATCAAGAGCAACCTCTACGGCTCATCCGCAGGAAGTGCTGCGCTCCGTACCTTGATGACACAGACGAGCAACAATGTGTTCGAAGCCGAATATAACCGGGTCGCCAAGCGCTCGATCGATGCGGAGGGCGTCGTGGCTGCGGCATTGCAACCGATCACGCTCGCGACCTCCTTTCGTCCCGCCACCGGACGCAATGGTTTGGCTGAACAGTTACAAGTCGTCGCACGCCTGATCGCCGCCCGCCAACCCTTGGGTGCCCGGCGGCAGGTGTTCATGGTCAGTATGGGCGGCTTCGATCTGCACGACAATCTGATCTCCAATCAGGCTAATCTGATGGGGCAGCTCGATTTCGCGATGGATGCCTTTTACCGGGCGACGGTCGAATTGGGCGTGGCGGATAAGGTCACGACCTTCACCGCGTCCGACTTCGGCCGGACGTTGCAATCCAATGGCGATGGGTCCGACCATGGCTGGGGTTCGCACCACTTCATCATGGGCGGCGCGGTCAATGGCGGGCGCTTCTATGGCGTGGCGCCGCAGATTTCGGTCACCAGTCCAGATCAGGTCGGGCAGGGCAGATTGTTGCCGAGCATATCGGTTGACCAATATGCATCGACACTCGCCACATGGTTCGGGGTTGCACCCAGTGAACTGGCCAGCGTATCGCCCAATATCGGCCGTTTTGCGACGAGCAATCTGGGCTTCATGGCCTAAAGGACGGTTGTCCCAGGCATAAAAAAGCCCGCCGCTGCCTTGGGCAGGGCGGGCTTATTTACAAAGAGCGCGATTTACTTCGCAGCTTCTTTCATGTCCTTGCCAGCTTCTTCGACAGCAGCGCCAGCAGCGGCGGTTGCGTCCTTGGCAGCGTCTGCGGTTGCGTCGGCAGCTTTGTCAGCAGCTTCTGCAGTTGCGTCAGCAGCGCCTTCGGCCTTGTCCATTGCGGTTTCAGCGCCAGCTTCAACAGCATTGCCGGTTGCTTCTACAGCTTCCGTCGTTTCTTCAGCTGCCTTTTCGCCGGACTGGCCACATGCGCCAAGTGCTACGGTGAATGCCAAAGCGGCGGCGGTTGCGACAAATTTCTTCATTACGTTATCTCCTATATCCCTATGGCCCCTTGCGGGGACTTTGGCCTAACGGAAGAATCCCGATTTATGCAACTATTTTTCGACACCTTTGCCCTTTCCCCATTGCCGGGCAAGTGTGTAGCCGAGATAGCCTGTCCCGAAGAGAGCATAGAGCGGTTCGGGCAGTCCGTTCAGATAGGCATTCATTCCCGCCGCAATATCCGCCGCCGCTTCAGGGCGGACGGCGGCGATTAAGCCCATGGGTATGGCCCACAGGATCATCGCATACATAACATATAGGAAACTTGGTCGCGGACGGCTGGTCCAGGGGTCGGGCGACTGCGCTTCTGCCAGCACCGCGGACAATTGGGTGCGAAGGCTTTCCATCTCCAGACTTCCCTCTAGCTTGATCAGTTCCAGCTTGGCCGCATCGCGTGCCTTGGGGTCGGGAATGATCTTGTCGATCAGGCCAGCAATGGGGCCGATGATATTTTCGATAAGTGCCATAGTCTATCTCCTCGCGGTGAAATTATCCAATACGGTTCGCAAGCCAGCCATAGGCAAAGGCTTCCTGTGACGGGCGCGTTTCGGCCAGATTGATGTAGTGCGCGCCCTGCAGGGCATCGATTGCCTTGCGCAAAACCTCTGCGCCGTCTGTGCCCCGAACGCGAAGAAAGGCATCCAGCGCGTCAAGCGTGCGCGGCCCGATCTGCCGGTCCACCACCAGATCGGAAAAGTCGCGGCCATTGCGGTTCAAGGCATTAAGCGCGCGTTGCAAAAACCCGGAAGCTACCGCCGGTCCGACATTTACCCCACTATCCAGAAGCTCGATTGCAAGGCGCACCGACCGTGTTGCGACTTTGTCGAATGCGGGGGTGGTCCAATAGGCCTCCCGGTAAATGGCTTCGGCCTTGGCGCGGGGCAGATGGCGCATATCGCCGTGATAGTCAGCCTCCCGTGCGACAGCCTCGGTAATTCCCCACCGTGTCCGGCCGCCGCGATCGGCGGGATGATCCACATAGCCGCCTTCGCGCGTCATCAAGGCATCGATATAGGGACTGATATCGCAAACCGTCATTTCGTTCCTCACTTTCGCGAATCGAAATAACCGATATGGTTCAATGTAGGAAAGCAGAGAAGTGACTGCGCGCAAAGAGGCGCGCCTTGCCATGAGCCGGACGTGAAAGCCGCTTCAGCGGCGTTCGTATCTATTGGTAGAAAATTGGTCGGGACGACAGGATTGCAGCAAATAGCTGGAAATACTTAATAAAATAAGGCATGATCCCCTATACAGCACCTGCACAGGTATGGAACTCCGGACCTTTCCGCCGCTATCCTGCACAGATTCTGCACAGTGGAGCGTGGCTATGGCATTCATTATCGAAAAGGAAGCGTTGAAGTCCGGCCTGATCATTTTCAGGCGCGGCGACGTAATCCATCGCAATTTCTATTGCCGCATCAAACTCCCGATGGAGGACCGCTATAAGACAATCGCGCTCGGAACTTCGGATAGGGAGGCAGCGCGCGACAAGGCATTCGACCTCGATGCCGACATTCGCTTCCGCATCAAGCATGATGTCCCCGTCTTCAACCGTCCGTTCCGGCAGGTTGCCGAGGAATATATCGCTTTGCTCGAACGCCGCTTGAAAATTGGCGAGGTGTCTTCGCACAGCCTCAAAAACGTCGCTAACCGCTGCCGCCGGGTTCTGGACGATTATGTTGGCAGCACTCAGATTCATCTGATCGGGCAGGACCGCTGGGCCAATTATCCGACATGGCGACGCGAAACAGGCAAAGGCCGGTTGCGTGATCTTGTCAGCGACGCGACCATCGGGGCCGAAATGGGCGCGTTCAGCGCGGTAATGAACTTCGCGATCAGCAAGCGTTACGTTCCCGCCAGCCATAGGTTCGAGGGCAAGCCCAAACTCAAGACGATGCGGCGGGACGAATTTACGTCTGAGGAGTATCGGAAACTGCATAGCTTCGGCCGCAAGTGGATCAAGGATGCGACCTCGCCCCAGGGCGTCTGGTATCGCAACATCTGCTACAATTTCATGTTGATCATGTGCAACACGGGGATGCGACCGCCCGAAGCCAAGAACCTGCGCTGGCGAGATATCATGCCTGCCAAGGATCGAGATGGACGCGAAATTGTGGTGATGTTCGTTCAGGGCAAAGGTAAGTCGCGCAAGCTGGTCGCCCCCAAAAGCGTCGGCGACTATCTTGAGCGGGTGCGGGAGACGTCGAAGGCGACCAAGCCGGACGATCCCGTCTTCACCATTATCAACGGCAAGCCCGCCAAATACCTATATAGTGACACCGTCCAAGACCTGCTGACGGAATCAGGTTTGCGGATGGGGCCGAACGGTATTGCACGCTCGACCTATTGTTTCCGCCACACGTACGCTACGTTCCGCCTGTCCGAAGGTGTCGATGTCTATATCCTTGCCGAACAGATGGGCACATCGGTCAAGATGATCGAGCAACATTATGGCCATGTGAACACCATCAAGCACGCCGACCGCGTGTTGATGGGCATGACCGGCTGGGAATTGATTCGTGAACCCGGAGACGACAGCGAGGCAGCGGCAAAAGCTGCCAAAGCCGCCGCGTCGCGGGATATTGCAGGTCGCTCCCGAGTGCCGAGATCCGCGAGGCGTTAGCAGATCAGCCATCAAGCCGCGCTGTATCGCAAGCGCTTTCAGACCCTCTTCCTTTCAAACGCTGGCTCCGCACCGATGGTGCCCTTTGGAGCCTTGCGTTTGCGCCGGTTTCCCGATGCGCCGCTGGCGCTCTTGGTCGGGATACCGGCCAAGCGGGCGAAGGAAA